>CALXYM010000005.1 GCA_944392965.1 uncultured Spirochaetaceae bacterium | reverse complement strand
CAATCAGCCGTATGGATGGGGTGCCACAGGTAAACCGGCAACGGAGCCTATGGGCAAAACGCTCACGTCCAAGCCTTTGGCTTGTCCTGAAGGTCGTTGACAAGTTCGCCACCTGGAGTCGTGTGATTTCGATGAAGGGTGGGTTTTTTAGCCATTCTATGCGGAAGTGGTCCTGTTGTACGAGATCGTATCCTTCACGGTCTCGGCAAGCTACTTGATCATGAGACGGAGCGATACAGGATTCCGTATTCCCCCTTGCCTGCATGATCGATGTTCTCTGGAAATCTGCCGAAATGAAGATATCCGTCAAGCGCTTTCTCAATCTGGGCAGAGGAGGTGCTCATCAGGAGCACTCCATTATGGAGGATCCCACTGCATCAAGTAACTCCCAGAAAAATATGGAAACACGCGGGTAGAGGTAAGTCCTCTAGGAACACTCAATAATATTTATTTCAATTTCTTCTGTTTTTTAGGAAGTACATCTCCATAGAAATAATAGATTATGATTGCTGCAGAGGTTATCACCCATGAAACAGGGTAGCAAAGGAAAACTGATAGAAGGGTAGGTGTTTCTCCCGGTACTATCTCAAGCCAGAGTGCACGGAGACCACAGATTCCTACGACGGTTATAATTGTCGGGATAAGGGTTTTTCCACATCCACGCATTACACCGGAGAGAATCTCTATCGGCATGTATGTTATCCAAGTAGGTACGAGTATAAGCAGAATGCTCACTCCTATTGAGAGTACCTCCTGATCGGTTGTGAAAAGCATTAGTCCCTTGTCTTGTAGAAGAAGGAAAACGATTGAGATGAGCACAGTCATAATTCCTCCGATTGAGAGACTTATCTTTACTCCGCTTCTCACCCTGTCATACAGTTTTGCTCCATAGTTCTGACCTACGAATGTCGTTGCTGCGATGCCGAAGGCGTTTATGGCCATCCAGAATACAGCATCGAGCTTTCCATATGCTGCCCATGCAGCGGCTGTGGCTGTTCCAAACGCATTGACATTTGCCTGTATGATGAGGTTTGAGATCGTATAGAGGATGGACTGGATACCCGTAGGCAGTCCTATTCGGAGCGTATTCTTTAGAATGACGGAATCTAATCTCAGATTTCTCAGACTCAGCCTTATATCTTCATCCAGCCTCCTGAGATAGATTACGACGAGAACGGCAGATGCTGCCTGGCTTATTATTGTAGCCCATGCTGCACCTGCGACTCCGAGGGGTGTGAACCCTACAAACAGGACATCGAGTATTATGTTTACAACACAACCTACGATGAGGAAATAAAGTGGTTTTCTTGAATCTCCGAGTGCCCTGAATATACCGGCACCCATGTTATATACGGTATTGAATATACTGCCGAGAAAGTATATCCGCATATATCTTTCCGCAAGATCTATCACATCATCAGGAGTACCTATGAGCTCGAGTATGGGGCGGGTGAAGAGAAGGCCTATGAAAAGGATCACGATGCCTCCGATTATTGCTATAAGGATCGACGTGTGTATCGCCTTGTTCGTATCCTTGTAGTTTCTTGCACCGTAGTATTGGCTTATAATTACGGTAGCACCGCTGCTGAGACCCGTGAAAAAACCGATGAGAAGGTTTATCGCTGTACCCGTACCTCCTCCAACGGCGGCAAGAGCTTCCGTCCCCAGATACTGACCGACGACGATTGCATCTACCGTGTTATATAACTGCTGGAAAAAGGTTCCAAAAAGAATAGGGAAGAAGAATAGCAGGAGCTGCTTGGAAATTCTTCCCTCCGTAATCCCGTTAACTCTTGTCTCTGTTCTCATCCTAAGAGGGCATTATCACTCTTTTTCGACTTTAGTCAACATCTTTTCTGCATGTTCGCTTATAGCCCTGAATGTTTCCTCGCTTATGACATGTTCCATCCGGCATGCATCCTTTTCTGCCGTGCTCTTATCCACTCCAAGTGAGATGAGGACTTTCGTGATTCCAAGATGTCTTTTATAGGTTTTCTCTGCAATCTCCTGTCCTTTTTCTGTGAGAGTTATCAGATTGTCCCCGGATATGTCTATCAGTCCTTTGTCTTTTAGTTTTCTCAAAGCGATGGTCACACTCGGTTTTGAGAACTCAAGATGTCTCGCGATGTCTATGTTCCTGACAATCTTCTTCTCTCCAGATAATACCAGTATAGCTTCCAGATAGTCTTCAGAAGACTCTTTCCCGTCCATATGTTCACCTCTTTTTCCGTTATCTTATCATATATTTACAAAAATTATTTCAACAAAAAAGTTAAGATTCTGTTCATTCTGTTTTGAGAGTTATTGACTACTAATTTTAGTTAGAGTAAACTAACCCACGATAGGAATTAACCTATTCAAACTTTTAGAGGAGAATGAATGATGCCGCTTACGATGATTGGTCCAGGAATGTCGGCCAAGGTTAGAAGAGTGGGAGGTAATGACGAGACGAGAAGATTTCTTGGTAATCTCGGATTCGTCGCAGGATCGGAAGTTGAGGTCCTCAATGTTCTTGGAGGCTCTCTGATCGTCAAAATCAAGGATTCCCGTGTAGCACTCAATGCAGATATGGCGAAGCATATCCTCATCTGATTCAGAGCATGTATTTATAGGAGTGAACATATGACACTTGGAGAAGCGAAAGTCGGCTCAACCGTACGTGTTGAGAAGATTGAGGGTGATGGCGCCTACAAAAGACGCATCATGGACATGGGGATTACAAAGGGAACCGAACTTTATATCAGGAAAGTGGCCCCTCTCGGAGATCCCGTGGAGATCACGGTGAGAGGATATGAACTTTCGGTAAGAAAGAATGATGCCCAGTGCGTAATCGTCAGATGAAAAGGGGATGCAAGGAGTTAAAATGAATATAAAGATTGCTCTCGCAGGAAATCCGAACTGCGGAAAAACCACTATGTTCAACGCTCTGACCGGAGCCAATCAGTATGTAGGAAACTGGCCCGGGGTCACCGTTGAGAAGAAGGAAGGAAAGCTTAAGGACAAAAAATTCCAGGATGATATTACTGTAACGGATCTTCCGGGTATTTACTCCTTAAGTCCTTATACTTTGGAAGAAGTTGTTAGCCGAGACTATCTTTTGAAGGATAATCCAGATGTCATCATCGATCTGGTTGATGCTACGAACATAGAGAGGAATCTCTATCTGACGACACAGTTGATAGAGACGGGTATCCCCGTTGTGATCGCTCTCAATATGGCCGATCTTATCGAGAAACGGGGGCTTAAGGTGGATATTAAGAGGCTTTCGATGATTCTTGGCTGTCCTGTCATCGAGACCTCTGCTCTCAAGAAAACTGGACTTGGCTCACTCGTGGATGAGGCTGTAAGAACGGCAAAGAAGAGGGAACACTCTCTTCCTGGTTCCATTTTCTCTGAGAAAGTGGAGGTTCTGATTGAGGAGGTGAGGTCATGTCTTGGTTCCATTCCCTCATCAAAGGCAAGATGGTATGCCATAAAGGCTCTCGAGGGTGATGAGAAGGCGATGGCATCCGTGAATATGTCGGCAGAGGCTCTTTCAAAAGCAAAGGATGCAAGAGCTGTCCTTGAGAAAGAAAAGGATGATGACATTGAGTCGATCATCACGGATGAGCGCTATAAGTATATTCAGAAGATAGTTTCAACCACTGTTAAGAAAGGGAAGGAGGAGCTTTCCGTTTCTGATAAGATAGACAGGATCGTTACAAACAGGATTCTTGGTATTCCCATCTTCATTCTCGTTATGTGGCTGGTGTATTATGTCAGCGTCACGACAATTGGAACGATCGTCACTGACTGGACGAATGATACATTTGTTGTGGCAATACAAGATTGGGTAAGTGCAGGATTGGAAGCCATCGGAGCTGGATCCCTGGTTGTAAGCCTTGTCGTCGACGGTATCATAGGTGGAGTTGGCGCTGTTCTTGGTTTCGTGCCTCAGATGGCGATTCTCTTCCTCTTTTTGTCAATTCTTGAGGATTGCGGTTACATGGTACGTATCGCATTCGTCATGGACAGGGTATTCAGACATTTCGGTCTTTCAGGAAAGAGTTTCATACCTCTTCTAATCTCCTCTGGATGTGGTATTCCTGGAATCATGGCGAGTAGGACGATTGAACAGGAGAATGACAGGAAGCTCACTATCATGACTGCTACATTCATCCCCTGTGGGGCAAAACTTCCTGTTATCGCGCTCATGGGTGGTGTAATGGCCTCTTATATGACCGGCTCCTATGAGGCTGGTGGACTCATTGCGCCTTTAATGTATTTCATCGGTATAGCAGCTGTCCTTGTCTCTGCAATCATGCTCAAAAAGACGAAACCTTTTTCCGGTAAGCCTGCACCATTTGTAATGGAGCTGCCCGCATACCACGTTCCAAGTGCGAAGACTGTGCTTCTACATGTATGGGAGCGTCTGAAGGGCTTCATTATCAAGGCCGGTACGATCCTCTTTCTTGCCTGTGTCGTGATGTGGTTCCTCTCCGGATTTGGTTTTGGTCCTGATGGTTTTGGAATTGTTGAGGATAGTGCGGACAGTATTCTTGCCACAATCGGTAATGTGATTGCTCCTCTTTTCGCACCTCTCGGTTTCGGAGAATGGCAGCCTGTCGCGGCCTCCCTCTCTGGCTTTACAGCTAAAGAGGCAATCGTATCCACTATGGGTGTTCTTGCGAACGTCTCTGGAGATGTTGAGGATGCCGTAACCGTCGCAGAAGGTGTTGCCTCATGGTTCCCGAGTGCACTTGCAGCCTTCTCATTCCTTCTTTTCAATCTTCTGGACTCTCCATGTCTTGCAGCTATTGCGACGATGGCACAGCAGATGCAGAGCAGGAAATGGTTCTGGTTCGCGATACTCTATCAGAACCTGTTTGCATATGCCGTATGTCTTTGTGTATATCAGATAGGAATGCTCTTTGTTGGAGGTGCTTTCGGTTTTGGAACTGTGGTGGCGATAGTCGTCCTTGCTGCGATGCTCTATCTTCTCTTCCGTCCTGATCCATATAAGAACCAGAAAGTATACTCAAGAAGATCCGTTGAGACGGCATAAGGAAACTTATCATGATTGCTGATGTTGTTATTATTGGATTAATCGTACTGTACTCCGTATTCATCATAAGAAAGATTTTTCGTGATAGGAGAAAGGGGATATGTACGGGATGTGCCGCCGGCAGCTGTAATGGCTGCCACGGCTGTGATTCCGCTTATATTGATGATTTAATCAGCAAAGCGAAGAAGAAGGTTTGATATGGGAGATTCGACTTCCAGCATGTTTTATGCTTTTGCCGCTTTCATCATTATCTACATTGTCGGAGCCTCTGTTTATTCAGTATTCCAGCTTGTGAGAAAAAGAAGAGAGCGACGTAAAGATGAGAGGATTGATAATGGTTGATGTGATTATACTTCTTTTTGTTCTTGTTCTTATCATATTCGCCGTAAAAGGCTCTATCCGGCACTTTAAGGGTGAAAGTCCATGCTGTGGCGGATCTTCCTCTTCTGAGGGAAAGAAGGAGAAGAAGCTTGAAGGAATAATTCTCGGAGAGAAGGACGTTGATATAGGGGGAATGACGTGTTCAAATTGTGCATTGCGCGTTCAGTCCGCCCTTAACAGGATTGACGGAGTGAGTGCGACCGTTGATCTGAAAGAACATATGGCACATGTCAGATTTACTCGTCTCATATCGGATGATGAGATAAAAAACGCTATCACTTCTGCAGGATATGAAGCTGGTGATATCAGCTGAACACAGGGGCCGTCAACGACGGCCTTTTTCTATTTGTACCATCTGTCAGTAAAAGATAACTGAATGTTTTCTATAAGAGAATTACTTTCTATAAAAGTAATTGCAGACTTGGTATATTCATTATGAAATAAATAAATTGTTTACATCTCTCTTTTTCTCTATTAAAATCTCATATATGGTTGCCTTTGTTCATATCATTCAGGGGGAATTATGAAAGAAGGTTTTTTATCATATTCCTGTCCAGAAAGGGATTCCCTCTGCATGTATGTTCATTGAAATTAGCGATATCTGGGGTATTTGATGAACAGGAGAAAAATATTGTTCTTATTTAATCTTGTGGCGGTTTTCATCCTGCTGCTTATTGAAATAGCCTTCATCCTCATAGGTGTGTTTGGAATAGGATCTGCTTCTTTTGATATTCTATCATTCATTCTCATTCTCGTATTCTTTATTTATGCAGATCTCGAACTCGTATCCTTTTTGATGCGAAAAAAAAGAGGTAGTGATGGACGCACGAGGAGAAGAACTTCTGTTCTGGTATTCCTCATCGTCCTTTTGTTTTTCATGGTTGCAGGCCTTTTCTATTTCCAGCCAGAGGAGGAGAGCCATCCTTCTCCTGTAGTCACTATAGAGGAGGGTGTTGTGAATACGGAAGGGGAAAAAGAGGATATCATGCCACCTGTCGAGCAGGAAAATATAAGTCCTGAGAATTCGGAGGAGGTAATTGTGACAGAGGATGAGAGTTCTGGCGAGGAGACACCTTTAATCCCCTCAAGTCCGCAGATTCTCTATTCGATTCCGCGTATGAATCCTTTAAGGATACCTGCTGCACCTGAACTTGGTGTTACATCCTCTCTCCGTCCTGGTTATCCATCGTCTCCGGTATTCTCCGATGTAAGTACGTCTCTTTCTATTCCGTCTGAGCCTTTAAGGATACCTGCTGCGCCTGAACTTGGTGTCACATCCTCTCTCCATCCTAGTTATCCATCGTCTCCGGTATTCTCAGACGTAAGTACATCTCTCTCTGCACCATCCAGGCCGAATCTTACTGTTTACTCTATTCTTGAAGATGATGTTGCACCCTCTGCTCCCGAGTTTTCAAATGTCGAAAGTGTACAGGAAAGTGTATCTGTTCCTTCTCGGCCGCAGTTTCTTTATTCGATCCCGTGGTTGAATAAGGTATTTCCTTCAGAACCAAGCATCATCAATGTGGAGAGAAGCCTGGACAAATGATGCTTTAAGCATGTTTCTCTGTTGACAAAACACGGAGGAATTTAGCATAATAACAACGCTAATCCAGACCTTGGATGCAGGGAGGTGAGAGTAGAATGGCATACGTAAAAGTCGATGATAATGAACCACTAGAGAAATCAATCAAACGTTTTAAGAGGATGGTTGAGAAGGAGGGCATTATCCGCGAATGGAAGAAGAGAGAGTACTACGAGAAGCCTTCCACAATCAAGAATCGTAAGAACAAAGCACTTGCTCGCAAGCAGATGAAGAAAGTCAGAAAGATGCATCAGAACAAGGGCTATTAATCGTAAGGGCACCCGGAAGGGTGCTTTTTATTTTCCCCAATTTTATTTTATTCTTTTAAAATTTCATTTTTTGTAAGTTTTTCCTTTAAAATTTGACTTATACGTAATTGCGTGAGATAATCTTTTCAGATAAAGGAGAAAAAATATGCTCATTCTTATTTCAGACGCGTTTGATAAGAGCCTTCCTGATAAACTCAGGGCTTTTGGAGAGGTAACGGAAGACACATCACGTCTAAAGGAGGCTGATGTTGTTCTGATCAGGAGTAAAACAAAGTGTACTAAAGAGTATATCGATGAGGCGAAGAATCTTAAGCTGATTATCCGTGGCGGTGTTGGAATGGACAACATCGACAGGGAATACTGCAAAGAGAAGGGAATCATCGCGGTCAATACTCCTAAGAGCAGTGCAATTGCGGTTGCGGAACTAGCCTTTGCCCTGATGATCAGTGTGCCAAACAAGCTGGTTTATTTCGATACCACGATGAAAAAAGGTGAGTGGAACAAGAAGACGAAACGCACTGAGCTTTATGGCAAGACGCTTGCGCTCCTAGGCATGGGTAACATTGCTCGGAAACTTGCGGAGAGGGCACGTGTTTTTGGCATGAATGTCGTCGCATATGACAAATATGTGGATAAGTCCGATCTTGCGAGAATGGTCTCATCCCCTGAGGAGGCTGTCAAGGATGCGGATTATATCAGCATGCATCTTCCCCTTACTGATGAGACGAAGGGTATGATGAACGCTTCTTTGATATCCCATATGACTAAGGCTCCTGTGATCATAAATACGGGAAGAGGCAAGTGTGTATCCGAACGTGACATGGCGGATGCCCTTAAGAGTGGAGCTGTTTCCCATTTCTGTACTGACGTATATTCGGAGGAACCCATGCAGGGCGATAATCCCCTCTTGGAGTGTGATAACATAACCCTCACGCCGCATGTGGGAGCAAACAGTGTTGAGAACCTTCTCAGAATCGGAGATGAGGTCATCGAGACGATTGAGAATCTTAAGAAGGAGGGAAAAATATAATGAGGAAGAAGAATTTCTTTGCTGGACCGTCCGTGCTACCTGTAGAGGTTCTGGAGGAGATCCGCGATCAGATAGTGGATTATAATGGAGAAGGGCTTTCCATGATAGAGGCGAGCCATCGTGGTGGAATGTTCGAGGACATGTATGATGAGTGTCTCGCGACATTCAGACGGCTTTTAAACATTCCTGACGACTACGATGTCTATTTCCTCGGAGGAGGTGCGACGCTGCAGTTTACAATGATTCCTGCGAACTTCCTCCTTCCTGGCACCGTTGCAGATTATGCAAAGACGGGATCATGGGCAAATAAAGCCGCTTCTGATGCTGCAAAGATCGGAAAGGTCAACGTATTCTTCGATGGAAAGGAAGGTAACTATACGAGCCTGCCTGATGTAAAAGATATAAAGCCGAGTGAGAATTCCTCTTATTTATATCTCTGCTCGAATGAGACGATCGGAGGAATAGAGTGGCAGGATTTCCCTGATACGGGAGATGTCCCTCTGATTGCCGACATGTCTTCTGATATCCTTTCCCGTCCTGTGGATGTCTCTAAATTCTCTATGATCTATGGTGGTGTACAGAAAAACCTGGGGCCTGCGGGGGCTACGTTCATAATCATGAAGAAGAGCATGCTTGAGCGGAGAAATGAGAATTTGACGGCTTATATGGATTATGAGCTGCATTCCAAGAACAAGGGACTATACAACACTCCTCCCGTATTCTCTATCTGGGGTGTGAAGCTCGTTCTTGATTGGGTAGAGAAGAACGGTGGGGCCGAAGGAATGCTGGAAAGAGCGAAAAAGAAGAGCTCTCTCATCTACGATGTCATCGATTCCTCATCATTCTTCCATTCTCCTGTGGATAAGAGGTACAGAAGCCGTATGAATATAGTATTCCGTCTGCCGAGTGAAGAGCTTGAGAAGAAGTTCATAGCCGAGAGCAGTGCAGAAGGAATGCTCGGCCTTAAAGGTCACAGGAGCGTCGGAGGTCTCAGGGCAAGTCTTTATAACGCACTTCCTTATGAAGATGTGGTCGCTTTAAGGGACTTCATGGTCGAGTTCGAGAGAAAGAACGGATAAGCTCGTTGAGTTTTTATATTTTGTATTGGAGGTTTTGGCAAGCATGAGCTTGCCAACTCTATTATATGAAGAAGATAGACGATACAAACAAACAGATAATACGGCAGCTTCTTGATGGAAGAAAACCTTTTTCCGCGATAGCTGATGAGCTCATGGTCACGGAGAATACCGTAAGAAGCAGGGTAAATAAGATGATCGATGACGGGATTCTGAGAATCACGGGACTTGTTGATCCAACGCTCATCCCCGGGCTTCAGATAATAATGATGGGGGTTAAGATGAAGACTCTCGATCTTGGAAGAAAAGCTGAAGAGTTCGCCGCTCTCCGTGGTGTTATAAGTGCATCCGTCGTTACAGGACGCTATGACCTTATCGTCCAGATTGAGATCTGTGAGGAGGAGAACCTCTCCCTTCTCGATTTCTTCAAATACGAGCTTGCGAAGGTGGATGATGTACAGGAAGTTGAGACCTTTATAGTCTACAGATCTCATAATCTTCTGGTTCCTTACATAATATAATTGCATTACCATCTAAAAAAAACCTTTTTCTCATGATATAATCTGATGGATAAGGAGAAATGGTGATGCCTGATATCAGTACGAAATATATGGGACTTGATCTGTCCAGTCCCCTTATAATGGCATCTGGACCTCTTACGAGCAGTCTTGATGATTTAAAGAAGGCAGAGGATGCCGGTTGCGGTGCTGTTGTATTAAAATCGATATTTGAAGAGCAGATAGAGAAGGATGCGGGAAGGGATGCTTCTGCCAGCGGTGATTACCTGATGCATTCAGATAATCAGGAGTATTTTGAGGCGATGAGCAGGGACTATTATGTCGACAGGTATCTCACGCTGCTTGATGGTGCGAAGAAGAGCCTTGGAATCCCAGTGATTGCATCGGTTAACTGTAAGAGCGTCAATACGTGGCTTGAGTACAGCCAGAGGTTTCTCTCATATGGTGCGGATGCTATAGAGCTTAATTACTTTCCGATTGCAAGTAATGCTGGTGTGAGCGGAGAGAAGGTTGATAAGGAGCTGTTTGATTTCGCAAAAACTGCCCGTAGCAGGATAGAAGGTAAGTTGGCTTTGAAAATTGGATCCTTCTATTCATCCCTTTCAAACGTTATAAAGAGACTTGATGAGACTGGATTGGATGGTCTTGTACTGTTTAACAGGCCTTTCCGTCCAGATATTGATTTAAAGACGCTTGAGGTGAGAAGTTCAGCTCCAGTCAGTAGTGAAAGTGAGTATGGTATGAGTCTGAGATGGACTGCTCTGATGAGTGCGGAACTTAGGAGGGCGGATATTGCTGCCAATACGGGTATCCACAGTGCAGGGACGGCCATCAAGATGCTTTTAGCAGGTGCAAAGGCTGTCGAGGTATGTTCTGTCGTCATGAAGAACGGTTTTTCTGTCATTTCGAAGATGAATGGAGAGATAGCTTCTTTCATGGAAGAGAAGGGGTATTTAGCGACATCCGATTTCATCGGACTTCTTGCTGAAGAGAATTATGAGAGGGGAGACGCGTGGGAGCGTGTTCAGTTTCTTAAGACGATAGGATCGGGTAAATGAAAGATAGAGAGACTAAATATCATGATATCACGCCGTTTTTCGGAGATGAGTTCGAAGCGGCATTTAAGAGATTTATTGACCAGAGTGACAAGATAGCGAGCTTTGCCAACTCTTTCGTTCCCGAGGGAGAGGATGGAAAGCAGATACTTCTTTCCTACATTGACAGCGTGAAGGACAAGGTTCATAGCTATACCGATTTCCAGAAAGTTCTGACGATGGGGATATTTGCTCCTGCTGTGCTGAGGAATACCACCGATGGTTTTACTACCAGCGGAACGGAAAACCTCGAAAGCGATAAGGCATATCTTTATGTGTCAACACACAGGGATATCGTACTTGATTGTATCCTTTCCTTCTATGCGCTCTTTCTTAATAACAAGCCGATGGGGCAGCTTGCATTCGGTGACAACCTCATTGCAAATCCATTTGTAGGTGATCTTCTGCGCCTTAACGGAGGAATCATCGTTAAAAGGGATCTTCCGATGAGGGAGAAGT
Source organism: uncultured Spirochaetaceae bacterium (assembly GCA_944392965.1). Taxonomy (GTDB): domain Bacteria; phylum Spirochaetota; class Spirochaetia; order Sphaerochaetales; family Sphaerochaetaceae; genus Ornithospirochaeta. Next base: position 138,532 of record CALXYM010000005.1, on the reverse strand, counting down.
ATCTTGAGACGATAAGGCTCAGTGAGTATTTTGTTGATACTATTATCGAAGATAACTACTCGATCTGGGTTGCTCAGAAGAGTGGACGCAGTAAAGATGGCATAGATGATACCCATCCTGCGATAATAAAGATGCTTTATCTCTCAAAAAAGAGTGATGGGATAAGTTTCCGCGATCTTATCAACAAGGTCAGGATAGTCCCGACATGTATCTCCTATCAGTATAATCCGAATGACATCAACATGAGTAGGGAAGAGGTTAGGACAATAAGGGAAGGACAGTATAACAAGAGAAAGTATGAGGATACGATTTCAATGATGAAGGGTATCCGTGAATATAAGGGCCGTGTTCATGTCGCATTTGGTACCCCTGTGGTAGGGGACTATGAGAGGCCGGAGGATGTCGCAAGGGAGATAGACAGACAGATACACCTTAATTACAAGCTCTGGGATACCAATTATTTCGCATATGATCTTCTGGAAGGTGGAAATCGGTTTGAATCGGAATACAAGGATATGGATAAAGACAGGTTTCTCTCCCGGTTCAGCCATCTTCATGAGGATGTTAGGAATTTTGTTCTCAACAGCTATGCAAATCCCGTTCGGGAGGCTCTTAAAGAAAAGGAGTCATGAGGAAACTGCTTTTATTTTTTCTGGCTTTACTGCTCTTTTCCTGTGAGAAGAGCGGTTTTGAGTTTTCGTCAGCACGTCTCATCTTAAATAAGGTGGATGATGCTGAGACTCTCGATTTCTCCATCAGCCTGAATAGAGAGGAGGATGACTATTTACTTTCCATCTTCTCTCCTGAGGGCTTGCTGAGATGGGAGGGGGCTCTGGAAGTCAGGGAAGGTGGACTCTATGGATTGAGTCTTGAGATAACAGAGGGCTCATCCTTTCCTTCAGGAGAATATTCCTTTTCCATCTACAGTTCCGGGGGCGTTGAGAGGAGCGGCAGCGTACTCTTTCTCAGGGAAGATTTTCATGTAAGTCTTTCAGATGGTGTCATCTCTGGAGAAATGAGAGGACATGCGACAATTGGAGGAAGAGATGTTGCTCTTGGAAGCACGGCAGAAGAGGGGGATCTGCTGATCTACACCGATGAGTATTTCAATACCTATGAGATAATTCTCTAGCTATTTCGTCCTTCCTACCATTTCTCGGAGTTCTTTCTCCTTGAGCCTTATTACGAATGTCCTGCCATGGGGGCATGCGGGCTCTTCCATTTTAAATACTTTTTCCAGTATTGCCTCTGCACTGTAACGGTCAAGATGGTCTCCTGCTTTCACAGCAGCCTTACATGCCATGATCGCAAAGACGTTACTCTCCAGCTCCTTCTCATCTCCTGTATTAAGGGCGATGAACGAGGCAACTTCCTCCTCTATCTCTCTGGCAACGGCGGGAAGGGCTGTGATGAACCACTTTCCGTCCTTTTTTTCCAGAACGATTCCCAGCCTTTCATAGATGTATGCATTCTCATCCAGGAATTTGACCACATCCTCTTCCGCATCTATCTCAATTGGAACCAGTAGTGGTTGTACGCTTTTCTTGCTGAGAAGCTCGTCGTAGATTATCCTCTCATGGGCTGCATGCTGGTCCACGAAATAGAGTTCATCATTGACCTCTGCGATGAGAAAGAGATTGAACGCCTGTCCCACATAACGAAAATCAATACCGTTATCCTCTGCTTCTTCTGTTCTTATCACGCTATCGTCCGCTTTCTCTCTCTCCTCCCTGGCTCTTTTTATCTCTTTAGCCTTCTCAATCCAGGAATTATCCCTTGGTCTGGATTCTGTGTTATAGTTTGAAGGATGCTCTGTCACACGTTTTGCAAGGGTATATTCCTTTCTTGTTTCCTCTTCTTGATGTGCTGGCCATGTGTAATCCCTCTTTTTTTCGCTTGAGATGAACGGTTTCTGGTCAAAGAGGAAGGGCGTTTCCTCCTCTTTTCTTATCTCGGGGATCTTTCTTTCTATCCCGTTTTTTAGCAGGAGGACTATCGCATGGTGAATATCCTTGATATTCCTCAGCTTAACTTCCTTCTTTGCTGGATGTATATTGAAGTCCACTAGTTCTGGATTGTCGTTTATAAATACTGCAGCATAAGGAAACGAGCCTCCGGGGAGCATCTCCCCATAACCGAATGTGACAGCCTGTACAAGGCTGAATTCCTCTACCGGGCGTCCATTGACATAGATTCTTATCTCTTTCCTGTCACTGCGGAACTTGGCACTTGTTGTGGCTATTATGTCGATGGAATATTCCTCGTCATTTCCCCTTAAATGCATCACATCCGCATCGGCTATCCCCATTGGACGGTAGAACATCATGACACGGTCCTTTAAATTCTCCGCCTTGTCGAAATTCAGTTTCAGGGCACCATCGCAGTAGAATTTGAATGTGACGGAGGGATTTGCGAGGCTTCTGGCTATTACAAGATTCTTGCAGCTCTGGGCTTCCGTGCTTGGACGTTTTAAAAAGTTACGGCGTGCAGGAATGTCCATGAAAAGGTTCTCCGCCTGTATTATCGTTCCCAGGTTTATAGCGGCCTTTTCAACCTTTCCTCTTTCTCCATTGTCAATGATGATCCTGTTCCCCTCTCCTTTTTCCCTGTCGAAAGACGTGATCGTCAGCCTTGTCACGGATGCGATGGAGTAGAGGGCCTCTCCTCGGAAACCAAGCGTTTTTATGTTATAAAGATCGTTTTCATCTTTTATCTTGCTTGTTGCGTGACGGGTTGCGATGATTTCCAGATCCTCCTTTTCTATTCCCCTGCCGTTATCAGTGACTTTCACACTGTCTATTCCGCCGTTCTCTATCTCTATTATTATCTCATTAGCTCCCGCGTCGAGGGCGTTATCCAGGAGTTCCCTCAGTATGCTTTCCGGTCTCTCTATGACCTCGCCGGCTGCGATCCGTGCGGAGATCTTTGCTGACAGCTGATTTATATTTCTCATCAGAATCCTATCCTCGCATTTATCTTAAGGCGTGGGGACACGTCTTTCAGTTTATAAGAGTTCATATACCTGCTCTCCTCATAGATTGCCACAGTGCCAAGTTCGACTTCAAGAGACATGTCATCAAAATCCTTTGTGATGGAAGCGGAGTATATCGTATCCTCACTGTTGAAGTAGGCATCGAAGTCGTTTATCTGTTCAAGGCTCGATATGAAGTTCAGCTTGGAAAGCCTTACATGCATTCCCACCCCATTAAAGAGTGTAAACTCCAGATCCAATGTAAGCATGTCCCCCTCATATTTCTCCCTGTCCTCGATAAGGGAGACGATGTTTGGCATACTGTATTTGAAGAGGAAGTCGACATTCTCGAAGCTGAGAGAGGCTTCTGCTATTAGATAGTAGCTCATGCCTTCTATATCATATCCCGTCCTGTCTATATCGGGATTGAGGGAAGAGAATGCATTGAAATAGTTTGGATAGATACTTCCAGAGTGTATCCCTCCGTTAAGTGCGAGCGAGTATGTATTCTCCTTCCATCTGATCTCTCCTCCCAGAAGATAGCCGTAGAGCTCCATGTTCTCAAAATCATAGATCACCTCCGTTCTCACAGGAGTGCCGTCCTCATATTCCGCATAGCTTTCCCCATACAGGAAGAAACTGAACTGCAGTTTTTCCTCCAGGAACGGCTGGGTATATGTGAAACCCAGGAAAGAGCGTATCTTGAATGTCCTGCTGTTCTCCAGCAGCAGCTCAGTCGGAACACTGATGCTGAATGAGAAGTTCGTATAGTCAATAGGGTAGAATGAGAAGTATGGGTCGATCAGGCGGGGAGTCTCAAGATCATCGATATAGAGTCCGAAATCGAGGTTATGAAAATTGAATCCCGTATTTAGACTGAGTGCATCGAAAGAGGCATAGTTCTCAAAAAATACGTCATTCCTCGTCTCTTCCCGGCTTGCATCGATATAGAAGAGTGAGGTATCATTCTCGCCGATCTGAATCCTCTCGATTAGGGCGAACATGTCAGTCAGCGAATCATAGATGTCATTGACTGTGGAATTATTCTGCCACATGTCAAACCATGGATCGGCTTTCAAGGATGTCAGCTGAGCCTTTCCATCCGTCAATTCCAGATATAGCGGTATTCTCAATGCGAATGTGATCTTATCCGAGAATGTTAATATCGGAGCTATGTGGAAAAAGAGCCCTTCGGTGAAATAGTTCTCTATTCCAAGATCAAACTGCAGATTAAAAAGGTCATCTCCTCCTCTGGTCTCATACACATTGTTGTCTATATCGATGAATGCCAGTGATGATGAGAATCCGATTTCTGGATGTCCGTTGCGGTATCTGATTTGAAACTGTGTGATTATACTTCCCGTCTGTGCTCCCAGCCCAAGGTAGAAATCAGATGTCTCAAAGAAGTCATCTGACGCAAAGAGGTTCTGTTTTCTCGCCCCCATGAGGAAATCGATGTTTCCTACTCTGAAAGAGAGTGCGAAATCGAAATAGGAATTTTCCTCCAGAAAACTTAGTCTCTCATTGTCGAAGTTCAGGAAGGTGTTTATGTTCAGATTAAAATAATCAAAGTTAAGATCAGCGTCGAAGAACACTGCGATGCTGTCCATATCATGGTTCTGTATGTAATTCTCATTGAAGAGGTTGTAATACACTCCATCTTTCTGGAAATACATGCCGATACTCATCTCATCATCATCGATGGAGAAAGGGATGGAGAAAAAATAGGATCTTTCCGATCCAATAAACTCTTTCCATGTGAATTCCTCCATCATGTTTAGCGTTCCGAATCTCAGTCCAAAAGAAAGACGCTCTGTATTCAGAAGGGGAGCATCTATGAAGAGGATGGGAAAGAAGGTTGATGTGTTCAGACTGTTATAACGGATTGCCGAGAACAGTTCGAATGCAATCTCCACCGGCCATGCCCTAGAGAGACTGAATGACAGGACATTGCCGCTGAAGATCACTGCATCATCTGCATCATTTGAAAAGGAGAGATCATCCGCATAGCTTCTGAAATCGAAGTATGCGGTATCCAGTGTGAAATTCAGACTCAGCTTCTCCTCAAGCCCGTCCCACTGATGTACGACGCCTTCAAATAGTCCTGCCCTGTCTCCTGCTAAGGGAGTAATCCTATCGAGGTCGAAATCAACCATGGATCCATGGTAATTGATAGAGTCTATGAAAGAGGTTATGAAAGGAAGGATAGGATCTTCGTTTGCATTGAACGTGGCAATTTCTGAGATGTTGATGTTGAATGCCAAGTGAAAATTCCCGACATTGAATGTCGGGATTATGGAACTGTTCAGACTGTTTTCACCGTCTGTACTGTCAGCGTATGCTCTTAGCTTGAAGAGCAGGTCTATTCTGTTAACGTTTTTTTTTCGACTTCAAATACTCTTACAGTTGGAGGAACCAGATTTGATTCATATGTGATGCTGAGAATATCCGGTCTTGATGGAACCCCCATCTCACTTCTCACGACTGATATATGCGGTCTTGTAGGAATCACTTCGCCGGTGAGAACCTGATCTTTGACAGTCAGCACAGCCGTCTTTGGAGTTGAATAATCATAGGTCAGAACAGGTGCTTCAGGAACAGGAGGAAGGGTGATATCTCCAACCTCGATCTCTGGTACAGAAGGTGTGATGACCTCTCCCTCAATAGATATTATTGTCGGCCTCGAAGGAATATTTATCACTACTTCTGGAACTTCCTCTTCCTTCACATCTACATCTTCCGTCTCTCTCAGTGGCTTGTTGAGGATCATCGCCGTAAGACTTGAATATGTTTCCGGTTCTATGATGTAAGAGTTTCCACTGAGTGCATCCAGACTGACGGCCTCACTTCCTGAGTAGTTGTAAATCGCCTCCTCGTCCTCGGATGTGATTATCTGGTAGGAACCTGTTTTACTCAGGGCGGTGAGGGTAACCGGTGTGTATACTTGGATATAGATGTCCTCTTTCAAATCGAAACGAGCACTTCCATCGACGAGATAGAACGTCGGTGCTGCCACATCTAAGGACAGTATGGAGAATATCGAGCCTTCAGAGAGGGTGATGTCCCCATATGCTGTGGAGAATGTAACTTCCTCGTCGTTTGTAAGAACGATGAGCCCTTCCATATCCGATACCGTATTAGGATCACTTCTGTAACCGTAGGCATCGTATAATTCAAAATTGCCGCTTGTCACCGTCACATCCAGATTCACAGCAAAGAGACTGGAAATAGCCAGCGATAAGATTAAGGCCGTCAATATCCTCTTCATACAAACCTCTTACATTAGTTTATCATATATTTAGAACACAATTCCACTGTAATAATTACAAAAAAGATTAAAAATACAACTCATTATGCAATAAGAAGATGTGCCTTAATTCCCCTTCCTATGGAGCTGAAATCAGTCATCAGAGTACTCTTTTTGCCCTTCTTCCCGTGTTTTTAAGGGGGAGGGGAACTCGTAAGAGGAGTAGATATGTTCCCGTGTGAGTTTGTCTATGTGACAAAGTTCACTGACGATTGGTTTCAACCGTGCCCTTACGTTAGTCTGGTCATATGGACATACGGGTTTTACCGCAGGAATATCATAAATCTCCTTCAGCCTCCGCGTGACATTCTCATGAACCCTTATCATCGGACGGATCACATAGATTTTCCCGTTGAAGAACTCCTGGACAGGCTTCATCGTGTCATTCTGTGCCCTGAAGCAGAGATTCATCAGGCTTGTTTCCACAAGATCATCCAGATGATGCCCCATTGCAATGAGATGTATATCGTTCTTTGATGCGTAATCAAAGAGTATCCTCCGCCTGTTTCTTGAACAGAGATAACAGTTGAACTCTCCCTTGAAAGAGGAGGGGAACTGGTGCTCATCCACCATGAGGAAATCTATATCGAGTGCCCTGTAATACTCACTCAGCTTTTCCTTGTACTCCTCTTCAATCGGATGCTCGATCCAGTTTATCATCAAAGCTTTCAGCTTGTAGTTTATAGGAAGCCACTTGCGCCTTATCGAGAGGGCAAGGGATAATGCAAGACTATCCTTTCCTCCGCTTGCTGAAATGAGGACTGTGTCATTGTCCTTTATCATCTCAAATTCGTTTATTCCTTTTCCCGTTTCTTTTATGAACCTCATGACCCATGGTGGAATATCCCCCGCGAGGAGATCCCTGTAGTTCAGTTTATCTTCCATCGAACGTCTCCATGACTGCATTTTCTGCATCAGACAAACTAACATAATGAGGAAGAAATATCGATAGCTTTCTTAATCTTGAAGAGAAAAGGGCTCCCACCTCTCTTGGAAGTACGGTCTCTTCCTCTTTTATTGCCGAGAGCCTGCCGTCTCTTCTCAGCAGAAGCATTGAACTTTCGAAATTCACTGGCTCTGGAATGTCAATCACCGTCTCATATTCTTTTAAAGATCCGTATTTCTCTTTCAGTCTCTCATAAAGCATCCTCTCAGCTTCCAGCCTCCTCTCAAGGTCCTGCGCCATCATGCTCAGCCTGGGATATGTGTCAAGAGAGAGCTCAACTTTCTTTTCCAGAAGATCGTTGTGCTCAACTCTTTCTATCAGGGAAAAGGGCTCATAAGAGCTGTAAGATCTCGCCATCTCTATAAACTCCGAGTCGTCTTTCAGATAGAGGTCCTCATACTTGATCACACCGTCCTTCAATGCAAGCAGAAGTGCTTTCTTTATCATGGATGTTGCACTTCTGACCCCCTTATGCCAATAGATCGTCTTGTACATCAGATACTTGGAAAAAAGTACATGCTCTATTGAGACGAGGGCATCCTCTTCAAGAACGATCATTCCATTCCTGTAGTCGAGACTTTTGATTATGTAGTCTGTGTTCTGCGTTCCATAGGGTACTCCTGAAAAGTATGCATCCCGGGAAAGGTAGTCAAGTTTATCCGGGTCGAGAGGACCGGAGAGTATCATGCGGTATAGACCAACTTCATCCCTTTCATCGTTTATTCCCTTGTCGATTATAGCTGCCGTCATCTCTGGAGAGGCTCCAGTAATTTTTATCGCGGAAAAAAGATCATGGTTAGTCAGAATTAAGTCCCCTGCGATCTCCTCATGCTCTCTTATCGAGAGCTCCTTTAATGAATGTGCATAGGGAAAATGTCCGATATCATGAAGGAGGCCCGCTGTCAGAAAGCTCAATATTCCTTCTCTTGTCAGGGGAAGATTTTCATTCTTCGTTGCTAGGGAGAGTATCATCATACGGGAGAGATGATATACTCCGATGGAGTGGTCAAGACGGGTGTGTACGCTACCAGGATATATATGGTATGTCGGCCCATTCTGCTTTATTCGTGCGAGTTTCTGGACCTCTCTCACCTCAAGCAGAGCCTTGAGGCTCTCATTCATTGCGATATTACCCCATAAGGGATCTTTTACCGAGTGGATGAATCCGTCATATAAAAGGTTTAGTATCTCTTCTCTTCTCATAAGAAGAAGATAGCATAAAAGTCATTACCTTTGCTTTTTTTCTTTCTTTCCCTTATTCTTTTCCTGTGATGAGAAAATCCGTTTTGCTTTCAGCCCTTTTGTTCCTTTCCCTCTCTCTTGCTGCAGTCTCTCCGTATAATAGCAAAGGAGAGAGGATCATAATAACTTTTGAAGAAGATAGTAATTACGCACTTCTAAGAGAGGCTTTGAAGGAGGGCGTCAGTCTTGAGTGGTATGAGAAATATACAAGTTCAGATTCCCTGTTGATATCATCGACTCTTGAAAGATTACAGGATATCCTTCCTTTTGAGAACTTCGTGTTCTCTGAGGAGAAAGATAATGCCATCAGCGTTTTGAATCTCGCCGATGGCACTTATCTCTCTTTCACCTTCTTAGATGGGAAAATCCATGCGATAGGCTTTAACTGAGGCTTTCAAATAGATCGAGCATCTGTTCAAAGTGCCTTGTCGCACCTTTTACCGCTTCCGGCGTGGACATGTCCACACCTGCTTTCTTGAGTGAGAGGATGGGGTAGGTGGACCCACCGGACTTCAGGAAGTTGAGATAGTCATTCCTCTCTCTTTCTCCTCCTTTCAGCACCCTCTCTGATAGCGATAGTGCAGCACTTATTCCCGTAGCATACTTATATGTATAGAAAGCACGGTAGAAATGTGGGATTCTCAATCCTTCGAGATCGCTCACATCAAGCATCTCCACCGCAGGTCCAAAATACTCGTTCAAAAGGTTCCTATATGTTGAGCGGAAGAAGTCAATCGTCAATGGAACACCCTTTTCCGCACTCTCATGTACTATAAGTTCGAACTCTGCGAACATCGTCTGTCTGAAAAGCGTTGCCACGATGTCATCGAGATGCTTGGATACGATATACCTTTTTACGTTATCCTCGCTGTGTTCGATCAGATATGCTGTGAGGAGGGATTCATTGAACGTCGATGCAACCTCCGCCTCAAATATCGTGTAGCTATAGCTCATGAACGGGTTGTTTCTCACTGAATAGTAGGAGTGCATGCTGTGTCCCCCCTCATGGATCAGTGTGAATACGCTGTCAAGCACCTCATTCTCGTAGTTCGTCATGATATACGGTTTACCTGTATATGCTCCTGCACTGAATGCACCGCTTCGCTTTCCTCTGTTGTCATACCGGTCGACCCATCGTTCGCTTGTTAGTCCCTTTACTAGGGTATCCCTGTATTCTTCTCCCAGTACGTTCACTGCCTCTGAGATTATGGAGACCGCTTCATCATAGCTGTAATTGACTTTTACGCTTTTCTCCAGACTCAGGTAAACGTCATAGTGTTTGATCTTCTCCTTTCCCTGTTTTCTTGCTTTCAACTCGTAATATCGGTGAAGGATGGGAAATGCATCATGGATTGACGAGATGAGATTCCTGTATACTGCCTCTGGGACCTTATCTGGGAAGAGGGCCTTGTCCAAGGCACTCTTATAGCCACGTGCTTTTGCATAGAAGATATCATTCTTCACTGAACCTGCATAAATCCTTGCAATTGCATGCTGGTTCTGCTCATATGCATGATAGAGTTTCGTGTATGCCTCTTTTCTGATATCCTCATTCTCACTTCTTATGAACTTGGTGTAGTTTGAGTGCGTGAGCTTCTCTCCTCCGATAGTACCGAAGTCGAGATCAATGTTATCCAGATCCTGGAAGATATCCTGGAAAGAGGCTCCGACAGGAAAGTAGAGGCTTAGGAGTTTCTCCTCCTTCTCGCTCAGGATATGTTCCTTGAATCTTCTTGACTTCTTTATATAGACTCTGAATTCCTTGTTCCTCTTTTCCTTGAGAAAACCGTTTAGCTTCTCATCGCTGATAGCCATAAGTTCCGGATCGAAGAATGAGAGTGCCTCATTTATCTTGTTCTCCACATCCTCATACAGCCCTGCGTTACGCATTACATCAGGGTTCGTGCTGTCCACGCTATAGCAGAGGAAAGCATAGCTTCCGAGACGTTCGGTTTCTATCATGACATCTCTGAGAACACACATTGCATGGTAAAAGCTATCAGAACTCTTTCCAAGCGTTCCTTTCAGTGCTTTCAGCTCCTTTATCCTCTTTGAAAGTTTTTTTAGATCTCTAAGAAACTCCTCGTCGCTTTTTGCAAGGCTTGAAAGATCCCAAGTATCATTTATTTTCTGTTCGTTTCTTTCCATATTCTGTCCTTTTCTCTGTCTAAGATCTCTTTTATCTCTAATGCGGCCTTTGCCCTGTGTGAGTAGGTATTCTTCTCCTTCCTTGTCAGGTTCGCGGAGACGGCCCCCGCTTCATCATTATAGAACACTGGGTCATAACCGAATCCGTTTACTCCTTCAGCCTCTTTCACGATATGTCCTTTCACCGACCTTTCAATCACATATTTGTCGTGTTCATCGACAATCAGGGCGATGGTGCATACGAATTCAGCACTTCTGTCATCAATGCCTTCCATGTTCTTCAGCAGCAGGGTGTATTTTTCCTTGTCGCTTAACTTCCTGCCCCCTTCTTCTCCATATCGGGCGGTGTGTATTCCCGGCTTTCCTCCGAATGCATTGACGCAGAGCCCTGAGTCGTCTGCGATGCAGGGCTTTTTCACCATTGAATACAGTGCTTCTGCCTTTATCAGCGCATTCTCAATGAATGATGATCCGTCCTCCACGGGATCGAATTCTATTTTCTCATCTTTCGGCAGTATTATCTCATACTCGGGAAAGAGCTCTTTAAACTCCTCCCTCTTGTGTTCATTGTTACTAGCTAGATACAGTTTCATACGGTTAATATAACACGAACTACAGGATAGGGTAATAGTCGCCTATGGTTTTTCCCCTTTCCGTGTAAGGGATGTAGGAATAATATCTTCCCATTGAGAAATAGAGCACCTCCGGATAGATTTTTATGTTCAGATCCCTTTGTGTACTTACAAATACCGGGTTGCCATCCTCCGTCATGTATGCGTTCAATTTCATCCGTCGTATGAGAAGTTCGGGAATGGATAGATAATACGTATCATTCTCCTTTTCCAGCTCTGCATAGTATCTGTCTGAGATTACGAAGGATATAGCCTCCCGTTCAGTTTCCGCCCGTGGAATGTCGGATATCGGCAGGTTTGTGTGGCAGGATGTCATGAGGACGAGGGCGAGCAGGAAAGTTAGAAAGGCCATAGCTAAGGTTATAACTTATAGGAGGGATGCAGACAATCTGTTTTTCATCTCCTCAAGCTTTTCTTTTGATTTTTTCATTCCCATGGATATGCTTGCCCTCGTATAGTTCATGATCTTCGATATTTCAGAGAGGCTAAGTCCGCTACTCATCCTGTTAAGCTGTTTTACCCTCTTTTTATAACTGGCAAGAACCCTTTGCTCATATTCTAGTATTGCCTTTCTCTCCTCACAGGAGGAGGTCGAAAATGTGTATTCAAGATTAAGACGGATGAGAGATTTATAATGCCTGAGTACGAGATTTCTGATTTCCTCTCTTTTTTCTTCCTTTCTCTTTCTGCAATAGGCGTCCTTGAGATCAAAAAACTTTATGATGATCTCCTCTTCGACAGTCAAGGCCTTCGCAATTGCGAGACTGTTATGCCTTATGCTGTCACTTGGAACATGTAAGAGCAGGATGATGAAATCCTTTCTTGCTTTCTGATTTCTTAGAAAGATTGAGAGCTCCCTCTCAATCCTAGTAAGAGATCGTTCCTCTGCTTCAAGACGTTCTGTTATCAGATGTGTGATCAGCTGAGGTAGTGTATAATCATCATAGATGCCGGAAAACTCGAAATGATCCTCTTTATCCGTGATGTACTCCCTCTCTGCATCCGACACGTAGTAGTGGTCATAAGAATCTGTCCATGTATCGGCATATGTAAGAATCAGTTCTTTTTTCTGTAGCTTATGTTTCTGCAGTACGAAGATTCTGGCCCTCTTTCTCAGAACTTCCGAAAGGTAGTGGATGAAGCTTGCCTTCGATATCACGTAGCATCTTATTATATCCAGCGCGTTCTCCCTCTGCCGCAGATAGAACTCCGATATGTCCTCATTTGACAGATATCCGTTTTTGAGGGGCAGAAAGAAGATCAGCATTTCCATTTTCCTGATAAGCTCCTTTTCAATTCTCCGTTTTTCTTCCCCATCCTGCATTGAGTTATATAAGAGTACGGTATTAGTAAGTGTTGAATCCGTATTCTGTGAAAAGATATCTTCCATTTCCACGCTCCTTGCTTTTTTTTCAGCAAGGAAGGTGGAAAGAATGTAAAAAAGTATAAGATGTAAAAATAAATAAATATGAATTATGAAATTAGTTAAACAAGAGGAATGAGTCTATCTAGGATGAACGGTTTCGCTTCCTCTATTTTGAGCCCCTTCACCGTTGCTCCTGCAGCAAGCGAGTGCCCTCCTCCTGAAAGATCTGATGCGAGTCTGCCGACATCGACTCCCTTATCTCTTTTTGCTCTGAAACCAAATTCGATTCCATCCTCTCTTTCCTTTATCAGGACAACAACCTTGACGCCTTCACATTCAAGGAGTGCTGGATAGACCGTATCCCCAGGCCTCTCACTGGACTCATATTCTTTCTTTTCATAGGCTATTATGACCTTACCCTCGAGACATGACTCAGCTTCTCCGATTATCCTGCCAGAAAGCTTCACGTCATTAAATTTCCTTCCGTCATGGAGCCTGTCATAAAGCTCATATGGATTTACTCCCGTCTCGACAAACGATGATACCTTTTCAAAGCTCTCAGGTGCCTGAATGTCTGAAATGAAATGGAAGAATCCCGTGTCGGTTAAGAACCCTAGCATCAGGTATTCAGCAGTATTCCTGTCCAAGGGCACAGAGAGTGCTTTCCTCACCTCATCGACGAGAAGTGTTGTAGAAGGGGAGAGTGGGGATATGTAAGAGAGCTTCTCCTCATAGAAAGGCCTGCCTGATGCATGATGATCGATCACGATGGTCTTATTCCCCTTGAGACTCTGATAGACTTCTCCAGGTCTGTCCTCTGTGGAACAGTCAAGAATCATTACAAGGGGAGAGGAATTTTTCAGCTTATCGCTTACGATGCTGGTAAAGCGGCTTTCATAGTCCATTATCTCCCTGCGCTTAAAAGGCCCATCATTCAAAAGATGGACCTTCTTGCCAAGCTGAGAGAGGATGCTTTCCATCGCAAGGGAGGAGAAGATTGCATCCCCGTCCGGATTCACATGAGAGATTACCGCTATCTCACTGCTTTCTCTTATCGCATTTAGGATGGCATCAGAGACTGGATGGAATAAGTTTCTCTTCATGTCCGTTTATCAGAACTGTGGGGCGGGTGTTCTTCTCAACATTCTCTCTTGAGACGATCACTTTATCCACGTTTTCAATCGAAGGCAGGTCATACGAGATGTCAAGCATCAGATTCTCAACTATGCTTCTTAATCCTCTTGCTCCTGTCTTCTGGCTATATGCTTTTTCCGCAATCGCAGAGACTGCGTCATCGGTGAACTCCAGATCGATACCATCTAGTTTGAATGATGCTTGATACTGCTTGATGATTGAATTTTTCGGCTCTGTAATGATCCTTTTGAGATCTTCGACCCCCAGATCATCCAAGGTGACGTGTATCGGCAGTCTACCGATGAATTCCGGTATTAGTCCGAATTTTACAAGATCATCGGGGTGTAGTTCCGCATATATCTCCTTCAGTTCTGCAGAGCTCTTCTTTGCCACCGTCGTTCCAAAACCAAATGTCGAGGTCGCTGTTCTCCTCTCGATGACCTTGTCAAGGCCGACGAACGCTCCTCCGCAGATAAAGAGGATATCCCGTGTGTTGATCTTTATCATCTCCTGATTAGGGTGCTTTCTTCCCCCCTGAGGAGGAACTGAGGCTACTGTCCCCTCTATGATCTTTAAAAGTGCCTGCTGGACACCTTCTCCAGAGACATCACGGGTGATAGATACGTTTTCCCCTTTCTTTGCAATCTTATCTATCTCATCGATGAAGATGATTCCCTTCTGAGCCTTCTCTATGTTGTAATCTGCGGCATCGATGAGCTTGAGAAGGATATTCTCGACATCCTCACCGACATATCCGGCCTCTGTGAGGGTAGTGGCATCCGCGATTGCAAAAGGTACGCTCAGCTTCTTCGCAAGCGTCCTTGCAAGGAGCGTCTTACCCGTTCCCGTAGGACCGATGAGGAGGATGTTCGACTTGTCGAGCTCAACTCCTTCTTTTTCTATCTTGTCCTTGTTTAGGACACGTTTATAATGGTTATATACTGCAACCGAGAGAACACGTTTCGCCTGATCCTGTCCGATTACATAATCATCAAGATACTCCTTGATTTCTTTCGGAGTAGGGATTTCTCTCAGATCGGACGAGCCTTCGCTTCTTGTCTGCTGGTTATTGAACATGTCCATGCATGTAGCGGCACAATCATGACAGATCGCAACCCCGCTGGCTGTGATAAGCTGTCCTGCTTCCTCCGCACTCCTTCCACAGAAGGAACAATATCTAACTCTAGCCATTATTTTCTTTCTTCCACTACAAAATCAACGATACCGTATTCAAGGGCCTCATTCGCATCCATGTAATAATCCCTCTCGATATCTTTCAGAATATCATCAATATTTTTTCCCGTGTGCTTACTGAGGATCTTCGTAGTAACATCTTTTATCCTCTGCAACTCCCTGTTTGCGACTATGATATCACTTGCCTGTCCCTCAGCTCCTCCATATGGCTGATGGATCATCACCCTTGCATTTGGAAGGATGCTTCTTTTTCCTTTGCTTCCCGCAGCGAGGATGATGCTTGCCATTGAGCATGCCTGTCCCATGCAGAGCGTCCTGATAGGGCAGGAGACATACTGCATCGTATCGTAAATCGCAAGCCCTGCAGTCACGCTTCCACCCGGGCTGTTGATGTACATGTTTATCTCCTTTTCAGGATTCTCACCTTCTAGAAATAGTAACTGTGCGACTACGAGGTCTGCGGTAGAATCGTTTATCTCCCCGTCAACAAAGATTATCCTGTCCTTCAAAAGGCGAGAGAATATGTCATATTGTCTTTCTCCCGCACCCGACTGTTCGACGACGTAGGGGACGAGATTGTGCATTTTTTCCTTCATCAATACTCCTGAAAGGTTCAACAATTACAAATCGGAGGAAAAACCTCCGATTGAATGGTCTTACATAACTGAAACAATGTTATTTGTTGAAGAACTCCTTGTAGCTCTTCTTCTCCTTTCCTTCCTTGAACGTGTTGTTCTCGAGAAGGAACGGGACAACCTTTGCGAACTGCATGTCGTCCTTGATCATCTCCTTATAGAATTCCTTGTTCTCTTCAGGGATGTTCTTCAGCTGCTCATCGCAGGCTTTCTTGAACTCTTCCTCATCAAGTTCAAAATTTTCCTTATTCTTTATAGCATCAAGGATAAGCTGCTCTCTGAGCTCCTTTTCAGCACTTGGTCTCCACTCTGTGAGGATCTGATCCTTACTCTGGCTCTGCATCTCCATGAACTTGTTGAAAGTCTTCTCATCAAGGCCTGACTGCTGGATGAAGTTCCTCCATGCCTGCTCAAGCTGTGTCTTTATCATGGACTCTGGAACAGAGAACTTCGTCTCCTCTACGAGCTTGTCCATAAGACTGTTGACCTTGATGTTTTTCAATGCGTCATCGACTTCCTTCTCGAGCTTCTCTCTTGTTGCTTTTCTCAGGTCGGCAACGCTCTTGTATTCCTCTTTTACATCCTGTGCGAACTCATCATCGACCTCAGGCAGCTCTCTGAGTTTTACCTCATTGATTTTTACCTTGAGCTTCACGTTCTTTCCCGCAAGAGGTGATGTCTCATCTTCCTTGTATGTTTTCTCGATGATCTTCTCATCTCCCTTCTTCATGCCGAGGATGTCATCATCGATCATGTAGTAGTTATAGCCTGAGCCAAGGGTGAAGGTGAAACCTTTCCTCTCTGTAGACTTAATCTCTTCACCGTTCTCATCTATCTCGACATAATCAATCGTTGCGATATCACCTTTCTCGAGTGCTCCGTCCTTTGTCTTAACGATCGCATTCTGCTCTCTCAGTTTCTGGATCTCATCATCGACATCCTGCTCAGATACCTCGACGGCATCGACCTCGATCTCTCTTCCCTTGTAATTCTCCACCTCTACCTGTGGTCTTACATCATAATGGACCGTGAATGTGACGTCCTCTCCCTTCTTGAATGGCAGGAGAGCTTCCTCATCCTGTAATGCGGGAGTGGAGTATGGAAGTGGCTTATCCTTATCATCCATCGTCTTGTAGGCTTCTTCAAGGGCATCTTCCAAGCTGGCGAACGTGCTCTCTTCCCTGATGGAATCACCATATTTGTTCTCGATAACGCTTACAGGAGTCTTTCCCTTTCTGAATCCAGGAATCTGAAGCTCTGCTTGGTATTTTTTCAGCCTGTTCTGATATGCTTCCTCGATGCTTGCGCTTGATACCGTGATCGTGAGAGCAAGCTGAGAGTTTTCTAATGCCTTCGTACTCTGTTTGACAATCATATCTGTCCTTCCTTCATCTTCGATATTCTCTATTTTTATTACTTTAAACCACCATAATATAATAGTTTTATTTCACTTTGTCATCAGCTTGTTTTTCTAAAGGGTGAGTTCCTCGATTTTTTCTTCCGCATAGGAGAGCTTTTGAACTGCATCATCCCTCATCTTTCCTTTTATTCCAAGTTCAAGCGCATCAAGCATGATTCCCTTTGCTTCTATGAACTCTTCAAGCGTCACAGCCTTTAACAGGAGGGCAGAGGCATACCAATATGAGAGCTCTGCGCTTTCTTTATTCTTCTCATAAAGAGGGACAAGCAATCTCTCTGAATCCTCTCCCTTTCCCTCGTTCATGAAACTTATTGCAAGAAGAATCGTGAGCGCATCAGTCTTATCAAAGAGACCGTATGATTTGAGTTTATCAAAAAGATTCCTGTATTCCTCCTCTTCCAGGAGCTTATCGATTACATCTTCTATGTTCATACTAAGAGAATAAAGCTAATTCATCTTTTTTTCCAGATTAACGTAATTCCTCTTTCTTCAGGACTTCAATTATTTTCCTTACCTTTGCACTTGCTTCCTTTTTGCAGAGTATGCCGAATGGGGATGAGTAATTCCATAAGACAGGTCTGAGGGTAAGCATGCTCATGCCTTCTTCCAGAGGTTTGAATGTCACGAGAAATGAATCCTCCTCTTCAATTCTTCTCTCAAGCTTCTCGTCATAGGCATCAAATGAGACTATTTCTATATCCTTGTGATATTCCATGATATCTGCACGGAGCTGGTCGAAAGCCCTTAGATAGCCTTTTCTGTAGATGTAGAGCTTCTTCCCGTACATGTCCTCCACATCAAGCATCGGAACAGAAGCAAGCTCAGCGTCCTTTCTTAATGCCACCATGAGTCTCTCTTTTCTTAATTCTATGGCAGAGAGGGAGTACTTTTTTAAAAGCCTCTCATCAAAGAATGTGGAGAGTATGTCCACATGGCTTTCAAGATGTTTAAGCGTCTCCTCTATCGAGAAGAAATGTACACTCTGCCAGGCAAGAGGCTCGATCTGTGTCTTTCTCTCCTCCAAAAGGGAGAGCAGTTCCTTTTCCGGAGATAGCATGGAAGAACCCACCTTGATGAAGAATCCATCCTCGACTTCAAGGTGCTGAGCCTTCCCGATTGCTGTATTTGAATACTTTATTATGAATATCGCATCTTCTGCGATACTCTTTCCTGCTCTCGTGAATATCGGTTCCCCCTTATCCTCGGCGAGGATCCTGATTCCGAAACGCTCCTCAAGCGATGCGATCTTTCCTTTTAGTGTTGCCTCTTTCAACCCTAGTGCACGGCTTGCCCCTTTGAAATCTTTCTTTTCATAAAGCGCTGCCAGTACCTCAATATCCTTATCGTACATCACTGTTCATATATTCCTTTCTTCTCTTTTCTTTCCCAGACCATAGCCTGGCCGTTCGCGAACAGGAACCTGAGATCTTTCCCGTCATATACAGCAATGTCAGCATCATAGCCCTCGCATATGCGTCCTTTTGTATTAAAACCATTGGCAAAGGCCACGTTACTTGTAAAGAGGGGGTAATGCCTCTTCCACCTCAAGACCTGCGCTTATGAGGGCATCAAACGTCCTTTTGAGATTCGATATGTCGCCGGCCTTCATTCCGATGATCTCCTTTTTCTCATTCCAAATGGGGAAGGAACCGTTTGAATCAGAGGAAAGAGTTATCGTACCCTTTCCGTACTCATAAAGTTCTTTCACTGCCTCAATAACCCCTTTGTTACATGTTATATCAACATGCCCACCGAGCTTAAGCCATTCTTTCGCCTGTTCCATGTGTCCTGCCATGTGTGTTGGATAGAGATGTCTTATAGGAATAGGAGTGTCTCTTGCAATCTTAAACAGGTCTTCAATCCCCCTCTTATCAGATCCTACATGGATATGGACAATCCCTGCTTTTTTCGACATCAGGGATGCGAGACGAGCCTCTGAAAGAAGCCGTATAAGCTCCTGGTAGGAAGGCAATGAGCATCTATGGTCAGCTATTGCGACCTTGACTCCGATGATTTCGTCTATGAACATGATATCATCCCCGACAGAACCTGTGAGTGTAGGGGATGGGATCTGATAGGAACCGGTAAGAGCGTAACATGAGAGTCCATATTCTTTCATAGCTTTAACTTTTGCAACTAAATCCCTTATCGTCCTGGTGTACCCGTCTGTACCCAAAAGCCCTACGACCGTAGTGATTCCTGATGCTGCGACTCTGCTCTCCCTTATTGGAGGAACACGGGAGAGGCATCCGTCCTCACCGCCGCCTCCTATGATATGTACATGGGCGTCTATGAATCCGGGAAGGACGGCCTCTTTTTCCGCATCTATGACGGTGGCTCCTTTCAGCGTAATCTCATCCTCGATTGCGATGATCTTTCCTCCTGCTAGCAGAATATCCTTTTTCCCAAGGTGTTCAGGTGCATAGATATCTCCGTTTTTAATCACGTACGCTCTCATGTTCTTCTCCTTTCAAGCCCATGAATCCAGTCTGCCTTCATCATGTATATTATGAAAAGAATGGATGAAATGGACCATGTTACAGGATATGCTGAATATACGAGTTCTATTGAATGGCTGATTGAAAGTGCGATCGTGATGTACGCCACGCGCAGGAAGCACCAGACGGAGAACATTATGACCATGGGGACGCTGGCCTTACCACTTCCCCTTAATATCCCGCTGATCGCATGACTGAGGGCGAGAAAGAGATAGAATAGGCTTTCAATTCTTGCTTGTCTTGTCCCGTATGCGACGACCTCAGGAGTATTATTAAAGAGGGCGATGAAATGGGGAGCGAATATGAAGAACACGATTCCGATTGCCTCTGCCATTCCGATGGAGCACAGTATCCCGAAAAGTGCTCCTTTCTTTGCTCTCTCATACTTTAGTGCTCCAAGGTTTTGACCTATGAAAGTCGTCAGAGAGAGCGAGAAGGATGTTATGGGAAGAAAAGCAAAGCCTTCTATCCTGGAATAGGCTCCGCTGCCAGCCACCGCATAGGATGAGAACGTGTTTATGTTTGTCTGTACGATCGTGTTTGCAAAACCTATCACAGAATTCTGTATCCCCGATGGTAGCCCGAATCGTATTATCTCTTTCAGCGTCGCTCCTGTTATCCTGATTCTTGAGGGCTTAATCCTGTATTTCTCATCTATGCGCATTAACCGGATGAAGCATAGGATGCAACTTAAAGCCTGGCTTATTATCGTTGCGAAAGCCGCTGCTCCAACCCCGTATCCCATCCCTCCTACGAAAAGAATGTCAAGGATGACATTCGTCATTGATGAAATTATGAGGTAGAAAAGAGGATGCCTGCTGTCTCCTACGGCATTCATTATTCCCATAAGAAAGTTGTACATGAGGGAAAAGAGTATACCCATACTGTATACCCTGAAATAGGAGATGCTGTTTGGCATTATATCCTCAGGAGTTCTCATCAGGCGAAGAATGGAAGGAGTAAAGACCGTTGCGAATATGGTGAGAAAGATCCCCGATAGGAGTCCGAACGCGATATCCGTATGTACGGCCTTTTCAAGGGCATCATCGTCTCTCGCTCCAAACGCGCGGGATATGACGACGCCAGCTCCAATCGCGACTCCGTTGAAGAATCCGATCATCATGAATATTAGAGGACTGGAGGATGAGACGGCGGCAAGGGCCGCAGATCCAAGAAAATTCCCGACTATCAGGCTGTCCGCGGCATTGTAAAGCTGCTGGAAGAGATTGCCCAGAAAGAGGGGTAGAGCGAAACGAATAAGGTTAGTCTTTATGTTTCCATTGAGAAGATCCACACCAGCTTTCATTTTTCCCACCTTCTCCCCTTATAACATCAAGGAGAAAACCTTTCAATAACAGAAAAAATTTTTACTTGGACTATATATGTCCATATAGGTAATCCATAATGGTGCCAACAAGGAGATAAGATATGGACTGTGATGAAAAGAGACTTACGGCGATGATGCACTCCTACGAACCTCTTATACGGAAACTTTCTCGTGAGTATTATTCCTCATCCGCATCTCCATCCCTAGATATCGATGATTTCCTGCAGGAAGGCCGAATCGGATTCATAAATGCTGTAAGAGCATATGATGAGCAGAAGGGATGTGCATTCTCTTCCTATGTTGAGAATGGGATAAGGATTTCACTCAGAAAACTTTTGAGTGAGAAATCCCGCCTTATAAGATTTCCCAAGTATAGGATTGAACAGATGAGCCTTTTAGATAAGGCTGAGAAGGAGGGAGAGCTTGATGATCAGATGCTTTCAGAAAAAACTGGACTGAATCGTGCTACTATAACAAAGCTGAGAGGTCTGAGGAATGTATCATGCACATGTTCTCTTGATGAGCAGATAGACGACTCCTCATATATCGAATTCGTGAAATGTGATGACTTCTCACCTGTTTATGAAAGGGATGAGATGATTCGCCTCCTCTCGGAAAAGATAAGAGGACTTGATGGAAAAGATGGATATATTCTGAAAAGTATATCCGGTACTTTCGGCTGTGAAAAGAAGAGCCGACGGGCACTTTCAAAGGAACTCTCACTCAGCTATTCGGCAATTACATCTTCTTATAACAATTCAATAACCACTTTAAGGAAAGCCTTATAAGAGCTTTCGCCGTCCTGTCTGAACTTCTCCTCTCAGGACGGCTTTTTCTTTATGCCTTAGAAGCCTGAGTTCTCTTGATTTTCATGTTGTAAATCATTGTACGGTACCTACGCTTTTTTGAGGATTATTTCAGCAATTTTGTATTCGTTTTTTGAATTAGATCCTTTGAGGGACACTCCATAAATGAACACGTTTTTTTCTCATGGGACATATGCGAGACAATCAAAGATTTCTTTGTAAGTATTTTTGAAGGAGCATGCGAATTCTTGACAGCCATTTCGTCTTAGTATAGTTTATGAATGTGGTTGCTCTCTGACTGACCCGGCTGGAATTGGACCAGCCCTGTGTCTGAGGAAAGGGCACCTTTTTATGTCCTCGAGTAGATCCAAGTCTTCGATGCTTCTTGCATAAAGGACAGAACCGCCCTCCAGCATTTATTCAAGTGTGGTTACGTTTCATAAAGAATCTGCTTGCCATATATGGATATGATCCTATAGTTGCTTAGGCGAATATAAAAGTGCTGTTTTTAATTTTGCGGGTTAGCTGTCTGTTCGCTGCAATAGCGGGCAATGCGAGCTATATGAAATCTTTCGTACCCCTATGTTGAGGGATGAGGACTACATACATCCGATCTTTATTGTGTCCTTGATGAGGATAGCCCAGAGAAAAGGAGTATCCCTGAGTTTTTCAGTTATAACATGAGTGAAATATTCCTAAATTGGAATTAAAATTTCTATTATAATAATATTATTACCAAAAATGAAGAAAGGCCTACATTGTATGAAATGTTGAGAATGCAAGATACATTAAGAAATAAAATCCCACTCTGCCACATGGTGTAGAGTGGGATGCCTTTTTCTCTGTTGGTTAATAAATTCTTGAGACGGGTTTCTTCCTGATCTCGATTCTTGTGGTACATCCCTTTCCAAAGATGCTTTCCATCCTTTCGATATACTTATCTAAAAGGTACTGCGGAACATATGCCTGGATCGTTCCTGCAAAGCCCCCTCCATGCACGCGGCTTGCACCCTCTCCTTCTAGGACATCCTCGCTGACTGCTAATGCAAGGGATAATCCCTGTTCCGACGGACTGCTGGCGGGGTATACATTCTGGAGGTATTTATATGAGGAGTTTCCTGATTCATCCACGAGCATGAGAAAAGCGTCGATGGATTCATCCTGGAGCTCCTTGAGCATCAATGAGACTCTCTCGTTCTCCTTAAAGAAGTGATATGCCCTCAGAATGGCTCTGTCATTATTGATTTTTTTCCTGATATCAGCGATGTTGCGGATGAAATCATCGTAGCTGACTTCCCTCAGGTTCTTCTTTCCAAAGTAAGATGCGACCATCCTCATCTCCGGGGGGATTGAGGCATACTCACCTGTAAGGTCTGCATGGTTGCCTTTCGTATCGGTGATTATCATGGCATATCCATGTTCCTCAAAATCTATCTCGAGCGGGGTTATCACGGGATTTGCAGGATCTTTGAAGTCAATGCCTACGATACCACCGTGCGCACAGCTCATCTGATCTAGTAATCCACTAGGCTTACCGAAATAGACGTTCTCCGCATACTGTCCTATCTTTGCTATCTCTACTGAGTCAAGGTTGTCGGAGGCGTAGAGATTGTTGAATATCTCCGCAGCAAGGACCTCTATCGCAGCAGAACTTGAGAGTCCTGAACCCTTTAGTACCCTTGTCGTCGTGTTCGCCTGGTATCCACCTACCTTGAACCCCTTATCATTGAAGGCCTTTGCTATTCCTCTTATCAGTGCATGTGTCGTGTTCTTCTCATCCTCTTTTATCTCAAGATCTGAGATGTCCACATCCACTACGGGAAAGCCCTCGCTAGCGATTATGACCCTCTTATCATCCCGCTTTGATACACATGCGATTGTATCGAGGTTGATCGTCGCACCGATTACCATTCCGAGATTGTGATCCGTATGGTTTCCCGCGATCTCGCTCCTTCCTGCGGCAGAAAAGAGCATTATGTCATCACGGTCAAACAGTTCCTTATGTTTTCTCACCAGAGAGGTGAAGCGATCATCCATGTCCGCCTGGTCATAGTTTCTTCCATATAAGAGGGGGTATTCCTCATGTAGCTTTTCTAGCATTCTCTTCTCCTTTGTCTCAATGATAGCAAGAAGGAT
Organism: uncultured Spirochaetaceae bacterium; assembly: GCA_944392965.1. GTDB lineage: Bacteria > Spirochaetota > Spirochaetia > Sphaerochaetales > Sphaerochaetaceae > Ornithospirochaeta. The sequence continues at coordinate 114,770 of CALXYM010000005.1, read as the reverse complement.
GTGAAAAGGAAAGTTATTTCATATGTCTGGGAACATACAGCATCTTGAGAAGCAGCTTGATTGCACCCTCATCAATCAGTATCTGAAGAGCTCTTTCTATCTCTTTCTTCCTCCATTCTCTCAGCTTTGTATGTTTCAATATCCAGGACAACGTATTCTTTGTAAAAAAGAGGGGGAATCTTCTTACGGTTTCCATTACATCCCTCTCTCCTGCGGCACTCTCATCAGCTTTTAGGCATTTAGAACAGGATAGGCACCCATTTTCTCCTTCTTCTCCCATCAGATGCAGAAGGGTAGCTCTTATGCAATCCTTTCCATCGAACACATATCTGAGCTTTCCCCTGTCTTTTCTTGTATATAGGACGAAACTTCCTGCCGCTTTTCCATCTCTGCCCCCTCTTCCTGCCTCCTGCAGAAACGAGGCAGCATCCTCAGGTGCGTGGAGATGTATCACGGTTCTTATATTCTTTTTATCGACGCCCATTCCATAGGCATTTGTCGCAAAGATGACACCATCCTCGGATTTCAGGAAATTGTTTTCCGTCCTAACTTTCACATCCCTCTCAAGTCCCGCATGGTAATAGAAAGAAGGGAATGTATCCTTAAACAGTTCGTAGTATTCGATTGTCTCATTACGGTAGCTGCAGAAAACAACAGCAGGGCGCGATTGCTGTTCTTTGAGTATTCTTTTTATATCAGCACGTCGGCAAAGCGTTCTTATTCCCGTATAGCATATATTCCCCCTGTCGGAGGATAGGCGTAGTATGTCCGCATCCTCATTTTTCAATACTTCTCTCAGCAGTCCCCTCATGATATTCTCATCGGCAGTTGCCGTGAAGCAGAGCCTCTGATGAGGTCTTATCATCTGAGTAACGGGATTGATGTTTTTTAATGCGGGACGAAAGTCCTCAGCCCATGTTACTGCAGTATGCGCCTCATCGATTACAAAGAGCTCGGTCATTCCCCTCATGAAATCTACTTGGTGTCTCTCTGTCAGTATCGTCAGACTCTCTATGTTTGTTATGAGTATCTGGGATGAAAGAGTCCTTAATTTCTCAAGTTCCCTCCATTTCTCAGAAGGTGTCATGCCCCCTTTTATCATGGAATAAGGAATACCGAGCGATGAGAGTTTTCTCCCCTGATCATTCATCAGAGCAAGAAGAGGATAGATTATTATCGTGTACCTTTTTTTGAAAAGAACTGCAGGAACCATGAAGCATAAACTTTTCCCCGCACCTGTCGGAAGTACAGTTATACTATCCTTTTCCTCCTTCCTTCTGCTGTTTTCAAGTATCCTTGTTATAATGGTTTCCTGGCTTGGTTTCAGATAGTGTAGGTGAAATACCTCTTTCAGTACTTTTTCCACTTCATTCATATCTTTATAAGGATGAAAACCTCAGTTCTGTTCATTTCTTTTTGGAAAAACGTAAAAGAATGTTAAAATATTTATTGGAAAAACATGAATCCTTTGTTCTAAGGAGGTCTTTGATGGAAGAAAGATTCGCTTTATTCGGTGATATAATCCATTCTGAAAGGGACAGGACTTTTAAGGAATTCAGGGATTCCTATCTAATGATCAGGAATGGAAGAGTAGAGAAGATAACCAAAGAGAGGCCGGAGGGGGTAGAGGTTCATGATTACAGAGGCATGCTCATAATCCCCGGTCTCATAGATATGCATCTTCATGCGCCACAGTATCAGTATGCGGGGCTTTTCATGGATGAGGAGCTTTTGGATTGGCTTAACCATCATACGTTCCCGGAAGAGGGGAAATATGCGGATATTGAATATGCAGAGAGGGCATATGGGATCTTTACCGAAGATATTGTAAAGAGTGAGACGACGCGCTTTTCTCTCTTTGCTACAATACATGAGGATGCATCACTGCTTCTTGCCCGGATGCTTGAAGATAGCGGACTTGCAGGTTACATTGGAAAGGTAAACATGGACAGGAACAGTCCTGACTATCTTAAAGAGGATACGAGCGAGTCAATAAGAAGAACATTGTCCTTCATAGAGGAAATGAAGGATTTCAAGAATGTAATGCCTATAATAACCCCCCGTTTCATTCCTTCCTGCAGCAACAGGCTGCTTGAGGCCCTGTCTAATATCTCTCGAGAGATGCATATCCCTGTACAGTCCCATCTGGATGAGAATTTAAGTGAGATAGAGTGGGTGAGGGAGCTTGTGCCGGAAAGCAGGAACTATGCAGATGCCTATGCACATTTCCACCTCCTGGGAGAGGAGAAAACCATAATGGCCCATGTCGTCTGGCCGGGAGAGGATGAGTATCCACTATTGAAGAATAAGAATGTTTTTGTTGCGCATAGCCCATCGAGTAACAGCAATCTATCCAGCGGGATAGCTCCTGTAAGAAAGATGCTGGAGGCTGGGATAAACATAGGGCTTGCTACCGATCTTGCAGGGGGATCCAGCATGTCGATGCTGAAGATGCTTACCCATGCCATCGAGGTGAGTAAGCTCTATTACCGCCTTAAGGATGAGAGCGCGCAGCCCCTTACCTTCAGAGAGGCTTTCTATATCGCAACGAGGATGGCAGGCACGTTCTTCGGCAAGGTCGGTGCGTTTGATGAGGATTTCGATGCCGATGTGATAGTCCTCGACACATCCTCGATCCATACTACGCTTTATGATGAGCTTTCGCTCTCAGAACGCCTTGAGCTATATTCCTATAGAGCCTCAGGACGTCCTGTTAAAGCGAAATTCGTGAAAGGTAGGAAGGTATTATAGATCATCCACGAGGGCAGTGGCTTTCGCATATGCGGTGCTTCTGGCCTCAAAGAAGTCCGTCTTGACCATGTTCGCATTCGAGTACTGGCTTACCCATGCCATATCCTCCGGTTCTTCCTCGTATCCTGGATAGAGTGTGTCGAATCCGAGACTCGTCCATCTGAGGTTGCCAAGGTATGTTATGTAGTCGGTGAGCATTTTCTTGTTTAAGCCTGGAATTGCGTCCCCGATGACATAGTGTCCCCATGCGATCTCCTGTCTGACACCTTCTTCAAGCATTCCTTTATATACTTCGATCTTATCTGGAGTGAACATCTCTCCTTCTTCTTTTTTCAGTTCAAGTATTATGTTTCTGAAAAGCCAGAGATGGGTGTTCTCATCACGGTTTATGTATCTGATTTCCTGAGCAGAACCTGGCATTTTCCCATTTCTGGAGAGGTTGTAGAAGAACATAAATCCCGAGTAGAAATAGATACCTTCGAGGATGTAGTTCGCGAAAAGTACTTTCATCAGATGGAATAGATCCTTATGTTCAAGAAAATCATTATAGCAGTTTCCTATGAACGTGTTTCTCCTCAAAAGGTGCTCGTCATCCTTCCACTGGAAGAGTATGCTGTCCCTTTCGTTAGGAGAACAGATCGTATCGAGCATATATGAATAACTCTGGGAATGGATACATTCCTGGAATGTCTGGATGTGCAGGCAGAGGTTTACCTCGTTTGCCGTGATGTACTCCCCGACATTCGGAAGATTCGCCGTCTGAAGAGAATCGAGGAATACGAGGAAAGAGAGAATCTTGTCGTATGCCGTCCTCTCTGCAGGAAGGAGCTTATGGTAGTCCTTGAGATCCTGATTGAGGTTTATCTCCTCAGGAATCCAGAAGTTGTTCATTGCCTGACGGTACCAGTCGCTTGTCCACGTGTATTTCAGGTTGTTGAAATCATTCAGATTCGTAGTATTTCCACCTATCATACGCCTTAGGCGTACATCCGTATCCCCTTCAGGGTTGAATAATGGTTTCTTTTTCAATTCTTCCATCGTCTTTCTCCTCCTATGATGAACATGATTCACATTCTTCTACTTCAAGCGATTTACTTCTGATGTAGTAGATGGACTTTACTCCTACTTCCCATGCCAGGATATAAAGGGAGAGTACTTGCTTCATGGTATAGTCGTTTGTTATATAAAGGTTCATTGACTGTGCCTGGTCTATGTGGCGCTGTCTTATTCCCGAGGCCTTTACAGACCAGCTCTGGTCGATCTCATGTGCGTTCTTATAGTACCACCAAGTCGCAGGACTAAGCTCAGGTGCAAGGCGTGCAAGCATTTCCCCTTTCTTCTCCTCGTAGAAGAACCTCTTCATCACGGGATCCACTCCCGCACTTGTTCCTGCGATGATACTCGTGCTGCTTGTTGGCGCGATTGCAAGAAGATACGCGTTCCTCATGCCGTTTTCCCGGACCTTTTTCTCAAGGCGTTCCCATCTCTCACCCTCATACCCGCGACGATGGAAATACTCTCCGCTTTCCCACTCTGAACCGTGGAAGAATTCATAGGTACCTTTTTCCTTTGCAATCTCGCATGATTCCTCGATAGCAGCATGGTTAATCGTCTCAAAGAGGGAATCCACGAATTCAAGGTGTTCCTGGCTTTCCCATTTGATCCCGTTCTTTGCAAGCATATGATGATAGCCTGAGACACCAAGTCCGATTGCCCGATACCGCCTGTTTGTGTATTTAGCATACTCAAGAGGGTAGAAGTTCAAGTCTATTACGTTATCAAGTGCCCTGACGGCGGTCCGGACTATCCGCCTTACCTCATCCTCATTCTTCACATCTATGTTACCAAGAGAGATGGATGCAAGATTGCAGACTACGAAATCCCCAGGCCTTGCCTTTGTCACGACGATCGGGTCACCGTCCTCGCTTTCCATCCTAATCGATATCTCCTCGATGGGGGACATGTTCTGTGCGATCTCGGTACAGAGGTTTGAGGAGTATATAATGCCACAGTGCTTGTTAGGATTAGCCCTGTTGACGGTATCCCTGTTGAATGCGAAGGGCGTTCCCGTTTCAACGGCGCTTTTGAGTATGAGGCGTACTATGTCCTTGATGCTCATGACCCTCTTCTTGATTCTTGCATCATTCACGCACTCTATGTACCTCTTCTCCCATTCCTCTCCCCAGTAATCTTCAAGGGCATAGCCTTTGATAGTGAGTATTTCATGAGGACACATCATATACCATGGGGCGTTCAGATCCTCTTTTGCAAGGCGCCAGAAATAATCGGGATAGCAGACGGCGGGGAATACGTCATGGGCTTTCATCCTGTCATCCCCATTGTTTGTCCTGAGGTTCAGAAATTCGGGAAGATCCCTGTGCCACACATCGAGGTAGACGGCGACAGCTCCACTTCTGACACCTAGCTGATCAACAGCTACTGCAGTATCGTTTACAAGACGGATCCATCGTATTATTCCTCCTGCAGCTCCCTCAAAGCCACGGATCGATGATCCGTTTGCCCTTACTTTTCCGAAATAAAGGCCCATGCCGCCTCCGAATTTTGAGACCTTTGCGAAGTTATCGAGACTGCGGTATATACCGTTCAGACTGTCCGGTACGACATCTATGAAGCACGATGAGAGCTGGTGGTAAGGTTTTCTTGCATTTGAGAGGGTAGGGGTCGCCATCGTCACCTGGAGAAGGGAGAGCATGTCATAGAACTTCCTCACATATCCCATCCTGTCTGATTTCTCATTCAGTGCCAGATGCAGTGCGATTCCAAGGAACATCTCCTCTGGAGTTTCAAGAAGCTCTCCCTGATGGCTTTTTATTACATAGCGTTTCAGAAGAAGCTCAAGGCCCGCATATGTGAAAAGATCCTCCCTCTCCTCTTTTATGTAGGATGAAGCCTCATCAAGTTCCTTCTTCGTATATCCTCTGCTGATGTATTCCCCGTAGAGTCCCTCCTCTGTAAGATATGCGATCTTTTCTGAGAATGAGTTTATATTTCTCTTCTCAAGACTCTTTTTAAGCTCCTTCTTGAATTTGTAGTTTAAAAAGCGGGCTGCGATTATCTCCCACCTTGGAACCTCGGGTTTCGTCAGCTCTACTGCGGCCTTTACCAAAGCATCAAGCTTCTCCTTCTCATCCATTCCTTCCTTATAAAAGGAGAGGAACTTAGTCTCCAATATCTTGAGAGAATAATCAGGGAAAGGGAATTCACCCTGTATCTTTGTGAGGATTGGATCTATTCCTTCCTCCTTCAATACAGATTCAAGACTTTTCCTCTCCTCCCTGAGCCTGCTCCTCTGCTCCCTAAAAAGGATATAGCGTTTCGCAACCTGGAAAAATCCTGACTCCATCAGGGCCTCTTCAACCCTGTCCTGAATACCTTCCACTTCTATGGAATCAGGAGTTCCTATTTTCTCCTCCACCTTTTCAAGCAGATCAAGAAGTGTCTTTTCATCATATTTCTCATTTGAAGCATCAAACGCCTTTCTTATGGCATTCACGATTTTTTCGCTGTTGTAATCTTCCTTGCTTCCGTCTCTTTTTGTTATTGTCATCTGGTATCCTTAATAGAAATGATTATCAAAAGGATATTATAGGAAAGCTGTAAATTAAAAAAGAGGATGTAAGTAAATTTTTGATTTACCATCTAGACGGAGATTAATATCTTTTTGATAAATGATTTTCTTTTTCATATGATTTATAATGCTAATATATTTTCGGGAGTGCTTTTATGAATGATACGGAGAAATACAATATAAAGGTCGTTGAGAGATGTTTTCGCATTCTTGATCTGGCTGCCAGGCATCAAGGGCCTCTTTCCATTCAGGATGTATGCGATGAGCTTGATGTGAACAGCAATATGGCCTTCCGTCTCTTGTCGAGTATTCAGAGTGCGGGGTATCTGGATAAGAATCCAAAGACGGGACTCTTCTCTCTCTCCCTGAAATGCTTGAGCCTTTCCAGAGTCGCCTTGCAATCCCTTGAGATAAGGAAGCTTACAATGCCTTATCTGGAATTGCTATGGACGAATTTCCAGAAGGCGAATATCAACATGGGAGTCCGTAATGGTACGGATATCCTTATAGTAGATAGAATTGACGGGAAATCCCTGCCCCGTACATATTTCACTCCCGGGCGCATCATACCATTTCACTGTACAGGTTTGGGAAAGGTTCTCTGCTCTCAGATGAATGCAGAAGAGGTCTCTTCCATGATAGAAGCCGCAGGTGGGCTCAAAGCATTCACTCCCGATACGATCACAGATCCTGATTTACTCTTAAAAGAGCTTGAGAAGGTCAGAAAGGAAGGAGTAGGGAGGGACAGGAATGAATATATAAGCGGAGACAATTGTTCTGCTGTTCCGATATTCAATGCCGATGGAGTTATCGTGGCAGCCATTTCCGCAAGCGCCCTTGAACCCAATATGAGTGCAGAGGAGATAGAGAACACTATCCCAAAGCTGAAAGAGATGGCAAGTAGGATATCGAGTATGCTTGGGTATTACGCCGTATAACCACAACTAAAAAAGAAGAGGACGGGTTCTTATATTGGGCGTCCTCTTCGAACATTCCATGTTATATTATCTTATCATCCCAGAGCTCATCCAGAAAAAGCTTCCATGGGACTATCCTAATCCCATCCTCAGTAGTACGTTCAAAGAGTTCTCTACATACGATGATATATTCCCGCACTGCATTTTCTTCCATGAACGCTCTTATTCCTTTCATATCTTTTTTTGTGATGTTCTTAGAGGTTTTCACCTCAATAGCCACCTTATTCTCAATGATGAAATCAACCTCATATCCTTCGCGGGTGCGCCAGAAATAGAGCTCGTCGTCCGTCATGTTGTAATCTATGTATGCCTTAAGCTCCATGAAGATGTAGTTCTCAAACATCTTACCGTATTCCGTCATGGTCTCAGATGGGACAGGCATTCTAGCTGCGGTTCTTGCAACTCCGACATCGAAGAAATAGAATTTTGATGTGTTCACAGGGATTCTTTTAGACCCTTTTCTGTAGGGCCTGAGATAGTATCCGATAAAAGTATCCACAAGTATCTGATATCATTCCTTGATCGTATCAGATGACATACCGATATCCCTAGATACATTTGAGAAATTCATCAGCTCCGTATTCTCAGAAGCTGCAAAAGTGAGAAAACTGCTGAAAACCCCGATATTCCGTCTTTCTCCCCCGGCAGCGATCTCATTATCGAGATAACCCCTGACATAATTCCTAAGCTGTATCTGGTATGATTTCGACTGGATCACCTTAGGAAGCATTCCTGTTGTGAAAATGGAATCAAGATCAGGATTCCTGTCCCTTATTTCCTTCCATACAAGAGGGTGCATTGATACGATTCCTGCCCTTCCTCCTAGTAGATTGTTACCGCTCTTCTTAAGCTTCCTTGCACTGGAACCCGTAAGCAGGAACTGGATATTGTTATGCGTCATGATGTGCTGGATGTCAAGCAGGATAGGGGGAAAGAGCTGGACTTCATCGACTATCACAAAACCTTCTGTCTTTCCGGCCAGCATTGATCTTAGGAGGACAGGATTATGGTAGAATGCATCAAGGGTATCTCCATCAAGGAAAGTAATAGAGAGAATAGCTTTCCTCTGTATTTCGTTCTCAATATATGATGTCTTTCCTGTCATCCTCGGGCCAAACAGGAACAGAGAGCTTTCTTCCAGTAAATCTTCAATTCTCAGTACTCTCTTGATGTATTCCATATTATAACCTATACTCGGAATTATATCAAAATTTTCCGAATTAAACTAGGATTTTTTTAGGAAATATCCGATATTAAGACGAATATCAACATGAGAGTCCGTAACAGTACGGATATCCTCATAGTGGATAGGATTGACGGTAAATCACTTCCCCGTACCAAAGCTGAAAGAGATGGCAAACAGGATATCGAGTATGCTTGAGTATTAGCCATATAATATGTTCATAAAATAAAAGGGGACAGCAGACTCTATATCCACTGTCCCAATAATATTAATATAGGTTCTTTTTTATGGGGTAGCTGTGAAACTTGCTACTGCTATTGTTGTCCCGTTCAATTTTAAATATGCTCCTACTGCATAGCTATAGCCATCGCTTCCTCTATTCAAACTGGCAGTAAAGTTATTTTCTGATATGACAAAATTGTGCCCGAAAGAGTCATCTTTTTTCTTATTCTCATCTCCTTCCAAGCCCCAGACACAGCTGTATCCATCTGTATTATTATTTGTAAAAACAAGCTGAACATTTACAGGATCTGACCATGCCCATCCAGGAACGCTGATAGAGCTATCAGTAAGTGGAGTTTCTCCTGATTTAACATCAATATCAAGAACAGTGATTGCCCATTCTTTCTTTATTCCATCTATTTCTACAGAGATAGTTGCTTTCCCTGCATTTTTTGCGGTAAGACTACCAGTTGATGAATCTACTTCCAACACATCACTGTTATTGGTTGACCAAAGGAGGGAGGATGAAGCCTTCTCTCCATTGGCGGCAACAGCGGAAGCACTTAGTGGATATGTTTCATCTGAATACAGATTTGTAACAGTTACTCCGTCTTTCTGTTTTACGATAACATTATGATCTGGAGTTGATAGCTCTATATCCGTCGCCGGTATATACGACTTCACCGTTACCTCATCAGTAAGACCTGTTGCGACTGCCGTGGCTCTTATCGTGACAGTTCCATCTCGTTTTGCTGTTAGTGTGGTTATGTCATTTTCCTGGCTCAGTTCTGCAACATTCTCATCACTCTGGCTTACGATCTCCCATTTTACCTGAGGATTATCAGAATAGCCGATGTCCACAGGTGATGGGGTGAATGAGGCAGTAAGTGTTATCGGGCTGCCGTAGCGTACCTCAGTTGGTACCGTACCCTCTGAGAGGATGGAAATACTCTCGAGCTCCTCGGAGATTACATAGAAGGAACCTGATATGTTATATCTATTTCCATTTACAGTAACGACGAGGGTAAGGGTGTTCTCATTCTCAAAACTCGATATCTTGAGATTCTCATTGGTGTTGTCAATGGTGATGTTCTGGACGTCTGAGGTGAAACTTTCAGAAGATGCTATCTCTTCTCCATTCAGAAGCCATTCGTATTTTTTCGCATTCTCTATGGCTCCTGAAAGGGAGATGGATATGCTCTGATGTTTTTCTTTTTCCGTGTACTCAACAAGATATTTTCCACCAAAATCAATAGGGGGTAGGGTGATGTTTTCGATGTCTTTAGGTGGTTTGATTGTTATGTCACTTGCTTTGATAGTCTCTTCCGTGGTTCCACTGATTGCGGAATTGTGATTGCCATCCTCACTTACTGCTTGGATGGTATAAGAGTGTGTCATTCCTGCATAAGTACCCTTATCCAGATATTTAAGAGTCTCATTAGAGTCTATCTCAATTGTCTCTGTTTTGCTTATTTCCTTGATTGTCTTTGTTATCAGGTAACCTGAGGCGCTTTCAACCTTTGCCCATGTGAGGAGTATTCCATCTTCACTGAGGGATGATTCAAATGAAGAGGGAGTACTTAAGAGTATTCTCACTTTCTTTTTCGCTGTCGCTGTGGAACTTGCATCAACAGGTTTTACTTTGATTGTAAAATCCCCTGATTTCGTGAATCTCACACTCTTATCCTCATTATTTATCTCCACACCGTCAGAAGGAGATACCTCTATCGTATAATCCTTCTGTGTCGCTTCTTCCGGCTTGACCTCCGCTTCTATGGTGATGGAGTCTCCCATCGTGTAGGTATCCTTTATACTACTTATGATGGCTATTTCCGTCACGACGACTTTTGTCCTTATGTTCTCAAGTGCAAGGAGGGTAGTGGAATAGCCCATACTGCTCTTATTCTGGAAAGTGATCTTGTACGACTTTTTTGGCGTAAGGCCTGTGAATGTTTCAGTTCCTGTCTTATCATTCTGGGTATATTCTTTGTAAACAGTGGAAATTACGGCACCTTCACTGTCAAGAAGTGTGACTGTCAGTGTTCCGCTGTATTCCCCGTTTGAGAGCTTAGGATATTCCCATGCGATGTCTATGGCACCTTTGGGGTCTTTTTCATTTATTGAGGCTGTTACGGATGTCTTTCTCACGTTCTTGATATACTCTATGATGCTTTCATCTGTGATCTTGAAATTGTTATTCTCGTTCTGATCCGGTTTCGATGTGAGGTTCGGTAGAACCTGTATCACCGTATAGAACGTCTCTGCGATCACCTGAGGCTCACCGTCGATCATCGTGTAGATCTCAAAATAGATACTTGTTCCATCGGTCTTTTCAAGGTTATCGGCCTGGAAGGTGAACTTCTTGTTTGTAAAGTCCTCTTCCTCTGCCCATTTGATATCCTCTACATATGCGCCTCCATCACTCCTCATGGCCCTGAACCCGAGACTCTTATTCTCAAGTGCCTCCTCAAATGGCCCTGATCCATTCATGCTTCTCCCTTCCCATGAGATGTCAACGCTCATCTTTCCCGTTCCCTCTTCAAGCCAGTCAAGATTAATCGTGACGCTATTCTCTCCGTCAGCAGTCACTCTCGTGATCTCGCTTCCTTCTGCGACTTTAATCTTCTGATTGTCAAAGGCCTCGACGGTGACGGTGTATGGGCCTACGAGAATATTGGAGAATGTTATATTCTCTTCCAGCGTGAAAGAGCCTTCATAATCCTCGCTTTCCCCGTCAAGAGAGACCGTATAACTTACGATCTCAGGGCCTACGGGAATGATCGTCCTTGACGTGGCTTTTGCCGTGCGTATCGTCATATCGGTTCTTCCCGTACCTATGGGATCTTCTTGAGCACATGATGCAAGCAATACTGCTGCGATCACGTATGCGATGAATAGTTTTTTCCTCATCTTTCTTACCCCTATTTACAAACGAACGTTATTGTTTTTGAATATTCCTTCCCCATCTTTTCCAGATGAAGAGTGAGAGACTCCTCCTTTCCTCCAAGCCGAAGAGCCGAATTGTCCCAGTCTATTGTTATGGACATCCCGTGTCCTATTTCCTTTCTATTAAGAGTCCACCAGATGTCGTCGTAGGCCTCGTCCTCTAAAGACAGGTAGAAACTTATCGAACCCCCGTATTCGAGGGTGATATCCTCTTCTGATATCTCGATTGGGATATTCCCATCAATACTCGGTGGATTCACTGTTATATGGATGTCGTTCCTTCCATCTTTGACAATGGTCGAACATTCTTCACCTCTAAAAGAAGAGAAAAGAGGAACTACTGTAATCTCATCTCCCTCTCTTCCTTCAATCTCGATGGCATTGTATTCAGTTATTACTTCCTCCTTGCTTCCATGATTGACGGCATATGATGTGGCTGCCTCCACGCTCTTCCATGATGCGTATACGATCCCTCCAATCTCATATGCGAGAAGATCATGAATCTTGAAGTCATCAGGATCGACGGTATAGCTGTTCATCCCTCCATCCTTGTATCCTTCTACCTCGTTCTGTGCTATGAGGATGCCATCTTTGAGAAAGGTGAACATGATGGGAAAGCCGTCAGTTCTCATGGTGAATGTAAGGTTATCGGGTGCATTTTGCCTTATGTCGTCTATGATTACCTCATCAACGGATGTCTCTCCGCTAAGAGAGAAAGAGAATGTCGTCTCCCTCTCCTCAGGCTTTACTCCTTCATTTGAACAGGAGATGAGAAGGCACGATAAGAGTAATGCGAATAATATTTTTCTCATTCTCCCTCCTTAAAGAACTGCGAACATGACTCCAAATCCCCTGTATCCTGAATAGTCGGGATAGATAGGGAACTGATAGAAGATTCCGATCGACATATCATAGTGTTTTCCTATGACGATCTCCGTCATGACCTTAGGCCGGAGCATCACGCCGTTTTCCGCGAGGAATATCTCTTCTGGATACCATGGAAGGGAGGCAAACTGCATGAAGTATCCTATATCGAGTGCGATATACGTTCTCGTCCTCCACACCTCGAGTATCTTCCATGCAAACATCATCCCCGGTTCTATCATGAAATCCAGCGATTGAACGCCCCCGTTACTGCCATGGGGAGAGAGGAAATAATCACCTAGAGTATAGAGTTCGAACTTGAATGAGGCTGTCTTTACCCCGATGTTGAATCCTCCTCCGATTCCTATCGTAGTGGTATTATATGTAACAGGCATCCTGAGATAGAGATCGTAGCTGATATCGGCCTTCTCGATCTCCCTCTGCCACCAGCTTATCTCTTCTTCCTGCGTATCCTGTTTTTCAATGCTCTCATTGATGAGCCGTATCATGTTATCGCTGAGTCTCACATTCACATTTCCATCAGTCTCATATGCAGAGAGTGGAAAGAGAATGAACAGAGAGGTAAGTAATATTGCCAGTCTCTTCATACTTCCTCCTCGGGGGAAGGAAGCTTGCCTGGCCTTCCTGAATACACCAGTTCATAATTCTGACTCCTGTCTGAGGGGTTCACGACGAGAGTAAGGGATCTGGGCCCCGTGTTCTTGTCCGCTTCCCAGTCAAAAAGGAAGGAGGTGTTTCCATGCTTGATTATCAGGTTCTGAATCCCGCTCTTAAGTATCTCATCGGGATAGAACAGGGTAAAGGATATGCTCCCATTCGCTCTCTCGAAATCAAAGAATGTGAGACTATAAGTGTAAGTACCGCTCATTTTGATTCTCTTGCTGTTCTCAACTATTTCGATGTAATCGAAACTTCCGTCCTCGTTTAAGGAGAATGCTGCTCTGAAGAAGTTCGTAGTTCCTTCTTCGCGGAGCATGTATGTCCCCGTAATCGGATTTGGAATCGTTCCTAGATCACATGAAGTGAGGGCCAATGTGAGGATGACCAGTAATACCATGGATATCTTCTTCATCTTATCTCACCTCCTGATCTGGTGAGACTTCCTCACTTGTGTGTCCGTTCCTCTGGGTGACCGTATATGTTCCAACGAATTTCTGGTTTGATACGGAGATGTTCGTGAATCCGATCGTCGCAGGATACATCCCGCTTATCGTGATACCCCCTGAACAGCTGCCGGAACCAGAGAGGCTCACGTTCATGTTGTAGTTTCCATTCGTCTGCATATATGACTTCTCTCCGAAATTCGTATAAGAGAAAGAAACGCTGCCTGAAGCTGGAGGAGAGTAGGAGGCATTGTATGTCATCCTTCCCGATGCATTCCCGCTTTCCTCAGCACTTCCAAGGCTTCCCATTCCAGCCTGGGAGACGAGGGAGTAGATTGTACTGCCTCTCCATTTCTCTGTCAGCTCACTTCCAAGCAACGTCGTGTTCAGGTATTCCCACGGCTTAAGACAGAACACCTGCATGTGCTTGATAAGCTCAGCTCCCGTGATTGCAGGATAGCCTGAATCGATATCGCTCCATTCTCCCTCTCTCCCGAGCCTGTCCTTTCCTCTTACCGCATAATAGTATGTGGATCCGACCTCAGGAGTTGCCTCTTTTTCAATTTCAATCCGATACGTTCCTCCTTCCTCATCTACTTCTGGAGTAACTTCATATTCAAATGCCGCGGTTGTATCTACTCCTGATGGCTGATTCTTCCATACCCGTAGCGTGTATGATGTAGCGTTATCATCCTTGTCCATCTGAAGAAGCACAGGATACTGGCCATCCTGTACTGTCATAGAATCAAGATACAGGTTATCACTTGCCGAGTATCCTTTTGCTTTCACAGGACGGGCTACAGCAAGATCTCCTCCGATAGATGAGTATCCTATGCTTTCCAAGCCCCCTCTCTGGACTCTAATGTCGAAGTACTCGTATCCTCCGCTTTCATATGGAATTTCTATCGTGTAACTCTCTCTTCCGTCCAGATCTTCTGTGATGATCGGCAAAGAGGAGAAGCTGTCTGAGGCACTTACCTTCGCATAGACGTTGTACTTCAAATCAGTCAGTCCATCATCTCCTAAAGGAGAGAGGAAGGTGAATACGAAACCGTTATTTGTGTCATTTATCCTCTTTTCCGTGATGGTTGTGGGAGGGGAGAGCAGGTATCCTTCAGCAGAGGAGGGGGATCCGTTTACAGTCTGTGAGGAGCCATCACTGTTCTCGATTACACCGATTGCCATAATCGTATAGGTGTATACGACACCTGCGGAGAGGTTGCTCTCATCCACATAGCTCATCATGCCGTTCTCCTCCTCAGGAGGATCATCTCCTCTTACCGTGGAATAGATGAGCGTTTCACTCTCGTTTCCAGATCTTCTGTATATCTCCCAGTCATAAGAACCGTCAGAGGGGGACATCGCAGTCCATGAGAGTGTTATGGAGTCGGTGCTCTCACCTTTTGTTGCCGTGAGATTAGATGGTGCTTCAGGTGCTCCTTCAACATGGGTATATCCCTGTCGTCTTATGCTGCTATCACTTTCATTGTTCCCACTGGAGACTGCCGTAACATAGAAATAGAGCGTCTTGCCGTAGTAGGCCGAAGCAGGTCGGAACTGATATTTCGTAGCCGTATTAGGCAGGACTGTCGTGACTGGATTCCATGTTCCGTCATAGCCCGTGTCACTCCAGTAGATCATATAACCGTTCACCGATTTAACGGAGCTCCATGTCACAGTGATTGACGTCGTACTCTCCCCCTGGGAGGCTTCAACCTGCTGTGGGGGAGAGAGAGTCCAACCGTATCCTGTATCCGAATAATTGCCGAGAACATCCCTGTAAAGGAATGAGCGTGCCCTTACCCTGTATGCGTATACTACACCGTCCTCTACGTTCGTATCCGTATATGATGTGGAGTTGACGCTTGTATCCGTGAGCCTTGTCCAGGAAAGATTTTCAATATCATTGCTTTCTGAGTATTCACTGCGGAATATCTCATAGTAATCGGCTCCGAGTACGCGGTCCCATGATATTCTAATCTCATCAGAAAAGCGTGATGCCGTCACTTTAATGTGCTCAGGTTTTGTTCCTGTGAAGAACATTGAAGCATTTGCATTCGCACTTCCTTCTCCGTAGTCTATGAATTCTCCTCCCCAGACATCCCAGTTACAGGATGTAAAAGAGAGTAAGAGGAGAGTAAACGTCAGTAAATACAGTATCTTCTTCATCCTTCTCTCCTAGAAAGGCCTCGATATATGAGATGAGTCATTAACACTCTTCGTCTCTCCATCTCTCAGGACAGAGTAAGTATCCGTCTCATTTATTGAATTGACTGCGATCGCAGGGTAGGTGATGTCAGCTGCTTTGAAATTACCAATCTCTCCAGTTGCCGTGGTTATTGATGGAATGCTTATGGTAATGCTTCCTTCTTGAAGCTCGTAGAGTGGATTGACACTGTCTGCGACATTACCCTCTGCTGTGGTACTGATGAAACTTCCTGATATCTGACCAGGGCCTTCATCGTATGAGGTGAATGTGATATCTCCCGTTTCTTTGAAGGTTATGAGCGAGGCAGGAACACGTATCGCCAACTTCGGGTTTTCATCAGATGGATAGTTATAATGCACGTCAGAGGTGCCGTAGTGGAGCCAGTCTCCGTTTATGACACTTGATTCATCGGCATCATGGAGGGCTTTGTAAATCATCTCATTTGCCAGGGAGATCATCTCATCTAATCTTGGCATCCTGTATACTGTGGATCTTGTGAGTGCACTCTCAGATTCCTCTCCTCCATGTACGGCCGTCATGTTGTACCCGCTGATATTCACAGTAGTCCTCATTGTGCCGCTATTGTCATTATACGTGTATTCCTTCATTACTGGGTCGTATGCGAGATATCCCGCCTGGTCCGGGCTGTATCCGTTGGTTATCAGCTCTGTGCTTTCCGGATTGTACTCAAGTCCCGTGATGTCGAGTACGAGAGGCTCATCTTCCCTTGCCGTACCACTATCCTTATTGTTTATCACAGGTTCTATCCTGTATTTGTCCGCTCCATCTACACGTTCCCATGTGATCTGAACGTATGGCTTCAGATATCCATTCTCATCGATTTCAGTTCTTATAACGGGGGCTCCGATGGAGGCCAATGGATAGCCTAGGTTCGCATCCTCCTCTTCCTTGAATATGTTCTTTTCCACATTAAATCCGTTTTGGAACAGGGATGTGATATCTTTTTCCATCTCAACTGCCTGAACCGTATAATAAGATTTTCCATCCGGGTGTGTGTCGTCAAAGAAGGGGTTCCTGGTCCTCTGGAAGGTCTTAACATCAACCTCGTTTCCATCCTCATCAAGAGTGTATCTCTTTACGATGTAACTGGTATTGCTGTTACTGCTGTTCCCGTCATCCCATGTGATATGCACGTAGTTTGCAAGCTCTCCTTTGCTTGACCTGATGTTTATAGGAGGGGAGAAGAGCTTGCCAACGCTTTCAGCCCCTATGGCAAGGACTTCCTCATCTCCGTCCTTCACAGGGATTACAGTATAGCTGAATTCTTTTGAAAGAGGTTCTCTCTCTGTTTCCGTCGGGGTAAGCTCTGTAACGCCATCATCGCTGTATGATGTGCCTCTGACTTTTCCCGGAAGTCTTATCCCATCGCGCTCGATGTAGTAGAAGTCGGCTCCTGTGACAGCATTCCATGTCAGTTCTATTGAGGTGGGAGAACTTTCGTAGCTTGCCTCAAGTTCCATCTTTCCCGGACCGAATACACTTCCCTCTTCCATGTCGCTCCACTGTGTGTGGTTATCCACATCATTTTTGTTTGAAGCTCTGAGGCGGAAGAGTATGGTTCTGCCGTCCTCTTCGCTGTTCTTTGCAGAAAGGAAGAATGTACCATCAGCCTTCGCATCAAGGCCATTCCAGCTATCTCCATCATCCTCGGAGTATTCAAGCTCATAGATGATCTCATCATCCTCCAGATTGTCGAATGTGACAGTAATGCCGTCAGTCCTCTCTCCATCAGAGGCGATAAGTCCTGTCGGGGTAAGGAGTGTTCTTCCTCTCACTGCATGCGGATATATCTGAAAGGCATGTACGTTCCCGATATTCCCTTCCACCTCGATTCTGTACTCGTGTTCCTGATCATCCTCTGTCTCAAGGTATGTGTATCTCTGATTCCCGTACTTCTCTATCTCCACATTTTTCTCGTATTCCACCTCATCGACATAGAAGGTGTACGTCTCATTCCAGACGTTACTCTCCACCTGCCATGAGAGGCAGACCTTTCCGACATGGTTCGTAGAGGCAGAGAAGGTCTTGATGATGCTTGGAGAAAGGCTCTTTCCAAGATCTATGAGTTCTTCTGAGTCAAATGGTATGCTTGCGATGAGATTATCATTCTGATAGCTGTTGAGAGAGAAGCTGTATGTCTGATATGTGTTCTCATCAAGGGTGTGGATGCTCTTTCTGAATAAGTAAGTTCCTTCCTCTCCTGATTCAGGGCTGATTGACTCCTCTTCTTTCGTCGTCTTGTTCGCATCTTCTGTCCATCTGTTTGTGACGAGCCTGAATTCCATTCCCTCAGGGATATCCTTCTCATAGAGGAATGAGAATACAAGGTTTCTTGTCATTGCGATTCCTTGCTCATTCTCAACCGTTTTTTCAATCTCCACGTTGGCATTACGGGCTCTCCAGGTCCTCCATGCCTCCTCGCTTAGGCTGCCATCGGCACTGTTGCTTTGCCAGAGTATGATACCCTCCTCATTTATGAATCCGTTCACTACCCGATAACGGTAAGATGTATTCTCCTCTGCCGTATAATCTGCATATGTATATATGCCATCAGAACATGTCAGATCCTCTGAGTCCGCTTTTCCCTCAAATACCACGTCGAAAACGTTACCGTTTTCACTTCTTTCTATTCTGAAATAACTGGAATATGCCTGCTCATCGCTCTGTGGGATATCTGGAACACTGAATGATATCTCTATGCATTCACTCCTGTCCCTAGTGACGGATATCTTCTCAATAGCCTCCGGCAGAAGATTTACATCTGTCAGGAGGGTAAACGCGTCACTCGTCCTTGATGCCAGTATGACGCCATCCTCACTCTCCACGCTCATGTTGACCCTGAAATCATAATAGGTGTTTGGCGTGAGCTGGTTATCTGATGACATGAGTGTACAGATGAAATCACGGGTGAAGCCATCATTACTGTCGGCTATGACGGCTTTTCTCCATTCGTTTTCACTCGATGCCTTGTATTCAACTGAGAATACTGGAATGTAGAGATTTTCCCCGGTGAGGATGCTTTCTATCCCGTCGACAGAATAATATAGGACTGTGGAATTTGAATTGGCGATACCTGAAAGCCTCACATCTCCTGCAATTGACCCTTCTACATACTCGCTTGGATTGGAATAGAGCATCTGCTTTGTGCTTGAGGACGCGCTTTCTCCTATGTTGCGCATTGCGATGATTGAAAACACATAACTGTCTCCCCTCATTGCATCAAGGGAGAAACTGGTCGTATCCGTATCCTCGATAAATCTGAATCCCCTCTCTAAAAGGGTGTTGTAGCTTTCATTACCTTTTGAGGATGTTTCCCCTCTTGAGGCACCATAGTTCTCACTCTCTATTCCCCATACCTGATAGCTCGTGGCTTCCTCGACGGCTTGCCATGTGAGTGTTATAGATTCATCATATCCGTTCGTGGCACTCACCTGTTGGGGTGAGCTTGGTATCATATATGCCTCATACTGATCGGAAGGATCCAAAGGCGGAGAGGTAGGACAAGATGTGAACAGAAATAGTAGCAGTACCAGTGTTATTTTTAAAAACATAAACCTTCCAAGTCAGAACAATCCATCATTTTTTGCGTTTTTGTTGGAAAACATGCCAGATTGTATAGAAAGTCAGATGGTTAATCAAGGTTTATTCTTATTTTTGTCTAATACCTCTATCCCATGTGCACATTAGAAATTGTGCTATGTCAATAAATACCGATAATGCCAGGTATGATTATTGTCTCTTTACTCATCAATAATTGTTCTGAAAGTAGTTAGTAATGGTATTCTCTTCTTTTGTGCTATAAAAATATAAAAGTATTATAAAATTTATGAATTTATTTAACAAAATCTAAATTATGTTTGACAAAAATACATGTGTGCTATAATCTTTTGCTGAGAATAGGAGGAATAAGAATGGATTCTTCTTTTTTTAAGGGAATTGTGCCGCCGATTGCCACCCCGATAGACGAAGATGAGAGGGTGGATGAGGAAAGGCTGCGTTCCCATATCGATTACATGATAGATCATGGTATAAGTGGTATCCTTGCCTTTGGCTCAAACAGTGAGTTCTATATGATGGATAAGGATGAGCAGGAGGGTATTCTTAAAATAATAATCGACCATGTAAAAGGCAGAGTCCCCGTATATATGGGAGTCGGAGCTATCAGAACCAGGAAATGTATTGAGCTTGCACTGATGGGTAAGAAGATGGGTGTAGATGCGGTCTCCGTCCTTCAGCCAATGTTTCTGAAACCCAGCTTTGATGAGCTTTATACCCATTTAAAAAGCATAGCGGAGGCCCTTGGGGATACCCCGATGCTCCTTTATAACAACCCAGGAAGGACGGGGTATGCCATGACACAGGATCTTGTGTACCGCCTTTCTCATGAGAGGGAGAACGTAATCGGAATGAAGGACAGCTCAGGAGATATCACTCAGCTTGAGGAATTCATAAGAAGAAATAGAGATGTCTCCTTCCGTGTGATGTGTGGAAAGGATACTATGATCTACCCATCCCTTGCCGTTGGTGCTGTCGGGGCCGTATGCTGTACTGCGAACTTTGTCCCGGATCTCGTCTGTTCCATTTATGACATGTTCATATCCGGAGATCTGAAAGGAGCCCTGGATGCACAGTTCCGTCTTAATCCCATACGTCTGCAGATGGATAAATCCTCATTTCCCGTGGCAATGAAGGATTATGGAAACCTGTTAGGGAGAAGACTTGGCAGGCCTTTCCTTCCAAGTAAGCCGTCAACGGAGGAACAGATTGAGGGACTTAAAAAAGCGTTGATTGATAATGGATATGAGATTAAGGAGGAAAAATAGATGAGGATCGGTTTTATAGGACTAGGAATAATGGGGCGCCCGATGGCGAAGAATCTTATCAAAGCTGGATATGAGCTGACCGTCTGCGATCATCATAAGGATGTCGTAGATGATTTAGTATCCCTTGGTGCTAGGAGTGTTGAGAACGGGGCAGCGATGGCAAAAGAGTGTGATGCAATCATCACGATGGTACAGAACAGTCCTCAGGTCAGGGCTGCAGTCCTCTCGGAAGGGGGTGTCTTAGAGACAGCAAAGGAAGGGCTCATGTTGATCGACATGTCTTCAATCGATCCCGTGGAGAGCAGGAAGATCGGAGAGGAGCTGGCGAAAAAAGGGTGCAGGATGCTTGATGCTCCGGTTTCGGGAGGTGAGCCAAAGGCCATTGATGGGACTCTTTCCGTTATGGTTGGTGGTGATAAGGCCGATTTCGATGAGTTCCTTCCCGTGCTCAAGGCCATGGCGAGTTCTGTAACCTATGTCGGTTCCTTGGGGGCAGGAAACATAGCAAAGCTTGCTAATCAGATCATTGTCGCATGCAACATCGCCTCTCTTGCGGAAGCTCTTACATTCAGTGTGAAAATGGGTGCAGATCCCAATCTTGTGTATCAGGCGATTCGTGGAGGTCTTGCCGGTTCTACCGTGATGGATGCGAAAGCTCCGATGATGATTGAGGGGAACTACAAGCCTGGATTCCGTATTGAATTGCATATAAAGGATCTTATGAATGCACTCAACGCCGCTCATGCCGTCAATGCACCAGTTCCCCTTACAGGAGAGGTGATGGAGATGTTCCAGTCTCTTAAGGCGTACGGATTTGAGAAAGATGATCACAGTGCGCTCGCACGCTATTATGAGAAGCTCAGCGATACAACAATAGTAAAATAATCGGAATATATGGTTTTGATATCAGGGAGAAGGTTTTCTCCCTGTTTTTTTGCAGAAAAATGTTTAAAAAACACTGCCGTACATTTATTATTGTACAAAGGAGGATGACGATGAGGAAAGTAATTCTTATTCCTGATTCATTCAAAGGCACGATGTCTTCTACTGAGATCTGCCAGATCATGAAAGGTGAGGTTCTCAGACACTATCCAGAGTGCGAGGTGGTGAGTATCCCTGTCGCGGATGGCGGAGAGGGCAGTGTAGACGCGTTTCTTGAAGCCGTAGGAGGAGAGAAGATATATACGGAGGTCAACGGACCATACTTTGGGGAGAAGGTGAGAGGATACTACGGGATAATCCCGGGAAACATAGCGGTGATCGAGATGGCTGCTGCAGCAGCGCTGCCGATGGTCGGAGAGAGGAAGGACCCCTCCAAGACCACGACGTATGGGGTTGGAGAGCTCATGCTTGATGCGGCAAGAAAGGGGGTATGCAAGATCATCCTCGGTCTTGGAGGCTCTGCGACGAATGATGCTGCGTGCGGACTTGCTACAGCCTGTGGAGTGAGCTTTTACAATGCGAAAGGGGAGAAATTCATGCCTCTGGGTGAAAGCCTTGATGAGGTTGTGAGAATAGATACATCAACCATCGCTGATGAACTGAAAGGAATTGAGATAGTTACGATGTGTGATATCGATAACCCGTTCTATGGTCCCGAGGGAGCTCCTGCGATCTATGGCCCACAAAAAGGTGCGGATCCAGAGATGGTGAAGATGCTGGATGGTAAGATGAGGGTACTTGCCCAGGTCATGAAGAAGGATTTTGGTGTGGATGTCCAGTCGATTCCCGGTTCCGGTGCAGCCGGTGGAATGGGAGGAGGCATGGTGGCATTTTTTAACTCCAGACTCCAGATGGGTATAGAGACCGTTCTTGATACCGTTCATTTCGAGCAGCTTCTAGATGGTGCTGATTTCGTATATACGGGAGAGGGGAAGATAGATGGTCAGAGCCTGAGAGGAAAGGTCGTGATCGGTGTTGCCAGAAAAGCGAAGAGTAAGGGCGTGAAAGTGATTGCGATTGTAGGAGATATCGGAGACGGAGTCGATGGTGCGTATGAGGAAGGTGTTACAGGAATATTCTCCATAAATAGGGTCGCAGTCCCTTATAAGGAAGCCAGGACAAGGGCAAAGGATGATCTTAGGCTCACCATTGATAATCTTCTGCGCTATCAGAAGGCGATCTTGGGATAGATGGAAGGGGAGAGCCAGGAGCTCTCCTCTTTTTTGATAACGATGGTGTTCTCATTCTCGGCAGAAGGGAGAGAGTATTCTTACCACCTGTTTTTCTATTTCTTTTGTGCTTCCCGTATCTATGAGCAGCTTCTCATAAGAAGGGGAGAGAAGGTGTAGGCCATTCTTTTTCGCATATGTTCTCAGTTTCTTGTACAGGGCTGAAGAGTCCTCGAGATTCCCTTGTCCTGTGACAGTAAGGTATTCTCCTTCTCTTATTACTGCATTCGCGTTTTTTTTCGCTCCGACATAGGATATGATGTTTATTACCGTAGTCCCATCATCCGTACAGACTGCGTATCCTTCTGGATAGCCAAATGCGTTTGCCTTCCCAACTTGCTTTATATAGAATCCTGTCCAATCAGAGTCTGAGATGTCATCCTTCCTTTTCTTGATATCATCGCTTATGAAGATGGGGATTTCCTTTATGCTGATAATTTCAACTTCTGAGTTGGCATTCATCCCCTCTGCAAGACTTTTCCTCCTCTCTTTTATCATGTGTTTTATCTCTTCAAGCTCCTTCATTTTTTCCCCGATTATCTCCTCCTGTTCTTCCAGAAGCCTTTCCGACTTCTCCGGAGAGATGCTCGTCATATAGC
Source organism: uncultured Spirochaetaceae bacterium (assembly GCA_944392965.1). Taxonomy (GTDB): domain Bacteria; phylum Spirochaetota; class Spirochaetia; order Sphaerochaetales; family Sphaerochaetaceae; genus Ornithospirochaeta. The sequence continues at coordinate 91,291 of CALXYM010000005.1, read as the reverse complement.
TTTTTATTTCCTTATGTGACATCCCTAATTCCCTAAGAAGGGATATGACGGATATCGTGTATATCTGTTCATGAGAATAGTACCTGTATCCGTTTTCTTTCGTAATCACAGGAGAGAAGAGTCCCGAATTATCATAGAATATCAGAGCTTTCCTGCTAAGCCCAGATATCTTTGAGAAATCACTGATTGAAAGGTATCCTGAGTCTTTCTTATTTTTCATTTTTTTTTCTTCCTCTTATCCTCTTGACTGTATAGAAACTATACATTCTATAGTATCTCTTTGTCATCGGGCTTTTCTGCCTGAAAGAGGAGATAATCATGATAATCACAATCAGTAGGGAGTTCGGAAGCGGAGGAAGAGAGCTCGGAAAAAGGCTTTCGGATGCTTTTGCAATCCCATGTTATGACAATGAGATCATAAAATACATAGCAAGAGAGAAAGGGTTTGATGAGAATTTCGTCAGCCATATGTCAGAAAAGAGCATTTCTCCATTTTACATAAGTACGATTGAACATCGAATAACCTCTCCGATTAATTATGCGTCGCTGCAGAAGCTGGAGATAGCCTCCGCGGAATGCAGGATAATCGAGAATTTCGCATCTTCCGGTAGCTGTGTGATAATCGGTCGTTCTGCAGATGTCATACTGAAAAACAGGAATCCGTTCTCAATCTTCGTATATGCTTCCAAAAGTGCGAAAATTGAGAGGTGCATCAAACGTGCAAGAGCGGAGGAGTCTCTTAGTGCTTCCGATCGTGAGAAGAGGATGAAGGAGATAGACCGGGCCAGGGCAGGGCACCGTGCGGCCCTGACGGATAGCGCATGGGGAGATAAGGCGAATTATAATCTCTGCATAAATACGACCGGTATCGAGATAAAATCGATCATAAAACCGCTTTCAGATTATATCAGGACTTATTTCGGAGGAAAAGTATGACGAATTCAGAGAGACTGTTTTCCCAGACGAAACCTATCAAGCTGTTCTTTCTTGCGGCGATTCCGGGTGCGATAAGCATGCTCGCATCAAGCCTCTATCAGACACTGGACGGGGTACTCGTCGGACAGGGGCTTGGATCGACTGCGTTTGCCGCGATAAATCTTGCGATGCCGTTTGTAATCATCAATTTCTCCGTCGCAGACCTCATCGGTGTCGGCTCTTCTGTCCCGATTTCGATAAACCTCGGTCAGGGAAAGGAGAAGGAGGCGAATGAGATATTCTCCTCCTCCATTCTCATGATAGTCATCTCCTCAATGGTCCTCGGTGCACTGATGTTCATGGCAGCCCCTGCTCTGATGGGTATGATGGGAGCCGATGGTGAGTTCAGAGATCTAGCAGTAACATATCTGAGGACATATGCCATCTTCTCTCCTGTCACCACGATAGTCTTTGCTATGGATAACTATCTCAAAATATCTGGAAAGATGAATACGAGCATGATTCTAAATATAATAATGAGTGTTGGAGCTGCCATACTTGAGATACTCTTTATATTCGTATTCAAATGGGGGATATGGTCTGCCGCCCTCGCTACCTGTTTGAGCATGCTCATCTCTGCCATCATTGCAATCGTCCCGTTCGCCATGGGAAAGAGGAGCTTGAAATTCACGAGGCCGAGGTTCGAGAAGAAGGTGATTAAGAGGATCCTTGCATCCGGTATTCCGAACTTTCTCAATAATATAGCAGGACGTATCACATCCATCGTGATGAACATGATGCTCGTGCGCTCTGGAGGAGAGAACGCTGTATCCATATATGGAGTGCTGATGTATGCGGATGGAATCATCCAGCCAATTCTCTATGGAACCTGCGATTCCCTGCAGCCCTCGCTTGGTTATAACTGGGGAGCAGGAAAAAGGAGTAGGGTAAGGGCGATTGAGAAATACTGCGTACTGGCGGGAATCGTCATCTCTGCCCTTTCCTTCATCCTACTGAGGGCCATTCCAAGGGAGATCGCTTCTCTCTTCTTGGATACGAGTCTTACGACTTTGCTGGATGATACTGTACACGCGATGATCATTTTCTCTTATGCGTATATATTCAGGTGGATAGCCTTCGTCGTCCAGAGTTTCATGTTAGCGATTGAGAAGCCTTTATATGCTGCAGTTATAAGTGTCGCCACTGCATTCGTATTTCCAATAGCGCTTCTGTTTGCTCTCGAGGATTTCGGACTTGATGGAATCTGGTTCAACTTTGCAGGGACAAACGTTCTTGCAGCGGTTCTTGCCATATTCATATTCCTCAGGGAAAGAAGGGAGATATTCAAAGCCGATGAACCCTCATCAATAGAATAAAACACCTTTGTTTGGCATTTGCTTTCACATGGAAACTCCCCTTTCTCTGTAGCCCAGAGGAAGGGGAGTTCTCCATTTTTATCTGGTAGTCGTTATTCTGATAGTTTTTTTAGTATGTGAATCCGATAGCAAGTGAGGGTGAGACGAAGAAGTCACCAGAGAAATAGGTATCCCCCGTATCTAATGATACGCCAAGCATGTCGTATCCGAGAGAACATCCTAAAAGTAAGGCAACCATCTCGTTCATGTGCCATGTCGTACCAAGATATCCTCCGATACCGAGTCCGAACTCTGATGTTTCAATCCATTCTCCAGAGAGTGAGAGTCCAAGTGCCACATCAACACTCATTGGAACATTTGAGAACATATAACTGTATGAGGGGCCTACAATCATGTTCAAAGCCCAGTTCATGTCATCCTGTAGATTGAAGTCCGCATTCACTCCGACAAAGTAACCAACGGGACAGTCATTGATATATCCGAAATTCTGGGAAGAGAGGCCTCCAAGGTGCTCTCCATCACGGAATGTGTAGTTGCCTCCGACACTGGAAATTCCTGTGAATGATACGGCGAAAACGGATGCTGCAATGAAAAGAACCGCAGCAAATACTAAAAACTTCTTATTCATTTTTTTTCTCCTTAACGCTGCTAAACTAACAGCTATATGCTTCAATATTTTTTCTCTAATGTTTCTATTCTGTTTCAGATGGGTTATAAAAGTTGTCATTGAAATACTTGAATATAAGATTTTATAAGTAAATTATAATTCTGAATTAGGAATATAATATTTGAATAGATATATCTAAAAGTTATAAACTATCCGGAAATGAAATATACTTTTATTATTTATTCAGATTATCTTGACATTATTATTCAAAGGGTGTTAACTTTGTCTTTGCTTGGGCGGTTAACTCAGCGGGAGAGTGCCACCTTGACGTGGTGGAAGTCACAGGTTCAAACCCTGTACCGCCCATTTAAAACCTTCTGACTTTAAGTTAGGAGGTTTTTTATTCTCTTTCTTCTTTTTCTGTTTTTGATGAATAACGAAAGAAGGAAAGGGCTTAATGAATTCCACCTGATTTAGATCTTTAATAATTCCTCTTGGATCAGGTTTCAGAAATTGCTGGCCAGATCCCGTCTTGCAGAAGATCTGGCCTGGTCTATTATAGATTGATAGATTCTGTTGGGGCTGTGAATGAAGAGAATGACGCCTTTCCGTTTCTGACATAGAAAACTTCAGTGTTCCCATCATCCTCATCATACATTCTTCTCAGGTCCGGATAGGCATTGAGCATGCTTTCTCTCGCAATTCTCCTATCGTCCTCAACCGCTTCTCCCGACAACCGCAGCCATTTCCCGTCGAGGAAAGCACATATCTCGAATCTGGGATTTTTGTGCAGCTGCTTTGATACGTCTTTTTTCTTGCCTGTCTGTATATACAGCTTTCCCTCGAATATATGGGCAGTTCCAAACGGTCTGACTCTCGGCTGCCCCTCATCATCGGTTGCAAGGTAATATGTCCCTGCTTTCTTCAAAAAACAAACGACGTCATTAATTGTCTTCATTTTATCACCTCAAATTAAATATAATGCGGAAATGGTAGATTGTGCCATTTTGTTGATTCTATGCAAAAGCATGTTTCGATGATAATATGGGCTTATGATTCTGGAACCTTCAACACGGCAGAAAAAACTTGCAGACAAGCTGGACGCCTACTATTTCTCCCTAGCCAATGTTGATACTCTCAGTGAGAAGGAGCAGCAGAAGCTCTATAAGGAGATAGCCAGTACGATTGAGAAGCTGGAGACGGAAAAAGAGAAGGCGGAGGAATGGGAGCGTTTTCTCTCTGAATCCACGGATGAGCTTAGGTCCCGTATGAAGGACACCATCAACAGCAATAAGAAGGGATTCATAATTCCGAGGGCTCCTGCCAATGGAACCATCGATTACAGGGAGGAGAAAGCCCATCATTTTGCCCGGGGCCTGAACGGATATAAGCTCTTTATAATATTCTTTGTCGGTTCTTTTGCCGGCGTCATCATTGAGCTTCTCTGGTGTTTTGTCCGTCATGGCTATTTTGAGAGCCGCACAGGTCTTGTTTATGGTCCGTTCAATCCCGTCTATGGAATAGGAGCTTTCTGTCTGACCGCGGTCCTTTATAAATACAGGAACAGATCGGCGTTCTATTCCTTCATCGGTGGTTTTGTCACAGGAAGTGTCGTCGAATATGCGTGTTCTTTTTTTCAGGAAATGCTTTTTGGATCTACAAGCTGGGATTATTCGAACATACCGCTGAACCTGAATGGCCGCATATGTCTTCTTTACTCGATATTCTGGGGCTTTTTAGGCGTTTTTTGGATTAAATCGGTCTATCCTCGATTTTCTGTCTGGGTTCTCAAGATACCTAACAGGATTGGAAAAGTGCTTGTATGGATCCTTCTCGTATTCCTCATCTTTGATTGTGTGGTCTCTGCCTTTGCTGTATTCCGGTGGTCAGAGCGGGGAAAAGGTAAGACGGCTGCCAACACCGTGGAGGGTTTCTTAGATACACGTTTCCCCGATGAGAGGATGGAAAAGATATATCCGAATATGGAATTTGACAGCGATTTGGAGTGATGCTGGAAGGTATTCCATGTTTTTATGCATTTATCAAAAAATATCGAGAAGACACCATATCTCTATAGAATGGAGATGAATCGTAAGGAATACTTCAATTAGCTGCTTGCAGGGCAGGAAAATCTCTGCACGTATGTGGGACGCATATGTACTCCGGTGGAGCTAACGTAAGACTTGAGCAGGTTTTCCTGAGCAAGCAGCTGGCGCTGAAGCCGGAAGCCCGCTCTTCTTAAGTGTGGGTAGTTGTGCGCCAGTTCGGCGTGCATAGCATAGCAAGGTGAAACTCCTTGCCCGATAAAGCCTAGCCAGCAGTCGGTATCTAGTCCTTGGATGCGAGGTCGTGAGGTCAGCATTAAGCGTAGGACGGAAAGCACGAGAGCCGAAACGGAAGTGAAGTGATTGAGCCTCGTTACATCAATAAGTGGAAGCCGATACTCTAACTACAGTAGCAGGCAACAACATCAGAAACCGAAAAGGCGAGGGACTGATGAGCTCCACCGGGGTCGTAGAGCTCGGCGAGCGTGCAAGGTGCTATGTGCGTACCTGGGAGGTCTGCTGGATTCTGCGGGAGCAGTAAATGCAACCGAAGCCTATAAACGGAAAAGGATGTATGAAAATCCGGCAGAAGTCAGACCATCTCATAGTAGCGATGAAGTGTGTGAAAGCAGATGGAGCGAAGGGGATGGCAAGTTAGTGATTCCGAGAGGAAAACATGAACACACGGGAGGTGAATAAATTCATGGCAAATGGAATCGAGGAAATAAGGCGACAGTCTCGCACTTATGCGAGGGTTGAGAACCTTATGAGCAATGTGAACAGGGAAAGCCTTATAGCAATGCATTTGAAACAGCCAGCAAACAAGGCTAAGGGTGTGGATAGAGTAAGCAAAGCTGAATACGGCGAAAACCTAGAAGAGAACATCAGCAATCTCCTAGAGAGGATGAAGAAGTTCTCGTATAGGCCTCTACCTGTAAGAAGGACCTATATTCCAAAGACTAATGGGAAGATGAGGCCGTTAGGCATACCTTCGTACGAGGACAGGCTCGTACAAGGAGTGATGGCCGATATTCTCAATGCCGTATATGAGGAAAGGTTCCTAGACTGCTCACACGGGTTCAGAGCGGGAAGAAGCGCTCATGACGTAGTGAAGACGATAAATAATGCGGTCATGAGAAACAAGGTGAATTACGTTCTTGAAGCGGACATCAAAGGATTCTTTGACAACGTCAACCATGAATGGCTCATCAAGTTCCTAGAGCATGACATTGCAGACAAGAACTTCATAAGATACGTCAAGCGTTTTCTGATTGCAGGTGTAATGGAAGGCACGGAAATAATGGACAGCGACAAAGGCACTCCGCAAGGCGGACTAATCTCTCCAGTGCTCGCAAATGTCTATCTGCATTACGTGCTGGATCTCTGGTTTGAGAAAGCGGTAAAACCAAGGCTCAGGGGCTATTCATGCTTCGTAAGATATGCTGATGACTTCCTCATACTCTTCGAGAACAAGGATGAGGCAGAGAGTGTCATGGAGGCACTAAGGGTTCGCATGGAAAGGTTCTCTCTTGAATTAGCAGAGGAGAAGACGAAGATTCTCCCGTTCGGGCGGTTCAAGGGTACAAAAGAGAGCTTCGATTTCCTCGGATTCACTTCTCCAACGGAAAGGCGCGCAAAGGATATTACATGGTAAGGGTCACCACGAGCAAGAAGAAACTCAAAGCAAAGAGAGGAGCAGTCAAGCAATGGCTAAATGAGAGGAGGCATAAGCCTCTCGCAGACACCATGAAACTGCTGAATCTCAAACTGCAAGGGCATTGTAACTACTACGGTGTAAACGGTAATCTCAAAGCGATAAGCGGTTTCTATGAATATGTGAAGAGAAGATTTCTTGTAACCATGAGACGCAGAAGTCAAAAGGACAGATTCTCATGGGAGAAACTTAAGCGCATATGGATGTACTACATCACACCTCCATCGATAAAGGTTCAGATATGGAGCTGAATGCTGACTTGAAGAGCCGTATGCGTTAATTGCGCACGTACGGTTCTGTGCGGGGCTACTCACGGGAAATAATCCCGTGAGGGTCTACGCGATCACCAAGAACCGTTATCCATTGCAATGAAGAAAAAAGATAGACCCTGTCGTTGGAAAAGACAGGGTCTTGGTCTGATGGTCAGCCCTCTGAAAGAGGATTCCCATTCCTGAAAGCTGAGAGTGATCTTTGTCAGGCTGTTCTTTCTCTGTGCTTCCTGTTTACTATGTATATTCCGAGACATACGAGAATGAGGGATATAAGCTTGTTAAGCTGCAACGCTTCTTCCTTCTCTCCGAGGAAGATAGCAGAAAGGAGTACTCCGAAAAGGGGAGTCATGAAGTTGAATATCGTGACCTTGCTCACATCGTTGTACTTTAAAAGCGTACCCCATACTGAATAGGCGACCGCTGAAATCAGTGCCATGTAGAGCATGAGAACATACGCAAGGGGATTTGATACCAGAGTGATTCTTCCTCCGAGGATAAGAGAGACTATTATCATGATGAAGCCACCGAATATGAACTGGTATCCGGAAAGCATTACGACATTGAATTTCTTTGAATACTTCTTGACTATTATGCCTGAGACGGCAAGGCTTATCGTTGAAAGGAGTACAAGCCCCTCTCCAAGGAAGGAGAAAGAGAATGTTGTGGCTTCCCCTGGTGTGACATTCATTATTATGATGCCTCCAAGTCCGAGTATACAGCCGAGGATCTTCGCTCCGGTCATCTTCTCATACTTGAATATCAGTGCAGCCAGGAGGATTGAGAAGAAGCCGCTGGCTCCTGATATGATGGTTCCCGTTACCCCGCTTGTGTGTGCAAGCCCGATATAAAAACAGAAATACTGGATAATCGTCTGTGCGAACGCGAGCTTTATAATTGATGGAATAGAGCCTTTTTCAGGTTTTATAAGCTGTTTACTTGCAATAGATTGGAATAATATTACAAGTATGCCTGCAAGGAAGAATCTTATTCCAGCGAAAAGGATTATGTCGAGAGTGTCGGATGATTCTATTCCGAACAGCTCATATCCAATTTTTATTGAAGGGGTAGCGCTTCCCCATAAAAAACAGCAGAGCATTGCCAGTAGAAATACGGCAGGCAGTGTTGTAATCCAGTCTCTTTTCTTTTCCATTTTAGTTTCATACCTCCAGAGATAAATGTGGATTACCGTTCTCTCTGCGGTCAATCCCCAAAGGGCTACATTACCATAGAAGCAGTAGATGAGCAATAAAGGGGGAGAATTTCATTGATTTAGTTATAGCTGATAGCGATGATTCTTGGTTTCCTTCAGAATCTTGACTGTTTTACTGCATACGAGATTCAAGAAAATTGGTAACTTGACTGTTTTCATGCTTTATTTGATTTTGTATTTCGTTTATATTTGTCACTATGAACGAATTAACCAGTCAAATAATTATGATTTGTGTAGGACTGTTGCTCATCTACCTCGCAATTAAAAAGGAGATGGAGCCAACCCTACTACTTCCTATGGGATTTGGCGCGATTCTCGTCAACATACCGGGTTCTGTCATGTTACAGGACAATGCTATCCTGCAGTGGCTTTACAATGTCGGTATTGAGAGTGCAGAGGCATTCCCACTTCTTCTGTTTATCGGAATTGGTGCGATGATCGATTTCGGACCGCTGATTTCGAAGCCTTGGCTCATCTTCATTGGAGCTGCAGGGCAGGGTGGAATCTTCATTTCGATGCTTATCGCATCCCTTCTCGGATTCCCACTCAACGATGCTGCATCAATCGGTATCATCGGTGCTGCCGATGGACCTACGGCCATTCTCGTATCCCAGCGTCTGCAGTCCAATTATGTGGCGGCGATCCTCGTGGTAGCCTACTGTTACATGGCTCTTGTTCCTATGATACAGCCTATAGTCCTTAAGGCATGTACGACAAAGAAGGAGAGATGTATCAGGATGCACTACAGTGCAAAGGCTGTGAGTAAGACCACAAGGATTCTCTTCCCGATTCTTACCACGATCGTCTGCAGCTGGCTTGCACCAGACTCAGCGGCACTCGTCGGTATGCTCATGTTCGGTAACCTCTTAAGGGAGTGCGGTGTACTTGACAGCCTCTCACTTGCGGCTCAGAACATGCTCAGCCCGCTCATCACATTGCTTCTTGGACTTGCGATTTCCCCGATGATGTCCGGCCCGTCACTCCTGAGACCAGAGACTATAATGATCATGGTTTTCGGACTTGTAGCATTTGCTTTTGACACGGCTTGTGGTGTTGTATTCATCAAGATTGCAAACATCTTCCTCAAGAAGGACAAGAAGATCAATCCTCTTATCGGTGGTGCTGGAATTTCCGCATTCCCAATGTCTTCCCGTGTTGTCCAGAAGGTTGGAATCGAGGCTGATAAGCAGAATCACCTCCTTCCATTCGCACTTGGTGCGAACGTGTCCGGTCAGATTGGAAGTGTTCTCGCAGGAGGACTTCTCCTTTCCTATCTGTTACCACATGTGAATAATGTCATGAATGTCGTATCAGCATTCAACGGTTAATGGAGGTTGCAATGAATAATACACTTGACCAGGCTACTATAGATCAGTTGATTGCAGAATCCCAGGGAGAGCTGACCGTCGAACAGATTAATGAAATCGGGACAATGCTTGAATCAGGAGCAAGCACGTCAGAGATGGTTTCCGCGATCATGGCTGAAAATTATCATTCCTCTCAGGTTGCAGGGATTGCATTCTCTCGTTGGGGATTGCTTGCAGCCGCAATGGGAATCCTGTTTATCGTTCTTATTGTTCTTAATGCTCTGACTGGAAAAAAGAAGGATAAGAGTGAGAAATAATGGGGTTTGTTAAACAGCTGAAAGAAACAGCAGTTTCTGTCCTGCCGATAGCGCTTATAGCCGCTGTCGCAGGATTAAGTTTGAACGTTTTCTCAACGGATGGGGTCTCATTCGTTGAGTTTATTTTTTCTGTAGTCCTCGTAATCCTTGGTCTCACGATATTCCTCGTCGGTGTGGATGTAGGTCTTATTCCCGTTGGTAATCAGATCGGTGCGAAGGTAACTCAGAAGAAGAGTGTCTCTCTTCTGCTTTTAACGGGATTCTTTCTTGGATCAATCATAACAATCGCGGAACCGGACGTTCAGGTTCTTGCAAATCAGGTACATCAGATCAATCCACTGATCACGGTCATGATGCTCACTCTCACAATCAGTATTGGAGTGGGGGTGTTTGTTGCAATCTCATTTTTGAGAAGCATCTTGAACTGGTCGCTTAAAATCACACTTGCAATCGCTGTCGTACTTCTTTTTGCCATTGCCGCATTTGTTGATGAGTTCTTCGTCTCTGTGGCGTTCGATGCGGGAGGAGCTACTACCGGACCGATGGCAGTACCGTTCATCATGGCCCTAGGACTTGGTATAAGCGAGAGTAAGAGTGATGGGGATGACTCCTCGTTCGGTTATGCGGGGCTTGCATCTATAGGACCTGTTCTGTTCGTACTGATCCTTGGTTTAATATACAGTGGAAACCTGAATACGGAAATAACTTCATCTGAGGAGAATCTAGGTAATATCGCTAAGCTCCTCTCCGTTATCAAGGAGGTCTCTTCATCCCTTCTTCCACTTGTCCTCATCTGTGTGTTCATGCAGGTTTTTGTGATGAAGATGCCTAAAATGCAGACTGTGAGGATGTTCATCGGTATCTTCTATACCTATATCGGTCTTATAATCTTCCTCTTTGCGGTCAACTGCTTCTTCATGCCGACGGCTACGAACATAGGAATGGCGCTTGCGTCTTTTTCTAAGGTTGGGCTTTGTTTCGTCGGTTTTCTTCTCGGAGCGTCGGTCGTACTTGCCGAACCTGCGATATGGGTTCTCACCAGACAGGTTGAAGAAGTTACACAGGGGCATATACAGCGAAGAGTGATGTTCATCGCAATGTGCCTGGGAGTTGCATTGGCAGTCTTTTTTGCAATGGTGAGGATTCTGTATTCGCTCTCGATCTGGTATTTCCTTCTTCCCGGATATATCCTGATTCTCCTTCTTCTGAAGAATACTCCATCCCTCTTCGTCGGTATTGCATTCGATAGCGGAGGAGTTGCCACAGGTCCGATGAGCTCGACCTTCCTCCTTCCTTTCGCAATTGGAGCGGCTACGAGCATGGGTGGAAATATCGCGACTGCGAGTTTTGGTATGATTGGTCTTATCGCGATGATGCCGATACTCTGTATCGAGATTCTTGGTATAATATATCAGAGGGCTTTGAAGAAGAAGGAGGAGAGAAAATGAGGAATTATCTTTTGCTTGCCATCGTCCAGAAAGGAGAGGGACAGAGGATAATGAAGGCCATGAGGGATGAGGGTGCCGGAGGTGGTACTATCTGCTATGCCCGTGGAACAGCTTCAAGCAGCATTCTTTCCGTCCTTGGTCTCGGTGATACGAGAAAGGAGGTCATAATGAGCCTTCTTGGAGAAGATGTCGTGGATGCCGTCGTTTCTAGTGCTGTAAAGGCTAAGAGCAAGAATGGTGTAGCTTTCATAATGGATGCGAATAGAGGAGAGGACAAAGAGATGGACAGAGAATGGGAAATGATAGAAGTAATAGTGGAAAAGGGTTACAGCGAGGATGTTATGGCTGCAGCGCGAAAGGCCGGAGCCAGCGGTGGAACCGTCATAAACGCCCATGGAACCGCTAGTGAGGAGGATGCGAAGTTCTTCGGTATTTCCATAGTTCCTGAGAAGGAGATCCTGCTCATCGTAGCTAAAAGTGATGTTTCTGCAAAAGTCTGCGAGGTAGTAAGAAACCTCGAGTGTCTTAAGAAGAAGGGAATGGGAATACTTTTTACCATTCCTGTGAAAAATTTCGTTTCTCTTGGCTGATTAAATCAGCTGAGAAAGTGAGGGGAGCGCCGGAATAATCCTTAGACGCTCCCTTCTTTTTTCATAGGCTGTCAATCCAGTTCAAGTGCTCCCGTGTAGAGCTGGTAATAGGTTCCCTTCCGTTTTAAAAGTTCATCATGTGTTCCGCGTTCGATGATTCTTCCTTTTTCTAGAACCATGATCGCATCACTGTTGACTATCGTGCTCAGGCGGTGGGCTATTACGAAGGTCGTCCTGCCCTTCATCAGAGCATCCATTCCTTTCTGTACTATCTGCTCTGTTCTCGTGTCGATGCTGCTTGTAGCCTCATCGAGAATGAGTACGGGAGGATCCGCAACCGCAGCCCGTGCAATGCTTATGAGCTGACACTGCCCTTGACTGAGCTCGCTTCCATCTGCTGAGATCACAGTGTCATATCCGTTTGGAAGATTCATTATGAAATCGTGTGCGTATGCCAGCTTACTTGCCTTTATGACATCCTCATCGCTCGCATCAAGCCTGCCGTAACGTATGTTCTCCATTATCGAACCGGAGAAGAGATGAGTATCTTGAAGTACCATTCCCAGACTTCTCCTTAAATCATCCTTTTTTATCTTGTTGATGTTGATTCCGTCATAACGTATCTTTCCATCCTGCACATCGTAAAAGCGTGTCAGAAGATTGGTTATCGTGGTCTTTCCCGCACCTGTTGAGCCGACGAACGCTATCTTCTGTCCGGGTTTGGCATAGAGGCTTATATCACTGAGAACTGTATGCAGGCCGTCATATGCGAAACTCATATTAACGAATCTGACATCCCCTTCAAGTGGTCTGTAGGCGTCCGCCTCTCCAATATGGTGGGGATTCTTCCAAGCCCATCTGTCCGTTCTTTCATTGCATTCACTAATGTTTCCTCTCCCGTCATCCTTCACGTTCACAAGCGTCACATACCCTTCATCCATCTCGCTCTTCTCTTCTATGAGGCGGAATATCCTCTCTGCTCCCGCAAGGGCCATGATGATGGCATTCGACTGCTGCGCAATCTGGCTGAATGGTTGATTGAAGCTTCTCGTCATCTGCAGAAATGTCGCAAGTGCACCAAGGGTGAGGGTAGGGGCAAGGCCAGTGAGGGTGAGGATTGTGCCAACGAATACGGTGAGTACGTAATGCAGGTTCCCGATGTTTCCCATTATCGGCATTAGTATGTTCGCATACTTGTTTGCCTTATAGGCGCTCTTTCCAAGCTTTCCATTAAGTGCATCGAACTCCTCGATCACCTTCTTTTCATGGGTAAACACCTTTATGACCTTCTCTCCGCTCATCATCTCTTCGATGTATCCGTTCACCTTTCCTATGTCACTCTGCTGTGCAATGAAGTATTTGCCGCTCTTTGATGCGATGAATTTCGTCACCGCAAGCATGATGGCGATCATGATAAGGGTAAGTACCGTCAGGTGAGGGGAGAGGAATACCATGACAGTGAAGGTCACGATCACCGAGATGAGAGCTGAGAACGTCATGGGTATCGACTGGTTTATCATCTGACGTAGAGTGTCCGTATCATTCGTATAGAGGCTCATGACCTCACCATGGCTGTGAGTGTCGAAATATGAGATCGGGAGGCTCTGCATGTGCGTGAACATCTCATCTCGGATTCTTTTCAATACTCCCTGTCCGATGTTGACCATGAGGCGGTTATAGACGTATGTTGCAATGACGGCTATCACGTATATTCCTCCGAAGAGGAGGACTGCATGAAAAAGAGCCGTGAAATCGGGATTAGCACTTCCGATCAGCGGTGTGATGAAATCATCGATGAGAAAGAGCAGGAACAGCGGCCCTGCCATTCCACCTACGGAGCTGATGATGATTGCAATCACGACGAAGAAGAACTGTAGTTTATATGTAGATGCCACATATCTCATCAGGCGCAGTGATGTTCCTAGATAATCGACTTTCTTTCCTCTCTTCATGCTAGTGCTCCCTTCTTCTGAGTATCATAAAGCTCACGGTAAATATCGCAACTTGTAAGGAGATTTTCTGGGGTATCGAATGCTACCACCTTGCCCTTATCCATTACGATGATCCTGTCCGCATCTTCTATGCTTAAGATCCTCTGTGCAATTATTATCTTGGTCGTCTGGGGAATTTCTTCCTTGAAAGCCTTGCGTATGAGAGCATCGGTCTTCGTATCCACCGCACTTGTCGAATCATCAAGAATGAGGATCTTAGGTTTCCTCAGCAGTGCCCGTGCTATGCATATCCTCTGCTTCTGGCCTCCTGAGACGTTAGTTCCTCCCTGTTCAATATAGCTGTCGTACTTGTCCTTGAATGTTGAGATGAAGGAATCGGCCTGACTGAGCTTCGAGTAATACTCTATCTCCGCGTCACTTGCCTTCTCATCTCCCCATTTGAGATTCTCTTTTATCGTACCTGAGAAGAGGACGTTCTTCTGTAGTACCATCGCCACATCCCTCCTCAGTGCATCAAGATCGTATTCCTTCACATCATGTCCACCGACCTTAACGCATCCCTCTGTCGCATCATAGAGCCTTGCAATAAGCTGCACGAGAGTCGTCTTGGCACTTCCCGTGGCACCGATTATTCCAACGGTCTCTCCACTTTCTATATGAAGGTTTATATCCTTCAAAGCCGCTTTCTCAGGATCCTTGACGTAACTGAACGTCACATTCTTAAAATCTATTGATCCATCTTCGACATAGTCCCTTCCATCTACAGGGCTCTGTATGTCGCTTTCCTTTTCTAGGACCTCTATGATACGTTCAGCGCTGCTACGGGCCATGATGATCATTACAAATACCATTGACAGCATCATAAGAGAGGAGAGTATCTGAGTGGCATAGATTATCATGCTCATTAGCTCTCCCGTGGTCATGGAACCTGAGACTATCATCTTACCCGAGTTATAGGAGATGAGTAGAATCGATATGTAGATGACGCTCTGCATGACGGGACTGTTGAAGATGACTATCTTCTCCGCTTTCTTGAACCTGTCATAGACCTCGTTGCTCGTCTCCATGAACTTCTTCTCCTCATAATCGGCCCTTACGAATGACTTGACGACCCTTATCGCCCTCACGTTCTCCTGAACGGTGTTATTAAGCTTATCGTATGTCCTGAACACCTTCTCAAAATAGGGGTGCGCTTTTAGTGCAATGAAGAAGAGCGCAAATCCGAGGATGGGTATAGCGATGAGGAATATGAGTGAGAGGCGTCGGTTTATCCTGGATGCCATGACAAGGGCTGCAATAAGCATCAGAGGGCCTCTTACGAGAATTCTTATTATCATCTGGTATGCGTTCTGTACGTTCGTCACATCGGTCGTCATCCTCGTAACGAGACTCGATACCTTGAACTTGTCGATGTTCGAGAATGAGAACGTCTGGATGTGATGAAATATATCTCCCCTCAGGTTCTTTGCAAAACCTGCGGAGGCCTGAGCGGCGAGTTTACCGCTGAGAGCCCCGAAAATCAGGGAAGTGATTGCGGCGATTATCAGTATGATGCTGAGTCTCACCGTATAGCTCATGTCACTTTGGCTCAGACCTATGTCTATTATCTGTGCCATGAAGTAGGGGATGAGTACTTCCATCACAACTTCGCATGCAACGACGATCGGGGTTGCGATAGATGATTGCTTATATTCCCGTATTGATCTTGCTAATTTTTTTATCATTTTTTTACCACCTAATTTAGAATCCTAAGTAAAAACACTTAGATTCCGTATTGTATTTAAGAGGAAATCCCTTCTTTGTCAACATTTTAAATGTGGAGTTTTCTCCTTATTACACATAGTTATGAAATTTACTCTTCCAGTTGAGTGAAAAAAAGCATAGCCTGAGAAGACAGGCTATGCAAAAAGGAAAAACTACAAAGCTCGAAAAGAGCAGTATGCCTATTTTTAATCAATTTTCTCCTTGAAAAGACTTATCTTATGATTAAGTCGGTTTATAAAACCTTCGATCTCCTCTTTTTTTGCGATAAGAGCTTCTCTCTCTCCCTGTAATATGGAAAGCCGTTCTTTTATGGTCACTTCCCCCTCCTGCTTAAGGGCGACATAACGTGAGATGCTTTCTATCGGGAGGCCTGCTTTCCTCATGCAGAGTACCAGTTCCACCGCATGCTCATCCTTTTCCTGATAGTCCCTTATTCCGTTCTTTCGTGTTACAGGGGGGATTATGCCGGCTTTCTCATAATACCTGAGCGTAGCCTGGCTTACATTGTATTTCTCTGATACATCCTTTATTGTCATCCCATACTCCTTTGAAGAGCGCAGGAAGAAAGGAGGGGTAGTGTGTATGAGGCCATGGATGGTTTTCTCCTTTCCCCTGCTAGAAAGGAAAATACTCCTTAAAGTTCACTCCAGCTCAATAGATGAATTATGTATTTTGTGTGAAGTATTATAAATTGGTTGTATCGTCAATGTGGATAATTGCAATTCTATACTGCAAGGGAATTGAGGACAAACACGAAATCGATTTGGGAAAATCTTTCAAAGAACAATGATGTTGTCATAACGAATAACGGCAAGCCGTATGCCCTGATGGTGGGCATTCCTGAAGGAATGTTTGTAGAGACCGTCCGCGCACTCAGACCAGCCAAGACGATAGCCGCGATGGAGAGGATGAGGAACAGTGCAAGTAAGAACGTCTCCATGTCTAATGAGGAAATTGATGAAGCTATAAATGCCGCGAGGAAAGCGTGAACGTTGTTTTAGATACCAATGTCCTGTTTTCTGCCATGCTTTCTCCTGGACGCAAGGCATACAACATACTTCAGTCTGTATCCTTCGGAGATTCCAGTTTGACAGTCATAATGCTACTGCATACGGAATTCCAACCAGGCTTTGCACCTTTCATAGCATATTCATCAAAATAATTTTGACGAATATTGGAATATTCGTTAAAATTTTGTTGAAGAATGGAGGCATTATGGACATCAGGTCGATTCAGGAGAAGATTCTTTCAAACAGGGAGTATGTATTTACAAAAAAATATGTCCGGAGGGATTTCAGTTTCAAGGAGCTTCCAGGCATGGCTGTGATAATCGTGGGAGCGAGGCGCTCTGGCAAGACTTCCTTTCTCAGAAGCCATGCGAGGATGCTTGTCGACAATGGGTTGCCAGAAGAGAAGATATGCTACATGAACTTCTTCGAAAGCACGGAGGGCCTGACGATACCTCTTGTTGAGAAGGCGTATTTCGAGTTGTACCCTGAATTTCAGAACGATGCGGATGTACGTTTCCTATTTGATGAGGTGCAGAACATAGAAGGATGGGGACAGGGTGTCTCCGTGCTGATGGACCGTCATCCCTGCCATGTGGTACTCACGGGCTCTTCTGCGAAATACCTGTCCGTGGACATAGCTGACGAGATGAGGGGCAGAGGGCTCAACCATCCGTTCTATCCGCTCTCGTTCCGGGAATTCTGCTGTTTCAACGGTACGGAGGTCCCTGAAGGAGGCGTCTACTCCGCATCCATGCAGAATAGCCTTTCTAAACTGTATGTCTCGTATCTGGAAAGGGGCTCATATCCTGCACTTGCCACAGTCGACGACGTGAGCCTCAGACAAATGGTGCTGGGTGACTATTTCGACCTTGTATATTCGAGGGACATCATAGACAGGTTCGAGGTGACGAAGGGGACGCTACTAAGACGTCTCCTTTTCCGATTGGTGAAGAACAGTGGAAGCCCATATACCATCGCACGCCTCGTCCATATGCTGAAAAGCGAAGGCTTCCCGACATCAGCAGAGCTGATTTCCTCATATATAGAGATGATCAAGGACACCAAGTTCATGGAAGAGGTGGAGATATATGGCACGGAAACAGAGAAGAAAAGGAATCCGAGGAAGCTGTATGCCGTTGATCATCAGATGGCCGTCCTTTTCCGCGAATTTGGCTGGTCGGAGGGTGTTGTCCTCGAACATGCCGTGTTCTCCGCACTCCTCAGGACTGGCATGAGGATCAACTATTACCGCGATGAGGATGGATACGAGACGGATTTCATCGTATCAGACATCTCTATGACTCCCAAAGCCTTGATCCAGGTGTCATGCAGGCTTGATGGGAACAGGGAGCGTGAAATCAGAGGACTGAGAAGTGCGATGTCCGCTTCCGGCTTGAGAAGAGGCTTGATCATCACTATGGATGAGGAAGGGAGGGAGGAATGCGAGGAAGGAAGCATAGACATTGTACGCGGCTGGAGGTTCTCCCTTGACCCCTGCCTTTTCATCATGGCCTGAAGCTGTCATGCAACATTCTTCCTGATGAGCGCATAGGATGTCCTTGCCATGGCAACATGACATGCGGAACCTGTGGGAAGGATATTTACGGATTAATCTTGTTTTTTATCAGGGGCTAATATCGTCCATCAAGAAAATGCTTTCTTTCAAGAACAACATTCCTATATGTTCCTGTCAATTTCAAGAAAAGCGATTCGAAAACCTCTTCCAGGACTGCCCTGTCTTTTTTCTTCTGAAACCTTTTCTTATGATGATATGGATGTTTTCATCCTCATCTATTCCCGCGAAGAAAAACGGTCCATCCGGAATGACCAGGTCAGAGAATACCGGCATCTTGTTGACTCCAAGCTGCATTGTTTTCAACGCTATGGCATGGCTGTCGATCTCTTTTTTGAATTTTTTCTTTGTAACAGGATCTGTTTTGAGATTGACTTGGAAATCGCTATCAAATCTTTCTTTCAATGTTTTTTCCAAGTCTTTCAATTCATAACACAATGAGAGGCAGGAGAAACAAGGCCCTTTTGCTTCGAGTTCATATTCATTCTCTGCTGTTTTGATCAGCTCAAGGCTTCCGTCTACTTCAGATAATCCAGAGGTTGCAAATGAACAAAAATCTTCCAGGATTTTTGATATATGATATAAGTACCTGGAGTCATAAGTCTCCAGTACTTTATCCAAGACTTCTTCGACAGGTCCTAGTTTTGCAAAAGGGCAATTTGTTGATAAAGCCAAAGCATTTTCATTGAATACAGGTCTTTTCGGACTTCCATAAGGAAAGGCTTTTGTCGCCCTCTTCTCCTCATCTTCAATCTTTGCAGGACAAGTAATGCCTTCTGGTTTCATTTCGTCATCATAAGCCGATCTCATCTTTCCATCCCCCTGGCTTTTCCTGTTTTATGTTGTTTTTGTTCCATTGCTTCCTGTTGCTCGCTTTCACGAGTCAACAGTAACAAAGTACGGAGTTCCTCAGGGACAGCATATTCTTTTTGAATGATCTTCCTCATTTGATAGGATTATATTCAAAAAAAATTTCACCATTCAGGGCATCTGGGGGTTCTCATGTTTCGCTTTTCCTATCCAACAGTGAATCCAAGATTGCAAGGGATGTGGAAAACGTCCTCATGCCTTTAATGTCAATTTCCCCTGAAGAGTCACAATTGTATTGCTAATTGTATCACAATCGTGTATATTATTGATGGAGGATAATATGGAATTCTACACTGCAAGGGAATTGAGGACAAACACGAAATCGATTTGGGAAAACCTTTCAAAAGACAATGATGTTGTCATAACGAATAACGGCAAGCCTTATGCCCTGATGGTGGGCATTCCTGAAGGAAGGTTTGAAGAGACCGTCCGCGCACTCAGACAGGCCAAGGCGATAGCGGCGATGGACAGGATGAGGAACAGTGCAAGTAAGAACGGCTTCATGTCTGATGAGGAAATTGATGAAGCTGTAAGTGCCGCGAGGAAAGCGTGAACGTTGTTTTAGATACCAATGTCCTGGTTTCTGCCATGCTTTCTCCTGGACGCAAGGCATACAACATACTCCAGTCTGTGTTCTTTGGAGATTTCCAGATAGTGTTCGATGCCAGGATCATGGATGAATATGAAAAGGTTCTGCGCTATAAGAAGTTCGGATTCAATGAGGATGACATAGCTGACGTGCTCTCCCCAATAAGGGAATACGGATTGCAAATACTTGCTCATCCACTAAGAGACAGCAAGTTCAATGATGAGACCGACAGGAAGTTCCTTGAGGTGGCGAAGAGTGCAAAAGCTGTTCTTGTGACAGGCAATCTGAAACATTTTCCCGAAGATCCGTCAATCATGAGTGTGTCTGATTTCCATGCCAGTTTTCTTGGATAATTCGAATCAAATCATCAATATTTTCTTGTCAAGGCAAAAATCATTGCGATATCATCCTTGGCAGTAAAAAGTAACAATAAATCTTGTTTTGCGATAAAACTTATATTATTATATGGATAATGGAGAGTGTATGGAAATAAAACGTGACAATTATCTCGAAAATCTACTGTCAAAAAGGCAAAACGGATTGATAAAGGTGATAACCGGCATAAGAAGATGCGGAAAGTCCTATCTGCTGAAGACCCTTTTCAGAAGAAAACTCGTTGAGGACGGAGTCAAGGATGAAAACATCATCATATTCGAGCTTGACCAGCTGAGGGATGCCAGATACCGCAATCCGTTTGCCCTTGTATCGGCAGTGAGGAAGATCATCGGTGATGGGACTGATGTGTATTATCTTTTTATTGACGAGATACAGATGTCCCTGAAAGTCACGAATCCCTATGACAAGGAAGGACGGAAGCTGACGTTCTACGATGTACTCCTCGAGCTGATGGCGATTCCGAATCTTGACATCTATGTGACCGGGAGCAATTCTGAGATGCTCTCCTCAGACATCCTTACAAATTTCCGTGGAAGAGGCGATCAGATACACATGCATCCTCTCTCCTTTTCTGAATACTACGAAGCCATAGGCGGAGATAAGAGGGAGGCTTATGACAGTTATTCATGGTTCGGAGGTATGCCACTTATACTTTCGAGACCGAACGACGAATCAAAACGTGAATATTTGGAATCTCTCTTCTCAGAAATCTACATCAAAGACCTGATCGAGCGAGAGAAGATAGAGGACCAGGAGGCATTCGAGGCTGTCATCAACATGCTGTGTTCCTCCATTGGCAGCCTCACAAACCCGCAGAACATAATGAATGCAATCCACAGCAGGATGGGTTCGAGAATATCAAGGGCGACTGTCGCGAAATACATCAGGGTGCTTGAGGCTTCATTTCTTTTTACAAAAAGCCTGCGATATGACATAAAGGGGAAAGACTATATCGACACTCCTTCGAAATATTATGCGGAAGACCTAGGGCTGAGGAACGCCCGCCTCGGTTTCCGACAGCAGGAACCGACGCATATCATGGAGAATATCATTTTCAATGAACTGCGCATCAGGGGGAAGACCGTTGATGTCGGATCGATAACCATGAGGGAAAGCCGCAACGGGAGACGGACGACTATCACGAGGGAGATAGATTTCGTCGTGAATACAAAAGGACGGAGAACATACATCCAGTCTGCATTCGCAATACCAGATGAGACGAAGATGGATTCTGAGTCCTATCCTCTCTCCCTTACCGGTGATTCTTTCGAGAAAATCATCATACGAGGGGACATCTCAAAGCGCTGGTATGATGACAAGGGTGTCCTGAATATAGGAATCATCGACTTCCTACTCGATAAATCGCTTATCCCATAATATAAGGCTGACCTTTTGGCAGCCCCGCTTTTTATTGAGATTATCGTTCAATTCTCAGCAACCTTGCTGATGGAGGAAGACACCCATCCGTCACTGGAGATCGTATAGTACTCGTAGGTGCCTTCGCCTGGGAAGGTCCTATTAACCGATATCCTGTATGCCGTTTTGGAGCCCAGGTTGATCCGGAATCCATAAGCTTCTTCATTGGTATTATCAGCGAAGTAAGCCTTGTCCGGATAGCCGTACTCTCCCGCATCGTCGTAGAGCTCGTTGATGGATGTTCCAGGCTTGAACTCGCCGTCAAGCATCGTTCCGACATTGAACTCAGTCTGGGAGAGATAGATGGCGCTTCCTGACGGATTGCCGTCCTCATCCAGAATCTCCCATGTTCCCCAGAGGTTCTCGTCTATGTTGATTTCAAACTTACCATTGCCGGGATTCTCCGGGACAGGGGTCTCTCCAGAGCAGGAAGCGAACGCTACAAGTGTGAATACGCAAAGCAAAGCCATCAATGTCTTTTTCATATTGTCTTTCTCCTTTGAATTTAATCTTCATTGGAGTCGGACTAAACGGAACGCGCGGACGTTTCTTCGATTACTCTCCACCCATCATGAAACTATCTACTTTTAACGTATAGCATAATTGCTTAGGGGGGGGGGCCTGTTTTTTGTGAATTTTAAATACTTTGATTTTTGTTGATTCCCTTACGGAAAAAGGGCGTTGAACTCTTCTGAAGTGGTTGTTCGAACAGGGGAGGAAATGAAATTGGCGACATTGCGCGTTACAATGAACGAGGCACCGTGTCTTGATGCCGATGCCGGAAAGAGGGTTGTCCTGGTTAACTAAAAGTTTTTTTCATATCTGGGTAGCCTCACTAATGTAAAAGAGAGGGCAAGGTGCTCATGGAAAAGGTTGGGTACTTGTTTTTATCGATAAAATCGGCAAGAAAGCTCCATCCTCTAAGCATTAGCGAAGGATGGAGTGGTTGTGCGCCAGTTCGGCGTGCATAGCATAGCAAGGTGAAACTCCTTGCCCGATAAAGCCTAGCCAGCAGTCGGTATCTAGTCCTTGGATGCGAGGTCGTGAGGTCAGCATTAAGCGTAGGACGGAAAGCACGAGAGCCGAAACGGAAGTGAAGTGATTGAGCCTCGTTACATCAATAAGTGGAAGCCGATACTCTAACTACAGTAGCAGGCAACAACATCAGAAACCGAAAAGGCGAGGGACTGATGAGCTCCACCGGGGTCGTAGAGCTCGGCGAGCGTGCAAGGTGCTATGTGCGTACCTGGGAGGTCTGCTGGATTCTGCGGGAGCAGTAAATGCAACCGAAGCCTATAAACGGAAAAGGATGTATGAAAATCCGGCAGAAGTCAGACCATCTCATAGTAGCGATGAAGTGTGTGAAAGCAGATGGAGCGAAGGGGATGGCAAGTTAGTGATTCCGAGAGGAAAACATGAACACACGGGAGGTGAATAAATTCATGGCAAATGGAATCGAGGAAATAAGGCGACAGTCTCGCACTTATGCGAGGGTTGAGAACCTTATGAGCAATGTGAACAGGGAAAGCCTTATAGCAATGCATTTGAAACAGCCAGCAAACAAGGCTAAGGGTGTGGATAGAGTAAGCAAAGCTGAATACGGCGAAAACCTAGAAGAGAACATCAGCAATCTCCTAGAGAGGATGAAGAAGTTCTCGTATAGGCCTCTACCTGTAAGAAGGACCTATATTCCAAAGACTAATGGGAAGATGAGGCCGTTAGGCATACCTTCGTACGAGGACAGGCTCGTACAAGGAGTGATGGCCGATATTCTCAATGCCGTATATGAGGAAAGGTTCCTAGACTGCTCACACGGGTTCAGAGCGGGAAGAAGCGCTCATGACGTAGTGAAGACGATAAATAATGCGGTCATGAGAAACAAGGTGAATTACGTTCTTGAAGCGGACATCAAAGGATTCTTTGACAACGTCAACCATGAATGGCTCATCAAGTTCCTAGAGCATGACATTGCAGACAAGAACTTCATAAGATACGTCAAGCGTTTTCTGATTGCAGGTGTAATGGAAGGCACGGAAATAATGGACAGCGACAAAGGCACTCCGCAAGGCGGACTAATCTCTCCAGTGCTCGCAAATGTCTATCTGCATTACGTGCTGGATCTCTGGTTTGAGAAAGCGGTAAAACCAAGGCTCAGGGGCTATTCATGCTTCGTAAGATATGCTGATGACTTCCTCATACTCTTCGAGAACAAGGATGAGGCAGAGAGTGTCATGGAGGCACTAAGGGTTCGCATGGAAAGGTTCTCTCTTGAATTAGCAGAGGAGAAGACGAAGATTCTCCCGTTCGGGCGGTTCAAGGGTACAAAAGAGAGCTTCGATTTCCTCGGATTCACTTCTCCAACGGAAAGGCGCGCAAAGGATATTACATGGTAAGGGTCACCACGAGCAAGAAGAAACTCAAAGCAAAGAGAGGAGCAGTCAAGCAATGGCTAAATGAGAGGAGGCATAAGCCTCTCGCAGACACCATGAAACTGCTGAATCTCAAACTGCAAGGGCATTGTAACTACTACGGTGTAAACGGTAATCTCAAAGCGATAAGCGGTTTCTATGAATATGTGAAGAGAAGATTTCTTGTAACCATGAGACGCAGAAGTCAAAAGGACAGATTCTCATGGGAGAAACTTAAGCGCATATGGATGTACTACATCACACCTCCATCGATAAAGGTTCAGATATGGAGCTGAATGCTGACTTGAAGAGCCGTATGCGTTAATTGCGCACGTACGGTTCTGTGCGGGGCTACTCACGGGAAATAATCCCGTGAGGGTCTACGCGATCACATCATTTGTCCATCGGATGCAAGGACGGCAATTGTTGTACTTTGGGATGCCTCAATCAGCGATGTTCCTTATATAGTCCGAATATCATCTCGACCGCTGCAATTCTTATCGGATCTGCATCTTTCAGTGCATCTATGATCCGCCTGTATTTCCTCATCGTGTTAACTGTGACTTCCCTGCGTTCTTCTCTCTCTTCGAAGATCTCCTCAAAACCAGTACCGTAGATGAGTGCGTTTATATCTACATCGAGGTATTCTGAGAAATGTATTACGTCCTCCATTGAAGGGAATTCCATCTTTCTTCTTGCAGCTGCTATGACCTGATAATTCAGATTATAAGTCTGGCAGAAATTCCTCAGGGAAGAGTATCCATACTCTGTAATTCTTATCTCCAGACGTCCCCAGAAGGCTTTTTTCAGATCTTCAATTCTCATATCTGATAACTGTATAAAGCTTCTGAAGTGTTAAATTTGTCTTGAAATTACATGAAAATTAGATTTTAAAATACAAAAGCAAGAGTCGTTTTTATAATTTCAAAAACATTGGTTTTTATTATGTCTGGGTAATGAAATAAGGGGCTGAGCCCCTTATCCTATTTCAAGTCTTTTATCCGATTTATGAGAGAATCCAGATCCTCATGCTCTATGTTTGGATTAAGAAGCGTCAGTTTGAGCATTACAAGAGAGTCTTTCACGGTCTGTCCGATTACGGTTCCTTCGTTCAAAAGGGATCGTCTGACTCTCCTGTTTAAATCATCTCCTCCTCTTAGCGCAAACACCACAGAACTCAGTTCTGGCTTGACTGGCACGATGAAATCAGGATCCTCTGAGAGCCTTCTGTAGACGTACTCCGCATTTTTAAGGGATTTCTCGATTATCCTGCCATATTCCTTCTTTCCTCTTGCCTTGAAAGAAAATAGCACTTTCAATGCATCAAAACGTCTTGTTGTCTGTATTCCCTTTCCAACGAGGTTTATATATCCATCCTCCTCATCCTCTTCTCTGTTGAGATAATCGGCATGAAGGAGGAAGGGATCAAGATCCTCTTCGTTTTTAAAAAGGATTGCAGAACAGCTTATCGGAAGGAGGAACATCTTATGGAAATCTATCGTGATGGAGTCAGCAAGAGAGACATTTCCAAGGCGGTGCTTTTCCTTATCACTGAGGATAAGGGCACTGCCGTAAGCCGCGTCGAGGTGCAGCTGCATGCCATATTTCTCACAAAGTACTTTCATTCCCTCAACGTCGTCGATTGATCCGAAATCCGTGGTTCCAAGGGTTGCGACTGCGAGAAAAGGTTTCAATCCATTATCGGTGTCTTCCCTCAGCATTCTCTCAAATGCAGAAATGTTCACCTGACATTTCTCATTTACAGGTATATGACGTACCGCATCATATCCAAGACCTGCGATATGTGCGCTCTTATCCATTGAGAAGTGAGATATCTCGGAAGTATAGAGCCTGAGCCTATCATATCCTTCCGGCAATCCTCTCTTCTTTACATCCCAGTTACTATTCTTGTTTATGTATTTATCCCTTGCCGCGATTATCGCAGTGAGGTTCGACTGGCTACCTCCGGATGTGAATGCGCCATCTCCTTTCTCGCTATCAAAGCCGAAGAGTTCTAAGAGCCCTTTTATGACCATCACTTCGATCTCCGTTGCCGCTGGTCCCTGATCCCAGCTATCAAGGCTGTCGTTAAATGCCGAGATTATCATCTCCGCAGAAAGTGATTCAAGAAGGGCAGGGGAATGAAGGTGAGGCATGTAACTCTTACTCCACGTCCTGAGCAGATGTGGCATTATCTTCTCCTTTACAAGGGAGAGCGTGCCGTCAAAACCAAGTCCTTCATCATCCAAGAGGGATATCGATTGAACATCTTTCCTCAGAGACAGGGGATCAATACCTGAGAAGGCCGAGTCGTCAGAGAAGGATGAGAGAATCGCATTCTTAGTCTCATCTACGATTCTCCCATATGCACCTCTTTCCTCTTTTGAATTAGATAGAGTGTACTTTGACAAGGGCATCCACCTCTTTTACCACTTTTGTAAAAATGGACAGCATTTCATTGATCTCGTCATCGCTGACTGTGAGTGCGCAGAGACATCTCATTACAGATCCGTTTCTTCCACCTTTTTCCATCACGAGATGATTCTCAAAACATCTTTTCTGTATCTCTGCGGCGATGTTTCCACTCGGCTCCGGATGCCCCATGATATCCTTCTCTCCGTTAGGATCTATGAATTCCACTCCGAGCATCAGGCCCTTTCCCCTGACATCTCCGATTATTGATACCTCTTTCTGAAGTTTCTCAATCTCATTCTTGAGGTAATTTCCCTTGCGAATGACTTCTGCAAGGAACTCTGGTCTGCTTACTCTTTCCAGAACGACGGTTCCTGCAGCCATAGCAAGCTGATTGCCTCTGAATGTTCCCGCATGTGCTCCAGCCGTCCATTTATCGAGGCTTTTGTTGTATACGACGACACTCATCGGCTGGCTTCCTCCGATGGCTTTTGACATGAGAATCACATCTGGTACGATATCAGCATACTCAAATGCGAAGAATCTGCCACTTCTTCCTGTTCCACACTGAATCTCATCGACGATCATCGGGATATCAAGTTCTTTCGTGACTCTTCTGATGGTTTTCAAGAATTTCTCAGGAGCAGGAACCACTCCTCCCTCTCCTTGAATAGGTTCGATTATCACAGCAGCTGGAAGCGTAACCCCACTCTCAGGATCTTTAAGCATCCTTTCAAAATACGCACATGCTGCATCTACACCCGCATCTCCTCCTAGTCCGAAAGGACAGCGGTATGAGTAGGGGTAGGGCATGAACTGCACACCCGGCATGAGGTTTGCAACCTTGTTTTTTGCATTATGGTTTCCGGTAAGAGCGAGTGCTCCATGACCCATGCCATGATAGCCACCTGAGAATGCGATCACAGTAGATCTTCCTGTAGCCGTCTTACAGAGTTTTATCGCAGCATCGACGGCATCCGTTCCACTGGGAGAACAGAACTGGATTTTTGCATTCCCTCTCAATCCTTCCGGTAAAAGGGAGAAAATAGTCTGAACAAAACGATCCTTTACAGGTGTTGTCAGATCCAGCGTGTGAAGTGGTGCATCTGAGGAGATCAGATCCATCATAGCCTTGTTGACCTCATCATCATTATGACCAAGAGCAAGAGTACCTGCTCCACAGAGAAAATCAAGGTATCTGTTACCTTCCACATCCTCTACGTACGATCCCTTTGCCTTTTTCAGTGCAAATGGGAACTTGCGAGGATAACTTCTAGCAGATGATTCAAAATCATTCTGACGGTCAGTGAAGTACTGGTTAGACATTTTAGATGTTTTGTTCATTCTTTTTCTTTCTACTCCATAAATATCATTTACCTTAAAAATTAAGCCTTTCCGAAATGAATTCGGCCGAATGTATCATAACAGCGTTTTCCAGATATGGCTATAGTTTTTTTCAATAAAAATAAATTAAAAAATATCTTTTTTGGATGTATACAATTATTTGTGTTATAAGAGAGATGTTTTTCATCAGTTTTTCCTCTCTTGACATATGGTGAATCCCCTCACTGAGAGATGTTTATGTTTTTATCGCCTTCCTGGAAAGCTTTTTCCCTCTTACTCCTTTTAATTTTCTCTCTTTTATTATAGGATTCTTCCGTTAGGAGTATTAGATATGCAACTTGCAAAGAAAATAACAGAAGATACTTATTATGTTGGATATAGTGATAGAAGGCTTGAACTCTTTGAGAACATTTATCCGATAGAAAGGGGAGTGAGCTATAACAGCTATCTCGTTCTTGATGAGAAAACCGTTCTCCTTGATACGGTTGACCACAGTGTTTCCAGACAGTTCATGGAGAATGTGAAAGGAGTGCTCTCCGGCCGTTGTCTCGACTATCTTATCGTTAACCATGTAGAACCGGATCACTGTGCCACGATAGAGGCGGTTATAAATGCATATCCAGAATGTAAGATCGTGGGAAACGCAAAGACACTGCAGTTCATTGCGCAGTTCTACGATTTTGACGTCTCTTCACATTCCATGACTGTAAAAGAGGGGGATGTCCTTTCCTCTGGAAAGCATTCTTTTTCTTTCGTCCTGGCACCGATGGTCCACTGGCCTGAGGTCATGGTCACCTATGATTCATTCACGAAGGTCCTTTTCAGTGCTGACGCGTTCGGTACGTTCGGATCTCTTTCTGGTAACCTCTTTGCCGATGAGCTGGATTTTGAGAAGGAGTGGCTTGACGATGCAAGAAGGTATTATCTGAACATCGTTGGAAAATATGGTATCCAGGTCATGAACCTTTTAAAGAAGGCAAGCAGTCTCGAGATCGGTATGATATGCCCTCTCCATGGCCCGATCTGGAGAAAGGATATCGCATGGTTCATAGATAAATATAAGACATGGGCACAGTATGAACCGGAGGAGGATGGCATCGTCATCATATACTCTTCCATCTATGGCAACACGGAGCAGGCGATGATGTATCTTGCATTGAAGCTAGGTGATCTCGGGGTCAGGAATATTCATATGTATGATGCTTCAAAGACCGATGCGTCCGTCCTCCTTTCTGAATGTTTCAGATATTCCAAGGCTGTCTTTGCTTCTGTCACGTACAATCTTGAGATCTTCCCGAAGATGGAAAGCCTTCTTCTTGATTTGAAGGCACATCTTTATCAGAAGAGAAGGGTAGGTGTCGTTGAATGTGGAACATGGGCATTGCAGAGCGGCAAGAAGATGACGGATATCCTGAAGAGCATGAAGGATATCGAAATTGTTGACGGAAAGGCTGTAAGCATCCTGAGCAATGCCAAGGAGAGCGTTCAGAAGGAGCTTGATAATCTTGCAGAGAACTTGTTGAAATAAGTTCCTGTCTCCTTTCTTTAGCCCCGCGTTCCGTATGCGGGGCACTTTTGTGTATTTTTCAAAATTTTCTTTCAGTCAGGAAGAAAAACCTTATAATGAAAGATAGGAAAGGAGGATAATACATGGGAGAAAAGACGATTTACGCTATCGGGCGTCAGTTCGGTTCAGGGGGAAGGGCTATAGGCAGGAGACTTGCAGAGCACCTTCATATTCCCTACTATGACAAGGAGCTTTTAAGCATCGCAGCGAAGGACAGTGGTCTTTCTGAAAGTCTCTTTCAGAATGCGGATGAGAAACCGACCTCGAGTCTGCTTTATTCACTTGCGATGGGGAACTACCCAATGGCTACGGGAGCTCTTGGCTTCAATGAGATGCCGCTTAATGATCAGCTTTTCCTTATACAATCAAAGACCATCAAGAGGATTGCGGAGCAAGGCAGCTGTGTGATAATCGGTCGTTGTGCGGATTTCATTCTCCGTGACAATCCCGATGTAATCTCCATCTTCATCCATGCTCCACTTTCGGCAAGGGTATACCGTGCCGTCCACGTATATGAGATAGATGAGGATAAGGCGGAGGATATCTGTCTTAAGAATGACAAGACCAGGGCGAACTTTTATAACTACTATTCCGATATGAAATGGGGAATGTGCCGTACTTATGATCTGAGTCTGGACTCAGCCAGCCTTGGAATCGAGGGATGCATAGACATCATCCTGAAATATACGGAGATTTATAAGAATCACGTCAGGGCCGAAGGAGAAAAAGTCGAATGATTGTTTTCGACACATTAGATAATCTGGAGCTCTATCTTGGAATAAGTGACAAGATAGGGCATGTGATAACCGTCATGGACAGGTCTCTCCCGTATGATCAGGGAGTGGGGAAATATAAATGTCCCGAGAATGAGGATGTCTCCTACGAGATTGAGGCTTATCCCACAACCAATACAGGAAGAAGGGAAATGCCTAATGAGAAGAGGTTTTCCATGGAGATCGTTCTTGAGGGAGAGGCTGTGACGGGAATAAGAGGGGAGAGTGTATTCGTGATGGCTCCCGGACGTTTCTTGCTCCTATGCGATGAGGATGATGTGAAAAGGGGAATGACTCGTAACATTGATAAGAGCGTGAAAAGCGTCATATTCAGGTTTTAAAAACAAAAAAAGTTTGTGTCGTATAATTACATCCATCAATCAACAACAGAGCAGGGCTACAGTCCTTCTCTGTGCATAGAAAAGAGTAAATGCGGCAGAATCTGACCATTAGAAACAGACTTTCTCCTCAAAAATTAAGCATGGAATTTGATGGAAAGATAAATCAAATTTCGACAATAATAAATACTGCCGCATTCATCCTGCAGAACAAGCCTGTCAGGTTCTTTGCGGCAGCTTTTATAAAATTAGAAGAGCCTATCTACCCGATTTTACTCAGCAGCAACTTCCTCTGTCGGAGGTGTTATTGAAACAAGTTCGATATCAAAGATCAGCAGCTGGTTCGGTTCTATCGTTCCCGCTCCCGTCTCTCCATATCCGATGCTCGGGTGGATGTATGCTGTAACACTGTCACCAACATGCATGTTCATGATGGCGCTCCTGAAGCCTTCGATGACGCCCGAAAGTGGGAATGAAGCATTTTCATTCTGCTCAATTACATTGCCATCCTTATCGCGAAGGGTATAGTTTACGACTACGGTATCGCTCTCGGTCGGAACAGCGCTTTCTTCCGCGCTTCTTGTGATGAATTCAAGCTGCAGATAATCACTTATGGCCTCAACACCTTCTCTCGTCGCGTTCTCTGCCAGGAAGGCCTCTGCCTCCGAGAGGTTCTCAGTCGCCATCTGATTAATCCATTCCTGGATCATCTGATTCAAGTGTGCAATGTAATCTTCTATTGCCTGATTCATCTCCTCTGTCGTGAGCAGGGCAGACGTATTGTAGAGTCTGTTGAGCATTCCATATGGGAACGCAACCCTGTCAAGTTCTATGCCCTGACTCATTATCTGGAATGCGAGGATATAGCCGTATGCATATGCGAATTCATCATCAAGATTATCTGGGATACCGAGACTCTCGACATCCTCAAGACTGGTAACGACATCACCATAATCTCCTACGACACCCGCCTCATATACGGTTGAAAAGTATTCCTGCGTAACAAGGAGCATGTCATCAAAAGAAAGAAGCATATCCTCTCTCAGATCGATGGCATCGATTATTCCACGTGCAAAATAATCTCCCCTTACAACAAGGTTCTGGCTCATGAGGTTATCCATAGAGAGATAACCGTATGCATATGAGAAACGTGGTACGAGTTCTTCAATATTGAATGGAAGTTCTTCTGCCGAGTCCGAGCTGAGTGGTGCATAGACGATGGGATCTGCGAATGTAGCATCATAAAAGCCCAGTGCAGATGCGTTTGTTATATCTCTTACGTTAAGAGCAATCATCTGTGGAGGAATGCTCATCGTCGCGATTCCGCTGTCCTTTATGACGAGGATCATGTCTTTTTCGACGGAGGATAAGTCAATTCCTTCGAAAACCGTATCATTTCCTATGTGGTATACAACCTCACTGCCATCTTGCCTGAGGGCGATGATGTCGCTGTTTCCATCATAGGAGGTCTGAACACTTATAACCTTGACAATGCTCTCATTATCACCAATCTCCCTTACCCCCTGGGCTAAGACAGAGGAAAAACACAGGATGAGGGCTAATAACGACAGTAATATTCTCTTTGCCATTTTTTCATACTTCCTTTTTGCTTTTTCCTTCAATGTATACTCTCTCATCCTCCTCGTCAAATGTTCTATGTGGATTTTACTTGAATTTAAGAACAGGAAAATTGGAGCAATTTATGTGTTAAATTCAGTTAATTAATTTTATGAAAAGGAATAATTTTGATACCATCCTCATATATGGTATAATCAATCCATGTTCACACAGGATATGCTGCCGACTGTTTTACGCCATGAGGAGATTGCAAGATATTCAGATGGCGTCCTCTATACCCTTGACAGGAGAAAATATCCCCTGAGACGGGAGTATGTCGCCCTTTATAGCGTGGAAGAGGTTCATACTGCAATAAAAGAGATGGTGACACAGGGAGGAGGCCCTCTGGAACTGGCCCTCAAGGCCCTGCTTCTTGCCAGGGATGGAAAACGCGATCTCAGAGAAGCATCCCTTATCCTTGCCTCCTCCCGTCCGACGAACAGGACGATGGCAAATACATTGAATGTGGTTTTGCAAAGAGTGGAGAAGGGTGAGGCCCTTGATGACGTCATCTCATCAATCCTCTCTGAATATGACCATGCATATGATGCGATGAGCGAATATGGTGCATCCCTGATAAAGGATGGGGATGGTATTTTAACCACCTGCTTCGCCGAACACAGCTTCCTTCTTTCGGTTAAGAAAGCCTATCTTGCTGGAAAGCATGTAAGGGTGTATGTTCCGGAAACGCGTCCATATCTTCAAGGGGCGAAGCTGACACTGCCATCCCTTTCCGAGATGGGAATTGAGTCTTATCTCATCACCGATGCGATGCCGGCCTTTTTCATGCAGAAAGGGGAGGTCAATATCTATATGACCGCATCCGATGCCATCCTTCCTGATGGATCGGTTTCAAACAAGATCGGTACGCTTGAAAATGCGATATGCTCAAAGTATTACGGTATTCCTTATTATCCCTTTTCCCTGAAAAACAGCTTCAACGATGATATAAGAATTGAAATGAGATCCCCTGATGAGGTCCTCAGTGTAAACGGGGAATACATAACAGATTCCTCCCTAAATGCCCTTTATCCCGCATTTGATATCATTCCTCCATCCCTTATAACGGGAATTGTCACAAAAGATGGTATCCTGTAGCTTTTTTCATTTGCTAAAATTTCTAACATATTTTATTATTTTCTTATTTTAGGGAATATATGAAAAAAGCAATAATAGCAGGAACCAGCATTGAGGATATAATAGACAAGCCGTTTAAAACCTATACTACAGATTACGGGGATGTGGATGCCGCCCTGGACGGGGATTTTCTTTTCATACTCCGTCATCGTTCAAGCCACACTGCAGCTCCTCATCTGATAAACTATCTTGCGAATGCTGCTCTGCTTGAGCATTTCGAGGTCTCCGAGGTCATCACGACGCATGCAGTTGGCTCCATTACGGAGCGCCTTCTTCCTACGAAGATAGGTCTCGTTTCGGATTTCATCGATATCACATATGGGAGGGCCTCCACTTTTTTCGATGGAATCATGCGCCCTCTGAAGCACGTTCCAATGAATGACGTTTTTGATGATGAACTGCGTTTCCAGGTCATAAGATCCTCTGTAGATCGCAATCTCAGGATTAGTCCTGCTCTGACATACATAACTACAAACGGACCCCGTCTGGAGAGCAAGGCCGAGATCAGGGCATACAGGGCATGGGGAGCTGATGTCGTGGGAATGACGCTGAATCCTGAGGTCAACCTCATTCATGAGCTGGGCATCCGGCTCTGTTCCATCTGCTTTTCTATAAACTGGGCCGCAGGACTTGATGAGGAGGGGATCTCCTTTATAGAAGGGGAGAGCAGGAGAAAGCTCATTGCAAGCGTTTTAGATATTGCCCTGGATGCACTGAAAAACACATAATACCTTTATGGATATAATTACATGGATGAGGAAGAACAGCGGGGTTTTCCGTCATGCCGGTTCTTTTCTCAGTTATTCAGAAAAAGTCGATAGCATCCTCCTTGTCGGTGAATTTGCCGCATCTCTTGCCAATTTTTATCGTACTATCGGTTTTACAGGACCGCTTTACTCATACGATGGAGGAGAGAGCTTCTCAAGATCCCTCATGTTCACTCAGATAGAGGAGTGTGAGAGGATAGAAGGCAGTTATTCCGTTATCTCTGCACCTCTTTACATACAGGGTTTGAATGTAAAAGAGCTCACAGCCTTCCTCTTTGACTGTCATGATGCACTTGAAGATGGGGGACTTCTCTATTTGAGTTTTCCTGATGCGATCACCCCTTCTGTCGGTGACAAGGTTCTGGTTGATAGTTTCTACTCAGATGGAAAGATCTATATGAAATATTATTCACTCATAGATATATTGCAGAGCACGGAGACAATAGGTTTTTCCATCGCCTCGATCGAAATGGACAGGATAGATTTCCATGACCGGCTTATCTCCCTGGCACTTACAAAAAAGAAAGAATAATGATAGGCGGAGAGGATGGTACCTTTCCGCCTTTTTTACTTATTAGAAAAGAGAGAATGCCACGAACAGAGAGCTGCAGAGGGACGATACAAGAGAGACTACTGTTATCTGGGTGTTTATCGACGGCCCTGCGGTATCCTTATATGGATCTCCGACTGTATCTCCGATGACAGCAGCCTTATGAGCCTCGCTTCCCTTTCCTCCCTCGGCTCCGCTTTCGACATATTTCTTTGAGTTATCCCAGAGGCCACCCGAGTTGGACATGAAGAGAGCCAGAAGCAGACCGCTTACGATATTACCAAGAAGGAAACCTCCTATCGCAGTAGGACCTCCGATGAAACCTACGAGCAGTGTCGCTATGATTGCGACCATTCCTGCCGGGATCAGCTCCTTCAGAGCCCCCTTCGTCGCGATGTCGATGCACTTCGCATACTCAGGGGTTGCATGTCCTTCTTTCAAACCGGGGATGGTATCGAACTGTCTGTGTATCTCTCCCACCATCCTCTCTGCGTTCCTGTCCACCCCGAGAATCAACATGGCAGAGAATACAGCTGGAACCGCTGCCCCTACGAGGATGCCGAAGAATACGGTAGGCTGCATGATATCGAAACCTGTAATGAGGGCCTTTCCTGCCGCTCTCAGTACTTCATTGGTCTCTGCCATGAAAGCACCCAAGAGTGATATTACAGTCAGTCCTGCAGCCCCTATGGAGAATCCTTTTGTCACTGCCTTGACCGTGTTTCCCGCACTGTCCAGTTCATCTGCGATTTTTATCGTCTCCTCTCCGAGTCCTCCCATCTCAGCCAGGCCTCTCGCATTGTCCACGACGGGGCCGTAAGCGTCATTAGAGATTATCATGCCGACGATTGACAGCATGCCTACTGCAGACATTGCTATTCCGAACAGTGCGAATCCCTCTCCAAGCGGATCACATAACTGATAGGATATCAGGGCGGAGAACGCTATTCCCACCATTGCAGGGAAAGCGGAGATGAATCCGTATGAAGTACCGGAGAGGATTGTGAACGCAGGCCCGGATGCTGAAGCCTTTGCAACTTTCCCTACTATCGGCTTCGTGTCGTCAGTAAAGTAATCGGTTGTCAAGCCTATGATGAGGCCAACGATGAGACCTGTTGCAGAAGATCCCCATATTCTCCAAGAAAAACCGTCGATGAAGAAAGTTGCCAGAGCTGTGAGGACGAGGAATATTCCTGTTGTCACATATGTGGAGGAATTGAGGGCTTTTGTCGGATTTCCGTCCTTCCCAACCCTTGCAGTCGCTATTCCGATTATCGATGCAAGCAGGCCTAGGAGTGCATAACAGAATACCATTTCCATGACATGCAGTGCCGAGTCTGCGATACTGGAGGCGATTACGAGCGCCGATGTCATTGCTGCGACATTCGAATCAAAGAGGTCTGCACCCATTCCGGCGACATCTCCAACATTATCTCCGACGTTGTCTGCGATCACAGCCGGGTTTCTCGGATCGTCCTCAGCTATTCCAAGCTCAACCTTTCCCGTCAGATCTGCAGCCACGTCTGCGGTCTTGGTGAATATCCCTCCTCCCGCTTTCGCAAACAGGGCAAGGGAACTTGCTCCAAATGAGAAGCCGAGAAGAATGCTCGTGTCTCCTGCGATCATCAGGACCGCGGTAACGCCGAGAAGCGAGCATCCCACGACTAAAAGGCCCATTACCGCACCTCCTCTGAATCCCACGAGGAAGGCATCCTTCAATCCTCTTTTTGCTGCCTCTGCTGTGCGTCCATTAGAAAGGGTTGCGACCATTATTCCTATTTTCCCGGCGATTGCGGAGAGAACTGTCCCAGCAAGATAGGCTATGACCATGGATATGTTGTCAATCACGGATCCTTGCCAGATCGGATGAGGCAGTAGGATCAGTATGACGAGGGATACGACGAGTGCAAAGAGTCCAAGAAGTTTGTACTCCCTGCCCATGAACGTCTCTGCCCCTTCTTTTATCAGTTGTGATACCCTTATGATCTCTCTGTTCTCTATCTTCTGTTTTTTTACCCAGAAATAGAGGTACAGGGCGAAGAGAAAAGCAATGGCTGCTGTCAGGAAAGAGAGCGCGAAGAAAATTGGTAGCAAATCCTGCATACTATACCTCCCGGTTTTATTTAACAGGGGAGGGCTCTCCGCGGAATGTGCGGGGAAGCCCCGTCACACTGTCTTTAAATAATTTTAGCATGGGTTTTTTCCTCTTGGCAAAGGAATTTACCTTCTTTATTAGTTGGAGGTGTAGAGTATGACTGGATTATATATAGCTATTGTCTCGAAGTGTTTCAGATCTTTGAAGATTTTTATAGATTAATTGAAGTCCATTTCCTTTTCCCTGTTTTTGTCATACATTGATGCCAAGAAGGAGAGAATAAAGATGAATAAGCATACTATAGCAAGCATGATAACAACGATAATCCTGTTTATCGCAGCTGTTGTGATGATCGCAGTGGGAATCAACATGGTGCTCAATCCTGTGACATATCACTATGGTCAGGGATTCTTCTCTTATCGTATCAGCTATGTAAGCTCTCATACGACGACTACAGCCAATATCCTGTTTGCCCTTGGAAGAACCCTTCTCCTGTCATCTTTCGTGATGCTCGGTTTCACCCTTTACTTCTCCACGAAAGGAAAAGAAGAGAAGGGGATGAAGAATAAGAGCGAGGTGAGAGAGAAGAGGGTAAAGGATGAATCAAAAGTGGAGGATGCCACGATAAAGGAAGAGGTTAAGACGACGGAAGATAACGAGTAATAGTTTTTTCATAGATTCCCCAGAGATTTGTTTTGGACCAGGCCTGAGATATGGTCTGGTCCTTTTTTACATTCACTCGGGTCTCTTTCTCAGCAGGGGAATGCTGACGATGAGAGCAAGAGCCATCATCAGGGGAAGAATCTTCATGCTTGACTGGAACGTAAAACGTTCTGTCATAAAGCCGAATGAGAAATTGAATATGATATCGAACACGCTTGCAAGACTTACAACCCTGGTTGTCGCCCTTGATCCGTAGGATGGTGGAACGAAATTTCTTGAGAGTGCAACGAGCGTCGGATAGAGTGTGGAAATCACAAATCCTGCGATGAAGGTCAAAAAGAGCATGGAGCAGAAGAAGATCAGGAAAAATGATATCGTGCCAAGGATGAGGCTGATGCTGATCATCTTTCTTTCTCCAAGCTTAGCCATGAGTGCACCCAATATAAGACGTCCACTCATTATTCCAAGAGAGTAGAGTGCGAGATAGCGTCCCATCACAGCACTGGTATTTCCCTCTGCTATGCCATAGCTGATTATATAGTTTGTAACCCCGTGTTCTGCGATCGTATAAAAGGATAGTGCGAGGACAAGCAATACAAGGCCTTTGTATTCAATTTTTCCTTCATTCCTCGTACTCTCTACATTCTCCTCTTTTCTTTCCTTCATGTTTGACTTTGTGAGTATTATCAGAATGGGAATCATAAGGAGAGCAAGCGTTATCAGTGTGATATTCCACACCCTCTGACTCTCAGAGAACGGGGATAAGAGGAGTTGAGAGCCTGATGTGCCTATTCCCTGCATGAAGAAGAGTATATTCAGATAGACAAGGCTTTTCGTCTCACTGAAACTGTCTGATGCGATGTTTATGCTCGTGTTGAGCAGCGTGGAGAGACCAAGGGTGAGGAAGAAGCCTGCTATGAGGATTGCGTAGATATAGCCGAATACGAGCAGAAGGAGGGAGAGCATCATCATGAAGATGAAAATAATCATGCTCTTTTTCAATCCCAGCTTGTCCAGGAGGGATCCTCCGAAGAGGAGGAATACGAGGTTTCCGAGATAGGATGCGGATACAATGACCCCTATGGCGGATTCACTGAAACCGAACCCTTTCAGAAAGAGGGGAGAGAATATTCCCCTCAATGCGTCACTGGTTCCTAATAGGACCATAAGAAGTGCGCTTATGGCGAATAACATCTTGTTTTTCATATATTTTCCAACCAAGGGAAATTGTTAGCATAAATAATGTATTCGGTAAAGAAGAAGGACTGTCTTATTTCCATTTGTATTGACTTGTTTCATTGCCTTTTGATATATTTTCAAGGTAGAAATTTCAAATAGGAGTACAGAATGTCCAAAGCGCATAGAGGAACAGGAATCCGTGACCAGTTCAACAACGGTAGAGCAGAGTGCCCTGTATGTAAGAGAACTGCAATCAAGTGCCTTTACGAAAGGGAAATCGACGGAGCTAAGGTCAAGGTTTGTAAGAGCTGTAATGCAAAGCTCTCCAAGTAAGAGAACCTTGAGTTCTTTTAAATCAGCCTCTCAGGGGGCTGTTTTTTATAACTGTTATGGAAATCTATTCACTTTTAAGAAAAAAGAAGATCGAGTCCTTGCTTAGCTCACTGGATTTAAGCAATATTGACGGTACCATCGCCGACAGTGGGGATTTTGAATACTCAGGGAAGGGAAAACTCTTCATCTCATCGGCTCTGGGCACCGATTTAGAAGGAATAAGGTACGGTTCGAATATCCGTGCTATCGCAGATAATCTTTATGCGGATGCCTATGATCCATCCATCGTATTCTCCTATCCCGATGAGGATACTGCCTCTCTTGCCTATACCCTTGCAAAAGAGTACGGCATACCTCTTTCGAGGCTTGGAGAGGTTTGCGTTGAAGACGATATGTTTTACCTCGTACATGGAGCAGGGGAGATAAGAAACATAATCAGGCACAGAAGTAGAAGCCTCAGGACGATGGTCATATTCTCCTTCGACAGTTATGATGATATGCCTGCCCTTGCCTCTGCTTTCCAGAATGTGGATATCCTATTCCTGCTTACAAAAGGTGGAAAAGATGAGAAGGCTTTCAAGAAGGCACTGGAGCGCATAATATTCTCCCCCGTCATAAAAAGGCTATCTGCTGTCATTGAGATAAAGAGCATTGATGACATCATAGGTTATATAACCCCGGGGGATGTCGTATTTGAGATAGAACTTAGAAAAGAGGAGCTTTGATCATGAAGAGCATGACGGGGTACGGGTATGGTATCTACAAGGATGATTCATATGTCCTTGAAGTTGAGCTTAAGAGCTATAACAACCGCTATCTGGAGATCCAGCATAATATCAGTTACGCACTCTCTCCGTTTGAAAGCTACATCGATTCGGAGATAAAGAAGGTCGCAAGAAGAGGACACATCGATTTGAACGTCCGCCTTAAAGTCCTTGAGGGTAAGGTCGATGTTTCTGTTGATAAGGGTGTTCTTGCCGAGTATCAGAAGGCATATTCTGAGATTTCGGAGATGACAGGGCTTTTTCCGTCTTTCTCTGACTATCTCGATGCTGACGGGGTTCTGAATCTCATAAGAAGTGATGATGCAGAGCTCTATAAAGTGGGCCTTGACAGTGCTCTCTCAGAAGCCCTGATCATGCTTAAGGATGCTAAAGAGAGGGAAGGAAGAGGGACAAAGGAGGATCTTCTCCGTCTTGGCACGGATTTCAAACGCGCTGTCGATTTCATCGATGGTAAGAGTGCAGAGATTGAAGATTATTTCCGCACTCTCTTCAGTACACGTTATAATGAACTCAGACAGGATAAGGAGATCGATGAGGATCGCCTCACTCAGGAGGTGACGCTCATGATGGTAAAATACTCGATAAACGAGGAGATAAAAAGGCTCAGTGTCCATCTTAAAGAGTATTTCAATCTTCTTGAGAGTGATGATGTTGTTGGAAAGAGGCTCGATTTCCTTGCACAGGAGATGAACAGGGAGACGAATACGATAGCAAGCAAGAGCAGCATGGCTGAAATATCAAGCATGACGGTCATCATGAAGGACAGCATAGAGAACATAAGGGAGCAGGTGAGGAACATAGAATGAGGATAGCAATCTCAAGTAAGAGCGGATGTGGTAACACTACGGTAACAAAACTGGTGGCGGAGAAGCTCGGATATACGATGATAAACTTCACTTTCCGTCAGATGGCAGATGAGAGGAATGTTGATTTCTGGACGTTCTGTAAGATGGCTGAAGCAGATGACTCCATCGACAGGGAGTTGGATAAGAGACAGGTCGAGATGGCCATGGCAGAGGATAACTGCGTCCTTGGCTCCCGCCTTGCGATCTGGATGCTTGAAGATGCTGATCTGAAGGTCTATCTCAAGGCTAGCGAGAAAACGAGAGCAGAGAGGATCTATAAGAGGGAAGGGGGATCGTTCGCGGATCGGTTCAAGGAGACGAAGGACCGTGATGAGAAGGATAGAGCCCGCTATAGAAGAATATACGGGATAGATAACAATGATTATGAGAAGGTTGCCGATATCGTGATTGATACCGATTACAGGAGGCCTGAGGAAATCTGTGATCTGATAATCAAAGAGGCAGGGAAAAAAAAGAGATAGGATATCGACATTATAAGGATAATCAATTATATTAATAGAGTTTCTAATAAGGAGATTCACGTGATTCCACTCGATAGCTTGATTGATAACGAACAGAATGTTTATGAGATGACATGCGTCGCAATAAAGGAAGCTAACATCTATGCTTCCACCGATGTCAAGGATGAGATTGAGAAGGAAGGGGAGAAGATTGTCTCCTATGTCCTCGACAAGGCCCTGAAAGGGGAAATTAAATACAACAAGGGTGAATAAGAAGAAACTGATCGTGCTGTTCGGTCCCACGGCGGTTGGAAAGACCGCCATGACCCTTGCACTTTTCAAAGATCATTATGAGATAATAAACTCGGACAGTGTCCAGGTCTATAAGTATCTCGATATCGCGTCTGCTAAACCTGACAGATATACGCAGAGTCAGATTCCACACCATTTAATCGATTTGCTAGAACCCTATGAACAGTTTACAGTAGGGACTTATTGTTCAATGGCCGACCGTCTTGTTGATGAGATCCTTTCGCGGGGTAATTATCCACTCCTGACAGGGGGGACGGCATATTATTTCAGGCAGTTCCTCTATGGCGTTGCATCCACGCCGGAATCCGATCCCGTGGTAAGGGAGAGGGTACAGGATGAGATAAAGGAGAGGGGAAAGGGATGGGCCTATTCCTATCTATGCCAGATTGATCCTGTTTCCTCCGAGAGGATAAACCCAAATGACATTTACCGTATAAGCCGTGCAATAGAAGTGTATTATCAGAGCGGAAGGCCTTTATCATCGTTCAAGATAAATACGGAGACTCGAGGCAGCCTTGATCCTCTTATCATCGGTCTTCATCTTGAAAAGAGTGAACTTGACAGAAGAATAGAGCTCAGGGTTGATGAGATGTTTAAAAACGGGCTTGTTGAGGAGATTGAGAATTTGAAGCAGATGGGAGCAGATCTCTCATGGCCGGCTATGCAGGCCATAGGCTATAAGGAATTCTTCATTCCCGGATTGTCCCTGGATGAGATAAGACACAGGATAATCGTTGCTACAAGGCAGTACGCGAAGAGGCAGATGACGTTCTTCCGTTCATTCAAGAACGTCAACTGGTTCTCTCCTTCTGATTATGAAGGTATTTCTAATCTGCTGATGGAGCAGGGGTATCCTCATTCATGATATACTCCACTTTTATGCTGTCGACCTGATCAAACTCAGTAATCTCAGCTCTTGTTATATTCCACCATCCCCTCTCGTTCCATGTGAAATCGAATACCTGCGTAACATTGTTTTTAAAGAGCATGAAATAAGTCGGGTTTGTGGTATCTGTTGCATCGTTTACCGTCTCCCCGCTCTCAGAGTAGGGGGTATACCACACCGAATGTGCTTCTATCGTGTCTTCATCAACCCTTTCCAGAGTGATATCCGTGACACCATAGACGATGAATGTCGTCGGGATTGACGGCATGCCGTCTTCAATCCAGTCCTCTGCATTCACAACCGGATTGTATACCTCGTATGCCATCCTCATTCGGCTTGTGACGAAGAGGTTCGTGACTTCCATCTCCTGAGGAACATCGGCACCCTTTACCGCGGACATCATGTTATCACTCATAAGATTGTTCTGAGCATCATAGAAACTCATTATCACACCTTCCTGATCCTCTCCTGCAGAAATCGGGGGAGCAAGGAGATTTGAAATATAGTCATAGAGGAATGCTCCGACGAGTGCTGCTACTATTACGACAACGGTTATTATCGTACCCTTCTTTCTGAAGAACGTGTTCCTTTTTGCTCCTGAATAGGCTTTCTCTGAGAACGTTTTGAACTCAGCACTCTGTGTAATAAGCTCTTTGTCCTCTTCCGTCCTTTCCCCGAGGTTCCAAGTAAGCATCTCCGTCCTCGTTATGAACCAGGAGAGGGCTTTTGCTGGGCTCTTGTTCCCCATTATGTCCCTCATTTCCTGCCTCTTCGCGTGAAGAATGAGGTTTATAAAGCCGAGTGTTTTCTCCTCTAGGTCCTCACCGAGAATATCAAGGGAGGAGGAAAGGGGAAATTCCTGATACTTGTATTTTCTTACATCATCCGAGATGTAGGGCAGGCTGCCTGCTACGGCATAATAAAGCAGTTCTCCCATCTCTGCTATCAGGCGATAGTTATCCTCGCTGTCACGTCTTATCAGGGCATTTACCTCGCTTACCCTCTCTTCTGGAGTTCTTAAGAGGCTGAGCACGTCCCCGATATCGGGAGAGAGGAGGAATGCTCCATCATCCTCGTAGATGTAGATTCGGTAAAGGGGAAATACTCCCGTCTCAAGATTAAGGAAATCCTTCTTTGCCCCTTCAAGCCCTATCGCGATATTCCTCACTATTTTAAGGGCGTTCTTCCTATGCGTTGTAAAAAGGTGCTCAAGGCTGTAGAGCCTCATCTTGTCAAAATAGATGTATCTCTTTTCCCCCTCATTATGGATCGCCGTGTACCGGATATTCCTAACCTCTCCGTCCTTAATGATGAGGCTGTCGATCTTCTCCCCCTGGAATATATGCCCCGGAAGGCTCTCTTCTTTCATGCCAAGTCTTATCGCCGTCTTCTCTTCTCCCTCGATCATGAGGGTTGTTATCTCAGAATCTTTAATCATCAGTCCACCTTCAAGCTGAGTACGCGTCTCATCCTCTCTTCCTCCACTTTTAGAAAGAGGTTTTTCTCCTGGGTTGGAAGGACAAGACCTTTTTTCGCATCTTTCGCTCTTCTCAGATATTTTACATAAGTATAATAGAGGTCGGCACTCTTTTCATCCTTTGCTTTGGAGTAATGGAGTGCAAGATGTGCCGCATCCAGTATTATGTTGAAAGGGATATCTTTTCCCTTCTGTGTTTTTATTATCACATAGCCGCCCGAGTAGTCCCTGACATGTACCCACATGTCGTTTCCCCTTGCATCATGACGGAGTATCTCATCGTTCTCTTTACTGTTCCTGCCTACTATGAGGGTATAACCGGAATCGATGAACGAGGGGCCGTGGTACCTTCTTCCCTCACTTTCCCTCTTCTTCGTATCTGCGGAGGCCTCACGCAGTTTTCTCATATCATCACTTTCAAGAAGCCTCTCATAATATCTTGTTCTTTCTTCCAGACGGAGTTTCTCACTCTCAAGTTCTTCAAGAGCAAGTTCATGACTCCTCTTATCCTTCTGATAGCTCTTGTAATACCTTTCAAGGTTCTCCCTAGGACTGAGATCCTCTCTCAGGGAAATCGTGGTTTTCTCCTCTTTTGAGTAGTCTGTTACCTCGATGTTCCTCATGCCTTTTCTCACCTGATAGAGGTTGGATGAGAGGAGATCTGCGATTCTCTTATTCTCCTCGTAGTTCTGGGTACTCCGTATCTTCTCCTCGGCCCTCTTTATGTTGCGTTCGATCTCATTTATCTCCCTGTCCCTAGATCTCAGGACATCCTCTCTAAGCTCATCCATGCTCTCTGCGCGGCTTTTGTTCTCGTAATAGGAGTCGATATATTCATTGAATGATATGTCTGCAGGATGCTCTCGGACTTCAAATTCCTTTTCAGGAGGAGCTACTCTCTCTCCAAGGTTGAGAAGCTCTCCACTTATCTCACCCCTCTTCGGACGGCGGAACATCACTTCCTCAATTTTCCCGCTCTCATCATAGACTATGACGTTCGCTCCCGGACCGGAGTAGAAGCGGAAGAGGATGAAGAATATTCTCTCATCTTTCAGAAGCTTGAAATAGAAGGCTCTGTCCCAGTTGAGCTGGTGGACATCGATGATCCTTGCTCCTATGATCTTTGCCTTGAGAAACTGTGTGAAACGCTGCATAGTCCCGCTTTTTTTTCTCTGTCTCTCGGTAAGGGAGAAGTGCGAATTCTGTGTGGCGATCTCAAAATAGACGCTGTAGGCTTTCTCCCTCTTATTGAAGAAGGAGAGGGTGAAGCTGTGATAGTCCTTCTCTCTGATATCCTGTATATAGCTGTCGATGAAAGGTATCTCATTTAACAGCAGTTCCACTTCCTTGTAATTAAGCATCGTCCTCTCCAAATTCTCCTACCAGGTAGAATGATCCTGTTATGAGGATAATATCGGCAAGATGTTTCGAAAAGATGAAAGCCTCTTTCTCATCATGAATAAGATAAACTTCCTGATCTCTCCTCTTCATTCTCATAGCTTCTTCATAAAGGGCATCGGGATCGCTTTTCTTGAAGTTTCCCGC
This sequence comes from uncultured Spirochaetaceae bacterium, assembly GCA_944392965.1. Taxonomy (GTDB): domain Bacteria; phylum Spirochaetota; class Spirochaetia; order Sphaerochaetales; family Sphaerochaetaceae; genus Ornithospirochaeta. The sequence goes on along the minus strand of CALXYM010000005.1, from coordinate 46,426 downwards.
TTTTGTTATCACGATTCTGTTAAAACTGGACAACAGCAGGGAGAGCATGGCCCTGTAATCCTTGCCTGAGATTGCAGCGTAGAGTACAACGGTATCTTTTTTCTCATAAAGATAGGTAAATGTGTTTATAAGGTTCTGCATGCTGTCCTTCGTATGTGCGACATCAAGGACTATCTTTTTCCCTTCTTCGCATCTTTGTTCGAATCTTCCCTCTATCGTGACATCCTCCATCGCTTGGAGTGCTTTCTCACTCAGGAGTCCGAGTTTTTTCAGAGCTAGAGTCGTAATGGCAAAATTCTTCCCGATCTCCCTGCTTCTTAACTTCGTATGAAGAGAGAAATCATCAGCTCCGATTCTGAATCTTGAAATACTATACTCCTTTTCCTCCGAGTGCTCAAAATCCTTTATGTCATCCTTGAAGGAATAGAAAGAGGAGCCGGTCCTTTCTGTCTCTTTGAAGAACACATCATATGCCTCGGGACGGACATCACTGACGATGACAATACTGTTCTTCTTTATTATCTTGCTTTTCTCAACCGATATCTTCTCAATTGTATCGCCCAGAATCTCAACGTGTTCCATTTCTATTGGAAGGAGTATCTCCATGATGCTTTCTATCGTGTTTGTAGCATCAAGCCTGCCTCCGAGCCCCGTTTCTATCACGGCATACTCACATCCCGCGTTTTTAAATAAAAGGTATGCATATGCCGTATAGAGTTCGAATGTGGTAGGGGAGAAGTCAAGGTCTTGGATCTTTTCCATGAGTTCATCAGCCGTCCTGAGGTATTCCTCATCTGAGAAGAATGTACCAGCAAGGGTGAATCTCTCCCTGAGGTCGTACACGTGAGGACTGCGATAAAGACCCGTCTTAAAGGACGTGTTCATCGCAACTGCCAGGAGCGTAGCCGTCGTGCCCTTGCCCTTGCTCCCTGCAAGATGTATCGTCTTGTAACTTTTCTCAGGAGAACCAATCCTCTCAAGAAGCATTTCCATCCTCTTTAATCGGTTCTCCCTCATATCCCCGATGTTTCCTGAGCTCGGCATGAAGGAGAGAAAAAGCCCGTCGAGCTCACTAATGCTTTTCAACATGATGAAAAATATAAGGTTTTTAGCATTTTGCCTCAATATGGGGTAGGGATGAAATTGACAGGGTATGGAAGAATATGTTTCATTCAGATGAATTTAAAGCTGCTCAGGAATCTGCGTAGGCGTGGGCTACTCAGATCATTGTCTCTTATGAAGTACTCGAAGAGTTCTTCGTATGTACATTGAAATCTGGATTCGAGCTGTGCCTGTACGATCATACGTGCATGTTCATCGTCTACATCCTGATGTTCTTCCTTTACCATACTCAACAGTGCCCTGTAAGCTGCGACCAGCTCATCTGATATGTCATCGTCGGTCATTGCTCCTGCATCCGAGAATCCGAGCAGTGTTCCGTTTCCATGGCTTATGACATCAGCATAAAATGTCCGTATTCTCCTTCCTATCTCCTCTTTTGTTTTCATCTCTACCTCTTTTATTGATATCAGTTTAATATCATACTTCCATTCTCTGGAAAAAGCCATCTCAAATACACACGGGCATGCACAGAATAAAGGGAGAGGCAAGGTTTATCATTACTAGAAAGAATGAAAGTTTTTCTTAGTCGATTGCTCTCTTGTCAAAAAAATATCCCTGTCTTTTAATATTTAAGAATATCTTTACGTTAATTTTCAGTTAAATTTAATATATAATTATTGATATAATAATAAATTACTTACTGATTTTCAAATATTTCATTAATTCTGGCTTCTGTTACGATTTAACAAAGATTTAACATCGGAGTGACTAAAAAATTTACGTGATGGGTAAAGAATCTGTTGCCGTAAGGAGAAAAAAATGAAAAAGATTCTTGTTGCATTACTAGTAGCGCTTTGTGCGTGTTCATTGTTTGCTCAGGGCAGTACGGAATCTGCCAGCCAGAGCGTAAGTACTGATGGATCTACAAGTATGGAGAGTGTTGTGCTTTCCCTTGCAGAGGTTTTTGAAGAGAATACTGGAATCGTTGTCACATATAATCCGACAGGAAGTGGAAGTGGAATAACGGCTGTTCAGGAAGGCAGGGCAGATATTGGTCTTTCCTCTAGGGCTCTTCATGATGATGAGGTTGCTTCCGGGCTTACGGGAACGACCGTTGCTCTCGATGGAATTGCTATCATCGTAAATACTGCAAATCCTGTAGCTGATCTCACGGTTGATCAGATTGCAGCTCTTTATACAGGAGAGATCACCAATTGGTCAGAAGTCGGAGGTAATGATGCACCTGTCGTTCTTATCGGAAGAGAAGCAGGAAGCGGCACAAGGGATGGTTTCGAGTCAATCACGGGAACTGAGGATGCATGTGCTTACAATCAGGAGCTTACAAGTACTGGTGCTGTTATCACCGCTGTTCTTTCAAATCCTAATGCTATCGGATATGCTTCCCTCTCTGCTGTGGATGAGACTGTAAAGACAGTACTTGTCAATGGAGTTGCACCTTCCGAAGCAACTGTTCTTTCCGGAGAGTACCAGATTCAGAGACCGTTCGTATTCGTGACGAAGACAGACACGGCTCTTTCTGAGGCTGCACAGCAGTTCTTTGATTTCGCTCTCTCTGCGGATGCTTCTGATGTCATCGCAGATGCAGGTGCAGTACCTCTGGTATAAGGAATCAAAGTCCATATGAATCTTAATGAACGTATGAGAGTTCTCGTTTCGGGTTACAAGGCTAACCCGAAACGTCTTGTTGAAGATCTGATACATTTTATTTTCCTCATTCTCGGCCTGATAACCGTTGGTTGCGTTCTTATAATTACAATTTATTTGATAATCAGCGGATTGCCAGCGATAATAGAGATAGGTCCGATCGATTTTCTTTTCGGTACTAGATGGGCCAGTACTGCAGCTGAGCCTTCTTACGGCATCCTCCCATTCATTCTTACAAGCATCTATGGTACTGCGGGAGCGATTATAATTGGTGTTCCAATAGGTTTTTTCGTAGCTGTTTATCTTGCGAAGATGGCACCTAAGAAATTCAAGGATACGATGCAGCTCTGTGTCGGCGTTCTTGCAGGAATTCCATCAGTCATCTACGGTCTTGTCGGTATGACTGTACTCGTTCCTGCGATCAGGAACATTTTCGGTGTTCCAGATGGAGCGAGCCTTCTTGCGGCAATCATAGTACTTGCCGTCATGATCCTTCCTTCCGTGATCAACGTCTCCCTCTCTTCCCTGGAAGCTGTTCCCCATGAGTATGAAGAGGCCTCTCTTTCTCTTGGGGCTACGAATACGGAGACATATTTTAAGGTCACTGTCCCCGCAGCGAAAAGCGGAATTTTTACTGCAATCGTGCTCGGAATCGGACGTGCGATAGGCGAGGCCATGGCTATCATGATGGTCGCGGGAAATGTTGCGAACATGCCAAGCCTTTTCAGTTCTGTAAGATTCCTTACCACCGCAGTTGCAAGTGAGATGAGCTATTCTTCAGGTCTGCAGCGCCAGGCGCTTTTCTCAATAGCCCTCGTGCTTTTCTTATTCATCATGCTCATCAATGCCATACTCAATTTCATAAAGACGAGGAGCCAGAAGATATGATAGAAGGATTGTCGAGAAAGAGAAAAATATGGTGTGCCGTCATGAAGACGCTCTGCTACATATCCCTTGCAGTCGTCGTCGCACTGACTGCATTCATGCTCTTATATGTGCTTGCCAGGGGAATCCCGAGCCTCATCGAGAACCCAAGAATGCTTATAGAGACTCCAAGCGTAAGACGGAATATTGACGGGATACTTCCTGACATCATGAATACGCTTTACGTTGTAATAGCCACCCTCATAATGGTTCTACCCTTGGGCGTAGGGGCTGCAATCTATCTGACCGAGTACGCGAAGAACAGGCGTCTTGTTGAGATCATCGAGTTTGCAAGTGAGACGCTTTCAGGAATTCCCTCTATAATCTACGGGCTTGTTGGAATGCTTCTTTTCGTACAGTTCCTGGGTTTTGGTACATCGCTGCTTGCAGGAAGCTGTACCCTTGTAATAATGAATCTTCCAACGATCATGAGAACGACGGAGGAGGCTCTTAAGACCGTTCCTCAGAGTTATAGGGAAGGAGCTTTCGCACTTGGCGCAGGAAAGTGGAGGGTCATAAGGACAGTAGTTCTTCCGACCTGTGTAAACGGTATCGTCACAGGCTGTATCCTTACGATTGGAAGGATTCTTGGTGAGTCGGCAGCACTTCTTTTCACAGCAGGCCTTGCTCACAGGTTATACGGATTCTTCGAAGGTATGGCGAACAGCGGAGCTACTCTCACCGTCGCACTTTACGTCTACGCATCAGAACGTGGTGATTTTGAGATTGCATATGCGATTGCCGCGATTCTGATAATTCTTACGGTTATAATAAATCTCATAACGACACATCTTGGAAAGATCATGGAGAGGAGAAACGGACAGTGAAAAACATAATAGAAGCCAAGCATATGAATCTCTGGTATTCTCAGATGCAGGCTTTAAAAGACATAAACATAAACATTGAGGAGAAGAACATAACTGCACTCATCGGTCCCTCGGGATGTGGTAAGAGCACGTTCTTAAGGACGCTGAACAGGATGAATGATCTTATTCAGGGGGTGAGGATCACGGGAGAAATCCTTTATGACGGGGAGGATATCTTCTCGCCAAAGGTTGACGTGAATGGACTGAGAAGAGATATCGGAATGGTATTCCAGAAACCGAATCCGTTCATGATGAGCATTTATGACAACATCGCATATGGTCCTAGGACCAATGGGATAAAGAACAAGGCTAAACTTGATCAGATAGTTGAGGAGGCCCTGCGCAATGCTGCGCTATGGGATGAGGTCAAAGACAGGCTCAAGAAGAGTGCGCTCGGACTTTCGGGAGGACAGCAGCAGAGGCTTTGCATCGCACGTGCCCTTGCTGTTCAGCCTAAGGTTCTTCTGATGGATGAACCGACAAGTGCTCTTGATCCGATAAGTACGAGTAGAATAGAAGATTTGGCCATGGAGCTGAAAAAGGATTATACTATCGTTATCGTTACTCATAATATGCAGCAGGCATTGCGTATCTCTGATAAGACGGCATTCTTCTTCCTTGGAGAGCTGATTGAGTTCGGGGATACCGAGCAGATCTTCTCTAATCCAAAGGAGAAGCAGACGGAAGACTATATTACAGGAAGGTTTGGTTGATATGACATTCACACTTAACATAGATGAGGAAATAGCATCTTTAAAAAGGGATATCGTGAAAATGGCCTCTCTCTGTGAGAAGGCTCTTTACGGGGTATCATCACTTATCGATGGTGAGGGGAAGGATATAAGGGATATCCAGACTCTCAGTGATCAGATTGAGAAGAGCGAGAGAGAGATAGAGCAGGAGTGCATGAGGGTGCTTTTAAGAAGACATCCTGTTGCCAAGGATCTGAGAAGCGTCTCAGCATCACTGAGGATCATCACCGATCTTGAGAGGATTGGAAATAACAGTCTTGATCTCGCAGAGGCCATCAATTACTGTGAAAACCGGGATATCCTGCACAAGATAGGACTGCCGAAGATGATTGAGGAGGTGTCGAAGATGCTATCCTCCTCGATTGATGCTTTTGTGATGAGGAACGAGGAGAAGGCGAACAACGTCATAAAAGAGGACGATGTACTCGATTCCCTGTTCGTCTCAGCAAAGGAGCAGCTCATCAGGATGATAAAAACAAGTGTTGATGGTATTGAGGAGGCTCCCGATGCCCTTTTGGCTGCCAAGTATCTTGAGCGTATGGGAGATCACTGTGTCAACCTCTCCAGACAGCTCATATGGTCTGTATCTGGAGACATGAACGTATAAGACTATGATTTACATACTTGAAGATGATGCCTCCATTTTGAAACTTGTTGAGTACACGCTCTCATCCAACGGTTATGAGGTCAGGGGTTTTGACAGGCCGAGTGACTTCTTCAAGGCGATTTCGGAGGAGAAGCCCGAACTTTTATTGCTTGATATCATGCTACCTGAGATGAGCGGGCTTGATGTCCTGAAACGCCTGAGAAGCCGCAGAGAGTATGATGATGTCATAATAATCATGCTTACTGCAAAAAGCAGTGAGTATGACAAGGTGCTTGGCCTCGATATGGGCAGTGATGACTATATCGCAAAGCCCTTTGGCATGATGGAACTTCTTGCCCGTGTGAAGGCCGCGTTAAGGCGAAGGGGGATGAAAGGTCCTACAGATGACGGACGGCTCTCTTATGGTCCGATTCTCCTGGACAGCAAGGCACATGTTGTCAAGGTTGATGGCAAGGAAGTGCAGATGACTCTCAAGGAGTATTCGCTGTTGAAGCTCTTGATGGAGAACGAGGGAATTTGTCTCTCCAGGGACAGTATCTTGAATACAGTGTGGGGCTATGCCTTTGATGGGGAGAACAGGACAGTGGATGTCCATGTTCGAAGAATAAGGGAAAAACTAGGCGAGGCTGGTGCGATGATCCAGACAGTCGCAGGTGTGGGGTATCGTTTTAAAAATGAAACTCAGCAATAAACTTTTTATTTTTACGACAGTTATCGTAGTCGTGGCTGTGATAGTGAGCGCATCTTTTACAGTGAATGCCATGTACCGTGGTTATGAGGAGGGAATCGCTAATGAGCTTCTCTCTACGCTACGTCTCATAGACAGCGGTAAGATAGGGGATATCGAATCGGTCAATTTTGGAACAAGGAGATTCACTGCAATCGATGAGAATGGCAATGTCCTGTATGACTCCATGGCTGACTCCGATGAGATGGAGAACCATTTGGAGCGTCCTGAAGTGCAGATGGCACTTTCACATATGGTCGGTTTTGATATCAGGGAGAGCTCAACTCTTTTGGAGAGCATGTTCTATGTAGCAATGCTCTCAGAGGATGGAACTATCCTCCGGCTAAGCGAGAGTCAGAGCAGCCTTTATTCATTCCTGCTCTCATCCCTTCCTTTTATCGTGATTATTCTTGCTGTGATAATCATACTTGTTCTTCTCGTTTCCCATTATCTCTCAAGAAAGATTGTTGAACCTATCAACAGAATAAATCTGGATAATCCTCTTGAAGGTGATGATCTTTATGAGGAGTTGAGTCCTCTTGTCCGGAGAATAGATGAGCAGAAAGGGGAGATTGCGGAGCAGATAAAACTGCTAGAGCGGGACAAGAATGAGCTTGAACTCATCGTCAAGAGCATGAAGGATGGACTTATCCTCGTCAGAAGTAATGGGGACATTCTGATGATAAATGATGCTGCGAAAACTCTTATGGGAAAGAATACTGGTGATGAGTTCAGAACCCTTATAGAGCTTAGCAGGGAACCTCTGTTTTTCTCTATAATCGAGAAAGGTACTGCTAACGGAAGGATAAAGGTCGAGGGAAGGACTGTGGAGGTCCATGCCGAGGTCGTGAACGGACTGGGCTCTGCCATTCTCCTATTCGATGTCTCTGACAAGATGGCCCTTGAGATGAAGGAGAGAGAGTTCATACAGAACGTTTCTCATGAGCTTAAGACGCCCCTTACAAGCATAAGTGGATACTCAGAGCTCATAATGCGTGACCAGGTTGATAAGGATCACATAAAGGAGTTCTCAAGTCAGATATACAATGAAGCAAAGAGGCTCTACCAGCTTATTGAGGATATCATGGCGATAAGCAGGCTCGATGAGGAGGCTGATGTCACGTTCTCCGATGTCGATGTCAATGCCGTTGCGAAGGATGTTCTTGATTCCATCGCAAATCCGATTGTGAAGCTTGAGAGTAATGCCGATTTAAGAATAAGGGGAAATGCTACACTGATTTTCGAAGCGATTTATAACCTTGTGGACAACTCGATCAAGTACAACAGGAATGATAATCCCATCCTGCTGCAGATAGACAGAGATTCCTTTGCTGTCAAGGATAATGGCATCGGACTTTCCCCGTATGACAGGGAGAGGGTATTTGATCGCTTTTACCGTGTAGATAAGTCAAGAAGCCGTCAGACGGGAGGCACAGGACTTGGGTTGAGTATCGTCAAGAGCGTCGCAGAGCGTCACGGTGCGAAGATTGAGATAAGCAGTTCTCTCGGGGAGGGAACGACTATAAGGCTCGTTTTTCCGCACTAGTTAGTACATATGGTTAATAATCACCATGGTTTGAGGGTGGCAAAAAAAGACTCTATTACATAAAATGTAAAGGTGTAAATTAAAACAATAGGAGTCATGTATGCCGAATAAGGATAATCCTCAACCATGGAAATTTTTGGATGAATACAGGGGAAAGGAGTTTGAGGGAAGATGGCCGAATGTAAAGACCATGTTCCACATCTCTGCTCTCAGATACCCTAATAATGATTGTTTCAAGGTATTCTCTCCCAAGGAGATGACTTTCACATATGCTGAGGCAGAGAAGAAGATTAGGGAGATCTCATACTATCTGCTCTCTCAGGGTGTTGAGAAAGGAGACAGGATCGCGGTAAGCGGAAAGAACAGTCCTGAATGGGCTCTTTCGTATCTCGCTGTTCTCTATGCCGGATGTATTGTTGTGCCACTCGATATCCAGCTCAAGGATTCCGAGATGGAGACTCTCCTGAAATTCGGTGGGGTCTCAAGGCTTTTCATAGATGCTGACAGGATAGATGCAATCGATAAGGATGGTTCTCTCGGTCTTGTGGAGAAGATATCTCTTGAACCCTCTGATACCCATAAATACGTGCTTGACCTTAACGGGGCAGAGAGAGAAGGGTATGATGCGAAGAGTGATGAGGTCGCAGCGATCCTCTTCACATCCGGTACGACCGGTAACCCAAAGGGTGTCATGCTCACCAATGAGAATCTTGTTGCAGACTGCTATCTTGCACAGGGAAACATGAACATCTATTCCACTGATGTATTCTATGCCATTCTTCCTATTCACCATGCCTACACGATGCTTGCGGTCTTTTTCGAATCATTCAGTGTGGGAGCATGTACGGTTTTTGGAAAGAAACTCGTTGTTTCCCAGATACTCAAAGAACTCAGGGATGGAAAGGTAACGATGTTCCTCGCTGTCCCGATGCTCTTTAATAAGATGATAGCGGCCCTGATGGCGGGAGTCAGGAAGAAGGGTGTTGTTCTCTATGGACTCATCCGCTTCCTTATGTCTATATCGGGTGCAATAAAGAAGATATTTGGTGTGAACGTCGGTAAGAAGATGTTCTCCTTTCTCCTGAAGAACCTCAGTCTTGAGAACAACAGGATATGTATCTGTGGAGGAGGTCCGCTTCCTGCATCCACATTCAAGATGTTCAATCAGCTTGGAATAGATTTCGTTCAGGGCTATGGCCTTACAGAGACGAGTCCAATAACCCATCTAAATCCGATATATGCCTACATAGAGAGTTCGGTTGGTAAATCCATTCCCGAGTGTCAGGTAAAGATCGTTGATCCTGATAGCGATGGTAACGGCACCATCTATATAAAAGGTCCTATGGTTATGAAGGGGTATTATAACAATGAGGAGGCCACCAGAGAGGTTCTCAGTGAGGATGGATGGCTTAATACGGGAGATGTCGGACATGAGGATTCTGCACATTATCTCTATCTTACAGGACGTGCGAAGAGCGTCATCGTCACTGATGGGGGTAAGAACGTATTTCCTGAGGAGATTGAGGACCATTTCCAGCTCTATGATGAGATTGACCAGATCTGTATCATCGGCTATCTCGTGAACAAGGAGACTAAGGCAGAGGGAATCCGCGCGATCATCTATCCGAGTACGAATGCAAAGAAGACCTACACTGACGAGGCTAAGCTGAGAGCAAGGATGGATGAGATCATAAGCGAGGTGAACAGAGAGCTGCAGAGCTATAAGAAGATCACCCGCCTCGATATTGCAACATCACCTCTTCCTATGACGAGTACTAAGAAGATAAAGAGGAATGAGGTTGTGCGACTCTTCGCCGATTGACCTATAGCCCCTTTTTCGGGGGCTTTTTGTTCTACTTCTATCTATCTTTACCCTTTTTATTTCTCTAAAAGGGTAGTATAAAAATACACTTTTTCTTAAAATGTAAAAATAAATATAAGGGAGAACACAGATGACAAGAAGGGATGCGAAAAAAGCATGGGATTTTCTTGATGAGTATAGAGGAAAGTTTTTTGAGGGAAGATGGCCGAATGTGAAGACCATGTTCCATATATCGGTCATGAGATATCCAGACAATGACTGTTTCAAGGCCTTCTCTCCGAAAACGGTCTCTTTTACATACGCAGAGGCGGAGAAAAAGATCAGGGAAATCTCCTATTACCTTCTCTCTCTGGGGGTGAAGAAGGGCGATAAGATCGCCGTCAGCGGAAAGAACAGCCCAGAGTGGGCACTTTCGTACCTTGCAATCATCTATTCTGGATGCATCGTTGTTCCTCTGGATATCCAGCTCAAGGATTCTGAGATGGAGACGCTCCTCAGATTCGGTGATGTAAGCTGTCTCTTCATCGATCATGACAGGATAAAGGGTATTGATGCAGATGGTAGTCTTGGATTGAAAGAGAAGATTTCCCTTGAGCCATGTAATGATGGCTATAAATACGTTTTGGATCTTAATGGAGAGGAGAGGGATGGATTCGAGTCTAGAAGTGATGAGGTTGCGGCGATTCTCTTCACATCTGGAACTACTGGAACACCAAAGGGCGTCATGCTCACAAATGAGAACCTTGTCGCAGACTGTTATCTCGGCCAAGGAAACATAACGTTCTATCCCGATGACGTTTTTTATGCGATTCTCCCTATCCATCACTCTTATACGATGCTTGCGGTCATGTTCGAGTCTTTCAGCGTAGGTGCTTGTACCGTCTTTGGTAAGAAACTCGTGATTTCTCAGATATTGAAGGAACTCAGGGAGGGAAAGGTTACTCAGTTCCTCGCTGTTCCGATGCTATTTAACAAGATGATTGCGGCCCTCATGGCAGGTGTGAGGGAGAAAGGCATTATCGTCTATGGTCTGATAAGATTCCTCATGGGGCTATCGGGTGTCGTGAAGAAGATATCCGGGGTGAATATTGGAAAGAAGATGTTCCCATTCCTTTTAAAGAAGCTAAGTCTAGAGAATATAAGAACATGTATCTGTGGAGGAGGTCCGCTTCCTGCATCCACATTCAAAATGTTCAATCAACTTGGTGTGAACTTTGTTCAGGGATACGGGCTCACTGAGACCAGTCCTGTAACCCACCTCAATCCGACGTATGCCTATATTGAGAGCTCTGTAGGTAAGGCTCTTCCTGAGTGCCAGGTGAAGATCGTTGATCCAGATAGTGACGGCAATGGCGTCATTTATATAAAAGGACCTATGGTCATGAAGGGCTACTATAAGAACGAGGAAGCTACCAGGGAGGTCCTCAGCGATGACGGGTGGCTTAACACCGGAGATGTCGGGCATGAGGATTCTGCACATTATCTATATCTCACAGGGCGGGCAAAAAGCGTCATCGTCACCGAGGGAGGAAAGAACGTTTTCCCTGAGGAGATCGAGGATCATTTCCAGCTTTATGATGATATTGAGCAGATATGTATCATTGGATATCTCATTGATAGGGCGATGAAGGCTGAGGGAATTCGTGCGGTAATATATCCGAGCGAGAAAGCAAGGAAGAACTATCCTGACGAGAATGCTCTGAAGGCGAGGATGGACGAGATCATAAGCGAGGTGAACAGGGATTTGCAGAGCTATAAGAAGATCACGAAGGTGGACATCACATCATCTCCTCTTCCTATGACAAGTACGAAGAAGATAAAGAGGAATGAGGTAGTGAGCCTTTTTGCCGACTGATTCCCCCTGTTTGACTTATTTACTCTAGTATTGTAGATTGATTTTATGGAACTTAAAAGTTATCAAAGAGCATTCCTACGTTCTCATGCGCAGGCCTTGGATCCTGTCGTAAGCGTAGGAAAAGATGGTGCGAGTGATAGCGTTGTAAAGGCTTTAGATGAGGCTCTTAAGGCTCATGAGCTCGTGAAGGTGCGCTTCCACTCCTTTAAGGATGATATAGATTCTCTTTCCAGATATCTGGAAAACAAGACGGGCTCCACACTTGTGGCAACTACGGGATTCACTTCTGTCTTTTTCCGTCAGGATGCGAAGGATCCTGAGAGAATATACAAGATCTGATGAGAAGTGAAATAATAAGAACATCCCGCCTTATTCTCCGCCCTTTCACTGTCGATGATTATAAGGAGATGTTCTCTTCCTGGGCGAGTGATGAGGAAGTTACTAGATTTCTTACTTGGTCATCTCATGAGGATAGCTCGGTTACAAAGCTGATCCTCTCAGAGTGGGCAGGCCATTATAAAGAGGAAGATTATCTCAACTGGGCTGTCGTATACAACGAGTATAATGCCTTGATAGGCAATATTTCAGCAGTCTCATATGATAAGGATCTCAAGCAGGTCGAGATAGGGTATTGCTATTCAAGGCGTTACTGGGGCAAGGGACTTGCGACGGAGGCTCTTAAAGCCGTCATAGATTTTATCTTCTCTCATTCTGATACGATTAGGATACAGGCGAAACATGACGTTCTCAATCCTGCCAGTGGTAGGGTCATGGAGAAGGCTGGTATGAGAAGCGAAGGGGTACTCAGGAAGGCTTCAAGAAATAGACGGGGAATTGTCGATGTCGCCATATATTCCATTCTTCGTGATGACTGGATCTCATGATTACTGCTGTCAGAAGAGAACTTTTTATTCTCTTTTATTTTAAATTCTCTTTTTTATAAAAAAGAAGCAGGACTTTTATCTGCCCTGCTTCTCTGCATCTTTTACTCTTCCTCTCCCTTTTCAAGAGCTAGGGTTCTTGTTGTTATATCTGCAACACTTGATGGCCCGTAATACTGGATTGCTCCAGGATATTTATAGCAGGTCTTTTCTGCCCATTCAGCTCTTCTTTTTTCAAAGTATCTAAACGGCTTTCCATTCAAATCAACGAGTGCTTTTCTAATTACAGGTTTCTGTGTTCCATGCCTCTGCTCAAGATTCATCATCTTCGTAATAGGCATACCTCCAGCATTCCACTCTGAAGCTGGCTTGGAGAGGTTGGTGATTGTTGAAAGATAACCTGTATAGCCATAGCTGATGAGCATGAACGCGTTATAACCAAGGCTGTAGCAGTAATCAGCGTCAAAGTTGGATGGGAATGCACAGCGACCTTCATAACCGAAGAAATGGTTAAGAGCACTGAACTTACCCTTGTATTTACCTTCTTCTTTTAGCTTCTTGAGTTTTGCCTCTACAATGCTGATGATGAGCTTTTCAGTATCTATCCTGGATACCTGTACGTTTCCATGAGGATCACGGTCCATCAGAAGCTGCTTCTCGATATCAAGAGGAAGGATTGAGAATACCTTGAAACTCTCTTTTGTAAGTTTTTTCTCCATGAAGGAGAACTTGTCCTCCCATATCGTAAGAGCGTTGAACTCCTTCTCATTGAGGGCCATTACATCATTGAGCTCCCTGATGAGCATTTTCACTTCAGGTACGAACTCGATAAGCCCCTCAGGGATTATAACAGTTCCGAAATTATCTCCTCTCTCGCTTCTCTTTACCACGCTCTCCACAACCTGATCCGCGATATCTGAGAGGCTCATTCCTTTTTCTTCCACCTCCTCGGAGATGAAACAGATGTTCGGCTGTGTCTCTAATGCGCATTCAAGAGCTATATGGCTCGCACTTCGTCCCATGACACGTATGAAGTGCCAGTATTTCTTTGCACTATTCGCATCCCTTTCAATGTTTCCGATGAGCTCGGAGTAGGTCTTTGTCGCCGTATCAAAACCGAAAGATATTTCTATCACGTCGTTCTTCAGGTCTCCATCAATAGTCTTCGGACATCCGATGACCTGTACTTTAGAACCATGTGCCTTGAAATACTCTGCAAGTACAGCTGCATTCGTATTGGAATCATCCCCTCCGATGATTACGACTGCATCAAGGTCATGTTTTTCTGCGACTTTCTGTGCAACTTCAAACTGTTCCTCGGTCTCGAGCTTGGTTCTCCCACTTCCTATGATGTCGAAACCTCCGGTGTTCCTGTATTGGTCCACGTAATCGGCCGTCAGTTCGATGCAGTCATCATTCAGAAGCCCCGCAGGTCCGTTTTTAAATCCGAGGAGGATATTGTCTTTTCTTGTTTTTTTCAGAGCATCGAAGAGACCTGTTATTACATTATGGCCTCCTGGTGCCTGTCCTCCTGAGAGTATCACACCCACAGTAAGTCGTTTGTCCTCAGCATGGTTCACGCCTGGAGCGAATGTAACTTCCCTCATGCCATATGTGTTTGGAAATAATTCTTTTATCTTCTCCTGATCACTGACTGAGCTGGTGATCTCTCCTTCAACAGCCTTTATGTTTGCGATATCATTTTTAAGAATCTCTGGAAGTTTCGGCTGATAGCCGTATCTTGCTATTTGAAGTGGTGATAATTCCATCTTTCCTCCTTTTCCCTGAATATTCTATCTTATTAACAATCTGAAAGGCAACCTTTTATATTGTATAAACCGGCCTTTTATGGTTAGCTAATCCCATGTTTACCCTTTTTGTTGATTCTGACAGTCTGCCACTGAGGCATCGAAAGATCATACTCTCACGTGTTATGAAAGACGGAATAAGAACTCAGTTCATTGCAGACAGGTCCCTTCCTGATGTCATGGATGCAATTGAGACTCATACGAAAATGCTCCGTGACCCATTTCGTGGTAGTCTTGCGAAGGAGGATCTGAGAAAAATACGCTCAAGCATCACGATGACTGTCGTGGAAACGGGGGAGAACAGTGCCGATGACAGGATAGTCGAGCTTGTGAATGACGGGGATCTCGTGATAACCCATGATGTGGGACTCTCTGAGCGGGCGATAGAGAAGGGTGCGATCGTAATTGATGACAGAGGGGATGTTTATACGCAGGAAAACATCAGAAAAAGGGTAAGTGAGCGTGATTTCATGAAGGTATTCCGGGAGATGGGTATAAACGATCTAGGGCAGAAGAGCCTGAGAGAGAAGGACTATCAGAGGTTCTCAAACTCATTTGACAGCATAATATCAAAGAAACACTGATTTTGGAACTGACTGTTGCTTAATGAAACATCTTCATTATTCTAAAAAAGACCGCCTAGCTACGATTGATTTGGATTTCTGGGGTAGTATGGCATTACCGCAGCTAGGTCGGTGTAATAAAAGCTGTATAAATATTAATCCATTATTCATGAATTAATCATGAAGCATATTAAAGGATTTGTTGTAGTTTCCATGTAAGGAAAATCCAGCTTTTACATTTGAATTTTACCGTTTTAGCCCGTTTTTAGCAAGATGTAATCAATGAAAATGGAGACACTGTAATATTTTTTTCGGAAGAAAGGAGATAGAAAAACGAGGACTTTTATCAGGCCTCGTTGAAATTAGAAATCAGCATTTTTAACATAGCGGGGGAAGGGGATTACATCCCTGATGTTCGCCACTCCCGTCACGTACTGTACGGCACGTTCGAAGCCGAGGCCGAATCCCGCATGAGGAGCACTTCCGTATTTTCTGAGCTCAAGATACCACCAGTAGTCCTTCTCCTCAAGTCCGAGTTCCTTCATTCTCTCCACCAGGACATCGTAACGGTATTCCCTCTCACTTCCTCCGATGATCTCTCCGAGCCTTGGAGCAAGTACATCCATTCCCCGGACGGTTTTTCCATCGTCGTTCATCTTCATGTAGAAGGCTTTGATCTCCTTTGGATAATCGGTGACGATCACAGGGCGCTTTGCAACCTCTTCTGTCAGATATCTCTCGTGCTCGCTCTGGATATCAGAACCCCAGTGCACGGGGAAGTCAAAGCGGGAGTTCTCCTTTTCAAGAATCTTTATGGCATCTGTATACGTCATGTGCTCGAAGGGAGAGGTGATCACATGTTCAAGAGTGGACACAACACCCTTTTCCACGAAATTGTCAAAGAAGGCCATATCCTCTCCATTCTTATCCAGAACTGCCTTGAAGATGTACTTCAGGAAGCTTTCAGCTACTTCCATGTCACCATAGAGGTCGCAGAACGCCATCTCTGGTTCAACCATCCAGAACTCTGCAAGATGTCTAGCCGTGTTGCTGTTCTCCGCACGGAAAGTCGGTCCGAACGTATATATGTTCTTCATCGCCATGGCATAGGTCTCTCCATTGAGCTGACCCGAGACAGTAAGCTTCGCCATACGTCCGAAAAAGTCCTTTGTGTAGTCTATCTTTCCATCTTTTGTCCTAGGAGGGTTCTCCATGTCGAGTGTTGTAACCTGGAACATCTCTCCCGCTCCTTCACAGTCGCTTGCCGTGATCAGAGGGGTGTTGACGTATACGAATCCGTTCTCCTGAAAGAATGAGTGTATCGCATAGGCCATCGTGTTACGCACCCTCGTAACGGCACCAAAGAGGTTCGTCCTTGGTCTGAGGTGTGCCTTCTCCCTTAGAAATTCAACTGTATGTCTCTTCTTCTGCAAAGGGTAATCCGCCGGGCATGGTCCAACAAGTTCAAGTGAGGAGACTGCAAGCTCCACCCCCTGTTCTCCACCCTGGCTTTTCACAATCCTTCCTCTTGCTTTGATCGCCGCTCCTGTGGATATCTCATCAAGGAGATTATTATCAGCAAAGGTTCCTTTATCTACTACGGCCTGGAGTCCTTTCAGACATGACCCGTCATTGATTTCTAAGAAGCAGACATTCTTTCCGTCTCTTTTCGTCCTGACCCATCCCTCTGCGCAAATGATCTCATCGCTTGGCTCTCTGTCCCGGATGGTTTTAATCCTTTCGTTCATCTCTATTCTCCTTGAATTATTTGGGAAAAATTTATCATTACTTCATTTTTCGGTCAATATGAGGCATTATGGTTAGGATTAACTATGTCTTGTTTTGACGTTCTTTTTCAAAAAACAGAGGTAAAAGGCTATAATTCATTATTGCGGGGCTCATCTTCCTTGGCATAGAATTATATAAATAGCCTCAAGGGGGATTACTTGATACATTTTCTGGTGCTATCTTCGGGCAGCTGTGGAAACAGCTATGCCTTTTTTGACGGGAAAGATACGATCATAATCGATCAGGGCCTTACGTTCACGGGGTTTTCTAAGAGGCTGGAGAGCCATCAGATTCCCCTTGATTCTGTAAGGGCGATTTTCCTGACGCATCTGCATCCTGATCATTGTAAAGGCGTGGGGGCAACGGCAAGAAAGCTCGGTATTCCCGTGTATCTGTCAGATGTCTCGGTCTCTGTGAGTGAGAGCATAATCAGAAAAGAGAAGATTGATTCAGATTGCATCCATACCTTCCATCATGGAACACCATTTAGAATCGCCAGTTTTGAGGTGACACCCTATAGAACCTATCATGATTGTCCGGGAAGCAGCTGTTATGAGATAAGAAACGGGGGAAGAAAGATGTTCCTCATGACCGATACAGGTCAGATTCCATATGATGCTCATTCTGCTGCAGAGGATGCTGATGCCATATTCATTGAGAGCAATTACGATAGGAATCTTTTGAAGAGTGGTCCTTATCCTAAGAAACTCCAGGCGAGGATAGCCGGAGGTTATGGACATCTTAGCAATGAAGAGGCCGCGTTCTTTTTGAAGCAGCATGCGAAACTTAGAAGTCAGGTGTATCTGATTCACCTGAGTGAGAATAACAATACCCCAGAACTTGCAAAGAATACCGTTTCTGACAGCCTTCAGAGCGGAATATTCGTAACGGTCTGTCACAGGGGTGAGAGCTATGAGGGCTTTATAGATGAGTAAGGGAAAGACTAAAAAGAAAGAGAAGAAAAGAGTGATAAGCGAAAAGGTATGCCGACGGGTCAGACGTAGTGACGGACTGAGAATGAAGTTCATGAGCGAGTATACCTTTCGTAATTTTTACGAGGTCATCGAATCCAGGTATCCAAAGAGGAACATGTATCGCGTGTTCAGAAGTGAAGAGAATCTCACGTTTTCTTCCTTTGCACATGAGGTGAGGGCTGTTGGAACGTACCTTGTGAAGATGGGATTTCAGAAAGGGGATAGGATTGCGATAATGGCAGAAAGCTGTCCGAACTGGATGGTTGCCTATGTTGCTATGACCGCAGTATCCCTCGTCGCAGTTCCGATTCTGCCAGATTTTTCTTTGCGGGAAGCAGAGACGATAATAAAACACAGTGGAGCAAAAGGAATCTTCATAAACCAGAAACAGTATACGAAGCTGAAGAGCATCCTTGATGAGAGTGGAACGGAGATCTTCAGAATGGAGGATCTGTTCCATATACCTCGTAATATTGTGATCGAGAGTGAGAAGTTTTTCCCTTCTACTCCTGGACTTGGAATGACGAATACCAAGATAGAACAGGTCCTCTTGGATGAGAGGAGACCTACCGAGTCAGATCTTGCCTCGATAATCTACACCAGCGGGACTACCGGTTCCAGCAAGGGGGTCATGCTCTCACATTTCAACATCCTGCGCTGTGCGGACCTCAACACCGACGTGTATGTGAAGATAAGAGCGGGAGCGAAAGCCCTTTCAATCCTTCCGATGAGCCATGTGTATGAGTTTACCATCGGGCAGGTTCTTACCCTCCTGCAGGGAGTGGAGATAACATTCCTTGGAAAACCACCAGCAGTGTCAATCCTTCTGCCAGCCCTTGCAGAAGTAAGGCCGCATATCATGCTGACGGTTCCTCTCCTGATAGAGAAGGTCTACAAAGCAGCGGTGGTTCCCGCAATAGAGGGAAATGAGAAGATAAAGAGGATGCTCCACTATCCTCTCATCGGAAGTTTTGTATACCGTGTCATAGGCCGGAAGATAGAATCCACGTTCGGACATCGTCTCAAATTCTTCGGAATAGGAGGAGCACCTCTGGATAGTGAGGTCGAGTACTTCCTTTACCGGGCGAGGTTCCCTTATGCCATCGGCTATGGTCTTACAGAGACAAGTCCCCTCATTGCAGGATGTGGACCGAAGAAGAGCATGCACAAACCATCTTTTGTTGGAAAGATCGTTGCAGATGATACAGTCCGTCTTGACAACATCAATTCCGAAGGAGTGGGGGAGATCCTTGTAAAGGGACCGAACGTGATGTCAGGTTATTATATGAGGGATGATCTGAATGCTGAAGTGTTCACCCCTGACGGGTTCTTCCGTACAGGAGATCTTGGCTATTTGGATAAGAAGGGCAGGCTTGCGATAAAAGGAAGGGTCAAGACGATGATCCTTGGACCTGCAGGGGAGAATATCTATCCTGAGCCAATAGAGAGCCTCATAAACAGCCAGGAGTACGTTGAAGAGAGCCTTGTCGTTCCTTCGGATGGAGGTCTTCTTGCCCTTATCAAGATAGACATTGAACTTATGAGCAAGAAACTCAGAATAGATATCGATGATGCGAAGAAGGAGGCTGAAAAGTATGTCAAGGAGCTTCGCAAGACCGTTAATGAGCAGCTTTCATCGTATTCTCGTCTGAATGAGACGAAATTACAGAATGAGCCGTTTGAAAGAACCCCTACGCAGAAGATAAAAAGATTCCTATATCCAAAGAAGAAAAAAGATGAAAAGAAGGAGTGATTCTTTTTCTAAATCTCTCTTTTCTTTATAATATCGGGTATGAGAGAATCACAGGACATACGAATAAAAGAGATAGAGAGCCTTAAAACTCCACGTGAGATATCAAGGCTCATCCCACTTTCTGAGGAGGACAGGCTTAAGATCCTTTCTTTCCGTAAGAGCGTCAATGATATCATATTCGGCCGCGATAAGAGGCTTCTTGCAATTGTCGGACCATGCAGCATACATGACCCCTCGGCTGCGATAGAATATGCACGTAAACTCAAGACTCTCAGTGATGAGCTTTCAGATCAGTTCCTCATCGTGATGAGAACCTATTTTGAAAAGCCTAGGACAAACCTCGGCTGGAAAGGTCTGATCCTCGATCCTGATATGGATGGCAGCGGAGATATCGAGAAGGGGATAATGGTTGCCCGAAAGCTTCTTATCGACATCACCGAGATCGGGCTTCCCGTAGGCTGTGAGGTCTTGGATCCGATAATTCCGCAGTATATAGATGAGATCATGAGCTGGTCGAGCATAGGGGCACGAACGACGGAGAGCCAGACGCACAGGAATCTTGCGTCGGGACTTTCTGTAGCCGTTGGGTTTAAAAATGGTACGAGCGGGGATCTGATGAGTGCCGTGAACGCCATAAAGAGCGCAGCGGGAGAGGCTTCCTTCATAGGTATTTCCAAAGATGGAATGAGCTCTGTTTTCAGAACGACGGGAAACGATGCCGGACACCTTATTCTCCGTGGAGGAGAGGATGGCCCCAATTATTATGAAGATGAGGTTGAGAACGCGCTGAGACTTCTGAAGGATAATGGCCTTAATGAGGCTGTAATAATCGACTGCTCGCATGCGAACAGCAGGAAGGACTACAAGAGACAGAAAAGGGTTCTCAGAAGCGTCATCGACCAGGTGGTCTGGGGAAATGATAAAATAAAAGGTTTCATGTTAGAATCGAATATCTGTGAGGGAGCACAGAAGATCCCTTCAGATAAGAAAGATCTCAAATACGGGGTTTCTGTCACTGATGCCTGTATCGGATGGGCTGAGAGTGAGAGGATTTTAAGGAACGCTGCAAAGCTCCTTGAAGAGGCCCAAAAGGCCGGTGGAGTACTGGAGGTACTTTGATATGAGAGTTATCGTTTATCTTGCGACGGGATTCGAGGAAGTTGAGGCCCTCATTCCTGTAGATATGATGAGAAGGGCGGGAATGGATGTCGTACTCTCCTCCATAGATGAGGAGAAGATGGTTGAGAGTTCCCATTCTGTCAAAGTTGAGGCAGATATGACGCTCAGTGAGAGTGATAGGGAGGACTTCGACATCGTATTCCTTCCTGGAGGAATGCCAGGAGCTGTTAATCTCTCCCAGTGCTGGAGTGTGAATGAAAGGATAATAAGAATGGCAGGGAATGGAAAAATTGTCAGTGCCATCTGCGCATCCCCTTCGGTCGTTCTTGCAAACGCCGGACTTCTGAATGGAAGGAAGGCCACATGCTATCCTGGGTGTGAGGGGTATTCAGAGAAAAAGGATTTCCTTCCTGATGGTGTGGTCGTTGATGAGAACATCATCACAGGAAAAAGCGCAGGATTCGCATTCGATCTCAGTCTGAAGATAATAGAGAAGGCGATATCAAAAGAAAAAGCAGACGAGGTTGCGTCTGCCGTGTACTTTTCACGTTAGGCCGTGATCGCCGGAAGCGCTGAGGCTTTCCTGTTCCTGTCCATGACATCGAAAGTCTGGTCCATGAACTCCTTATAAAAGTTCTTCGTCCCTTTCTCCTTAATCTCTGAGGAGATTGGGATGTAAACGAGTTCTATGAACTCCTCCAATGCTTTTCTGAAGTCGAGTTTCCTTCCATATACGTCTTCCTGATATCTTCTATAGCATTCAACAAGAGCATACACAGATGGAATCTCTTCCTTCTTGAACGCACCTCTGGTCTTCTTTTCAATCAGAACTTCATTGATCTTTTTCATACCAAATCAACTCCTAAATGTAAGATAAACCTCTTTTGTTCTACGTGAATATAATTCTTCCTGTTACTAATGTCAATAGTAAGGGTGAAAAAAATAATACCGTCGGGTTAATTCTTTGTTAAAAAAGAAGATAGGTGTGATAAAAAATGCTATTTCCTATTTTCCTTCAGCAAATCTCTGATCTCCTCAAGAAGAATGACATCGGCACTCTTCGCAGGAGGAGCTGCCTTCGCTGCAGCCGCATCGGCTTCCTTCTTTGTCTTTTCTTTTAGCTTATTGAAGGCCTTCACTATGAAGAAGAGGACGAGTGCTACCAGAAGGAAGTTGATGACTGCATTGATGAGAACCCCGTATCTGATCGCAACCTCTGCAGCGCTCTCAGTAGCAGGCTTGAGGATTATCTTCATTTGAGAAAAATCAACTCCTCCGGTTATGAGTCCAATTACAGGCATGATGATATCGTTCACGACACTGTTGGTTATGGCTGTAAATGATGCACCTATGATGACGCCGACTGCAAGATCTATGACATTGCCTCTAGCGATAAATTTCTTGAATTCCGTTAATACTGATCCCTTCATTATCTTTCTCCATGATTATAGCTTTAAAAATCTAGATTATTTTTATATATTAAAACGGAAATATCAATAGGAAGGAATTATGGAATTTGTTACAGGCTATAAGAGCCTTCTCAATCCGAAAGATACGGAGAAGGCGATAAAACTGACTAAGGATACTTTTGAGAAGGAGCTTTCCTCCTCGTTGAGACTTACGAGACTCACCAGTCCCCTTTTCGTGGAGGCGGGATCAGGAATCAATGATGATCTCAATGGTGTGGAAAAACCTGTGAGCTTCTCAGTCTCCGCCCTCGGTGGCAGAAAGATGGAGATCGTACAGAGTCTTGCGAAATGGAAGAGGATGGCTCTTGCAGATTACTCCTATCCTGTAGGCAGAGGAATCTATACCGATATGAACGCTCTGCGTCCGGATGACCAGGTCGATGCGATTCATTCCGTGTACGTCGATCAGTGGGATTGGGAAAAGGTGATAGATGATAATGCGAGGAATCTTGATGTGCTCAAGACTACCGTCCGCGATATCTATGCTGCGATAAAGAGAACCAGTTTCATGCTTTCTGAGAATTATTCGGTTCTGGAGGATTATCTTCCTGAGGAGATCACATTCATTCATTCCGAGGATCTGGAAAAGGAGTATCCCTCTCTCAGTTCAAATGAGAGGGAGAAGGCGGCGGCAAAGAAGTATGGGGCGGTGTTCATCATCGGAATTGGCTATCCACTCTCATCGGGTATTCCCCATTCCATGAGGGCTCCTGATTATGATGACTGGTCTACAGAGACGGAAGAAGGCTATCATGGTCTTAATGGAGACATCATAGTATATGACAGGATAAGGGATGATTCTCTTGAACTTTCAAGTATGGGAATAAGGGTCAATAGGGAAGCCCTGCTAAGACAGCTTGAGATGAAGAATCTGAATGAGAGGAAGGATCTTTACTGGCACAAGAGATTGCTTGCCGGTGAGTATCCCCAGACGATCGGTGGTGGTATCGGGCAGTCAAGGCTCTGCATGTTCCTACTTCATAAGTGCCATATCGGAGAGGTACAGGCATCGGTATGGAAAGAAGAGACGAGGAGGGATGCAAAAGAGCGGGGTATCTATCTGATCTAATTTTCCTTGTCTTAAAGCAATCTTTATTTGTTACCGTTGAAATCAGGAGGAGTGATGAAGAGAATAGCGGTTCTTTTACTTCTGGTTTTGACGGTTTTCTTTTTCCTTTATTCAATCGAAAATTCGAATGTCGGCTTTAGGCGTGATGAGTTCAATCCTGCTCTGCCCGATATGCATGATATTGGAATACTTTCATCTCTGGATCCTGTAGCTTTTGATCAGGCTTCCATCGACATGGCTTATGAAGCTGAGGATGGATCTTCTCTTATAGAGAGGATTGAGAGTAAGGATGGACTTCATGTCCTTGAGCATGCTGATAAGATCGGATTTGGAGAGAGACATTACAATCTCGTAATACTATGATGGAAATCATCGAGAGGGAGCTGGTATATCTTATCTATTATGCCGAGATAGGATTGAGAAACATCCTCTTTTATTATCTTCTGGGCATATTCATAGGTTCCTTTTTCTCCGTGTTCCTTATAAAAGGGTTGGGAGGTTTCTAAGTCTTTCGATATCATCAGCTCTGGGGATTATCTCCCCGCTTTGTCTCTATGGAACCCTGCCCATTGCGGGTGCGGTCATTCCTCTGATACAGTTGTGAATTTATCAGGGGATGGGGAAGAAAAAGTGCCCTTGCGTTCATGAATGTCGGACAGGCTTTGAGGCTTACGAATATAAGTGCACTTAAAATGGCATTGAGTATGAAAAAGCTCTTACTCTTCATACTTTTTATATTTGCTTTTTCTATAGGTTCGGGGTATCTAGTCGATATTCTTTTATGAACAAAAAGATGGAACATGTTGTAAGTTACCTAAAGTCCTGGCTTGGTATGCATTCCCTTTAGGGAAATTAAAAAGTACAGTTTTTAAATTTTTTTCAAAATAGTATTGACGAGAACGCTCGAAATAGGCTAGATTCTCTTTGTGCCAAATGAAGGCCACAGAATGCGGTCGTGGTGGAATTGGTAGACACGCTAGCTTGAGGTGCTAGTGCTTGAAAGGGCTTGGAGATTCGAGTTCTCTCGGCCGCAGATTAGAGGCTGTTGCAAAAGTCTAGGCTTTTGATGCAGCCTCTCTTTTTTTGTCTTCTTGTACAATACGAGAATCATTGAAAGGAGGAAGCCGATTCCTCTCCAGCATGCAGAGGTTGGAGAGTCTTCGGCTAAGATTTGATGAAATCACCACAGCGTGTTCCACGCAAAAGGAGGCACATATGAAAAACTTTCTCTTAAAAATACTGGGAATCGCGGTGCTCCTCATCGTGATATTCTCCCCTTGGATCGGGGTATCCCTGCTCGGCCATTTCATATTTGGCTGAACCTCAGGCCGTGAGACCCTGCCTCTTTCTACAACGGGGCATCAGATGAAAGACGGTAAGCGGTAAATAAGAAAAGCTAAAAGAACAAGAAGAAAAGGACTATCTTTATTTTGATACGTTCATAACCCTGCTATTAATCTTATTGCTCCTACGCCAGCCATGACTGCTATCGGACTTGGTTTCCATTTTCTTAAGATGATGAATGCAATGATGAAGAGGATCAGTGCGAATGGTTCTATCCCCCCATTCTCCTTTATGAGAATAGCCGTTTTAAAGAGTGATATCCCTGCACTTGCTATCAGGGCGATTATCGCAGGACGGAGTCCTTTCAACACGCTTTGAACGGCTTCAAGTCCTTTAAAACGGTAATAGATGAATGCAAGGAGCGTGACGATGATGGAAGATGGTAGGATACAGCCGAGTGTCGCGGCAAGGGCCCCTGTAACGCCTGCTACCTGAATGCCCACGAATGTTGCACTGTTTATTGTGATTGGCCCCGGCGTCATCTCCGATATCGTTATGATATCCGCAAATTCCTGCATCGTGAGCCATGAATGGACCTCCACGGCCTGATGCTGGATGAGCGGCATCGCGGCATAACCTCCACCTATGCTGAAAAGTCCTATCTGAATGAAGCTCCATAAGAGTTCCAGGTAGATCATCTCATCCTCCTTTTCCCTATGGTGTAATCAACATAGCCGATGAGGCCTGCAAGAAGAATAAGGATGATAATGTTCAAGTCTAGAAACTCAACGAGGATGAATGATACGACAAGCATCAGGAAAGGGGTAAGGCGTTTTTTCCTTATGACATCCCATGCCATCGATATCACCAGATCGGCTATCACGGCGGCAACGCCGATGAGCATTCCTTCCATTACAAGAGAAACGTATCTGTTGTTCCTGAATGCGATATAAAAATGTGAGATTACCGAGATGATGATGAAAGGTGGGATTATTGTACCAAGTATGCTTATAAGAGCTCCTGGAACTCCTCCCGTCTTATAGCCTACTAGAATCGATGCATTCACGGCTATCGCCCCCGGAGATGACTGTGCTATCGCGGCTAGATCAAGCATCTCATCATCATCTATCCATTTCATCTCCTCCACGAATTTCTTTCGCATGAGGGGGATTATCACGAACCCTCCTCCGAATGTGAACGCGCTTATCTCAAAAGTCGTGAGGAAAAGTTTCAAATAGCGTCTTGCTTTATCTCTCATGGTTTGGATTATAGGAATTCATTATAAATTAGTGAAATTATATTATTTTATTGAAATGATAAGTATTCACTTATAATATTAGCTTATGACGATACGACATTTGAAAATATTTCTTTCCCTTATTGATAATTCCTCGAACATGACAAAGACCGCAGAAGTACTTAATATTACACAGCCTGCTCTCAGTATCGCTATAAGGGAGATGGAACAATATTATGGAGTTCTTCTTTTTGACAGGATAGGGAGACATCTTGTTCTCAGTGAGGCGGGCAGACGCTATGCGGAGAGGGCAAGACATATCGTCTCTCTTTTTGATGAGATGGAGAGGAGCATGAGGAACTGGGAGGAGGATGGCACTATCAGAGTAGGGTCGTCCATCACGATTGGTACCCGCTTTCTTCCCTCATACATCCGCTCTTTTTCTTCACGTCATCCTGGGCTGGATATCCGTGTGATTGTCGATCAGTCCTCAAGACTGGAAAGGTGCCTGCTTAATGATACGATCGACATTGCCCTGACAGAAGGACTATTAACCTCTTCTGAACTGATCGCAGCAGAATATATGGACGACTCTCTGGTTGCCCTTTGTTCCCCATCAGGGCCCTTTAAAAATGGAGAGCGTGTAAGTGTTAAGGATTTTTCCCGCTGCCGTTTCCTGTTAAGGGAGAAGGGAAGTGGAACCCGGGATGAGTTTGATGCAGCGGCCCTGAGAGCGGGCTTCAAGGCCTCTCCCTCATGGGAATCCATAAGCACGACCGCTCTGGTTGAGGCTACGATTGCAGGACTGGGGATCACAGTTCTACCTTACCGTCTCGTAGAGGATGCGATAAAAAGAAAGCTCGTCTCAGTCTTTCATGTGGAGGGATTGGATTTAACTCGTCGCTTCCGTCTTGTCTATCATAAGGATAAGTTCCTCCATCCGGGACTAAAAGAATTCATCTCCCTTGTTATGGATTTTTCACATTCTGATGGGGAAATCTCCTTCCATGGTCTTTTCTAAAGGCCGTCTCATGCTTATCCATATGATAGGAGGGAAAAGATGAGAGCTGTTTTAATTGGTACCGGATGGCGTTCGAGATTCTATCTGAGAATCGCTGAGGCGTTGCCGTCACTGTTGGACATAGTATCCGTGTATTCAAATTCAGAGGAGAGGGCCAGAGAACTTTCAAAGAACGGGATGAGATGTACATCTTCCCTGGATGAGGCACTTTCTCCTTCACATGATGCCGTAATTGTCTCAACAAGGAGGGATCTTTTCTACTCAATCATGATGACACTTGCACATAGGGGAGAATTCATTCTTTCTGAAACATCTTTCCTCCCATTAAGAGAGGAAGAGAGGAATGCACTTTCTGCTGTTAAAGGTGCGGTTATGGAACAGTATCCATATTCCCCTCTTTTCGCATCTGTTCTGAATGTGAAGGACAGGCTCGGAAAAATAGATCAGCTTTTTCTTTCCGGCCTTCATAATCATCATGCGGCTTCGGTGGCAAAGGCTGTCCTTGGAGATCTTCAGATGCCTAAGGAGGTTCTTTTCATCGATCAGCCTTCAGTAATCATAAAAACGGGGGACCGGGGAGGCCTGTCTGCTACAGGAGAGAGCGAGGAATATACGAGAAAAATACGTATACTCCGATTTGAGAGGGCACTTCTTTTACATGATTTCTCCACAAACCAGTATCACAATTATCTCATGGATAACAGCATCGAGATAAGAGGGGAGAGGGGGATTTTGACATTTGAAGGCTTGAGGACTGTAAGCGATGATGGTTATCCCGTACACATACCATTTTCCGTACATCGGGATACTTCCCGCTCTGGTTCTTCATTGTCACTTTCTCATATATCTCTTGGAAAAGATGTAGTCTATTCAAATCCTTTTTACCCTGCGAACCTCAATGATGATGAGATCGGTATTGCGACAATAATTAAAAACATAGAAGATGGAAGGTCATACAGGACGATAAAAGATGGCATAGATGATGCAGTACTTGGAGATATGCTTTAAATCTATTCATTATATTACAAATAATTATATGGTTTTAATATTCCTATTCCTCTAAAATGGAGGATAATTTGTACAATGGATTTATTTTTTCCTTGACAATCTTCTTTTTGTATTGGATTATATTGTCATAAGGGTTTTGCAATCGATTGCAAAAAAAGAATGATAGATTATCGGAGGAAAGAATGATTCTTCAAAGGCTTGACTCCATTCTGGATGTTTCCGTCTATCCGGATTCCATCAGAAAGGCTCTGGAGTATCTTAGGGACACAGATTTCTCCCTCCTTGAGGATGGTGAGTATGAGATTGAGGGAAGATCCATTTTCGCCCGCGTATTCACCTTGGAGAGCAAGGAGAAGGAAGAAAGCCGTGCTGAATACCATGAGAAGTACATAGACATCCAGTATTGGCTCTCAGGAAGAGAACTCATGGGATGGAAAGAGAGGAAGGATGAGCCATATAGGTTATATTCCGGTTCTGATGATCTTTTTCTCATCGAGAACCCTCTTGAGGGTGAGCGTTTCATTTCCTGTAGGAAAGGGGATTATATGATACTCTTCCCATCCGATATCCACCGTCCGGGAATCAGGGACGGTGAGATAGTTAAATATAGGAAAGTTGTTGTAAAGGTAGATGTTTCCACATTATAGGAGGATAGCAATATGGATGTAGTTTACAATGTTGGTGGGCTCAGGGTTATTGATCTGACAAAAACACTCGATCCGAAGACGGAGACGAGGCGGTGTCATCTTTATCGTTTTAATACAGGTGGACCTATTCCAGATTTCCATACGATCATGGATCTGACAAGCCATCTCGGTACGCACTGCGAATGCCCGTATCATCATGATGATCAGTGGCCAAGTGTCGCGGATCTTCCGCTCACGACTTTCTTTGGAAGGGCAATATATGTGAATATCGAGGCTGAGCCGAATTCTCATATCACAGCAGAGATGCTTGATAAGTTCTGTCTGCCGAAGATGAAGGATGATACGATTGTCATCATTGACAGTCCTCACAAGATTCCTCCTTTCACAGAGAAAACAAATACGGCTGAGGATAAGAGGCTTTTCGTCAACGGTGAGACTGCCGAGTGGTTCAAGGCTCATAAGGCGAAGTGTGTCGGTTTCGGTGATGGAGTTTCAATTGAGAACTGCAACGAGGATGTAAAGCCTTTCCACGATATCCTTCTTGCTGAGAACATCGTGTTCCTTGAAGTTCTTAAGAACCTCGATAAGCTGGAGAAGGACGTGTTCTTCATGAGTTATGCTCCACTTCCGATAAAAGGGCTTGATTCCTGTCCTGTCAGGGCATACGCGATTGAAGGCTTAACCGAGTTTTCTAATTAAGGATCAGAGATGAGGATAGTCGTAGTTGGAGCAGGTGCCATGGGCAGCATCTATGGTGCCAGGCTGAGTCAGCATAATGATGTTACGCTCATCGATACCAACGATGAGCTTGTTAAAAGAATAAACTCCTCTGGAATCGTATTGGAGGAAGGAGGGGAGACTCATCTTTTTCATCCAAAGGCTGCAAAGAATGTTGCTGGTCTCTGTCCTGTCGATCTTGTAATCCTTTTCACCAAGGCACTCTACTCGGTGAGTGCCCTTGAGAACGTGAAGAGTGTGATTGGGGAAAACACATATCTCATGACACTGCAGAACGGTGCGGGACATGAGAAGATACTCTCCCGTTTTACCGATGTTGATCACATAGTCATCGGAACGACGGAGGATAATGGTGCTGTTATTGATATGGGCATCGTCCATCATGGTGGAAGCGGAATTACGAATATCGGGCTTCTGAAAGATGGATCATCTTCCTTTTTGGAAGAGATAAAAGATTCTTTTAATGCTTCCGGATTCGATGTGAGGATCCATCGTAATATCCAGCAGCTTATATGGGACAAGCTGATGACGAACGTATCACTTTCCGCTCTTACTGCGGTACTGCAGTGTGATATGTCCTACATCAGTGAGAATGACTATGCTACGGCTATATGCAAGGAACTTATAAGGGAGGCTGTCGATGTCGCCCTTGCGATGGGGCTTTCTTTCGATTTAGAGAAAGTGACGGAAAAAGTTCTATCCACGAGCAGAAATAACAAAGGTGGGTATACGAGCATCATGATGGATATAAAGAATGGCAGGAGAAGCGAGGTCGATACCATAACCGGAGCTCTTGTCTCTAAGGCTCATGAACTTGGTATTTCCGTCTCTTATCATGAAATGGTACTTTCCCTGATTCACGCATTGGAAGGAAAGAGAAGATAAGAGAGTACTTTTTGTAGTGATTCAGCCATGGAAGTCAACCTCCATGGCTTTTTTTATTATCTCTGGAGACTGCAGAAGATCTGTAGATGCCAGATGTTTTTTCATGTAAAAAGAAAAGAAAAACTTCTTCTTAGGTATTTACAAAGATCGATTTATCAGCTATAAAGATTAAGCTTGTGTTTTCAAGCATATGGCAAGATAGCTCAGTAGGTAGAGCAACCGGCTCATATCCGGTCGGTCGGGGGTCCGAGTCCCTCTCTTGCTATCAAACCCTGGTTGAGAGATCAGGGTTTTTCTTTTTTCATGGAATATCTGATTGCTTTTGCGTTTTCATGCTTACATTGTATCGTTCGATGTTTTGAGATGATAGAAGAAAAAAACGGGACCACAATGGGTCCCGCCTGTTGAGAACTCACTTCCTATTAGATCAGGATGAGAGAAAGAATGAAGGTGAATATGATTCCTACAACACCCATGATTCCTGTTATTGCGGATTGCGTCTTATATCCATCTTCCATCTTGATCTTTCCAAAGTTCGTAACTACCCAGAAGTAGGAGTCGTTCGCATGAGAGACCGTCATTGCTCCTGATGCGATCGCCATTACCGTGAGTACGCCTGCGAGCGGAGTATTGAGTCCGAGCATCGTCATCATGCTGCCTGGATCTGCAATACTTCCCATGATACCGGCAGTTGTCGTAAGGGCAACAGTGGATGAACCCTGGGCCGTCTTGAGAACCGCAGATACTATGAATGGGAAGAAGATTCCGATCATTGCGAGTACGCTTGCATGTTCCTGCATGTAACCTACGAATCCCGCTTCACTAATAACTCTTCCAAGAACGCCGCCAGCGGCTGTGACGAAGAGAATAGGTCCTACGACCTTGAGTGTTTCATTCGTGATGTCATAGAACTGGTTCGTCGTCTTTGTCACCACCATCAGGATGATTGCGAAGATAAGCCCGATTGTTAACGCGATGATAGGGGTTCCGATGAAATTGAGGAACGTATCGAGAGCACCCGTCCATCCTGCCATGTCAGAGATCGATCCAAGGGCCATCGTGATGATAGGAACGATGATAGGAGCAAATGACAGGAACCCGTTTGGCAGCTTACCAAAACTCTTGAGAAGCTGGTTGTAGCTCTCCTCACTCTTGTCCTGCATATCCTCTTCAGTCTGTACCTTCTTTCCGATGTAGTTAGCATAGAAATAAGCAACGATGAGACAGGGGATTGAGACAAGTGCGCCGATTCCGATGACCATCAGGAGGTGTTCTCCAACTCCAAGCGTGCTTGCAGCTGCTATCGGACCCGGGGTAGGTGGAATGAATACATGCGATGTATAAAGACCTGCCGAAAGACACATCGTCATTGCTACTGATGAATAACCTGTTTTCTTTTGCAGAGAGCTCCTGATCGGATCGAGGATGACGAATCCTGAATCACAGAATACAGGAATGGATACGATCCAACCCATGATCTCCATTGCGAGGTCGGGATGTTTTTTTCCTACTATTTTTACAACCACTTCTGCCAGCTTCAGAGCTGCTCCCGTCTTTTCTAGAATTGAGCCGATAAGAGCTCCGAGTATGATTACGATACCGATGCTCGTGAATGTACCTGAGAATCCTGCACCGATCATTCCTGGAATAGTCTGGAGAGGTATTCCCACAACAATTGCTAGGATGAGGGATACTCCCATCAATGCCAGAAATGGATGGATCTTCCACTTTGAGATAGCGACGATGATTACGACGATAGCTACTATCAGAGAAATCATTAAGCCTATGCCAGACATAATAGCCTCCTTTTATTTCTTAGTAGCTATTGTAGACCAGTAAAAAAGAGGAGTAAAGAAAAAATTTATCCTAGTTAATATTGAGTATAAAAAGATAAAAATACCTCTCAGCTGATTAATCGGGAAAAAACTGAATTATCGGTTTCCCTGTGGCTTTTTTTGCCCATATCAGATTTAACTCTGTTTATGGTATCAAGATGATGATCTATCCGCAGAGGAATCATCGTAAGACTTGATTCAAGCCCCATGTCGATCACAATTGCATCCAGATCATGAAGTACGGCATCGAATGCGTGCTCTCTTTCTATCAGAGAGAGAAATGCTGATGCGAGTGCATAGAGGATCTCCCTGTCATAGGGATCTTCAATCATCACAATCGTCTGCAGGAGATTATCTATCTCTTTCAGTAATGTTTTTTTAGCACATCTTCTTTCACTGTAATTTACTGCTGTCTGCTGTATGTCTTTCAGGCTCAGCCCATCAGAGAATCTACCGACCACGTAAGCCATGGGTTCTTTTATGAATTCAAAAAGGAAGAGTGAGAGTTCTTCCATCGTCAAATGTTCAAGCTCATCTTTGAGAACCATCAGTTTTACATTCTTCAAATTTACATCTTCCATACTCTTAAGATAGCCCTAAAAAGCATCTACGTGCAGGAAAATTCTATGTAGTTTTCTTGAACCCGTTTTTTACAGATACTATCTCTTTGTTTTTCTGTAAGATAGGAGGATGATGTTTTTTCATATCACGTGGTTAGAGAGGATGCCAAGCCCCTCGATCTCGCACTCAATCACATCCCCGCGGCTCATTCCAGAGACACCTTTTGGTGTACCTGTGAGGATCACATCTCCTTTTTCAAGGGTCATTACGGAAGAAAGGTAGCTGATAAGATAATCTATCTTGAATATAAGCTGGCATGTGTTGCCTTTCTGCATCACTTTACCATTCAGCCTGCTTTCAATGGCGAGTCTTTCCGGATTTACCTCATCAGAGATGTATGGACCAAGCGGCATGAACGTATCAAAACCTTTACAGATTGTCCATTGCCCATCCTTCTCCTGTAGATCCCTGGCGGTGACGTCGTTTGCAATCGTATAACCAAGTACGTATGAGTATGCATCACTGATACTGACATTTTTCGCCTTCTTTCCGATTACTACTGCAAGTTCTGCCTCATAGTCGACCCGTTTTGACAAGGCAGGGCGTATTATATGTTCCTTCGGATTCAAAAGACTCGTGCTGGGCTTGAGAAATACGACAGGGGATTTTGGACTCTCCATTTCCAGCTCTCCGACATGCTCCCTGTAATTTAGTCCTATGCAGAGTGCTTTCCCCGGAGATACGGGAGAAAGCAGTTTCACACTCTCCAGTGATACCTTCTCATTCGTCTTCTCGATCCCGTCAAGGAAGTTCCTTTCGAGTATCTCGATTCCATCCTCTTCCAGAAGTCCGTATTTAATCATCCCGTCTTTAATGAATCTTACGTATCTCATGTGTTCTCCTCTTAATTATGATGAAAGGACAGACGTCATGAAAACCGATTTTCAAGTACATCTTTCTTGCTTTTTCATTATTATAGAACAGGTAAACGGTGTATTCATCGATGTTTTTTGTAAAATAATGGTATATTGCGGAACTCACATTCCTCGTAGCAAGTCCTCTGTTCCTATATCCAGGAATGGTTCCTACACTTACGATGAGTCCGTCATTGATGAACAGAGATGAGACAGCCTTACCATCTTCTTTTATTGCGGAGGCTATGTGCCGAGAATCTCGGAATCTGAATTTTTTTACCATGTCGGCTTGGCTGTAATAGGATCGGTATTCCTCGATTTCGTCGTAAAGCTCCTGTAATGCCGTATACTCATTAAGGGTATTCAATATGTATGAAGGATACTCTGTTGCTTCTTCTTTTTTTTCATATGCCATTAGATTTTCTTCCCTGATCTCATCGTACGCCATTTGCCTTAGCATCTTTGTGTTTTCCGGACCGGGGATTATTATCATCCGGGAAGGGATTTCCTCTATGATCTTTTTCATTTCCTCCGTGATGACGGGGGTGTAGGAAAGAGATGTTACCAAACCCTTTATGTTGGCTATAAAGGTCTCTTTGAATCTGTACAGCTTATAATCCTCCCATTTAAGAGCAAGGAGGTAGGTGAGGAGGAAATGATTCTCATCCTCTTTTTCCCTCAGCCTTGATATGATATCTTCCAGTTCACCTTTCTCTATCTTTTTAAGGGTATCCATCGTCATGATTATATCCTTTTCTCAATACTCAACAAAGTGGGTATCCCCTGTTCACTGAATTTGTAAAATCAATTATAATGCTAGGGAAATTTCATCAAGGTGGATAAAAGTGAAAAAAAGATTGGTTACTTCGGCTCTTCCGTATGTGAATAACGTACCTCATCTGGGCAATCTTACCCAGGTGCTGTCTGCGGATGTCTTTGCACGTTTCTGCCGTTCCCGTGGATATGAGACTCTCTATATCTGTGGAACCGACGAGTACGGAACTGCCAGTGAGACAAGGGCGATGCAGGAGGGAGTCACTCCGAGGGAGCTATGTGATAAATACCACGAGATCCATAAAGAGATATATAAGTGGTTTAATATAAGTTTTGATTATTTCGGACGCACGAGTACGGAGAAGCAGACTGAGATAGTACAGCATATTTTCAACAAGGTGGATGAAAATGGTTATATCTCAGAGAGGGAGATGACGCAGCTTTATTGCCCGACCTGCAAGAGATTTCTTGCTGACAGGTTCGTCAATGGTGAGTGTCCCCATTGCCATAATGAGGACGCGCGAGGTGATCAGTGTGACAACTGCGGAAAGCTGCTTGAGCCAACTGAGCTGATTAATCCGAAGTGCTCTGTATGTGGTTCCACTCCGGTTGTGAAGACGACCAAGCACCTTTTCATCAATCTGCCAAAGGCCCTTCCGCTGTTAAAGGCGTGGATGGAGAAGGCATCCAGAGATGGATTCTGGGCCAATAACGCAATACAGATTACAAACTCATGGATCCGGGATGGTCTTCAGGAGCGCTGCATAACACGTGACCTGAAATGGGGTATCCCCGTTCCGAAGGAGGGCTATGAGGACAAGGTGTTCTACGTATGGTTCGACGCTCCTATCGGGTACATCTCCATCACCGCTAATGCTGTAAAAGACTGGGAGTATTGGTGGAGGGATCCTGAGAATACAGAGCTCTTCCAGTTCATTGGAAAGGATAACATCCCGTTCCATACGGT
Organism: uncultured Spirochaetaceae bacterium; assembly: GCA_944392965.1. Taxonomy (GTDB): domain Bacteria; phylum Spirochaetota; class Spirochaetia; order Sphaerochaetales; family Sphaerochaetaceae; genus Ornithospirochaeta. The sequence goes on along the minus strand of CALXYM010000005.1, from coordinate 11,305 downwards.
CATATTCCCTTCAAGTCTCCTTGCTACAGGAGAGAAGTGGACCATGCTCCATCACATGAGCAGTACCGAGTATCTTAATTACGAGGGTGGAAAATTCAGTAAGAGCAGGGGAATAGGTGTTTTCGGAAATGATGTCGAGGATACGGGTATTCCCGCAGACTGCTGGAGATTCTACATGTTCTACAACCGTCCAGAGAAGAGTGACTTCACCTTCACATGGAAGGATTTTCAGGATAAGGTCAATAAGGAGCTGATCGGCAATCTTTCTAACCTTGTGAACAGGACACTCTCATTTATTACAAGATTCTATAACGGTAGACTGGAGAAGCCTGTTTTTGATGAGGCTCTTCTGAATGAGATCAGGGTGAGAGAGGAGAGGATCACGGAACTGCTTGAAAGGGCGGAGGAGAAGGATGCCCTGCATGAGATATTCGCCCTTTCTGATCTTGGTAACAAGGCATTCCAGGATGCCGAGCCATGGAAGAAGAGAACGGAGAACCCGGAAGAGGCGGTTAAGCTCTTATCCACGCTGTATTTCCTCATAAGGGATCTGGCTGTGATGGTTACACCATATATCCCGACTACAGGGGAGAGAATCCTCTCATTCCTTGGAAAGGAGGGCTCGCTCTGGTCTGATATCGGGAAGAGAGATGGGGATGTCGTCGTCGTGAGAAGTGAACTTCTTTTCACAAAGCTGGAAGATAAGCTCATTGATGAATTGAAAATAAGATACTCCGGCTCACAGGCTGAGAGAAAAGAGAAGGAAGAAGAGAAAATGGAAAATAGTAATAATAACCAGGAGAGTATCATTGAACAGTTCAAGAAAAAGGTGATATTGAAGGTTTCCAAGATCGTCGAGGTCGAGAAACATCCAAACGGGGATAAACTGTATATCCTGCAGCTTGATACCGGTGAGCCAGAGAGGAGACAGATCGTATCATCCATCGTGCCTTATTACACGATTGATGAGCTCCTCGGTCACAATATCATACTCGTGTCTAATTTGAAGCCGGCTAATTTCCGCGGGGTTAAATCTAATGGAATGCTTCTTGCTGCCAGTGAGGCAGGGGATGAGGAGCATAAAACATGTGAACTCATCTTCGCAGATGATCTTGAAGTTGGAAGCGTCATCGAATTCGATAACCAGGAACCGGTCGAGAAGATCACGACATACCTCAAGCCCGAGCATTTCTTTGCTCTCCCGATGAAGACAATAGATGGTACTGTCTGTGTTGAAGGTCAGCCACTTGGTTATGGTGGTAAGCATCTCAAGGTTTACAAGTACATTAATGGAAATGTCGGTTGAATTTATCAGCGGAGCTCAGCTCCGCTTTTTTTGTTCCTTTTTTTAGAAATCGAACAAGTTATAACTGATTTATGCAAGAAAAATACTCAGATTTTGCTACATCTGAGCGTTTTTTTTTACTTCTAGTCAATATTTTTCTTTCATACTTTAAACGAGTCATGTTACAATGATATAACGAAAATTAAAGATTGGGGGTGGGCCATGGGCTTTTTCAATAAGATTTTCAAGAGTGGAGGAGAAGACCTTTCCTATGTTCTCACTGCTCCTGTCGACGGTAAGAGCATACCGCTTTCTGAGGTTGCAGATCCGACGTTTGCTGATGAGATACTGGGAAAGGGACTTGCCATCATACCTTCCTCGAATGTCATCTCAAGTCCCTGTGACGGAACCATTGATCTTATGTTTGATACGGGGCATGCCGTCAACCTTATCTCAGATTCGGGAATTGAAATACTGATTCACGTAGGACTTGAGACGGTGAGCCTTAAAGGTAAGCATTTTAAGAGATTGAAAGAGACAGGTGACAAGGTTAAAAAGGGAGATCCTCTTATAGAATTTGACAGGGAGGAAATTGCAAAAGAGGGTTTTGATACCGTAGTTCCCATCGTCATCTGCAATACGGATTCATATTCGTCTGTCAAAGTGGAAACAGGCGACTCCGTCAAGACTGGAGACAGGATTCTTTCTGTTGAAAAATAGGGATTAAAAATGATTAAGGGAAATGGACGTCCAGTTTATGAGGGCGTCGCCATAGGCAAGATCTTCGTACTCTCGAAGGATCATAAGATTGAAAACACCAGGTGTGCGGATAAGGAAAAGGAACTAGAGCGTTTTAAAGATGCAAGAGAGAAGGCGAGAGCTGAACTTGACGATCTTTATGAGAAAACGAAGCGTGAGATAGGAGAAGAAGAGGCTGGGATCATTGAAGTACAGTCTCTCTTCTTAGATGATCTTGATTACATCGAAGGCATCGAGGACATGATAAAAAGTGGCCGTGATGCTGCCTTCTCCGTACATGAGATAGGAGATGCGCAGGCAAGTGCGTTCGCTGCTTTGGATGATGAATACATGAAGGCCAGAGCGACGGATATCCGGGACATATCGGATCGTCTTATCAGGATTCTCACAGGTTCCGGTCAGGCTTTTAAGATGGAGGAACCTTGTATCGTTGTCGCAGAGGACATAACTCCCAGCGAGACGGTTGCCATGGATAAGGACAAAATTCTTGCCTTTGTGACTCGCCAGGGATCTTCAAATTCCCATACCGCCATCTTAGCACGCGTGATGAATATTCCCTCCCTTGTCCTGACAAATATCGATATAGAACCTGCCTTGAACGGAAGAGAGATGATCGTTGACGGTTTTTCCGGCACATATTATATCGATCCCGATGAGGAAACACTCCGTGTCATGAAAGAAAAGAGGAGGGGAGCCGGGGAGTACAAGGCGAGTCTTGAGATGTTCAGGGGAAAAGAGAGCATCACTAAAAAAGGAAGAAAGATAAATCTTTTTGCTAATATCGGAAGTCCTGATGATATTAAATACGTTCTAGACGGGGATGCTGAAGGAATCGGACTGCTAAGAAGTGAATTTCTCTATCTTGGTCGGGATGATTTCCCGACGGAAGATGAACTTTTCAATTCTTATAAGAAGGTCGTCGAGGCGATGAACGGCAAGAAGGTTGTAATTCGTACCCTTGACATAGGTGCAGATAAGAAGGTCGGTTATTTCAATCTTGCTGAGGAGGAGAATCCTGCACTCGGTTATCGTGGTATAAGAATCTGTCTCACGCGACCGGATATCTTCCGTCCTCAGCTCAGGGCGATATACAGGGCAAGCGCTTATGGAAATGTGGCGATAATGTTTCCAATGATAATCTCCGTAAAGGAGGTCAAGGCGATAAAGGAGACATGTGAGGAAGTAAGGAGGGAGCTTTCTGAGGAGGGCGTTCCTCTCTCTCCTGTTGAGCTGGGGATAATGATTGAGACACCTGCTGCCGCCATCATCAGCGATCAGCTTGCAAGGGAGGTAGACTTCTTCAGCGTCGGAACAAATGATCTTACGCAATACACTCTCGCGATTGACAGGCAGAATGAGAAGCTGGATTCCTTCTATGATGCTCATCATGAAGCAATAATGCGTTCTCTTGCCCTGATTGCGGAGAATGCTCATAAAGCTGGAATATGGGCCGGTATCTGCGGGGAGCTTGCTGCTGATCTATCCCTTTCTGACGAGTTTATCAGAATGGGGTATGATGAGCTTTCTGTCGCCCCATCGAGGATTTTGGAACTTAGAAAGAGAATAATAGAAAGTGAGGTATAGATGAAAACATTCGATTACACAGTCAAGGATGAGCTTGGAATACACGCAAGACCGGCAGGCATCCTTGTAAAAAAACTCTCAGGTGTAAAGAGTAACGTTACTATCGAGGTGAAAGAAAAAGGTAAAAGTGCCGATGCCAAGCGGCTCATGGCAGTCATGAAGATGGCTGTAAAGCAGGGAGATGTCGTCACTGTTTCCATCGAGGGTGAAGATGAGGATTCCGTCTTTGAGGACATCAGGGAGTTCTTCGAGACGAATTTCTAAAAATTAACATGGAGCGCGATTAAGCGCTGAAACAAATTTGGAGGTCATCTATGATGAAATTTCTACAGAGACTGGGTAAGTCTCTCATGCTCCCGGTAGCATGTCTTCCCGTCGCAGGTATCCTTGTCGGTATAGGATACTGGATCGATCCTACTGGCTGGGGTGCTGGAAGTAATATCATTTCCAACATCCTCTATTCTGCAGGAAGCTCGATTATCGACAACATGTCGGTTCTCTTCGCTATCGGTGTCGCAGTCGGTATGTCCAAGGATCAGGAAGGAACCTCGGCCCTTGCAGGTATTGTGGCATGGTTCATTTTCCAGACGCTGCTTGGTAAAGTTGCTCCGACCATCGTCGGTGACATCTCCTGGCTTGATTCTGCGGCTTTCACGAAGGTCAACAACCAGTTCATAGGAATTCTCTCCGGTGTCATCGGTGCGATGTGTTACAACCGATTCTGTAAGACTCAGCTGCCGGAATTCCTTGGCTTCTTCTCTGGCCGTCGTTCCGTTGCTATTGTTACAGCCGGTGTTACACTTCTAGTCTGTATCCCGATGATGTTCCTCTGGCCGTTCATCTACGGAGCCCTCGTATCGTTCGGAGAGGCGATGATAAGCCTTGGACCAATCGGTGCTGGAATCTATGCGTTCTTCAACAGACTGCTCATTCCTGTAGGACTGCATCATGCTCTTAACAGTGTATTCTGGTTTGATGTCGCTGGAATCAATGATATCGCGAATTTCTGGGGATCTCCGGAGAACGTCATCTGGAACGATACCTTCCAGGTCACGGGTATCTACCAGACGGGATTCTTCCCTGTCATGATGTTCGGCCTTCCTGCCGGTGCTCTTGCCATGTATATGCTTGCAAAGAAGGATAAGAAGAAGGCCACGGGAGGTATCCTCCTCGCTGCAGCTCTCGCTTCCTTCGTGACAGGTATCACGGAACCGCTCGAGTTCTCATTCATGTTCCTTGCTCCTGGACTTTACGTCGTACATGCTCTTCTGACGGCTGTTTCCGTTGCTGTATGTGCCGTTCTTCCTGTGAGAGCTGGATTCAACTTCTCCGCGGGTCTCGTTGACTGGCTTCTCTCCTTCAACGCTCCTAACGCGGTTAATCCATGGCTTATAATTCCTATCGGACTTGTAGTTGCCGTCATCTACTTTGTCGTATTCTATTTTGTAATAAAGAAGTTCAATCTCAAGACTCCAGGTAGGGAGGATGATCAGGATGCCGAACTTACGATAGAACTTGCGAGCAACAACTATACCGATATCGCGAGAATTATTCTTGAGGGAGTAGGTGGACCTGAGAACGTCACATCTGTTGATAACTGTATCACACGTCTGCGCCTGGAGGTCAAAGATCGTCTGAATGTGGATGAGAAGAAGATCAAGAGCGCAGGAGTAAAGGGTGTTCTCCGTCCTGCAAAGAACTCTGTACAGGTCATCATCGGACCAAAGGTACAGTTCGTTGCGGATGAGTTCAAGAAACTCTGCAAGTAATTGTTCTTTGATGACAGTTATTGGAGGCCTCATGCGGGGCCTCCTTTTTACTGCCAGCATCATCTTTCCTTTTATTTAAATAGACCGTTTTAGAATTCTGGTTGTTTTCTTTCGTGTTACGTATTGCTCATCTGTCACTGTTTTTTGATTTTCTCCATCTCCTTTTGCATGACATCTCTTTAATCATGATGGAACAAAATACATGACCAGATTTTTTAACATTACTGCGCTTTTCTTCTCTCTATCTTTTATCGGCCCTTGGAAGGGAGGCGGGGAGGCAACATATCCTAGATTGTATTAGAAAACTACGGTTTCTTTCTGCATGTTATGAAGGCATATGATTCAAATTTCAGTTCCGTAAATTGGATTTTCGGACCTTTCTCTACAAGTTCCCCTTCTATGTTCAGGAAAAAAGTATTTTCCAGGAAAAAGAATCTCGGAATTTTCTATATATCACCTAGTATGCACATACTTGAAATTAATTTCGGATGTGCATAGGTTAATTCTCAGATTCAACAGAATTTATTTATTTAAATCAGTAAGAAAATCCTCATACATAGTTATATGAATTTTAACTCAGATATTTTCATAAGTATGTATATTTATACATAAAAAATACATGGTAAGTATGTACAAGTAAAAAAATATTTTATACTATAGCAGAAAAAGCATCCAATTAGGATGACAGTTTTTAAGGAGGGAAGATGAAATTTGTTTACAATGAAGAGAAAAATCTTGCTATGAGAAACATCCTCATGATGCAACCTAGTTTGGAAGAGGCAGAAGCCGAGCTCAAGAAGGATGAGACCGATCCACTTGCATGGTACAAGATGGGTGTTGCCCTTGCAAACAGCGGTAAGGTTGAGGAAGCTATAGAAGCACATTCAATCGGAATTGCCTATGCTCCTTTCTATGCTCCCAACTATTTTGGAAGGGGACGCAGGCATAACGCCTCAAAGAACGGAGAATGGAGGCAGGCGATCGCTGATTTCACTCTCTGCATCCAGATTGATCCTTCAAACTGGACATACTGGTACTACAGGGCAACAACATGGAACATTCACGAGGAGTATGAGAACTGCATCTACGACTTCAAGCAGTGCATGCATCTCTCGATTCCTGATGAGCACTATCCGCTGGTTCACTGGCTTTACACATCAAACTGTGAACTTGGAAAATTCGATGAGGCAAAAAAGTGCCTTGATCTCATTGACTGCAATACTGCACATGCTCCGCAGATGGATTATGGCTATCAGAGAGCCGTACAGCTTTACAAGGGTATCGTAAAGCCTGAGGAGTACATCAATGAGGAAGAGATGGCAAAGCATGTTCTTAATAGACCGGACAGGGTCCATCTTGAGGAATCTGGTATGCTTTATGGTCTCTACTGGTTCCAGACGATGAATGGAAACGATAAGGCCGCATATGATGCGATTGCCCGTCTGATGGAGATTGGAATTCCTGGAGCATTCGGTTACACGAAGGGAATTCCTATTGCTAAGAAACTTGGAATAATCAAATAAGATTCTAAAGGAGAACGACTATGGCTGATATCAAGTATATTGATCCATCCCCGACGTTTTCACGTGCTGTCGTGCATAACGGGGTAATCTATTTCAGTGGTCACGTTGACGGAAAGAAACATGCTACGATCAAGGAGCAGACAAAGGCGCTTCTTGACAGGTATGACGAGCTATTCAAGCTCCACGGCACGGATAAGGACCACCTTCTGATGGTGACCATCTACATCTCTGACATGTCCCTCAAAGCTGAAATGAATGAGGTCTATAACGCTTGGACAACACCGGGACGTGCACCTGCTAGAGTCTGCATCGAATCGAAGATAGATGACGGATATCTTTTGGAAATGAGTGTAGTAGCTGCCTTATGTTGAAGTATATTCTGAGACGGTTGCTGCAGCTGATTCCGACACTTTTTCTGGTATCAGTTGTCGTATTCCTGATGGTTAGAATAATTCCTGGCGACCCGATCACACTCCTTTACGGAGTGTCTGAGGGCGCCGGCGCCAGTGAAGAGACGATTGAGGCCATGAGGGAGTACTATGGTCTTAATGACCCTCTAATTGTCCAGTATCTTCGATGGATAACCGGAATATTTAAGGGAGATCTCGGCACATCAATTATAACACATAAGACTATCGCCACGGAGCTGACCAACAGGTATCAGTATACGATAATCCTGGCCCTTGGCGGTACTGTGCTCGGTTCCTTACTCGGAGTCATTGCGGGAATAATCGCCGCGACGTTCCATAACAAGGCGGGGGACAACATAGTCATGGTTATTTCCATGATTGCAGTCTCTGTGCCTTCATTCTTCCTGGCCATGCTGCTGATGCTTCTCTTCTGTTTGAAGCTGCGTATACTACCAAGTCTGGGTATGACGTCATGGCGGCATGCTATCTTGCCGATTGTGACTCTGGGGCTTGGAGCGATTGGAATGATCTCTCGTACCACGAGATCCTCCATGCTGGATGTCATAAACCAGGACTATACCCGTACGGCAAAGGCCTATGGCGTATCAAAGACGAAAATAATAACCACATACGCATTCAAGAACGCATTCATTCCCGTACTGACCGCAATCGGTCTAAGGTTTGGAAGCCTTCTTGCAGGTGCTACGATGGTGGAGACGATATTCAACATCCCTGGAATAGGAACATTCCTTGTCAACAGTGTCAACGGACGTGATTATCCTGCAATCCAGAGCACAGTCCTTGTCCTGTCATTCTCTTTCGTCGTTGTTAATACATTGGTCGACATACTTTATGGCTTTGTCGATCCTAGAGTAAAAATAAAGTGAGGTGGGCATGAAGAATCCAATATTGAGACGTTTCATAAAGCGTAAGGTTTCCGTTGTCGGCCTTGTTATACTCTGCCTGTTCTTTTTCATGGCAATATTCGGACCTCTGTTCTTCCCTGAAGGACCGCTTGAGCAGAATCTGAGGGAGATAGGGCAGGGACCGAGTCTTGAGCATCCATGTGGAACCGATTACCTTGGGCGTGATATTCTGACGAGGATTGTCTATGGTGCGAGAATATCGATGTATATCAGTTTCTCTGGAGTGCTATCCGGATGTTTCATCGGAATAGTGCTTGGAGTTCTTGCTGGATATTTCGGCGGATGGGTTGATTCCGTGATCTCCAGGGTCATAGATGTCCTGCTTGCCTTCCCCGGACTGCTGCTTGCAATAGTCATAGTCGCGATACTCGGAAATGGTACGGGTAACACGATTGTTGCAATAGCCGTATTCTCCATACCCTCGATAGCCCGAATGGTTCGTGGTGTCGTTCTAACGAACAAGGATGCCCAGTATATCGGAGCCGCAAAGGTCATAGGAGAGAGCAGCTTCAAGATAATCTGCAAGCATATCGTTCCAAACTCCGTTTCCCAGATGATAGTCAATGTGACACTCAATCTCGGTTCTGCGATCCTTACCTCCTCATCCCTTTCCTTCCTCGGCCTTGGAGTCCAGCCTCCAAATCCGGAATGGGGAGCGATGCTGAACAAGGCAAAGGATGTTCTGCGTTCGAATCCCTGGGAGGCTATCTTTCCCGGTATAGCCATCACTCTTGTCGTGATGAGCTTCAGCCTTGTAGGTGATGGGTTGAGGGATGCCCTGGATCCGAAGCTCAAGAACACTAAGTAAGGAGGAGATGATGGAACCGTTGCTGAAGGTGAGAAACCTTAAAACATATTTCTATACCGAAGAGGGGGTGGTCCCCGCTGTTGATGGTCTGGATTTTGATCTGATGCCGGATGAGACCCTTGCCATTGTTGGTGAATCGGGATGTGGGAAAAGCGTGACATCCCTCTCCATCCTCCAGATTGTCGCAACGCCTCCTGGGAAGATTATTGACGGAGAGATACTTTTCAAAGGAGAGGACCTTCTCAAGAAGAATGAGAAGGAGATGAGGAAGATAAGGGGAAACCATATTTCTATGATATTCCAAGAGCCCCTTACATCTCTCAATCCAGTTTTCACGATAGGTTATCAGATCTGTGATATACTCCATCTCCATCAGGGAATGAAGAAGGCAGAGGCGAGAGAAAAGGCTCTTGAAATGCTCAAAAAGGTGAAGATCCCGTCTGCTGAGGCAGTCCTGGATGAGTATCCCCATCAGCTTTCAGGTGGAATGAGGCAGCGTGTCATGATTGCCATGGCCCTTGCCTGCAATCCGGATATACTGATCGCGGATGAGCCGACGACTGCTCTTGATGTCACGATCCAGGCACAGATCATGCATCTGCTGAAGGATCTGCAGAAGGAGAATCATACTTCGATCATACTTATCACTCATGATCTCGGAGTCGTTGCCCAGATTGCAAAACGCGTCATGGTCATGTATGCCGGGCTTGCCGTCGAATATGCGGATGTGAAGAGCATCTTCGCAGATCCGCTCCATCCGTATACATCGGGACTTTTGAAATCTATTCCAAGCCCTACGGACAAGAAGGATACCCTTTTCTCCATTAAGGGAAGTATCCCGAGTCCGAAAGACTATCCGGCAGGATGCCGTTTCTCTCCCAGATGCCCTTATTGCATGGACATCTGTTCAGAGAAGGCTCCACCCTTGGTCTCTCTTGAGGATGGAAGGAAAGTAAGATGCTGGAAATATGCCAAAGAGGTTAGCTGATGGAAAATAAGGAAGTCTTGTTGGAGGTCAACGACCTCAAAGTGTATTATCCGGTCAAGATGAATACCATCTTCTCCCGGAGGGAATATGTAAAAGCCGTGGACGGAATCAGCTTTAACGTCTACAAGAGGGAGGCGTTTGGAATCGTAGGAGAATCCGGATGTGGAAAGTCCACTACGGGGCATACTATCGTTGGGCTGCTTCGTCCAACATCTGGGGATATCAAGCTGCACGGCAAGTCGATTTTCTCGGACAAGAAGCAGCATACAAAGGAGATGGCGAAGAAGATTCAGATCATTTTCCAGGATCCGTACTCATCCCTCGATCCACGATTCACTGTCGGACGCTGCATAAGAGAGCCTTTGGATGAACATAAGATAGGGACAAAGGAGGAAAGGCAGCAGATCGTTGAACGACTTATGGCTGAAGTCGGTCTGAACTCAGAGCAGATTACGCGCTATCCACATGAGTTCTCAGGCGGTCAGCGTCAGAGAATTGGAATTGCAAGAGCACTCACCCTTAGCCCTGAGCTGGTAATATGTGATGAGCCGGTATCCGCTCTTGATGTTTCGATACAAGCTCAGATACTCAACCTCATGAAAGAGCTGAAGGAGAAGAGGGGACTGACATATATTTTTATTTCTCATAATTTGAGTGTCGTCCATCATCTTTGTGACAGGATTGCTGTCATGTATCTCGGACACATTGTCGAGATCACATCGAAGGATGAGCTCTTTGAGAATGCTCTGCATCCGTATACGAAGGCACTTCTTAGTGCGATTCCTGTTCCTGATCCCGAGATCAAGACGATGCAGGCTGAGCTGCAGGGAGATGTCCCCTCACCAAGGCATCCTCCAGAGGGGTGCTGCTTCCATACGCGCTGTCCGTTTGCTACAGAGAAATGTTCTTCTGTCGTTCCTGAACTCAAGGAGATCTCTCCGGAGCATTTTGTAGCCTGTCACCTTTGTTCTGATAGTGCAAAAGTTGATGCTAAGTGAATAATCCATAAATTAGGAGGTACATATGAAGAGAATACTTGCAGCATTACTGATTTCCATCCTTGCTCTCTCTGCTGTCTTTGCAGGGGGATCTAAGGAAGAGGATACGTCATCCGCTCTTCCTGAATACAAGGATACGATCACTATTGCTACAGCCTCTGACCAGAATTACATGGACGGTCAGATGAATAACACAAATGATGTTTATCTCAGGGCTGTTTATTCATCTCTTGTAAGAAGGGGACTTGATGGTAA
>CALXYM010000004.1 GCA_944392965.1 uncultured Spirochaetaceae bacterium | reverse complement strand
GACATGTATTTGCCGATTATAAGATCAGATGATCATTGCCGCCTTCATCCGGCAGGACAAGCCTTGTCGGTTTTCTGGCGGCTAACTTTATAAAAAGAAATATTTATGGTAGCATGGGCATATGACAGATTACATGGTACTCTCGGTGGAGGATGAGAAAGAGGCAGATGTCCTTAGTATTTTGAGAGAGATGCTTTTCTTGCTGAAGGATGGAAAGGGGAATATCATATATGTCGGATCTATCGGTTCTGTCAAATCCATTGCACTGAAAGAGGATATGGTACTGCCTTTTTCCTCCTTTGTAGATAACTATGAGGATTTGGAAGAGGCTCGCAGGAGTGGGGAGGCGATGATTTTCTTCGATAGCGCTGAACCTCCGTTTCCAACCGCCCTTCATATCATGGAAAACACTTCATGTCTCACGTATCTGCATATAGGAGATCAGGAGAAGCATTATGGCACCCTTGTCCTCGAGGCGGCTCCGAATACGCTTGCACCTCTGATACTCGCTTCAGATGGAAACAGGATTTTTCCCTATCCCAGAAGTCTTGAATGTACCAGGGAGCTCATAATGGACATGCTCATCAACGTCGATAGCCTTACCAGCAATCCCTTTTTTAAGAAGGATGCACCTTTTTTTCTTGTCAGGGAAGGAAGAAGTGATATCGATTATGAGGAAATTGTGAGGAGTGCTGATGCCATAGGAATACCTGTAGTCTTGAAAAATGAAAATGAGATAAGAAAAGGGGAGAAGTCCAGAGCAATTCTGTCTTTCTCTTCTTTGGGCCATGAAGATGATCTTACCATCTATTTCGGACTACCTTTCTGGTATATAAATGCAAAAAAGATGCCCGATATGGCCCTTGGAGCGTCACTCTCAATTACTAAGATAATAGGAAGAGGCTATTTATGAGGAAGCTGTTTTTAGCATTGGCAGTCACGATTGTGTTTTTTTTCACATCCTGCCAGAGTTCCGTCGGAATCACATACATGGTTCCAAGTGAGATAGACATGGGTTCCTACAGGAACATCGCCCTTGCATCGACCGTTCCTTACGAGGGTTTTCCACGACCTTCGAGGTATATAAGGACGCTTGATCCTCTTGCCCGGCACGGATATCCATATATTCTGACAACTTATACCAGGGGACTTAAAGATGACGTTGCCGAGTATGCTACAGAGAAGATATATTCTACTCTTTCTGACTCGGGCTATTTCAGCATACTCTCCCCCTCTGTTACAGATAAGATTCTGGATGCTGGCTCCGTCGGACTCTCTACGCGCGATGCATTCCTCGAGAGAGGAATCGATGCCGTACTGATTCCCCGCATAGAAAACATGAGTATCGATGAATATATATACTCCCGAACTCGATATGAGACCAGAACGGACAGCAGTGGAAAGGAATATGAGGTGGAGATCACTAATTTCTATTATGATGCGGATTATTTCCTGACGCTCTCATATTCCATAGTGGATGTCAGAACTGAAAGAATAATCGCAAGCCGCAAGTTCGTTGTCGATGACAGTGACAATTTCCGGATAACCAGTCCGAGTTTCATATCCAGCTATCCAGAACGCTCTTTTAGAAGGATGATAGATTCCACGATGAGCAGGATAACAAGGCAGCTTGTACCTTTACAGACCACGGCTGAGATCACTCTGATGGATAACAAGCCGAAGGATAAAGATGTTGAGGCGGCATATGATGCGCTCAAGGATGGTAATCTCAATCTGTCCTCCTCGCTCTTTCTTGAGAACTATAAGGTGGATAAGCATATCCCCAGTGGTTATAACGCAGCCCTTGTAACTGCCGCCATGGGGGATATAGATGGTGCGATTGAAATTGCCGACATGGTTTATGATGAGACGGGAAGTGCCGATGTCTCGTCTCTCAGATCCCGTCTTATCTCGATAAGGAAAAGTAATGAGGAGAGCATCAGGCAGATTGAAGGAGGTGGAGATTCCACTTTAGCTCTTCCTTCTGAGACAGCGAGCATATATGATGTGTTGAGGAGGTAGGACATGGATAAGATATACCTATATGATGGGGCCGACCTGGATGTTCTCTTAAAGAATACGAAGAGTGCCATTCTCTCTTTCTCTGAGACGCCAATGATGACGGATACCCTTCTTAAGAGAGCTGAAAGCGTGGATGGGGGAGTAAGCCAGATAAAAAGATGGATAAGTACCTCTTCGTTCTCCCTGATAGTCATCGAGGATCTCTCATCGGCTTTCAGGGATAGGGATGTTTCTCAGTTTCTCTTCTGGCTCAAGGATCATGCTGAGGATTTTGGAGGACCCTTTATCATCATAAAGGAAAGAGAGAGTCTTGATGCTGTGAGGAAGATTTCCAGAAAAGTTGATAGCATTGAAGAAATTTTACTCAACATTCGTTGATGTGTTTTTTGATAAATTTTTCGATTGATATCCTGTAATATAGGTTAAAAAGTCGATTTTGAAGGAATATGAGTAAATATTCCTTCATTTTTTTTATATTTTGATGTTTTTTGGTACTATCATCCAACAGTAGCCTTAAAATAAACAATAATGCTTTTTTTGTTCAAAAATCTTGGTATAATACCTTTAATATGGAATTGTTTGATGTTCATTGCCATCTTCTTCCTCATGTTGATGATGGCTTTGTCGAGTGGGATGACCTGGAATCCTACTTCACCCTTTACAGGAGATGTGGTTTTTCAGGGGTGATATTCACTCCACATCTTTATAATCCATATGTGAATACCGATGTCATGGCTCTCCGTGGAGCATGGCAGAGGGCCAGCAAGATGGCGGAGAGTGCGGGACTTCTCTCTGCACTGGCAAGTGAGATTTTCGTGCTGCATGAGGACGAGGTCAGGGGAATTCCCATCTTCGGGGAATATGCTCTTGTAGAGTTCCCTGTGGATTATGCTCCCCCTTCTTTCATGGAGAAGCTGGAGAGCCTTGCGCCTCTTACCCCTCTCATCGCTCACATAGAGCGTTATAAGTGGTTGAATCCCGATAGCGAGGTGGTGAGGATGATGAAGGAGAAGGGTTATCTCATCCAGGTCAATGGAAAGGCCTTGAAAAGGGGTGGAGTTGCCAAGGAGTACGTCGATAAGGGGCTTGTGGACATCCTTGCCTCCGACTGTCACGGAAAAGTTGAGGATATAATAGATTTGGCAGAGATGATATCAAGCCATCCAGATATTATGAGCAAGATGAGCCAGATGGCCCGTCATCTTAAGGAGGTCGTGTAATGCTGTTAAGCATGACTATTGAAAACTTCAAATCGGTCAAGTCAAGTCAGACCATCAGTTTTGAAGCCGTCAAGGATAACCGTCTCGATCCGAGTAAGATTATCACTGTGAACGATAAGATCAATCTGATTAAGACTTCTGCCGTCATCGGTCCGAATGGAGCGGGAAAGAGCTCCTTCGTGAGAGCCCTTGAAGTGCTTAGGAGGATCGTACTCTCTCCAAGAGAAATCGAGAATCCTCTGGCATCCAGCCTTTCGGGAACCGTGTTCGCATACGGGATCGACAAGCTGACTCCTGCGACCATAAGCGTTGACGTTCTCTTGAAGAAAGGAACGGAAGGGGACGAGGAGGATCCGACCATAATCGGACGCTACCTTCTTTCTGCTAATCGTGAGATGGTGTTCGAGGAATCGCTTTATTATATCGTGAATGGTTCCAAGAAACTGATGTTTGAACGTAAGAAGACCGATGGTGATGATGGATATGATTACCGCTTTGGAAAGCTCTACAGAGGAGACAAGAAGAGGGCGGCAAAGCATCTGACGCAGAGCAGGACGTTCCTCAGTGAGAGCGCACTCACAGGTGGGCTGACGAGTAACGAGATGTATTCGTGGTTCAAAAACACTCTAAACATCCTTCCCATGGGTGTTGGTACTCAGGCCGAGCAGTTCGTCGCGGAGGCTCTCAAGAAGCATCCGGGATGGGGAGACATGCTGGTCAACTATCTATGGGCACTTGATATCACGGATATCAGACGAGTTGGAGTAAGAGAGAAGGAGGATGGTTCAAGAAGCGTCGTATTCACACACGTATACGTGAACGATAAGAAGGTCGACGGTTATTCAAACTCCTTCCTTATGGAGAGCCTTTCTTTAAGAAGACTTGTTGCGATAGGAATCGCATTCTTCACGAGCTTTGTCAGCGAGAAGGTCCTCTTGATCGATGATTTCGGCCAGCTTCTGCATCCTGATGTTCTCTGTCATCTTGTTGAAATTTTTGAATCCTGCAATAAGCAGAGCCAGATGCTTGTCGTTGACTGTAATCCATCACTCTTGAAGGACGGACTGCTGAGAAAGGATGCGATCTGGTTTGCACAGAAGGATAACGAGTCCAGTACGGTTTTCTATAGTCTTTCCGATTTCAAGGGAAGGAGCAGGACGAGTAATTACAACCGCTATTTACAGGGAGCGTTTGGTGCTCTGCCCGTGACGAGCGACTTCTACTTCGTACACGATGGCACACCTGTTGAAGATGATGTGGAAGACTCTGCGGAGAATAAGGAGGAGAACTGAAATGTCAAAGCGCAAGAAGAACATAACGGAAGCAAAAGGCACAATCCTCCTCGTCACTGCAACGAAGGCAGAATCAATCTATTTCAATCAGATGAGGAAGGATTGCAGGTACATGAACCTGACGGTCGAATGGGCCGGTAGTGATAATCTGAATTTGAAACAGCTTATTGATATCACGGGTAGAAAGAAGCTCGCAGGTAGATATCAGTATGTTTGGGCGCTCTTTGGTCTTGACGAGGTGGGCTGTGATCTTCAGACACTCTCTCAGATGAAGGAGTATGCGGAAAGAAAGAGGATAAGCCTCTGCTGGTTCAACCCATGTTTCGAGCTCTGGTTCGCATTGCATCTTGGACCATTCGCAGCTTTCAACGGGGATGCAGAGGCAATCAGGACGCGTGTCAAATCTGCAATCAAGGGATTTGATATGACGCCTGAATATCTGCTCACGGGAGGTCTTAACCTGCATCTCCAGCTTTTCAGCCGCCATGCACAGGCGGATCTGAATGCCAGAAACTATAATGACAATGCTAAGATACAGACAGGTTTCGAGGCGACCACGATGCCTGCATTCGATGAATGCATACAGACCGTCTGCGGACAGGCTGACATGAGCCACAATCAGAAGGCCTTCAAGTAATGCAGGTTCTTACGCTGATATTCTGTATATTGGCTATTTCGATTTCATCAATGGACCTTTCGCTCGCAATAATCTGGGGGCGAAAGGCCTCTTTAAAATGGTCGAAATTCCTGATTGTATTCGCATCCACGCTTCTTGGCGTGGTGTTCAGTTATGCAATCGTCCAGTTCTCCTATCTTTTTGAGAATACGCTGGCGATGACTATCCTACGCTATGTTTGGGATGTCCTTTTCCATCTGGATGTCGGTTTCCTTATCATGTTCATTCCTCTTTTCGTGAACTGGGTAATCGCACGTCCCATGCCCGTAGCGGAGAAAGTGCTCTTTTCCATCATCACTGCAGTTTACGGGGCATGCTATATACTTTCTGTACTCTTTGAAGGAAACCTGTTCATATATCTTGAGTATCTGTCATTCCTTCTTGTGATAATCTACACGATGGCCCTGATGGCTCTGAACTATTCAAAGAGTAACCAGAGGAGCGTAAAAGCCGTTACGATTACTATAATCGCGGTTTCTGGCATTGTGCTCATCCTTTTCATATTAACATTTTTCATCCATTCTGTTTCGGAGATGATTCTTCCATTGATCGCACTTCTTTACTTCATAATGCTCCTGGTATTCCTCTTTGTAGCGATAGCAAATCAGGAGAAGAAGAGTGAGAAGAAGAATGAGGAGATCGTAAGCGAGAAGAACCGTCTTGCCGATGAGATAATCGAGATGTTCCATATCACCGAACGTGAGTTCGAGATAATAAAGCTCATCAAGTCCGGACTGACGAATAAGGAGATAGGAGGAAAACTCAATATAAGTGTGAACACGGTGAATAACCATATCGCAAACATATTCAGCAAGACCGGAGTGCGGTGTCGCATCGATCTTCTGAATCTTTTCGAGGAGGCGTCCTGGTGATATATAGTGTACCATCAAGCTGGTATTACGGACTATATAAGGATAAGGCAGAGGCAAGAAGCAGTGGCCGCAGTTTCACTTTAAGCAACAATTTCTATCGTGCAGTTCTCTTCGTTCACGGTTATGCAGGCTATCCGGGAGAGATGGTGAGCATCGCCTCTTTTCTCTATTCTGCGGGGTTTGACTGTTATGTCCCACGCCTTCCTGGAATGGGGACGAGTGGAGAGGATTTTGTGAGAAGCGGACTTGCCGACTGGCTTGGCCTCGTTGATAACGCCATTGCGGATCTAAAACTGAACTATCAGAATGTGTATGCGGTGGGGCATTCCATGGGATGTTCTCTTCTTGCTCTTGCTGACAGGGATAACATGCTTGATAAGGCGGTCATGATCGCTCCTGCTGTGAAGATGAAGCACCCTCTGAAAAAGACGCTTCTTAAAGAGCTTAAAAAGGAGGGCAGGGTGCTGGATATTCCTTGGCAGAGCGATCCCAGTTATCATCTGCACTATGAAGGAGCCCCATCTGATGATGAGTATTATGGCGTTCAATACTGGTCTCATCTTTATCCGTCTCAGATGCTTGATTTGTATAATGCCATGGATAAGGCCGCACCTCTTTTTAAAAAGGATTCCTATCTCGCTTTGTATGGGAAAAAGGATGAACTTTGCTCATATGGACCAAAAAGTCTTGAGAAGTTCTCCAATTATTATGGGATCGAGGAAGGAACCCACTACCTGCCATATGATAGAAGTGAGGCTGCTGAAAGGATGGTTCTATCCAAGACACTCTCTTTCCTTGACCAGAAGGGTGAAGTACCTTCATTCTTCTGATTCTATAATTTAATAAGGAGGAAAACGAATGAAGAAACTGATTCTGTTCTCTCTTGTACTTCTTATCGTATTCCAGGTATCTGCCTTGGATGTCTCTGTCCCCTCTTCTTCGAGATCCGGTGTGTCAATACCGGCATATTTGACACTTCCTGCCGATTATGATGATTCCCTTTCCTATCCGTTTGTAATCATGTTGCATGGACATGGTGGAAATCATAATGAGTTCGGAGGTTATGATCCGATATCCGATGGGCTTGCGGAAAATGGATATGTGGTTGCAACCCTCGATTTCTCCGGATGCGGGGCAAGCACTGAGAGTTTCAAGCTTAATACGATGACGAACATGAAGAGTGACATAAAGGATGTCGTCTCTTATGTCACCGATAATT
The DNA here is from genome assembly GCA_944392965.1 of uncultured Spirochaetaceae bacterium. Lineage (GTDB taxonomy): Bacteria > Spirochaetota > Spirochaetia > Sphaerochaetales > Sphaerochaetaceae > Ornithospirochaeta. The sequence continues at coordinate 169,117 of CALXYM010000004.1, read as the reverse complement.
ATAATATCGATAGGGAGAGGATAGGAGCCTTCGGATATTCGATGGGGGGCCGTCTCATCCTTGAACTCATAAGTGAAGGCTATGACGTGTTCTCTGCAGTTGAGCTTGTTGCTCCTGCTGAAGATTTAGAGGATCTCAAGGGCCTTTTCGGGGGCCATGATAACTGGGAAGTGCTCAGGGCTGAGGCAGAGGAAAACGGTTATGTCGATTACACTACGATCTATGCAACCCTTCCTCTTTCAATAGAATGGTTCAATGATCTTGAAGCCAATTATGATGGGCTTGTAGAGAAAGCCGCTCCTGCTTTCGATATCCCCGTCATGGTGATGTGGTCTTTAAACGATGAGACTGTGAGCCCTTCTGTCTCTGAAAATGTAGCAGATGTCCTGGGAGCTCTTGCAGTAAGACTTCCTTTCGGAGGTCATCAATACGGTTTCTATAATACCGATCCATTCGTACAGAATACGACATTCCACAGCTCGATCGGCTGGTTTATGGATAATCTTTAATGCATAGGAGGAGTAAAGCTCCTCCTTCTTTTATCTCCTCTCATTTCCCTGATACAACTGAGGTTGAGCAAAAACGAAAAAAAACATAGTATATTCTCAGCCACTTTCCACGTGGATTTATTACTATTTGGGAGTTTTTTATGAGTGTTCGTGTCCGATATGCCCCGTCTCCAACTGGGCTTCAGCACATCGGCGGGATCCGCACCGCCCTTTTTAATTATTTCTTTGCGAAATCGAGCGGAGGTAAGTTCATTTTAAGAGTTGAAGATACTGACAGGGAACGTTACAGTGACGAATCCCTCGATGATCTTTATCAGACGCTTGAATGGCTTGGTATAAAGTGGGATGAAGGTCCTGTCGTAGGTGGTCCTTATGGCCCTTATATCCAGTCAGAGAGATTTGATATATATAAAAAATATGCCGAGCAGCTTGTTGCTGAGGGCAAGGCATATTACTGTTACTGTACCCCGGAGAGGCTTGAAAAGCTTAGAGAGGAGCAGACGAAGAATAAGAGCGAGTACCAGGGGTATGATAGGCACTGTGCAAATCTTACAGCCGAGGAGAGAGCTGAGCTTGAGAGGCAGGGGATAAAACCCGTTATAAGGCTCAAGGTTCCAACCGAGGGTAAGACAACGTTCCACGATGTCATCATGGGAGATATCACACGCAAGAACAAGGATATCTCTCCCGATCCGATCCTGCTCAAGAGTGATGGATTCCCCACATACCACCTTGCAAACGTCATCGACGACCATCTTATGGGGATAACACATATCATGAGAGCACAGGAATGGATTCCTTCCGGTCCCTTACATGTCCTGCTATATCAGGCTTTCGGGTGGGAAGTTCCTACTTATTGCCATCTTCCGATGGTCATGGGAAAAGACGGTCAGAAGCTGTCTAAGAGACATGGTTCCACGGCTGTGCGTGAGTTCAGGGAGAAGGGTTATCTTCCTGAAGCGATCATAAACTATGTGACACTTGTTGGATGGTCGCTTGACGGATCAACTGAGTTCCTCTCAAAAGAACAGCTCGAGAAATGCTTTAAGATTGAGAACATACATAAGAACCCGGGTAAGTTCGATTATAAGAAACTCGACTGGTTCAACAGTCAGTATATCAGGATGGCTGATGATGAGAGGATTGCATCCCTGATGACCCCGTATCTTGTGAAGGCAGGGTTCATTTCCGATCCTCCGAGTGAGCAAGAGGAGGAGAAGATCAAGAGGCTTGTGAAGCCTGCGAAGGAGAGGATGAAGGTCATCTCCGACATCGTGGACCTCTCCCGTTTCCTCTTTGTCGATGAGCCGGTGACAGATGAGAACATGTATATCGCGAAAGGTTCTGATCTTGAGAACACGAAGGTGGCATTGGAGAAGGGTGGAAAGATCCTTTTTGATATGCTCCGCTCAGGAGAGGCGGAGGAGAAGATTGAAGAGGCTCTGATGAACCTTGCTAATGAGCTTGGAGTGAAGGTTAACGGAGTATTCCAGCCCATCAGGGTTGCGATTACCAATAGTCAGGTATCCCTTCCCCTCTTCGATTCGATAGCACTTCTTGGTCTTGATGTGGCTGAAGCAAGGCTGAAGAGAGCCGTAAATATGATAAAGGAGAAATAAGATGGCAGAAGTAACAATGGATAAGATCATTTCCCTTTGCAGGAGAAGGGGATTCATTTTCCAGTCAAGTGAGATATATGGTGGACTCAACGGGGCATATGATTATGGTCCGATGGGAGTTGAGCTCAAGAACAACATCAGAGATTTCTGGTGGAAGGAAATGACCCAGATGCATGACAACATCGTAGGCCTCGATGCCTCGATTCTGATGCATCCAAGGGTATGGGAGGCCTCCGGTCACGTATCTAACTTCACAGATCCCATGGTTGACTGCAAGTGTTGTAAGAGCCGTTTCCGTGCAGATCAGATCGATCTTACAAAGCCCTGTCCCGTATGTGGTAATAAGGACAGCTTCACCGAGCCGAGAAATTTCAACCTGATGTTCCAGACCCATATCGGAGCAAATGCCGATAATGCGTCCATCGTCTATTTGAGACCGGAGACTGCGCAGGGTATCTATGTCGATTTCAAGAACGTATTGCAGTCCAGCAGGGTAAAGATTCCATTCGGAATCGCACAGGTCGGTAAGAGCTTCAGAAACGAGATCACGACCAAGAACTTCATCTTCCGCTCCTGTGAGTTCGAGCAGATGGAGATGCAGTTCTTCTGCAAGCCGGGAACAGAGGATGAATGGTTCCCGTTCTGGAGACATGAGAGGATGGAGTTCTACAAGAAGATGGGTATCAACCCTGATTCTTTGAGATGGCACCAGCATGGGCCAGATGAACTTGCCTTCTATGCTAAGGACGCTTATGACATCCAGTTCTACTTCCCGATGGGATGGCAGGAACTTGAGGGAGTGCACTCAAGGACGGACTATGATCTTACCCAGCATCAGAAGTTCAGTGGCAAGGATCTCACATATCTTGATCCTGATACGAATGAGAGATATATCCCATATGTCGTCGAGACATCCGCAGGACTTACGAGAAACGTCCTCATGGCACTCAGTGACGCATATGATGAGGAGGAGACTCCAGAAGGGGATGTGAGAACGGTTCTCCATTTCCATCCTCTGATCGCACCTGTAAAGGTCGCGGTTCTTCCTCTTGTAAAGAAGGATGGACTGGCAGAGTATGCACAGAAACTCGAGCACAGCCTCAGATCTGATTTCAGGACGTTCTATGATCAGAGTGGGGCAGTTGGCAGAAGATATCGCCGTCAGGATGAGATCGGTACTCCATACTGTCTGACAGTCGATTATCAGACTCTTCAGGATCATACGGTCACTGTTCGTTTCCGTGACTCCATGCAGCAGGAAAGGATCAGCGTAGACAAGATTGTCTCTTTCATCCATGATGCGAACAAGGCATACAAGAGGGTCAGTAAATGAACAAGGGTTTAAAAGTCTTATATGACAGGGGATTTGTAAAGGACTGCACTGCACTTGACGCGCTCTCAGACCTTTTAGATAAGGGACCTGTCACGTTCTACTGTGGTGTTGATCCGACAGGAAGAAGTCTTCATGTCGGACATATAGTTCCATTTTTCGCCATGCATCATCTGCAGGAGGCAGGGAATAATCCAATAGCTCTTGTCGGAGGTGGCACGGGGCTTATCGGGGATCCCTCGGGAAAGACGGAGATGAGGAAGATTCTCTCCGTTGAGGAGATCAATTCGAATGTCGAGGCGATAAAGAAGCAGCTTTCCACCGTTGTTGACTTCTCTGAGAATCCTAAAGAGGGTCATGGCAAGGCTAGGATGATGAACAATGCAGATTGGCTTGTTGACCTCAATTACATACAGTTTTTGAGGGATATCGGCAAGTACTTCTCTGTAAACAGAATGCTTACCTTCGAGGGGGTAAAGCAGCGCCTTGAGAGGGGACTTTCTTTCATCGAGTTCAACTACCAGCTTCTGCAGTCCTATGACTTCTATATGCTCAATAAGCTCACCGGATGCCGTCTTCAAATCGGAGGTGCTGACCAGTGGGGTAACATAGTAGCAGGTATTGATCTTATTCAAAGAATGGAAGGCCCTGAGTGTTTCGGCCTTACATTCAACCTCATAATGAGAGCTGATGGGAAGAAGATGGGAAAAAGTGAGAAGGGGGCGGTGTTCCTTGATCCTGAGCTTTACAGCCCTTATGATTTCTTCCAGTACTGGAGAAATGTTGCGGATGCCGATGTCGAGAAGTTCATGAAGATATTCACGTTCATGAGCCTTGATGAGATCGCAGAGTATTCCGATCCGAAGAGGAACATCAATGAGGCGAAGGAGAAGCTCGCATACGAGGCTACGAAGGTCATCCATGGTGAAGAGGAGGCTGAGAAGGCTCTCGCTGCGGCAAAGGCTCTCTTCTATGGAGGAACAGACAAGGCCTCCGTTCCTGCAAAAGAGGTGAAGAGGGAAGAATGGCCTGAAGAGGGAATGGGAGTACTTACCATGTTCACTCTTTCTGGTATCACGGTATCAAACGGGGAAGCTCGTCGCATAGTCACCCAGGGAGGAGCGGAAGTGAATGGAGTGAAAATTACCGATCCCAAGAAAACTTTCTTACTCTCAGATGCTGACAGTGACGGTGCATTCCTCCTTAAAAGCGGGAAGAAGCGATATGCGAAGATCTTGCTCGTCTAAATAACAGGTGCGGCCATAATGGTCGCACTTTTTAATTCAAACATCATTTATTTCCTTTTTTGTTCTAATCCTGAAAAAAACTATACCGGAAGTACCTTTTCATTTCATTTTTTTCTTGCATTCTGCTATCAGGGATGTTCTAATCTATGTATATAGGTAGATAGATGCCTACGAATAGTTCAAAGGAGGAACAGATGAAAAAAATCTTAGTTGCCATGATGGTAATGGTAATGATAGGTTCCATCGCATTTGCCGGCGGCACGACAGAGACAGCTGCGACAGGGGAGACAGCAGCAGAAACAACAGTAGTGCGTAATGCGGATAAACCCGTAGTATTCTACAATAGACAGCCTTCCGATCCTGTATCAGGAGAGATAGACATGAATACGATGAACTGGAACGATTCCACGTTCTATGTTGGATTCGATGCCGCAGGAGGTGGAGCGGTTCAGGGACAGCTCATCGTTGATTACCTCGCATCTGCGGATCCGGCAGTCATCGACCGCAACGGGGACGGAACGATCGGATACGTGCTCTGCATCGGAGACGTAGGACACAACGACTCAAGGGCAAGAACCGAGGGTATAAGGAAGGCACTTGGCACATGGGCAGGATCAACCGATCCAGGCGTTGTGCAGGAAGGATCAGCGAATGTCGGCGGAACGACGATGAAGGTCGTGGAGCTCGAAGGAAGAGCCATGACGGGAACGGACGGATCCACATGGAACGCCAACGCGGCTACGGACGCGATGAGCGGATGGGCGACCAGATTCGGCAACCAGATCGACATGGTAGTATCCAACAACGACGGAATGGCCATGGGCTGCTTACAGGCTTCCAACTATCCGGCAGGAGTACCAATCTTCGGATATGACGCGAATGCTGATGCCATCGAGGCTATCGGACAGGGCAGGCTCACAGGTACAGTATCACAGAACGTTGACGCACAGGCTACAGCTACTCTGCAGGTTCTCAGAAACCTTCTTGACGGCCTGACGGGAGAGGATGTATGGACAGTCGGTATCACAGAGCCTGACCAGTATGGAAACAAGATCTCTGCGGATATGGAATATCTCCCAGAGACGAAGGCCCTGCTCGCACAGAACACGGGAGTCAACGCCTCCAACTGGCAGCAGTACACAGAGGGAACAAGGGATGCAGGAATCTCTCAGACGACGGCAGAGACAAAGAGAGTTCTTCTCACCGTTTACAACAGTGCGGATAACTTCCTCTCATCCTCATATCTGCCAGCACTCAGATACTATGCACCGCTTCTGAACCTCGAGCTTACGATCGTACAGGGAGACGGACAGAATGAGAGCGTATGTCTTGACAGGTTCACGAACCTCAACAACTATGACGGATACGCGATCAACATGGTAAGAACGAACAGTGGTCCTGACTACCTCGACAGGCTCAGGTACTAGTTCGACCCCATATCGGGGTAATTCGGTGGCGGGAGGCAAGCTTCCGCCATTTCTTGTATTTTTCTCAAGTAAAAACAATTCAAAAAGGGTGGAAAATGAGTAAGAAGACAGTACTCGAAATAAAGAACCTGTCGAAGTCGTTTGCGAAGAACAAGGTTCTCGACGGTATAAACCTGACCGTCGAAGAAGGGACTGTCTGTGGTCTTATGGGCGAGAACGGGGCCGGGAAGAGTACGATGATGAAGTGCCTTTTCGGTATATACGCTAAGGACGAAGGACAGATAACCCTATTCGGGAAGCCAGTAGATTTCAAGAACCCCAAGGATGCGTTGGAGAACGGGGTGGCGATGGTGCACCAGGAGCTGCAGCAGTGCCTTGACCGTACAGTGCAGGATAACCTGTTCCTTGGGCGCTATCCCACGCGGTTTGGGATGGTGGACGAGGCGAGGATGCTCAAGGAGAGCAACAACCTCTTCGCGTCGCTGAACATGAACGTGAATCCGAAGACGGTGATGAGGACGATGAGCGTTTCACAGAGACAGATGGTGGAGATAGCGAAAGCCGTCAGTTACAACGCGAAGCTCATAGTGCTCGACGAGCCGACCAGCTCTCTTACGGAAAGGGAGGTCAAGAAGCTGTTCTCTATAGTCGATGACCTGCGGAAGAAGGGAGTATCATTCGTATACATATCACATAAGATGGATGAGATCTTCGAGATCTGTGACGACGTGGCCGTACTCAGGGACGGGAAGATGATCTTCAAGAAGAGCACGAAGGAGACGGACATGAATGAGCTGATCTCCGCGATGGTCGGAAGATCCCTGGACAAGAGGTATCCGGACGTGGATAACACTCCCGGGGAGGATTATCTCCATGTCGATCATCTCAACACGAAATTCGATCCCGTGCTGCAGGATATATCGTTCACAGTGAGGAAAGGGGAGATATTCGGCCTGTATGGACTGGTTGGAGCTGGAAGAAGTGAGCTTCTGGAGACCCTCTTCGGCATAAGGACGATAGCAAGCGGGAACATAGTGGTTGGAGACAAGAAGCTCCATTTCAAGAGCAGTAAGGATGCGATGAACCACTCCTTCGCCCTCGTGACCGAGGAGAGGAAGCTCAACGGCATGTTCGGCAAGGACACAATCAAGTTCAATACGGTAATAACGAACCTCGAATCGTATAAGAAGGCACACTTCCTGTCCAATCAGAAGATGACGGATGCAGCGACGAGGGAGATCAAGGTCATGAATACCCGGTGCGTCTCCCCCGATCAGCTGATCTCAGCGCTCTCAGGAGGGAACCAGCAGAAGGTCATCATAGGCAAGTGGATGGAGAGGAGCCCCGACATATTCCTGATGGATGAGCCGACAAGGGGAATCGATGTCGGAGCCAAGTATGAGATATACCAGCTGATAATACAGATGGCGAAAGAGGGAAAGACGATAATCGTCGTCTCATCCGAGATGCCTGAGATCCTTGGCATAACGAACAGGATTGCGGTAATGAGCAATCACCGCCTTGCGGGAATCGTGAACACGAAGGAGACTGATCAGGAAGAGCTGTTGAGACTCTCAGCAAAATATCTGTAGGAGGGAATATGGCAGATAACATGGTAAAGAACATCACCTCCATAGAGGAGGATCAGAAAGTAAAGGATTATACCATTCGACTGAGAGATCTCAGAAAGGATGGTGTGACGAAGATCTCGGACTGCCGTCTTGAGATCGTAGCCCTGAAGAAGAACAAGCTCATGGACGAGGGCGAGAAGGAGCGAAGGATACGTGAGCTGCAGGCCGAGGTGGAAGCGGCCAAGAAGGTCGAGGAGAAGAACAAGGCCGAGATAGATGCGCTGAGCAGGGAGGCGGTCTCATATGTGAACTCCGTCGCCACGGAGATAGAGAAGGCGGTCACGGAGAAGCAGAACGCCAAGATGGCCAAGGCGAAGGAGTTCTACGTAAAGGAAGTGGAACAGATAAGGAGCGATGCGGAGAAGAGGAAGGAGAATCTCAAGAACACAATAAAGGATCCGCAGCAGCTCAAGAGTGAGCTTGATATCGCATCCTATGAGCTGAAGAGCGCTCTCTTCGATTCCAAGAGCCGTTACAAGAGGGAGCTGGATAAGGCCAAGGCAGCGAAGAATCAGGCGTATGTCGACCATATCCAGAAGAACAGGGAGCTGAGGAACGGTAAGACGAAGTTTTCAGAGAACATGAAACTCAAGCAGAAGAACTTCGTTCTCAACTTCAATGCGAGCCAGTTCTTCCTTACGAATGGTCTATACATCGCTATCCTGATCTTCTTCATAGTGTGCATCATCGTTGCACCGATCAGGGGAAATGGAAATCTTCTGACGCTTTCGAACATCTTCACTATTTTAGAGCAGAGTTCGACGAGGATGTTCTATGCCCTGGGCGTAGCGGGACTCATCCTGCTTGCAGGAACCGACCTCTCGGTAGGACGAATGGTCGCTCTTGGATCGGTTACGACGGGACTCATCCTGCACCCGGGAATGAACATCGTCACGTTCTTCGGAATGGGGCCGTGGGATTTCTCAGGGATACCGATGGTAGTAAGGGTTCTCATGGCGCTCGTGCTCTCTGTTGTGCTGTGCTCGGCGTTCAGCGCCTTCTCAGGCTTCTTCGCAGCGAAGCTCAAGATGCATCCGTTCATCTCCACGATGGCGACCCAGCTGATAATCTATGGAATGCTGTTCTATGGAACGACAGGAACTCCTGTCGGATCGATTGATTCCACTATAAGGAACGCCATAGGAGGAAGATGGGAGCTCGGTGTCATAAACGGTGAGTTCGTAACATTCCCGAAGCTCATCATCCCTGCAGTGATCGCGGTGATCGTGGCTTGGATAATCTGGAATAAGACGACCTTCGGAAAGAACATGTACGCCGTTGGAGGAAATGGAGAGGCTGCCGCGGTATCTGGAATCTCCGTATTCAAGGTCACCATGTGCGTGTTCATCATGGCCGGTATCTTCTACGGCTGCGGCGCTTTCTTAGAGGCGTTCAGAGCCAACGCTTCAGCGGGAACGGGACAGGGCTATGAGATGGATGCCATCGCAGCCTGCGTCGTTGGAGGCATCTCATTCAACGGAGGTATTGGAAAGATAAGCGGTGCGGCGATCGGTGTTATAATCTTCACTGGCCTGACCTACTGTCTGACGTTCCTTGGAATAGACACGAACCTCCAGTTCGTATTCAAGGGTGTCATCATCATCGCAGCTGTTTCTCTTGATTCCATTAAATACCTCAAGAAGAAATAATAGTTTTATTTGGAAAATCTCAGCGGACTTTTTATCAGGTCCGCTGTTTTTTTTGAATAAATCTTCTTATTCTTTACTCCCTATATCAGTGTTATTTTTGCTATTGTCTTATCTTCTATTCTTTTACATGATGCCTTTCGTTTGTGTTATCAGTATTAAATGGAAGAGGGAAGTCCCCTTTGGAACTTCCCCCTCTTAAACTATTTAGAAAAACTCTTGATTATAGGAAATCCTTTCTTTCCGGAGTGAATATGTCTAATAGTTCCCCTTCCTCGAGGCATACCAGTCCATGCTCTGTATCAGAGGGAATGTATACGCTGTCTCCAGCGGTGATAACACGGGTATCACCATTGAGATCAAATTCGAACTTTCCTTTTATGATGTAACAGATCTGAGTATGAGGGTGGGTATGTCTCTTACCGATTCCTCCAGTCTTGAAATAGAGATGGCATGCCATCAGATCCTCATCATGTGCTAAGACCTTGCGCTCTGATTTCTCATCAAGGTGTGTTGGCACGATATCCTTATCAACAAAAAACATTCTATTACCTCCTGAGGATGTCGAGCCATGCGGCGTTTACATCCTCTATTATTTTCTTCTCATCTGCGTAAGTTATTCTTCTCTCGTCAAGGACCTTCCTGCCTTTTGAGAAAACGGTTCTTATATCCTCACTTGAAGCAGAATATACTATTGCAGAGAAGGGATCATTCAACGGATTCATGTTCTCTTGCTCCGTGCTTATGAGAATTATGTCTGCATCCTTTCCCACTTCAAGGGTTCCAAGTCTATCATCAAGATGCAGCGCCTTAGCCCCGTTTATGGTCGCCATCTTTAACACATCATAGGCCCTCATCGGCTTAAGGGCTTTCAGTGACGCGGAAAGGGCTGCTACATGCATCTCCTCAAGCATGTTGAGATTGTTGTTGCTGCTTGCCCCATCCGTTCCCAGAGCGACGTTTATTCCCATCTCCATTAGCTTTTTCACATCCAGAGCTCCGGATGTGAGTTTCATGTTGCTTGAAGGATTGTTGATGACGCTCAGACCGTATTCTTTTACGATTGCAAGTTCCTCGTCTGTGAGGTGTACTCCATGTGCGAGTATCATGTTATCCCGTTTTAGAGCACCGATTTTTTCCAGATATAACAGGGGAGTTGTTCCGTTGTCTTTTATGCAGTCCTCTACTTCTTTCCGTGTCTCAGAAATATGTGTGTTGACTATGATATCATAATCCTCGGCTATCTCCTTTGCCTTCAGGTAACTCTCTTTTGTCGTCGTGTAGATTGCATGAGCTGCGATATTGAATACGATTCTCTCATAATCACCTTTTTCTTTACGCATCAGGGGAAATCGTACAGCATATCTTTCTTCCGTTGCCGCCTCATCTCCGAAAAGAGTGAGTCCAAGAGATGCGTTTATTCCCGCCTCTTTCACGGCTTTCGCCGTCTCGTGGGCGAGGAAATACATGTCAGCGAATGTCGTTGTTCCACCTTTTATGAGTTCAGCTATCCCGAGACGGGATGCCTTTAGTATGTCATCTCCGTTAAGCTTGTCCTCTATGGGGAATATCTCGGAAAGCCACTCCTGCAGGTTCTCTTTATCGTCCTTATAATTTCTCATGAGGACCATCGCAAGATGTGTGTGTGCATTTACGAATGCAGGCAGGGCAATTCTTTTTCCTGCCTCTACAATCTCATCTGCATCGAGGTCTCGGCTCTCTCCAATGTATGCGATTCTCCCGTCTTCTATCAGGATGTCTCCTCTGAAGAACTCGCCATCATTCTTCATGGGGATTATAAGTGCGTTCTTAATATGCGTTCTCATATATTAAATAATACAAATTAAAAAGGTGTTGAGAAAGAGGTGGCTGTCAAAGTGTAGTCCATAAATGAAAAATCCCCTAACGGGTAGGGGATTTCAAATTCTTATAAAGAAGTCATGCCTTCACCGTGGCTCTCTTTATCTTCTTTGTCGTCGTCATTTCCATCGGTTCATCGAGGATCGTGAGCTTTTCGATCTTCTTATATCCTACAAGGTCTTTATTCACTTCCGATATGATACCCTCGATATCCTTCTGGATATCCTCTTTGCTCATGTTCTTATCCTTATAGAAGTCCTTGCTCGGATAGATGACGGCCTCAATACACTCACATGGAACGTCCTTTTTCTGCTGGAAGCCACGGATGAGGATCTGCTCAACTTGTGTGTAGAGCTGGAACATGTCCTCAATTTCCTCTGGGAATACGTTTTTACCACCCTCTGTTACGATGATATTCTTCTTCCTTCCCTTGAGGTAGACATAGTTCTCGCTATCAACATAGCCGAGGTCTCCGGTCTTGAGATACCCGTCATCTGAGAAGAGTTCTCTCGTATTCTCCTCATCCTTATAGTATCCCTTACATACGTTAGGACCTTTTACAAGGATTTCCCCAACTCCTTCACTGTCCTTGTCTGCGATACGCACATCAATAAAAGGAAGGATCTTTCCGATGGAATCGACCTTGAAGTGCTCTGGTGGGTTGAGCGTGACAATGGGACTTGTCTCTGTAAGGCCGTACCCCTGCAGGAAGTTCAGACCAAGCTGCTGGTACTCCTTGAATACTTTAGGACTTAGCGGTCCAGCTCCACAGATAAGCAGCTTCGAATGGTCAAGTCCAAGCTGTGAGAGGATCTTCTTATTGAAGAATCCCCTGAGCGGAGACTTTCCAAATACGTTCTTACAGAAGCCGTTTATGGCCATTAACGTCCTGATAAGTCCATATGTAAAAGCTCCCTTCTCCTTGACTTTTGCAAATACTCCTGCGATTACCTTGTTGTAAAGGAGTGGAATGCCCATGAATACTGTTACCTTACCCATCTTGAGATCGGCGATCATTCTTGATACCACGATTCCATGTCCGAAGAGACATTCTGCTCCATGGCGTACAGACTCAAGCAGAACCGCAGTGCAGCAATAGGAGTGGTGAAGGGGTAGGAGAGCATAGAGTACGTCCTTGTCCGTTACTCCCATTCCATTAGCAGCCTGATAGACATTGCATACCAGGTTGCGGTGGGTAAGCATCGCACCTTTCTCATTTCCCGTCGTTCCGCTTGTGAAGAGGATTGCCGCGATATCCTCATCAGATACCTTTATCCTGTTTGTGATGGGGCTGTCACTGGTCATGGCCGTAACCTTCTTATAGTTGTCACTGTTACCTTTTAGCATGCCCACACCAAGAAGGTTGTTATACCAATCGTTAGCCCTGCTCTTCATTTTCTCAAGCACATCGAAGTCTGCAATTACGAATTTTGAATCGGCATATTCGCTTAAGCGCATGAAACGCTCTACTTTCATCTGATTGTCAATAGGTACGACGGTAGCACCCGCAGTTAGAATTCCAAAATAAGCGAGTGCCCACTCCGGACTATTCTTTCCGTTGAGTGCGACCTTGTCCCCTTTCTCAATGCCTTTATCTCTTAGATATGAGGCTATGTTGAAAATATATTCCTTCGCCTGTTTGTATGTGATTGTCTTTTTCTCTGGTTCGAAAACGCTGAAAGCTGTATTGTTACTGTATTTGCTTTCGCTCATTAAAAAAAGCTCAGGCACTGTCGGCCATTCACCGTTAACGAGAGTTCCTCTGAACTCATCAATTTCATCCCATGCGTGTTTCATGATATCTATATTTACACTTTATACCTCAAGTGTCAATAACGTTAACCTTCACTATGTAGTCAATTATAACTATAGTGTGGATTTATTGTGGATAAGAGGAAAAATAAGTGCTTCTTATGCTATTATAGAAATATGAGAGGAGAAAAGATAACAGATTTAATCGGAAATACTCCGATCGTCAGAGTCAATGGTCTGGATGATGATGTAAGACTTTATGCAAAGCTCGAGTACTTCAATCCATTCTCATCCGCAAAAGACAGGGTTGCTTATTATATGATAAAAGGAGCCAAGGAGAGGGGAGAATTGAATGATGATACCCTGATCATTGAGCCTACTAGTGGAAATACCGGAATTGCCCTTGCTGCGATAGCCTCTTCCCTTGGCTATAAGTGTGCGATTGTAATGCCAGAGAGCATGAGTGCAGAACGTAAGGCGATTATCAAGGCTCTGGGAGCGGAACTCGTCTTGACAGAGGCCTCAAAGGGAATTGCAGGTGCCGTGGAAAAAGCTGAAGCGTTGAAGAAAGAGGTGGGGAACGCATATATTCCCGACCAATTTGCCAACATGGATAACAGAAGAGCTCATTATGAGACGACAGGACCGGAGATATTGAGAGATCTTCCTGAAATTGATTATTTCATATCCGCATTCGGCACAGGAGGTACTGTCTCAGGTGCAGGGAGATATCTCAAAGAACATAAGAAGGATATCAATGTCATCGCAGTGGAACCTGCGGAGAGCCCCCTCTTAAGCGCAGGTAAAGCTGGACCTCACAAGATACAAGGAATTGGGGCGAACTTCATTCCAGATGTTCTAGACAGAGAAGTTGTGGATTCCTTTATGACAGTTAAAAGCGATGATGCCTTAGAAATGAGTCGTGAGGCGATGAGGAAGAGTGGTATTTTTGCGGGAATCAGCAGTGGAGCAGCTCTTTATGCCGCATTGAAGGTAGCAAGAGCTCACAGAGATAAGACCGTCCTTGCAATCCTTCCTGATACCGCTGAGAGATATATTTCAAGTCCTCTTTTCGAAAAGTACCGGATCTGACGAGATATCCAGTATCGTGGGATAGACGACATCGGAGTATTTTTCTAAGAGCTTTCTGTCTCCGCTTCCAGTAAGGACAGATATCTTGTATCCTGCATTGCCGTTTTTCGCGAAGAGCATGTCACTCTTCGTATCTCCGATGACCGAGACATTTTCTGCTCTCAGGGAGAATTCTGATAAAAATTCGTTGAATGCCTGAGGTGAAGGTTTCTTCGCACATCCCGATTCAGCACCTCTGATGAAGTCCACATATTTATCTATGCCGATCTTCTCTAAAAAGAGCTGTGTTGTATAAATGCTGTCATTTGTCACTATTCCGATTACGTAATCGTAGGCTTTCAACTTCATGAAGAGCTCTTTCAGGCCGGGAAATTCCTTATCATCAAGATCATCTTTTATAAGGGCTCCCATATCATTTATCTTGGAATATACCTTTTCTTTGACCTTGAATGGATTGAGTCCCGCTGCGAGGGCGGCGAATACCATTTTGATAACCGTTATGACGGCAAGATCCGGGCGGAAGAGAATCCCGTTCTTATAGTTGTTCCCCTTATCATCCACACCGAACAACCTTTCAAATCTCACGGTCACCTTCTCAAGCCTCTCTCCCTTCAGCCCAAGTTCAGAGAATCCCGCCTTTATTGCTTTTGCGACGGTCGGTCCCCACACATAGGCGTAGTTGAAAAGTGTTCCGTCCTTGTCGATTATTATTCCTCGCATCGTATCAATAATATATTAAATAGCTGATTTTGACTACGTAGATATGATATCATAGAAAAATGAAAGAGATGCTTAAATCATATGCCAAGATCAACATAGGGTTGAAGATATTAGAAAAGAGACCTGACGGATATCATGACATAGATTCTTATTTCCACCTTATAGATTTATATGATGAGATTTATCCAACTGTAAGAGAGGATAAAACGACAAAAGTCAGTATAGAAGGAAACGAAATATACCTTGATAAGGGAGTGGATATCATGGAGAAAGCTGCCCTTGCTTTTTCCCATGAAAGCGGCAGGACGTTTGATCTTTCCATCCGTATCAAGAAAAACATTCCCTCAAAGGCTGGGCTGGGTGGTGGCAGCAGTAATGGAGCTGTGGTTTTGAGATATCTCAATACTTTTTTCGGCAATCTTTTCAGTAATGATGAATTGATGAGCATCTCTCTTACCGTGGGTTCCGATCTTCCTTTCTTTATATCTGGATATAATGCGGCACATGTGAAAGGTAGGGGAGAACTTGTTGAAAAGGTCCCTCCTCTCAGTGGCAACATAGATCTTTTCTTCCCTTCCTTCGTTTCTGATACGTCAGAAGCATATTACAAATTGGATACTCTTGACAGAAGTTATGCCCGTTTGCCCGAGTCCCTTGAGATCATAACAGATGAAAGGTTTCCTAATGATTTTGAACTGGTAATTCCAAGAAATACAACGATTCAAAGGATTTGCGAGGCATATTCATATTTTTCTCTCTCAGGAAGCGGCAGTACCTATTTCGGATTTAATAAAAAATATGACACAAAGCTTGCTAAAAGTGATATTATGTGTTCCGTCGGCACTTTTCTTTTAAGTTAGTCCGGAAGGGAATGAGCAGTATTTATTTGGTGGTGCAAAGTGGATGTTACTGACGTTAAAATTGTAAAGGTCAACGGCCAAC
The DNA here is from genome assembly GCA_944392965.1 of uncultured Spirochaetaceae bacterium. Lineage (GTDB taxonomy): Bacteria > Spirochaetota > Spirochaetia > Sphaerochaetales > Sphaerochaetaceae > Ornithospirochaeta. The sequence continues at coordinate 153,342 of CALXYM010000004.1, read as the reverse complement.
CTTTTTTGAAAGCATATGTGACAGTTACTTTTGATGATGAACTGGTGGTACATAATATAAGACTGGTTGAAGTGGATGGTAAGATAATGCTCAGCATGCCTAATAAGAAGCTGAAAGAAGGTGTTTACAAGGATTATGTCCATCCCACGAATAACGAGTTCAGAGATAAGCTCACGGAAGAGGTGCTCTCCCGATATTACAACTCTTGAATTAGTAAGGATAATCTGGTATTTTTGTCGATATCTACAGGGAAGTCGCCAAGTGGTTAAGGCTCTGGTTTTTGGTGCCGGCATCGTAGGTTCGAATCCTGCCTTCCCTGATCACAAGCAGGCTTATAAGAGAAGATATTAGAGCCTGCTTTTTGTTTTTTTGTAATCTTAAAAATTGAGAGAAAGAATATTATAGCGAGCCATCAATATAATTAGAGATTGGTTTATGTGCTAAGTTTAAAAGATTATGATTTATCTGTTCTTTTATATGAAGAATTAGAATGATATTTCAAATAACTAGCGGTTTACTCTAAACCTTTTTCCTCAATTTATAATACAGAAGATTCTTTTTCGTAAACCAAATCAGAGTTAAGAGAATGATATTCAACTCTTAAATGACCTTCATAAACATTCGAAGCTACAGGAGCTAAAATGATTGTAGACAAATCATCGCCATTTTCTGTTTGCAAATACCAAGCAGAAACGATTTCTCTTTCTCCAGCATAGAGTGCGTAAATCAGATCAGAAATATCTGTCCAGTAGCTGTCTGGTAAAATATAATCTATTGAAAGAGGTTCCCCATAGGATAATGTAAGTTGATTAAGTATATTATCATAATCTCTCTTCAATGTGAGAGACGAATGTGTGTAATCTCCAAGCGCAACAATTTCATAAATTCCATAATCAGAATCAATAAAAACGCCATATGTCAAAAAAGTCCTATGAGTTTTAGGCGGGGTTATCAAATATATTGTCGTGTCGTTACCAGCTGGTTCCTCATACTCTATAGTAACACCAGACGCTACCATTTCTTCCTCTGTCCATCCGAATTCAAGACCGAAAGGTCCGGCAAGGATAGAAAAAATCGATAAAAACAAAACAGCAAAGAGTAGACTTAACTTTTTCATTACAACTCCTTGTTAAAAGTATAACTCACGAAATAGATATGTAAAGGTAGTTCTTTGTATTGATTTCAATTCTATCGGCTATGATAATAAAGAATATGAAAAAATTATGGACTTGTAGTTTATTTACATTATTAGTCATTTTGTTGTCGGGATGTGAAACATTTGCAACAGTCAATCCAGGAAGAGAAGTTCCAAAAGAAAAAACAATTATTTATGTCCAATCCGATATGGATGATACTTTTGGACCTGATACTGCTCTTTATGCTCAAACTATTATTAGAGCGCATGATATAGATACAGAAATTATTAATGATTTTGATGATATTCCAACCTATGAAATGCTTGTATTTGGAGGTACATGTTTTAGTATTTCCCCTCATTACATAATTACGAATGCTGATAACATCGCTAATGAAGTATCTCAAATTTATATAAGTGGAGAAAGCTATGAAGCTTATCTCGATTACATGAATCTAGATCTAAATCTTGCAGTTCTATATGTTCCTGACTATGAATTTCTTTATAGTTTTGATTTGCAAAACAGTAATGAATACACAGTTGCAGAAAACATTATGGCTATTGGTTATCCTATGGGTGGTCTAGAGTCAATACAACCTAGCGTTACTCAAGGAATAATAAATTCTAGAACAGGAAAAGAAGGTTTTTCAGGACAAATTGAGATGTCCGTACCAATACAATTTATGGGAATCGGAGGCCCTTTGCTCAGAGAAGATGATTTATCGACAGTTATAGCCATTTCGACTGGATTTAATTCAGATATAAAAACTCAATTTAATCAATATGAACAGGAAAAATCTGCAACGTTTAGGTATGCTTCAAAACCAGTAGCGTTGATAAGTTTATATCCAAAAGTTGTTGAATATGACAAGCAAACTAATCCTCTTCCTTCTACTTATGAAGAAGCTTTTCAGGCTACAGCTGTAATTTTAAGCGGATATGAGCAGGAGAATCCATATGAAAAGAGGTTGCTCTTATCCGCAAATACAAATATAAGAAGAACTCTAAATATCGGATCCTATTACTCATATTACTCATATAGCTGTGATGTAAGCTTAAGATTATTTGATATAGATACAGAATTAATAGATTCTACAGCAAATGGAACTTATCAAGGATTTAGCGAATCGAAAATACCAATTGCTTTAGCTTTAGAAGACTACATAACAGAAGTTTATGATGAAGAATATATCGTTTTTAATACAAGAAATTGAAAGGTAAAGTATTAGCCTAGGTGTAATTTTTGAATATGGGAATGGCTTTATAGATATTGCATTAGAAAGCAAGTAATATAACGGTTAGCGAGGATGGAGAATCGATTATCCTTGGTATTGTTGATTAAGATAATGACGAAAGCCACACATACACAGGTGCATCTGCATATTTGAAGAATACGATAGAGTTTATGAAGTAATTGAGACAGGAGTAAAATTTATCTTGGCGTTTTCTTTTTATATAAATGATTATACCGAGTTCAGCCTTGGTTTTGGAAACATAGAAAAGAGTACATAAGAATATCTATTTGGAATTATGAAGATTGAAGAGAATAAGCCTGCCGTATCCTGAGTTAATGGTGTTGCCCATACTACAGACGATTTATTAACAGATAGTCTGAACTCCTCTAATTATTGACATTACAGGCACATTACTGTTTCTTTGTACCAAAGTAAAAAGATAAAAAACTTCCTTATATCATTTTTTTTGACGAAAGAGATGTTTTTATTTTATAAAATAGCTTGACTTTATTAGCTTTTTCAAAAGTTAAAAATGTGAAAATATACTAAAACAGTATATTGAAGGGGTGGGAACTACCTAGATCTAATTTGTTTATTATAATTCTTTCTTACATATTTCACGGATTTTCGATACACCATATAGCGGAATGTTGATAAGCCAGTCCTGTTTTTTATAAGGAAGTAGAGATGCTCTTAAAGAAAGATGAGGTTGATATTTATCATGATAGGCTCTAAGGCTTTTTGCTTTTGTGTTTATTCCTGATTTAACTTCAAGAGGTACGATGTTCTTTCCATATTCAATTAAAAAATCAATTTCTGCCGTACTTCTCTCATTAGAATAATAAGTTATTCCAGCCCAACTTGAAGCGATGAGTTCCTGTAATACATATTGTTCTGTTAATGAACCTTTGAACATGTCAAAGACAGAATCCCCTGCGATCATTATCTGGGGATCTATGCGGGAAAGGGCGGAAAGTAGCCCTGTATCATGGATGAAGAGCTTAAATATATGCTTTTCTTCATATGCTGATAATGGAATGTTTGGAGTTGTTACTCGATGTATAACATTGATGATCCGACAGCTTTCCAGCCATGCGAAGCTGGCTTCATATTCCTTCGATTTCAATCCGTTTCTCATCGTGCTGTACATGAACTTCTTATTCTCTTTTGCAAGTTGTGATGGTACAGACATGATGATTTGCCTGCAACGGACAGCTGTTTCTGCAGGGGCATGTTTTGAAAGATCTGATAGGTACGATTCAATGATGTCCTCTTGAATTTTTCTCATTAAATCTGTTTTGTGATTTTCCACCCAGTTTTTAACTACTGCTGGCATTCCTCCAACAAGCATATATTCTCTCAGTTTTTCTGTATAACGTTCATAAAAGGAGTCTATTAGGGAAAAATCATCAGAAAGAAGTTCTGCCAGACCTTCCTCCCCTGAGGCAAGTAGAAATTCTTTAAATGACATTGGATAGAGGTTCATGAAATTCACTTTTCCAACAGGAAAAGAAATACCCTCATGTTCTGCGATTCCAAGAAGAGAACCAGCTGCAATCAGGGGGTATTCAGGAGCTTCTTCTGCGAAATATTTGAGTGCTGTGAGAGCTCGGGGAGCTTCCTGTATTTCATCGAAAAAGAGTAGTGTATCGTTTGACGTTATTTTTTTTCCTGATGAAATCTCGATTAGACGTATTATTCGTTTAGGATCAAGATCTCCTTCGAAAATCTGAATCATGGATGGAGTTTTTTCAAAATTAATTTTTACAAGATCTTTGAAATCTTTTTTTCCGAATTCTTCAACCAACCAAGTTTTTCCAACTTGTCTGGCCCCCCTGATTATAAGAGGTTGTCTATTTTTCTCTACTCTCCATTTTTTCAGTATTTCTATTGCTTCACGGTACATTACTCGTTTTCTCCTTTTTTTTATTATATTTCTTTTTTTTCAACGAATAATAGTAAAATTTTCCTTTTTTTTCAACGAATAATAGTAAAGTCTTACTTTTTTACGTCTAATAATGTAGATGTTCAACTGAATGGTATGGTGATTGTCCATTTGTTTTACTTGTGTATCTTAAAGAGAAGAGGAAAAACGAAAAAGGGTTGTGATGTTTCTATATTTTTAAAAGTTTCATTTGTAAAGAAGAAATAATAGATAAAAAAATCCTTGTTTTGTAAATCCTTTCTGATATAGAAAAGTACAGAAGGATATCTTTTGTCCGATCCATTTTTTATTTTTCATCATATCTGTTTACTTTTTTCTTTTCATAATTTATAGTTGAAGGGCTCCATGGTAGTTGGAAAATGACCAATGAGAGTATAAGGAGAAAGTAAAATGAGTGAGAAGAAACTTGACGCTGAGTTAAGAACGTCTGACTTCGGAACAAGAGGTTCCAGAAGGCTTTTAAGAAGTGGTAGAATTCCTGCTGTTGTTTATGGAAAGGGTGAGCCTCTGCACATCTCAGTTGATGCACGCACATTCAACTACAACAGGAAGGGATATGGTGAGTCCACTCTTATCACACTTGATGTTAAGGGTGAAAAGAGCCATGAGGTATTCGTAAAGACATATCAGGAAGATCTTCTGAGAAATGTCATCCACCACATTGATTTCTATGAGATCACAAGAGGTCAGGCTGTTAGAACTCACGTAAGAATTGAGCTTACAGGAACACCTGCAGGTGTAAGGGAAGGTGGAGTTCTTGATCAGGTTATCCATGAAGTTGAGATCGAATGTCTTCCAAAGGATCTTCCTGAGGTTCTTACCCTCGATGTATCTGCTCTTGGAATGAACGAGAGTCTTAAGCTCGCTGATATCAAACTTTCTGAGGGTGTTAAGATCAATGATGTCCTCGATGCTACGGTTGCAACTGTAAAGCCTGTTAAGGTTGAGGTTGAGGCACCTGCTGCTACAGCAGATGATGCTGCTGTAACAACTACTGAGGCAAGCACAGAGACAAAGTAAGATGATTGTATTCGGACTTGGAAATCCAGGCCCAAAGTACGTTAAGAGCCGTCATAATGTTGGTTTTATGACGATTGAAAAGTTGGCAGCGCAGGAGGGCATGAGCCTTCGCAAGCGCTGCCTTCACTCTTATAAGTGGGCGAGGAAGGATGCTCTTACTTTGGTTGAGCCTCTGACTTACATGAACAATTCCGGTACGGTATTCCCTTCTCTTGTAAAGGAAGGGGATAATGTATTCGTGATCGTCGATAACATGGATCTTCCTGTGGGTAGGATAAGGATCAGACGCGGGGGAGGAGATGCCGGTCATAACGGACTTAAAAGCATAATAAGCAATATCGGAAAAGACTTTACCCGTGTCTATATAGGTATAGGTCGTCCTAGAGAAGGGGTGAGTGTTGTGGATCACGTGCTTTCAGATTTCTCCGACGAAGAGTTTTCTGACTTGGAAAAGGCGATGGATAGGGCCGTAGAGGCTCTTATGAGCCTTAACAGGGGAGAGGATCTTTTAAGTGTCATTCAAAGAGCAAATACTTTCTAAGACATCCTTTCCAGAGGGAACGCTCTGCCTTGCCTTTTCCGGTGGTTCAGATTCCCTTGCTCTTCTTTCCCTCCTTCCAAAAGAGAGGAGCTATGCCGTATACATCGACCATAATATCCGGGACAGAAAAGAGCTCGATAAGGAAATTGAGCTCAATAGAAGGAATGCGGAGCGCTTTTCCATACCATTGAAGGTTCTTACTATAGAAAGAGGGGATGTCATATCTTTAAGTCGCAGGGAAAGAATCGGTCTTGAGGCTGCGGCACGTAAATTACGTTATTCCCTGCTTCTGGAGGAGAATGCGGATTACATTCTTACGGCACATCACATGGATGATCAGGCGGAGACCGTTCTCATGCGTCTCCTTTCAGGTTCTCCCATTTATCGCCTGGAGGGGATAAAACGTGAGAATGGCCGTATCTGCCGTCCATTTCTCTCTGTGGAGAAAGAACTCATAAACTCCTATATAAAAGAGGAGGGGCTTGAATATTCCTCGGATTCGACGAATACGGATACCTTTTATAAAAGGAACTTCATCAGGCTTAACATCCTTCCTCATCTTACCCTTGATGACAAGCGCCGTCTCCTTTCAATCTCCTTGAATATTCAGCAGTTGAATAAAAGGGGCTCTGCTGTTGAAGTTATGAAGGGTTTCTGCTATTCCTTTGAAAGGGAATCTTATCTGATGGCACCTATCCATCGGAGGGAGGAGGCTCTTTATAGGATAAATAAGGATCTGGGATTCTCCGCTCTTTTATCACGTAGAGAGATCGTGGACATTGAGCATGCAGTCAGAGAAGGCCGGGGCTATAATGGAGCGAGGTTTTTCATGAGGTATAACAGCGGCATGATCAGGTTCTTTCCCCGACACATGAACGTCATACTCCCTGCAGATAGGAGTTTTCTTTGGGAAGGTCTCTCGTATTCTCTCTCCGATAACGCCTTTGATGATAAGACGCTTATAATCGATTTTTCGCTGATAAAAGGCCCTCTTGTTTTCAGGGAAAGCAGAGAAGGGGATATCATAGAACTCAAAGAAGGGAGGAAAAAGCTTATAGATCTTGCAAAAGAGTACAAAGTTCCATATTTCTTCATATTGGAAGATACTGTTTCCATAGTTGCGGTTTTTTCCCGCTTATTCGGGGCTAAAGACAGGATTTGCAGACGTTTTTTGGGAAGAAACGGTAAAGCTTGTAGTTTGACGGAAGTCAAAACGAGGTTAAACTGATTTCTTTTTCTATTGTTCCAGTGCATAAAATCCTATATATTCATAGAAAGGAATAAATAGTTAAATGGATAATTTCGAAGATAAAGACGAGAATTTGAATCAGAAGCCTTCCCCTGATAACAATCCGGAAGGGGTGAAGGATGATGAGAAACCCTCAGGCCAGGGTAGTGGAGATGAGGGTGGAAAGGGAGAGAAAAAGAAGAATAAAAAGAATCCCTATGACCAGTACAGGTACTGGGGTAGTGACGGGGATGGTCCATCTTCCGGAGGACCGAGGTTCAAGGGTGGACGGCCTAACCGTGTCGCTCTGGTTATCTTCATTCTTTTAATCGCATCATTCATCTATATGATATTCACCGATTCCTCCGTGGCAAGGCAGAGCACTGCTGTTTCTTACAGTCAGTTCATCAATGCCGTGGATTCTGGAAGTGTTGCCGATGTCACAATATTGGACAATGTGAGTATCGAGTTCACCTATACCAATGGAATGAGTGGACAGACGAGGATTCCGTATTCCGATCCTAGCCTGATGTCCAGGCTTCTTGAGAAGAATGTCAATGTCACGGGTTCTACGGCACCTCTTCCATTCTGGTATATAATCCTGCAACTTCTGCCTTGGATTATCTTCATCGTAATGATGATGATGATTTTCCGCCAGACAGGGGCTCAGGGTGGATCGAGGATGATGGGATCTTTTGGAAAGTCCCATGCTCAGAAATATGATAAGAAGGATAAGGTAGTAAAGTTTTCTGATGTCGCAGGACAGAAGGAGGCTAAATACGAGCTTGAAGAAGTCGTTGATTTCCTCAAGCATCCGGAGAGGTTTGTAAAGATCGGAGCACGTATTCCTAAAGGTGTTCTCCTTGTAGGACCTCCGGGAACAGGTAAGACCCTGCTTGCCCGTGCAGTAGCGGGGGAGGCCGGGGTAAACTTCTTCCACACCTCCGGTTCTGATTTCGTGGAGATGTTCGTCGGTATGGGTGCTGCCCGTGTCCGTGACCTCTTTGAGACGGGAAGAAAGAATGCTCCTTGTATTCTTTTCATCGATGAGCTAGATGCTGTTGGCCGTGCCCGTGGTACTGGTCTTGGCGGTGGACACGATGAGAGGGAGCAGACGCTTAACCAGATGCTTGTCGAGATGGATGGATTCTCATCCGATCCCGGGATCATTGTGATTGCTGCCACGAACCGTCCTGATGTTCTCGACCCTGCTCTCCTCCGTCCTGGCCGTTTTGACCGTCAGGTCGTTGTAGAGCTTCCTGATGTCCAGGAACGTCTCGATGTATTGAGGATTCATACGAGGAAAGTCCATCTTGATCCATCCGTGTCATTGGATAGGATTGCCCGTGCAACTCCAGGGACTAGCGGCGCTGATCTTGCAAATCTTGTAAATGAGGCGGCTCTCTTCGCGGCAAGGGACAACAGGATGACTGTCAACATGGATGATTTCGAACGTGCCCGTGATAAGATAATCCTCGGTGTCGCGAGGGAATCCAGATTCATGACGGAGGAGGAGAAAAGAGCTACGGCCTATCATGAGGCAGGACACACGCTCATGCATTACTATCTTCCAACCGCAGATCCTTTGCATAAGGTTACTATCATTCCTCATGGAAGGGCTCTTGGTATCACGATGAGCCTGCCGGAGAAGGATATCTACTCACGTAATCAGACGATGCTTGAGGAGCTTATCATGATGATCATGGGTGGCTATGCCGCCGAAAAGATAGTCTACGGCGTGACGACCACTGGAACGAGTAACGATAACCAGAAGGCGACTGAGATCGCGCGTAAGATGGTCACGGAGTGGGGCATGAGCGATCTTGGTTTCATCAATCTTTCGAGCAACGGGGATGAGCCGATATTCCTTGGCAGGGAGATTGCCCAGCATAAGGATTACTCAGAGGCCACTGCACGCAGGATAGATGAGGAGGTGGAGAAGATCCTCAAGAGATGCATGGACTTCACGATGAACACGCTTACCGAGCATCGTGACCAGCTAGACAGGCTCACGGAGGAACTTGTGAGAAAAGAGACTCTTGATGATTCCGAGATCAGGGAGATGTTCGGCTTCCCACCTGTAAAACATGTTACGGAATTAAAATAGTATATGGAGACATCTAGAAAGAGGAATTTCTGTATTATTGCTCATATCGACCACGGTAAGAGCACTTTGGCGGACCGCTTTATAGAGCGGGCCCGTCTTGTCAATACGCGGGGCCCCCAGCAGACGCAGATTCTCGATAACATGGATATCGAGAGGGAGAGGGGAATAACCATCAAAAGCCAGGCCGTTACGATCAACTATACGGCAAGGGATGGAAAGGATTACGAGCTCAATCTCGTAGATACCCCCGGGCATGTTGATTTCACATATGAGGTGAGCAGGGCGATCTCTTCCTGTGAGGGAGCTCTGCTTTTGATTGATGCCAGCCAGGGGGTTGAGGCACAGACCATAGCGAACCTCTACCTTGCGATGGAGCATGATCTTGAGATAATCCCTGTAATCAATAAAATCGATCTTCCAAGTGCCGATATCGAGAGCTGTCTGCATCAGATAGATCATGATCTTGGACTGGATCCCGATATGGCAGTAAAGGTGAGTGCCAAGACCGGAGAGGGAGTGGACGAACTGTTTGAGGCGATTGTGAACCTCATCCCCGCTCCAGAGGGGGATGATTCTGCTCCTCTTGAGGCCCTCATATTTGACAGTCATTATGATCCATACCGGGGGGTAATCGTTCATGCCAGACTCTTTTCAGGGGAGGTGAAAGCAGGAGATGAGATACTCTTCATGCATTCCGAGTCAGTCTATAAGGTCGAAGAGGTCGGTGTTTTCAAACTGACGCTCTCCCCGACATCTTCCCTCTCCACTGGTGATGTGGGTTACTTCATCGCAGGAATAAAGAATATCAGTGATATCAGGGTAGGAGATACCGTTACGAAGGCATCAGCTCCCGCAGCAGAACCCCTTCCCGGTTTCAAGGAGGTCAAGCCTGTCGTATTCTCTTCTATCTACCCTGTGGATACGAATGATTATGAGGAACTATGCGATGCGATTGAGCGTCTGAAGCTTAATGATGCTTCCCTCGTCTATGAGAAGGACAGTTCCGCAGCCCTCGGTTTCGGTTTCCGCTGCGGTTTCCTTGGACTTCTTCATCTTGAGGTGATACAGGAGAGGATTGAGAGGGAATTCAATCTCTCAATTGTTTTCACAAGTCCCTCGGTACGCTATATCGTGCATATGAAAAATGGGGATGTCGTGGAGATAGATAATCCGCTTGAATATCCCGATCCGTCCCGTGTCGATTATGCCGAGGAGCCTTATATCGAGGCCTCCATCATAACACCGAGTCAGTATGTGGGCCCCATTATCACGCTGTGCATGGAGAAGCGAGGAATACAGACTGCGATGAATTATCTTGATGAGAAGCGTGTCGAGCTGAGGTATGACATGCCTCTCAGTGAGGTCCTTTTCGAGTTCTATGACCGTCTTAAGAGCGTAAGCCGTGGCTATGCCTCCTTTGACTATCAGGTCATAGGGCATAAGAGGACGGACCTGGTTCGTCTCGATATTCTGGTGAATGGCGAACCTGTGGATGCGCTCAGTCAGCTCGTATTCAAGGGAAATGCCCAGCAGAGGGGTAGAATCGTCTGTGAGAGGCTTAAGGATGAGATTCCCCGTCAGCAGTTCAAGATTCCAATCCAGGCTGCGATTGGATCAAGCATAATAGCACGTGAGACTATCAGTGCATACAGAAAAGATGTTACTGCCAAGTGTTATGGAGGAGACATCTCCCGTAAGCGTAAGCTGCTGGAAAAACAGAAGGAAGGAAAGAAGAGGATGAAGATGGTTGGAAATGTCGAGATTCCACAGTCTGCATTCCTTGCGGTATTAAAAACGGAGGAGAAGGAGTAATGGTTGAAACCCTTGATTTGGGAGAAGGTAGAAAAAGGATAACCGTGAGACGGGGAGGGTACACGTTTTCCGTTCTCACCCAGGGTGCGATTTTAAACAGGTTCACCCTGGATGGAAGAAATGCGATCCTTGGTTTTGACGATTACAAGGCATACATCCATGCCCCGTCGTATATGGGGCAGGTTGTGGGCCCTGTTGCGAACAGGATCAAGGGGGCTTCTTTTCAGATGGATGGAAAGGAGTATCTCCTGGATAAGAATGATAAAGAAAACTGTCTCCATTCTGGATCAAGGAACTATGGCGATGAACTCTTTGAGATTGCAGGGCTCTCTGATGACTCAGTGACTCTGGCTCTTATCTCAAAAGAGTCGGCTGGCTTTCCAGGTAACCATGAGGTGATGGTCACTTATCTCCTCTCTGATGATGGGACACTTACCATTGACTATCAGATAAGAAGTGACAAGAGGTGTCCTGTCAGTGTCACGAACCACACATATTTTAATCTCAATGGCGGAGGGGATATAAGGGATCATGTTCTAAGGCTTGATGCCCAGGAATACCTTCGTGTGGATGATGATCTCATACCTGTATCCGTGGATAAGGTGGAAGGAACCGATTTCGATTTCAGGATTCCCACGAGGATCGGGGAGAGAAGGGGAGGAGCATATGATCACTGTTTCTCTCTCGATCTGGATGGTGCCATCGTCGTCGAGAGCTCTGACCTCAGGCTTACATGTCGTACAAGCATGCCCGCCGTACAGCTTTATACAGGTGAGTTCCTTTCCAGTGAATACTCAGCTTATGACGGTATTCCCGTTGGCCCCTTCATGGGGTTCTGTCTGGAGAGCGAATACTATCCCGATTTCGTGAACCATCCGAATTATAAGGGATGTTATCTTGAACCGGGACTTACCTGGAGGGCAAGTACGAGTTACAGGCTCGAGAGGATATAGGGCGATGCAGGTTAAAATTATTGGGATAACAGGGGGCTCCGGCAGCGGAAAAAGTACCGTCGTCAAGAGGATAGAGGCACTCTCTTCCGAGTGTCTGCTTATCGAACAGGACAATTACTACAAGAGTGCTCCGGAAGTAAATAACGATAACATAACAGCGGTCAACTTCGATCATCCGGATGCGTTCGACATGGACCTGATGATGGAGAATCTTAACGATCTGAAGTGTGGGAGAAGTACTTTAATCCCACAGTACGATTTCGTAACACATTCAAGAAGAAAGGAAATGCTCCGCTTAGAGCCCAAGAAGATAATAATTTTGGATGGTTTGATGGTCCTTTATGATGAGAGGATAAGAAATCTCCTCGATCTCAAGATCTTTGTGGACACTCCTCCTGATATCCGTTTTATAAGAAGGCTTAAAAGGGATATTACAGAGCGGGGCAGGACGATGGAGAGCGTGATAAAACAGTATACCGAGGTCGTACGTCCCGGGCATTATAACTTCATTGAGCCAACAAAGGAATTTGCTGATATCATCATACCCGAAGGTGGATATAATGAGAACGCGATGAAGGTTCTTTTCTCTTTCGTCTCATCCATCCTTAATGAGGATGATTAATAGCCCTTTGGTTTCCTGTAGATCCTGTATCTGTCCCTGATTTCCTTGAATGAGAAATTCTCTGGTACAGGATCTGGACCGCCCAGATATTTCCGCGTACATCTTGTAAGACGGGAAAGTCCAAGTATCGTTCCTTTTATCACGCCATGCTTCATTACCGCCTCAACGAAATAAGAGGAGCAGGAAGGCACGTAGCGGCAGCATGGACCGCCGAATCCGCTTAATACTCCCTTGTAAAGATATACCGGAATAAGGAAGATGTGCCTTATGATCGTCTTTAACTCCATATCCCTGATTATCGTAATTGTAAGTCTTTTTTCCAAGATGTAAGATGTAATCGTTTATGAAAAATGAAAAGACAAATGTCATGCGCCTTCTTGATTCTGTAGGAATCGGGTATGAGGCATTCGAATATGATTCAGAGAAGTATGTAAGTGGGATTGAAGTCGCAGATGCCCTCGGAGAGGACAGGGATTCCGTGTTTAAAACGCTAGTGACATATTCGGAGAAAGCAAGGGAGCATTTCGTATTCTGTATTCCCGTCGCATATGAGCTCGATTTGAAGAAGGCAGCTGCCGCGGTCGGAGTCAAAGATATCGAGATGATAAAGCAGAAGGAACTTCTACCTCTTACAGGCTATGTCCATGGAGGCTGCTCTCCCCTTGGAATGAGAAAGAAGTTCAGGACGGTAATAGATGAGAGTGCTCTCCTCTTTGACATGATATATGTGAGTGCGGGAAAAAGAGGCTATCAGGTGAGGCTTAATGTAGATGATCTTATAAGAGCTGCAGATGCGGAAACCAAAGATGTGATAAAACTCTAAGTGTTTTCTGACTTTAAATTACATCTAATTCAGTTATCATTAACAGTATGGAGATGTCGCTATGAGAAAAGTTTTCATCATATGTTTCTTTGTAATTCTCTGCATTTGCGCATGCAGTAACGACAGTAATGAAGTCCCTCCTCCTCAAACGGTAGATGGTAAGGAACTGGACCTCTCTCACGTTGAACTCGATCTTTCGTCTGAAAATCAGGAAGTGACCATCACCGGGCTTGAGAGTGAAAAGAGCTTTATGGCATCATGCCGCTAGGAAACGGAGGCAGGTCAATTTCAAAGGAAAGACTGACTGGCAATCCATTGGGTGCGTATATATTTAAAGCGACGGACAGTTCTTTCAGCTTCACTCCTTCTTCTCTGGATCTTGGAACTGCAGGGAGATACTCTATCTTTTCCCTGAAGGAAATAGAATTTGACGAGAGTACTGATATGATTCTGGATTTTTCAGAACCTGAACTTTTCAGGGATTTTGACGGTAACAGGGTCTATATGAACTACTATCAGGTCGATATGAATAATTATGGTAAGTACAATATCTCAGATCGTAAAAAAGTCACCTTCGTCGATATGATACTTGATGCCGATGGAGAGACATCAGCCTACATTTTTGATGACATTCCTGAAGAAAGGCTTTCCTGGTCCGGAGTTCATGACCTCTCATCAATTGGTTCGTTCCGCTTCCTGATGCTTGCAAAGGCTGAAGCGGGTTCTGATGGGCAGTGGCAGATAGCAATGAGGACTCCCATTGATATCACTGTAGATGAGGCTATTGCTCTCAAGAGTCCAGCAACATATCTGATTGATAATACGCAGGATGAACTCATGCTTGAGATCAACATTCCCAGAGACTCGACGATAGATTCGAACCGTGCTATTGAATTCTTCCCAGTTGATCCTGAAAATGGGCCAGGGTTTAACAAATGTGCAATGAAGATTGTCGATGGAAAACTGTTCATTCATATAGGTAAGCTCGATTACCCTGTCTACTTTGAAAGTTACTGGTGGGATGAGAGTAATGATGTCGAGTATGGCGAAATTGAGAACGGTCTGCTTCTTCGAAAGGTTTCAGATACGGAACGGGAAATGCTTGAAGAGGGGAAAATGGTGTTTTCAGAAAATAAAACTGTGCACACCTTTCCTTTGAAGAGTATTGCCGGAGATGATGATATGGTCATGTTGAAAGGTTTTTTTGAATTCGAAGATGGGTATGATCCTGAGCAGGTCAGAGTAAGCGTGGACTTCTCTGAAGGTCTCAAGGCAGAGTGTCATCTTGCAGCTTCTTCACCGAATAATCATGGAGTCTATAACAGAGGGGGAATCTTCAGTGACGATCTGAGAATTGGCGAAAGGCCTGAGGAAGCATTTGTCTATATTAAGAATATCAATAGTGTGGAAAATCCGATGATGACTGTAACCGTTGAAGATATAAGCAGATGATGTATGAGCTTTCATGTCTACATGCATGGAAACTCAAATGTTATGATTCAGTTTGAGTTACCTGCCAGAAGATATTTCTCTAACTTTTTCTTTTTCTTATTGTACTTTTAGTGTATAATGTTTTTAACACATTAGGCTTTTGTGTCAGGAAAAGGGCAGACATCATTCGGGCTTTCTTTCTGAAAACCGTTGACGCGATATTTTACTTTTGTTAATATCGTGAGATGTTGGAAAAAATAACATAGAAGAGGTTTACAAATGGCAACTCCTAAGTATAAAACGTCAAAAGCAAAAGCTGCATCAAGAAAGGCAGCCAACATGAAGCTCTCTGCTCCAAATCTGAGCGAATGCCAGACATGTGGAAACCTTATTCCTTCACACCGCGTTTGCCCTAAGTGCGGTTACTATGCTGGAAAGCAGGTAGTTGTAAAGGATGAGGAATAATTTTAAGAGGGTTAGAAAATGACAGAAAACGAAGTATTTTCTAAGGTGAAGGATCTCGTTGTAGAGAAATTATCGATCGATCCGGCAAAGATTACGATGGATGCCAATTTCAGAAAGGATCTCGGGGCAGACAGTCTTGATACCTACGAGCTCGTTTATGCAATTGAAGAGGAACTCGGAGTCACGATCAGTGATGATATGGCTAACGAATTTGAAACCGTCGGAGATGCCGTCCGCTACTTAGCAAAGGAATTGAGCTGAATTGGACGCTCAGATTATCAAAGCTCCCAGGATCACGAGTGAGCGTGAGAGGGAGCTTTTCTCTTTTCAGGAGAAACACGGTTTACATTTCAATGACCTGAGGTATCTTAATCTGGCCTTTACCCACACATCCTATGCCAATGAGCAGAGAGAGGACGTGGATAATAATGAACGTCTTGAGTTCCTTGGAGACAGTGTTCTCGGAATGATAACGGCCGAATATCTTTTCTCTTCCTTCAAGACTCTGCATGAAGGAGATTTTTCTAAGATAAAGGCGAGTGTAGTAAGTGAGGAGAGCCTTTCAGAGATCGCACTTGAGATGGGATTTGACAGATATCTGCTGATGGGGCATGGGGAAGAGCTTCAAGGTGGCAAGCATAAGAAGGCCGTTCTTGCCGATGCTATGGAGGCGGTGATCGCTGCAATCTATCTTGATCAGGGACTTGATGTCGCACGTCGCTATACCCTTTCCTTCATCTCTGGACAGGTTGACAGGTATTTGAAAGGCAGTCTTGATTTCAAGGATTATAAGACTCAGCTTCAGGAATATCTTCAGAAGAGGAAGAAGATGCTTCCCCAGTATCGTCTGGTCAGTCAGAGCGGACCGGATCACAATCAGGAGTTCCGCGTCTCTGTGAAGGTCCTTGATAAGGAATACGGGCCGGCAGTTGGAAAGAACAAGAAGAGTGCGGAGCAGAAGGCGGCACGCCTTGCCCTTACAGCTCTCGGGCTAATTCAGTAGCCCTTTTTAGCAGTTTTTCCCGTTCATTCAATGTGGGGTCCTCGATGACCTCATCTAGGAGAGTATTCAGAATCCTTCCCATAAGAGGGGAGGGATTTATTATTTTCTCACGTATCAGATCGTCTCCTTTTATCCTGAGGTCTTTCAGGCTCAGAGCCGCATCCTTTTCTATCTCTCCGTTTATCCTCTCCACGAGTGCTATTAACATGAGCGGATTAACCTTCCTAGAGATGGCTTCCGCGTCATCTATCCTCAGATCGAGAAGATCATCGATGTTCTCCTTTCCGACCCTTCTCATGAAACGGCGTACCGCGGCATCGCTCCAGGAGGGAGAGTAGGAGAACATATGGTTTCTTATAAGATGGCTTACAGAGAATTTTTCCTCATTGCTCGTCTTAAGCCGGTCAGCAATCTTCTCATACATCTCGGCACTTTTCACATCATGACCGAAGAACGTGTACTCCCTCTCTTCTCCTTTCCTTCTCGTTTCCACCTTCCCGATATCATGGAATAAGGCCGCAATGCGTACCTTCCAGTCGTGTCCGTTCTCCTTCGCCCTATAAAGGGTCTTTAAGAGGTGATGGTAGACATCATCTCCGTGTATTCCTCCCTGTTCTACACCATATGTCGCATAAAGTTCGGGAAGCAATATCTCCATCAGCCCTGTAAGGCGCATGTATTCAAGTCCCTTTACGGGATTGTCAGAGAGGATGAGTGAGAATATCTCCTCCTTGATTCTCTCTGCAGATACTGCTTTTACATTCTCCCTTAACGTCCTGATTGCTTCAAATGTCTCTTCTTCCATGTCAAAAGAGAGTTTTGCTGCAAAACGGCAGGCTCTGAGCATTCTCAATGCATCTTCATTGAAGCGCTCATACGGATTCCCGATTGCCCTTATCGTCCTCTTTTTAAGATCCTTCAATCCCTCATGCTCGTCTATTATCTTTCCAGAGGGAAGGGCTGCTGCAATCGCGTTTATCGTAAAATCCCTGCGTTTCAGATCCTCAGAGAGGCTTTTCACGAATTCCACCTTCTCGGGGTGTCTGCTGTCAGAGTATCCTGATTCGGTCCTGAATGAGGTCACCTCATAGCTCTCTCCTCTGAAGAGTACTGTGACGGTACCGTGTTTGATACCCGTGTCTATCGTATGCCTGAAAAGCCTCTTAACCTCCATCGGTTCCGCATCCGTGGTGAAATCATAGTCGTGGTTTTCCTTTTTCAGAAGGAAGTCCCTTACCGCACCTCCCACGAGGTATATTGAAAAACCGTTACGGCTGAAAACTGATGAGAAATCTCTTAATTTATCGTCTACGGGATATCTGGTCATATTCTCTGGTCTTTTCCTAATACTTGATGATGATACTTCTTTTCATTAATATATGCGAGATAGGAGTTTTTGCAATGTTCCAATCAGTAAACAGCAAGGTTGATTTCCCTAAGATGGAAGAGGGAATCCTGAAGTTTTGGAAAAAAAATGATATATTCAGAAAATCCATTGAACAGCGTCCTGCTGACAATGAATATGTCTTTTATGACGGGCCTCCTTTTGCCACGGGCCTTCCTCATTTCGGACACCTGGTGCCCGGTACGATCAAGGATGCGATTCCACGCTATCAGACGATGAAGGGCAAGAGGGTCATCCGTCGTTTCGGATGGGATTGTCATGGTGTTCCAATCGAGACGATAGTTGAGAATGAGCTTAACATACACGGTCATCAGGCCATAACTGAATACGGTGTCGATAAATTCAATGAGACATGCCGCTCCAAGGTGCAGATGTACACGAAGGAGTGGAGGGAGACCATCACCAGGATGGGACGTTGGGTCGATTTCGATAACGATTACAAGACGATGGATCCTTCGTTCATGGAGAGTGTCTGGTGGGTATTCAAGACGCTATATGAAAAAGGCTACATCTATGAGGGATTCAATATCCTTCCTTATTCTCCGAAGCTGGAGTGTCCTCTTTCCAACATGGAGGTTAATCTTGGTGGTTATAGGGATGTTGTCGATCCTGCCGTGACCGTAAGGTTCAAAGCAGACGGGGAGGAGAATACGTACTTCCTTGCATGGACGACGACCCCTTGGACACTTCCTTCAAACCTTGCCCTCGCAGTCGGTCCTGATATCGATTACGTTCTCGTCGAGGATGATGAGACGCATGACCGCTATTATCTGGCAAAGAACCTTGTCGGTAAGTATTACAAGGATAACAAGGGCTATACCCTTGTAAAGGAGATGAAGGGCTCTGAGCTCAAGGGCAGGACCTATGAGCCGCTTTTCCCATATTTTGCCGATTTAAAGAAGGATGGAGCTTTCATCGTCGTATGCGGTGACTATGTAACGACCGAGGATGGATGTGGAATCGTACATACTGCACCCGGTTTCGGTGAGGATGACTACAACGTGCTTAAAGGTACGGGAATCCCGACTGTATGTCCGATAGATTCCGCATGCCGCTTCACCAGTGAAGTCCCAGATTGGGAAGGGGTATTCGTAAAGGATGCCGATAAGAGCATAATTGAATGGCTCAAGAAGAATGGTAAGCTCGTCAAGAGGGAGAATTACCTGCACTCATATCCTTTCTGCTGGAGAACAGGCAGTCCTCTCATCTACCGTGCAATGAGCTGCTGGTTCGTTGATGTCCAGAAGATAAAGAAGCATATGCTCGAGGCTAATGAGCAGATCACGTGGGTTCCTTCTCATATCAAGCATGGACGCTTTGGTAAGTGGCTTGAGGGAGCCAAGGATTGGGCGATATCGAGAAACAGGTTCTGGGGAAACCCTATTCCAATCTGGAAGTGTGACGGGTCTGACTACATCGAGGTAATTGGAAGCCGCAAGGAGCTTGAGGAGAAGTGTGGTCAGAAGGTTGAGGATCTTCATAAACACTTTGTTGATAACCTCACATGGCCAAGTCCTGATGGAAAAGGAACGATGAGAAGAATCCCCGATGTTCTTGACTGCTGGTTCGAGTCTGGAAGCATGCCGTATGCACAGCAGCACTATCCATTTGAGAACGAGGAGAGATTCAAGAGGATATTCCCTGCGGATTTCATCAACGAGGGACTTGATCAGACAAGGGGATGGTTCTATTCCCTTACGGTTCTTGCCGCAGCCCTCTTTGAGAAGCCCGCTTTCTATAACTGTATCGTCTCTGGAATCGTTCTTGCAGCAGACGGACGTAAGATGAGCAAGAGTGAGCACAACTACACCGATCCGATGGAACTTGTCAATACCTATGGTGCTGACGCTCTCCGTTTTGCTCTCATCGATTCCTGCCTTGTTAAGGCTGATGATCTCAAGTTCAACGATGATATGGTGAAGGATGTTCTCAAGAACCTTCTTATCCCTCTTTGGAATGCGTATTCGTTCTTCGTCACCTATGCGAATATCGATGGGTATGAACCGAGCAAGACGGACTATAAGGATTTGAAGAATCCTCTTGATAAGTGGATCATCAGTGCAACCAACCGTCTTGTTTATGAGGTTGGAAATGCTTTCGACTCCTATGATGTCCAGGGAGCATGTAACGCACTTACCTCTTTTGTTGATGACCTTAACAACTGGTATATCAGACGCAGCAGAAGGAGATTCTGGAGAAGTGAGAACGACGGAGATAAGAAGGCCGCATATGACACCCTTTACAAGGTTCTTATGACCGTCATGCAGGTGGCATGTCCTCTTATTCCGTTCGTAACGGAGGAGATCTATCAGAATCTCAAGACTGATGATATGCCTCAGTCTATTCACCTTACTTCCTGGCCAGAGTATAAGGCGGAGGAAAGGGATAGTGAGCTTGAAAAGGAGATGAGCCTTGTCATGAAGGCCATCGCAATGGGTCGTGCACTCAGAAGTTCTTCCAATCTCAAAATCCGTCAGCCACTCTCATCCTTCTTCATCGTGGATAGAACCGCGGAGGACAGGGTGATACTCGAGAGGAACGTGGATATCATCAAGGAGGAGTTGAACGTTAAGAGTGTTCATATCGAGGGTGATGAGTCCGGTCTTGTGACATATTCAGCAAAGGCGAACTTCAAGGCACTTGGTTCAAGGCTTGGAAAGAACATGAAGGAAGTTGCCTCCATCATCCAGACCTTCTCAAGTGATGAGATCGCAAGGATTCTTGATGGAGAGGCAAAGACGATTGAGTACTCTGCAGGATCGATTGAGATAACGGGTCCTGATCTTGCAGTCAACAGGAGTGAGAGGGAGAACGTGAAAGTGCTTAACGAGGGTAATCTGACCGTCGGGTATGACACCAACGTCACCGAGGAACTCCTTCTTGAAGGGATTGCAAGGGATATCGTGCGCCTTATCCAGTCTGAGAGGAAGGAATCGGGATTCGAGGTCTCCGATCACATCTCTGTACAGATAAAGGGAGAAGGAAGAATCGATGATGCAGTGAAGGCGTTCTCTGACTACATCTCCAATGAGACGCTTGCCGACAGCCTCCGTATCGAGGATAACGACGGTAAGAGCGGAGAAATCGCAGAGTGCAAGGTGACGCTTAAGATAGAGAAGGTATGAGAAAGAGTCTAATCATCCTGCTTTTATCTGCTCTCGTCCTATCAGGCTGTGTCCATCATTCCCCATATACGAGTGAATACTATTTCCAGGCTATGGGGGATGAGGGAGAGCTTGTGGTGACGCTTGATGCCGAATCGATAAAGGATAGTTCCCTCGATGTTGGATCTAATGTGATTCTTGATCGCAGCGAGAGGATAAGCGTTGCAATGAGTCCTGAAGTGGAGAATGTATATCCATTACCACTGGCGGACTGGACGCTTTACGGAGCTGCGGAGGGAAATTTCGGGACCATTCTCGTTCCTGCTGCGATATCTCATCTGGATGGATTTGATAAGGTTGAAGGCTCTGATACGAGATATTATTCAAATGGATATATCTCTGTCGGAGTTCCTGAGACAGGAATTCTCCTTTTCTCTACAGGGGACTATCTGGAAGCGAAGGATAAGACGGTTGATAACAGGAGTATCCTTATTCCATCGGCTATCGCCTCTCAGATGGCGGAGAATCTGGTCTCCATCTATGTCAGGGAACCTAGGACCATGATAGATCTCGGATTCGATCTTCCCTATGCGGTTTTAAACGGGATGAATTACGCACTCATTACCGTCTCAGAGAAAGAGGCCTTTTTCTTCCTTTCTGCCATTGTCGATTTCAAGAGTGAGAGAAACGCACAGACCTTTACTACGCTCATGCGCAACATGGTCGTGCAGGAGATTAGAAGGGAAGGTGGACGGCTCGATTTCAAGGCCCTTTCTGAGATGATAAGTCAGGATGGAACGCGGGCCCTTATAAAAAATAAAGAGCTGTCACAAGAAGAGGTTGATGGTTATCTGGAAAGGGTATCAGCCCTTTCAGGAGGTTTGATTTAATGCCGTATTATGATTATATCTGCACAAGGTGCGGAAAGCATTTTGAGGATTACAAGAGTTATGACCAGGCTGATGATCCCGAGCTCTGCCCGGAGTGCAAGGCCGAGGCTAAAAGGGTTTTTGAAGCTCCTGAGGTGGTCTTTCATGGAAGCGGGTTCTATGTGACCGACCATAAGAAGGGTGCGGAGGGCAAGTGATGAAGA
Source organism: uncultured Spirochaetaceae bacterium (assembly GCA_944392965.1). Classification (GTDB taxonomy): domain Bacteria; phylum Spirochaetota; class Spirochaetia; order Sphaerochaetales; family Sphaerochaetaceae; genus Ornithospirochaeta. The sequence goes on along the minus strand of CALXYM010000004.1, from coordinate 131,420 downwards.
AGAGGATACTTACGGGAGACAGGCCGACCGGTCGTCTTCATCTAGGACATTATGTAGGATCTTTGAAAAGCAGGGTGGAACTCCAGGATGAGTATGAGGAGTTCATCCTCATAGCTGATGTTCAGGCGCTTACGACGCATTTCGAACATCCGGAGCTTATCCATGATTCTATCTACCAGGTGGCGATGGATAATCTCTCGGTAGGACTTGATCCTGAGAAAACCACGATAATCCAGCAGTCGATGATTCCTTCGATCGCAGAGCTTACGATATTCTACAGTATGCTCGTGACCGTGAACCAGCTTTCACATAATCCTACGATCAAGACTGAGGCGAAAAACTACGGTTATAAGGAGATGACCTACGGCTTCTTAGGTTATCCGGTCTCCCAGAGTGCGGATATCACATTCTGTAACGCCCATCTTGTTCCCGTAGGAGAGGATCAGATTCCCCATATCGAAATGACCCGTAAGATCGTAAGAAAGTTCAATGAGCTTTATGGTACGGATATCGTGGAACCTGAATATAAGCTCTCTTCTGTTGGCAGGCTCTGCGGAATAGATGGGAATGCGAAGATGGGAAAGAGCCTTGGAAACGCCATCTATCTCTCAGACAGTGCAGATGAGATAGTCAGGAAAGTGAAAAGCGGGGTAACCGATACCAATAGGATCAGTGTTAAGATCCCAGGCAATCCCGATGTCTGTACGATTTATAAGTATCATCAGGCGTTCAATGCGGAGGAGTGTCCGAACATCTGTAGCATGTGTAAGAATGCTCAGATCGGATGTGTCGCATGTAAGAAGCTCCTTTCAGATAAGCTTAATAACATTCTCGACCCGATCAGGGAGAGAAGGGCCTACTACGAGAGTCATCTGGAGGAGGTTAAAGAGATCGTGGCAGAAGGTACGAGGAAGGCAAATAAGATCGGAAATGAGAATATTGCCAAGATAAAAGAGAAAATGCATGTTGTCATGTGAAGCTGATACCGCCGTAATGGCGGTTTTTTTCTTCCTTTATTAATTCCTTTTGCCATTATCCCCCGATGTTATCCGAAATGGGGATTAATATTTTTCCATTATATTTTTTATTGCATAATGACTTCCCAACTGCTATCATTTCTCCTTAGAGGTGGATATGAAAGAAATAAGGACAGAGGAGGCTGTAGGACTTGTTCTTGTTCATGACATTACAAGGATAATCAAGGATGAGGTTAAAGATACTCCATTCAGGAAGGGGCATATCATACAGAAAGAGGATGTTCCGGTTCTTTTAAGTCTGGGGAAGGATCACGTATTCGTGTTTACAGATGAGGATGGTGACCTTGTTCATGAGAATGAGGCCGCGCTGCGACTTTCATCCTTCATAAAGGGCCCGGGATTATCGGAAAGTGAGGTGAAGGAAGGGAAGATAGAGCTCAGAAGTCTTTATGACGGGGTATTCTTCAATGATACCGAGAAGCTCATGAGGCTGAACATGATTGATAAGATGAGCGCATCCTCCGTCAACACCGCTCGAAGAGTCTCAAAAGGGGAGCGCGTCATGGGCTTCCGTGTCATTCCCCTTATGATAGAAAGAAGTTATTTGGAAGAGGCTGAGAGAATCGGAGGCCCTATTGCGGAGGTGAGGGAGATAAGAAAGAAGAATTTTGCCCTCATTACGACTGGAAATGAGGTCTATAACAAGAGGATAAAAGATACTTTCACCCCCGTCATCATTGAGAAGATGTCCCAGTATGGTTCAGCAATGGTATCCCATACGGTTTTACCCGATGATGATAAGGCAATAACAAGAGCGATATTAGAGGCAAAAGAGAAGGCTGATATCATCCTCATTACGGGAGGAATGAGCGTTGATCCTGATGACAGGACACCTCTGGCGATTAGAAATAGTGGTGCTGATATCATCTCATACGGTTCACCTGTTCTTCCTGGATCCATGCTGCTGGTTTCCTATTTGGATGGTAAGCCCCTTTTAGGACTTCCGGGGTGCGTAATGTATAACAAGAGAACTGTCTTTGATCTCGTTCTCCCATTCGTATTCACCGATAAAAGGATCACGAAGAAATACCTCTCATCCCTTTCAGGAACTGGATTCTGTACTTCCTGTAATCCGTGCATCTGGCCATCGTGCCACTTTGGAAAAGGGGGAATAAGTGAGCTATAGTGCAGCTGTGATAACCCTTTCTGATCGCGCATATAGGGGTGAGAGGGAGGATTTGAGTGGAAAGGTTCTTCTTTCACTTTTGGAAGGAGATGGTTTTTTCCCGGTTTCTTATACTCTTCTTCCCGATGATAAATCCAAGATAGAAGAAGCTCTCATAAAGCTCTCGGATGATGGGGTCTCCCTTATTCTGACGACGGGAGGAACTGGACTTTCTGCACGTGATCTTACTCCCGATGCGACTCTCGCCGTAATAGATAAGGAAGTAAGTGGAATTGCAGAGCTTATAAGGTCCGAGAGTTTCAAGATAACGAAGAAGGCTGCCCTCTCAAGGGCTGTTTGCGGTATCAGGAAGAGGAGTCTCATAATAAACCTTCCCGGCAGCCCGAAGGCCGTGAGGGAGTCTTACGGGATCATTGAGGATATCCTTGATCATGCATTGGAAGTCATAAATTCAGATTCAGCTCTCTCCTGTGGAGAGTAGAGGAGGTCATATGAAGAAAATAGCACTTGTTTTAATCACCTTGATGGCGTTTTCCCTCCTGTTCGCAGAGGGTGCGAAGGAGACGGCGACATCTGGTCAAGATGAGATCATCGTATTTGCTGCCGCGAGCCTTACTGATGTCATGGACGAGATCATCACGCTTTACAAAGCCGATCATCCGGATGTTAACATCGTAGCCAATTACGATTCATCAGGGACGCTGCGTACTCAGATAAGAGAAGGAGCCCCTTGTGACATCTTCATTTCCGCGGCTCAGCTGCAGATGGATGAGATGGAGGCAGAAGGGTTCGTTGTAGAGGATACAAGGGTTGATCTTCTTGAAAACCAGGTCACACTCGCAGTCGGAGAGGGAAACAGGAAGGGGATAGAGAGTTTCGATCAGCTTGCCGAGCTGTTAAGAAACGGGGATGTGCTTCTTGCCATTGGAAACAGCGATGTTCCTGTCGGGCAGTATACTCAGCTCATCTTCGATTACTATGGTCTTGATGAGCAAGAGTTGAACAGCCTTGGTGTCCTCACATACGGCTCAAATGTTAGAGAGGTTACGACCCAGGTCAGTGAACTGAGCGTGGACTGTGGTATTATATACTCTACTGATGCTTTCTCAGCAGGGCTTACTGTTGTTGATGCCGCTACTCCTGAGATGTGCGGGCAGGTGATATATCCTGCGGCCTTGATAAACACGGGCAGCAGTACTACCTCTTCCGACTTCTTTGAGTTCATCAAGGGAGATGAAGCGAAGGCTGTATTCGAATCCGTAGGTTTTGCAAGGCTCTAGATAATGGATCTGTTCCCGCTTCACAATTCACTTAGAATCGCCGCGATTAGCTCCGTGATCGTATTCTTTCTTTCGATCTTCGCAGCTTATTACATACGGCGTCTTCCAAAGCTTTTAAAGGGGGTGCTTGATGTCGTACTGACGCTTCCCCTTGTCCTTCCTCCGACTGTCGTAGGATATTTCCTACTTCTGGTTTTCGGATTAAGACGACCATTAGGTGTTTTTCTTGATGAATACGGGATCAGGTTCGTAATGACATGGTACGGGGGCGTGCTCTCAGCTGCCGTCGTATCCTTTCCTTTGATGTATCGCACTGTGCGGGGCGCGTTTGAAAGCTATGATGAGACTCTGAGTGAGGCAGGCCGTACTCTCGGAATGTCGAATACGAAGATATTCTGGCGTGTAATGATGCCGTATTCCAGAAGCGGGATACTCGCCGGTTTCGTCCTCTCCTTTGCACGTGCCCTTGGAGAATACGGAGCAACTAGCATGCTCATAGGGTACACCCCGGGCCGTACAGCTACGATCAGTACCACGGTCTATCAGATGTGGAGGACGAATAACGATGAAGCAGCTCTCTTCTACGTCCTTATAAATCTTGCGATAAGCACCGTCGTCCTGCTTATTGCGAATCTTCTTGAGAAGAAGACGAGGAGAAGCTGATGAACGTTATCTTAGATGTTGAGAAGAGTTTTCCCTCCTTCAATTTCTCCATTTCGTATTCCTCTGATGCTTCCCTTACCACACTCTTAGGCCCTTCTGGGTCGGGAAAGAGCGTCTTTCTCAGGATTCTTGCCGGGATAATAAGACCGGACAGGGGAGTCGTTAGAATAGGAGATCGTGTTCTCTTTGATAGCGAGAAGGGAATAGATATTCCACCTCAGAAGAGGAGGGTGGGCTACCTTTTCCAGAACTACGCGCTCTTTCCGACGATGAACGTCTATAAGAACATGACTATCGCACTAAGCGGTTCTTCAAAGAAGGAGAAGGAGACACTTGCAGATAAGTATGCCACGTTGCTGGGGATAAAACACCTGCTGAAGAGGATGCCTGCGATGCTCTCTGGTGGAGAGAAGCAGAGGGTGGCCCTTGCCCGTCTATTGATGATGGATCCGGATATCATATTGCTTGATGAACCTTTTTCTGCCCTTGACAGTGCACTGAGGGAGAATCTGAGGAATGAGATGCGGACTCTTATAGAAAAGAGCGGGAAGACTGCAATAATAGTCACCCATGACATGGAAGAGGCTTATTATATGAGTTCTTATACTTACCTGCTCGAAAATGGAAGTGTTGTCGAGCATGGAAGGAATGATATTCTTTATTTCACCCCCTCAACGAGACGAGGAGCATCTCTACTTGGAATAAGGAACATAAAAGAAGTCCAAGACGGTCTTATCCGGGACTGGAATATTGATCTTGGTCATTTCAAACATCCTTTTGTCGCTCTGAGAAGTGACGCGTTTTCCCCCTCATCCGGAGAATACCATGTAGATTGCCGTATCAGAAGGATCGATGAGGGAATAGAGAAGTGTCATTATGTACTAGTCACTGAAGGAGGAAGTGAAATATACGCCTCTTTTGACAGAGGCGTAAAGGTTGGAGAGAGAATATTTTTTGATGAAAAGAGCCTTATCGGGCTTTCTCCTTGAGTTCTTTTTCAAGATTCTCCCTTGCGATTGCAAGCATAAGCTTTATCCTGTTCTCCTGATTGACCTTCGTAGCTGACGGATCGTAATCGATCGGGACGATGTTCGACTCAGGGTATTTCTCCTTTATCGGACGGATCATTCCCTTACCGCAGACATGGTTTGGAAGACATCCGAAAGGCTGGGTGCATACGATGTTCCCATAACCTTTCTCTACAAGTTCCACCATTTCAGCTGTGAGCAGCCATCCTTCTCCCATCTTGCACCCCTGGCTTATGATGCTCCTTCCGTACTGTTCCAGCTCCTTGAATGTAGCAGGACGGTGGAAGATATCATGGCGCTCGATCGCTTCGATCATCCAGCGCTCAAAGCGTTCAAGATAGGGCATCACTATGTTCTTGATGATGAAGCTGTACTTCTTTCTACCCCCATAGAACTCAGAGTCATGGATTCCGTTCGTGAATCCATAGAATACGAAACCGAGCATCGGAGGAAGCATCACCTCGCAGTCCTGGCTCTCAAGGAAATCCTTGAGGTTATTATTCCCAAGCCGGGAGTATTTCATATAAATCTCCCCGACGACACCGACTCTGACCTTCGGTCTCCTGTCCTGTTTTATTGCGGCGAACTCATCACTTATCCTGTTAAGGTTCTCCCTCATATGGTGTCCGAAATATCCTCTGTTCTTCGCATAGCGCCTTCCAAGCTCATCCGTCCATTTCGCGACAAGCCTGTCGGTATCCCCCTTGTTGATCTCATATGGCCTTGTCTGGTTTGAGACCATCATGAGCATGTCTCCGTAGATCAGGGCGGTGAATGCCTGGAGAATCATCATCTTTGTGATTCTCAGACCGGGATTAGAGTTCATTCCCTGAAGGTTGAATGATATTACAGGGATATTCTCCAGTCCGGCTCTTTTCAGAGCTTTCACAAGGAGGAAATAGTAATTGGATGCCCTGCATCCTCCTCCCGTCTGGGAGATTGCAAGAGCACAGTGGTCCTTGTCCACAAGGCCCCTTTTTATCGCATCAAGCATCTGTCCGATGACGAGTAGGCATGGATAGCACATGTCGTTATGGACATATTTAAGTCCTTCATTTATGAGGCTGGGATCATTATTCTCAAGAAGCAGGACCTTCATATCGTAGTTTTCAAAGATCCTCTTTATTATGTCGAAATGTATCTCAGACATGTTTGGAATGACTATCGTCCAGCCTTCCTTCCTCATCTCTTTTGTAAACTGTGGCATTATTCCTTCATCTCCATTGCGGCAAAAAGGCTTCTTAACCTGATCTTTACAGCTCCGAGGTTTGTTATCTCATCGATCTTTATCTGCGTGTATATCTTGTCCTCTGAGCGCAGGATATCTCTCACCTCATCGGTCGTGACCGCATCAAGGCCACAGCCGAAGGAGACGAGCTGGACAAGGTCCATGTCCTTCTTATCCGCGATATAATGTGCGGCATCATAAAGACGTGCATGATATGTCCATTGATTCAGGACACCCACATCCCTTTTCTCCGTCTTGTAACTTATGCTGTCTTCGGTGATGACGGAGGCATTAAGACTTACAAGCAGACGGTCTATACCATGGTTGATCTCAGGATCAACGTGGTATGGCCTACCTGAGAGCACTATGATGTGCCGTCCTTCCTTTCTTGCCTTTTCCATGATCTTCTCACCTTTGGCAATTACCTTCTTGTGATAAAGCTCAAGTTCCGTAAATGCTTTCTTCGTTGCTTTGAAAACCTCTTTCTTATCGAGGCTGAACGTATCTGCGATCCTCTTTGCAAATACTTTCGGATTCTCAAGGGAGAGGTAGGGCAGGGCAAGGGGTATTCCTTCCAGATCCTGGTTTCCTCTGATGACCTCTCCATAATAGGCTACGATGGGACAGTTGAAATGGTTCGTTCCCTTTTCCTCATCCACATTATAGGAGGAGGCTGGGATGAAGATCATGTCCACCTTCTGTTTCTTCAGGTACTCAATTGCACCATGCATCAACTTTGCAGGGAAACACACGGTATCAGAAGGGATTGAAGCCTGTCCTGATATGTACAGTGCCCTGTCGGAGAACGGAGATACCACGGTCTCATACCCAAGATTCTCGAAAAGTGTCTGATAGAAGGGAAGGAGCTCATACATTCCGAGGGCGAGAGGCAGGCCAAGCCTTCTCCTTCTGTTCTCAGCCTTCCTCGTCATATAACCCTTTAAAAGCTCCTGCTTATACATATAGAGGTTATTCTCGCTCGTCTCTTCTTTCTTTATTCCCGTAATAGGCTTCTCACACCTGTTACCGCTTATTAGCCGTCTAGAGAGGCCGAAGTCGTTGATTGTCAGGAGGCAGTGGTTATTACAGCCTCCACAGCGTACACTCTTGATCCTCGGATTGAGTTCTCTCAGCTCCTCCTTTGTTATTATCGAGGATGGAGTCTGATCCTTCTCCTTCATCCTCTTTGCATAGAGTGCAGCTCCGAAAGCTCCCATCAGTCCGGCGATCTCAGGACGTATGACCTCTCTTTCAAGTTCCATTTCGAACGCGCGGAGAACGGCATCATTGAGGAATGTTCCTCCCTGTACGACGATGTTCTCTCCCAGGGCATCCTTGCTCTGGGCCCTGATGACCTTGTAAAGGGCGTTCTTTACGACGCTGATAGCAAGACCTGCGGATATATCCTCAATGCTTGCTCCGTCTTTCTGTGCCTGCTTGACAGAGCTGTTCATGAATACCGTGCATCTTGATCCGAGATCAACAGGGGCTTTTGAGTCAATTGCAAGCTCTGCGAATTCCTGACTCGATTTTCCAAGTGCGTTTGCGAATGTCTGCAAAAATGATCCACAGCCAGAGGAACATGCCTCATTAAGGAAGATGTCATCAATGGCACCATCGCGGATCTTGAAACACTTGATGTCCTGGCCTCCGATATCGATGATGAAATCCACATCCTTCCTGAAGTGCTTTGCCCCAAGGAAATGTGCCTGTGTCTCTACAAGACCGTAATCAAGGTTGAACGCGGTTTTCAGTAGCTCTTCCCCGTAGCCTGTGGAAGCGCTCGCACGTATTATGATATCCGGATAGTCATCATACACGCTGTTCAAGAAGCTTGCTATCGCCTGCACGGGGTTACCGTTGTTCGGGCTGTAGCGGGAGAGGAGCATCTTCTCATCTTTATCGATGAGTGCACATTTTATCGTCGTACTTCCCGCATCTATTCCAAGGAACGCCTCTCCCCGGTAGGTCAGGGGATTGGTCATCTCCACAGTTGCCCTCTTATGACGCTCTAAGAATTTCTCATATTCATTACGGTCCTTGAAAAGTGCTGGAAGTTTAACATAATCCCCGCTGCCTTTTAGCGATCCTATCTCGTCAATTAACGCCTTCAGCGTCGTTTTCCTTCCTCCTGGGGAGAGCGCTGTACCAAGTGCGACATAATACAGGGAATTCTCCGGACATGTTCCTGTGGTCTTGAGAGCCTCGTCAAAGTGCTTTCTCAGGTTCTTTATGAAGGTGAGAGGACCTCCAAGGTAAACCACGTTCCCCTCAATCTTCCTTCCCTGTGCAAGGCCTGCTATGGTCTGGTTAACCACTGCGACAAGTATGGATGCCGCAATGTCTTCTGTTCTTGCTCCCTGGTTTATAAGTGGCTGGATATCTGATTTTGCGAATACGCCGCACCTTGATGCAATTGTGTATATCTCTGTCGCACCATCTGCAAGACGGTCGATGTCGTTCATTGAGATTCCCAGAAGCGTCGCCATCTGATCTATGAACGCTCCCGTTCCACCTGCACAGGTTCCATTCATTCTCACTTCAAGTCCGTGACTGAGAAAGAGGATCTTCGCATCTTCTCCTCCGAGCTCGATTACTGCATCCGTATCTGGAAGATATTTCTTGACCGCGGTACGGGTGGCGTATACCTCCTGGACGAACGGAATACCCGATTTCTCGCTTAACCCCATTCCCGCAGAACCTGAAAGGGATACCTCCACTTCCTGATCACCTATTTTTTCGAGAGCGTCCTGAAGCATTTTCGCCGCTCTTTTGAATATCTCTGAATAATGGCGCTCATATGCGCTGTATATCGGTTTAAAATTCTCATCAACGGCTACTACCTTCATCGTAGTAGAGCCTACGTCAATTCCAATCTTCAACATAACAGATAGAAAAATAATGGATTATGTTGATTTTGAAAAGAGAAAATGTGTATTTTCTCAATAGTTATTTGTTATCAGAAAATCAGTTATTGACATAAATCCGATTCTGTAAAATCAATTCATTCCCCAGAGGATGAGAAATGTTGAAAAAACGAGGAAAATATTTTTATAACTGAGATGATTACGGGATCAGATAGCCTCAAGAAGATTTCGTCAAGAGCTGTGTACGGTATCCTGATTTTTCATAGGTCGATGATGACTGGATGGTCGTCTTGATTCAAGATGTATGTTTTCTGCTGTCAGGGGAAAAGACAGATAATTCATTGCAATAAAATGAATTAATTCGGGAATTGATGTGTTCCAGCATAGAAAAAAGCAAGCCTTTCTGCTATAATTTTAGATGTCACAAAGAAATAAAAGAGGGAAGTCCGAGTGTCCAGCGAAACCTCCGATGGTCACCCTTCCGACATCCTTCAGCAATGAAATGACGCTGTCCAGGACGAGATTTTCCAGCTCCTCGTGTGGGATGAGGCCTTCCAGATATTCCCCGAGATCGTCCGTTGTGAGGTCCTCCGTGCTCTTTTTCTGGATGTCGGCAAGATCCTCTTCATCGGTCTCGTAGTAGTCCTCGCAGTCGACTGCATGCCCGTAGTAGGCCCGTATCATTCCGTCCTCGATGATGAAGCGCTTCTTCCCCGGCATATCCAGATCATTTTCCGTGAACGTACGGTACTTCGCCTTTGAAATGCCTTCAAGCAAGTCGTCAACAGGCACCGAGCCGTCATCGGATAGCGAAAGACCGAACGATATCGGGTCATGGCGGAGAGGGTATGATATCGTCTTTGAGAATCTGGTGAGTTCCTGGTCAGTCATCGTTAAGTGCCTTCCCCCCCCTTTTTTTTTCATCTTTTGATTGAGGAGAGCCTTTCTCTTGCTCCGTCAGTGCTCATCGAGTTGCTTAAAAGACCAGTGAAGATTTCGAGTTTTGAAAACCTGAGAGCCAACATTGCGGGGTCTGCGTTCATATCTTTTCGGATTTCTTCGAATAGTATGCAGGCGGCCACGACGTTGTCGGGATCTATTCCCGTCTTGCGGCATTCGACCGGAGTTTTCGGCTCGATTCCGTTCTCCCTTGCTATCCAGTCGTAAGCCCAGTAGTCGGAGTATTCGTGCACAGCTGACGGCGCTGCAGTCAGCCTTTCGTAGAACTCTGACGAATAGATCATGCGGAATGCCGTATCTATGTCCGTTCCCTCAATCCGCATGAATTGGTAAAATATCCTTTTTATTAATTTTGCAACGGCTTCCATCTTTTAGTTCAGTATTGTTTAAAAATGTATTTCCCTGACCGCTTCCAGCGTAGGATCGATGGCCTCTGGTAGTCTTACTTTTCCATCGAATGCCGCCATATCCTTAAAGCCCGTACCTGTAAGGAGTACCACGATGGATGCATCCTTTCCAAGTTTTCTCCTGATGTTATCAGCATCCTTTTTATATGCGGCATATGCACAGGCGGCAGCCGGTTCTACGAGAAGCCCCGCATCATGGGCAAGCTCCAGTTGTGCATTCAGGATATCCTCATCCTCGACTTCGACGCACCATCCCTCGCTCTCTTTTATGTATCTGACTGCCATCCTACCGTTCGCCGGAAGTCCGACAGAGATGCTGTCGGCCCTTGTTGTGGCCTTTACCGGCAGGAATTTACCATCCTTGAATGCTTTCGATATCGCATTGGATTTAACACTCTGGGAACATATGAGATGGGGCAGGGTGTCTATAAGTCCAGCTCTCTTGAGGTCTATGAACCCCTTTGCGACACCGGCAATGATGCACCCGTCTCCTACAGGGACATAAACCGCATCGGGAGCTTTCCTTCCCATCTGTTCGAAGAGCTCGATTGAGATACTCTTCTTCCCCTCTATCGTCATTGGATTATATGCCGTGTTACGGTTTATTCCGCCGAAAGTTTTGGTATATTCGATTGAGAGGGCGAACGCATCATCATAGCTTCCTTTCACAGGAATCACATGTGCCCCGTAGAGAACGGACTGCATTAGCTTATTTATGGGAGCACTTTCAGGAACAAAGAGTACTATGTCTAGTCCAAGGGCTGCACCGACTGCACTCATCGCGGCCCCCGCGTTTCCCGTTGAAGCAAGGGCTATCCTCTTCTCCCCATGTGCTTTTGCCTGCTGCGCGACTAGATAGCTTGCCCTGTCCTTGAAAGATCCCGATATTAATTGGCTATCCATCTTGTAGAACGTGTTTTTCAGTCCGCTTCTCTCATTGAGTCTTCTAGCTTTTACAAGTGGTGTGATCCCAACGGGATATGCATCCTCATCTTTTGTTTCATATGGGTAGAAGTCTTCAGCCCTTACGTGTTCCTTTTCCTTCGCTTTTCTCAGAACCTCATCGCTCAGTTCAACTATGAGATTCCCTTTCGAGAAGGTTTTTCCATCGTTGTCCTTGCTGCATTTCGGGCAGAGGTACATTATTTCATCTGTCTCATAGACCGCACCACAGTCCGAGCATACATATTTGAATCTCATCTTAACCTCTTGAATAATGCCGGGGAGGCCCCGGCATCTGATTTATTTATCGATATCGCTGTTGAAATCTTCGATAAGCTTATCGATCTTATCTGTGAGCTGAGGAATACTCTTCCAGTAACTCTTATCGTACCACTGCCTGTTAAGCTCCTCATAGGTCTTACCCTGCTGTTCAACCCATGTGTAGTATTTGAGGTTGTGGATTCTAAGCCTGTCGTAATATCCGAGCTCAAGGGCATTGTCGATTCCCTGATGCATGAGGGCCGCGGCGTGTACTTTTGCAGCTTCCATCTCCGTGAACGCTCCCTGCTGTGCAGTAAGCTCTGCAAGACGGGATGTGTACATCACCGAGCTGTCGGTGAGGATCGTGAATACAACATCGTCCTCATCCATCTCATAGTACTTTGCCATCTTTATCGCACCGAGTAGGTTTCCTATTCCGGAGATTCCGAACAGGGAGAGGTCAGATATCTGGTTTTCCGTAAGTCCCTGCTTCTTAAGATACTCGATGCCTTCTTTCTCATTGAAGAGGCGATAGGTGTCCATGCAGTCCTGGTCATCAATCGAGAGCACCATGTCCGTATTCCTCACGTTGTGAATCCATGGCACGTGCTTGTCTCCGATTCCCTCGATTCTGTGTGCGCCAAATCCGTTTCTCAGCAGGGTAGGGCACTGCAATGCCTCTCCAGCTCCTATCTTGATGTTCGGATAGACCTCTTTCAGATGGTCACCTGCGGCAAGTGTTCCACCACTTCCAGTACTTGAGACGTATCCTTTTACGCTTTCTGCCTTAATATTGAGCTCATTGAGTACCTCGAGTATCGCGGCTCCCGTTACCTCATAGTGCCATAGGTAGTTCTCGAACTGCTCGAACTGGTTGAAGATGACGATATGTGCTCCTCTTTCAGCATCCAGTTCATGACATTTATCGAATATCTCTTTTACGTTTGACTCACAGCCTGGGGTTGCTATTATCTCTCCTGCGACGGTCTTAAGCCAGTTGAATCTTTCCTGACTCATGTCCTCAGGCAGGATCGCGATGCTCTTGCATCCAAGGAGTGCGGAGTTGTATGCACCACCTCTGCAGTAATTACCTGTACTTGGCCAGACTGCCTGCTGTTCAACCGCATCAAAGTTTCCTGTCACAAGAGCCGGAGCCAGACATGAGTATGTAGCTCCTACCTTATGAACTCCACAAGGGAAGAATTTTCCAGCAAGTGCGAATATGCGGGCCTTTGTTCCCGTTATCTCTCTTGGAATCTCAATATAGTTGACGCCGCCAAACAGACCGCCTTTTTCTTTTCTCTCATTATGCCAGTTAATTCTGTATAGGTTTACCGGATTAACATCCCACAGCCCCGTGTCCTTAAGTTTATCCAGGACATCTTTTTTTATGAGCTTCGGGTTTATCATCTCCTTGAAGGTAGGGAGCTTGATCCCTTTCTCCTTACAACGAGCTACGTTCTTCTTTCTGATTTCAGGTTTGATATCAAGGTTGATCAGCATAGAGAATCTCCTTATACGCATAAGTATAACTGATGATGAAAAACTGTGTAAAGGAAAAGATTTTGAAGCATATTTTTAGGTATAAAGAAGTTTTTCCTTTCTATTCTAAACAATATTCAAAGAGAGAATTTACCACTGCTGTTTTTCCTAATCACTCCTCTCTTCTTTCCCTCCTCAAAAGCCTTATTGAATAGAGAGACTACCTGGCTACCTTTCCTCTGATATTCGAGTTCCTTGGAAAACTCAACAAGCAGGGCCTTCTTCGTGTATTTCTTTCCCGTTGTCTCAAGAATATAGGTTATTACGTTAAGGGCTTCTGAGACCGGTATCTGGTATGAGTATCTTATCTCCTCCGGATCCTCAGGGGTAGGGCGGAAGTAGGAAGAATCATCATTCTTATGGAACACGTTCTCACCCGCAACGGCTTCCATTTTCAGCTTCCCTTCTTCCTCCAGTTCCTTTATCAGGGAGGAAAAGTAATCAGAGAGGCTTGATCCCAGCCTTTTTATTCCGTAACTGTTTATGAGCCTTTTTGCGAGTAATGATTCCGTAATCGGGGCCTCTATTTCGATTATCCTGAGAATTTTCGCTTTCGCATCTTCTCCGTATTCCCCTTTCAAGAACTCCTCTGAATCGATTTCCATGACCTCCAGCGAGGCCTTCTCATACGCTCTTTTTTCAATCATGGAAATAGTTTAAATCGTAATTCAGGTGCACGCAAGTTAATGTTGGATCATTTTATATCCATGTCCGTTGCCTGTTTGTAATTTCTTTGTCCGTTCTTTAAAAGTGCATGTTATACTTACACCATGAGCGATGAGAATAACCTGCTTTTTGAAATGGATGGACACCTTCCTCCTTTGAAATATTCTTTTCCCCTTGCCCTTCAGCATCTGGTTGCCATGATCGTAGGCTGTGTGACGCCCGCGATCATCGTCTCTGCTGTCGCAGGTCTTGATAGTGCCTCCAGAATCCTGCTCATCCAGTCCTCTCTTGTATGTGCTGCTCTCTCCACGCTTTTACAGCTGTTTGGTATTACACGTATATGTGGTGCAAGGCTTCCTGTCATAATGGGTGTCAGTTTTGCATATCTTGCGACAATGCAGAGCATTGCAGTCAGATTTGGAATCGCTGAGATCTTTGGAGCTCAACTTATTGGAGGAGTCGTCGCCATAATCATCGGAGTATTTGCAAAGAGGATACAGAAACTTTTTCCACCTCTTATCACGGGAACCGTCGTATTCACGATAGGTCTTTCTCTCTATCCGACTGCGATAAGCTATATGGCTGGAGGAAGCGGGAGTGTGAATTTCGGTAGCTGGCAGAACTGGGTTGTCTCCATATTCACGCTCATCTGTGTTACAGTACTGAATCACTTTGGAAAAGGAATGCTGAAACTTGCCTCCATACTTCTTGGAATAGTGGCAGGATACATCCTCTCCTCTTTCTTCGGCATGGTAGACATGTCTGCGGTTGGAACTGCGAGTCTTTTCTCTCTTCCTGAAATCGCACCTTTTGGAATAAAGTTTGAATTCTCATCTACTCTTGCTATCTCTGTTCTTTTTGCGATTAATGCTGTGCAGGCGATAGGGGACATGTCCGCGACTACCATCGGTGGACTAGAGAGGGAACCATCTGGAGATGAGCTAAGAGGTGGTATCATAGGCTTTGGTGTTACGAATGTGCTCTCTTCCCTCTTTGGAGGGTTGCCGAATGCCACATATTCCCAGAATGTAGGAATAGTTTCTTCTACTAAAGTTGTTAACAGGAAAGTGTTATCCCTTACAGCCATTATGCTTCTTATTGCAGGACTGGTTCCTAAATTTTCAGCACTCCTGACTACGATTCCCCAGTGCGTGCTTGGAGGTGCGACTGTAAGCGTTTTTGCTTCCATTGCGATGACGGGAATGAAACTTGTCGCGATGCAGCCAATGAGTTACCGCAATACCTCGATAGTCGGACTTTCCGCCGCTCTAGGCATGGGGGTCAGCCAAGTAAGCGAATCTCTCTCCCAGTTTCCAGAATGGGTTACAATGGTCTTTGCCTCTTCTCCTGTAGTAATCGCAACCTTAGTTGCTATCATTCTTAATCTAATATTACCTAAAGACGACAAATAAACCCTATAAAACAATATTTTAAACCTAATATGGGAAAAGTTTCGTATTAGATATGGTGAAAATATCGTACTAGATATGGAAAAAGTTCCGTACTAGACAGAAAAAAAAACATCACTTATAATTTTCTCATGGATTATAAGGAAAGAGTGTCTGACCAGCAATTAAAAAAACTGTTAAGGCTGTCGGGTGCAGTTTTAGTTACAGGGGTTAAATGGTGTGGAAAGACGACATCGGCTAGGCAAGTTTCAAATTCAGAGGTATGTCTTGATAATTCAGAAGAGGGAAAGGATTTTATTAAATTCGCCAACACCATGCCTTCTGAGATTCTCAACAGGGAAGCTCCGTTGCTTATTGATGAATGGCAGAATGCCCCACGGCTTTGGGATGCTGTAAGAAGAGAGGTTGATGCGAGAGGAAAAAGAGGACAGTTTATACTGACAGGTTCTTCCACTCCCCTTGATGAGAATGAGAGAAAAGAGATTTTTCATTCAGGGTTTGGACGTATTGCAAACCTCACAATGCATACAATGAGCTCCTTCGAAACTGGTTTTTCTTATGGTAAAATATCTCTTTCTAAATTATTTGATGATGGTAAGCAGTATATCAGTGAGCATTCAGATCGTACTTTGGAAGATGTCGCTTTAGCATTATGTAAGGGAGGATGGCCAGCCTGTATTGATGACAGTGATGAAGATGCGTTAGAAATTCCTTATGTTCTGCTTGATGAATTGATAAATATAGATGTTCAAAGGAAAATGGAGGAACTTGGATTGAGAAAAAATCCAAGTGATGTGAGAAGATTGATCCGTTCTTATTCTAGGAATATTTCTACCCAGGCCTCTCGAAGTCTGATAAGAAAGGATATGAGCCAAAGTGAGGATGTCTTATTCAATGACGATACATTGATTAAATACCTTTCATTACTCGAATCGATGTTCATAACAGAGGATGTAGATGCTTGGTCCCCTTATGTGAGATCAAAAGTACGTGTTCAAGGAAGTCCAACAAGACAGTTTTCTGAACCTTCACTTGCAGTAGCTTCCCTTGGACTTTCTCCTAGCGTCTTGTTAAAAGATTTTAGAACGTTTGGATTTCTTTTTGAGTCATTCGTAATTAAAGATTTACGGGTATATGGAAGTGCATTGAATGCTTCCATCTATCATTATAGAGATTCGAAAGGCCTTGAAGCGGATGCCGTAATGGAATTGAGGGATCAACGCTGGGCAATGTTCGAAGTAAAACTTTTTGATCCTAAGCGAATCGATGAGGGAGCAAAGAATCTTATAAAAATAAAGGAAAAGATGGATTATATGCACATGAAGGAGCCCTCTTTTATGATGGTGATAACAGCTGGAAAATATGCCAGACTAAGAGATGATGGTGTTTATGAAGTACCTATTTCACTTTTGGCTCCTTAAGCATACGATTTCTTTTGTTTAGTTAAATGTTAATTGATGATTCGAGGGTATATCATGAATATCAGGAGAGAACTTGAAGTAAGAGTCGGAATTAAAAAATGGCATGTATATAAACGATGTGGAAATTGATCCTCTTCAGATTAAAGCGATCATGATAAACGAGGTGGTTCCTTCCAATCCTTCTGATGATTTCTATGGAGGGGAAAAATCCGATTACCAGAGAGCAGCAATCTCTCTTTTTCAGGCTGCAGGAGTTCATGTATCATTCATGGAGGATATATTGGATTTGGGCATATATGTTACGAATGCAGTTAAAAGGCCGAAATCAGGATAATGCCATCTTACATAATGACGGGAGGCAATATTCTGATTGAGAAATCGAAAGTAGCCATGGCAAGTGAGGACATTACGACCATGCTGAAGATAATCAGGAGAATATAGTTTGGGACAGCATTATGACTGTGAAGATAGGGCTATGATGGCTTTCACTTCATCTATAAAATATGTGAGAAATCCCTTAGTCACATCTGTAAGCCCCATATAATATAACCCCTTATAAAGATAGGATGTTGATTTCCTCCCAGAAGAGTTCTTCGCAATCTGAATAAGAGAAGAAATCAGTTCCGTTTTGAGTTTCCTTATTATATCTCCGTCCTTTTTCATCAGTGATAAATCATAATCTTTTGTCCTTCCACAAGGGGATGAGCAGTTGAAACAGTCTGGCACAAGACGCTTTTTCTCCTTTTTAATATTCAGTAGGAGATATTCAAGTACACGGGTGTTTATATCCTCTTCTGCGAGTGTGACAAGTGAGTCTGTGACGATGCGATCCGTATCCTCTGTCAGTTTACATTCATTATTCTCACTTGCGCGTGCCAGTCCGATAAGAGCTGAAAGCAGTTGTCCTTTCTTTTCGTTCATCAAAGGATTCTCCCCTCAGTTGAAAGCGTGATAACGGAGAGCGGTATATTCTTCCCACTTATTTCAAGTGCTTTCCTTACCGCCATTTCAAGACCTCCACAGCAAGGTACCTCCATTCGTGTCACTGTCACAGAGTTTATCTCATTTGCAAGGATTATCGAGGCAAGCTTTTCCGTGTAATCTATCCCATCCAGCTTCGGACAACCTATGAGGGTAATCCTGTTTCTCATGAACTTCTCATGGAAGGATCCATAGGCATATGCCGTACAGTCTGCCGCTATGAGCAGATCTGCTCCATTGAAATAAGGTGCACTTACTGGTACAAGTTTGATTTGAACTGGCCAGTTGGAAAGCCTGCTCTCAGTAAAATGGGAATGGATAGGTCTTTCATCCTCTCTTTTTACTTCTTTTGCCATGGAACCGGGGCATCCGCATGAATCTGTTTTCTTCTGATTATGGGCCTCTTTAACAGCCTCCTCATCATAAGAGAGGGCTTCTCTTTCAATTATCATAATGGCATCAGCAGGGCAGGAGGGAAGACAGTCTCCAAGGCCGTCGCAGTAATCATCCCTTATGAGCTTTGCCTTCCCATTTACCATTGCGATGGCCCCCTCATGGCATGCAGATACACAGGCACCACAGCCGGTGCATTTCTTTTCATCTATGTTTACAATTTTTCTGATCATCTTGTTTCTCCTTGATATTTATATGGATATTGTACTTTATCCAATGTGAAAATTATGTTGTAAAAACAACAAAAATAGAGAACTCTCTAAAAAAATAAAATAAGTGAAATATAAACCGATTCTTATCAATACTGGGATATCTTTAGTTTTCCAAGTTGTAGGATGGGAGATTATAAAATACATATCTTGGAATTGAGAGATGTAATATTTAGGTATTGGTCCTATTGTTTTTGGATGATAGACTACTGCGAATTATCTGCAAAAATAAAGTAAAAAATATTGAAAATTGTGCTTCAAATGTTGCAGTTTGTTGCAACATTTTGATTGACAGTTACTTTTAATAAGGTAGAATTAAATTGATAGGAGAAAAGCGATGGCAGACATAATGCGACCTGTACCGTTTGAGGAATTATTTGAAAGAATTACGGGGGAGTTGAGGAATCAAGGAAGCATATTCGGGCTTAAGAAGGAGATGTTCTTCTCTGATGATGATAAAAAGAGCATAAAGGTGTTTTCTCAGAGTGCGAGAACCCCTCTCGGGCCTGCCGCTGGTCCCCATACACAGCTTTCACAGAACATAATAACAAGTTACCTAGCAGGGGCAAGGTTCATAGAGCTTAAGACTGTACAGATTCTTGATAGTCTTGAGATAGCCAAGCCTTGCATTGACGCCCGTGATGAGGGATACAATACCGAATGGTCTACCGAGCTGAGTCTGGAAAAAGCGTATGACGAGTATCTGAAAGCATGGTTTGTCGTACATGTGCTCGATATTCTTAGCCATGATAACTGGACAGGTCCTTCATTCATATTCAACATGTCCGTCGGATATAATCTTGAGGGAATTAAGAGTGAGAAGATGGAGAGGTTCATCTCCTCCATGATGGATGCCCGCAAGAGCGAGTTTTTTGAAGCCTACAAATCCTCTCTTAAGGTGATGATGGAGGATAAGATATTCGAAGGAACGATATACGAGGGTAAGGAAGAGAGTGTCTTAAAGAATCTCGATAAGATAAGCCATGTCATATCCCCCTCTGTTACCCTTTCAACGATGCATGGATGCCCTCCAAAGGAGATTGAGGCTATCTGTACCTATATGCTCACAGAAAAAGGTCTTGATACCTTCGTTAAGCTTAATCCGACTCTTCTCGGTTATGATGAGGTTCGTTCAATCCTCGATGGTCTCGGTTATGGATACTTGACTCTTAAGAGGGAGAGTTTTGAGCATGATTTGCAGTACGATGATGCTATTGCAATGCTTAAGCGTCTTATGAAACTGGCAAAGGAGAAGGGGCGGGGCTTTGGAGTAAAGCTTACTAACACGCTTGGGTCTGTGAACAATCAGGGGGTACTGCCTGGAGATGAGATGTACATGTCAGGCCGTGCTCTTATGCCACTTTCTTTAAGTGTCGCTTTAAAACTGTCAAAAGAGTTCTCCGGTAGTCTTCCGATCTCATATTCCGGAGGAGCGAATGCCTTAAATATAAAAGAGCTTTTCGAGACTGGAATTCGCCCGATAACCGTTGCAACCGATCTTCTGCAGCCCGGTGGGTATTATAGGCTTTCTGAGGATGCGAGAATACTATCATCCCTCCCTTCCTGGGATTGTAACGGTATAGATGTAGGAAAACTTGAAGTGCTGTGCACGAAGGCAAAAGATCCGAAGGAGTTCTCCTCAAAGGATTATAAAGGGATGGGCAGCGTGAAGATTGGCACACCCCTTCCTCTCCTGGATTGTTTTGTCGCTCCATGCGTGGAGTCATGTCCAATCCACCAGATGATTCCTGATTATGTGAATCTTGCTGCGGAGGGAAGGAAAGCCGAGGCTCTTGCCCTCATCTATCTGGATAACGCTCTTCCGAATATAACAGGCTGGATATGCAGTCATGAATGCCAGAACCATTGTACAAGGAAGGATTATGAGGGGGCGGTTAAGATCAGGGAAGTTAAAAAGAGACTTGCCTCTTCCGCTTTTGAGGAATATAAGAAGGAACTTTGGGAGAAGCCTGAGGATGGGGATGTGAAGGCCGCTGTCATAGGAGCCGGTCCGGCAGGACTGTCTGCTGCATTCTTCCTCCGCCGTGCAGGATTCGATGTGTCCGTTTTCGAGAAGGATGAGAGTGCAGGAGGTGTCTGCAGAAGTACGATTCCCGAGTTCAGGATTCCTTCCAAGGTCATAGATGCGGATGTTGCATTCATAGAAGAGAACGGTGTGACCTTCCACTTTAACAGTCATAAGAGTATCTCGGAACTTAAAGCGGAAGGTTTTGAATACGTCTTTGTCGCAATTGGTGCGGAGAAATCAAAGAATATCTCGATCAGTGGTAACGGAAGGCGTGAGAGTGCTGTGAGTTTCCTCCGGCGTTTGAAAAAAGATGGATCGACGCTTCTGGGATCCCATGTCGTAGTCATCGGTGCAGGAAATACCGCGATGGATGCAGCCCGGGCTGCAAAGAGATGCGGTGGTGTTGATACTGTTGATATCGTGTACAGACGCAGTTTCTCTGAGATGCCTGCCGACAGGGAAGAGTATGAGGAAGCTCTTAAGGAAGGAGTTCGTTTCAATTGGCTTAATAATCCTGTCGATTTCAAAGACGGTCTCCTTACGATGAATAAGATGGCCTTGGGTGAGAAGGATGAGTCTGGAAGAAGGCGTCCTGTTGATACAGGAGAGAGTGCAACAATTCCTTGTGACTACCTGATTCTTGCAATAGGGGAAGCTGTGAGCGATGAGGATCTTAGAGAGCTCTCTTATAATGCGGAAGAGGATGGGGTATTCCTCATCGGAGATGCCATGACAGGGCCTAGTACCGTGGTTGAATGCATTGCATCTGCGAGAGAAGCTGTCGAAAAGGCTATTGATGAAGTTTATGATGATATCATCGAGAGTGAGGAAGAAGATGAGGATGAGTGTTCCTGTGACCATCACCATGAGGAGGGTGAGGAGTGCTCTTGTGGACATCACCACTATCATGAAGAGGGAGAAGAATGTTCTTGCGGACATCATCACGATGAAGAAGATGATGATGTAGATGAAGATGATGAGGAGCTGAGAGCGGCTGAAGATGAGTATTTTGCTTCCCTCATTGAGAAGAAGAGACATCTTGTACAATCTGATCTTACCCTCTCTGATGATGAGTTCTTCAAACGTGAGGCCTCACGCTGTCTTGAGTGTTCATATCTCTGTTCCAAGTGTGTGGATGTCTGTCCAAACAGGGCAAATGTCGCCATAGATATGAGATCCTGGGAAGCGTTCTCCGATCCGTTCGAAATCGTTCACCTCGATGCATACTGTAACGAGTGCGGAAACTGTGAGACGTTCTGTCCGTACTCTGGAGGCCCATACAGGAAGAAGTTCACCATTTTCAGCTTGAGGGAGGATTTTGAGAAGAGCACGAACGATGGCTTCTTCTATGATGGTCAGTTCCTCTCAGTCCGCTATGAAGGAGAAGTCCTCTCTGGTTCTTTTGATAAGGATGGCCTTGTTGTGGTAGACGGACTTCCTGCTGAGCTTGAGATGCTCATTGACGAGATATTTACAAGCTATCATTACCTGCTTGGTCCAGTGGAGGAGTGAGTATGAGCATATTGATAAGAAACGTGCGTCTTTTCGAGACTAAACCCCCATATACGGTTACAGAGGGGCAGGATGTCTATATCGAAAAGAGTGAGATCAAGAAGATCGGGGTGAACCTGGATGTCAAGGCAGAGTGTATTATCGATGGAAGCGGTAAGACCCTGATCCCGGGCAATGTGTGTGCCCATCACCATTATTATTCAGGGCTTTCGAGGGGAATGCTCATCGATTCAAATCCTCAGCGGGATTTCATCGAAGTCCTGAGAGAGTGGTGGTGGCGTCTGGATAGGGCTCTTGATGAGGAGAGTACATATTACTCATCCCTCATCTGTTCCCTGGATGCGATCAAGGCAGGCACTACCAGTGTCGTGGATCATCATGCATCCCCGTCGTTCATCGACGGCTCTCTTTCAGTGATAGCAAAAGGAATGAGAGAAGTCGGAATCCGTGGAGTGACATGCTATGAGGTGACGGACAGAAATCGTGGCATGGATGAGATTCGAGACGGGGTAAGAGAGAACATACGATTTGCAAAAGAGGTCGATGAGGAACTGAAGGAGAAGAAGGATGTTCTTGTCGAGGCCATGATAGGAGCGCATGCCCCGTTCACGATTCCCGATGAGGGAATGGTGATGCTTAAAGGCGCAGAGGAGGAGACGGGAAGAGGTATCCATATCCACATCGCTGAGGATAAGTATGATCAGGTCTATTCTCATCACAGATATGCGAAGGATATCGTGGAGAGGCTTGATGATTTTGACCTCTTGAATGAGAGAAGCCTCCTTGTACATGGCCTGTACCTCTATGATTCAGAAATTGAGCTTCTCAATGAGAGAAAATGCTTCTTTGCGCATAATCCGAGGAGCAATATGAACAACCATGTCGGTTACAACAGGCATCTTAGAGATATCGATAAGCTTGTCCTTGGTACGGATGGCTGTGGTGGTAACATGTTTGAGGAGATCAAGATCGCATTCTTCAAGCATAAGGATGATGGGGGTGCGATGTGGCCCGCTGATTTCCTTAAGATTCTTAACAGGGGAAACGCTCTTGTTGAGAGCGCGTTCTCTTCCCGCTTCAAGCTTGGTCGGATAAAAGAAGGTTACAAGGCTGATCTTGTTCTTCTTGATTATGATGCTCCGACACCTCTTGTAAAGAAGAACGCGGCTACCCATTTCGTATGGGGAATAAGCAGCAATTCGGTAGATACTGTGATAATAAATGGTAAGACTGTTCTCAAGGATAAGAAGTTCTGCGATATTGATGCGGATGAGATCTATGCCAAGAGCAGGGAGTGTGCGAAGAGGCTTTGGAAAAAAGCAGATAGGATAAAGTAGGAGGAATGTTATGGGAATAACTGAAAAGATTCGTGATTTAGCTGAGAAGTACCGCTCATATACGGCGGAGAACCTTTCAAAACTCGTAAGAACTAAGAGCTATTCTTCAAAAGAGGAGGATGTCTGTCGCCTCATAGTAGAACTTTGCAAGGAAGCGGGTTTTGATGAGGTATATATCGATGGATTAGGTTCTGTTGTAGGAAGGGTCGGAAACGGTCCTAAGAAGATAGCATTTGATGCCCATATCGATACCGTTGAAGTTGGAAATATGAAGAACTGGAACTTTGATCCGTTCTCAGGTGAGATAAAAGATGGTCTGGTTCACGGTCGTGGTGCAAGCGATCAGAAAGGAGGTGCTGCCAGCATGATAACTGCCGGACGTATCCTTAAAGAGCTTGGTTATGGTGGTGAATATACTGTTTACTTCACATTCACCGTCATGGAAGAGGATTGTGATGGTATGTGCTGGAAGTACCTGATTGAGGAGGAAAACTTCAAACCAGATCTTGTTGTATCTACAGAGCCTACAAGCTGTAGAATCTATCGTGGCCACAGGGGAAGGATGGAGATAAGGGTAATCCTGAGAGGTATCTCTTGTCATGGTTCTGCCCCTGAGCGTGGAGTCTCCGCAGCTTATAAGGCTGCTCGTGCTGCCCTTGCGATAGAAAAGCTGAATGAGGATCTGCAACCGGATGAGGATAATTTCCTTGGCAAGGGTACGATTACTGTAAGCCAGATGGATGTGAAGGGTCCTTCACAGTGTGCGGTTGCTGATTATGCAATGCTCTATCTCGACAGAAGGCTCACATGGGGAGAAGATGCCGATCTTGCGATCAGCCAGGTTAGAAAGTATGTCAGTGAGGCCACAGGAGATGATCCTGATTCCATCATTGTGGAGATGCCGAACTATGAGAAGATAGGCTGGACGAACAAGGAGTACTCTCAGGAGCTTTACTTCCCGACATGGAAGATTCCTGAGAGCCATGAACTTGTACAGGCTGCAATAAACGATTATAAGGCGTTGTATGCGAAGGATCCTGTTGTTGATAAGTGGACGTTCAGTACGAACTGTGTTGCTACCACGGGACGCCATAAGATTCCTGCCATCGGTTTCGGTCCGGGAGATGAGGCGCAGGCACACGCTCCGAACGAGATCAACAGGGTTGAGGATCTTGTAATATGCTCCGGGTTCTATGCACTCCTTCCATATGCCCTGGAGAAAAAGATAAATTAACGATTTGTTAACTGGACTGCAATGGGCTCTCAGGAGCCCGTTGTTTTTTACTTTAAAAATAACATCCTTCTCTTTCCCTATTGTAGACTAGATGCGATTTATCATGATAACTTGTACGAAGGGGATAGCAACATGAGCAAGATGCCGATGGCCATGAGATATATTCTCAGGCCTTTTTATGGGAATTATCTGAAATTAAGATACGGTCTTGATTTCAGAGGAGAGGAGAAGCTTGACTCCCTTATGGGGGGGCCTGCTATTGTTTTTTCTAATCATGTACATACTTTAGATCCCTTTTTCATATCCGCACGTTTTCCTTTGCATATAAGATGGGTTGCTGGTGCCTACCTTTTTAAGATGAAAATTCCTTCTTTTCTTCTCCGTCACTGGGTTCAGGCAATTCCTAAGACTCAGGGTAGAAGCGATCTCGAAACGATCCGTAGCATTTCAAGTGCTTTGAAAAACGGTGATGTCGTCGGTCTTTTCCCTGAAGGTACGAGAACATGGGATGGGCGGATGATGGATATCACGGAGGCAACTGCTAAGCTCGTGCGGCTTTTCAAGGTCCCCACGGTGTTCATTAATATCGAGGGAGGTTTTTCTAAGAAACCGAGATGGAGCCAGAAGGAACGTAGAGGAAAAGTCTATCTGACGGTTAAGAAAGTTCTCACTCCTGATGAGATAAAAGGATCGAGTCTGCCTGAGCTTGTAAAGATCGTCTCGGATAACCTCAGTTTTGACACCACCGCATGGCAGAAGGAAAAAGGTCTGGAATACTATGACAGTTCCGTGCAGGCAGAAGGAATTGAGCGGGTTGTTTATGCCTGTTCTTCCTGCGGATCATTTGCTACCATGCATTCTGAGGGAACATATGTCGTCTGTTCCAGATGCATGAAGAAATATGAGGTCAATGGATATTATGATCTGGTAGCAGAGGGGAAAAGCATTTCCTTGGCTGAATATCATGAGAAGGAAAGGTCTATGCTTTCATCCCTCTTGAAAGCTCCAGTTGATACTCAGCTGTTCCCTGATGGAAATGGTATACTCTTCCAGAGAGGAGAGAAGGGTCGGAATGTCCCGATTTCAAAGGATTTCAAACTCTCTGCTTTCCCTGACAGAATCGTTTTTAAAACAAAAGAGATAGAGGAATACGTTTTTCCCTTTTCTGAAATCGAATCCATGATAATCTGCGCAAAATATACCGTGGAGTTCTACCATAAGGGAATACTTTACCGTTTCCGTTTAAAAGGGAAGGAGAGTACTTTGATTTATCAGGATTTGTATTTTGAGTGGTTAAAACTTAATAAGGACTATTAACTATATCCGATTCGTCACAAGAGTGACAAATAAGACTTCTGGAGGTGTTCTGTCGATGAATTTTGAATACATAATCCATCTTGGAATCATATCTGGAATGCTTCTTCTTGGTGCATTTCTCAGATCCCGTATACGGTTTTTACAGCGTTTCTTGATTCCTTCTTCCATAATTGCAGGTGCGATGATGCTGGTATTCTATAACTATATAGCTCCGCACTTCGGCCTTAGTGCTGATTTTCTCGGAGACCTGGTCTACCATCTGTTGAACATATCGTTTATTGCGACGATGCTCCGTACTGGTGATAAGAATACGGAGAAGCGAAAAGGCGTGGTAGCTGAGGGGACCGTTTCCATCGTCGCCCAGTATGGGCTTCAGTGTTTTCTTGCTCTTCTTTTGGTATTCATCCTCACTAGGACTGTGATGCCTGATCTCTTTCCTGCAATAGCTCTGAGCCTTCCTCTGGGCTTTGAACTCGGTCCTGGACAGGCTTATTCAATGAGCCTTCCATGGGAAAGCCTGGGCTTCGAGGGAGCTACTTCCGTAGGACTTTGCATGGCCGCAATCGGCTTTCTGGTAGGATCTGTCGGTGGCGTCATCCTCATAAATATTGGCCTCAAGCGTGGATGGGTTGAAAAGTCCGTTGCTGATGAGATAAGAAAGGGAGAAGGGACTGGATTCCTGAAAAAAGGTGAAAGAGGCGAAGCCTCATATTCAACGACGGAGAGTGAGAGCATAGACTCTCTTACATATCACATTGCCTTGATATTCTTCTGCTATCTTCTCTCCTGGGCTCTTCTTACTCTTCTTGGAATCATTCTCTCTCCATTCGGAGCCCTTGCAGAGGAGCTCATGAACAGCCTCTGGGGTGTCAACTTCATATTCAGTGTATTTGTTGCTTCCTTTGTTCGCATGGTGATGACGAGACTTGGTATCAATTATACTATCGACAACGGGACCATGAACAGGATAAACGGACTGGCCGTGGATCTTACGGTTGCTGCAAGTCTTGGTGCGATAAGCATTGTGGCAATTACCCGCTACTGGCTTCCTATCCTTCTTTTGTCCATCTTGGGAATACTCATAACCTGCTTCATCCTTCCATGGTATTGCTCAAGGCTTTTTAAGGATTACCAGTTCTTCCGGATGCTTCTTCTCTTTGGAACAGCCACAGGAACACTACCTACCGGTCTTGCTCTTCTTCGCGTTGTTGATCCCGAGTTCAAAAGCCCTGCTTCCACGGATTACGTCTATTCTACAGGGGTGGTGTTCTTCCTTGTAATTCCCATAATCCTTTGTGCGAATCTTCCCGCATACAGTTATGCTCAGAACAGGCCGGAACTGATGTATGCCATGATGGCTCTCACCTTCATTTATACGCTTTCTTGTCTTATCGCATATAGGATTCTTGCCGGAAAGAGGGCTTTCAAACGCGGAGGCCTCTTTTTAAAGGATAATATCTGATTACTTATTGTATGGCAGGTAGGTATTCTACCTGCTTTTTTCTGTCAAGAATGAGATGACCTCCCTTTTTATCTCATAACCGTCTATCAGGGATACTCCATCTATTTCCACTTCTCCTTTCTGGTTGTCCGTGGGATCCTGGCTATATGCCTTCTTTCCTGTAAGGGGGTGAGAGCAGGAGGTATTTGCAATCATTCTGAATATATCAAGATTTCCAAAGTAATGCTCCTGTCTTTCCCTGTTACCCTCACGGAATGCACCACCTCCGAATGAGCAGTCCACGGGATACCATGTTCCTGAGATGTTCAAGGCTGCCCAGTCATGGTTGTATATCTCCTCCGGTGTGACATACCAGCCTGACTCCCATCGTGCAGGAATCCCTGCGATCCTCGAAAGAGTGATGAAAAGTATCGATTGTACCCCACAATCTCCTTTTAGTGATGTTGCCGCATACTCTGCAATGTTGTTTATCGTTGCATAGGGTCGGACGAAGGAGTATCTCACGTTCTCTGTTATCCAATAATATATCGCTTCTGCCTTCTCCTTTGGAGTGTGTTTTCCCTTGGTGATCTCCTCTTCCAGTTTTCTCAGATATGGGGTGAATCTTATATGGGGAAGCTCCTCTTTCAGATACTCGTCCAGACCTTCTTCTATGAATCCCCCGTCCTGAGGAAAAGATCTGAGCTCTTCTTTCACCGTATATGAGAAGGTTATGGAGAACTCATCATCTTTCTCTGCTTTCTTTTCAAATACCACTGTCCTCATGGCAGCATTCACAGAATCGATCTCGGTCAGTGATTCAGAATGAGATAGTATTCTCACATCTGAGATCCTTTCTGGTATTTCCTTTGATAATGGTAAGTTCACATGTATATTTCTTCCGATTTTGGAATTATTATTTAATTTTATAGTTTCTTTAACAGTTATATCTGCTTTTACTTCTTTTTTATCTTTTATCAGGGAGATGAATGCGTCTCTTCTTTTCAGATCATAATCATATGTGTTTCCATCTCTGAGAATGTCGCAGCGCTTTGCAGCATTTGCGATGAGCTTACCCTCTATCCTCAGCTCTCCGTTGATGTAAGCCCATTCCAGGAGTCCATCTTGGAGAAAGTGCTTGAGCATCCCTCTTTCATATTTCTTGAAATTCTTTTCCAGTTCTCTTTCGGCTTCCTCATAGCGGAAGCTGTAATAGGAGGCTCTTCTATGCATTATCTCCTTTTCTATCAGAAGCCGCTGTCTGAGTGCAGAAGGAATATTTTTCCCCAGATAGTTATCAATCAGGATCTTTGCATCTGCAAGATAGCCCGCCTTTATGCAGTTTTCTATATTTTCAGGTATTGGATATGCTTGATCTTCTATGTTGTAATTCATGCATAGATTATAAATCGTGGGGTGCAGGCAGACAATTTAATTTTTGCATTAAATCCTGTTTTTAGTGCTAAAATAATCTCATTAAGAAAGGAGAATAGAATGAAGAAATTTTTTATCTTGCTATTATCGGTTCTGTTAATCTTCTCTTCCTGTGCTACTGTGAATGTTGATGAGAAGGTTGATAAGGAGCCTGTTGTAGCTACACCTGCTGTTACGCAGGAGGAGACGGAAAAGTCTGAAGGAATAGTTGGAACAATAATCGAAGTTTCCAGATATGGTAACACGTATCTTGATCTTCTTGTCTCCGATTATGCTGAGGAGTTCGCACTTGGGGATATCGTGAATATCGAAGTCAACGGACAGACAGTCGCAGCACCGATTGTGACAAGCTATTCCGATGTTGATAACGGGAATCCTCTTGTGAAGGTCGATGGAGAGAATGTTGAGGTTGCTCTTTCCTATGCGGATTTTGCAAATACCTACGGTGTTGGAGTCGGTTCAACTATGTCGATTACACTCTCTGAGAAAGGTGGATATCTCGGTGAGTATGAGATAAGGCATCTTGAGAGGACGGATAACAGGGATGACTACGCAAGCGATGAGGTATTTGCTAATTTCAGAGCTCTCAGCGGTGGCAATCTCAATGAGAACATGATCTACCGCTCATGCAATCCTGCCCTCGGTGATGCGAGAGCTCCTTATGCGGATGCTCTTGCCAAGGAGGTCGGTATAAGAAAGGTGGTCAACCTCGCAGACACGGAGGATACTCTTTTAATGACGATTGATCCTAATTCATACTATGCTACGCTCTATGAGAATGGCGATGTTGTTCTTCTTGGAATGGGTGTTGATTTCCGTACGGATGATTTCAAGGCAAAACTGAAAGAAGGTATTGAATTCATTCTCGCTGATCCTGTCGGCCCTGTATTAATCCATTGTAATGAAGGCAAGGACAGGGCAGGAATGGTAAGTGCTCTTTTAGAGGCGCTTGCAGGTGCGAGCATGGATGAGATCGTAAAGGACTACATGACGAGTTATGAGAATTATTATGGTGTAGAGGAGGGG
This sequence comes from uncultured Spirochaetaceae bacterium, assembly GCA_944392965.1. Taxonomy (GTDB): domain Bacteria; phylum Spirochaetota; class Spirochaetia; order Sphaerochaetales; family Sphaerochaetaceae; genus Ornithospirochaeta. The sequence goes on along the minus strand of CALXYM010000004.1, from coordinate 101,610 downwards.
ACAGAGAGGTATGATGCCATCAGCTCCATCATCCGAGATTTCTTTACAACCATAAACGGGCGACCATTCCCAGAATCCGCTCTGAAGTCTGTTGCTGAGGTGTATCTTACAACCCAGGTAGGACTGAGCGCAGAACAGGTTGCTACGCTTGAGAGTCTTTTAACAGAGTAGTTTAAAAATATGAGAGCCGGGATTCCGGCTCTTTTTTTCAACACATTGAATTAAAAACAAATAATCACAGGAAATCCTCAATCTGCTCTATATAAGGATATATCTTTCTAAAGAGGTTCTTCTTTCTCTTTGGAATGAGTTCCACCATTTCATAGAGGGAAGAGAGAGTCTCTTCTGCCGCCTCGACTATGCTCTTATAAGGAACCATCGTGGCATTATTTCCGTTAAGGCTGATTCCCAGGATGTCATAATTCATTTTTGATGTCTCAACCGGAACGAAGAGCAGTTTTGAAAGCATGTAATCAAGTCCTTCAGCATCCTCAAGAAAATTGACACTCTTCTTCGCATCTTTTCCTTTCAGCACTTTCTCACCTTTTATAAGTCTCATATCCTTTAATCTGGATGCCTTTACAGGATTTCTCGAAAGATGCGTATCTATTTCTATGTAGAACTTCGTGTTCTTATTGACATTGCTTATCCTGGAGATGTCAGAGATGGGAAGTACATAATATTTCTTCTTCCCTATGCTGATGGTCTTGAGAGAGGAAAGCATGTCATCGCTCGATACTGCCTCTGACTTCTTGATTGCCTTCTCTCCCTTCTTTTGTTTCTTATCGTGCTTTCTGATTCCTTTCAGCTCGTTTATGAGCGAAGGATCAACCCTGTCTATCCACTGCTTTTGAACGGGACTCACCGTACGTGCATACATTTTACTCGTTTTCACGATCTCTCCTGCGAGGATATACTCAGGTAGGATCTTGAACCAGGATGATCCGGGATGTATGTAGATTCTGTCGGCCGTTATGGTCTTATAGCTGTAATTGTCCTCCTTTTTTGCAACATACTGCCTCAGTCCTGCGATCAGGCATGAGAAATACTCATCGATGGAACCCCCGTGCCCGATGTATATTCCTTCCTCTGAGATCTGTTCAGAAAGCTGTTTATGGATGTTCTGAATCTCGTCAAGGGTCTGCATGTCTAAATAATGGGTCTTTGAAAAGGATGCTCTTTCTTCCTTCGTGTTGAGACTCTTATAAGCATCGAACATCGTACGCATTCCTATGAAATCCCCATACTTTTGGTTCTGAAATGCCTTATGTGCATTCCTTGCCTCATACTCTTCTCCGATGGGCATGACATATGCCTGTCTTGTCGAAAGTGTGCTCACGGCCACCAGAACCTCGTCCATGACGGAGGGGTAGTTCATTATCGATTCCACTATTACTCGTGAAAGACGAGGGAGTAGGGGGAATTTTATCATCATCTCACCGATATTCGTCAGCGTGTGATCCGCGTTTATAGCATTGATTATCCTGAGCGTCTCTTCTGCACTTTTCAGACCATTGGCCTTTGGCGGGGTAATGAATGGAAACGTCTCATAGTTGTATATTCCGAGTTCACTCATTCTCAGTGCGACTTCCGCAAGGTCTGAGTGAAGAATCTCCTCTTCTGCATATTCAGGACGGGCTTTGAAATCAGCTTCGCTGTAAAGACGATAGCATACTCCGGCCCTCGTCCTTCCTGCTCTTCCTTTCCTCTGGTTTGCAGAACTTCTGGAGATCGTCTGTTCTATGAGTGCTGATGTGAAGTCCTTCTGGTTATAGTAGTTCACCTTTGCAAGCCCGGAATCGATTACTGTCGTGATCCCATCTATTGTAATGCTCGTCTCCGCGATATTCGTTGCTACGACGATTTTTATCTTTCCCTCCTTCGTCGGGGTGAATACCCTCTCCTGTTCCTCCTTGCTCAGCCTTCCGTACAAGGGGTATATCTGATAGTGGGATGAATGTTCTGAGGTTTTAAGCGTTTCTATCAGGCCTTTTATCTCAGCCTCGCCAGGGAGAAAGATCAGCACATCACCGGGGTTGTTCTTTTTATCCCTGTAGATGATCTCATCTATTTTCTTGTAGTATTCCTCTTCCTTGTCCCTCATCAGTCTTAGGGGCATGTAATTCACTGCGATAGGGTAGGTTTTTGCATCTATTGAGATTATAGGGGCATTGAAGAAGAAACGGCTGAATGTGCCCGTGTTTATCGTTGCAGAGGAGACGACAATCTTGAGATCATTCCGCTTTGCGATTATCTCTTTCAGTAATCCCAGGATGAAATCGATATTCAAACTTCTCTCATGAGCCTCATCAACCATTATCACGGAGTATTTTGAGAGTAGGGGATCGGCCTTGACTTCCTGCAGGAGTATGCCGTCCGTCATCACTTTTATCCGTGTCTCTGGAGAGGATGTGTCTGCGAACCTCATCTTATAGGCGGCATAAGATCTCTCATCTCCGATCTGTTTTTTTATGAACTCCGTAACAGACAAGGTTGCGATGCGCCTTGGCTGTGTGATACCGATTATCCCCCTCTTATCGTAACCATCTTCCCTCAGGATGAGCGGAAGCTGTGTGGTCTTACCGCTTCCTGTGGGACTTTCGATTACGATTACCTGGTTTTCTCGGAGAGCTTTAAGTATCTCCTCTTTGTTCTGATATACGGGAAGGGAATAGAAATCTATTGGCAAAGCTCCACCACCCTTAACAGGGAATTAGTCTCAACACTCTCCCTTGTTTTCAGATTTTTCACCATATAGTTTCCATCTGCGAAACTAAGTGCGAATGGTATCGAGAGCTTCTCCGCATATTCATACTGGGCCTTCGCCTTCTTATCAGGCAGGAGGTAGAGATCCGTCCTCAGTCCCTTCATCCTAAGCTCGAACACCGTTTTCAGAGCTTTCTCTTCTTCTCCCTTCTTATAAAAAACGACAACGTTTGCACTGTTCGAATCTTTTACAAGCGGGCTGTTAAGTTCCGTGAGTGCGGCAAGAAGCCTGTCAAGTCCGATGGATGCACCGACTCCTGGGAGCACCTCCTTCGTATAAAGGGAAGCCAGATTGTTATATCTACCACCTGAACACACTGAACCAATCGCCTCAAAATCATTGAGGAATGTTTCATAGACTATTCCCGTATAATAATCGAGCCCTCTTGTGATTGATGGATCATATACATAGAAAGACTCAATTCCATTTTCCTTCAGATATGAGTAAATCTTCCTCATTCTCTCAGAATTCTCAGTTTCCCTTCCGATGAGGGCGACGATTGAATCAAGGGTTGCGATGAAGTCCTTTCCTTCTCCGCTTGTGATGTATGAGATGATGAGATTACTCTTCTCCTCATCTCCTGTGATATCAAGAAGGATCTTTCTCACTTCATCTTTTCCTATCTTTCTCAGCTTATCGACAGCACGGAGCACCTCAATACTCTTGTCCTCTATTCCGACAGTTGCAAGAAAGTCGTTGAAAAGGGCCCTGTTAGCCACATGGAATGTGACATTTCTGATATCAAGAGAGTTGAAGGACGCGTACATGAGTGAGAGTATTTCAAAATCAGCTTCCGCACTGTCTGCTCCTACGATGTCGAAATCACACTGTATGAACTCCCTATATCTTCCCTTCTGTGGATTTTCCCCTCTCCATGCCTTTGCAATGTGGTATCTTTTAAAAGGAATGGGAAGCTCTGCATGATGCAGTGCGAGAAAGCGTGCGAAAGGAACGGTAAGGTCAAAGCGCATTGCGACCTTTCTACCTCCGTTATCCTCAAAGTGGAATATCTGCTTGTCCGTCTCTCCGCCACCTTTTCCTAGCAGAACTGATTCGTATTCAAGAACGGGCGTGTCTATAGGTACGAACCCGAATTTCTCAAAGACGTTCTCGAGCTTTCTTTCTATATTCTTCTTGGGAATCTCCTCCTTAGGAAGGCTGTCCCTGAAACCTTTTAATACTATTGGATCTATCATCTGGTCCTCCAAAATCATAATATAACAATAGCATGCTGTAAGTCTATCAAGGGAGTGTTTTCCATGTTTCATAGTATACTGAGAATTACTGAAATGAATTGAAGTAATATCATGTTATATAAGGTTATATTTCAAAAATGGGAATAGTTTTGAAAATGTCAGGAAATCTCTTGACATGCATCATATTTTAATTGTATTCATGCAGCAAATCCACGGTTTTGGGATTTTAATTCCAAACTATGGGAATCTATCAATAAATCCGATAAGGAGCAGTATTATGAAAATTAAGATTATCAGAATCTCAGCAATATTGTTTTTTGCCCTGCTGGCCTTTTCTTGCAGTCCTGGCATGGGCGGGGAAAAAGGGGACAGCCTTCTTCCTGAGGAGAGGGGAACTGTCAGTGATTTCATCGCAAGCAGGAGTACTGGTTATCCTGAAATGACGGAAGAGTCTGCTGCTGAAAATCTTTTCAGGAATGCAGTCTTTATCTCAGAAAAATACATAAAGAGTAAAGAAGGTGAAGACTATCTAGGAAAGGAGATTACCATTCCCGGTGAAAAGTATGATGATAATGGCATCCAGGTCCGCTTCTGGGGTACGGCTAAATTCTCCTCACCAAGCATAGTCTCCATTTCCGGACGCATCGGAGTTGATGACTATATCTTCTCAATTGATGCAAGCAGTGATGGAAATGAAGATCGTGTGACGTTGAATAAGAAAGACTATGTGATCAGTTATAACACCTAAGAGAAGAGGCGGCCATCGGTCGCCTCTTTCCTTTCTCCCTAACGTGCATCTATCCATATCTTGAAAGGCTTTTTGCTATTCAATAGAATAGACATGATGTTTACCCGATATAAGACCGAAGGCGGCAGGGAAGTCGTCGTTGCAAAAATATATTCATCTAAGGAACATACCGTAAGGAACAGCCAGATAGACAAAGATGCTCTATGGGCTATAAGAAAAATGCAGGCACAGGGGGCGGAGGCGTATATCGTCGGTGGTGCGGTAAGGGACATGCTACTTGGCCGCAAACCAAAGGATTTCGATATCGCCACGAGTCTCTCACCACGTCAGGTCCAGAAACTTTTCTGGAATGCCAGGATAATCGGACGCCGTTTCAGAATCGTCCACTTATATTTCAACCATGATAAGATCATAGAGGTAACCACGTTCAGAAGTGATGAGGAGAACTTCGAGGAGGGGAACAACAACATCTTTGGAACTGTAGAGCAGGATGCCAAGCGCAGGGATTTCTCGATAAACAGTCTCTACTATAATCCTCAGAACGGACAGCTTCTTGATTTCAACAACGCCATGGAGGATTTCAAGAGAAGAAGGCTCCGCAGTCTGATTCCCCTCTCTTATTCGTTCTCTGAGGATCCAGTGCGCATGATAAGGGCGATAAAGTATCATGTAACTACCGGCTTCTCCCTTAAATGGGATGTTCGCCGTGCAATACGCAAAAATTCCATGAACCTTTCCCATGTCTCTACTTCAAGACTCACTGAGGAGGTTGGCAAGATTCTCACGTCGGCCTCTGCAAAGGGGATCTTTCTTGAGATGGATAAATATAAGCTACTTCCATATCTTCTTCCATGTCTCTCCGTATATATAGGTTATCCAGAAATACAGAAAGCTCTTAGTGAGATGGATGAATATGTTAAAGGGGCGAAGAATGAAGGTGAGACCGTTGATAGGGCAGTGATCTTTGCACGCCTATTAAAACCTCTAATCGTTCTGGACAATCCCGAATCGATGAGTCAGGAAGAGAGGGTGAAAGAGGTGTATAGGGAGATAAAGGTATTCATCTCTCCCATGACTCCTCCCAATTATGAGATAGAGAAATCTGCGGAGATAATCCTTGACGAGATGGGCTACAGGAGCAAGGCCAAGAATAAGGCTGCGGCTGCCACCATACAAGGTAAGAAGCCAGGAAAGAACATGGGAAGGAAGAATGCAGCTCCTGAGGAGCTCTCGAAATCCAAGAAGCCGAGAAAAACGCGCAAGCAGAAGCTGCCTACGGGGGCAAAGGGTTATGACGAGGGGCTTGAGAATGTCTCAAGCCTTGCAGAGAGCCATGATCTCTAACCCCATTCCTCTATTTCAATGGAGACGTTTTTCAGCAGTATTCCACCGTATTTCTCCAGACATTCGGTGATGTATTCCTGCAAATCCGATATCGTTGTACTCATGTAGTGCCTTAGCGGAAGTTGCAGTGTGACATAGATGGAGTAGGTGGAGTCGCTGTTTTTCACGCCACGGGCTTTTTTCACCTTTATTACGGGGTCGTAGTCCCCGATCGCATGTTTCACCATCTGTGTTATGGCCTCTTCCGATATCTCATCTTTGTCAGGTCGGGAGAACTCAGGACGCACTATTGTCTTTTCATAACTCTGCTTCTTTCCCGGAGCACTGTTCTTTTTGAGTATCTTCATGGAGTCATACACTATCTGGGGATAGCTTCTCGTGATCTCGATACTGGGTACGGGGATGACGTGCTTGCCCTCGGTAAAGCGTATCCTCATCGCAGTCTCGATCTCCTCCGGACTTGCCACATCCTCTATGTGTATTATCTTCTCTGCGGGTGGAAGCTCAAGGCGTTTCGTGATCTTTCCGATCATCTTCTCACTCGTTCCAATTATGAGGATTTTCTTGTATTTCTCTTTTAAAAGGGCGTTCATCACCTGGTCACGGTGCTCATCATCATCGAATACTGCGGTACGTACCGCGCTGATGAAGTTCGGATCCCTCTTTGCTGAGTGTCCTGCTAATATCTTATCTCCCTTTATCAGGAGGCCATCGTCTATTATCAAGTCAATCCTGTATTTCGCCGCGACCAGCTTGCTATGATAGCTCTTTCCCGTTCCTGAGCGTCCTACAAGGGCATATACCTTTACCCCGTTGAGCTTGCTGAACGCGAATTTGAAGAATCGATTCATAAGGTATATATTAAAACGTATTCATCATGTAGGTCAAATGAACACGTCTTTTTTTCTCTCTAAAAGATAATGAATTATCGATAAGATTTTAGCTTTTTCAAATAATATGGGCAAAAGATTGGTTTTTCCCACATTTAAAGGATATTTGAATTTGCATATCCCTAAAGTTTGTCTTAAAATAAATCATCAATCAAGCTAAACAAAGGAGTAAATATGAGCCGAATTTCCACGTTCAAGAGGGGTGGTGTGCATCCTCTTGACAGGAAGGAGCTTTCTAAGGATTCAAAAATAGAAAAGCTGCCACTTCCAGGAGAGCTGCTTTTATCCATGTCACAGCACTTAGGAGCGCCCGCAACCTGCCTTAAGAAGAAGGGAGATAGCGTGAAAAGGGGAGAACTCGTAGGTGCTGCGTCCTCCTTCATCTCTGCCAACGTCCATTCCCCTGTGGATGGTACTGTCACTGATGTCAGGAGCGTACGCCTTGCAAATGGTGCTGTGGCCGACTGCCTTGTAATAAAGGTGGATGAAACGCAGGATGACGGCATGTTTGATGCCGTCTATGATTATGACTCCCTCTCTTCGGAGGAGTTATTGAAGATTGTCAAGGATATGGGAATCGTCGGTATGGGTGGTGCTACCTTCCCTGCGCATGTGAAGTTCTCTATTCCTAAGGATAAGAAGGTGGATGCCCTTGTCGTGAACGGGGTAGAGTGTGAACCCTATCTGACATCCGATTACAGGACGATGCTTGAACGTACAGACAAGGTCCTTGAGGGTATCATGATAATCTCCAGGATCGTTAAACCTGAGAAGATCATGATCGGCGTCGAGATGAACAAGATGGACGCTGTTAAGAAACTTGAAGAGAGGATAAGCACTCTCTCTTACCCCATTGAGGTGGTTGCCCTGAAAGTAAAATATCCACAGGGTGATGAGAAGCAGCTTTTAAAGGCCACGATCGGCAGGGAAGTCCCGAGTGGAAAACTTCCTCTGGATATCGGGGCTGTTGTTGCGAATATAAGCACGTGCTATGCCGTCTATGAGGCGGTTGTCCATCATAAGCCGTTGATAGACAGGGTCGTCTCCGTTACTGGAGAGAGTGTCAAAAATCCAAAGAATGTCCTCGCTCCGATCGGAGTGAAAGCCTCGGACCTCTATGCTTTCGCCGGAGGGCTAAAAGATGACATCAACAAGCTGATCTCAGGTGGTCCCATGATGGGTTTTGCTTTTGCCTTGGAAGATACTCCGACTACAAAAGGTACGGGTGGACTTCTCGCCCTTCCAATCATGGATGACAAGACGAGCATGCCATGCGTCTCATGTGGAAAGTGCGTTGAGCACTGTCCGATGGGGCTCATGCCTAACAAGATGTTCAGGAATATCAAATATGGAAACTATCAGGCTGCTATGGATTATGGTCTGATGGACTGCAAGGAATGTGGCTGTTGTGCCTTCTCCTGTCCGTCACATATCCCACTGGTACAGGGTTTCAAACTTGGTAAGAAGATGGGGAGGAAGGTGAAATGAAAACTGTATCGGTCAGCCCACACGTGCATTCATCCTTATCAACGGATAAGGCGATGCTGTATGTCATTATTGCCCTGCTTCCATCGGCCATATGGGGCGTTTTCGCTTTCGGTCTGAGGGCTCTTCTTGTACTTCTCGTATCTGTTGGATCGTCGGTTCTTGTCGAGTATCTGCTTGGTCTTGTAAGCAAGGAGAACACGCTGAAGGACTATTCAGCTATCGTCACGGGACTTCTCATTGGAATGAATATGAGTCCTCTCGTTCCTCTTTACATTCCGGTTATCGCATCAATATTCGCCATAGCCGTTGTCAAGTGGACGTTCGGAGGTCTTGGATGTAACTGGATGAACCCGGCTCTTGCAGGAAGGGTGTTCGTTTTCTTCTCTTTCTCAAGTGCGATGAGTACCTTTATCGTTCCCCGTTTCGTCTATCATCCGACGGATGCTCTTTCAAGTGCGACAATGCTCTCTGCGATTAAGACTTCTGTCTCTTCCGGAGCTAGCGGAAGCAATGTCGATATCCTTTCTTCTGCTTCCGTTGCCATGAGTCATTTTGCATCCGGCATTGAGGATGCCACCGGTATAAGCGGGTATGTGATAGATGCATTCTTTGGAAACATCGCAGGCTGTATTGGCGAGGTAAGTGCATTCCTGCTTCTCCTTGGTGGAATCTTCTTGATTGCTAAACATATAATCACATGGCATGTTCCTGTGATCTACATTGGCTCTTTTGCCCTTCTCAGCTGGATATTCGGGGGCCTTCCTCGTGGAATGGGCCTCTTTGGGGGAGAAGTGATTCTTCCTGTATTAACAGGAGGACTCATGCTCGGTGCATTCTTCATGGCCACCGACTGGGTAACAAGCCCCACAAGCAGGAAAGGTCAGATCATATATGCCATAGGCTGTGGTTTTTTCACATTCCTCATAAGGTATTTCGCATCTCTTCCTGAGGGAGTTTCGATAGCGATTCTCCTTATGAACATCATCACCCCGACGATTGACCGTTATATAAGGCCGAAGAAGTTCGGTTATGTAAAACCTGAGAAGAAAAAGAAGGGGGAGAAGGTATGAAAGAGATAATGAAAACCGGAATCATCCTCTTCCTTATCTGTGCGGTTTCCGCAGGACTATGTGGAATCGTGAACAGTGTAACGGCTCCAGTAATCGCGGAGAATCTGATCAGGGAAAGGGAGGCAGCTCTTGCGGTTGCTGCAGGTGAGTACACGGTCGGAGATGAGGTTGCAATCGATACTCCTAATGCAAATGTCGCATATACGATTCTCGATGGGGATGAGGTTGCCGGCTATGTCTTCGAACTGAATGCTAATGGTTACGGTGGCGCGATGACGATAATCGCATCCTATTACCCGGATGGGGAACTTATAAGTGCACAGCTTACGACGAACAGTGAAACTCCGGGACTTGGAAAGAATGCTGAGAACTCCTGGTACATGGATATGTTCCGTGGTCTTGGAGGAGAGAATCCGCTGCCAGTCACATCCTCAGATCTTTCTGCCGATGATGCGGCTGCGGTAAGTGGTGCAACTGTTACGTTTACAGGGGTCTCCACGGCACTTCGTAACGGTAGCGAACTTGCTAAGAGCTTAGGAGGTGGAGTATGAGTGCACATATGAAGGAACTCACGAAAGGTCTTTTCAAAGAGAATCCTACATTTATAATCATGCTTGGAATGTGTCCGACCCTAGGAGTCTCTACTCAGGTCTCGAATGCCCTTGGGATGGGATTGAGTGTAATCTTCGTATTGACTTTCTCGAATATGGCGATTTCAGCACTGAGAAAGATCATACCCGATACGATAAGAATACCGTCATACATCGTAATCATCGCCTCGTTCGTTACAATCGTAGAGATGGTACTTCATGCATATGTCCCCTCTGTTTATTCGGCTCTTGGCGTTTACCTGCCTTTGATCGTGGTAAACTGTATAATCCTTGGTCGTGCGGAGGCTTTCGCAAACAAGAACACAGTACTTGACAGTGCTCTGGATGGAATTGGAATGGGAGTGGGATTTACCATGTCTCTTACTCTTATCTCCCTTATAAGAGAGGTTCTGGGAAGTGGTACGATCACTCTTTTCGCCGTCGGTGGATTTGATGGAGTCATCGAGATACCTCTTCTCAACGAGTCTCCGATCGGAGTACTCACACTTGCCAGCGGAGCCCTTCTTGTAATGGGCTATCTGAAGGCATTCTTCCAGTGGAAGAGTTCTAGGGGGAAGAAATGAGCTATATTGGAATTCTTATAACATATATATTCATCCAGAACTTCATCTTGGTACAGTTCATGGGACTATGCCCGTTCATCGGAGTAAGTAAGAACAGCGAGAGTGCCATAGGAATGGGAATCGCGGTGACGTTTGTAACAGGCATCGCATCCGTCGTCTGCTATGCGGTTCACACGTTCCTTTTAGTGCCGTTCGAGCTTGAATATCTCAGGACGATCGCATTTATTCTCGTAATTGCCGCTCTGGTGCAGCTTGTTGAGATGGTCATCAAGAAGATGAGTCCTGCGCTCTATCAGGCGCTTGGTATCTATCTCCCTCTCATCACGACGAACTGTGCCGTCCTCGGTATTGCAATCATCAACATTGATGAGGGCTACAATCTTCTGGAGTCTTTTACCGCGGGAATTGCAGCCGGTCTTGGATTCACGCTTGCTATCATTCTCATGAGTAATATAAGGGAAAAACTTGAAATGACTCCGGTGAGAAAGGTATTCAGAGGTGTTCCAATCGCATTCATTTCCGCAAGCCTCATGGCTCTTGCGTTCATGGGATTCGACAGCAGTTTGATTACCAATCTGCACTTGGCATAAGGGAGGAGAGAGATGGCTATATTCTTGGCATTCATCGTAATCGCAGTCCTAGGTCTCGTGCTTGGAATAGGACTGCAGTTCGCAGAAGGAAAACTTAAGGTAGAGAAGGACGAGAAACTTGAAGAGCTTGAAGCCGTGATGCCCGGTGCAAACTGTGGCGGTTGTGGTTTTGCAGGCTGTTCCGCATATGCAGAGGCTGTTTACAAAGGGGAGGCTGAGGCCGGTCTTTGTAGCCCCGGTGGAGCAGAGCTCGCAAGGAAAATGGGAGAGATCCTTGGAATAAAGGTCGAGGCTAAGGAGAAGGAAGTTGCCTTCATCTTCTGTCAGGGCTCTAAGGATGTCACATTGACTGAGTATGATTACAAGGGTATGAGCGACTGTAATGCGGCATCGCTTCTTCTTGGAGGGCCCAACGGATGCAAGGAGGGATGTCTTCATCTTGGTTCCTGCATGAACGTCTGCCCTGTTGGCGCGATAAGCCGTAATGAGAAAGGTAACCTTGTCGTTGATAAAGAAAAGTGCATAGGCTGTAAGAAATGTACGAAGGTATGCCCTAACGGAGTCATCAGAATGGTTCCTTACAGTGCTAAATATCTTGTCGCATGCAACAACCATGAGAGTGGTGCTAAAGTGCGCACATATTGCCAGGCAGGATGCATTGGATGCAAAATGTGTGAATTAAAGGTTGAAAATTCTCCGTTCAAAGTGGATAATTTCCTTTCATATAACAACTGTGCACTTGATCAGGCAAATGCGGCTAAGGCCATGGAGATCTGTCCTAAGAAGTGCATAGTAGAGAGGTAGGATGTGAAAGTAGCACTAGGCATGTATACGACGCTTAGTAATTCAGCTCCCGCGCCCGCTTTTAAACGGGCGCTTTCACTCATATACCAGCCTGTTCTCCGTTTCCTCTATAACAGTGAAGGAGTGAGGTTCAACCTCTATCAGTCGAGTGGGGTGATGAAGTATTTCGAGAGCTTCAATCCTGAGATTAACATGTTACTCTCCGCACTCTGCAAGAGGGGAGATTTGGAGATCCTCAGCGGCAGCTACAGTCAATCGATAATCGGGCTTAACCTTCCAAAAGACAGGGGACGGCAGATAGAGAAGATGACGACATTCATTCGAAAGACATACGGAAGCAAGGCCCATACGGCATTCTTCTATGGTCAGATCTGGTCTCCTCAGTTCATATCCACGCTCTCCAACTGTGCCCTCTCCTCCGTTGCAATCTCCAGCTATAAGGCCACGAGCAAGAGCGTGCTCTTCCATGAATGCTCGATCATGAACGAATTGGGAAAGAGAATCAAGATCATTCCGATTTCCGATGTGCTTTCTTCCCTGATATCAAAATACGCACAGGCAGAGATAAGTTTCTCCATCCTGAAAAAAGGTGTGGAGGATATGATTTCTTCGCTTGGTGATGATGAGGATGTTTTTCTCTTCATCAATCTTGACCAGCTTTTGCAGGGAATGGCCCTCTCTGTAGAAGATGATGAGGATGCTTCAGCCCTTTTCCCCTTCATCGTTGATCTCGTGAAGAAGAGAGAAGGGACGCTGATAAACGTCTCCGAATTCGAGGCCAGAGGACCATGTTATCTTGATTCGGGATGGTATGGAAGGGATGCTTCCACACTTGGTCTTTCGTCTTTCAATGAGATATTCGTCAAGGACGGGACGAATCGTTATCTCCTGAACAGGCTCTTTTATGTCAGTGACGCTCTTTCCTCGTTCAAAAAGGATAGGGACATAAAGAGGTTCTGTGAGGATCATATCGCAAATGCGGGTTCAGGTCCTCTCTTCCTATTCGATCCCCAGTGCGGACCGCTCAGAACGAGTGAGAGGGAGATTTTCTGGCACTCTCTTTTGAATGTTGAGAAGATGCTTTATACCGCTAGTGAGATGGCTCTTCCCGCGGAGGCGGAACTTGAGGACTATGGGGAGGGTAATTATTTTTCCCGTAACCAGAACTTCACCACAGTCTATTCTCCCTTTGGTGGTTCTGTAATCGAGTTTGACCTGATGGATAAGCTCATGAACGTGATAGACGCGAAATCCCAATTTGAGAAGGGCACAGAGATCAGGAGCATGAAGCATTCCTTCTCCGATACCATCACACTAAATGGTAGAATATTCAAGAGCAAACATCATAAATTCGCTGTTGAGGTGCTCAATAAGACTAGGAGTGATTACCTCTTCTCTTTGAAGGAGGATACCCTTCCTTTCAATCTTGAGAAACATTATAAGCTAAGGAATCAGACTTTCAGTCTTGAGAGCGTATTGACGTTGAAAGAGGATGCCTCGGATGCCATATATTCCCTCAACTGCTTTCTGATGCTTCCCGACCAGCTTAACCTGAGTCAGGAACAGAACAGGGCAATGCTTCTCGGTTCCCTTGATAATATAAAGACGATGAGGGCTTTCAGTGAGAGAAGTGATGTTCAGCTCGTGTTTACCAGCACAAGCCCATTTTCTGTGAAACAGGATGTACGTAAGCAGAGCCAGTTCACGGTACTTGGCAAGGAGAGCTTTAACCTATATAACAAGTTTACGTTCTCTTTTCCCTTCTCTGGGAAAAAGGGCGAGAGCTTCATGTTCAAGCTGATACTCAGAAGCACAGAGAATAAAAGTAAGGAGTGATATTATGTTTTTAGAGAACAGAGCAGAATTTGATACCGTAAAAGAAGAAGCCTACCAAGTATGGAGGCGTCTTTGAAGAGAGCGGGGTTGAGAATAAGATAAAAGAGGAAGAGGAGAAGACCCTCTCTCCAGATTTCTGGAATGACAAGGATGCTGCGGAGAAGACTTACCAGAGACTCAACGCGCTCAAGGACAGTTATTATCCATGGAAGGAGATCATCGGGGAAATAGATGAGCTTGGAGAGCTCATAGAACTTTACAGTGCCGAAGATGATGAGGACCTGAGAGCTGAGCTTGAGGCCCAGATCACAGCTCTTTCAGAAAAGTTCAAGCCTCTAAAGACAAAGACCCTCCTCGATGGGGAGTTCGACAGGAACAACCTCTATCTCTCGATACACTCAGGAGCCGGCGGTACGGAGGCATCCGACTGGGCAAGCATGCTTATGAGGATGTATCTCAGGTGGACTGAAAGGCATGGTTTCAAGAGTGAGATCCTCGATATGGAGGAGAACGAGGGAGGAATCAAGAGTGTGACCATCAAGGTTGATGGGCCTTATGCTTTCGGCTATCTCAAGGGAGAGGCTGGAGTTCACCGTCTTGTGAGGATCAGCCCCTTTGATGCGCAAAAGAGGCGACACACATCCTTTTCTAGCGTGTACTGCTCTGCTGAGGTCGATGATAATATCGAGATAGACATCAAACCAGAGGATTACCGTCTTGATACATACCGTGCGGGAGGAGCTGGCGGTCAGCATGTCAATAAGACCGACAGTGCTGTGAGAATCACTCACTATGCCACGGGGATAGTCGTACAGTGTCAGAATGAGCGGAGCCAGCTCATGAATAAGGAGATGGCATTCAAGATGCTCAGAAGTAAGCTATATGAGTACTACCAGAGGGAAAGGGAGAAGGAGAAGGAGAAGAATGCGATTGCAAAGAAGGACATCGCATGGGGTAGCCAGATAAGAAGCTACGTTTTCCAGCCTTATACTCTGGTGAAGGATCATCGTACCAATTACAGTACGGGAAACATCCAGGCTGTCATGGATGGGGATATTGATGACTTTATCGAAAGCTATCTTCACTGGCAGAAAGAGGAGTAATTTTCTTCTCCTGTTGATATTTTTTTTCCTGATTCCCTCCCTTAGTGCCGCGTCCTACAGGGTGGGAATTGTCACGGATTCGGAGGCTCCGGTTCCGTACGTGGAGAATTTTCCCCGTCTTATCGAATTCGCAGCAAGAGAGATCGGCAATGAGGATCTCCTCTCTCAGGCTGTAAAAAGGGATGAGGAGAATGCTCAGATGGACTGGGAGAAGGAAGTTTCGGATCTCATAAGGAGGGAGGCAGATGTATCCACTCTCTCTCCTCAGAGTGTGGACACCTCATCTTATGAGGTTGAGATCGTCCCCCTTTCTCCTTCCGATGAGGACGTCGCTTTCATAGCATCCTCCGATGAGGCTGCACTGGCATATACGAAGCTGTTATATGATCTCGATGAGCTTTATTATATAAGTGTCAGGGAAGAAGATGGTCTCTATTCGGTTGAAATATATCTTGAAGGGCAGAGGATTTTCCATTTTCTGTTCTCTGAATATGTTGAGAGTGATGCTCAGCAGGAGATACTATCCTATCTTCTTCTGCGTTACAGAGGTGGACTATACGCACTTGCTCGGCTGAACGGCAACACGATGGCGAGTGTGAGTGTGGATGGAAATGCTGCTGAGCGATACGGTGAGTACATGGTCCTGCCGTTCGGACTCAGGCATCTGGAGATATCCAGTCCATCCTTCATTCCGCTCACTCTTGATGTGATGGTGGATGAGAACATTGAGATAATAGAGTATGAGCTTGAAAAGGTCAGGAGCGTACCTCTTTTTATCTCTACCATTCCATATACGGATGAGATATACTATCAGGGAGAGAAAGTAATGAATGGATATGTCAGTGAAACGACCTATCCCTTCTCTCTGATCGTCAACAAGGATGGTTACGAGACGAGGACAATCCAGTCGGACGAGGGGGAGCATAGCGTTGTTGCAGCTCTTCTGCCGTCCTCGCTTTATGATCCGGCCCGCCTTGAGGATAAGAAGGGGGAGTTCTATACGCATCTTCTCGTGACTCTCTTAACATATGGTGCTTCAGTTGCCGTTGATGTAGTATCAGATATCTATTCACTGAATCTTACTCCGGTCTCTACAATAGCAAGGGGAGTAAGTGTGGTGGAGCTTATAAGAACGGTTACCGCGCTCTTTGAATATAGGGATGCGCTGGGATATGGAATTTAGGAGGAGTGATGGCATTCTTTAAGAAATTCGGTGAAAAGTTGAAAAGTCTTTTCACGACTAGAAAGATAGATGAGTCCTTTTTCGAGGAACTGGAGGATACTCTTATCGAGGGGGATCTCGGTGCAAGGCTTACCGAGGAGATAACTGAGGCCCTGAGAAAGAAGGCCAAGGAGGAGAAGGCTACGAGTGAGGATCTCCAGAGTCTCATGAAGAGCCTTTTATCACCATATTTGAAAACTCTTGATCCCCCTGTCAGCAGATCGAGTGAGGATCCGAGTGTTTTCATGATGCTCGGGGTGAACGGTGTTGGAAAGACCACGACAATAGCAAAACTTGCAAAGATGTATACAAAGAAGGGCAATCACGTTCTTCTTGCAGCCGCGGATACGTTCCGTGCCGCTGCTGTCGATCAGCTGGAGATACATGCTTCCAGGCTGAACATGAGAATAGTGAAGCAGAAGACCGGATCAGATCCGGGGGCTGTCGTTTTTGATGCGATCACCAGTGCACGGGCCCAGGGGGAGAATCTTATCCTTGTGGATACAGCAGGAAGAATGCATAACAAGGAGAACCTGTTGAAGGAGCTGGGAAAGATAGACAAGGTCATAAAAGCGAAGGGCATCAAGGAGGAGAACTATTATCGTTTTCTCGTCATAGATGCGACGACAGGCCAGAACGGGCTTTCTCAGGCCATGCTTTTCAATCAGGTTGTTCCCCTTTCGGGAATAATCCTTACGAAGTATGACAGCCTTGCAAAGGGAGGGGCTCTTGTGCAGATAGGAAAGCTTCTTGATGTTCCTATTGCATTCGTATGTACAGGAGAAGGCTATGATGATATCAGGCCTTTTGACAAGGAAGAGTTCTTAAACGCTCTGGTAGGCCTTAATTGAGAAAGTTCCTTGTCCTTCTCATGCTTTCACTACCCCTTTATGCCTTTGCTATGGTTTACGAAAGCAATGCTCTTGCCATGGCCTTGGATGAAAAGGATGCTCTCACATCCTCCGGCTATGAGCTTTCCGTTCAGAATGGAAACGAGATATTGTACCATGACGGCGTAGAAGTGAGACGGAAAGTCCTTACCGATGGGGGGTATGTGATAACAGAACAGGGTGAGGAGACAGTTTATCAGCTTGATGATGAGAACCGTATCATAGGGGAATCACGAGGAGAGGAGGTAAGACGCAACAACTATTCAGAGAGCGGTCTTCTTCTCTCCTCGTCTCTTTCTAGGGGGGATGAGATCATACAGTTCTCTTCATATTATTATGATTCGGATAAGAACCTTGTCCGTGTGGATAGTCTCACGAACAGCTTCATATTCAATGATGATTCCTTTTATTTCTCCGACGGCGGAGGGGAATACATGATCCAGGATGATGTCAATATCGTTCAGACAATCGGAGAGGGCAACGTTACCAGAAACGATGATGGTAGTGTGACTGTGTTTGAGGATGATGGTGTGGAACGTACATATTCTGGAAATGGAAGACTGCTTAAAGCCGTTGAAGGGGATCTTATCACAACTTACTCCTATGATGAGGATGGAGAGCTTGCGGAGGAGAGAAGCGTCTCATCCTCATCGGAAATTATTAGACGCTATGAGTCATCGGTTCTGAAAGAAGTGGAGTACCTCACGGATGGAATTCTTTTAAGAACAGTGGAATACAGCGATGAAGGTGTTCAGGAAAACCGCTACCAGGATGGAAAACTTTATGCGATAATCAGCTATGACATGGATGGCAGGACGATAAGGAATATAAGGACGTTTACATGAACACCTTCACTCTTATAAGAAGATATTCATTCTCACGCTTTAACAGGCATCGGGCATCTTCTGTCAAGATAGCCCTCTCCTTTGCTCTCAGCATGGCGGTGCTCATGATCATCCTGGCCGTGATGGATATGCTTCAGTCCTCCCGTTTTACACTGATAAGGGATATCAGGAGTTTTGATATCATTGTAGAGGATGCTTCTCTGGCGGATGTCAGTGCTCTGTATCCTGGGTATACCGTGTTCCATTACAAGGAGGGGTATGCTCTTTTAAACGGGGAGGCGTTTAACATAAGATATGTCGATGATGGATACAAAGGGGGAGTAAACGTGCTCTTTGGATCAGGATCATCCCTTCTGGTACCATATGGGTTTTATATGAGAATGCCATCTGAGACGGTTGATTTCTCCACACTAACACGGCGTGGAGGACGGAGCATTCCTGTTAACCTCAGCATCGTCCCGAGTGGTGTCTATTACACGGCCCTTTCCGGTGAATTTGATAACATGCATGCTTTCATGCCTTATGAAGGCGCTCCTGCGGATGCGAAGGAGTATGTCGCAGTCAAAGGTACTGATGACACCTCTCCTCTGGAAAATGCGGGTTTTACCTCATTCAGGACCTGGAAAGAGAGTGAGAGTACTCTCTATTCCGCTTTTGCTCTGGAGAATATCATGATGTTCATGGTCCTTGCCATCCTTCTTGTCATCGTCTATGTGGAAATACGGGGGGAGGTGAGGATATTCTTGAAGAACAAGAAGAAAGAACGCCTGGAACTTCTGATCATAGGTTGTACCAGAGGGAAGACTTACTTCATATTCATATCATCCTTTCTCCTGATCCTCTTTTCCGGACTGCTTCTTGCCATCGTGCTGCAGGAGATTGGAATAGTACTCTTTTCCCATATTTTACGGTTATTAGCAGGATATCACGCTACGATGTACATAGACTACGGCCTTTTCTTCGTGGTGAGCATAGTCTTTTTCATCATCACAGCGTTCACGATATTCCTTGCCCTCTATAAGAAGGATGAGAAAAGAAGCATAATGGAGGTCATGCATGGATAATACCGTGATTCTGGAAGCTATGGATTTAAGAAAGAGCTATGGAGATCTTGAGATAATAAAGGGACTTGATTTCTCCATTAAGGAAGGAGAGAGCTGTTCCATAGTGGGAAAAAGTGGTAGCGGTAAGAGTACCCTGTTGAATCTCCTTGCACTCCTAGATAAAAAGAGTGGAGGAAAGATATGTTATTACGGAAAGGACAGTGATGATTTCACCCCTTCCGATTTAGTACAGCTGAGACGGAAATCCATAGGTTTCGTATTCCAGAACTCATTGCTCTTCGAGGATTTCTCAGCCCTTGAAAATATCTTGCTCACTTTAAGCATCGCGGGATTTAGCAGGAAGGAGGCCCGGGAGAGGGCTGAATCGCTTCTTGAAAGTGTCGGACTGGGGGAGAGGATGCATCATCGTCCGAAGGAGCTTTCTGGAGGGGAGAGGCAGCGGACTGCGATAGCCCGCGCCGTTTCAAGTGGTGCAGGTTTGATCTTTCTTGATGAGCCTACTGGTAGTCTTGATGAGGAATCTAAGGCTTCAGTGGAGAATCTTCTTTTCTCAAGCCCTTTCCTGTCAGGAAAGGCATTCATCATCGTTACTCATGATGTGGACCTGAGCAGGAAGACGGAAAACAGGTATGTCCTGAAAGGGGGAATTCTTGAAAAGCTCTGATCTTTCTTTTTACATGAAGAGGAAGATTGGCCTCTCAATGCCTTTCAGGTACAAGGCGTCGGTAATCTCTCCCGCTCTTCTGGTTCTGCTTGTCTCATTCATCCTTAATTTTTCTCTCATATTCATCCTCAGCATGACCTCTGGAATAGAGAACATACTGATTCAGCTCGGAGCTGGGGATATCCGGATAGAAGGACATTACGAAGGCGATGTCGAGGCTGACGTGTTCCATGTACGTGAAGCAGGATCACTCTCTTTCAGTGAAGCAGGGAGCATGCCGCTTTATTTGAAAGGTGTCGATTTCTCTTCATATTTCACCTCAGAGAGGATAAAACTGCTTCATCTTGAGTACTCCTCAGCTCAGGATGTCATCAATCCTGTCATAATAAGCGATAAGATTGCTTCCGAACTGGAGCTTTTCTTCTCTGACAGGTTCTCAATCCTCATATATGAGGAGGACAGGACGAGGTCTAGGCCGATTCTCGCAACGGTTGTAGGTATTTATGATTCAGGATATACGGAATTCGACCAGAGTCTCTGCTATGTGCCCTTCTCAGCTTTAAATGGGAGTGAATATACGGAGATTGTCCTTTTCAATCATGATGATCTTGATGTGACACTTACATCTCTCATCGCATCAGGGTATGCTGCTATCTCTTATAAGACACTCTATGCCCCCATCTACGATAACCTCAACCTCAGTGTTACCGTTCTTTACGGGGTGTTCGTGCTTCTTGCTCTTCTTGCCTCGTTTTTCGCAGGCAACATCTCTTTTTCCTATATAGACAGGGATGCCAGAGATATTGCTTTATTATATCTTTCAGGCATGAGTCATAAAGAGATAAAGAGGATGTATGTGAGGATAACGATGTCCGTTGTCATCCTTGCCGTCCTTATTGGGCTTGTGTTATCCCTATTATTCTCTCTTTTCACTCCTTCCATACTCTCAGCCCTATCAAGAAAAGGATTTGCTGCCCTGGACGCATATCTTACATCCTTCGACATCATCGTTCCTGTCCCAAGCCTTCTATTACTGAATATTCTCCTTCTTCTTTTCTCTTATCTGAGCCTTTCCGTTGCTTTAAGGGGAAAGAGTACGGTAAGCATTATGAACATATTATCCTCTGAGTAGAAAAATACTGCTCCTTCTGTTATATTTTCTTAGATGAACTTTGAAGTATTCAGCATAGGTACAAGTGGTATGATGCCCCTTCCCGGGCGGTTTTTGACCTCTTCTCTCGTAAGACGGGATGGAGAGCTTTTCTTATTTGACGCGGGGGAGGGTACTCAGGTATCACTGAAAATGCTGAACCTCAAGTGGAAGAAGATAGATGCTATATTCATCTCCCATATGCATGCAGACCATGTCACGGGACTGCCCGGGATTCTGATGCTCTCCAGCCAGGTTGACAGGGATGCTCCTCTTTACATCTACGGACCGGAGAAACTGAAGGACTATGTGGAACAGAACAGGAAGCTCCTTGACATGTATATCAACTACGAGATAAGGGTTATCCCTGTTGAGAAGGGGCTTGTGATGAGCCGTCCTGAGTTCAGCGTCCATGCTTTCCCCTTGCATCATACGAAACCCTGTTTCGGCTATGCCCTCATAGAGGAGAAGAGGAGGGGAGAGTTCTTCCCTGATAAGGCTGAGGCCCTTGGCGTTCCCAAAGGTCCCCTGTGGGGTAGATTGCAGAGAGGGGAAGATGTAACCCTTCCTGATGGACGTGTCGTAAGAAGCAATGCCGTCATGGGAGGAGAGAGGAAAGGAAGGAAATACAGTTATATTACGGATACTGCATATTTCCCAGAGATAGCTGAATTCGTGAAAGACAGTGATATCCTCTTCTGTGAAGGGATGTTTGATGAATCCTTGAAGGAGGATGCCCACAGCAAGAAGCATATGACTGCAGGGGAAGCTGCTCAGGTTGCTCTGGATGGAAATGTCGGCATGCTCTGTTTGCAGCATTATTCTCCACGTTATTCGAAAGAGGAGCTTAAAATCCTTGAGGCTGAGGCAAGGAACATATTCCCCAATACGATTCTTACCCGAGACAGGATGCGTTTCGATATCCCATTAAAGGATTAAAAAATCCTTCCCCGTGAGAGGAAGGATAAAAGTGAGAAAACGTAGTTTTTATTTTAATGCTTTTTCAAGTGTTTTTAACAGTTTTTCGGCATTACCTTCCTTGTACTGTACGACTGCGATAGGCTCATACATTCTCAGTGCATACCTTGCTTCACTTTCATTGTACAGAGGAAGAACCACGTAGATATTACCGTTATCGGCATCGAATGCGAGGGTATCCTCTCCGAAGAATTCCTCGATCTGCATGCTCGTAAGTCCTTCTCTTGCCTTTATTGCGACAACTGAAAGATCATAGCCGAGACTCTTTGCTGCTTCAATCTCCTCATCAATCGTCTCTGTAAGATTCAGATATTTCGGCTCTGTAGCTACGGCACTGCCAGTAGTTGCTTCTTTTATAACTTCCTTTTCAACCTCTACAGGAACTTCCTTTATTACCTCAACAGGTACTTCTACAACTTTCTCAACAATCTTCTCGACCGGCTTCTCAACCTCTCTGACGATCTCTACCGGGACTTCCCTGATGACCTCGATAGGTACCTCGACTTCAATCGTGTTGGTGGTCTCACTAGGTTTCTCCACTGGAACTTCCTTGATGACTTCAACTGGTACTTCTTTTACTACCTCTTTAATCACCTCTACAGGAACTTCGCGGACAACCTCCTTGACGACCTCAACAGGTACTTCCTTAATCACCTCTTTCACGACTTCAACAGGTACTTCCTTTATTGTGACACTTTCCTCTTTGCCTTCCGTCTTTTCAAACTTCGTGTAATCCACGGTTTCCGAAACGCTTGGATCGTCTTTTGCTTCCTGATAGAGAGGCTTGTCATAAGCATTTGGGGGAAGCATATCGGCTTTATCATCATTAGTATCGTTTCTTCTTCCGACTATGATGCCTATCTGGATAAGAATCAGTCCGATGAGTACCGGGAAGAATCTGATGAGACCATTATAGATGCTATCATTTGAAATCTGGTAAGATGGAACCAGATAGAGCAGGAATATAACTGCGAATATTCCAAGAACAATAGCAGATATAACCACGCTAGAAATA
Source organism: uncultured Spirochaetaceae bacterium (assembly GCA_944392965.1). Classification (GTDB taxonomy): domain Bacteria; phylum Spirochaetota; class Spirochaetia; order Sphaerochaetales; family Sphaerochaetaceae; genus Ornithospirochaeta. The sequence goes on along the minus strand of CALXYM010000004.1, from coordinate 78,772 downwards.
ATGAGTTTCAGGGAACTTGTAGATTTTGACACTATTTCCTCCGGTGATGTTCATAAGGCTCCCAAGAGAGCCCGAACCCTCTCCATATTTTCATACAGATTAAGTTCACTCCAACATACCATAAGCCGTATGATAATATCCTTATGATGCCATAATGCCCCAAATTCTACCTCATACAAGTCTATTGCATGTTAAATCAAAGAATATTATAAACTAAGAAATAAGATGTTAGCAAGAACGAAATTGCTCACTTTCATCCTAAGTTTCGTCATAATATTTTCAATACTTGTAACACTTTTCTCCTCGAATGGTTACATGGTGAATCGGGATCTTAGGAAATACGCCGAGAATCTGGACTCGGATATTGAAAGAAAAAGGGCTGAAATAGACATGCTCAGAGCTGAGGGAGAGAGGACCCTCCTTTCGGAGAATTTTTTACCCTTGAACGGGGAGAAGATAATAGCCGTAAGTGAGGTAAATGAAGCTGAGCTAAATACCTCTTATGATACGAATGATGTTCCATATGAGAGATTTAGACCTCTGTCTATGTCTTTAATCGCTTTCATAGGTCTTTGTTTGGCATCTGCTATAACTTTCATAGCCGATTTATATGTAAGGAGAAGAAAAAATGGAAAGCCGGATAATAGAGAAAAATGAAGATTCCATTGAGCTGATAGCATCTCTTATCCTCTCTGATGAGGTAGGAGCTGTTCCCTGTGATACGATCTACGGGATATCCGCACGTGTCAACAAGAAAAATGAGGATAGGATCTATGAAATAAAGAGGCGGCCACAGAATAAGAACCTTATAACACTCATCACTCTTGATGATCTGCGGAAGGCACCACTTGATGTACCTCCTGTTCTTTTTGATGTCTATCCCGCACCTCTGACCGCGATATTAAGGGGGGAAGATGGAAGAACACACGCAGTGAGGGTCCCTGCTGATCCTTTTATGCTCCGTATTCTTGAGATGACAGGTCCCGTGTTCTCTACAAGCGTGAATATCTCAGGGGAAAGAAGTCTCCTCACATTTGAAGATGTCCAGTCGGTATTCAACGGTATTCTTGATTTTATCGTGAGGGCAGAATGCAGTGGAGGCACTGCCTCAACGATTGTCGACATGAGTGAGAGGCCTTACAAGATATTAAGAATGGGGGCCTTTGACCCCCATGGCATCATTCTGTGATCTTTCTGGCTTCCATGTAGTAACGTTTCTCGTTTGCATGTCCTATGCTGAAGGTCTTGCGAGGGAAACTTCCTTCTTTAATGACGGTCTCGAAGAATGTTGACTTGTCAACATCGGGCAGGATTATTCCTATGTTCTGCCCCTCCTTCGAGAGCTTTATGGTGACATCTACTCCATGTATGTAGTCTATCTGACACACATTCTCCTTCTTGAGAGAGTCAATCACGGCCTGCATGAGGGATGCGGAGAGGAAGTATTCTGTACCCTTTGCCTCAACAGCATAGAGCTCTCCACCTGCGGAAAGACCGAAGAAGAGTCCTTTCTTCCCGTTTATCTCATTGATTAGCTCATCAACCGTATCCACCTTCTTTATAAAGAGACTTCTCGCGTATTTCTGTACCTCCTCTTCAAAACGTTCTTTTGAAAGTGAGAAGAATTCGCGATGAATGGGTTCAAAAAGAAGAGCCTCATCATAAATGTTCTCAATCTCCACGAGGGCAAAACGTGCAGGATGCTCCTCCCTTTCCTCCTCGCTCAGATTCTGTTTTATATCTTCCCAGCAGCTTTTTGCCGTGGCAAGACTGTGATTCCCGTCTCCCATTGCAAAGAGCAGGGGATTGCTCTTGTCAAGCTTCGCATAAAGGGTTTCAAAAGCCCCGTATATCCTCTCCTTATCCTCTTGCTTATCAATCAGATATCCTTCGAGATGTCCTCCTTCCTTCATCAGCTCCGTGTCATAGATTTTTTCAAGTTTATCAAGTTCATCCTTGAAAGGCTCTATCACGCTCCTTTCCTCATCACTTATGAGGACCATGATATGTGGTAACTCAAGCGGTGCATCCTTTCTTATCTCCTTGCGAGGGGGGATTCTCTCAAGTATGGTTCCCTCTGTAGCCCTTATAAGGCTTTTTGAATCTTTGCTGTAATCATATTTTTCAAGATCAAGGGCAGCCATCAGGCCATATCTGCTTTTCCCCTCGCATGTCCTTCTTACGAGGATGAAGCAATCTTTATATTCCTTAAAGATTCCCTCCTGCATGTATTTTTTCATTGTATCGACTATGTTTCTGATTCTCTTCTCTTTTCCTTCTTTCTCAAGATAGACCTCGGGAAAGGTTATTCTGAACGTGGAAGGATCTTCTCCGACTAGTTTTTCCACATCAACCCAGTATTCAGGCTCTGATGTGTACTGGTCACAGGCTACGGTTGCCCATTTCTCAAGATCTATACCATCCTTCGGCAAGAGTATATCTGCACTCCTGATACCTAAAATTGACCTATCCATAATAGTATCCTCCGAATTTTTTAGTTATCATAAATATGGTAGATTGGAATTGACGGCTATTCAAGGAGAAAATAAAAATGGATAAAACCTTGATTTTCATAGGTGGTAAAGGACCAGAGGACATCTCATTTTTGAATTTGCATGGGTATTCGCGAATCATCGCTGCAGACAGTGGTTATGACAGGGCAAAAGCCCTGGGAGTTGAACCGGATATGGTGCTTGGAGATATGGACTCGACAGCCTTGCGTTCTGAGCTGATTGCAAAGGGATTCATTCCATGCCCGCATGATAAGGACGATAGTGACTTTGTTCTTGCTCTCAAAGAGGTAAAAGGGGCGTATGATCTTATCGGGGGTGGTGAAGGCAGGCTTGATCATATGATCTCAATCCTCTCCGCGTTCCATGAGTATATGCCTCCAAGGCTCTGGCTTACGAGGGAGGACGTCATATTCTCCTCTTCTTGCTTCAAGGCCAGGATGGAGAAGGGGACAGGACTCTCCTTCTTTCCTGCGGATATCTCATCTGCTGCGGTTGTAAGTACCTCCGGTCTTGTCTGGGATCTTAAAGAGAGGATAGTCTCTCTTTCCTTCATGTCACTTTCAAACAGGACAAGGGAGGATACGATAAGTATTTCATCATCTGCACCCCTCTTGATTCGTTTTGGTATGGACTTTTTCCAGCGTGGAGCTAAAATTGAATTATGTTGAATTATAGGAGACTGATAGCCTTCTCATCGAGGGTGCATACTTATATAACCGTGCTTTATGTCGCCCTCTGTTTCCTCTTCTTCCTTTTCCTGCATCTGGATATGAGCCCAGTGTTGTACGATCTTCTTGTCGCACTCTCATCAGCTCTTGGGTGGACGATCGTTCTTGAGGGGCTTTATCTCATATTCGCCTCGCTGCATATCAGTCTTATGAGCAGGGTTCTTGCATTGGAGCCTCTTCTGCTTACTCTTTTGCGTCTTTTTGCATACTTCGTCCTCTCTTTTCTTTTTGACCTTGTTGTCCATTTGAACGGTTCAGGACTTGATATAGGAGTCAATTTATGAAGAACGTATATGCCGTCAGGGGGGCCTGCTGTATTCCCTTTGACAATCCTAAGGATATCGACAGTGGCGTGAAGGATCTGATGGAGACCCTTTACAGGGAGAATGCCCTCAGTGAGGATGACGTTGCGTTCGTCCTCTTTTCTCAGACTGGGGATCTGAAGAGCAAGAATGCCGCAGCCTCGTTCCGCCAGACGGGTCTTGCAGGTAAAACACCGCTTTTCTGTGTCGCTGAAGCTGAGATATCAGGTGGCCTTAAGAAGGTTATACGGGTTCTTGTCCAGGTCGTACATGAGGAGAGGTCTCCCGTTCGTCATGTTTACATAAACGGGGCAGAGGTGCTCCGCCCCGATTATGCCAATTAGATGCTTTTCCGTTTTGAGAGTATCTTTTTTAGCTGTGTCCAAAACAGACTGGTTGATACGATTCCGCTGATGAGGTCGGCAATCGGTTCTGCATAGAATGCGCTCTCTGCGCCTAGCAGCTGAGGAAGCGTTATTATTGAAATAAGGAATATGATCTTCCTCTCAAGTGAGAGAGGCAGGGAGAACCGGACCTCCGCAAGGGCTGTGAAAGCGTCAACGTTACTGTACTGGAATGCAAGTGGGATTATCATCATCTCGAATATCCTGAGATAATGGGCACTGTACTCTGCTACGTACCTATCCGTTGTGAAGAGCATTACAAGGTCCTCTGCGAACAGGTAGATCAGAGTGAACATCAGTATTGAGTATATGACCGCATACGTCTGTGCTATCATAGCACCTTTTCTTACCCTTTCGCTGTTTCCTGCCCCGTAGTTATAGCTTAAAAGTCCCTGACAGCCCGCGGTTATTCCTCCAAGTGGATTCATCACCAGCAGATGGAAGGATTGAATAATCGCTGATGCTGTTATAAGCAGATCTGCATTTTGACCTCCAAATCGGGAGAGCATCGTGTTTAAAAGGATCATGAGAAGACTGTCTGTTGCAATGATGATGAACGGCGAGATGCCGAATTTGACAATCTTAATGATGAGGGGCCCGATTCCCGATGCCTTTTTCAGTCGGAGAGGAAGCATCAGGTTTTTGCGTGTGATGAAATATATGGTAAGGGCAAACTGTACAATCTGACTTATTACCGTCGCGATAGCTGCTCCTTTCACATCCATGTTGAATACGAATATGAAAAGGGGATCAAGAACGACGTTGAATACCGTTGCCGTCAGTACGGCAATCATTGCCTTCTTGCTCTGGCCCTGGTTGATCAAATAACTTGAAAGTCCAGTTGCAATGATGATGAACGGCGTTCCTGCAAGATACCATCCTAGATATGTTGATGCATATGAGATGTTCGATTCTGTTGCCCCAAAGAGGGAGAGCAGTGGATTCCTTAAAAAGAAGAAGAGTGGTGTAAGAATCAGGGAAATGGCAATGAGAAGATACAGTGCTACTGAAAGTACGTCCTCAGCCCTCTCTTTTTCACCACCTCCAAGCCTCATCGCCATTATAGGCGCTCCTCCTAGTCCGATGAGGACGCTGAAAGAACTGACCAGCGATGTGATAGGGGATGCTATCCCAACCGCGGAGAGCGCGACGGTGCCTATCTCTTCTATATGTCCAATATACATTCTGTCCACTATCGCATAGAGAACCTGCACAGCCTGTGAGATTGCTGTCGGAATACTCAAGCGTAGACACAGTGGAATCAGTTTATCCTTTGCTAAATCTATCTTTGCCATGGCAAACGCTATTATATTCTTTTTTTTCTCTTTGTCATCAGTCTTGAAAAATGAAACGGCAAAAGCCTATTATTCGGATATGGAAATTTCGGATTTAGGAAAGAAGCTTACAGAGAGATCAGGAATCCTTTCCCTGATGGACGACCTCGGTCGTCCTCTTCCAGAGGGTGTCACTCCATATCCTCTGGGAGGAGGCAATCCTGCACGCATAAAAGAGGTGGAAGAGCTTTATGAGAGGAGAATGGAAAGGATGCTCTCTGAGAAGGAGTTTCTTTCTGTGATTTCCGCCTATGACGCACCCCAGGGAAGGATGGCGTTCTTAAGGATGCTTGCCTCTTATTTCTCTGCCCGTTACTCTTGGAATATAACAGAGAAGAACATAGCCGTCACAAGCGGCAGTCAGATGTCGATGTTCTTCCTTTTCAATCTTTTTGGCGGCAGATGTGGAAACAGGGATAAGAAGATACTCTTTCCTCTGATGCCCGAGTATGTCGGTTATGCTGATCAGGGAATATATAAGGATATGATGAGAAGTATTCCATCAAAATTGGAATATTATGAAGATCACACTTTCAAGTATATTCTCGACAAGGAAGCTGTCAGTGCTTATCTTGATGAACATGATGATGTGGGTGCTATTGCATTCTCCCGTCCTACCAATCCAAGTGGTAATGTCCTTACGGACGATGAGGTCTCTTTCCTCTCTGATGAGGCAGAAAAACATTCCATTCCTCTTATAGTGGATAACGCCTATGGACTTCCATTCCCTTCGATTATCTTTTCTGAGGCGAATATCATGTGGAATGAGAACATCGTTCTCTCCATGAGCCTCTCAAAGATAGGCCTTCCGTCGATCCGTACGGGAATCGTGATTGCCAGAAAGGATATCATAGAAGCCCTTTCTAATATTAATGCCATCGTAAGTCTTACCGCCGGCTCATTCGGGCAGGCCCTTACAGGGGATCTGATTGCATCCGGAGTTCTGGCAGAGATATCCCGAAATGCCGTTATGCCGTTTTATAAGGCAAAATCAGAAAAATGCCAAGAATATATAAATACTTATTTTGAAGGAACAGAGTACTTCTATCACAGGAGTGAGGGTAGTATCTTTATCTGGCTCTATCTGCCTCAGCTTACGATCAGCAGCATAGAGTTCTATCAGAAATTGAAAGAGAAGGGTGTGATAACTGTACCCGGAGAGTACTCCTTCTATGGCTCTGAAGAACAGAGGAGGGGAGAGGCATATCCACATCCTCATTATAATAGATGCCTGAGGCTCAATTATTCGGCAGATGACGAGATTGTGAGGAACGGCATCCGCATAATCTCCCTTTTATATAGGGAATATTCCCAAAAGAAACAATAATTTGACATATTGAGTTCACTCTATCGTCATTTTTCTGTCCGATATTATTAATTAAGAAGGAGCAGAAATTATGAAAGCTAAAAGATTTGTCTCAGTATTACTGATATTAGCTCTCTCATGTACGCTGTTGTTCGCCGCATCGGCCCAGGACCTGTACCAGGAATTCTCTGCTGCGGTTGAAAATGGGGATTTAGATGGTGCGATCAACAGTTATTCAGATCTTGAAAAGAGGCTCAGTGATGAGCTTTCAAGTGCGAATAAGTCGATGGAGAAAGCATTTGAAAAGAATAATATGGATTTGTATATCGAAGCCAGAAATGATCTTAGAACCCTGGCAGGATATACTATCACAAAGGAACAGAGCGATGCACTTCTTGCCTTGATCGTGGAGGAGAGCCCAGAGGATGCATTGGCAGACGCGACATGGCTTTACGGAGTAAGCCAGTATTACAGGCCTCGCCTTACTTTGGATTATTCGGCAAGTGGGGATAATTACTCATACAGCTATCGCTCGAGCGTGAGCGTCAAACCCGGAGATGAGGTGACACTTCCTGATCAGGAAGCAATTGGAGCAAATTCCAATAATCTTGGACAGCTTGTTGGCTGGGGAGTGACAAAGGATGAGGCGACCTATAGTGCGGGACAGACAATCACAATGCCTCTTACTGATCAGACCCTCTATGCTATCTGGCGTAATGCAGTAACGTTCAAAGATGACGTAAGCGGTATCAACGAGACGAGTGAGAACGTCTCTGCAGGTTATGAGATTACAGTTCCCGCAGTTCCTGAGAATGGAGATGGCCGTGTGTTCATCGGATGGTATGATCCGACTACGGGTGAGTTCATTGGACCAGAAGCGGAAACATATACCGTACGAGGTAATGGTGCCCAGTTTGAAGCGCTTTATGCCTCTCTGAAGATATCGAATGTGAGGACACTGCCTTATTCCACGTTGCCTACGAATACTCAGGTAACCCTCTCATTCAATGTGGAGAATACGGGAAATGAGGATTTCAAGAACCTTGAGGTGAACATTTCCAGTTCAGACAGCGATCTGTCCATCCTGACTGATACCCTCTATTTCAGAAGACTTCCTAGCGGTGGTATCGGAACTGTCTCTACCCGTGTGGTATATACAGGAACGGAGAGCTCCAGGGAGATTCCTCTTACCATCACGATAACAGACGGTGATGGAAATACATGGCAGAATGACTTCACCATAATGTCAAAATAACTACAGATCGCGACTACAGGACCTGCTCCAGAGACGTGGCGGGTCCTGTTTTCATCTCGAAAAACGATAAAGATTTGCAACTTTATAAAGAAAACATGTAAAAGGACTTGCAAATGTTTTCCAAAATTGCTATTTTACTGTCGTTGTATTAATAATGCCTCCTTAGCTCAGCTGGCCAGAGCACGTGATTTGTAATCTCGGGGTCGTTGGTTCGAATCCGACAGGGGGCTTTTTTTATTTTACTGTAACTCCTTTTATTATAAGGAGTTTTTTTTGTTAATGTCTTTAACTTTTATATGCGCGATCTATGCTAATAATTATTTATAATAAAATAAATTACTCTGATGGTCGTTATTGTGTATAAGAGTAAATTCCTTGAATAGGTGATGGATGAACATCAGGTTTTGCTATAAAACTTAAACTCAAATAATTAAGAAATATTTTTTTCAGTAATGTTTAAGTTGAAACTTTGAGGATCGTTGACATCTTGATGTTGCTTTATTTTAGTGTTATAAGTACATAGGTTTGACAATTACCCTGTAGTTTAGTACTATAGTTGAAGATTTTGTCTATTTCTACGCGGAGGAAGATTATATATGGCAGGTAACGTATCAAAGAACGCACACCGTGAAGGTGCCAAGGTTTTAATGAGCAGATGGGGCGGCGCTATCAAGATGAAGAGCGTATTCGAGAATGGCAGGCTTCGCCATGTCGCTTACTGCGAAAAGACTGGTAACACAGCCAGAAAGCCAAAGGACTTGATGTAATTTGAGTTCATTTAAGATGTAAGCCTGTACCACAGTGTACAGGTTTTTTTATTTTGTAACAGTTAGTTTACTTTTTCCATGTCTCTCTTCTCATAAATTTAACATCAAACCCATATTTTTAATATGAATTGCTTTGACACTGTGATATTATACTTTTAAGCGGTTCAGACCTAAATTCACAATATTTTTATGAGGAGGAATAACGTGAAGCGTTTTTCTAAGATAGTTTCCATTGCTCTTGTCGCTTTACTGGCTTTAGCTTTAGTTGGATGTAGCACCACGAGCACTGTAGAATCGGTTCCTGAGATAGTGGTTCCCGCTGCAGCACCTGCCGCAGAGGCTCCTAGTCCTGCACCTACACCGGCTCCTGCTCCAGCACCAGCACCAGCACCAGCACCGGCTCCAGAGATGGAAGAGAATGCGGCTTCTGATGTCGCAGCTCCAGCAGAGGCGGTGGAATCAGAGTACCCATTCGGAGTTACTCCAATTGTTAAGAATACACAGGGAGATGAGGTTTTTGATCTCTTCATCGTCCATACCAACGATGTTCATGCCCGTGTCACAGCAGGCGAGGATAATTCAATAGGGTATGCAAAACTTGCAACGATGATCAAGACGGCACGCTCTATAACCAATAATGTCCTTGTTCTTGATGCTGGAGATGTCACTCATGGAACAAATTTTGCAAACCTCTTTAATGGTGAGACTATCGGAGATCTTCTTGTCATGACCGGTTATGATGCAGTTGTTCCTGGCAACCATGATTTCAATTATGGAACAGACAACATACTCTCTCTTACAAAAGAGGCTGAAAGCGTTTCTGATCTGAAGGTCCTTTCTGCCAACATCACTGATGAGAATGGTAATCTCCTCCTTCAGCCCTATCAGCTCTATGACTTCAACGGTTTCAGGGTATGTGTCATTGGTCTGACAACTCCTGATACTAAGACAAAGAGCCATCCGAAGAATACAGAAGGTGTCGAATTTGATAATCCTGTAATCTATGAAAATGCTCAGGCTGCCATCGATCTTGCTCATGAGATCTCTGATTACGTCATCGTTCTTGGACACATTGGATCTGTTGCAGATGGCGAAAGTGGTCTTACAAGTACGATCATTTGCGAGAATATTGATGGAATAGATCTCTTCGTTGATGGACACAGTCACAGCGTACTCTCTGGTGATAACTACGTGAACGGCACGCTCATCGTATCTGCAGGCGAGTATATGCAGAATGTCGGAGTTGTAGATATCCTCGTTAAGAATGGAGAGGTTGCATCTGAGAATGCATTCCTGATTTCCAGTTCCGATGTCCTTGATCCACTTAATAGTGATCTTGCAAAACAGTATGGAATCACGGAAGTTCCAGATGATCCGACTGTTGCCGCCTATATTGAAAATGTTAATCAGGCTATAGAGGCCCGTTTTGGAGAGGTTGTTGCTACGATTCCTACCGATCTTGATGGAGAGAGGGAGCATGTCAGAACGAGAAAAACAAATCTTTCTGCTTTGATCTGTGATGCGATAACAGCTGAAACCGGTGCAGATTTTACCATTATAAACGGTGGTGGTATCAGGGCTAGCCTTCCAGCCGGAGATGTGACCCTCGGAGAAGTGAACAGCGTTCTTCCATTTACCAATATCGTGACCGTATGTGAGATTACAGAAGATGAGATCTACCAGGCTCTTGAGCATGGATATTCAATGCTCCCTGAGACTAATGGTGCGTTCTCTCAGACGGATCTCCAGGTGGTATATTCAGAATCTGCTCCTGCTGGAGAGAGAATCAGCGAGGTCCTTCTTGACGGTGAGCCTATCGACAGAGCTGCGACATACACGGTTGCAACAAACGATTTCATGGCCGCCGGTGGAGATGGCTATACGATGTTCGGTCGCATTCTTCAGGAAGGAAGGGTTCTTAACGAGGTATTCGTTGATTATCTTGCAGAACTCTATCCACCAGCAAACTGAGTTTTGTTGAATCTTTATAAAGGGCGCGCATGTCGCGTCCTTTTTTATGCCAAAAGGAAAACATATTAATGCCCGATAGCCGATTTTTTTGCATTATCCACTATAATCTCCTATAATATTTACATATGTTAAAAAGGGCTTTGTATATTCAGCGACTGATGAGAGCCAGGGAGGTCAGGGGGCTTAAGCTCATCAGGGGTGGCAGAGGATCAGGAAAAACAACTTTATTACATCTTCTTTATGAAGAACTTCTCTGCTCTGCAGGAAGGGCTAATGTAAGAATTATAGATGCTGGTTCTTTTGATGAGTTTAAAAGAGCTTTTGATACATCTGATGATTTCTTTTTTCATCCCCGTTCTTTTTTTCTTGTGGATGACATTGATGAGAGCAGAGAAAAGACTGATTTCATACTCTACCTTGCAAGATTTTTCAATGCATCCATATATGCGACCTGCAGGTCTTCATCCTTTGTGACTGATAGAAGCGGTACATCTGTTTGCATAAACTTTTTTCCCTTATATCCCCTTTCTTTCTCTGAATACAGGGAATGCTCGATATTCCGATATCTTGGAACGACCGAGCTGTATGATGTATTCAAGAAATCATTGAATGATATCGCCGTAATAGGGAAGAATCATTCTGAGCAGGTTTATTTCAGTGTCTGTCTGGATAGGATAGGGGAGATAAAGAACTATATAAAGAAAGAGAAGGGGATTGCCCGCTCCCTTACTGAAAGTATTCTTATCCTTATAGCTTGCAATATCGGTAGAATCCTCTCTGTAGATGATATTTCATTCAAGATGAGAATGGAGAAAAGACTTGTAAAAGATATCCTCTCATCTCTTGAGGACATGAATATCATAGCAAGCATTACCGGATATGATGAGAAGAATGATGAGTTCCTCACGGATGGGAGAAAATACTATATGACGGATAACTATTTTCTTAATCATCTGAGTCAGTGTGATGATAATCCTATGATGCTGGAGAACATGGTCGCCATTGAGCTGCTCAGACGTTCAGACAGCCTTTATTATGGCATAGAAGCAGATTTCATAGCATTTTCTGATTATGAGAAAGAAATCTATCAGGTGGTCAACAGAGGAGAGGACATTAATTCAAGACTGGAAGCCCTCAGGGATATAAAAGCGGAATACAGGTATATAATATCGGAGGAAATAGAGACGGAGATGAAGGGAGATGTCAATGCTGTAAATGCGTTATGCTTTTTTCTGAAACGTTAGAAAGATAATAGGTAAGGTAGATTTTCAGTTTTTTAATAGTTATCCATTGCTAATTTTATTCATCTCATGTTATATGGTATTCCTGTGAGAATTTATGACAGAAGAAAGAATAATAGAAAGATTCCACGATAGAAGGTGTATGAAGATTCAGATATCTGGTTATTTAATATTTTGTTTATATTCCCTTCATTTTTAATTTTCTATTTTTTCTGATACTTTTTTTCAGGAGTACGAATTTTGGATAAGAAAAGTCACATCAAAATTGCCATGTATACGTTTGATACCCTTTTTCAATTTCATGGGGAATTGGAACGTCTCGCTTTCATCTATGGATCGGTGGAGCCCGATCTGAATGTATTCACTTATATAAAGGGACATGGAGAGAATAGGGTACGCCCATATATTCTTTCATCCTTGAAGGAGCTGGAAGCTCTTCCGTTCTGGGGTATATCCGATTTCTACAAGGCAGGAAGGACGGCTCATTACATCGTCGATTCCTTTACCTATCCTCATACATCTGGCTTTGATGGGAATATCAAGGAACATGTCGCATGGGAAAAGAGGATTGCACGGAAACTTTTAAATCAGGATGAATTGCTCATCCGGCGTGATATCGGGAGTTCACTCGATGAGATGAAAGAGGAATACAGGAATACTTCACCTTCTATTGACAATGATATTCTTTTTGCTTTCTCTTCCCTCATCATGCTTTTACAGAAGGCATATTCACCTGAACTTGCAATACCTGTTGCAACGAGGAAAGCCTATATCCGATAGTACTGGGTTTAGGGTAGTACCCCAGCGATTAAGAAATTATTAAGCCCTTCATCCTACTTCCTCCGCTACTGGATTTCAGCTTCCCATGAGCATTATATTCCTTTGTCCAGTTTCTGAGAGGATGGAGAGAGGCGATTGCATATTTCTCGCAGATTGAAACAAGAGAAACACCTCCATTGAGATATTCCTCGATAGCTTCCTTCTTAAGCCATTCAGGGTACTTCTTGTTCTGTTTTTGTGTATAAAGCCCTTTTGAATTTTCTGCCTTGCATTTCGCAACCCAGACCTCAAATGTCCGCTCACTGACGCCTCATTTCCTTGCTGCCTCGTTCCGACTAATTTCTCCGTGCTATGAACCGTTTGTCGTGTCTAATCTTTGCATCAGTTGAGATCTTGGCTTTCCTTCCTATATGAAAACTCCTCTCCAAGTAGTTTTGTTTTTCTCTGTCCTATTTGAGGGAAGCATATCATTTGCAACAGGCCTATATCTGATCCAGGAAATCAGATCAAGGGGCAGTTGTTAGACCTTGCCCACCGAATCACGTTGTCTAGCCTCTGCTGGTATCCCTTCCCTCCTTTTTTGAGCCATTCGAGATTGTCTACTGAAATCGAGGTGTATATTTTTTTCTTCGGCACTTTCACCGCATAGAAGAAGGACGCATCGGAGAAATCGACCTCTGGAATGTCGTTGATATCGATATCCTCGTCCTTCTTGGACTTGACTGCTTCAAGACGCTTCTTCTGCTCCTCTGTAAGAGGAGGAAAATCAATCTGCCTGTAGGTTCTTTCTGTGTCTTTCATATTCCTTTACCTCTTTTCCTGTGGCCTTTCTGGCCGATATCATGCGTATTTTACCGTTCCTGTCCGCATAACAGACGAATGTTACAAAGAAACCCCTGATTCTTCCAATTCCTGAGAAACGATCCTCTCCGGAGGAATGCAGGACGTCGTATTTTTCAAGGAGGAACGGATCGTTGAATACGAGTACAGCCTCCTCGAACATGATTCCATGTTTTTTGAGGTTCCTTTTGTTCTTCTCTTCGTCCCATTCGAATCCGTAGTATTCGATTGTCATCTTTCAATTTCCATCTTTATTAGTATATATCAAAAATATATATAGTCAATATATATTTGTTAAAACAGTGAGAATACGCTGCAATCGCACATCTACCTCCTGGCTATTCAATCCATACCACCCATAACCGTGATGGTCACGAAGCCTCACGTGGTAATTCGGCATTATGGAGACGTTAACAGGAAACTACTGCTTTTGATGTCAGAAGTCAGATGCCGATATTGGAGACCATGATGGAGGCTCAGGACGAGCTGGTGGAGAGGATAAGGAGGACTTGAAAAGATCCCGCTACCTCACCTGAAAAACGCATGCCCAGACATTGATACTCACCGTCTCAACACCCTTACACGCAGCGGCGTGCTCAAGGTCAGGAAGATATCGAAAAGGAAAACCAAATATGATCTTGACTCGTTGAAGACGGCCTTTCCTGAAGCGTTTGCGTATATGTAACGGAGAATCATGTATCGCCAAAAAGCTTCTTCGTATATGCCTTCCAATGACGGCTGTTCTGCATTGTCGCTGCCCAAGCCATTCCACCCCGGTATCGATACTCTTGCATGGTGAATACTGAGCATGATTGAATCAAATAAAACCTAATATATTTTAATTAAATTTTAATTAAAGCCACTAGACAATATAATTGAAATGATGTATAACCTTCCTTGTGCTGAAGAGGAGTGGATTAATGATTCACGAAGCGGATGGCACACGGTGTGACAAAGCCTTGGTTCACCCCATTGGCACACCCGGAAGAGGTATCGAAAGAGTAGGCTTGAATAAGGGTCGAAATAAACCTTATCTTGCAGTAATGTAAGGATTAGGTGTTTAAGGTATCTGAATTAATATTCTCCTGTAGCTCAGTCGGTAGAGCAGGTGGCTGTTAACCACCCTGTCGGGGGTTCAAATCCCTCCGGGGGAGCACAAGCAACTTGTTACTTGGTAACGAGTTGCTTTTTTATTAATTGTGGTTATCTTGTTTTCTATATTTTGTAATAGTTAATTGCGAATAAGGCATCTTTTTCAGAAAAAGATTGTTGTTCTAATCAGAGTGGAAAGCAGGAACTACCTGATGCCCTGAAATTCCGATAGTTCAGTCAGAAAAGAAAAAGAGACCTCTTAGGATCTCCTTTTCCCCTCATCATGTCATCTGCCATGATAATGATGCCACCAGAATAAATATAATTCCTGTGTCTTATTTCCTTGTAAGATAGTTCTTAGGTACGTTATCCAAACCATCCCATATTATCTGCCTGAAATGGATGGGATCGGTATTTCCTTCGGAGTTGATCAAGAATACGTTCGATTTCTCATTTAGTCCAAGAACAGATCTAAGACCTTCTGAACCACTCTCCGTCATTATGGAATACAGTGCACCAAGGGTTACCGCACCACTTTCTCCTGAGATTACAAATGGATCACCTTTCAGAGGAACGGCAAGAATCCTCATTCCCCTTGCAGCTGTATAGTCAGGCACTTTGATGAATGCATCAACGGTACCGTCAAGTACGCTCCATGCGATTGGGCTTGCTTCTCCGCATGCGAGGCCTGCCATGATCGTATCCAGATCTCCCGTGATATTATGCAGTTCTCCATCGTTGTATTTTGCTGTTTCAAAGACACAGGCGGCTTTATCCGGCTCTACTACTATGAATTTAGGAGGATCCTCCTTGAAAAGGGAAGCATAGAAGCCGATGGTGGCTGCGGCCAGGGCTCCGACTCCTGCCTGTACGAAGACGTGTGTCGGTCTTTTGATTCCAATTCCCGCGAACTCTTCCTGTGCCTCAAGCATTATTGTCGTATATCCCTGCATGATCCAGGTCGGTATCTCCTCATAACCAGGCCATGATGTGTCGCTTATTATCTGCCATCCATATTCTTCCGCATCTTCCGCGATCTTTCTTACTGCATCATCATAGTTTCCATCTACGACAACGACTTTCGCACCATAATTCCTGATCGCATCGATTCTCGCTTGGCTCGTGTACTTATGTACGTAGATCACGCATTTCAATCCGAGTTTCATTGATGCCCATGCAATACCCCTTCCATGATTGCCGTCAGTTGCTGAGGCGAACGTCATGTCCTTTATCTTCTCATGACACTCAGGACTCACAAGGTATTCATATGAGAGCTGGTCATCCGTCAGATTCAGTTTTTTCTGGATGAAACGTGCGATGGCAAAACTTCCTCCCATCACCTTGAATGAATTGAGATGAAGTCTTTCCGACTCATCCTTTATGTATATTCCTTCAAGTCCAATCATATTTGCGAGGTTTGAGAGACTTTTCAGACTTGTCATCTTATACCCTGGTATCTGGCGGTGAAAAGCACGGGCACGACGCGCGTACTTTATGTTGAAAAGCTCATCAGCTTTTGTAAAATCTTTTTTCTTTGTTCTTACGATGTATTCAAAATCCCTATCGTTGCTCATTTCTGTTCCTCTGAGAGAAATTATTATGTATAGAGGTTAAAATATCAATAAGGGAAATGGTAAACAAATGTAATTCATATTTTCATAAATTTGAAAGGGGAAAATTAATGAAAAAGAAAAGGAAGGCCTTTAAGCCTTCCTCTTTGAGGTTATTTCCCTCTTTTTTCCTTTATGTTTGCCTCATAAACTTTCCATGTGGAGCTTATGATGGTATCCAGGTCACTGTATTTCGCACTCCATCCTATCTCCTTTTTCGCATATGATGATGTCGCAACGAGTTTTGCTGGATCTCCCGGTCTCCTGGGACTTATGATTGCAGGAATCTCTCTTCCCGTGATTCTCCTTGCCGCCTCTACTATCTGCATTACTGACAGACCTTTCTCACTTCCGAGATTGACAACGAGGTTCTTGTTATTTGTACAGATGTAATCAGCAGCTTTCACATGGGCATCCGCAAGGTCCGTCACATGAACATAGTCCCTTACACCCGTTCCATCATCGGTGGGGTAGTCGTTACCGAAGATAAGGACGTTTGGCCTCATTCCACATGCTGCTTCCATTACGACAGGAATGAGGTTTGCAGGATTCCTTTCCAAGCCCAGCATTCTTCCTTCGGTATCATAACCGGCAGCATTGAAGTAGCGCAGTGCTGCATAGTTGAGACCTTTCAGTTTTGAATACCATTTCAGGTTTTCTTCTATGCAGAGTTTTGTATAACCATAGTAATTCTCTGGATTCGTCGGATGCTTCTCATCGATCGGCAGATACTGAGGTTCTCCGTATGTCGCCGCAGATGAAGAGAGGATGAAGTTCTTGCATCCCGCGTTTATACACTCTGTGATGAGGATCAGGGAACCTGTGATGTTATTTTCACTGTATTTCTCAGGTTTCACCATTGACTCTCCAGCCGCTTTGAAAGCTGCGAGGTGCACGGCTACATCCCATCCTTCGGAGAGGACTTCCCTTACACGGTTTCTGTCAAGGATATCTCCGAGGTAGAATTTCGCTTTAGGGCTTACATTGCTCTCAAGTCCCGTAGAGAGGTTATCATAGATACCGACCTCATCCCCCCTATCAAGGAAGGAAAGAGCCACATGTGTGCCGATATATCCGGCTCCTCCAAAGAGTAATACTTTCATTACGTCGTCTCCTTCTCAGACAATTTTACACCGCTTAAGTTGAAAATGAACTGCCCTTGCTTAAGAGGAAAGGGCTTCCTGTTTCAACACCGACTGCTTGTTCAGAAGATTCCCTGCTCAAGTCTTACATCAGCTCCTACGGAGTACATATGCGTTCCACTGCCCTGCAAGCAGCTTGATTGCATTATATCATACGATTCATCTCCATCCTATAGAGGAATAGAGCCTTCTCGGCTTTTTTCGATAAAAGATTATTTATTTGAATCGGGAGATAATACCTTTTACTTCTTCCAGCCTTTCTTCCATCTCTTCTTTCGTCCTTGCCTCAAGAACTATTCTCAGATAAGGCTCGGTGTTGCTCTTTCTCACACTGAACCACCATGTGGGAAATTCAATGCGGTAGCCGTCGAAGGTGAGAATCTTATCTGGATTTTCAGCTTTATAATGTTCGAGAAGCGCATTTATGCATTCATCCTTCTCTTCAAGTTTGAAGTTCACCTCTCCCGTGTTCTCATATTTTACGATCGAGTCAATGAAAGATGAGAATGTCCTGCCTTCATCTTTCAGACTCTTTACCACGTTCAAGACGAGAAGAGATGCTAAAATCCCGCTGTCACAGTTGAAGAAATCTTTCCTGAAGTAATAATGCCCTGCGAGTTCTCCTCCAAAGATGGCATCAATCTCCCTGATTTTCAACTTTGCAAAAGCATGTCCCACTTTCCATAGCGTCGGAGGAAAACCGATGGACTCAAGATATTCCGTCGTGCTGCGGCTTGTTCTGACATCGACAAGGGAATTGCCTTTCAGTCCCTGCTGCTTATAGTAGTACCCCAGCACGGCAGTGATGTAATCAGGCTGGATGAAACGACCTTTCTCATCTATGAACATAACCCTGTCCGCATCCCCGTCGTAGATCACGCCTACATCACTTTTGTTTTTAAGTGTCTCCTTCTTTATAGCCGCACAGTTCTCCTCCTCAAGCGGGTTCGGCTCATGATTCGGGAAACTGCCATCGAATGTGTCATAGATGTAGTGGATGGAATTATCTTCCAGAACATCTTTGACTATCAAGCTGGACATGCCATTGGAACAGTCGATGCTTATGTTCAGCCCCTTTAAGTTAGGACGGAACTGCTTTAAATACTTAACGTACTCATCCTTCACATACGAGCAGTCTTTTATCTCTCCTCTTTTTTCCTTTACTTCAATCTTTCCATTGTTGACAAGTGCTTCCAGATCCTTTAATCCGGTCTCTCCTCCTACTGGAATTGCATCTGTTCGGGATATCTTAAGTCCATTGTACTCCTTTGGATTATGGCTTGCCGTGATCTGTACGGAGGCATCCGCTTTCAGGAATACCGTTGCAAAATAGACCATCGGTGTGGTTGCAAGACCCAGTTCCCACACGTCAGCTCCGCTATCTAGAATACCTTTGACAAGATTCTCATGTATTTCAGGGCTACTCAGTCTAACATCACGCCCGATTACAACATGATCCGTTTTCAGGAGAGAGGGGAGGAAATAACCTACCTTGTATACCGTCTCCTTGTTGAAATCCTTATTATAGATACCTCTGATATCATACGCTTTGAATGCTCCCATATTAACCATCCTGTTTCAAAAGTTTTATGAATCCCTTCGGATCCATCATCTCAAAATAATATCTGGTCCCGTCTTTCAGTACGAGCTCCAGTAATACCTTCCTGAACATCTTCGCAAACCGGCTTGCTTCCTTGCAGGGCCTATCTTCCTTTACCGATCTTATCGCGTCATTTCTGGTAACGAAAGCAATGGACGTAACATCCTCCTTTTTGAAGGAATGTTCCATTTTAACATATTTTTCCTTGTTCTTCCTTTTTATCTCTATCCCGAGGAATGTAGGAGGCCTATCAAAATCCTCGAAGATGAACGTGTTTCCATCGGTGTACATGAACACGCCGTATTCCCGCTTCTCCCCATCGCCGGAAAGATAGAAAAGGGCATAGGTTCTCATTACAATCTTTGCTCCGAGCCTGTCCTCTCTCTCTTTTAAGAATTTGAGTGTTTCTTCATCTAACTGCATAAAACAATACCAATTTTTCAAATGATACTTCATCTTAGCATAGATATATACAAAAAATAAAGCATAATTTCTTAAAGTATAAGAGGTTAGATTAATATCTAATTCTTTATGTGCTCCATAGTTATACTGAAATGATGAAATTGATATCACGCACTTTCTATTCAGTCAGGCAAAGAAGAGAAAGAGGAAAAGCAGTAAGAGCGATGAATAAAATAAAATCTTTTATAACCTTGTGTAAACACTTGATAAAATCGTATGATAGCATAGATATGCAGGAGTTTTTAAGAAAGGATTTTTCCAAGATTTTAAAGCATAACGGGCTTGAGGCGAGAAGGCTCATGAAGGATAGTGATTCCTCTGTAGCCCGTATATATGACAGGAATTTGGAAGGACTTAACATTACCGTTGATCTTTATGGTCCTTATGCCCGTATTCTTGATTACGGGGATGAGCCTTTAAATGAGGATGAACTGACAGAAGTCTTTGATCTCGTGAGACGGTTCTTGTACGTTGAGAGTGATAAGGTCATCTATCGAGTGAGAAAAAAAAGACCGAATGGAGAGCAGCATGAGAGGGGAGAGGAGAGCCTCGTTGTTGATGTGAAGGAGAACTCTCATCTTTTCCGCGTGGATCTTCTCAAATATGTTGATACAGGTCTTTTTCTCGATCAGGTGAATACGAGAATGAGTGTTGAAGCCTCCTCTTTCGGCCTTAAAGTTCTGAATCTTTTCTCTTATACGGGATCTTTCAGCGTATATGCCGCATCAGGTGGAGCCGAGAGCGTGGAGAGTGTTGATCTTTCAAATGTCTATACCGCATGGGCGAGGGAGAACATGGATGCCAACGGCTTTCTTGACAGGACCAAGTATCCTACGATCGCATCTGATGCTGAGATTTTTGTGGAGAATGCAGTGAAGGAGAAAAGACGCTGGGATCTCATAATTTTTGATCCTCCCTCATTCTCAAACACTCATAAGGCACATGATTTTGATTTGAAGAAAGATTACCTGTATTATCTGTATAATTTCACAAAGCTGTTGAGTGATGGGGGCGTTGTGGTTTTCAGTGAGAACCTTGCTTCGTTCAACATCGATAAGAACAGGTTGAAAGCATATTATAAAATAAAAGAAGTAACAGACGAACTAAGGGCGTTCGGTTTTACCAGGAAGCGGAATACACTCCGTATTTTCCGCTTAGAGAAGGTAAAAGAGTTTAAGGGAGAAGTAATGAAGAGAATCATGGATGATGAGAGCCTGGAGAGGCTGAGTCTGGGAGAGGGGGAAGAGAAGAAGGAAAGGAAACCCCGTCAGGAAGTGAGAAGGGACAGAAGATCAGATTATGCAAGGGAAGAGAGGAGAAGCTACGGTATAGAGAAAGGCAGCTTCAAGGACAGGAGATCCCGGGAGTACGGCTCTTTAGATCATGAGAGAAAGCCGGCAAGAAGATATTCTGATGACAGATATGATGAACGCAGGTCAGATAAATATAAGAGAGACGGCTTCGAAAGGGATCGCAGAAGGGATGATTATAACGACTATCCTAGGAGACGCTATGATGAAGCTCCCAGACGCCGTGATTTCGATGATAGAAGGCCATCATCCTCAAGATGGGATGACAAGAGAGAGTACTCTGAGCGCAGAGGCAGAAGAGACGACGAGCGCCCTAGGAGAAGAGATTTTGAAGATAGACCTAGAAGAAGGGAAGAGGGGCAGAGATACCAGGAAGAGAGGAAACCCCGTGTGAGAAAGGCTCCTGTTCCTTATGGATATGATGAGTTCAGAAAGACAAAGGGCAGGGATGATAAGAAAGAAGAGTGAAGATGGCCTCCTTAGGAGGCTGTTTTCATTTTTGTGTGCTGAGTTTTTGATAATATTCAATAAGTGCTATGTCCTTTAAGACCCTCACTGGAAGAAATTCCGTATAGCTGTCGTTCTCTTCGATACTGATCATTCTCTGTCCATAATCTCCCATGATAGGGCAATCTCCTTCTATTATGTTCTCTGGTCCTTTGAAATGGGGATTCAAATGGCAGCGAGAGAATTTTCTCTCCCCGTTTTTCCCGGGAAAGCAGGACGATGCGAACAGCCGGCATATCAGTGGACGGGCCTGGTAACACATGCAGTGATATTCTTTTGTACTGTCGAAAAGCGGACAGGGGCCGTTCTTCTGCTCCTTCGCACCTTCAAGTCTCCTCTGAATCTCGTCCCTCCTCTCTGACACGGATATATATGCAGCAAGATAAAGGCTTTCAAGTTTCGTTATGTCCGGAAGAAAACGGAAACAGCATAAGCCGCAGCCGGGAGGGCATGCGATGTCCTCCTTCTGAGAGAATTCTCTCAGTGCCTTATCCGTATCCTCATAGAATGATTCCATGTTCCTGACAGCTTTTCCTATTGATGTGTTTCCTAATGAATTAAATATATTTTCCCACTTGTTCATAATAGCGGATTAATAATATTTTCAGAGATGTTTTGCAATAAATTTTCGTATTTTTTTTTGAAAAAAAACTTATTTAAATTAGTTTGAAACCTAATTGATAAAGGTACTTTATCTTTCTCCATTAGGTTGAAAGAAGTTATTGTTCGGTATAGGATTATATCTGAGTTTAGGAGTGATGAGAACATGCAGGTAACCCTTGGAAGTGTCGATGACAAACCTTTTATAGTTGATATCTTTCAAGCCTCTCCCCTGGCTGTCCTCTCTCCATCAGATTCTCTCAGATATGATTATCTGAAGAGGCTCATTAAAGATTGCGGACGTTGCCAGACCATTGTCGTGGATCCGTTTGAGCATCTGGGATCTGTATCATGTGATAGGCTCATCCAAGGGGAATGCAGGTCCCTGGAGACCTTAAGGTATGTAAGCATAAAATATTTGAATAAGGTTCTGAGAGAAGAGGATGCTGAGGAAGGAGTGCTCTTCATTGCCGATCTGGATATCTTCTTTGAAGAGGAGATGGATATTGAACACCTTTTAAAGACTTTGAACCTTTCCTGGGCCGTCAATCTTGCCATAATCTGCAGTTATGGAGAGGGACGGAACATCCCGATTGAATTTGCAAGGATGAAAACGGACAGCATCATCGTTTCCGATGGCCTTATCCGTTATAAGAACAGGTTCTCACTTATCGAACATTGTATAAGTCCGTAAGAGAAGGGTAAAATCGGTTTTCTTTTAATTAACAAGATTCGTTCATTTGTGATAGTATTTCCCATATGGACAGGATTCACGCGGTTGAGAACATGGCATTCACCATTCTTGATGAGATAGGTGATGATGTTGAGAAGATGGAGGCGGTCGCACATCTGACCGCGGTAGCGAAATTTTCCTATCTTCTTGCTTCTCGCAGGAATCTTAATCCTGAACTTGCGTATATCGCAGGCATCCTGCATGATCTTTATGCCTTCACCCATGAGAGGAAGGACCATGCATTGCATGGTTCTGTTCTCGCATCAGGGATACTGAGATCTCTGAACATCTTTAAAGAAGATGAGATGGACGCGGTCATCTCATCTGTCAGACATCATAGTGACAAGAAGAGGATACATGATCCTCTTGCCGAGGTTTTAAAGGATGCCGACGTCCTTGATCATTACCTCTCAGAGCCATTACTACAACCGTCTGTGAAAGAACATGTGCGGCTGAGGAAACTTCAGAAGGAACTCTTTTCTCCTGATTAAGCTCTGCTGTTGTAAAGCCTTCTTTTCGCCATTGCAACAAGAATTTCAAGAAATGTGAATATTATGACCATTATGGGAAGGATGCCCTGTCCCGTGAGTCTTGTTATAAGACCGAACAGAAACGGGGTTAGGCTGGAGCCTATGTATGCAGAGGCCATTTCAAGTCCCATTATCCTTGCAGCTCCTTCTGCTCCGAAAAGCCTGGTCGTCTGATGTATCATCGATGGGTATATAGGAGCAAATCCCATGCCTATGAGGAATATGGATACAGCAATTGTTATGAATGTGGGTGAGAAAAGCAGGAGGATACCACCGATGAGCGTAATACTAAGGCCGAGTGCTATCATGAAGCGATCCCCTGTCTTTTCATTGATCAACCCTGTCAGAAAGCGGCCTATAGTTATTCCCCAGTAGGCGAAGGATGCTATTTGTGCTCCCTCACTTTCCGTTAACCCCTTTGAGAATACAGTGAATGATGCACCCCAATTAAGGAGCGTCGATTCTATCGCACAGTATAGGAAGAACGCGAGAAGTGCAATCGGTGCGCCTTTCATCCCCAGGGCGCTTTTTATCGAATAATCCCTCTTCTCAGGCTCATTCGTCATCACCTTTATACTCTTATCCTCGTTTTTTCTCCAAAGCGGAAATGATAAAAGGAGCATGAGAACGATAAGACTCTGGATTATCGCCATCATCAGGTATGCATCATTCCATACCCTTCCACTTGCAAAGAAGAGCGCGAGCATGCTGGGGCCGAAGGTAGTACCAAGGCCCCAGAACGCATGCAGCCAGCTCATATGACGGGCCTTGTAATGCAGGGCAACGTAGAAGTTCAGTCCAGCATCGACGCTTCCTGCTCCAAGCCCGAGGAGAAGTGCGATGGGGAAGACCGTATAGGCATTTACTGCGAATGCGAATAAGAATAGTGAGATAGCGGTCATAAGTACCGAAACTGTAGTTATCTTCTCCGTTTTAAAACGCGAGGAGAGTCTTGAATAGAACAGGGATGATATTACGGTTCCAAGACTTATCGTGAGGCTTATGAAGCCCAGATTTGAGCGATCGAACTCCAGTGAGATATGCATCATCGGCCATGATGCGCCAAGAAGGCTATCAGGCAATCCCAGTGAGATGAATGATATGTAGATTATTATTAACAGCAGTGTTGAGGCCATCGTGCCGTATGATAGCCTAAGTGTTCAAAAAAGAAAAGGAGCTCAAGCATGAACTCCTTTTCTCTCTTGTTTATAATCCCATTTTCGCTTTCTGTTTCGCCCAGCTGTCTTTGAGCGTACATGTCCTGTTGAACACCATATGCTCAGGGCTGCTGTCCTTACTGTCTACGCAGTAGTAACCGTTCCTGATGAACTGCAGATAGTCTCCAATCTTCGCGTTCTTCGCCTCTTGCTCAACATACGCCTTTTCAATGACGATGAGAGAATCTGGATTCAGGTCATCAAGATAATTACCTGTCGCAGCTCCCGGGTTCTCAGCCTTGAAGAGCTTATCATACTGTCTTACTTCCGCAGTCACGGCATGCTCTTTTGATACCCAGTGGCTTGTGCCTTTTACTTTCCTTCCATCAGCTGTCGTACCACCACGGCTCTCTGGATCATATGTCGCATGTACGGCGATAATGTTGCCATTCTCATCCTTATCGACACTCGTTGCAGTAATGTAGTAGGCGTGCTTGAGCCTTATCTCATTGCCGATATAGAGTCTATGATAGCCCTTTACCGGATTCTCCATGAAATCCTCTCTCTCGATGTAGATGTTCTTGGAGAATGCCACCTTATGCTTTGATGAGTTCTCATCCTCGGGATTGTCCTCAGCTTCGAAGTATTCAGTCTTGCCCTCTGGATAGTTGTCTATGATAACCAGTAGTGGATCAAGAACGGCCATGAGCCTCTTCGCTCTCTTGTTTAGATCCTCCCTGACACAGAATTCCATGAGTGAGTAATCAACGACGCCTTCGACCTTCGCGACTCCGACACGGCTTACGAAATCCTTCATGCTCTCAGGGGAGTACCCTCTTCTCCTTATTCCACTTACAGTCGGCATTCTCGGGTCATCCCAGCCTGTTACGAAATGGTTGTTTACAAGATATAAGAGCTTTCTCTTACTCATGAGGAGATAGTTTATATTCAACCGCGCGAACTCATACTGGTGTGGTGTATGTTCTATGCCATCAATGCTAGTTGCCCAGTCATATGCGGGACGGTGGTCCTCAAACTCAAGGGTGCAGATACTGTGAGTAATTCCTTCTATCGCATCCGAGATAGGGTGGGTGAAGTCATACATAGGATAGATGCACCACTTGTCTCCAGTTCTCGGATGGGTAGCATATTTTATCCTGTAAAGGGCAGGATCTCTTAAATTTATGTTCGGGCTTGCCATGTCGATCTTCGCCCTTAACGTGTAAGAACCCTCGGGATGCTTTCCTTCCCTCATCTCTTCGAAAAGACGGAGGTTCTCTTCTATCGGACGGTCACGGTCCGGACTGTTCTTTCCTGGTTCTGTGAGCGTACCTCTGTATTCCTTCATCTGTTCTGCAGAGAGTGAGTCTACATACGCCTTGCCTTCTTTTATGAGGTTTACTGCGATCTCGTATAGCTTATCATAATAGTCTGAGGCGTAGTATTCGTATTTTCCCCAGTCGAAACCGAGCCATCGGATATCCTCTTTGATTGAGTCGATGTACTCCATGTCTTCTTTTTCCGGGTTTGTGTCGTCAAGTCTTAGATGACAGCGTCCACCATACTTTTCTGCGAGTCCGAAGTTTATGCATATGCTCTTGATATGTCCGATGTGCAGATAGCCGTTCGGCTCTGGTGGAAACCTTGTTACGATCTCGTTGTTTGGAACTCTTCCGTTCTTCAAATCATCCTCGATGATCTTCTCTAGGAAGTTAAGAGGTCTCTCTTCTTTTACGTTTTCCATTTCACTCTCCTTACTTGCCTTTCAAAGGGCAATTTAGATTTGTTGGCTAACTTTACCATTTATGAAAAGGTGTGTAAACGCACGTTATGTTATATTAACGTGAAGTATAGAAAAATTATCGTAGATCAATCTTCTGATTTAAAAAAATTCGAGTATAATTTCTTCTTCTGATGGTTCAACAAGAAAACCGAATGATGCTGAGGATGAGAAAGGGGGAGCTGATATCTCCAGTAATACCTCGTTTTCAGAGGAGAACGTTATCATATTTTTTTTCTTTTCTATCAGGAGGATATCTCCTGTTTCCTTAGATATCCTTTCTTTAAGTCCGAAAAACTTTACATCTATGCAATTATCAGAGAATATTATCCGGTCTTCTTTCGTATGCAGCATCACAAAGGATGTGGATTTGCTATGTCGTATAAGTTTCAGATTGCCCTCTTCTTCCAGCGTGTAGAGGATTATGGTTCTTTTATCCGTCGTGAACCTGAGACTGTGGGCACGGGTAATCACCTTTTCCGGCTTGTTTATCCAATCCGTCTTTTTTATCTGCATGCGAAGATTTTACACGTGGGACAGATATTGTTCAAGGAGAAGTATTCGTTCATCTCTGGAAATTCCGTACTTGAGAGGAAATGCCATTCAAGTTAGTATAATGCCATGATTGCAATTATGGGTGATGCCTCCTTGTCTTTCAGAGAGGAGGTGGAAAATGATTTTAAAGCTAACGTATCAGGCTATGGTTATCATGTTGCGAGTAAGATAGCCTCAAAAGGCTTGTTTCCCGCACTCTTCTGTCCACTCGGGGGTGACCGGATGGGTTCTCTCATCGTTGAGCAGCTTGTCGTGGATGAGGTCCTCTTCGATTCCGATCTCGTGCGTCTACCATTCAAGACGAATGTGGAGATAGAATTCTTAGATGGATCAAGATCTGATTTCTTCTCATCTTCCGCTTCTGCTTTCCTTGACTCTGAGAAACTACAGCTTGCACTTTCCTTGCATACGAATATCAAAGCCGTTCATCTGAGTACCAGGACACTTGGTGTCAATCCCACAGCATCCTCGTTCATAGATCAGACTCTTTTCATATCTCCCCGTCCTTTCATATGTGTGGATCTGAATGAGGCTTCAGAGAGCCCCGTACTGAAGCGGTCCCTCTCTAATCTTCTGCCATATACTGATCTTTTCCTGATGAAGGATGAGAGTATGAATGAAGATGTTCTTAAAAACGGACGGTTCGTCATCTTAAAAGGGAAGGGAAGTCTAGAACTTTATAAAGCTGGGGAGGTTGTCTCTCTCTTTAGCGATGTTCCTGAACTCGATGATTCTGATTTTGCTTCATCTCTTCTCTCATATTTGGAAACCTCATCATTCCTTCCTCCTGATGGAAAGGATATGGAGAATTATGATATCGACTCATCCATTATTGAGGCATTTTTAGCATCATTATGAGGAGAGCATTTTCTGTTCTGTTGATCCTTATAGCTTTTGCTTTCACCTCATGTGAGAGCAATGAACCGAGAACACGTACAGAGCTGAGGATGGATACCATCTGTTCTATTACAGTATATACTGCGGAGGATGAGGCTCTCCTTGATGGTGCTTTTGATATCATAGATGAGACTGCGAAAATCATAGACATGTATGATCCAGAAAGCGAGATATCCTATGTCAATGCGAATGCCGCTTCCCATCCTGTCAATGTAAGTGATGAGCTGTTTTCCCTCCTTTCTTATGCCTATGGCGTTAGTGAGGCAAGCTCTGGGGCGTTTAATATAGCAGTTGGACCTCTGGTTACACTCTGGGGAATAGGAGGAGAGAATGCACGCCGGCCTTCGGATGAGGAGATTGAGAGTACTCTTTTCCTGCTTGACTGGCATGACATAGTCCTGGATAAGGATGATAAGAGTGTTGCATTCCTTACAGAAGGTATGAAAATAGATCTCGGAGCAGTTGGTAAAGGGTATGTGGCTGATAAGATAGCTGCATATCTGAGGAAAAACGGAACAGAAAGTGCGATTATCAACCTCGGTGGTAATGTCTATATGATCGGAGCCCGTCCTGATGGTAAAGACTGGACTGTCGGTCTACAGGATCCCAATAGTGCACATGGAGGATATTATACAACCGTCGTGTGTCGGGATACATCTGTTGTCACCAGTGGAGGATATGAACGGCTGTTTACCGATACGCATGGTACCGTATACCATCATATACTTGATTCTTCCACCGGTTTCCCTGCCGTTTCGGATCTGATATCCACCTCGATAATCACACCCGATTCAACCCTCGCGGACATGCTCTCAACGGCCACATTCGTTCTTGGATCGGAAAAAGCAGTGGATCTCGTGAATAGCTATGGGGTGAAAGCCGTGTTCCTCACTTTATCTGGAGAGGAGATCAGAGTCGGCATTTAAGGAAGTTGAATGCCAGAAAACTATCATGGATGAATGAGTCTACGGTATCATTGAGGGAATAATCACTGTAGAAGTCTATAAGATGATAGCCCCTTTCAAAAAGAGGAGAGAGGATCGAGTCAAGTGTATGGCTTGACTCGAATGTGTCCTTCTCTCGGATCATGCGTTCCACCTCCTTTCTGCTCTTGCTCCTCTCATCGGAGAAGGGAAGAGTATATTTGACTTTCAGTTTTCCCTTCTCCTCCTTCTTTTCATCGAATATGTACAAAACGGGGTTTGCCGTGCCGAATAGGAAGTGACCATTCTTTTTTAGAACCCTGTCTACTTCACTGTATAGTCCATCAAGACGTGATATGAAGTTTATTGAATGGGGAATGAACACATAGTCGAAGGATGAGGATGCCACAGTATCAAGAGAACACATGTCTCCCACGATGGCAGAGCCGTTCAGGGCGAACTTTCTCAGCGTCTCATTATCCTTTTTCACCTGTTCCGGCGATATGTCGATGCTCAGTACATTCGCACCGAATGCCGATAATAATACGGTCTGCTGGCCTCCTGCAGATGCAAGGAGGAGAACGTCCTTTCCTTTCATTCCTTCAATCCAGGATGACTTAACGTAGGATGCTGGGGTCAGTCTGACAAAAGGCTCTCCATTTTTCGCCTTTTGTACTTCATCCTCATTTACAGGAAGTGTCCAGTAATTACCCTTCCTTGCCTCCTCATCCCATGCGGCACTGTTGTATTTGGCTTCCTCCATACGTATATATTATTACAAAAGACTTATTTTGTGTTATTTTATCAAATATGGACAGGGACAGGATTCCATCAAGGACTTTATTATTCATTCTCTCAGGTGTCATACTGATCGTAATTCTAATCCTTCTTGCTTTCTGGACGGCGGACGTCTACAGGAATGCGAAGGAGGAGGAACTACGCACGGCCTTGGAGAGTGTAGTAAGTGAGAGGGGAGAAAAAGGGCTGTTTGATCTGGCGGGTATTCCGACTGAGAGCATGAATTATGGTGATGTCGATCTTTATCTCAACGGAAGGGGAGCATGGACGTTCCAGGAAGGAGAGCGGAGCGACATAGCAGCATATGACAAGGCGAAGGAATCTACGGTACAGATCATAAGCTCAAGTAGTCTAAGTGATGAGAGCCAGGCTTCCGGAGTCATAATCTCGGAAGACGGATATATAGTGACGAATCTCCATGTCCTGGAAAGCAGTGACAGCTGCAGCGTGAACTTCTATGATGGAACGAGCAGTGAGGCTGTCCTAGTAGGCTCTGACAGCCTTACCGACCTTGCTGTGATAAAGACTGAGCGCACTGGATTGAAACCCATCACGTTCGCAGAACATGAACCTGTGGTAGGAAGCAGGGCGATCGCGATTGGAAATCCGTATGGATATACCTGGAGCATGAGCGCAGGTGTGATATCCGGGGTAGGACGTTCGCTTTTCACTTCTGATGGCATGATTATCCCCGCACTTATCCAGACTGACAATTTCATAAATCCTGGTAATAGTGGAGGCCCTCTGCTTGACAGCCGTGGGGATCTGATCGGACTTATCTCCTCAATATATACGACGACGGGAAGTGCACAGGGGATATCTTTTGCAATACCATCAGATACGGTGGAGATGGTGGCCCGTGCGATAATCTCAGATGGAGCTGTACACCGGGGCATGCTCGATGTGACGACAGTGGAACTCAATCCGCAGATAGTCTCATATCTTGATCTTCCTATAAACGAGGGGCTCCTGGTAAGTCAGGTCATCCCTTCCGGAGAGGCAGAGAAAGCAGGAATTAGAGGTGGGCGAGAGATGGCCCAGTACGGGGATTCCATGATATATCTTGGTGGGGATGTTATCGTCGAGATCAACGGGGTTCCCATAAGGGGGTATGCCGATTATTTCAGCACTCTCTTTGGAACAGAGAGAGGGGATGAGATTGATGTAACCGTATTCCGTTCTGGACGGAGAATCGTTTTGAAAACGAATCTCGTTGAGCAGAATGAAGAAAGCATGAGGTGGGTAATCAGATGAGTGAGTTGAATTTCCAGACGGGTAAATCGAAGCCGTTCAAGGTCGTTTCATCTTTTGACATGGCGGGTGACCAGAAGGATGCCGTTGAAAGCCTCTACAGAGGATATTTAGAGGGTGACAGGGCTCAGACGCTTAAAGGAGTTACAGGTTCTGGCAAGACGTTTACGATGGCGAAACTCATCGAGAAGATACAGAAACCGACGCTGATTCTTTCACATAACAAGACACTCTCTGCCCAGCTTTACAGGGAGTTCAAGACATTCTTTCCCGATAACGCCGTTGAGTATTTCGTATCGACCTATGATTATTACCAGCCGGAGGCGTATGTTCCGGGGAAAGACCTTTACATCGAGAAGGAGACGGATATAAACGATGAGATAGACCGTCTGCGCCTTGCTGCTTCTTTCTCTCTGCTTGAGAGGAGGGATGTCATCGTAGTTGCAACAGTCTCCTGTATTTACGGACTTGGAAACCCTGTCGCCCTTACCGACATGGTTCATACATATAACACGGGAGATGTGTTCGACCATAAGAAGGAGTTCGCACAGCTGTCAAGAATGCTTTACGAACGTAATGAATTCTCCCTTGAACGTGGTACCTTCAGAAGCAGAGGTGATGTCATCGAGATATATCCTGCATATCTCGAGACGGCTTTCAGGATAAGCCTTGACTGGGATGAGATTACAGATATCACATGGTTCAATCCCCTCACAGGGGAGCGTTATGAGTCCGTGGAATCCCTTACGCTCTATCCTGCAAAACAGTTCGTCCTTCCTGACAGTTATATAAAAAAGGGCATTGAGAGGATCAATGAGGAGAAAGAGGAGAGGGTGGAGTATTTCAAGAGCCTTGGAAAACTTGTCGAGGCTGAGAGAATAAAGACTCGGGTCGAATATGATCTTGAAATGCTTGCTGAGACAGGGCACTGTTCTGGTATCGAGAACTATTCACGCCCCCTTTCTGGCAGAGCTCCCGGGGAGAGACCTGCCGTTCTTCTTGACTATTTCCCCGATGATTTCGTCACATTCATAGATGAGTCACACGTCACCCTTCCTCAGATCGGAGCAATGTATGAAGGGGACCGTTCGCGCAAGCTCAATCTTGTGAATTACGGGTTCCGTCTGCCCTCCGCGCTCGATAACCGGCCACTGAAATATGATGAGTTTGATCATAAGGTGGGCCAGAGAATCTATGTCTCTGCAACTCCCGGGGAGAGAGAGAAGAGGGAATCAAGCCAGATTGTTGAGCAGCTTATCAGGCCGACAGGACTTCTTGATCCGAAGATTGAAGTACGTAGTACCGAGGGACAGATGGAGGATCTTTATGGTGAGATTCGTAAAACCATTGAAAAGGGAGAGCGTACGATTGTGACTACGCTGACAAAGAGGATGGCGGAGGATCTTACCGATTATCTCTCATCTCTTGGTTTGAAAGTACAATATCTCCATTCTGAGGTTGAGACGATAGAACGTGTTGAAATCCTGAGAGACCTGAGAAAAGGTAAGTACGATGTACTTATCGGCATTAACCTCCTTCGTGAGGGCCTTGATCTTCCTGAGGTATCCTTATGTGCCATCCTTGACGCGGATAAGATCGGGTTCCTGCGCTCTGCGACATCCCTTATCCAGACGATAGGAAGGGTTGCAAGAAACGCTGATGGGCGGGTGATAATGTATGCTGACAGGATCAGTGATGCCATGGCGGAGGCCATTGAGGAGACAGAACATAGGAGAGCCGTCCAGAGTGCATATAACGAGGAGCATGGTATTACTCCAAAGACCGTGAAGAAGGCGATTGAGGACATCATAGAGCGTGATACTGAGGAGAAGGAGGAGATGGCCAAAGAGGATATCAAGATAAGAAAGGCCGGTTACAACCTCCTTGTTGAGAAGGACAGGAAGAAATATATCCGCGACCTGGAGAAACAGATGCTTGAATATGCCAAGAATCTTGAGTTTGAGAAGGCCGCGGCGGTTCGTGATGAACTTGCAAAATACAAGGCTATCTGAAATCAAAGAGGATCATGTCGAATCTTGATGGCGTCGTATTCGGAGTACTGCGCTTGAAATAGTTCTGATTTGGAAAGTTGTCGATAATCCCGTTATAAAGGTCGGAGACGCTTATATATTTCCCATCGAACTTCGTCGTGTATGTAGCTTCCTCCATTTGTGTATCGTAATCGAGATATCTCAGGAGTGCATAGGTGAATAAGCCATGTTCAATCCCGTCAACACCTTCATATGTCATCTGATCCCTGCTTGCTCCCGATATTACGTATACATCAGGTTTCGCATTGTCCTTCCCCTTGAGCATCTGCCATGACAGTTCCATGGAACCTATCGGATTGAATACTGTCAGATTTCCTTTCTCATCATAGGTATGAGTTGGAGCCAGATCCCCGTTTTCTATGAAGTTTCCGCTGAAGCACGAGTCGAGAAGCAGGAGTTTTCTTCCTTTCCACCGGCTTAACATATCATCATACAGATCTCTGACTGAGATCGTCTCATACTTATTCGTCCCGTATTCGTAGGTATAAGCGAGGCAGCCTGTCTCATCATCTCCATGTCCTGCATAGTAGAAGATCATGACATCCCCATCCTCAGCTTTTGAAAGGGAGTTATCCAGAGCCATTGAGAGGGTCTTTGTATCTACTATTCCATTCTCCCACACGTACAGCGTTTCCCTCTCTCCTCCAGAAGTCATTCTCCTGAGCGTAAGGCCATCCTCTTCATCGGAACAGGTGAGAATTTCATAATCCATCTTTCCCTCCAGGAGGTTTGCTATCTGTGCTGAGAGGGCATTCATGTCGCTCTTCGTGTATTTCAGTCTTGATATGTCTGCAGAGTGCTCATAACCGATGCCAATTGCGACCATGTATACTTTCGGTTCTACTGTAATTCCTCCTCCAAGAAAGTATTCGCAGGAGGAGAATGTGATTGCAATCAGGATTACTACAAGTAATTTCCTCATTTCCCGCCTCCTATTCGCAACAGGCATCCGATGCCTATGTTGAAAGCAATCTCATCCTTTGTGAAAAATAAGTTTACAGGGATTATGATTGCAGTGTATTGCGCAGGATAGAACTCTCCTGATACTGATGTGTAAAAAGCGATTGCGGAGGCATCTATGTCATGATAGATCCGGTATGTGATACCTCCTCCTGCTTTCAATGTAAAAAGGGAAGTGAACGCATAACGGTATGCAAGACCAAGGGCTAAATCGAAATGACTGTTAAGCATGTAATAGCCATATGGTGGACTATCTGAGAAGAATGTGACTGAAAGGGGTAGGGAGAGCGTGTTCCTCCCGAATGATATCCCTGCCGCTTCAGCTTCAAATGTGAGTGTGTAACTTGTTCTCAGCAGATCATCACTTTTCACCTTCGTAAACCCTGGGCCTCCGTAAAGGGAGAATAGGGCGGTGTAGGATACTGCGAAGAGAACCTCTGAAAAAAGAAGCAAGATTATTAAAACAAAGATGACTCTCTTCATTTTGTTCCTCCTTACTTCTTTAATTCCTTAACCCTTTGTTCTGTTAAATTATACCGAGGCAGGCATCCTGCATATACTCTCCTCGTTTATAAGAAGGCTCACGTAGTTCCTGCTAGGTTTGACAAGTGAGAGAGCAAGGATGAAGGAACCGTTGTAATCCACACAGAGCAGATAATGGGAACCTGTATATTCGACACCTGTTATCCTGACGTTGTTTATCACGAGGTACGATGGATACATTTCCGGATTCACAGGCTCATCTGAGATTATCACACTCTCTGGCCTGAAGAATATGGAACCGCTCTGGTTCTGAAAAAAGAGGGATGCGTCTAATAGCGTACCATCGCCTGTAAAAGATGCGGTGAATGCGCTGTTCGGCTTGTTGTAGAGGGCCTCAGGTGTGCCATCAGCTGCGATCAGGCCATCCTTCATTATTATGATCCTGTCGGAGATTGCGAACGCCTCTTCTCTGTCATGTGTGACATATATCATGGTGATTCCCGTCTTGTTGTGTATATCCCTTATAACAGTTCTGAGCCTCTTTCTCAGAGGTGCGTCAAGAGCTGAGAGGGGCTCGTCAAGAAGAAGGATCTTAGGTTCGGATGCCAGACTCCTTGCAAGTGCGACACGTTGAGCCTCTCCTCCAGAGAGTGATGTCACCTTCCTTTTGCCATATCCTACCAGGTCCACATATTCAAGCAGCAACTCGGTCTGTTCCTTTATCTCATTGCTGCTCTTGTTCTTCTTGTTCATTCCATATTGGATGTTCTTTTCGACGTTCATGTTGGAAAAAAGGGCGTAGTCCTGGAATACGAGGCCGATGTTCCTCTCCTGGGTACTTTTATTCGTTATATCCACTCCGTCGAGGATTATCATACCCTCATCAGCATCCTCAAGTCCTGTAAGGAGGGAGAGGATGGTGCTTTTTCCTGATCCTGACGGCCCGATAAGACAGAGAAACTCACCTTCTTTGACGCTGAAATTGACGTTGAGTGAGAAATCTCCATATTTCTTTTTAAGATTGTTTATCTCAAGGTATTCCATCTTTTTTCCTTCTTTCCGATCCTCTCACCGAGCAGGAACACGATGAATGCGAGGATGAGTAAAACGCTGCCAAGGGCGCTTGCTCCCTGGTAATTATAACTTCCGATGAGTCGGTATATCATGATGGGCAGTGTCGTGATCCTTCCTCCACCAAGGGAGAGTGTTGCATTGACTTCTCCAAGGGAGAGTGCGAATGCGAATATAAAAGCCTTTCTTCTGTAGCTTTTTAGAAGAGGACGTTCTGTCATCATGTATGTCTCAAAATTTTTCTTCTTAAGTGTGTAGGATGCTTCTGAGACCCTTTCTGGAATCTCCTTTGCCCCTGGAAGTATCGTCCGGATAGCAAAAGGAATTGAGAGTACGAGATGAGTCGCAAGAATCATCAGATAATCCAGATAGATTGAGGAGTAGGGGATATGAGAAGCTAAGAAATTATATCCCAGACCAAGGGTAACGCTTCCCGTTGCAAGTGGAAGGGTCGCGAACAGAGGGGCAAGCCTGCTGTTACATTTCACAGAGTATATTGCGATGTTTTCTGCTAGGAGAGTTGAGAGTGTTGCTGCTATTATCGCAATCAGCAAGCTGTTCAGAATCGCGGATAGAAAAGAGGATGCGGAGAAGATGAGTGACCATGACTCGAGAGAAAACACACCGTTCCTGTCGAAGAATGAACGGTAGAGTATACTGAGCATCGGTGGCAGAATGAAGAGAAGCATTGCGCTTGTGAGTATGAATGCAAGTAACTTTGTCCCCTTCTTTTTTATCTTCTTCAACCCAGTGTCAACTCTTTCAATTCTTTCTCTTCTCCTTCCTATGTAAGAAAGGGAGAGTGCTATCGTCGTTATTATAAAGGAGAATATTGAGAGCGCACTTGCTCCACTGTAATCAAGTGAAATATGAGCTCTCCTGTATATCTCACTTTCAAGTGTCGAGTATTCAGGACTTCCCCCAAGAACCATCACGATTGCGAAGGAGGAGAAGCAGAAGAGGAATATTATGATGAATGCATTTGCTATCACACCTCGGAGTTTCGGCAGCGTGATCAGCAGGAATGTTTTGAATCTTCCTTTTTTCAGCGTGTAGCTTGCCGCTTCCTCCTCATGGGGAAGGCTCGTCCATCCGTTTGTTATGAGATTGAATGCGACAGGCAGGTTCAGATAGACGTGTGCAAGTATGATGGCACTGAATGTATACAGAATTCTGACAGGTGACTCATTCAGGTTGAATATCGATTTGAGTATGTTGTTCAATACTCCGTTATTGCCGTAAAAGATTACGAAACCTAGAACTACGAGTATGGATGGGATTGTGAAAGAGAGTGCAGAAAGGGCAAGCGTCATCTTTCTGAACCTGAAATCGTGATTGGCAAAGAATGCCGCGAAGGGTAGTGCTATGGCACAGGAAAGGATTGCAGATAGCAGGCTCTCAATCAGCGTGAATCTTATCAGACGATAGGAATAAGGGCTCAGAAAGACGGATTTGATCGTCTCGAATCCGCCTTCAAACGCCGTGGAAAACGTGAAATA
This sequence comes from uncultured Spirochaetaceae bacterium, assembly GCA_944392965.1. Lineage (GTDB taxonomy): Bacteria > Spirochaetota > Spirochaetia > Sphaerochaetales > Sphaerochaetaceae > Ornithospirochaeta. The sequence goes on along the minus strand of CALXYM010000004.1, from coordinate 42,320 downwards.
GAGAGGGAGGGCAAAAAGAAATAACAATATCAATAACGCGGGGGCAGCAAGGCCCCTATACATTCCGTTTGCCCTCTTCTTACTCAATTTGTCATCACCTCTATCCAGTCATTAAGGATATCATCAAGTTGATTTTCCACCACATCGCTATCACTTGTAAAGAGGATTTCTGGTTCTGGAGCATATTCGTATGCATCTGGAAGTTCTATCGTGCTGTTTACAGGGTACATGCTGTTAAGTACCGCAATGTCCCTCTGTCCTTCGGTGAGTACGAAGTCCACGAATGCCTCCGCATTCTCTCTGTGCTTTGCGTTTTTGAGTATCCCGACACCTTCGATCGTCTCCTGATGTCCCTCTTCGAAGATGACCGCCTGATATCTCGTGGTATCTTCGTTCAATACATGGTAAACGGGGCTTGTCGTGTAACTTATTACGAGAGGAGCCTCACCCTCGGTGAAAAGACCGTATGCGCTTGACCAGCCATCTGCCATCGTGAGCATGTTCTCCCTCATGGCCTTCCACCAGTTGAGATATTCATCTGGACCGAGAACATTATATGTCCACATAAGAAGTCCAAGTCCGACGCTGCTAGTTCTTGGGTCGATGAGTATGACCTTGTCCTTATACACATCGCTTGTAAGATCCTCCAGTGATGTCGGAACCGGGATATCACTCTCCGTATCAATCACAAATGAGAATACACCATAGTCAAATGGGAGGAGACGGTTCTCCGGATCGAACTTAAGATGGTCCGCCATCGTTTCAAGAACCGGGCTATCATATGGTGAGAGGATATCGGCCTCGTATGCCCTGTATGCCATGTCATCGGTGATTCCAAGAACCACGTCAGCCGTGCAGCTATCTCCTTCCATGATGATTCTTGACAGCATTTCCCCAGCATCTCCTGCACTGACGAGGTTCACCTTGATTCCAGTAGCCTTTTCAAAAGCGGGAATAACTTCAGCCCCTGGACCCCAGTCACCAGCAAAGGTGTCATATGAGTAGACAGTGACGATGTTGTCATCTGCTTCCGTCGCGCCTTCTGCATAGAGTGCTGAAAAGATTGAAATAAGAACGAGTAATAAAGCGAGAGTTTTTTTCATCTCTACCTCCATTTAATTAATCGCTCCGGGGAAGAATCTTAAGTTTGATACTAGTCGCTCCCTACGCTGGTATTATCCAGATCAGGTTGACGGGTATGATCTCAGGCTAAGTTGCCACCCCGGCATTAACAAACTAGATTAAATTGAAAAGCTAGTCAAGACATGTGTTTGGAAACAGGGAATGGAAAAACCACCTTTCTCTCCTCTCTTACTTTAATGTAATATTTAAGACATGAAGAAACTTTACAATGCGGGAAGGGTTAATGATTTTGATAGGGCGATGAGAGAGAAGTACGGCCTTGAAAGCCTTGATCTCATAAATAGTGCGGCAAGAATCGCATTTGGCGTGATACGGAACAGGATAAGGGAAAAGAGAGTTCTTGTCCTTGTTGGTTCTGGAAATAATGGTGCTGACGGACTTGCCCTTTTCCTCCTTATGAGAGAGGATGGTTTTTTCTCTGACGTTTATTATGTGGAAGCTGGAAAAAGTGAGGAGAATAGGCATCTTAGAACTCTTATTCCCTCTGAGTGTATCGTATCTGATTTAGAAGGATACGATGTCATTATTGATGCTGTCTATGGTGCTTCCTATCATCCTCCTTTAAAAGATGATGTGAAAAACGTTTTTGACAGAATAAACGCCATGAAAGCCATGAAGATCGCTCTTGATGTTCCTTCTGCCTATTATCTGAAAGCGGATATCACAGTCACGTTCACGATGTTGAAAGAGGAGGAATACCTTTTATCTTCCGATATACCAGGACGGATAATACTTGCAAATCCCGGTTTTCCTGAGGAAGAGATCAGCATATTCCCTCCTGATTCCTATCTCTTGGAAGATGGGGATTACAATGTAAAGGAATTCGAATGTTCGGATTATAAGAACACGAGGGGACATCTTCTGATAAAAGCTGGGTCTCCATCATATAAGGGGGCTGCGCTCCTCTCTGCAAAAGCGGCGTTTCATGCTGGATGTGGTCTGGTCACTCTGAATACGGAGACACTGACTGACCTTGCCCTTCATTATCCACCTCTGATCGTTAATAGCGGAAGTCCGGATTATTCCAGATATTCAGCTCTTCTCTCCGGTCCCGGCTGGGGAGAGGATGCAGAAAGATCATTTCTTGATTTTAGGGGGAACATGGTTCTTGATGCAGAGGCCCTTACGCAGATAGAAAGGGGTGATGATTTTGCTTTCCGAGCCATTCTGACCCCTCATGTGGGGGAGATGAGGAGACTTACATCGCGCCTTGGAGTAGATGATGATGCAAGGGTTCTTTCCAAGACGCTCAGGGCCATCGTAGTGAGAAAATCAAGTATAGTTGAGATTGCATACGGGGATACACATTATTATTATCCGGGGAATAATCCAAGTCTGGGCGTCGCGGGAAGTGGGGATGTCCTTTCGGGGATAATAGCCGCTTTCCTCGCCTCAGGTATGGAACCTCTGGATGCTGCTCTGAACGGTGTCATTCTCCATCAGATGGCAGGAAAAATGGCTCATGAACACCTCGGATATTACGATTCCCTGGATCTCATAAATGAGGTAGGGAGACTCAGATGATACAGCTTTATCCATTATCACTTGCAGTTCTAGCCACCGTGGCTCTTCTTTCTTTCCTTGAAGTTTACAAGGTTGAACTGTCCTTTCTTCTGAGATTCAAGCAGTTATTGAGAAAACATGAGAGGACACGTCAGATAATATTCTATTCCATCCTTCTCATATCTACTTTGATGTTATTTTTTCCTCTCTATCCCGGTCCTCGTATCCTAGGCGATCTCATACCTTCCCTGATCCTTATATACGCTGCTTTCTTCATACGGAAAATGGATGACGAGAGTGATGACGTCGAGGTGATAATAACGGGGGACCTCCTGTCTAATTCCTATTTCAGGAAAGGACTGGTTTTTTCAATCTGTTTTTTTCTTCATCTTCTTTTTCCTTCATTTATAATGATCTGAGGAGGACTTATGATGAAAACTGAGAGAATAACGACGGCAGGCATCTTCATCAAAGATGGAAAGGTCCTTGTGGCAAAGAGGATAGAAGGTGGTGCTATTTCTGAGAAGTGGGAGTTCCCTGGAGGAAAGAACAGATGGGGAGAGAGTGTTGCGGATACGCTTACAAGGGAATACAGGGAAGAGCTGGAGGTGGACATAATCGTGAAGAAGGAAATTCTCTCCTTTGATTTTGAGAATAAAAACACCCTTTACCATCTAAAAGCCATGTTAATAGACATTCCTAAGCCGGATTATGTCCTTCACTTCCATTCTGAGTTGATGATGGTAGATTCCAAGACGCTTGCTAATCTCGATTTTGCACCTTCTGATAAGAAGATAGCCTCTTATCTAGTTGAAAATAAGTTTCTTTAGGTCTATCTTTTTCTTATATTTCAGGAGGTACCTATGGAGAAGAAGAACTTGGACTGGAACAATCTCAGTTTCAGCTATATTCCTACCGATTACCGTTTTGTCGCACACTGTAAGAATGGAGCATGGGATGAAGGAGCCCTTATTACGGACCCAAGTTGTACCATGAGTGAATGTGCAGGAGTCATTCAATATGCACAGACATGTTTTGAGGGACTTAAGGCGTATACTACGAAGGATGGAAGGATCGTCACGTTCCGTCCAGATCTGAATGCAGAGAGATTGATCAGCTCCGCAGAGCGTCTCTTAATACCACCTGTAAGCAAGGAAATGTTCTTACATGCCGTGGATGAGGTTGTAAAGGCGAATGCTGCATGGGTTCCTCCCTATGGAACGGGAGCGACTCTTTATATAAGACCCTGTCTTTTCGGTTCCGGTTCTGTAATAGGAGTTGCACCAGCTCCTGAGTATGAGTTCCGCGTATTCTGTACTCCAGTTGGTCCATACTTCAAGGGAGGAATCAAACCGATAAGGCTCCTTTTAAGCCAGTATGACAGAGCAGCTCCACATGGAACAGGAGATATCAAGGCAGGACTTAACTATGCGATGAGCCTCTATCCGGGACATGTAGCGAAGGATATGGGATATTCGGAGAACATGTATCTCGATGCTGCTACAAGAACGAATGTCGAGGAGACGGGAGGGGCTAACTTCCTCTTTGTCACGAAAGACGGTACCGTCGTCACACCCAAGAGCAATACAATTCTTCCTTCTATAACAAGAAGAAGTCTCGTCTATATCGCAGAGCATTATCTTGGACTGAAAGTGGAGGAGAGGGTGGTTCCATTCAGCGAGGTGAAGGACTTTGCGGAGTGTGCACTCTGTGGAACGGCTGCAGTAATCAGTCCGGTAGGAGCAGTGGATTACGATGGTGGCACCCTTACTTTCCCGTCAGGAATGGAGAAGATGGGACCTGTGACTGCAAAACTCAGAGAGACGATTGTAGGAATTCAAGAAGGGGAGATCGAGGCTCCGGAAGGCTGGATAAGAACGATCTGCTGATTTTAAATTATGCAAGGGTTGCTGTAATCTAGGCGGTTATAAGCAGCCCTAGTTTTTGTCTAGTAAACTTTAGGTTCTTTATTTCCTTCTCTAAGAGCTTTTCTTACAAGACTTTTGGTGCTGGATTCTTGAATATTTCTGGAGAGTGGGTATTACTTACAAATCTTAATGTACTATCTAGCAGAAGAGAATATAAACTTTTTTAAGAAAAACGAAATAAGGTGTTATAACGCCAATTTTCATAGAATCCCTAATAAGAAAGGTTTGATACTTTAAATCTATTCTCTCTAGTTGTGATTTGCATAGCGTATCTATGCAAATAGAAATTTTACTCATAAATTTCCTTTCAGGGATTATTGTTTTGCTCGGTGTTGTTAATGAATTTTTGTTTCCATTCCTTGTATGTCATGGATTCTGGAATATATATATTTCTCCATTTTTTATCTCTTGCAATTTTTGTTGATTCAGGCAAATCTATTTCTTCAGGTTCCCTGTATGGAACAGTTGCACAACGACAACCTGGATGAAATGGCGGAAAATTGTTTCCTATTCTTGCCTCATCCAGATTGAATATTTTCATATCCATTTGCTGGCATTTATCGCATGTCCTTATATCATATGCTATTATAATTTGATATTTTTTCACTTTAAATCTTTTATAGTTGTTAATATTCGCTAGACTTTGAATTTCTGCGTTTATTGTCCTGATATATATCTTACATTTTCTTTTATCTTCTCCAGTGTTTTTCGCAATTTCTTCTGCTGTAGTTTCCGGATCTCCAATGCCAAGACCAATAACTGCTGTAGTTCGGAGTTCGTTTAAAATTCGCTTATTGTCATTCCATTTAATTTCCTGATAACAGGCTGGATCCCATACTTTTTGCAATAAATAATCCAATCTATCAAATAAGAATGAATTAGTTGTACCTTTTTCTTTTCCATTTATTTTGAACTCAAAATATTTCTTAATTTCATTTCGTAATTCATTTAAGTGCCCAATATTCTTTTTTATAGCTTCTTTACGAAGAATCTCACTCAATTCTTCTGATTTATGAGGCTGTAAGGAAATCATCGTAGCTAGTTGTCCATAAATAGATTCTGATGTTCTCCAATCGGAATACTTGTCTTTTTCAATTGTCTGCCTAATTTCCTTTCCCGAACATTCCTCAAGAAGATCATAATAGTGAGACAGGTCATCATCGATTTTTTTTATCATCATATTATAAATGAAATTAAGATAGGATGTGTCTATCATTGTGTTTCTCTCCTTACAAGGCGATTTTAGTATATCATGTCCGATGGATTTTCATAAGAACAATGCATGAGAATTTGTTTTTTTATAAGTCATTATTATAATTTTATGGTAATATACTAATTTTAAGTCAGTGGGTTAAAATTTTTTATATGATGATTCCTTTGTTTGATTCTTAATTTCCTCAAACCTTTATTCAGTCAGAGATGTATGCATATAATGTAAAGTAGTTTGGTAATAGGTGTTCACCCTTTTTCTCCATATCTGTAAGGAATCTCTATTTTTCTGCGTGCAAACAATGGAGGAGAATATCTTTCTAATATCCTAATTTTTCTATTCTCACAAGATTACTTCTTTATTTATCTTATTCCAGTAAATTTCTTGGAACCTGAATTGATACAAAGGAAACTCAGTCTACGTAGTTTTACTGTTCTTCTTATATTTGAAGATATATTCTCTAATATCATTCTATCTTGATATTTAATAGAATTATCCCTATAGTTTTTTGTTGTTAATTGACTAATTTAGTTTTTGATTAAAATTATAAATTGTCTTTCAACTCTTGCAATTACCATTATTATTTTTCTGTCTCAGAGTAGGGGAACACATAGTTCTGAATAGTGCCTTTCAACAAGCCTCTTCTTATAGCGTTCCATTATGAGTCTGTTCCCATCAAGAGAATATCCCTTGTGCTCTATTTCCTCAAAGCACAGTTTCCATGTGTTTTGAATGCCTTCCTCTGTATGTGGTATAAGGAAAGTCATGTACTTTCCTCCTTCAAGTATTCTTTGCTTTACTCCTTTCAATTCTATTTCCCTGTTTTCCGGTTTGAAGATACAGATATCATAACGGCATTTGCAAGGCTCCACTTTCTCCGGATCATCCATTGCCATCGCGTATATCACCGAGTCCTCTCCATACAGACCGTTTTCCCTTACCCAGTTTTTAAAAGATTCTATCAATACTTTGTTTTCTCTTCCATATTCTCCTGTTCTTCTCATATAGATAACCGTTGAAGATGGTATCATCTCTATCTTACAGCTTATGTAGAATTTCAATATCTTCTCTCCCTATCTTTTTGATAAGCGTAAGTCCAATTAAATTGATATTCAAGAAATCTTTTAAATTAATGTGATATTTATAAATAGGAGAGAATAAAAATGGACCCACCCCGATAGGTAAGTCCATTGTCTTTCATTGGAATAACCCTTAGATTACCGTTCCATCTGGAATTACGGCATTCTTGTTGATTACGATGATTCCGTCATGTACCGAGTACATCTCGAAGTCTCCCTCAGGGCGGTTGATATTATCAATACCGATCCTGCAGTTCGCTCCAATTCTCACGTTCTGGTCGATGATCGCCTTCTTGATGATCGTCGCCCTTCCGATACCGATGTTTGGAATGCCCTTTCTTGCATTCTCTGCCTTCTCTTCCTCAGTCTCATAGTGGCTTGCACCCATGCAGTATACACCGTCAAGGCTTGCACCTGCTTCGATGAAAGTTCTTACTCCGATGATGGAGTTGACGATATAGGCATTTGTTATGATGCTTCCTTCACTGGCGAGAGAACAGCTGATATTACAGAAATTCGCCTTTGTTGCTGGAAGATGTCTCCTGTGCGTGTAAATCGGCATATCCTCGTCATAGAAGTTGAACGCGGGTTTTTCTGAGGCGAGGTTGAGGTTCGTCTCATAGAATGCCTTGATCGTTCCGATATCCTCCCAGAATCCATCGAAGAGGTATGCTGCTACAGGACGTGTCTTGATGATCTCTGGAATGATCTCCTTTCCAAAGTCAGTCTTATCGTTATTAAGAGCCTGTTCCATCGTCTTTGCAGTAAAGATGTAGATACCCATTGATGCAAGGTACTCATTCTTTTCCGTCACTTGCTGATTGAGCTGGTCTTTCATGAGTTTCGCAGGAACCTTGTATTCGGAGATATCGAGATCTTTTGCAGGTTTCTCATAGAACTTCTTGATCATTCCATGCTCGTCAGCTCCGATGATTCCAAGTCCCGTAGCCTCACTTCTGCTGATCGGCTTTGCTGCGATAGTAAGCTCCGCTCCTGATTTTATATGCCTGTCAAGCATCTCTCTGAAATCCATTCTGTAAAGCTGGTCACCTGAGAGAATCACATAGTAGTCTGCGTTCTGGTCAGAGAAGTGCTTCAGATTTTTTCTTACAGCATCGGCCGTCCCCTGATACCAGCTTTCGGATGTATATGTCTGCTCTGCCGCGAGGATTTCAACGAAACCGTTTGAGAACTGATCGAATGTATACGTGTTCGCAATATGGTTGTGAAGACTTGCCGTGTTGAACTGTGTCAGAACGTAGATCTTCTTCATATCACTGTTAATACAGTTTGAGATTGGAATATCGACGAGACGATATTTCCCAGCGAACGGTACTGCTGGCTTACTTCTTTCCATCGTGAGAGGGTATAATCGTGTACCCCTTCCACCACCTAGAACGATGGCAACCACATTATTGCCTTTCTTCATATGCTCCTCCCTATCTGGCAACTGAATTATATAGCTCGTTATATGAACTGGCCGACTTCACCCAGGTGAAGTCATCCCTCATTCCCCTTTTTCTCGCTTCCTCGATCTCATCTTTGGAAGCGTTGTTATAGAATCTGACTGCACGGTCGACAGCCTTCTCAATCTCTTCAGGAACCATACGGGAAAAGAGGAATCCCTGTCCTTCCTCCTTATCCTCATCGAGATCTCGGATTGTATCCTTCAGACCTCCCGTCCTGTGTGCAATCGGAAGTGTCCCGTAATGAAGTGAGTACATCTGGTTAAGACCGCAGGGCTCGTACCTTGAGGGCATCAGGAAGAAATCAGAGGCTCCTTCCACCCTGTGAGCTACCTCATTCGAGAATACTATCCTTACGCTAAGATTGTCATATCTATTATCTAACTCTTTCAGTTTTTCTTCAAACCTTTTATCCCCCGTTCCAATGATAATAAAGTTGGAATTTCCCTTTAAAAGCATCGATTCCAAAAGACAGGGGGTCCCCATCAACAGATCACTGAATCCTTTCTGCTCTGCAAGGCGGCTTATCATGGAGATGAGTGGCAGATCCGGTTCCTCCTTCAGAGAGAACTCTTTGAGTACTTCATTTTTTAGCTGTCTCTTGTTCTTGAGGTTTTTTGCGGAGAAACCGGGACTGAAATATGAATCCTTCTCTGGATTCCATTCCTTATAGTCTATACCGTTTATTATTCCTACGAGGTCGTCTTTTCTCTTCTTGAGAAGCCAGTCAAGACCGCATCCCTGTTCTTTCTCTGTTATCTCCTCCGCATAAGAGGGACTTACCGTCGTAATCTTATCTGCATATGTGATTCCAGCCTTCATCATGTTAAGACGGGAAGAGAGCACGGAACCAGAAAACAGATCTTCTGACAGCGGAAGGCCTGAGAGAATGGCATCGTATCTGCTAGACTCTCCCTGATAGGCGAGATTATGTATCGTATAAATTGTCTTGATCTTCCTGTCGCTGAGCTTCACTATGTACGGAATAAGTCCCGTAGTCCAGTCATGGCAGTGTATGATATCAGCCTTGAATCCCGATGCCTCTAAATATGGCAGTACGGCAAGTGAAAAAAGTGAGAACCGTTCTGCATTGTCAGGGTAGGGGGAGAAAGAGGTATCTCCATATATCCCTTTCCTCTCCGTAAAATAAGGATGCTCTAGGCCGATGAATTCCACACCTTGAACCATCTTTGAACATGTTGAAACGCTGACTCTTCCCCCAAGCATTTCAAAGTCATAGCACACACCCTTTTTAAACCCTTTCCTATCAATGAAGGAATACATCGGCATGAACACTTTCACGTTCGTACCCGTTTTCGCTAAAGCGAAAGAGAGCGCCCCGATTACATCAGCAAGTCCTCCTGACTTGGAAAAAGGCACGGTTTCACTCGATACCATCAAAACATTCATAGGTATAATTAGAAACCATGCCAATTCAACAGTCAAGGAAATTGTTCTTAAAAAACGGTATAAAAACTCTATTTAAGGTTTGAAATATATTCATCCGCACTATGTGCTGCAATGGCTCCATCCGCGGTGGCTGTAGTAACCTGTCTGAAAGGGGTATCGCGTACATCTCCTGCGACGAATACTCCTGAAACTGATGTCTCCATCTTCCCGTTTGCGATGATGAATCCATTCTTATCGAGCTCTACAAAATCTTTAAAGAGATTGGAGTTCGGGATTATCCCTACGAATATGAACACTGCATCCGTATCGAGGACTCTTCCATCCTCGAGTTTTGCTCCTATTACCTTCTTTCCATCGCTTATTATCTCAATTACATTATGCCCAAGCTCCGTCCTTATATTCTCACATCTGTAGAGCTTCTCTTGGAGTGCCTTTTGTGCCCTGAACTCGGTTCTTCTATGTACGAGGGTCACGCTCTTTGTGATTTTCGAGAGATATATGGCATCGGTCAACGCCGTATCTCCACCTCCGACGACAACGACATTCTTCCCTTTGAAGAAAGGTCCATCGCAGGTCGCACAGTAACTGACACCCTTACCCTGGTTTTCCTCCTCGCCTTTTGCTCCAAGGTGTCTGTGATCGGCCCCCGTTGCAATGATGACCGCTTTGGCTTCTATCTCATCTGAGTCGGTTTTCGCGATGAATTTACCTTCTCCTTCTTTCTTGATGCTCTCAAGTGCAGTGAATTCCACCTGTGCGCCAAAAGCCGTCGCCTGTTTCTCAAGCTCCTCAGCCAGCTTGTACCCGTTTGTGAGAGGAAGTCCTGGATAGTTCTCTATCTCATCAATCAGGAGAAGCTGACCTCCTGGAGACAGCTGATCGATTGCGATAACGCTGTAACCCGCTCTTGCCGAATAGGCCGCTGCTGAGAGTCCCGCAGGGCCTGCTCCGATTACCAATATGTCCGTCTTAAGCATTCTCATTCTCCACCTTCTTCAGCAGGGCCTCTTCCGCATCACTTCTTCTGACATAGAGAGGTCCTTCTCCTATGTCATCTTCACCATCTTTCTCAAACTTTTTCAGCCCGAGTTCAATCAATGCAGAGGAGATGTTTCTCGGACAGGATCTGTCAATTATGAATTTATTTCTCACTTCCTCTTTTGTAAGCTTCGAGAGGAAGAGATCTGCGTCTTTTCCTGTTATTATGACCTTTTCGTAGGCTTGGATATCCTCTTCAACCCTGTCGACATCGCTGTCTTTTACCTCTGCAAGCTCATTCCCATTAGAATCGTAGAGTGCGAAATAGAATCTTCCCTTCCTAGCATCAATACAGGGAAGGACTGGGTGTTCCGACAGTCCTTTCAGGGCGTATGCCATGGCCTCAAGGGTAGGGATTGTCACGAGTTTCGCATCACTGCCAGCCCTTATTCCTTTTAGACTCGCAATACCGACTCTTAGTCCGGTGAAAGAACCTGGACCTTTTGATGCTATGAGCAGATCAAGATCCTTCAGCGTGAGATCTGCCCTTCCCAGAAGAGATAGTATCTCATTGAGAAGATCCTCGGAGTGGGAGAAATTACCCCATACGAGGCGTTCCTCATAGCTTTTATCACACTTCAATGCTATAGAAAGAACATCTGTGGATGTATCAAGAGAGAGAATATTCATGTTCCCCTCCTTCTGCTTTTATTACCCTATCTCCGTTTTCAAGGATGTCGATTTCAATATATATGGTCGAGTGGGGGAGCATAGACTCGATCTTTTCCGACCATTCAATCAGACAGACTCCGTCAGAGTAGAGAAAATCCTCTCCTCCCATGGACTCAAACTCATCCTCCCCTGAGAGTCTGTATAGATCAAGATGGTACATTTTGAGTCTTCCGTCGTACTCCTGAACGATTGTGAACGTCGGACTTACGATGGCCTCCTTGATTCCCAGATTCTCCGCAATTCCCTTTGCGAATACGGTCTTTCCCGCTCCCAGGCTTCCTCTGAGGGAGATCACGTCCCCCTCTTTCAAATAGGATGCGAAAACACGTCCAGCTGCCCTCGTATCCTCCTCGCTTCTTGAAATGACTTCCATTTTCTTTTCTCAGTCCTTATGGTGGTGATGGCAGCAGTGGCCATCCTCCTTGTCATGATGATGACAGCAGCCGCCTTCCTCATCATGTCCTTCATGGTTGTGGCAGCAGTGACCTTCTTCGTGGTCATGATGACAACATTCTCCACCCTCATGATCGTGGTGGTGATGACAGCAATGTCCCTCATCGTGGTGATGTCCGTGCATCTCCTCTTCCTTTCCTCTTTCCAGTTCTTCCATTATTTCCTCCATATCCTCATCTTCCTCACTATTTACGACTTCTTCCGTGATCTTATCACCAATTTTTTCTCCTGTGGCCTTTTCATAGCTTGAAATGAGGTTCTTTATTATCTCATCATCTTCTGCTATCTTCCTGGCTTTCTCAAGATAGTATCTTGCCTCGTCGAAATCCTTGTCATCCAGAAGGAGGAATGCGAGATTTGAAATGGCTGTCAGATTCGTCTCATCAAGATCTACAGCCGTATTCAGATACTGCTTGGCAAGTTCCCTGTTTCCACTTTCCAGCTCACAGATCGACAGTTCGTTATAGATGTCGGTGTTGCTCTCCCCGAGTTCAAGGCATTTCAACAATGCTTCTCTCGCCTCCTCAAAACGTTCAGCTTTTCTCAGTGCCCATGCCTTTATGAAATAGCCGTTCCAGATCTTACTGTTTTTAGTTATGAATGCATCAATGGAAGAGAGCGCTTTATCCGGCATGTCGAGCATTATATAATCATAGGCTTCCTTGAAGGCATTGTCGCTCTCAAGATGGCCATTAACTTCCTTAAGGAACTTCTTTATCTCTTCCTTTCTCTCTCCTTCACTTGCCACCTTTAGATAGCGTTCTGCATATTCCTTCGCCTCTTCAAGGTTTCCTAAAAAGCCCTCAAATGATGCGAGTTCTGCAAGTATCCACTCGTTCTCTCCGAATCTTCTGAGCCCGTCAAGCAATGTTGCCTTCGCTTTTGCAAGGTATTCATCCGCCTTATCCAGATCCTTTTTTTCCTCTTCTGCGACACTTCTATAGGAATAGAGGGTTGCAAGATTTATGCATGAGGCGCTCTGTGGCTCAAGGTGGTAGACGGCGAGGAAAAGCTCTTCTGCAAAGTCATAATCCTTTGCTTCCTGTTTTGCGATTGCAGCCGTATTGAGGTTCTGTGCAATCTCTGGCTCAACGGCTTTTACGAACGCCTTATAGTATTCTATGTCCTTGTTCAGATCATCAAACGCGATCAGTGTGAGCATTCCCGCAACAATAGCTTCGATTGTAAGATCCTCCTCTTCGAGGTTCTTCCTACCTTCTTTTAATTGTATCGGCAATCTGATAGCAGGGTCTATTTTGAAAGATCCTTCCACGACTTTTAAATTCTCAGGGACCTTGATGTACCTGATTCTGCTTAATTCATGATTTTCCATATAATGTTAAGATAACAGAAGACCCATAAGGTCGGCAAGCTACGTGCTCTTGAACTAAAGGTTCAAGGGGGACTGCTAGTTTGCCTTGGCGTTCTGTTCCTTTAAACCCGAGTACGGAGTTGGATCAATGCTGCCATGCTATGCCACAGTCCAAAAATATGGTTTGCTCCAAGAGGCTTGAGGTAGCCGAACCATATGGGCTAATTAAATGATAGCAAAATTAAACATACCTTGCAAGATTTCAGTCGTTTTTATGCATTTCCGCTCATTTAGGAAGATGTCATTTATGGAATTCCCATCCATGTGATTTTGCTGTTTCTCTCTATTTTATTTGATGAGAGAACAATATAATCTCTTTTATATAAAACGTACTTTTATAAAAGAAAACGGGCTGCATCATGCAACCCGTTCAGCATAAGTTATTTCAGAGATTTTCCTCTTCAAAAGTATCGAGCTCTTCTCCTGATCCGTCGAGCGTGTATGCCTCTGCATCTTCAAGCTCGTTAAGATCAAGTGTTCCGAAGCTCTCGAAATCTCCAAGAGATTCAAGTCCTTCAAGGGCGGATTCGATAGCCTCTTCGACGGCACTCTGGTCTGCACTTACCCTGTTGATAAGGTCCTGTAACTCGAGGTTATGTGTCTCAACCATGTTGAACCTCGACTGAAGTTCCCTGTAAGACTCTCTGAGTTGTTTTACGAGTGTCATAGCCTTCATGACACGCATCGCAGCCAATTTCGTCTCTTCTACCTGATTCATCGTCACCCTCCTTTGACTTTTATCTTACTGGAGTACGCTCTTAACTTGACCGCAGAGTGCTGTGAATGCAGCCTTATCCTCAATAGCCATGTTTGAAAGCGCCTTTCTGTTAAGCTCTATGTGTGCGAGTTTGAGGCCGTGCATGAACTGTGAGTAGTTAAGACCCTCAGCCTTTACAGCAGCGCTGATTCTTGCAATCCAGAGCTTCCTGAAATCTCTCTTTCTCTCGTGCCTTCCGCGATAAGCATATTGTCCAGCCTTTGCAACTGCATCTTTTGCTACGCGGTGGTTCGTACTTCTGCGACCATAATAGCCTTTTGCCTGATCGAGAATTTTCTTTCTTCTGTCCTTACGCCTTGTTCCGTCAACTGCTCTTGGCATATTCTCTTCTCCTTATCCTTAGCCGTAAGGGAGCATTGTCTTTGCTCTCTTGGCTTCTGAATCGCAAAGTACTCCAGCGTGTCTGAGATTCATCTTACGCTTGGAGGACTTCTTTGTGAGAATATGGCGAAGTCCCATCTTCTTGATGACAACCTTTCCCGAGCTGGTTACCTTGAACCTTTTCGCTGCGGACTTTCTTGTTTTCATCTTAGGCATTTTCTTACCTTCCTTTGGTGCTGCAGGGAACAAGAACCCCTACATACATCTTATTATAAACTCCATACGGAGCTTTTTACATCTTTTTCTTCGTCGGAGAGAGAGTCATGCTCATCATCTTTCCTTCGAGAAGTGCCGCCTTATCAAGATTATAGGCAACCCCGTTTTCTGTCAGAGTATCCAGAATCCTGTCTAGTACGGCCTTTCCAAGCTCAGGATGGGCAAGTTCCCTTCCCCTGAACCTGATGGAGACTTTCACCTTGTTCCCATCCTGAAGGAACTCGGTAATAGCCTTGCTCTTGGTTTCTAGGTCATGCTTTTCAATCTTAGGCTGCATCCTGATCTCTTTAATCTTGACGACAACCTGATTCTTCTTCGCCTCTCTGCTTTTTTTCTCCATTTCGTAACGGTATTTTCCGAAATCGAGAATCTTACACACCGGCGGGTTGGCGTTAGGACTCACTTCTACCAGATCCAATCCTGCCTCCTCTGCGAGTGCATTCGCAGAACGGACATCCATAACTCCTCTCTGGTTTCCCATCTCATCAATTACCAGAACTTCCCGCGCCCTGATCTGGCGATTAATCCTCAAATCTTTTGTAGCCAAAAAAACTCCTCAAAAAGGCATAAACCTTAAAAACCATAAAAAGTCTATGTGTTTCCACACACGGAAAAGAATATTACCATACTAAAAACTTAATGTCAAAGTAGATAGAAATCCTTTTTATTATAATACGTATATTTTTACGATTATGAAAAGGCTTTTTTAAACAACTCATCCTGCTGGGGAAGGTGTATGACATATCCAACTGGAATCCTTCCTCCTGTCGCTTCTATGACGGCCTTGCATCCTTCTTGCCCAAAAGCTCCGCAGAGCTCTATGCAACCGACACCTTTTCTTTCCATTTCAGCTGCAACTTTTCTTGCGTCCTCTATGTCGTTTACATTTGCTATCGTGAACTGTCCCGAGCAGATCGATGCCATCTCTTTTGCTGAATCCGTTTTCCCATCCGACATTATCAGAAATGCAAAATCCATTTCACTCTCCTCTGAAATAATTAAGGCAAGAGTTCTCACCCTTGCCTTTGAAATCCAGTGATCTGAGTTGATCAGTCTAAAGCGTGACCTGCAGAACCAAGAACGTCGATGTTCTTATGCATGTACATCTCCTTGAGAGCATCCCTTGCTGGTCCGAGATACTTTCTCGGGTCGAACTCACTTGGTTTCTCATCAAAGATTCTCCTGATGGTTCCTGTCATAGCAAGGCGTCCGTCACTGTCGATATTGATCTTACATACGGCGCTCTTTGCCGCCTTTCTCAGCTGCTCCTCTGGAATGCCGACGCTGTCCTTGAGCTTTCCACCGTGCTCGTTGATCATCTTTACATACTCCTGAGGAACGGATGATGATCCATGAAGAACGATTGGGAATCCAGGAAGTCTCTTCTCAATCTCTGCAAGGATGTCGAATCTGAGCTCTGGTGGAACGAGAATGCCGTCCGCATTCCTCGTGCACTGCTCCGGTGTGAACTTATATGCGCCATGGCTTGTACCTACGCTGATGGCAAGTGAGTCCACTCCTGTCTTGGACACGAAGTCCTCAACCTCTTCCGGTCTTGTATAGTGGCTTACCTCGCTGTGCACCTCATCCTCGATTCCTGCAAGAACTCCGAGCTCTCCCTCTACTGTGACATCGAACTGGTGGGCATAGTCGACAACCTTCTTTGTAAGGGCGACGTTCTCATCATAAGGAAGGTGAGAGCCATCAATCATCACGGATGAGAATCCGTTGTCAATGCAGTCCTTACATGTCTCGAAACTGTCACCATGGTCAAGATGAAGAACGATTGGAATATCGCAGCCAAGCTCATGTGCGTATTCCACGACACCGCGTGCCATGTTCCTTAAGATATTGATATTCGCATAATCCCTTGCACCTTTTGATACCTGAAGGATTACAGGACTCTTTGTTGCGACACAGGCCTGAACAATCGCCTGCATCTGCTCCATGTTATTGAAGTTGTATGCTGGAATAGCATAGCCGCCCTTAACGGCCTTTGCAAACATGTCCCTGGTGTTTACAAGACCTAACTCCTTATAGTTGATCATATAGAAAAGCCTCCTTAGCTTTGTAAATCGATAAGATTTTACTTAATATAGTGTTTTAAGGCAACCTGTTGTTGCATTTTGCCCGTTATAATGCCATTATTTTTGCCATGAAAAAGAATAAAACCATTATTGCGATAACATCTATTTTATTCGCTCTTGTTCTTTTTTTTATCATTTTCTTTTTTTCAAGACCGCTTGTCGTGTTTTTTGTGGGAAATCTCGATTCTAATTATATAGAGGAATTATCGAAGCCCTCGGCACTTACTTTGTATTACAGGACCAAAGTAGTGGTAAATCCTGATGATAATTCTTTAAATAATGCTGATTTTATTATTAATCATTCCGTAATCGGATTAGATAAAGAGAATGTATATGAAATGGAATATGATCCAGAATCACTGATCGAACCATATGCCACGAATCTTGGAAGTGATGTGACATACCTTTATGATTCCACCGATGATAAGGAAGTGGAGATTCTTGATTACCTTAACTCAAGGATTTCGGATCTTAATGCTGTTTCTTATGAGAGTGAGATCGGAAGGGCGGATCATGGTCTTTTCCAGCAGAGGGTAGGAGATGGTGTGATAATAACTTTATGCCTGAGCGAGACTATATCCTTTTTACGAACTCTTGATAGCCCTCAGATCGCCGTGACATATCTTGATGCCGCAGCGCTTGAGGCTATCGAACCATATATCGTTTTCTCCCCTGATTGGAACAGCCTTATAAGAGAGAACCTGCGGAAAGCGCTTTAAGTCTTTTAAAATTCTCTATTGCCTTTTTTTTCAGCTCATCGGTGCTTTCTTCTCTTAATTCTGCGAGAAAGGCCGATGTGTATTCCGTATATTCAGGATGGCACGGTTTCCCTCTCATTGGAACAGGAGCAAGATACGGACTGTCTGTTTCATAAAGAATTCTGTCGGTAGGGACGAGTTTTGCAGATTGCTGTATCTTCACATTAGATTTATATGTGACATTCCCTGCAAAAGAGATATAGAGGTTTCTTTCGAGTGCTACCTCCATGACCTCTGGCCCAGATGAGAAGCAGTGCATTATCCCTGAATGGTTGAAAGTCCTGCATTTCAGAATATCCACTAGATCCTCATCTGCGTCCCTGCTGTGAATGATGACTGGCAGTTCAAGCTCCTCTGCCAGATCCAGTTGAGCAATGAATAGTGCCTTCTGCTCCTCTTTTGTTCCGTACATCCAGTGATAGTCTAGTCCTATCTCCCCAAGGAACGTTCCCTTGTATTTATTAAAGCACAAAGCGATATCTTCTGTGGTGTTCTTTGCTCCTTTATAATTTTCATTTGCGACACACCATGGGCCAGCAGCATGGGAGTAGTCAATTCCATTGGCAATGAGTTTTCGCCTTTCTTCATAATCGTATGGTTCTGTTCCAACTTCGATTCCAATAAGCGTATCTGGTAATGTCGTATTCAATCCTCTTTTCTGCATTGAGTAGAGGTGAAAATGTGAGTCCAGTATTTCCATATCACAGATAATTACATCTTTTCCCCTTTTTTTCCAGAAGATCTGATAATCTCATACTGGAACATCAGAGGTCCGATTATCCGAAAACATATAAATTAAATTTTTTATAATTCTGGGCTCTGTATATGAAACAAATTAGCAATATAGTCTGGTATAATTTAATCTGACGCTTTAAGGAGGTCAGATAATGAACAAGATTCTCCTGGTAGAAGATGACAGGGAGCTAAATAGTACGGCATCCGCTTTTCTTAAAAGAAAGGGGTATGAGGTTTTCAGTGCATCCTCTGTCGGAGAGGCCTGGGATATTCTATATGGAAACAGTGTTGATCTGATAGTCAGCGATATAATGATGAAGAATGTCGATGGTTTTGAATTTCTCAAGATGTTGAGGGAAGCTGATAAAGACATTCCCATTCTTTTCATAAGCGCCCGTGATGATATAGAAGCAAAAACCAGGGGCTTTAAAGATGGTGTGGATGATTACATGGTCAAGCCTATAATCCTGGAAGAGCTTGATTTGAGGATATCAGCACTCTTGAGACGGGCCTCGATAAAGAATGAGAAGAGGATTGAGCTTTCAGATTTCGTGATGGACGAGGAGGAGCGAGCCGCGTATGTGAACGGAGAGGAGATAAGACTTACAGGTAAGGAGTTTGATCTGCTTTATAAACTTCTTTCTTATCCGAAAAAGACGTTTACCCGTTCTGCTCTGATGGGGGAGTTCTGGTCGATAGACAGCGATGCGACACTGCGTACGGTAGATGTATTCATCACCCGTATCAGAGAAAAGACGAAGGAGGCAAAATCATTTGAGATTCAAACCGTGCATGGTCTTGGCTATAAGGCGGTATTGAAGTGACGCAGGATGATAAAAAAAGGATACGTCTGTACTCGGCTCTCCGTTATACACTCTTTATTGCGGCCATTCTTTTCGTTTCGACTTGTTCTCTCATGATATTCCTTGGCGTATTTGGACGTACGATTGATTATGATATCCTGACAGAGGAGAATATCTCAGATGCAGCTATAAAGACTTTCTTCAACCTGCTTTTCCTCTCTTTCATATTTCTTCTTCTTTGTGCCATATATAACTACCTGTTTGTACGACGGCCCTTAAAGCGTATCATAGAAAGGGAAAACCGGTTGATGAATGGGGATTTCTCTTATACCGAAGAGAAGAAGAGCATACGCAGTGAGTATGATCTCATAGAAGATGGCCTGAACATGGTGGCAAAGGAGCTGGGGAAAGTCGAGAGTCTCAGGGATGACTTCACATCCAATATCTCCCATGAGATCAAGACTCCTATCGCCGTGATACAGAATTATGCCCAGCTTCTTGATATGGGAGGACTTGAAGAGGAAAAGGAGAAGGAATACATACATGGAATAATGAATGCCAGTCAAAAACTTTCAGCTTTCGCAACCAGCGTATTGAAACTCACTAGGCTAGAGAACAGGGAGATTTACAGTACAAACGTCTCTTTTTCCCTCTCTGATCTTCTGAGTGAGTGCATTATACCATTTGTCGATGTGATAGATGAGAAGAACATAGACCTTGATCTGGATATAGCGGAGAATATAACAATTACGAGTGATAGGGAGCTTCTCGGCCTGGCAATAAGCAATATAATATCAAATGCCGTTAAGTTTACAAGGCCTAATGGACGTATTTCCATATCACTTTTAAGCATGGAGGGCAGGTATAGGATATCGATAAGAGACAGTGGTCCTGGTATCTCACGCGATGATATACATCATATATTCGACAAGTATTATCGAGGAGATAATTCTTCTGAAGCCGATGGTACGGGACTGGGACTGGCGATGGTGAAGAGGATTGCCGATATTCTCGGTCTTAGGATAGAAGTGGAGAGCGAGGTCGGAAAGGGTAGTACGTTCTCCTTGGAAATTAACGTGCGTTAATATTTTTGTAACAAAGTAAAGCTGTTTCAGCAATAATTGAGTTATAGGGTATGGATATCAAGGAGAAAAACATGGAAAACAAAACCAACTATTCATACTCTTTAAAAGAGGTAGAAGACGCGAAGAGAATACGCAAGGAATTCGCATCCGAGGAAAGCGATTACGAGCGCCTAAAAAGGATTGTGAGAAACGCACAGAGGAATGCGACCATACCGGCGATCATGTATGGCATAGTATTCGCTCTTGTTCTTGGAATCGGCATGTGCCTTACAATGCTTACTTCGTCGTTCTTCATTCTTGGAATTGTCATCGGCATATTCGGTATTGCGGGAGTAGCCACAACTTATCCTCTTTATAAATGGTTCTTGAAAAAGGAAAATGCTAAGATCGAGGACGATGTGCTTTCCCTCTCTTCCAAGATCATTGGTTAATTAATACCCTGAAATATCTTTTCATTTAAGTATTGCGGCATTCTCCTTTAATTGGGGATGCCGTTTTTTCTTATTCGTTATCAGAACCTCATACATTTCTATGATAAAATAAAAGAAAAAAGAATGAAAAAATAACAATCCCCACTTCCTTTTTTTGTAATTTCTAACTAATATAAACGAAGTGTCATGCCCAGGTGGTGGAATGGTAGACACAAAGGACTTAAAATCCTTTGGCCGTAAGGCCGTACGAGTTCGAGTCTCGTTCTGGGCATTCACTTTTTATAAAAAAAAGAAATCCCTGAAAATTAATTGTATTGTTATATAGGCAAGTCTGGCACAAAACCGAATCCATAAAGCTGGAGGCTGATCTCTTGCATTTTCTTTTTAGGTAATATTCCTGTTCCTTTTTATGGTGAATATGTATTTCAATATATCCTATAACGAGGATTGCCTTAGATATTAAAAGCTACATCATAGCAAAGAAACCAAGTAGTAAAAGGCATATTGTGCTCATAACATCTAACAATAAGCGGGAAATATTTTTGTTCTGTTCTATAATGCGATCATGGATAACAAACTGAAGCCGATTACTGTAGATTCAAGACCCTTTTCTGAGTTAATAAGAGGGGGATATCTATATGTCGATAAAACTAGATATATCTATTCTCTTGTAGAAAATGGGAGTGAATCAAAATATTGGTTTCTTTCTCGTCCCCGTAGGCAGGGTAAGAGCCTGTTGGTGGATATCCTATACAATCTGTTTTCAGGAAATAAGGATCTATTCAAGGGGCTTTATATATATGAAGAATATTCTTTTGAAAGATTTCCTGTAATAAGGCTTAATCTGAATAATACAGCTACATATTCTCTTGAAGCGTTTCTAGATTCTCTTAAGAGGGACGTTGTTTTTCCCGTAGCAAAAGCATATGGCGTAGAGGCGTCTTTCCCTTTTGATGCCGTTTCTCCTTCATCATGGCTGAATTATCTGATTTCCTCTATTTCTGAGAAATTCGGGAAACAGGTTGTCATACTTGTTGATGAATATGATTATCCATTACTTGATAGCATAAATAACAGTATTTTTGAGGATATACGTGTTCGTCTTGAGAGTTTTTATAGTGTTCTCAAGGCTAGAATTAGTGATATAAAATTCTGTTTCATCACAGGGATTACCAGATTCTCTCAGGTTTCAATTTTCTCAAAACTGAATAATTTAATCGATATGACAGATAGAGCCGAATATGCTGCGATCTGTGGTTATACCGACGATGAATTGGATTTATATTTCTCTTCATATTTTGAGAAATATTATAGTGATAATTCTATTTTTGATCGTAGATTACAAACAGCATTTAGAGAGAAAGTGAAAGAATATTACGATGGATATCGTTTTTCCATGGATAGTGATGTCTCTGTATACAATCCGGTTTCGATTGGTAGTTTCTTTAATAATGATTGTGTGTTTAATAATTTCTGGATAGAAACAGGAGCTCAGAAGATTGTAAGAGATATAATACGAAGATATCCTCAGCTATTTAAGGAGAAGAAAGAGTTCCTGATAAGTGAAAACAGTATAAGCAGTTTTGAAGCAAGTACTCTTTTTTCCGATACGTGTGATGAAGATTCGATATACTCTTATCTTTTACAGGCGGGGTATCTTTCATATAGAAGAAAAGAAGGTGCATATTTTGTTCTTTCATATCCTAATTACGAGGTTTCTGATGCGATGAACGCCTCGATCCTTACCTCGGTATATGGACTTTTTCTGAATACGCAGAGCATAGATAACCTTAGGATGGCGATGTTTGGAGAGGATACTAGGGGAATGGTTGAGGCTTATAAGGCAGTGTTCTTAAAATTTCCTTATGATTTGAGATTGGAACACGAGGTGAATTTTCAGACGGCTTTTTTCTCTTATACCTTGGCTACCGGGTTTTCTGTTGAAGCGGAGAGGACAAATAATGGCCGGATTGATATAAGAATCTCTGTGGCTGACGATATATTCTATATTATCGAATTGAAATTGGATGGAGATTCTGATGACGCTCTTTCGCAGATTAAGAGGAAAAAATATTATGAGAAGTTCGTAGAGAAAGGACGTAAAATACATCTTTTGGGGATTGTTTTTTCCAGAAAGGAAAGGAATATCGTTTCTTGGAAAGAGGAGACTATAGATTCCTGATTTTCCTTAAAAAGTATCAGTTATTCTCTGAAACTTAAATATTTCCTTTCCTTCTTTTTTCTATTACAATTTTATCATGAATGATTTTGTTGTCGGGCTCATCGTAGGCCTTGCAGTGGCGGTTGTTCTTTCTGTTGCCCTCCTTTCTAAAAGCAGTGCCCAGAAAAAGGCCGCGAAGGAAGAAGTTGAGAAATATAGGAGGATGCTCCAGGATCGTATGGAACTTGAGAGCGAGGGCCTTAACAAGCTGAAAGAGGAGAACGCCGAACTCAAAAAACAGAATGAGAATCTGAGGATAAGTCTGAATACCATGAGCCAGAAGCCGGGTAGAAAGGAGATGCAGAGGCTTGATGTCTATCAGACGGCGTCCGAGAGGCTGAGTATGAACTCTCCTGGATTTGCTCCAGTATGGCAGGCGGCTTTGAAAGAAAGTGAGGAGGAGTTCAAAAAGACATTTTTAGGTCTTACTCCCTATCTGAGAAAGCATATAAGCACGAAGGCAAGTGATGCTGTCCTCATAAGCAATGATGATAGTTCTAATTAGCTCTCTCATCTAATTCAAGATATCGTTCAATCTTCTCTTCTAGAATTCTATTTTTCTCCTCATACTCGTTCTGGGCTTTTAGAAGTTTCTCATAGTCCCTCGTGTCTATAGTGGAGAAAGAGGCCTCTATATCAGAGATTTCCTTTTCCAGTATCTCGATTTCCACACTCAGGCTCTCATACTCCTTCATTTCCTTGAAGGAGAGCTTTTTCTTCTCTTCTTTCTTCTGTTTTACTTCTGCCGGTTTCTGCTCCTCTTTCCTCCGTTCACATCTCTCCCTTTCCCTCTCTTCCTCTGCAAAAACGGAGTAGGGTATGGCGTGGTAACTTATCTTCCCATCCTTTATAAAGAGGGTAGTCTCGGTTGTGATGTTCAAGAAAGTTCTGTCGTGGGAACAGATCAGGACGGGACCTGCAAAAGAGGATATATAGTCCTCAAGGGCCTCCATCGTGTCGATATCAAGATCATTTGTCGGCTCATCCAAGATCAGAAAGTTAGGATTTGCCACAAGACGTGAAATAAGATAGAGCCTTCTTTTCTCTCCTCCTGAGAGAAGTGCGATGGGGGCGCGGTGCATCGCCTGAGGAAAGCCGAAGAGTTCCAGGAATCTTGCGGCACTTACTTTCTCATCCGCACTCAGCTCGATGTTCTCTCCGATATCAGATATATATTCAAGGACACTCTTGTTCTCATTTAAAAGTCTCGATTTCTGATCGTAATATCCGAATACGGTGTTCACCCCGATATCAACGCGCCCACTGTCAGGGGCTGTGAAACCTGTAATCACATCTAGGAATGTACTCTTTCCAGATCCGTTATCTCCGACTAGGGCTATTTTCATGTTCTTCTCGAAGATGAATGAGAATGAGGAGAAAAGTTCCCTGTTCTCATAGCTCTTGCTTATGTTCTCGACCTCAAGGATCTTCTTACCCAGTCTCCTCTTTTCACTTGAGAACTCTCTTATCTTCTTCTCCGTGACGGGAGTGTTCTGTGCTTTTTTCAGCTCCTCGGCCCTTTCTATCCTTCCCTTGTCTTTTCCCGTTCTTGCCTTCGGTGCTCTGGAAAGCCATTTAAGCTCCCTTCTCAGTACGTTCTCCATCCTCTCCTTCTGTTTCTCGGCCATTTCAATCCGTACGGCCTTTCTTTCGAGATAGGATGAATAGGAACCTGGATGACGATAGAAGGATGATCTGTCGAGTTCAAATATCGTGGTGCATACGCTGTCCAGTATATGCCTGTCATGTGTCACGATGATCGCGCTTATGTTCTCATCCCTTAGCATGTCCTCCATTTTCTCAATCGTCTTGATATCCAGATGGTTCGTAGGCTCATCTAGAAGAATTATGTCGCTCTCTGGGGCAAGAGCCCTTGCTAGGGCCATCTTTTTCTGCTCTCCTCCTGACATCTGTTTTACCTTCGTCTCTTTTGTCACAGGTACTTCAAATTCCGTAAGAAGGGCGTAATAGCGTCTTTCGACCTCGAAAAGTCCTTTCTTCTCGACTTCCTCGAAGAGGGCCATCTGCTTCTTTCCGTTCTCCTCGCGTAGGGAATCATAATACTCTTTCAATTTTCCTACCTTTTCTGAGCGGGAGGCGAAAAGATAATCCTCTACGCTGTCATCATCCTCAAAAGATACGTTCTGTTCCTGCAGGGAGATATCCATCCCGTTTTTAATGCTTATATTTCCTTCATCCGGGACCATCATGCCTGCAAGTACTTTCAACAGGGTGCTTTTACCCGTACCGTTCTTTCCGACGATGCCTACCTTCTCTCCCTTCTCAAGTCCGAACGTGAGAGATGTAAACAGAGGCTCGTCTTTGACTGTTTTCTCGAGGTTTTCAACGCTTAGTATGTTCATCACGTTCATTGTAGATAGTTGTTTTTCTTTCGTCCACAGCCTTGAAGAGGTTTAAGTATTTGCCTAATATAGGCCTTGGCTATGAATAAGAGAGCGATAAGAGAGGGAATCCATGACGGCCTTCCCATCTTTCTAGGATATTTTACGACTGCACTCGCATTCGGACTTCTGACACGTTCGAGCGGATTTTCGTTCGTTGAGGGGGTTCTTACCAGCATCACGAATTTTGCAGGCAGTGGGCAGTTTTTGATGATGAATCTTTATAACGGTGGTGCGTTCATGTTGGAGATCGTGCTTTCCGTATTCTTTATAAACGCACGTTATATCTTCATGAGTGCGAGCTTAAGTGCACGGCTTGAGGATAAAAAAAGCGTTATCGGACGTATCTTCGTCGGGGCAGGGACGGTAGATGAGGCATTTGCAGTGGCTTCCTTTAAGGGGGAGAAGCTGAGTTACAGCTATCTTATTCCCCTGATGGCAACCTGCTATCTTGGCTGGGTGAGTGGGACCGCAGTTGGATTTCTGGTTGGAAACATCCTTCCTGAGATAGTTCAAAGTGCAGCGGTGATCACGATATATGCGATGTTCTCATCCCTATTTGGAAATGAGGTGAGCCGGAACGTCAAGGCCGTTGCGGTCGTTGGCCTTTCTGCTGTATTGAACAGCCTGTTTATTCTAGGCATGGGGCTTTCAACTGGTCTGAGTTTCATCATGAGCATGCTCATAGTCGTTGTTTTCGCATGTTTTATCTATTCAGATGAGGAGGTATTCGATAATGAATAAAATCCTTTTAATACTTCTCTGCTCACTTGTGACGATGGCCTCCAGGATAATCCCCCAGTTCATCAGTGCTCTTGACAGGCTTCCCCGTCCGGTGAAAAAGGCGATGCTCCTCCTTCCTACGGCAGCTCTCGGGTCATTAATATTCCCCCTTGCCCTTACCGATTTCGGTTCTCAATGGTATGCTGGGTTAGGGGGAGTCGTAATAGCTTTCATTGCAGGATTTAAGCGCTCTTCCATGATAGTGGCTATCGTCCTGGGGCTTATTGCCACGCTTTTACTTTTGGCTCTTTAGAGTTTCTTCCTGAGCATCGCGAAGAGCCATACCTCGTCCTGCTTGTTCTTTCTTGAATCTTTTCTCTCTGTCAGGCTTACGATGTCGAATAAGCCGAGGGTTGAGAGGAAGGCTGTGAGGGTATCCTTGTTAAAAGATGTGAGAACCCTTCCCTCGCTGTCTGTAAAGTCGTTCTCTTTATCGCGGAAAGAAGCAAAGAGGATTCCCTTGCTTTTAAGAGCAGCTGCTATGCGTGTGAATGTTGGTGCCATATCCGGTCGAGCTACATGGTACAGCGACGCACTTGCCCATATTGCGTCATAGGCCTCCTTCGCATCCAGATCCTCCCATTTCATCTTTTTCACTTTCAGCCCTGTGAACTCGCTGGCATACTTGATCATCTCATCAGATGGATCAAAAGCCTCCACGGTATATCCCTTCTGTAGGAAATAGAGGCTGTCACGGCCACTGCCGCATCCTCCGTCCAGGAGTTTTGATCCCGCGGGAACAAGGGCTTCAAATGCCTTGTACTGATCATGCATGTCCGCACTCAGCCAGCTTTCAATAAATTCCCTTGCATTTGTGTCGTAAATAGCTTCTATCATCATTCCCTCCTTTTTGCTAAGTGTATCATGCTATTTTTGAAATCACAAATAAATCTTTTTGCTATAGTAATTTATAAAAATTTATCGATAAATAAGTATTTATTATAGTCCATTTATACTTCTTTTTAGATCATTACCCGATTCTCTTTTCCTTGACAAAAGAGAATGTCGATATTACTTATTTTAATAGTAATTATTACTGATAACTAAGGAGGTTATCCATGGATGCGAAATTAGCACAGTTATTAAGAGAGCAGGTCAATCATGAGTTCTATTCTGCTTATCTCTATTTAAAATTCTCAGCCTATTACGGTTCTGTCGGTCTTGACGGTTTTGAGAACTGGTATCGCGTACAGGCTCAGGAGGAGAGGGATCATGCGATGATGTTCTATCAGTATCTGATGGACAATGGGGAAGAGATAGCATTTGAAGCGATCAAGGCCCCTGATGTGGAAATCAAGGATAACTCTGCTCCTCTCAGCCTTGCTCAGGCTCATGAGAAGTTCGTCACTTCTTTGATAAACAACATCTACGCAGCAGCAGCCGAAGCGAAGGACTACCGTGCAATGCAGTTCCTCGACTGGTTTGTAAAAGAACAGGGTGAGGAGGAGAAGAATGCCTCTGACCTGATTCAGAAGATGAAGCTCTTCGGCGGGGATAGCAAGGGACTATATATGCTTAACAGTGAGCTCAAAGCCCGTACATACACCCCGGCGAGTTTGAACGCATAAAACAATTTTTCTTATTCAACCCGTTCTCTATGGATCTTTTGACCTTCTGGACGGGTTTATTTTTGTCTTTTCATCATGCAAAAGTGAAGTTTCCGAGATGCCATAGTCTAAAACGGGTAAAAATAATTTGTTTTTTGCTTACTCGAGGGGTAAAATATAATCAGATAGAAGGAGGTTGCTATGAGATATCCAGTTATAACAATAGGGCGACAGCACGGTTCAGGAGGAAGAACTGTTGCAGAGATGGTCGCAAAGAAACTTGATATCCCTCTTTATGATAAGCTCCTGATTCAGCTTATTGCAAAAGAGAGCGGTTTTGCTGAGGAGTATATTAAAGATACGGACATGAGAAGAATTCAGTCGTTCTTCTATGGCATGTATATTGACAGCAGGAATCTTCCTCTGGAGGATCAGCTTTATATTGCGCAGTCGAAGGTCATAAAAGAAGTCAGTGACAAAGGACCATGCGTTATCGTCGGGCGCTGTGCGGACTATGTTCTCAGAGAGAGGACGGATGTCCTTCACGTTTTCATCCATGCTCCGATGGAGGAGAGGATCGAGAGGGTAAGGGACACCTACCATGAAATAGAAAAGGATTATAAGAAATACCTAACCAAGCTCGATAAGCAGAGAGCAAACTATTATAATCACTATACGGGAAGAAAGTGGGGTTCAAGTGATATCTATGATCTCGTATACTCCACGGATCTCGGAATCGAAGCGGTTGTGGATTCCATCGTCCATTTCGCAAAAGGGGAATAAAAGGAGAGGGGAGCGTGATTTCACGCTCCCTTATTAATTATGCTTAGATGTAAATGGGCGGATTCCGATTCTCTTTTAGCCGACTACCATGATAAGGAATGGGGTGTTCCATTATTCGATGATGTGAAACATTTCGAGAGCCTCTCTCTTGAGGTCATGCAGTGCGGTTTGAGCTGGATGACTGTACTTAAAAAGAGGGAGGTGCTTAACTCCGCGTTTCTCGGTTTCGATCCTGAAAAGGTTGCTTCTTTCAAAGATGAGGATGTGGAGAGAATCATGAGTACTGACGGCATGATAAGATCACGGCGTAAGATATTGGCAGTGATAAGAAATGCTCGCGCTTTTCTTTCCATAAAGGCAGAATACGGCTCCTTCTCCTCTTATATATGGGGTTTCTCGGATGGAAAAATCATGGAGTATCCCGGACATGCGGATGGAAGTGTCACTGTTGCGAAAAATGAACTCTCTGAGAGGGTAAGTAATGATTTAAAGAGTAGGGGATTCTGCTTTCTTGGACCTGTGACGGTCTACTCCTATCTTCAAGCGGTAGGGATAATCAATGATCATTACGATTATTGCTTCCGCTACCGCCAGAGAGGAAAATCTATTGATCAAGACCCTTGATGTACTCATCCATGTTCTCAGCTACCTTCTTCGCGTAGCTTACCGCTTCTACGACGGTCTTTGCGCCTAGGACAACATCTCCTGCTGCGAAGATACCCGGATGTGTAGTCTCTCCCTTTTCATTCGTGAGCAGTAGCCCATTCTTGGATGGCTTTAATCCTTCCGTGGTATCCACCAGCTTTGATTTAGGTCCCTGGCTAATTGCGATGAAAGTATTATCCGCATGTACAGGATAAAGCTCCTCGCTCTCACCTATGATGTTTCCCTCCTCATCGACTATGTTCTTTCTGAATACGGGACCATCGGGTGTTATGTGGTCAACTTTCATGCAGTATTCAAAAGATGCTCCGTCAAGGGCAGCATAGTCTTTTTCCTCCTCAGAGGCATCGATTCTGTTCCTTCTTGCATAAATGGTGACATTGTGGTGTCCGCTTCTGAGAATCGTCCTTGCAACATCCATCGCAGTGTTTCCCGCTCCTATGATTGCGATATCCTCTCCGAGAGCATAAGCACTGGGGTTCACAAGGAAGTCGATTGCAAAATGTACATTTCCCAGGCTCTCACCAGGTACTCCGAGCTTCTTAGGTCTCCATACTCCCGTTCCGATGAAGATCGCCTTATAGCCGTCTCTGAAAAGGTCAT
Source organism: uncultured Spirochaetaceae bacterium (assembly GCA_944392965.1). Lineage (GTDB taxonomy): Bacteria > Spirochaetota > Spirochaetia > Sphaerochaetales > Sphaerochaetaceae > Ornithospirochaeta. Next base: position 12,770 of record CALXYM010000004.1, on the reverse strand, counting down.
CAATTACGAGCGCCCCTCCGATCGTCGTATTAGGACGTATCTTTATCCCGAGAGAGAGCAGTTTTTTGGTATAGCGTGCAAGGATGGTCTTTGGAAGCCTGAAATCGGGAATTCCATACTGCAGCACACCTCCAATCTTGTCACGGGAGTCGAATATGGTGACGTCATATCCTTTTTTCCTCATCTCTATTGCTATCGTTATACCTGCAGGACCGGCTCCGATGACAGCAACCATCTTTCCATTTTTTTCTGCCAGAGGAATTTCCATCGTGTCCAGAGCTGCATCTGAGATGTAGTTTTCTATGCTTGATATGTGTATCCCCTGTCCTCGTTTCGCAAGTACGCAGTGCCCTTCACACTGTTTCTTATGATCGCATACGAGAGAACAGACTACTGAGAGCGGATTGTTATCAAAAAGCATCTGTCCCGCTTCTTTTAGTTTTCCTTCCTTAAAGAGTTTTATCATGTGTGGGATTTCCGTAGATATCGGACATCCTGTCATGCACAAAGGTTTCTTGCATTGTAGGCAGCGATTAGCCTCTTCTATGACGTGTACCATTAGTTCCTCCTCATGTTTACTTGTATTACTTTACCACTATGAAAACTCGTTGAAAAGAAAACTTGGAGTTCAAAGATTGCAGTTTTCCTACCTTTATTTGATAAAAATAATTCCTTATCGATAAAATAATAACTAAAAATATTCAACTTATTGACTTAAAGCTGACTTCATCTTCTATTCTAGTAGAAGAGGTGTTATATGGAATATACCAAACTTGGAAAAACGGATATAACGATTTCAAAACTCTGCGTAGGGGCAATGAGCTTCGGAAAACCAAGTGAAGACTTCCACACATGGACTCTTGGGGAGGCAGAGACTGATGCCATGGTTAAAAAGGCGTTGGAGCTTGGATATAACTTCTTCGATACTGCCAATACCTATGCACATGGGACTAGTGAGGAGTATTTAGGAAAAGCTCTCAGGAAATATGCAAGAAGGGAGGATGTCGTAATAGCAACAAAAGTCTATTTTAACGAGGGGCACTTATCAAAAGAGGCAATAAACAGGGAGATAGACCTATCACTGAAAAGACTGGGGACGGATTACGTTGATCTTTACATCACTCACCGCTTCGATTATACGACGCCTATAGAGGAGACGATGGAGGCCCTCGATTCCCTTGTTAAAAAGGGAAAAGTGAGGGCTCTTGGAGCCTCCGCGATGTATGGTTACCAGTTCTTTAAAATGCAGTTGGTTGCAAGGGATAACAACCTGACACCTTTTTCAAGCATGCAGAACCATTACAACCTCATCTATAGAGAGGATGAGAGGGAGCTTATTCCGATCTGCAAGGAGATGGGTGTCTCCCTTACACCGTACAGTCCTCTTGCTGCGGGAAGACTCTCAAGAGTTGACAGGAACTATGAGAGCAAGCGTAACAGAGAGGATAAGGTAGCAGTAGGAAAGTATGACGCTACTAGGGACATCGACCAGCCGATAATCGATAGAGTGAAGGAATTAAGTGAGCGTTACGGGGTATCGATGACGGATATCGCATTCGCATGGCACTGGAAGAAGGGGATATCCTCCCCGATAATCGGAGCTACGAAAGAGAAATATCTGGAAGACGCGGTGAGGGCTTTTGGCGTGAAACTCACAGATGAGGATGTGACATATCTTGAAGATCCTTATCTTCCTCATAAGGTCGTAGGTGCGCTATAAAACAGACTGAAGAGGAAAAAACTTCTGATGTCCTGACTAGCTCTACAAAATATTTAATGGTGCTGTAAATAGATATAAAATGTTCTTATTACAGCACAATGTTTTTTCATATTTTGTTTTGTCATACTTAGTTAAAAAAAACTTTGCTTGCTTTAAAAATCCATGATATACAGTCTCTAAGAGAGTACTGTTGCTCAAAACTCTCAGGGAGAACACACTATGATTACAAACAGAAAAGTTTGTCTGCTTGCCTTCTTAGCGATTGTCCTCACTCTCACATTCACATCCTGTTCGGATCCTGGACGTGAGACAACCGCAGAGGTAAGGGTTATCGGAACTGCCGTGTCACAAAATGTAGAAGTAAGTGCACGTGCTGTATCAAGCGAAATTGTATTCGGTTCTGGCACAGTCCATATTGATGGAACTGATATCACAAACCAGCTCACACCTGTAGATAATCAAAACACAACCGGCAATGATATTGAATTTGGTGCAAATGTTCCCGTCATTGGAAACACTGTCACCTACTCAGTAGAGCCGAAAGAGGGATTCGTGTTTGATGAATGGAAGATTACTCGTGAGAATCGTCAAAAGATAAAAGAGGAAAATCCAAATAACTGGTGGGATGTAATAAGAGAAATCGAAAACGCAATCCAAGGTGATAACCAGACGATTACGATCAATCCTGATTACATTAAGTACTTAAGACCAACTTTTGATAGGGGATTATATTTTGAGAAGGATGATAACTTCCAAAAGATAATAGATTTTATTAATTCAAATCAAAATGATTATGATGACGATGAGCTTACTATCAAGTTCAGCAAGGATGTAAACACAACTCTTGATTTCAGAGAACTACAATATTGGAAAGATGATACTGAAATTGAATTGAAACTGCTCGGGGGCTACGATGAGAACTGGAATCTGAGTGATGAAAGAACAACTTTCACATCTATTTATCCTCCTGAAGTAAATAAATTTGAAGAAATTGAAATCGAGTTTAGAAATATTCATTTTGATGTTCTAGATCATTCACAATATCAGGGGATTGGAGATGATGATATAGAGTTTAGAAACTGCTCAGTCGGAAGACTCGAAAAACCGGGAAACATAGTAAATGGATTAGTGATAAAGGAAATCTACTCTACTTCACAGAAGAACGTCATATTTACAAATTCTGATGTACCGTATACAGAGGGAAGTACTTATTATCATTCAATTATTCGAGATTATGAGTCAGGAACAATTAAAGGAAGTAATAACATTATTGTTGCGGAAAAACCTGAGACATCTACTGATGAAAATAACAGATATATAGCAAATTTTGGAGAGAATTATAAAAATGAAGCTCTCCGTAATGACCTTATAACAGCTATTCCTTTATCAGAAGATATTGCTGATATCAATGATGATTATTTAGAAGAGGACATCGAAGGTAGAGAGCGTTTCCTACGTGAAGATGAAGGTGACGACGATGACGATCATCACGGAGACAGATATTCTTCAATAAGAGTCTCTTATGGCCCTTATGAGTATCAATGGTTTGATGATTGATTCTATTTAATTTTTGGTGGGTGCGTTTTGCACCCATCATTTTTATATCCAGATTGTCTTTTCATCAATGATGGAACAACCTGACTCCTGTAAAACACATGGTCATTCCATGTTCGTTTGCAGCCTCTATAACGACATCGTCCCTTACAGATCCTCCCGGTTGGCTTATGTAGCCGACACCGCTTCTATATGCTCTGTCAATATTGTCTCTGAATGGGAAGAATGCGTCACTTACGAGGCTTATGTCTTTAACGCTTTCCAGATATGCTTTCTTCTCTTCTTTCTTAAAAGGTTCAGGGCAGGAGGTGAAATAGTCCTGCCACGATGAGAATATGTCTATCTCTGGATCATCGGAGAGGTATTGTTCTATCACATTATCTTTATCATTTCTTGAAAGCTTTTCCTTAAAGGGTAGGGAGAGAACCTTCTCACTCTGCCTTAAATTCCATAAATCTGCTTTATTACCCGCAAGACGCGTACAATGTATTCTTGACTGCTGTCCAGCTCCCACTCCAATTGTCTGTCCATTTTTTGCGTAGCAGACTGAATTGGACTGGGTGTATTTAAGTGCTATGAGTGCGACAATCAGGTCTCTCTTTGCTTCCTCTGTCAGTACCTTGCTTTCCGTAACGATGTTTTCAAAATTCTTTTCAGAGGGAAGGTAGTCATTGTGTTCCTGAGTGAATGTGATACCGAACACAGTTTTTATCTCTTTCTTATCCGGTTCATATTCAGGATCAATTGAAAGTATGCAGTATGCTCCCTTTTTCTTTCTTCTTAAGATTTCGAGAGCTTCATCCGTATATCCCGGAGCGATGATCCCATCCGATACTTCCTTTGATATCACTTTAGCAGTTGCTTTATCACAGATATCTGAAAGTGCAATGAAATCTCCGAAACTGCTCATCCTGTCTGCCCCTCGAGCTCTTATATAGGCGATGGCGAGTTTTGAAAGTTCCTCATCCTCATTCACGAAGTACATCTTCTTTTCCTTCTCACTCAGGGGAGTGTAGACAGCAGCTCCTGCTGGAGATACGTGCTTGAAGGATGTGGCTGCAGGAAGGGAAAGAACTTTTCTCAACTCTCTTACCAGCTGGTAACCATTCAAAGCATCAAGAAGATTTATATACCCGGGCCTTCCGTTCAGTACCTTCAGCGGTAGGGGAAAAGGAGTACTTACCATGCTGTTCTTCTGATTCGGATTACAGCCATATTTCAATCTTATTTCATTCTCATTCCTGTTTACGATCTCCTCTTCATCCCCAATACGCACATAGAGACTTATCCTGTTCTCCTCATCAAGGCTTTCCCAAAGAGCATTCTTTAGTAGCGTGATGTCATCAGGAATGAAGAAGGATGGAGGATTGATATTGAAAGAGGGAAGGGGATTACCATCATCAAGATAGGTATGTATGAGGTGGCATACTCCTTTTTCCCCTTTATAGTTATAAATCTTTCTTTCTGTATCTACACTCTCCTCTGCTTTCTTTATTATCGAAAGGGTATAAGTATTCTCCTTCTTGTTGAATACCGCTGCAATACGTGGAGTATAGTTCGGTTCGTCCGGTTCGTATGTCCTCTTTAATAAAGAATTTTCCAGATTTTCTCCATTGCAGAGATCTGTCATAATCGTATCACTGTGATCTCCATTTGCAAGGACGATGTATTCATCATTCTCAAGTTTAGCATTGTAGATTATAAGACTCGGATCCTCTATCTTATTCTCTTCATATGCTCTCGTCTTTAGTACCCCATCAGAGAGCGTGAATACTCTGTTTCGGCTATTCTCACTTCTACCTGTTATCGCATAAGCAAGTACTACATCGCCTTTTGAATCAAGACCTGCAAGAATAACTCTTCCTGGATATTTTTTCCCCTTCAAATACTCTCTGATTGTCATATGCCCTCCTAAGACTATGGAATACGTTATCTATAATATTCTTTTTTAGATAAATAAGAAAATGTAAAACAATCTCATATAAATAAAAAATCTATCTACTATGACGAGGTCAAAGTAAATAGAAGTTAATTGTACAGTTCCTAAACACTTGCCCCTTATAACATCAAAAGAATCAGTTTGAGATATATCGATACTAACACAGCTCTCAAACTGAGATAATAGTTTCAACATGCATGAAACTTGATAACGCTATAGAAAAGCTCTCAGAGGTAATAATACATCTGTTGAATTACTCAACGCATACAAGGCGAGAAAAGCCGCTTAAACAACACAACTGGAGGCACTCAATTAATCTTTAATCCTATTGAATGGAGTCTGTCATGTATCAGCCGGCAAACATTCTCTTTTAACTTCTTTGGGCAGTACACGCAATCTTGATCCAGAGATCAGATGAAAGATAGGTCGATTCCGAGCTTATACGAAGAAGATGTTCAATTCATGTCTTAATACGCATTTGTAAAAGTACTCATTATATGTTGAGTAAATTGGATATCAGCCCGACTGAACGGCTGATTTTGAGACTTAAGAAATTAACTTATTGGAGGTAGAAATGGAGGAGAAGATAAGGGAAGCTGTATAACTTGACGTAAAGCATTATCTGTAAATAATATTTAAATGTAGGGGGGGTAGGAGACACCGATATGTGTAGAGTAAGTTTCAACTATGATGAAAAGAAAAAAAACTTAGCTAAGAAGTATCTGAGAGATTATGGTTTGAGCATGACTGATGCTATAAGCATTTTCCTTGATGCCGTAGTGATGAACAAGGGAATGCCGAACGCTGATGCACTTGAGGATGCGGAAGACATAAGAATGGCCTCCAAAGAGGATGATAAGCTCAAGGAGGGCAAGGCTGTGACGTACTCTTCCGACGAAGTGTATAAACGCCTCGGCATATAATGGTAATCAGATATTCAGTAACAGCGGAGAAACAGCTATCAAAGCTCAACAAGACAATCCAGAGGAACATCCGTAAATACATGGATGAAGTATCGGAACTGGACGCCCGAGAAGCAGAGGGCACGTCCTGCATGGTGACCTGAGGGGCTTATGGCGTTACAGGGTTGATGATGTCAGGATCATATGCAACATAATGGATAACGAGTTGATAATAGAAGTCCTGAACATCGGACATAGAAGAGAGATTTACAAGAAGAAGTAGTATAAATAACTATGATTGACAGCCGTCTTTTAACAGGACGGTTTTTTATTGCAGAGGAATGTATGAGCGAACAGGAAGCATTGAGCCTGCTTGAGGCGATACTAACACAGTTCCCAAACACCATTCTTGAACAGCTCTTCCGCTTCCTCGTTTGAGATATATCGATACTAACACAGTTCCCAAACACATCTCCTGCTCTTCCTGTTACTATTTCAGTTTGACCCGAGTAAGAAGTCAGGACCATCCTTGGAGGAATATGTCTGATGAGGAGATTCTGAGAAGTTCTGGACTCATCATGAGGGATGAGGCACAGAATAGGGAAGGACTTACCCTGGCCGGAGGTCTCCTCTTTGGAAAGGATACTACGATTATGGCTGCACTTCCACATCATAAGACGGATATGCTGCTGCGTGTTGAAAATCTTGACCGTTATGATGACCGGGATGTGATAATCACAAATCTGATAGAGTCTTATGATCGTATGATGGCCTTCTGCCAGAAACATTTAAGCGATCCATTTGTGATGGAAGGTACGCAGAGTATAAGTGCCCGTGATAAGATTCTCAGGGAAATCTGTTCAAACAGTTTGGCTCACCGCAATTACTCCAGTGGATACGTGTCTAAACTCGTGATAGAAAAAGACAGGATTTACACGGAGAATCCGAACATCTCCCGTAACAGCGGGATTTTAGAACTATCTTCATTCAAGCCGTTTCCTAAGAATCCTCCTATTTCCAAGGTCTTCAGAGAAATAGGTCTTTCAGATGAACTGGGATCAGGAATGAGGAATACATACAAGTACACGGAATTGTATTCCGGAGGTACTCCTGAATTCGTAGAGGATGGAGATACTTTCTGTACTGTTATACCACTCTCTTCTGTTGCTGTTTTACGACTTGGTCCTTCAACCCCGCAAGTGACCATGCAAGTAACCCCACAAGCGACCCCGCAAGTGATGGAATTACAAAGAAAGATAATTTCTTTCTGTCATGAGCCTCGGTCTAAAAAAAGAAATAATGGAATTCTGTAAATTACGTGATAGAAATAATTTTAGTAAGGTCTATCTGCGTCCGTTATTGGAAGACGGTTTATTAAGAATGACTATCCCCGATAAGCCGAACAGTAATAGGCAAAAATATGTTTCTTCTTGAATTGATGATTTTACCATCTGTTTTTAGCTATGGCAGAATTATAGTTAGGATTTTTTAGGAACTTAAAGATTCCTTTATCTCCTTTGTATTCGTACATGTCTCAGTCTTTTATGTACCGATGTAGATTCCTGTCGGGGCATCTGCACCTCCTATTATTTCCAAGTTTTCACGGTTGCAGGATGATAATATGGAGATTATTACCAGTAAACATATTATTGTCAGTAATTTATTTCGTTTCATATATGCAGTATACACCAGATGTATTTTTTCAGAATGAAAGTCTTTTTCTATGTATAAATATACAGTCTTTAATCATTTCATTTCAAATATGATGAAAAATTTAAGAATTTCAGATTGACAAGAAAACATCCTTTGGAGTACAAGTGAGTCATAACAGATATCATTTTAGGGAGGAGGAGAAATAATATGTCTAGATTATCAATCAGCTTGTTATCTCTTGCTTCTCTTCTAGTTCTAGTCCTACTCATTACATGCTGAACCACGGTTGCAGTATATGTTTTGTATAGGCCCGTGGAGAGTATATTCCATGGGCTATTTTTTTTAATGTTAAGGAGGAGAAGGGGAATGGAAGATGATAGAAAAAGATATACCCTGGCGATTCTGGTGAACAACCGTTCAGGAGTTTTGATGAGGGTCGTGGGCCTCTTCTCCCGTCGTGGTTATAACATTGACAGTCTTTCTGTAGGCGAGACGGAAAATCCAAAGATCAGCCGTATTACGATCGTGGTTACCACAGACAGGCAGGTTGTCGATCAGATAAAAAGACAGGTTGAGAAACTCATTGATGTTATAAGGGTCTTTGAGATGACTGAGCATGGCTCTCTTCAGAGAGAGCTTGTGATGCTCAAGATAAAGGCTTCAGAGAGGACAAGGACCCAGATCGTGGAGATAGGGGAGATATTTAAAAGCAAGATCATCGATGTCACCCCGACCACCATTACGATGATGCTTACAGGAAGTCTTGAGAAACTTGAATCATTCTTATCCCTCATAAGGCCATATGGCATTGTGGAGATGACGAGAACAGGTATTACTGCCCTTGAGCGTGGCTCAAGATCTCTTATCGAGATCGGTCACGAAGAGGACTACGATATAGAAGGAGTAAAGTATGAGTAAGATGTATTACGACTCAGATGCCGACCTTTCAGTACTTAAGAATAAGAGGGTCGCGATTATCGGATATGGCTCACAGGGCCATGCACACGCACTGAATCTCCACGACAGCGGAATTGATGTCGTAGTAGGACTTTACAATGGCTCAAAAAGCTGGGCAAAGGCTGAGGAGGCGGGTCTCAAGGTCATGACGACAGAGGAGGCCGTGAAGTGCTCGGACGTAATCATGATCCTCGTAAATGATGAGAAACAGGCAAAACTTTATCATACATCCATCGAACCTTATCTTACAAAAGGAAAATACTTAGCATTCGCACACGGTTTCAACATCCATTTCGGCCAGATCAAGCCAGCAGATGATATCAACGTTATTATGATTGCTCCAAAGGGACCTGGACACACGGTAAGAAGTCAATATCTTGAGGGCAAGGGTGTTCCATCTCTCATCGCTGTCGCTCAGGATCCAAGCGGGGATTCTACCCAGGTAGCTTTAGCTTATGCTTCTGGTATCGGAGCCGGAAGAGCGGGAATCTTTGAGACGACTTTCAAAGAGGAGACCGAGACCGATCTCTTTGGAGAGCAAGCGGTTCTCTGTGGTGGTGTCACAGCCCTTATTAAAGCTGGATTCGATACCCTTGTTGAAGCTGGCTATCAGCCGGAGATGGCGTATTTTGAATGCTGTCATGAGATGAAGCTGATCGTAGACCTCATCAATCAGGGTGGAATGGAGTTCATGAGGTATTCAATCTCCGATACCGCAGAGTACGGTGATTACATTACCGAGAACAAGATCATCACGGATGATACGAAGAAGGCCATGAAGGGTGTCCTCTCCGATATCCAGGATGGCACGTTCGCACGCAACTGGCTGCTTGAAAATCAGGTCAACAGGCCTTATTTCAATGCTCGCCGCCGCCAGGAGGCAAACACGCTCCTTGAAGCAACAGGAAAGAAGCTCCGCTCACTTATGAGCTGGCTCAAAAAATAAGAGTATCTGGGGAGGAAAAGATGGCAGAGAGGATTTACATATTCGATACCACGCTCCGTGATGGAGAACAGGCTCCGGGCTATAGTATGAACCTGGAAGAGAAGATCAGGATGGCACGCCAGCTCGAAGCCTTGGGCGTAGATATCATTGAAGCGGGCTTTGCCATCTCTTCTCCTGGTGATTTTGAATCGGTTGAGGCTATTGCCTCAGCCGTGGAGCGTCCTATTGTCGCATCCCTTGCACGTGCACTTAAAAAGGATATAGATGCGGCATGGAATGCGGTTAAAAAGGCAAGGCATCCACGTATACACGTTTTTCTCGCTACAAGTGACATTCATCTGCAATATAAGCTGAAGATGACACGAGAGGAGGCTTTGAAGAGGATCAGGGAGAATGTCTCGTATGCGAAGAGTCTTTGTGATGATATCGAGTTCTCTCTTGAGGATGCCTCCCGTACCGATCTTGAATACATGTGCACCGTCGTACAGACCGCGATAGATGCAGGAGCGACTACGATCAATCTTCCTGATACCGTGGGCTATTCAACTCCTGTTGAGATTGCGAATATGGTGCGCTATGTAAAAGAGCATGTAAAGGATATCGATAAGGCTGTGATAAGCATGCATAACCATAACGATCTCGGGCTTGCTGTTGCGAATACTCTTGCGGGTATAGAGGCTGGTGCAAGACAGGTTGAGTGCACGGTCTGTGGTATCGGGGAGAGGGCGGGAAACGCGGCGCTCGAAGAGGTCGTGATGGCTCTTAAGACCAGATCTGACAAGTTCGGTTATTATACGAATATCGTAACCGAGGAGATTGCCCGCTCGGCCCGTCTCCTTTCCAGTACAACCGGTGTGAAGATCAATCCTTCCAAGGCGATCGTTGGAGACAATGCCTTCGCCCATGAGTCTGGAATCCATCAGCATGGTATGATGGCTAACAGTCAGACATATGAGATCATGACTCCCGAGTCCGTAGGTGTCGTGAAAACCAATCTAGTTCTCGGCAAGCACTCAGGTCAGCATGCATTCTCTAAGAAGATGCAGGAACTTGGGTATGTCCTGTCAAAGGACAGGGAGGATGCACTCTTTGCCGAGTTCAAAAAGACCTGTGATAGGAAGAAGAACATAACGGATCGTGACCTGATTGCCCTTGTAGAGGCGCAGGAGAATCCCGAGAGTCAGACATGGGTCCTTGATTCCTTCGTTGTAAACAGCGGAAACAGGATGACGAGCACGGCATGCATATCGCTAAAAAAGAATGGAGAGAAGATATATCAGGATGTCGCGAGCGGTACAGGACCTGTCTATGCCTCCCTTCGTTGTGTCGAAAAGCTCATAAAGCATCCGTTCAGCCTTGAGGATTACCAGCTCTCTGCCGTTACAGAGGACAGGGATGCCCTTGGCGAGGTTTTCGTAAAGATTTCCGACCAGAGCGGGGTATACAGAGGTCGTGGTGTATCAACGGACATCATCGAGGCGAGTATTCTTGCCTGTCTGAATGCCGTGAACAAGATGCTCAATGAGAACTCTGCTGCGATGGGCACACGGACACAGAGCGCATCGGCAATGAGTTTTGAGAATGATATGCTCATAGGGCATACGGACAAAAAGGAGGGCAATGAATAATGAATATGACTGAAAAGATCCTGGCTAACAGTGCGCATCTTGCCACTGTTCACCCGGGACAGCTGATAATGGCGGATCTGGATCTCGTGCTTGGAAATGACATCACGAGTCCGGTTGCAATAAAGGAATTTCCAAAATTCGGGAAGGAACATGTTTTTGACAAGAATAAGATCGCTCTCGTTCCCGATCACTTTGTGCCTAATAAGGATATAAAGGCGGCTGAGCAGTGTGCATGTCTCCGTTCATTTGCAAGAAGCGAGGAGATCAGAAACTACTTTGAGGTGGGGCAGATGGGGATTGAGCACGCACTTCTTCCTGAAAAGGGACTTGTCACAGCAGGCGATGTCGTCATCGGAGCAGACAGCCATACATGCACATACGGAGCTCTCGGTGCTTTTTCCACTGGCGTCGGTTCAACTGACATGGCATGTGGTATGGCGACTGGAAAAGCTTGGTTCAAGGTGCCTGAGACGATAAAGGTTAATCTCACAGGAAAGCTGAAAAAGTATGTCACAGGCAAGGACGTCATCCTCCACCTCATTGGAAAGATAGGTGTTGACGGTGCCCTTTATAAGAGCATTGAGTTCACAGGAGATGGAGTTTCCTCCCTCTCGATGGATGACCGCTTCACGATATCCAACATGGCCATAGAAGCCGGAGGAAAGGCGGGAATCTTCCCCGTGGATGAGAAAACTCTTTCTTATTTAAAGGAAGCAGGGGCTAAGGATCCTAAGATCTTCACGGCAGATGAGGATGCCGAATACTCATCGGTCATCGATATCGATCTATCTAAGATAGAGCTCACGGTCAGCTATCCACATCTTCCCGAGAACACGCACCTGGTAAAGGACTCTTCCTCTATAAGGATAGATCAGGTCGTGATTGGAAGCTGTACGAACGGCAGAATCAGCGATATGAGGGCTGCAGCTGAGATTCTGAAAGGCAGGAAAGTCAATCCCTCTGTAAGATGTATAATCATCCCAGCGACGCAGAAGATCTGGAAGGAGGCGATGGATGAGGGACTTTTCGATATCTTCATCGATGCCGGAGCCGTCGTCTCGACCCCGACATGCGGTCCATGTCTCGGAGGTTATATGGGAATACTTGCAGAAGGGGAGAGGTGCATAAGTACGACGAACCGTAATTTCGTCGGAAGAATGGGGCATGTAAAGAGTGAAGTGTACCTTGCAAGTCCCTATACGGCAGCAGCAAGTGCCGTTACAGGTTACATCACCGATCCAGATACGCTCAAGGAGGTCAACTGATGGTAAGAGAGGGCAGTGTTTTCAAATACAAGGATAATGTCGATACGGATGTGATCATTCCGGCCCGTTATCTCAATACTAGTGATCCTAAGGAACTTGCATCGCACTGCATGGAGGACATCGATAGGGACTTCGTCAAGAAGGTGAAGGCGGGCGATATCATTGTAGCAGGACGCAATTTCGGCTGTGGCTAATCTCGTGAGCAT
>CALXYM010000003.1 GCA_944392965.1 uncultured Spirochaetaceae bacterium | reverse complement strand
CTTTATCCAGATCTCGAAGTCATATTCCTGCCAACCGATCAGAACTATATAATCCTTCGTTCCTCCCAGATAAAGGAGATGGTCGCATTTGGGGCGAACATATCGAAAATGGTTCCATCTCCAGTCCTGAAATATCTGAGGGAGAAGTATCCATTGAAGGCTTGAGAAAAGAAGTTAAAAAAATTTTCAAAAGACTATTGATTAAAAATAAAAATTTCTGTAAAAATACTAAGGTCTTACGGAGAGGTTCCCGAGCGGCCAAAGGGATCAGACTGTAAATCTGACGGCTCTGCCTTCGAAGGTTCGAATCCTTCTCTCTCCATACACCTTCCAGAAATGGAAGGTTTTTTTGTCTCTTATGGAATACAGATTTGAATGTCAGCGCTGTCTTTACTGCTGCTCCTCGGAGCCTGGTTACGTGTTCCTTTCTAAGGAGGATGTGGCTAATCTTTCCGCATTCCTTGCACTTGGGGAGGAGGAGTTCATTGATATATACTGCCGCAAGGTGGACTATGGCCTATATTACATGATTTCTTTGAAGGAAAAGGATAACTATGACTGCATCTTCCTTTCAAAAGAAGGATGTAAGGTATACAAGGCGAGACCTCATCAGTGCTCAACCTATCCGTTCTGGAAGGGGATAGCGGATGATCCTCTTTCCTGGAATGAGGAGAGCAAGAGTTGTCCGGGAATAGGGAAGGGTAGAGTATACGGTAAGGAGGAGGTTCAGCGCATCATTGAATCAAATGGAAAAGGAAAGCCGTACATCATTTTCAAAAAATAGGACATAGACGTTTAACTTTGCACTTTTTCCATGTTATATTATTTTTGTTTGGAGGCATTCTTTGCCGCGTTTTTCGGATAGGACGATAGAAGAGATCAAGAATAAGATAAGACTTTCAGATCTGGTTGGAGAATACTCCAAACTTGAGAGGAGAGGAGGAATGTACTGGGCACGGTGTCCTTTTCATGCGAATGGGATGGAGCGTACCCCTTCTTTCAAGATAGACGACCAGAAAGGTCTTTATTATTGTTTCGGCTGCCATGAGAGTGGAACGATATTCACTTTCGTTGAGAAGATGGAGCATCTCGATTTTCCTTCAGCAGTTGAATACCTTGCTGATAAGGCGGGGGTCACGATAAGGGAAGCTTCTGCAGGAGATGTAAAAAGGAAGGATGAGAGTGCGATACTCTACGACCTTTATGACAGGCTTTCTAAGACTTTCAAATTTCTGCTCTTGGAGGATGAGAGAGGCAAAGAGGCTCTCGAATATGTCAAAAAGAGGGGAATTTCAGATGAGATGGTTGACCGTTTCATGCTCGGATATGCCCCAAGTGAGGGTAATTTCCTCTATGATTTTCTCAAGAAGAAGGGATTCAGTGATGACATCCTTAAAAAAAGTGGTCTTTTCAGTCAGAACAAGTATCCCTATCCGCTTTTTAGAAACCGTCTAATCTTCCCTGTTCGTAACTACAGGGGACAGGTCATCGCATTCTCTGGCCGTGATCTCTCATTCAGGGAAGATGCTCCGAAATATATCAATAGTCCTGATACCCTCATTTATTCGAAGAAGATGAATCTCTTCGGTCTCTATGAAAGTCTTGATGAGCTGAAGAAGAAGGATTCCTCTGCTCTTATCTGCGAGGGTAACTTCGATGTTATAAGCATGCATCAGGCTGGGTTCTCCTATGCAATGGCTAGTCTTGGCACATCCTTTACAGAGGAGCAGGCAAAGCTTCTTAGCCGTTATACGGATACGGTAGATCTGATGTTTGACAGTGATGCAGCTGGGCAGAACAGTACGGATAAGGCGATAGGTATCCTCAATTCCTTCTCGTTCACTGTGAGAATCCATCAGTTGAAAAATTCTAAGGATGCGAGTGAAGGGCTTGAGAAACTTGGTCCGGAAGGATTGAAAAATGATTATTTGCCGTTTACCGGAGCTTATGAGTATCTTGTAGAAAAGAATTTAAAACGTTATAATATTAGAACGCCAAGGGGGAAGTCTGACTTTTTAAAAGCACTTTCTGGTTTTCTCTCCACAACGAAGTCGGAGATTGAGCTTGAGACTTATATTCAGGATCTTGCGCTCAGACTCTCTGTCGGAGAGGAGACTGTCAGGGCAGACTTGAAAGCGGGGAATAACCCTAATGGCAAGAGAAGATATGAGGAGAATGTAGAGGAAAAAAGTAGAAGCGATTGGCACCTCAACACAGCAGCCATCTCACCGGATCTCTATGCCATGCTAATCTTGGCGAATAACATGAATCTTTTCAAGCAGTATCGCCAGCGGATAAATTTCGGAGATCTGAAGGATCGGGATGCCCAGATGCTTTATGCGGTGCTTGAGAACGCTCTAAGGGATGATATTGAGTCAAAAGAACTTTTTTTATCACTCATCAGCGATGAGAGACTGAGAAATTACGTATCTACTTCCTATGAACTTGATGAGTTCAGCAAGGACTGCATAGACGTACTGGATGAAATCGTAGATAGAATCGAGCTGAGAGGGCTTGAAGAGAAAAGAACGGCACTCAATTCACAGATTAAGTTACTCTCTTCCCAGATTGATCCATCTGACATGATGGCCCTTCTTGAGAAGAAGAAAGATTACGATAAGGATATTTCCTTATTGAAAAACCGGTTGTACAGTAGCGAGGAAAAGTAGTTTTAATGGGACAGGAAGATTTCAAGAATCAACCATTTTATCAATCATTAATCCAGCTTAATACGGATAACGGGATTGTCACATTCGAGGACATTGTCTCTGCGATTAAGAGCTATAAGGCTCCTATTGCGGATATAGATGAGGTTATCAATGCCCTGCAGGCCGATGGTGTCACATACAGTGAGGACGGGGATGAAAGTTTTGATATGCCCAGCCCAGAGGACATGGAAGAGGGGGATTTCAACGATGATCTTGCCGCGGATGAGGATCTCGATGCGGAGGGTGATGATTTCATTTCCTCTGACGACGGGGATGATGTTCTTCTCGTATCCTCAGAAGATGAAGATGATATCGATGAGGATGAGGACGAAGAGGAAGGTACAGAAGAAGAGAGAAAAGATGAGGATGATGAGGAGGAAGATCTCTCTGATGAGGAGAGCGAGGAGCCTGGTATAAACGAATGGAAGGGTACGGATGACGACTCTGACAGCGTAGGAGAGAGGTTCATCGATATCTCTAATTTCAGCGAGCAGGGTGTAGAGCATAAGAGCCATTCCTCATCAAAAATCGAGACAACGATTGATGATCCTATAAGACTCTATCTGAAGGAAATTGGTAATGAGAGTCTCCTTTCCGGAGAGCAGGAGGTAGAGCTTGCTATGCAGATGGAAAGGGGTGCCAATATCGTTAATTCCGTGATAAGGGAGAGCGGTATCCTAATATCATTCTTCACCAAGGTCATAAAGCACATGCAGACCAAGATCGAGGAAGATGGTGAGGATCCACTCTCAACAGAGGATTTGAAAGAGTTTCTCTCTGTGCAGAAGAGATATAATGCAAATTACAAGGAAGCACTTGGCAAAGATACTGCAAAGCAGATAAAGGAATATAATGAACTGAAAGCGAAGAGTATTCTTGCAGGGGAGGATAACGAGCAGAATGAGGAGCTTATTTCTCTCAGAGAAACCCTTCTTAACAAGCTTGGTGGTTATCCTGATGAGAGTGCGAAGATCTTTAAAGGAAAGAAGAGGGAGAACTTCCCTTCCCGTGAGGCATGGATCAGCTACTGCAGAGAAAAGACCAAGAGCAGTTTAAAAACTAATTTAGAGGCTCAGATAAAGAAGCTCAGAAAAGAAGAGGATGAGCTCAATATCCAGATAAACAAGGAAGTAGAAGAGCTTGAGAGCCAGTTTGAAAGTGAGCATCCGGACCTCAAGAAAGCCGATCTTGATAAGGAGAGGGCGAAGCTTCATAAGAAAATCAAGGAAGAATACAGCACGAAAGAGCAAAGTCTTGCAAAGAGATTTCATGATGCAAATAAGGATCTTGAGGCTCTTAAGAGTGGAATCTATATTCCTGTTGAAAACTGGGTGACGAATATAACCCTCCAGCAGGAGGAGATTGATGAACTTACAAATATTTTCATCGAGGCTAAAAACAAGATCAATTCCTGTATTATGAAAAGGGCTGAGAGCTCAAGAAGGCTCATGATATCCAATATGAAGGAGCTAAGACAGCTGGGAAGGGATCTTGCTACAAGGAGCAAGGCGAGTGCCATCGAGGCTGAGCTTGGGCTTACCTCCGACCAGATCAAGGAAGAGATTAAGGATCTGCAGCTTACGGAGAAAGAGCTGAGAAACATCGAAAATGATTTCGAATGCCGCATAGAGGACATCCTGGAATCTGTTAAGAACATTGAATATGGACAGAGGATTCTCAAGAGTGCGAAGGACCGTCTCATAAAGGCTAACCTCAGACTTGTTGTCTCCATCGCAAAGAAATATACGAACAGAGGTTTGCAGTTCTTTGATCTTGTTCAGGAAGGAAACATCGGACTTATAAAAGCCGTGGAGAAGTTTGAATATAAAAAGGGTTATAAGTTCAGTACCTATGCCACATGGTGGATCCGTCAGGCGATAACCAGGAGCATAAGTGATCAGGCCAGGACTATCAGGGTTCCTGTGCATATGATTGAGCAGATCAATAAGGTTGTGAGAGAATCCAGGGTTCTCATGCAGCTTTATGGAAGAGAGCCTACCGATAAGGAGATTGCGGAGCATCTTAACTGGCCGGAGAGCAAGGTCAAGAATGTCAAGAGTGTTGCACGTGAGCCTATAAGTCTTGAGACTCCTGTCGGAGAGGAGGAGGACAGCGTTCTTTCTGATTTCATCGAGGATAAGGATGCTGAGAATCCTGCTAACCAGACTGCATTTGTACTCCTGCAGGATAAGATCAAGGAACTCTTAAGTGAGCTTCCAGAGAGGGAGCAGGAGGTTCTCAGGATGAGGTTCGGCCTTGATGATGGTTATGCTCTCACCCTTGAGGAGGTCGGACTTTATTTCGACGTTACAAGAGAGAGAATCAGGCAGATTGAGGCAAAAGCCCTGAGACGATTACGGTTCCCAACCAGAAGCAAGAAACTTAAAGATTGGAACGAGTAGAAAAAAGTAGAGAAAGTAGTTATTATCAGATAGTCCAAGGAGAAGTGTTGTTTTATGTCAAGAAACGAAAAGCTTGATTGTTTAAAGAAACTGCAGGTGATTTTGCAGAAGAAGTTCATCTTAGAGGATAAGATCAAGTCTATTCCTGCCAACTTGAAGGCAGAGGAGACTCTTCTTGCTTCCGCCAGAGAGAAATACCAGAATCTTTCCGATTTCTACGAAAGCCTTCAGAATGAACAGAAGAGCCTAGCAATCAGATACGATGATGCCTTTAATAAAAGGAGCGAGTATGAGAAGCAGATGGAGTTCATCAATACCCAGAGGGAGTTTGAGGCTCTTACAAAACAGCTTGAAGAGGCAAGGATCAGTGAGCAGTCATTCCTTAAGTTGAGGGACAGTAAAACAAATGAGCTTGAAAGAGTCAGGACTGAGCTGGAGGCCCAGAAGAGTGAGCTAGATACCCTCGAAGAGAAGGTGAGAGAGGAAAAGAGCAAGGTTGACAGCGAGATAGCAGGCATCACTGATGAGATTTCCACACTCGATGCTGAATGTGAGGCGATCAAAGGTGATAAGATATCTGATGATTTATACGAGAAATTCTCCAATATCGTGAAGAAGAAGGATGGATTCGGCATCGTTCCTGTATATGGACAAGTATGTACAGGATGCGATCTGATTCTTCCTGTGCAGTTCGTTATCGACCTTGAACTTAAAAGTGAGAAGGGCGAAATTGAGTACTGCCCATATTGTTCAAGAATCATTTATAAGGAGACACTTGATGAGGATGTCGAAAGATCCTATACTTTCGAACAGCTCGAAAGCCAGAAAGGTGAAGGCAAGAGTGTCAGCCAGGAAGAGAGCGTATCTTCTGAAAGTGACAACTACGATGAATCCATGGGTATGGATGAGGAGTTTGAGGACTTCTAAAAACTATCAGGGATCCGAAGTAATCGCTACAGGTTAGAGGAAAGTCCGGGCACCACAGGACATGACGCTGGCTAACGGCCAGGAGCAGTAATGCTACAGATAGTGCAACAGAGAGTAGACCGCCGTAAAAGGTAAGGGTGAAAGGGTGGTGTAAGAGACCACCGCACGACTGGTGACAGGCGTGGCATGGTAAACCTCGTCAGGTGCAAGGTCAAGCAGCAACTGGGTTGTCCGCCTATAGTTGCGGGTAGACCGCTAGAGGCCATGGGCAACCATGGTCCGAGATAGATGATTACATAAACAGAACTCGGCTTATCGGGCCCCTGATTTTATCATAGGAGGAGAATGGTTATGAGGGTTAGATTATCTTTTTTAACCGTTCTCCTTTTTGTTTTTCTTTTATCCTGTGCCAATGACGAAAATAATAATACGGTACAGGAAAGCTTTGATTCCGGTGACTATAACAGTGTGATAAGAGATGCTGATGATATCCTCTCCTCATCTCTTGATAGCGATGCTCTTTTTTACAGGACGCTTTCCTATTATCGTCTTGGTAAAACGAGGAATGCTGAGCAGGGATCTTATTTCCATCTTCTTATTTTTGACGAGGATGATGTGCATTACTACAGTGCAGCTGAGATTCTTCTCCGTACGACAGGAGACCCAGAAAAGGCTCTTTATGCAGGAGACATCCTTTCGAATGCCGGCAGACTCAACAGGGTGGACTATCTTCCTTACTACCATGCACTTCTTAAAACAGGGAATGAGGATAGGGCTGACAGATTCTATTATGCTATCACCCCGGGATTATCCGCATTTGATCTTGCTCTCATGAACATTCGTGCAGAAGCCTCTTCTGACAGGATAGTATCTTCTCTTGAAACGCTGTATGAAGACTCTGGCCTTACTGGTAATTTCACAAGACTGATGAGGGAGGCTATTCCTCTTCTTATCAGCAGGAGAGAAGGTCAGATGCTCTTGAATCTGGTCAGCTATGGTTATGCAGATGATCCTGCATATGCCCTTCTCATCGGTGATCTGATGCTCTCCCTTGGACGGAGGGATGAGGCTTCTGAATACTGGAGATTCGCGTCAAAAGAATATCCTGTACAGGCGGATATCCGTTTCAGATCGCTGAATGCTCTCTCTCCTTGACAGCCTCCCATACGTCGTTCATTTCTTTCACGTGTTCTTTATCGAGAGGGATTTTCTTTTCCTTGCAGATATCAAAAAGCTGTTGGAATCTACTTCTTACCTTCTTATTTGCTCTCATCATCGCAGTATTAGGTCTTATCTTTAGAAAGCGTGCAAGGTTGACGACTGCGAATAAGAGATCTCCGATCTCTTCCTCTATGTGATCATCGTCCTTTTCCTCAATAGCTTCTTCAACCTCTTCAAGTTCCTCTTTGACCTTACCCAGTACTCCTTCTACATCCTCCCAGTCAAAGCCGACCTTCTTTAGTTTCTTCTGTATCTCATACGCCTCTTCAAGAGGGGGAATAGAGGATGGAATATGCTCAAAGAAATCATCCTCCCTTGTCTTTTTTCCCTCTATATTCTCTTTTACGCTGTTCCAAAGTGAGAGTGCTTCCTTATCATTCTTTGTATGAAGATCTCCAAATACGTGTGGATGTCGTCTCAGAAGTTTTTCACAGACCTCATTAAGGGCATCCTCCGGTTTGAAATCTCCGTTTTCCTCATTGATGTAAAGATTCATGAATACGTTTATAAGCACGTCACCGATCTCTTCTCTCATGGAAGGGACATCGTTCTTTATCGCTCCGTCAAGATATTCATATGCCTCATCTATAAGACTCTCTGTTGCACTCTTATTCGTCTGTACCCTGTCCCAGGGGCAGCCCTCGGGGCTTCGTAAAAGACTTACTATTTCATATAGGTTTCTACAGCCATCTTCAAGGTTGTCAGCTTTTTTAAGTTCATATTTAATCATGTGAAAAAGATAGCACTTTAAATTATATTGAACAATAAACTTGTCAGGTTCTCTCTAGGATATAATAGGAATTTCGATTTGAATTATCTAAGTAGAAAAAGACATGATTTCCATTCCTTTTCTCAAATTCAGATGTTGTGAAGATATTATCAATGTAATAATTTAATAAATATTTATCCTCCATAGCCTCATCATATCCAGATGTATTAATGACATCATCAATTAAATCAAATTGATCTCCATTACGAGATATAAATACGATGGATTTCTCTGTAATCATACAAATAAAATAACCTGCTTCCTCTCCAGTAGGTTCTTTTACACTCCAATCCCCCTGAAGCCAGACCGGAATTTCAATCTCGTCTACCTCTCCCCATGTAAAATAACAGGAGGACAAGATAATAAGTAAGAATAAGGATAGAATTAATTTCAGAGATACTTTGACTGGTTGCATAGGATAATCCTAACCTGTATTTATTTAAGATTAAAGTTTAAACATAAATAAAACACATAAAATAATGTTTCTGTATATAAGGACAGAATCGTGTACTTAAAGCTGAAACATACAGAAATAAATCCTGATAGGGGAGGGGATAAGTATCTTCTTGGCTATTGAAAAGAAGAAAAAATCTTTCGATAATATCAATATGAGAAGAATTCTTTTCGTATGTCATGGGAATATATGCCGCTCTCAGATGGCTCAATCCATGGCACAGTACATGATAAACAAGGCCGGAAGGACTGATGATTTCTATATAGACAGTGCTGCTACAAGCCGTGAAGAGATAGGCTCTACGATGTATCCACCTGCTGTGAATAAGCTCTCTCGAGAAGGAATTCCTGTCATCAGACATCGTTCAAGGCAGATTACGAGAGATGATCTTCTCAATTTCGATGAAATCTACTATATGGATAGGAATAACAGGTATAATATAGAGAGAATGTTCCAAGGAGAGGATTTTAGCAATATACATCCAATGCTTACCAGGGATATTGCAGACCCATGGTTCACTGATAATTTCGATGCTACCTATGTTGATATTCTTGAAGCACTCACTATTATCTTATCCATCGATTAACTCTTCAGGGAAAATAATACTGGAGTTGACAGAATATCTATTATATACAATTCTTCTAGATTGAGAATTACGGAGTAAATTTTAAACCATAGCTATTAATATACTGATAATATTAATAGCTCATATTAAATATAATATTAGGATAATTATAGTTTTGAACTCTTTATAATCTTATATTAATTAAAATAGTGAATTATTAAAATATATGTAATATTTAATGTATTAATTATTTTATTAGATTAGTATAATTTATTAATTGTAATAGTTTACAATATATCTATTTTATTAATTTGAGAAAATAAATAGTATAAAGTAAAATATATTTCAAATATAATTAATTTACGTGATATATAATAAATCGATAAAAGCCCAACCTACCCTATTTTTAATAACATTAACGGATGAAAACATGTTAAGTTAACCTGATTCTGTCATTATGAAAAGAAACACCATGTGCATAAAAAAGAGAGGAGCTGGCTTTGCTCCTCTCACTTAAGGCAATGTACCCTTTAAGGGTAAGATATGAGCGAAGTTAATCTTCGCATTTGAGAGCACGGAATTGAAGCGCCTTCCTAAAGAGGAATGTATAAACGCCTCTTTAATTCCTTGATAATATTCTTAGTCCAGTTTCAGGGGGATGTCAAGAAAAAACTTATATTTATTTTCATATTTTGTGCTTAAAAAGAGAAAAGAATGGGATATTAAATCTTTTTTTGCGATGAGACATAGAAATTGAAAAATGGTAAAAGGTCGGAAATCTATAAGAAAAACCGAATTAATAGGAGTATTTTTCTACATGCTCCATTTCAGGTTTACCTGCGTACGGTATGTTATCCATATTGTAGATTGATCAAAGCATTGACATCCTCATGTATTTCGTTGCCAGATGCTTAAAACATAATTGTTTCTTTTCTTAACAGAGAAAACAATTTCATCAACTCTGACAGACTTCTTGGAAATATAGTAGTTCAGTCCATAAAAAAACTTCCTCTAACGGCCCGAGATGTAGGTAATCCTCTCCTCCTTGACGCGGAGTTTTTCCTACTACAGCTCAGGATATGCACATGACTGTTCTGTACCAGGCATTAGCTTTTCTTGCATATGCTGAGTACGACATTTTATTATGCTTTGAAATACGCTTAAAATATTAACAAAAGAAAAAAATCCTTAGATGCTCAGGTCGATGAACTGGGTACTTGTTGGAGTTATCATCATGAGATTGTTAAAGCCATGTCCTGTGTCAGGAGAGGTACTATTTGAACTGATATAGACAACAGGATAAACGTAGAGGTTGTAACTTCCTCCTAAGTCAACTTCCGTGTGATCATTTCTACTATCTTGATCAAGGCCACTAGATGAGAATATCCCATTTCCATTATACCGCTGTAATTGATATTCTTGAGTATTTGAGTCATCATCTGTCATTGTCACATATAGATATCCATCTCTAATCTCATAATCTAGCGTCAAAGTTATCCTGTTCTGAGTTGATGGTTTGTTCTCTAAAAATAGAGGATCAGCTCCGCTGTTATTTGGCGCAGAGGAATCTACAGCGTCTAGTGGATATAAATTAAAGGTAAGATCATTTGTCGTATATGAGGCAACAGGATTTGTTCCAGATGAGAATCGATTTGAATTCGCATCATTTATTCTATATCTTGATCTGAAATCAGATGTTAAACCAGATCTGATAGTACTTCCCGTAGGTGTTGTACTGCCCGTCGCATTGTGAATTGTATAAAGCAGAAAAACCTCGATATCAAGGTCATAGCCACTTTCAACAGTGATAGTCGTTGTCCGATCTGTCCCTACGGTCGAATTTAAGATTCTCGCATCACTGGATGATATATAAAACCAGTTCGGAATTCCACATGAAGATAGCAATAAAAAAAGGGAAAGAACTAAAGATGATAGTATAACCCTATTCTTCATTCTTTCCCTCCTGTATGTGGAATGAAAATCAATTAATATGAAAGAAGCCAGGACTGAGCAATGGCTGAATAGTAGGAATTGGGGAACTCACTGGTAAGCTGTTCAAAGATTGAGCGTGCAATATCAGTATTTCCGTTCGTATATTCAAGTCTAGCCTGATTGAACAGAGCCTGTGGTGCTTCTGGACATGTTACCCCATAATTATCCCATACGAGTGTGTAAAGCCTGAGTGCTTCATCTGCATTTCCGTTGTTCTCTGCGGCAACCGCAGCATTGATGTAGTTCAGAGGGCCAAGATAATCATTATCATGAGCCTCTGCAACTGCTAGTGAAAGCTCGTAGGCCTCGCTCCAGTTCTCCTGCATGAATCTAACTTCCGCCAAGAGGATCGTAGCACTGGCACCAAGATAAGTATCAACGCTGTTGTCCTGAACGAATACGTCAATGTCGCTTTCAAAATCGGTAAGAGCTGCAGCGTATTCTTCCGAAGCCTCATCAAGGGACATGAGATTATAATAGTTTTCCTCGATGTTATATAACTCCTCATACCTGTTGCTTACGCTTCTGTTGTGGACAGTTACGCCAACACCTATTCCCGCAAGAATAAGAAGGATTACAACAAGAATGATGATGATCAGTTTTCTGTTTGAACCGAGAAAATCATCCGTCTTCTGCGCAAGTTTCTCAGCTCTGGAAATTTCTTTGTCCTTTTTCATCTGAATTCCTTTATCTGACATATGGGGAAGAGTTCCCCCTTCCCCATATCATGAATCGTATGATTATTAGTTCTTTTCCTTGAGGATTTCAGCAAACGGATTGTAAGTATCAATATCCTCTTCCTTACCTTCCATGTACTGTGCATAGTCAGAAGCCTGCTTCTTTCTGATGCTTTCCTTCTCTGAGAGATTGATCTTCTGAGTCTGAGGATTTACATCAAGAACCGTTACCGTAATAGGCTCACCGATCTTAGCCTTATATGACTCAAGAAGGCTGTCAGAGTAATCCTCATCAGGACTGCCGAGATTGTATTTGCTTACAAGTCCCTCGATATCTCCAGGAAGCTTTACAAATACTCCGAAATCCGTAACAGAAGAGATCGTACCGGAAACACTTGAGTTTCTAGGATAGCTCTTTCTGAAATTGTCCCAAGGATTGCCTGAGATGTCCTTGATTGTGAGTCTAACCCTTCTGTTTTCAGGATCAACACTCTTGACCATCACATCAATCATATCACCAGCTTTACAGAACTGGTTCATGTGATTGAATTTTCTGTTCCATGCAACATCCTCAATATGGAGGAATCCATCAATACCGTTTCCAAGCTCAACATAAGCTCCAGCGTTTGTGAGTTTAGCAACCTTGCCCTGGAATACCTTACCTACAGGGAACTCCTCAGCAATTGTATCCCATGGATTTGGAAGAAGCTGCTTGATACCAAGACTTACTCTCTTCTTATCAAGGTCATATCCAAGAATCTGAGCATTGACAACGTCACCGATATTATAAAGCTCTCTTGGGTTTGTAACCTTCTTTGTCCATGAAAGCTCTGATACATGAGCAAGGCCTTCAATACCAGGTTCGATTTCAATGAACACACCAAATGCAGTAATCTTCGTGATTGGCTTTGTAATAACATCACCAACCTGATAGCGCTGCTCGAACGTAGTCCAAGGATCAGCTTCCATGTGCTTTAAAGAGAGGTTGATCTTCTGGTTCTCAGGATCAATGTTTATGAGTCTGAGCTGGATCACCTGCCCTTTCTTGACATAATCTTTCGGCCTTGTTACATGCCCCCAGCTCATGTCATTGATATGAAGGAGTCCGTCAAAGCCTCCGAGATCAATGAATGCACCGAAACTTGTGAAGCTCTTAACCTCACCTTCCACAACATCACCAATCTGAACAGTCTGGAAAAACTTTTCCTTGTTCTCCTGAATCTTCTTCTCAAGATATTCCTTTCTTGAAACTACGCTCTTCATCTTCGAGCTGCCATGGAACTTATCAATGATGAAATAATCTGTCTTACCGATCAAAGACTCTGGATCTTCGACACGGAAAACATCTGCCTTACTCAAAGGACAGAAACCTTTATAGTCTGCACCAAGGTCAACCTCATAGCCACCTTTGATGACTTTTACGAATTTTCCAAGAACAGGTGTCTTATCCTCTGCCGCCTTCTTCAGAGTCTCGGCCTTCTCCTTTGCCTCAGCTCTCTTCTTAGAAACGACGACCTGGCCGCCTGCTCCTTCTTTCTTGATGATTGTCACGTTGACCTTGTCCCCAATCTGAGGAAGTTCAATGAATTCATTTACAGGAATTCTTCCTTCGCTCTTATAGCCAACATCAACAAGTACATAGTCGTTATTTAACTGTACAACAGTTCCGGTTACGATCTGACCGTCTTCAATTCCAGCAAATGACTTGAGGTACTGCGTCATCTGAGTCTCATTTTCCATCGATTGCTCCTACTACAAATAATTGGCTATGAATTCATAGCCTTTAACACTTTCTCACAAACTTGTTTTATCGTCAAGTAAGTTGTATCAATATATATAGCTCCGTCCGCAATTTTAAGAGCTCCGAACGCTTTATTTTTGTCTCTTTCATCCCTTTTCTTGATTTCTTCTAGGACCGTCTGATAATCTGGACCATCCGGATGCTCTGCTCTGCGCCTTTCAGCACGGACCTCTGCGGAGGCATCAAAGTAGAATTTATAATCAGCATCTGGGAAGATGACCGTCGTAGTATCCCTGCCTTCCGTGACGATATCCATCCCTTTTGCGAGCTCTCTGACCTGGCAGTTCACGTATTCCCTCAGACGAGGATCGACCGATACCTGAGAACAGAACCTGTCCACCTCAGGAGTATGAAGCATTGACTCGACGTCGACTCCATCGATATGTATGTCCCCATCCTCCACGCTTATCGTGATTCCCTTGGCCGTCTTTAAGACGCTGTCTGGATTAAGAGGATCAAGCCCCTTTTTAAGCTGTGCGAGCGTATATGCCCGGTAAAAGGAACCAGTGTTCAGGAAATAATACCCAAGTTCAGAAGCTATTTCCCTCGCGATAGTGCTTTTCCCGCTTCCTGCAGGTCCATCAATTGCGATTACCATCCTTCCTCCTCGTTTTCAATGGACGCACCTGCTTTCTCAAGCTGGTTTTACCCTTCAGAAGACCATCGATCTCCTCGCTTTTCAGGTTACGCCAATCCCCTACTTCTAAATCCCCGAGTTCCACGCAGCCGATCCTTATCCTGACAAGGCTTTTGACATCATAGCCGAGGAAGGAGAATATCTTCCTGATCTCCCTGTTTTTTCCCTCTGTCAGAGTGATTCTGATATACTGCTTCGTCCGGGGCATGAAGTCATAACGCTTAATCCTATACGGAGTCGGCATGTCGATGTAGATCCCGTCAAGGGCCCTGTTCAAGTCTTCGATCTCAACGCTTCTATCAAGTTTGACTATATACTCTTTCTCGACCTGATATCTCGGGTGCATCATCGCATTTGCGAACTTACCGTCATTTGTAAACAGGAGAAGGCCTGATGACTCTTTGTCCAGACGGCCAACATTGAAAAGGAGATCCCTGTCTCTCATCGCAATCAGATCCCGTGCGAACCTCTCTTCATTGGGATCATAGTTGGAGCAGATATACCCTTTGGGTTTATTCAGTGCAATATAGTAAAGTTTCTCACTGATCTCGACGGTCTCTCCATCTACCTGAACGATGTCATCCTCGTTCACCTTGAATCCCATCTCCGTGATCCTTTTATTGTTGACCATCACTCGGCCAGCCCTTATAAGATCCTCACTTGCTCGTCTTGATGCTACTCCGCATTTTGCAAGATATGCCTGAAGGCGCATTGGGAAATCATTCATCCTCTTCTTCCTCTCTGTCTGTTTCCTGTTTCTCAGGTTCCTCCTCGAACCTGATCCTATCGATCTCGCTGAGTTTAGGTAGATCGGTAATATGTTTTAAATTGAATTCATATAAAAATTTCTTCGTCGTTGAATAAAGGCAGGGATGTCCAGGGGAATCATCACGACCTGAAACCTTTATATATTCTCTTTCCCTTAATATTCTGACGATGGTATCTGAACTGACACCTCTGATCTTGTCGATTTTCTTCCTTGTTATCGGCTGTGCATAAGCTACGATGGAAAGAGTTTCAAGGGCTGCCCTGCTGAGTCTCTTATCAACTTTCCTACCATAGCTCTTCCTGAGTCTGTCATAGAGATCTGGACAGGGAGCAAAAAGGTACTGTTCATCCTCCTCGATGAGCATCAGTCCCCTATTCAGATCAGCAGAGAGTTCTTTCAGCTCCTTCAGTGCCGCCTTTACTTCCGTTGAGGAGAGCCCCGTGAGTTCTGCTATACGGGTCATACTTACCGCCTCGTTTTCAACATAGAGGATGACCTCAACAATCCTCGCATTGTCGCTCATTGTCATTGCCTTACTCATCTTCATCCTCCAAATCTATCTCTTCCTCATCACCGATGAATTCATCCTCATCCTCCTCTTCATCATCTTCTTCATAACTATCATCGATGAATCCAGAATCGTCAGGAATTATCTCCTCCTCTTCCATTGTTGCCTCACCCTCAATGAGCCTGTCATGCTCCCTGTCGTACTGGTCGACTTTATCAGGATCCCAATCCTGAGGACGTTTTATTATGTATATTTCTCCGTATGGCTCTTCTTGTCTTAAAAGAATCATCTTCCATTTTGTAGCTTCCAGGATTGCCATGAATGAACAGATTATGTGATCTGCCCTTTCCGGATGGATTATGATATCCGTGATTGTTATCATGTCCTGATCCTCAAGAAGTTCGTTCATATATGCGATCTTCTCATTGACCGTGACTTCCTCGTAAATATTGAATACCTTCGCGGGAACAACCTTCTCAAGAAGAGATCTGTATGTGATGAGAAGATTCTCAAGTGTCACGTCTTTGAAAAGATCCGCGTCCTCATAAGGCAACATGAAAGGATTATCCTTTCTCGGAATGAAGAACCTGTCGGGAGCCGCTTTCCCTGTCAGTAGATCTGTATATTTCTTATATTTCTGATACTCAAGAAGACGCTCTACAAGTTCTTGTCTGGGATCCTCATACTCCTCGTCGAACTCGACTTCATAGGGAAGAAGCATCTTACTCTTTATCAGGAGGAGATCTGCAGCGAAATGATAGAAATCTGAAATCTCATCAATCTCAGCCTTATGCACCGTGATATAAGAGAGAAACTGCTCCGTTATCTCTGCAATCGGAATGTCATAAATGTCTACCTTGTTTTCCTGAATAAGAAAGAGAAGCAGTTCAATAGGTCCCGAGAACTTCTCGGTGGTGAACTCACACTTCTCTTTCTGATTCTTTACCGCACTCTCCTGCATAATGAGGTATTATAACAGAAAAGCGGGATTAATTGCTATTCTCTTCACCCTTTTGGAACATGATTGATCTCAGCTTCGCATCCAGCTCCTTCTGTATCTCGGGATTATTTTCAAGGTATTCGACCGTCTTGTCCCTGCCCTGTCCGATCTTCTCTCCGTTCAAGCTGTACCAGGCTCCCGATTTCTCTATAAGATTATACTTTAGAGCAGCATCAAGTATGGAACCTACATAGCTGATACCGGTACCGAACATCAGGTCAAGCTCACATTTCTTGAACGGAGGTGCGACCTTGTTCTTGACGATCTTCACCTTGACCCTGTTTCCACTTATCTCATCACTGTTCTTGCCGATTGAGTCAGCCTTTCTAACATCCATTCTTACTGATGCGTAGAATTTAAGTGCATTTCCCCCCGTCGTCGTCTCAGGGTTACCGAACATGACTCCGATCTTCATTCTTATCTGGTTGATGAAGATTATGGTCGTATTGGATTTAGCAAGGATTCCAGTCAGTTTCCTCAGCGCCTGACTCATGAGCCTTGCCTGGAGTCCCATGTGACTGTCTCCCATGTCTCCCTCGATTTCAGCCTGTGGTGTGAGGGCTGCGACGGAGTCGACAACGATGATATCCACAGCTCCGCTTCTAACAAGGCTTTCGGTAATTTCAAGGGCCTGCTCTCCGTTATCCGGCTGGCTTATCCAGAGTTCATCAATATTCACCCCGAGATTCTTCGCATATGTAGGATCAAGGGCATGCTCCGCATCTATGAAAGCCGCAATTCCCCCCATCTTCTGGGCCTCTGCGATTGCATGGAGCGCAAGCGTCGTCTTTCCTGAACTTTCAGGGCCGTATATCTCTATGATTCTTCCCCTTGGATAACCGCCAACTCCGAGAGCCTCATCCAGAAGAAGGCTTCCTGATGGAATGACGTCAATATCTAATTTCTCACGGCTATCTCCGAGTTTAATCAGAGAGCCTTTTCCAAACTGCTTATCTATCTGGAGCCTTGCTGCCTCCAGAGCATCCAGTTTTGCCTTGTTTTCAGTGTTGTCTGTCGTTGTTTTAGCCATTTTAGGTTCCTTTTGTAATATTAATGCAAAAAGTCTTCGATCTGTTTATCGTTTTTTACGAAATCTTGCAAGATTCTTCGAATCAAGGATGAATGTCACCGGGCCATCATTCATATACTCAACCTGCATGTGGGCTCCAAAAACACCGGAGGAGACGGGATAACCCCATCCTTTCAGGATTCTTATTCCTTCCTCATAAAAGCGTTCTGCTTCCCCTGGAGCCTTTGCATTTGCAAAGTCCGGACGGTTACCTCTATCAAGATTCGCGGCAAGTGTGAACTGGGATATAAAGAGGATTTCTCCACCGATCTTATCTAGGCTGAGGTTCATTTTCTCATTCTCATCCTCAAATATCCTGAGATGAACAAGCTTATCAAGAAATGGTTCTATCATATCAAAAGTATCATCAGCTTCGACGGAAAAATATACCAGCATTCCGTGATTTATTTCCCCCTTGATAGTTCCATCTACTTTCACTGAGGCGTTCCTTACCCTCTGTATTACCGCTTTCAACTTTCCATCTCCTCGACAAATGCCGCAGGATCTGAGGCCTTGAAGAAAGCCTCTCCTGTAATCAGTATGTCTGCGCCGGCTTCCTTGATCGCTATATGGTTTTTAAGGTTCACTCCTCCATCTACCATTATTCTGAACTCATATCCTTCTCTTTTCCTGATCTCATCCAACGCTCTTATCTTTCTCAAGCTCTCTGGAATGAATCTTTGTCCTCCAAATCCAGGATTGACGCTCATCAGAGTAACATAATCGACATTTACAAGATCACATTCAATCTCATGAACCGATGTGCTCGGATTTATTGCGACACCGACCTCTTTTCCTTCTTCTCTAATCATGGCAAGAGTCCTATTCAAATGCCTTGTCGCCTCCTTGTGCACCGTGATTATATCACAACCGGCATCTGAGAATATCTTCACATATCTCTCAGGATTCTCAATCATGAGATGAGCATCAAATACCAGATCACTATGTTTCCTGATATCCTTTATGAACTTTGGTCCGAACGTGATATTTGGAACGAACATGCCATCCATCACATCAAGATGTACGTAATCAAGCTCCAAGGAGCTTATCAGATCAAGAGCCCCCAGGATGTCAGAGAAATCGGAGGCCAGTATTGAAGGGTTAATAAGTACGCTTCTTTCTCTCATACCAATACTATAGCACAAAGAGAAAATTACTTTTACCTTTTTACGATAAAAAGATAGTACGGCTTTCCGTTTTCCTTTTGTTTCATCTGGAAATTATTCCTTTGCTTTTACACCTGTTTTGTGTTATATTCATTTCTAGAGATAATTTGATAATTCCGAGCAGAATCCGATTTCTGCCCGGTTTTCTTTTTCTCTCTATATTCCCTTTTTTAAGGAGTCTTGAAATGGATTTAAAAGTTTTGATGCAGAATGAGAAGAACCTGGGTAAAAACCCTTTGCAGCAATACAAGAAAGAGGATTTCCTTGCCATGGATGCGGAGATCTTTACCAAGAAAAGCACCCCCGAGACTCTTGACGAGCTGAGAAATGAAGCTGTCGAGCTCTACTCCCAGGAGCAGAACACATATTCAATCTGCCTGCATTACATCGCTGGCAGAATAAAACTTGAAGCAAGACCCCATGAATTCAACATGGATCTTAATAACACGCTCTTAAATTTCTATGATGCAAGGAACTGGGAAGTTGCAAAGCATCTTGGATCCCTTATAGTCTCAAAAGGTGCGAACAGCATCGCATACAGGATCCTCGGAGATGTGGCACATGAGGATGGAAATGATGATCTCATGTGGAGCTACTATGAGAAGTATGTCAAGAGCGACAACAATGACAAGGACATCATTCTCCGGCTTGCTGAACACTATAATGAACTTGGGGAGAAGAAGGATGCTAATGCCTTTTATCAGAGGGGACTTCTGCGACTCCGCGTTCCTGAGGACAGTGTCAAGATTGACAGGACATTTACTAGCCTTCTAAAGATCGGGAGGAGTAACTATGCCTTCTACTATAAGTTTGCTCTGAGTGTTGAGGAAAAGGACAAGGAACTTGCCCTCTCCCTCTTAAAGAAACTGCTTGCATATCTGAAGGAGACGAAGGCAGAGCTTGTGCGTCAGGAGAACAAGGCCAGTGAGATAAGGAAAAACAGCGAGGATACCGTTGAGGTCCTTAAGGAGATCCTCATCATAAATGGCAGTGAGGAAGGTATGAGGGAGGAACTTGTACGGGTTCTCAAAGAGCGTTACAGCACCTCAAGTCGTCTTAGTGAATGTCTTAAGAAATATGATTTTAGAAGGAGCAACGACATTGCATCCGCAATCGAGGGATTCGAGAAGGAGATTGCCTATTCAAAGGGAAGCTTTGTCTATCAGAAATCGACACGAAGAGTCGGTAAGATAGAGGATATCAACAACAATACGGTGACTGTGAGATACTCAGGAAATGAGGAGCCTCAGAAGATCATGCTTGAGAGTGCATTCAATGCCCTTACTCCTCTTACAAACCAGAATATCAAGGCAATAAAGAAAGGCGTTCCCACTGCAAAGATACGGGCAAAGATCCTTCAGGAAGGGGGGATCACATGGCTTGTAAGAACCCTGCTCTACTCTTCTGATAATCCTAAAGGTATGAGTCTCAAGGATATGAAGGCTGAAGTCGTTCCTCAGATCTTGAGCGAGGATGACTGGCAGAAGATAAATAAGGAGATAAAGGCAGAACTTAAGAGCAATGAGTATGTCAAGACTAATCCCGGACCGACGGATACTTATCTTTTGATGCCTTTCCCTCAGACCACAGATGAGAAGGCTTTAAGCATTTTTAAAGGTCTTTTTGACTTCGATGACAAGCTTGACAAATTCCTTGAGGTAAGCAAGGACAAGGATATCGCGAAGGACGGGGATGCGATGCTTGAGATGGTCTCGTATTTTACACAAATAATAAAGAAAGACGAGGAGAGCCTTTCGAGGCGGCTTTCTTCTATTCTTGCTCTGGAAGCCGTCACAGAGGATGGTACGATCAGCGTTCAGATTGAAAAACCGTTCGAGGAGCTTTATAAGAAGGCCGATCTTAAGGAGAGAAAGAGAGCATTCGAAGAGATGAAGAATACCACGATCCGTAAGCTCTTCGTGAACAGGGTATTCCAGGTCGACAGATATCCAGAGGATCTGATTCAGGAGATATTCCCACTCTATCCTACATATATCGTTGATAAATTCCGCCGCTATGCGAAGGGAAAGCATTATTATGAATACCTTGCAAAGGTGATTGAGCTCTATAAAGACAATATGACCTCCTTTACTTTCTTCCTTCAGGAAGTTGGAGATGAGGAACTCAAGAAGATTGGACTTACGAGAAAGGATCTTCTCATGACCGCTCTCAGAGCACTTTCCTATGTCTCCAGTTCCTCGCAGTTCAGCATTCAGGACCAGAAGAAGTACAAGAGTGCTCTGCGTAAGGTTCTCGTCGAAGAGAAAGGCGTCTATAACCTCATCAGTCTTGCAAAAGACGAGGATAAGGAGGACATCAAGGTATATGTCACTCAGAATCTCGGACTTGAGAGCGAAGAGAAGAATGCCCTGGAGAAGGCTTTAGTCAATAAATGGCCTGAGATCACTTTCATGAAGGAAGAGAGTGTAAATGAAAAACCGGTGAGAAAGGTTGCCTCAGGATTCCTCTGCCTTGAGTCAAGCTATGACAGGAAGCAGGCTGAGCTGAAAGAGATCAATACCGTTGACATGCCTCAGATACTTAAGGAGATAAACACAGCCAGAGAACTTGGGGATCTGAGGGAGAACAGTGAATATCAGTATGCAAAGGAGCATAAGAGGGAGCTTGAGAGACGGATAAGCGAGTTAAGTCACGATCTCACTACGGTAAGGATCATGAAGAAGGAAGATGTCCTTTCTGACCTCGTTGGTTTCGGTACAAAGGTCACATTGAAGGATAACTCATCCGGAGAAGAACTGTATTACACGTTTCTTGGCAGATGGGAGAGTAAGCCCGAGGAGAGGATCATTGACATAAACGCTCCATTAGGAAAGAACCTGGTGAACCATCAGAAAGGGGATCGGGTCGAGTTTGCGATAAACGGTAAGTCCTACGATTATACGATCCTTGAAATTGACGTAATAATCTGATATTTATTTTTTGCTGTCCGGGCTCTGGAGAAATCTGGAGCCCTTTTTTATTGCTATGAAAAGAACACAGGATGAGAGGAATACGATGATACCGAGAGTAAGAGATGTAAGAAGAAGTACAGTTTTAGAATGGAAAAAATTATTAAGCTTAATTGTATCCTTAACAACTGCAAGTGCGATAAGAGGCAGGGCTGCTATCAGGGAGTAGATTATCGATTTAAGGGCATCCTTTCTCTTAAGAGCGGTTGAGAAAATAAAGGAAAGTGTAATGGCGAATGCAGAACTTAAGAGGAGTATCAGAGAACTCTTATAAAGAGTTGAAGGAAGTGTGAATAAGAGAATATAGGAGAGTACGATTTTGCCTAGAATCGTAATGAGAATCGTCTTATTGTCAAAAGTGAGGAACATCATCCTCTGATAGTACGAGAATAGACACATCAGGCATACAGATGGAGAGAGAAAGACGAGAATCGATGCGGTCTGAAGCGCGTCAGCTTTAAGATAATCTCCTCCTTCAAAAAGGAATACGCATATCTCTGAGGAGAATGATGACAGAAGCAGAGAGATGGAAAGAGATAGAAAGGATACAAGATAAAGCCCATCAAGTGCTTTAGCTTTCAATGTGTTCCTGTCGCACTTTGCCATCTCGGGATAGACAAGTATTGTAAAGAGTTCTATCAAGAATCCATATGGAAGCAGGATGAGAGTATACGCATTTGAAAAATATATGCTCCCCTTCTCTATCATTGCCGAGGAAAGGAACAGGGGAACCGATTCCAAGACAGATAGTAATATCAAGAGAAATGACGAGGAGTAAAGCCTGATGAATCCCCTCTCCAGATCTGCAGTATGAGAGAACCTCATCCCATTACATCTTGCAAGGAAGAAGGAAAGGATCAGATAAATCAGTGCCCCTGCAAGCAATCCGATGGAGAATGCATATGCTCCAGTCTCATCCGTGAGGAGAAGAAGAGCTGCTATGGCGATTATCGACGGAATGGAAGCAAGGAGTGCAGAAAGCTCCTTTTTTCCTCTTATCTGCAGATAGGAACCGAGATTTGCAGCATAGTTATAAATGACGAGGAAAATGAGGAACGATGAGAAAAGAACTGTTCCAAGTCTTATCTCATCGGGTGTGAACGCAGTAAAATGGAATGCGAGAGATGAAAGAAGAGGTGATAATATCAAGATGATGAGAAGAAGTCCAAGATGAAGGAGGAGAAGGAAAAGGGGAATTCCCTCCCCCTTATTCTCTCCAAGCATTCTTATCAAGGCCAGATTGCCTGTACCCTCCTCTATCTTCTTCCTCGCCTGATTGGGATAGGAAAAAGAATAGGAAATGAGATCTGCGATCCTTCCAGATCCGAACACATAGGATATCAGGAGCACTCTTATCAGCCCCGCGATATGACAAAGGGCCAGAAGAAGTGTGACGATGAGCCCTTTTTTCTTACTTTCCATAATAGCGTGCGATATATTCCCTCTTGAAACTCAGGAAAGTTCCCTCTTCTATGCTCTTTCTTATCCTCTTTAACAGGTTGTATAGATATGTCAGGTTATGCTCTGTCAAAAGCATTCCACCATACATCTCATTGCACTTTACAAGATGATGGAGATAAGCCCTTGAATAGCGGCGACAGGCTGTACATGTGCAGTTCTCATCAAGAGGGCGATGATCCATCTTATGTATTGCCTTCTTCAGTACGAGCGGACCGTCATCGGTAAAGACCGTACCATTTCTCGCCATTCTCGTGGCAAGTACGCAGTCAAAGAGATCTATGCCGTTTTCAACCGCCTCAAAGATGTAATCCGGACTACCAATTCCCATCACGTACCTTGGTTTCTCCATGGTGATATAAGATGCGGTAAAAGCTAGGAAATCATTGAACTTGCTCTTTTCTTCCCCTACAGAGAGTCCCCCAATTGCAATTCCAGGGAAATCCATTGAAGAGATCGTTTCTGCGCTCTCCCTTCTTAAATCCTCATAGAAATTTCCCTGGACGATGCCAAAGAGATTACCTCTGAAATCCTCGATTGAGTTTCTCTCCTTTATAGAGCGCTCTGCCCAGTTCTTCGTTATCCTCCACGCCTCTTTTGCAGCTCTGTAGTCGATATCAGGAGGGGTGCATACATCAAGACACATAGCGATGTCACTTCCTATGATATGCTCGACATCTACGACCTTCTCAGGGGTGAAAATATGTCTTGAACCATCGATATGACTCTGGAAAGTCACACCCTTCTCGTCTATCTTCCTCAGTCCAGAGAGTGAGAATACCTGAAAACCACCACTGTCAGTGAGAACATTGCCATTCCACGAGGAGAAGTTGTGAATTCCTCCGAAATCCTTCATAACCTCCATTCCCGGCCTCAGATAAAGATGATAGGTGTTTGCAAGGATGAGGTTGTAACCTATCTCTTTCAGCTTCTCATGGTAGATCGCTTTTACCGTGGCATTCGTTCCAACGGGCATGAAGATCGGAGTCTCGACCGGACCATGAGGAAGTTCAAGTATTCCTGTCCTAGCCTTACAGGAGGGATCTGTTCTCAATACAGTGAATTTCAAATTACTCATATTCGTCTTCCTAAGAATGAAATTATATAGCTCAAGGCTATGGTTATCAAAGAGGGTGCATATAAGAGTGCGTATACATTCATAGCCCCCTGCCGAGAGGCAATAGAGAATACCATATCAGCCACGTAATATACAACGGCGATTAAAAGTGATTGAACGATTGAAAAGAGGAGTACGTTTTTCTTATAGGAATAATTCATGCTCATTGCGATGAATGCCAGTACAAGGATTCCAAATGGTTCTGCAAGACGTCGCAGAAAATCCGTCATACCTTCCTGCCATGAGATACGGTTGACACTTTTCAGCCTTGCCAGATAATCATACGCATATCTGAGCTCCATCGTCTCTATTGCAAGGTTCTGACTTCTGAAAAGCTCCTGAGGAATCATGAACGACTCATCAACATACTCATCGGAGACAAAACTTTCAAGAATGCCTCTCTCATTCTGAACAACCCTTGCATTGTGGAAGATCCACCTTCCATTCTCATAATCTGCATAGTCTGCCTCTATTCTCTCCTCAATTGTTCCTTCGGAGCTTTTTATCAATACAGGAGAGTAGAGCCTGCCATAACTGTCACTGTATCGATCCGCGTATATCATATGACCGCTTTCTTCGTCATAAAGAACTATGTTGCTTGCATCCTGCGTTCCTGACATGCCGAAATATTCCTGTGTGATCACTAAATCATAGTTCTTCCATTCAAGTCCTATGCTTTCATTGAAGATGAAGAAAAACAGTGTAAGCACGATCGAAAGAAGTATGAGAGGCCTCAGTATCTTCAGTTTTGATAACCCTGCAGTATAGAGGCTTATGAGCTCATTATTCGCACTCAGGTTAGAGAGGAAGTACGTGATTGAAAACAGCACGGATATGGAGATAAGCATCATGAAATAGGATGAGAGGCTTGAAAAGGCGTAGTTTGCCATCTCCCTGAATCCGAGAGATCCTGTCATGAAGGAGTCAAGACGCATGAAAGTCTCGATAGCCATCACGAGAAAGGAGAATATCAAGAGAGCAATCAAGAATACGGATAGAATGCTTTTGAGGCTGTAACGTGTCAGTATCTTCATCTTGTCCTTCCCATGATAAGCATCAGAATTACAGCAAGTATCGCGACTGCGATATCCGGGGCAAAGATAAGGAGATATGGCCCAGTCGATATGCTGAAGATCTCAAGCTGAGAGAAAAACATCATGTACCAGTAGGCTACAGCTATTATCAAAGATATTGCGAAGCCTGTGAGTTTCCCATATTTCAACTTCACAGTTCCCAGGGGAAGTGCTACGAGGGTGAGGAAGAAGCAGGCCAGAGAAAGAGAGTATTTCTTAGTAAGTTCCGCCTTGTAATACTGTGCATAGAAGTCGATTGGGAGGGCCGTCATTCCACTGAGTTTGGCATTTACATCCTCTACCCTGTTGTAGACATCTGTTCCCCTTTTTCCAGAAAAACTCTCTTTCAGGGCATCTGCGTTATCTAGTCGGAGATTCTCCCTTTCCGAGTGGTAAATCGCCCTGTCCTCATCCTCTCTCACCTGTCTCTCTTTTATGTTTGCCCTGAGAACACGTGAAGAGAGATTAACCGGATTGGTATTCGTAAGACTCGGAACCTGATTTGAGAAATCAAGATAGAACGTGGCATTCTCTGCATTTGCAATGAGATTCGTACCTATATCCGTACTGTCTGTTATAAGGATGCTCGGCTCTTCAAGATCAAGACGGTATAAGAACCGAGAAGGATCGATCATCTCAACCTCCCCTCTCCTACTTGCAACGCTCTTATTCTCCGAACTCCTGTCACTGTTCGTCATTATTATGTCATGGATCGTACTTTCTTCCACACTTCCATTTGCAATTACTATGTTTCCTATGGTATTCGTCCCATTCGGCTCTATCTCGAATGTAGGCATATCCCTCATCAAAAGCGTAAGGCGTTCACGGTAGATTATATTTGACCAAGGAAGAAGATAGTCGGATACAAGAAAAGTCAGGAGGGAGAATATGAGAGAACATATTATTATCGGAAAGAATACCTTTTTCTGTTCAATTCCACTGCTTTTAAGAGCCAGAAGCTCATTGTTTGAGCTCAGGTCCCCAAGTACCATCGATGCCCCTGATAACGTTGCGAAAGGAAAGGTATAAATCAGGAACTGGGGCATTGAAAGGAGAACCATTGTAAGCATGGTTCCCAAATCGATGTTCCTCAGAAGAATCCTTTGTACAAGTAAAAGAATTGAATTGACGAAGAAGATCATGAAGAAGAACGTGAAAGATACAAGGAAATTAAGTAGGAACTCCTTTGAAATGTATTTATAAAGGAGCAGGTTCCCGCGCTTATAGGTCAATTTCACACCCCGGTTGATCCGAATCCTCCACTGCCTCGCTCAGTCTCTGTCAATACATCGACCTTCTGCAGTTCTGCACGTTCATATCTTGAAAGGACTAACTGTGCTATCCTGTCATCGTTATTGATCACGAAATCCTCATCAGAGAGATTCATAAGAATAATCTTAATCTCCCCTCTGTAATCGGCATCGATGGTGCCGGGGCTGTTGAGTACGATTATCCCGTTCTTAAGGGCAAGTCCAGAACGGCTTCTCACCTGGATCTCATAGCCAGAGGGGATTTCAAGATAAAGCCCGGTTGGAACAGCGTGAATCCTTCCAGGCTTGAGTATGATGCTTTCCGTGATGTGCGCCCTTACATCCATTCCTGCACTACCCTCACTCTGGTAGCTTGGAGGCAGGACGCCATCATCGGAGAGATATTTCAACAGGGCCAATTACTTATCCTCTGCTGTTTCTTCTTTTTTCTGATCCTCAATCGCATCAATATAGGAGAGATTAAGTCTTCCCATCCTATCGATATCGATGAGCTTTACATCGATCTCCTGTCCCTGGGAAAGAACGTCTGTAACATTCTTTACCCTCTTCTTGGAGAGTTTAGAGATATGACAAAGTCCCTCTTTTCCTGGAAGGATCTCAACAAAGGCTCCGAAATCGACAATCCTCTTAACGGTTCCATGGTAGATCTTTCCCACCTCAGGCTCCTCAATGATCGCCATTATAAGTTTCTTCGCCTCTTGAGCAGATGCATTATTCCTTCCATAGATCATGACTTCACCATCATCATTGATGTTTACCTCTGCACCACTTTGGGCAATAATAGCCTTTATGGTCTTTCCACCAGTTCCGATGACAGCTCCGATCTTATCCTCCTCAACCTTGAAAGAGAGGATCTTTGGTGCAAGCTCACTTACATCCGCCCTAGGTGCAGCAAGTGTGTTCTCCATGATTGAGAGGATGTGCATCCTACCTTCTTTAGCCTGGTTAAGGGCCTTGCTCATGATCTCAGGTGTGACACCAGCAATCTTTATGTCCATCTGGAATGCCGTGATACCGTCACGGGTTCCAGCGACCTTGAAGTCCATGTCTCCAAGGTGATCCTCTTCCCCGAGGATATCAGAAAGGACGACATACTTCGAGTAATCGGCACCTTCGGTAATAAGTCCCATGGCGATACCTGCTACAGGCTTTGAGATTGGAACGCCTGCATCCATGAGAGAAAGACATCCACCACAGACACTTGCCATGGATGATGAGCCGTTGGACTCCATGATCTCTGATACGACACGGATCGTATATGGGAACTTGTCCTTCTTTGGAACAACCGCCTCAAGAGCTCTCTGGGCAAGGTGTCCATGTCCGATCTCCCTTCTACCTGTGGTAAGTCTTCCGCACTCGCCTACGCTGTACGGAGGGAAGTTGTAGTGGAGCATGAAGTTGGAATAAGTCTTTTCTCCGTCAATGTTGTCGAAAAGCTGTTCATCCTGTACTGTTCCTAGTGTCGTAACGGCAAGAGACTGTGTCTCACCACGAGTAAAGAGTGCAGAGCCATGTGTGGAAGGAAGAAGACCGACCTCACATGTAATCGGTCTGATTTCAGTGACCTTTCTTCCATCCGTTCTTACTCCATCATATAAAATGGAATGGCGGAGAATATTGTACTCAAGATCCTCAAAGAGCTTGGATACTTCTCCATCTCTTTTCTCGTCCTCTGCAATAAGATCCTTGAATTTCTCTCTTACATTCTTGTGAGCCTCATCAAGTGCTGCATATCTGTTTGCCTTACCTTTGACGAAGGATGCTTCCTTAATGAGAGGATATGCATACTCCTCGAGTTCTTTCATCCATGTGGTATCAGCCTCCTCGATCTCCATAAGAGGAAGTTTTTCCTTTCCTGCAAGCTCCCTCATCTCCATCTGAGCCTCACAGATCCTCGTGATTACTGGCTGAGCGGCAGCAATTGCTCCAAGCATCTCATCTTCGCTAACTTCTTTTGCTCCACCCTCGACCATCGTGATTCCATCGTGCGTTCCAGCAACGACGATATCAAGACTTGCAGTAGGAATCTGCTGGAATGTCGGATTGATGACATATTCTCCGTTTATAAGTGCAACACGCACAGCAGCAATAGGGCCATAGAAAGGAATATCTGAAATCGTTACCGCACAGCTTGCGGCGTTGATTGCTATGATATCTGGGGTATTTACCATATCAGAAGAGACGACGGTCGGAACAATCTGTATCTCCCTTCCGAATGCTTTATCGAACAGAGGTCTCATTGGGCGATCGATAAGGCGACTGACAAGAATCTCCTTGTCCTTTGGCTTGCCCTCCCTCTTTAAAAATCCTCCAGGAATCTTACCTGCAGCATAATATTTCTCATTGTACTCGACACTGACAGGTACATAATCGATGGGTTCTGACGGGGCTT
Source organism: uncultured Spirochaetaceae bacterium (assembly GCA_944392965.1). Taxonomy (GTDB): domain Bacteria; phylum Spirochaetota; class Spirochaetia; order Sphaerochaetales; family Sphaerochaetaceae; genus Ornithospirochaeta. The sequence continues at coordinate 161,500 of CALXYM010000003.1, read as the reverse complement.
CCCCACAACATACGGTTGCAATGACCGCGGAACCCTTATAGTGCGCATAGACAGCGCCATTAGCCTGCTTGGCAATTTTACCGGTCTCGAAAACCAGTTCTCCGTCTCCAAGCGGAACGGATACTTTCTTAACATCAAACATCACTAATTCCTTCTTTCAGTTCTTTTTTTGTTCTTTACATAAAAATGCGAAAGACCTGAGGCCTTCCGCATATGCTATCATGTTATTTTCTTAATCCGAGTTCAGCGATAAGAGCTCTATACTCGTTGATATCGCGGTTCTTAACGTACTTGAGAAGTCTTCTTCTCTGACCAACGAGCTTCAAAAGTCCACGTCTAGAGGCATGATCTTTAGGATTAGCCTTGAAATGAGTCTGAAGATCATTGATCCTTGCTGTAAGGAGTGCGATCTGAACCTTGCTGTCTCCTGTGTTAGCACTGTTAGAACCGAATTTTTCTACGATTTCCTTCTTCTGTTCACTAGTAATCATCTTACCTTTCTCCTGGTAATAAACACTGAATCTGCTTGCCGTGACACATCTACACCTTCCAGTGTGAGAAAATCCTGATCGATAGATACTTCAACCAGATTCTTTTTCCCATTCACATCGACGAAAGTGCCTTCATAAGCCCCCGGTGGCGGCAGGAGCTGATAAATCTGCTCTCGGCTGAATGCCATGACACCATCTACGGATCTCGAAGGTTCTGTCAGAAGATCGAGTTGGTAATCCTGGCCGGAAAATCTCGAGTAAGACTCAAGATCTCCTTTTATAATGAGCTGTCTAAGAAGGGTTGAAGATATCTTCTCTCCTCCGTCAGACAGGACAAAATCTACTTTTCTAAGCTCGACATCCACACCCAAGGATGCGAATATCCCTCTCATCTCATCCCCATCTGCACAATGCTTAGGATTGCCGCATTTGAAATCACTTCCAACGACGAGGACGCATGGCTTACAGAGCCTCAATATCTGTGAGGCGAAACCACTAGCTGAAATTTTACTGAAATTCTCTGAAAAGTCAATAATAGTAAAGGAATTAATTGAAAAAGAAGCGACATATGCCTCTCTCAGCCTCATGGTATCGAGATTTCCCGTGTTCCTGTTCTTTGGATTCGTACTGAACGTGATACACATCGACTCAGAACCGGGGTGTTTCTCAACCTCTGCCCTGACAGTTTCGAATATCTTCTGATGCCCACGATGCACACCATCGAACACACCAATCGTGAGCACCATGTCTTGCTCTCTTTTCTCTCCGCTATCAATGAGACTGTCAAAGCCATATACCTTCATCTTAAATCCTTGCTATGATCTTAATCTTACCATCACGTAGTTCCGCAATGGAGTAAAGGATACCGTCGAAATTGAGGAATTTAAAGATTTTATCCCTTCCCGTATCACTCAAAATGGCTTTTTTAGGAATAAATCCATTCTCAATTTCCTTCCTGTAGGAGGAATCGAGCTCCACAGTAGAAAAAAGATCTGTCTTATCAAGAAGAGCCTTCATATCGTGTTTTCCAACATCAGCAAGAGAATAAGGCCCTATTGTTATACGATTTAAAGCGATTAAATGTGCAACCTTACCTACTGAGTATGCTATATCGCGTGCAAGAGCACGGATATAGGTTCCTTTCGATACTGAAAAACGTGCTCTGAGTATTCCTTCCGAATATGAGATCTTCTCAACCTCGTATACTTTTATCGGGCGTAGAGGCATCTCAACTTCCCTGTTCTTTCTCGCCTCCCTGTATGCCCTTTTCCCATCAACATGGATTGCTGAATATACAGGAGGAATCTGCATGCTCTCTCCTATGATACCAGAAAGAGCATGATCAACCTCTTCCTCACTGGGAATGGATGATCTTTTTATTACCGTACCCTCCGGGTCAAGGGTATCCGTCTCCTCTCCGAACTTTATCGTTGCGATATAACTCTTGTCGAAAGAAGAAAAAACAGGATTTAATTTTGTTGCGTTTCCGATGAGAACAATCATGAGGCCGGATGCGAACTTATCAAGAGTTCCCGCATGCCCTATCTTCGTCCCTTTAGGATAGCTCTTCTTCACAGGATATAAGGAGGAGAAGCTTGTAATGCCCTCCTCCTTGTTCAATAGGATGATATCACAGTTACTCATCTATGTCCTTCATGAGAGTATCAATGATTCCGTTTATCCTCTCTGCTTCCCGATAGCTCTTATCTGCCTTGAATACAAGATGAGGGGTGTTCTTCGTCCTGAGATTCTTTGCAATCCTTGACTGGATGAAGGGGGCAGCCGAGTTAAGCGCATTAACGGACTTATCAAGGCTTCCATCAGAAAGAAGGGATGAGACGAACACCGTGGCATTCGCATTATCCTCCGCAAGACGGACTTCAGTGACACTTGTGAACGTGCTGAGATTATGGTTCTTGATCTGGCCTGTGACGATCAGGGTCGAGATGATCTCAGCAATCCTCGACTCTAATCTCTGCTGGCTGAACTCACTCATTGCTTTCCAGTGTCCTTCTCACTTCCTCAGTCTCTACGATCTCAAGGATGTCTCCGACCTGCAGATCCTGCCAGTTCTCAAGTCCGATACCGCATTCGTAGCCTTCTGCGACCTCTCTGGCATCATCCTTGAACCTCTTGAGGCTGCTGATCTTGATAAGATCCTTGTTAAGCTGTATTGAGTCCCTTATCACGCGGACAAGGCTGTTTCTCTTGACTTTTCCCTCCGTGACGTAAGCACCGGCGATCGTTCCGATCTTAGGTACTTTGAAGAGTTCACGGACTTCGACCTTTCCGATATCGACTTCTTTGATCTCGGGAGAGAGCATACCCTCCATAGCACTCTTAATATCATCAACGACATCATAGATGATGTTGTACTTCTTAATCTCGACCTTCTCCTTCTCAGCAAGAGCCTGAGCTTTCGGAGTCGGACGGACGTTGAAACCGATGACGATGGCGTTACTCGCGCTTGCAAGGGTTATATCACTCTCAATGATGGCACCTGCACTTGCCCTGAGTACATGGAGCTTGATCTCATCCGTGCTGAGTTTTTCAAGGGTTCCCTGCAGAGCCTCAACAGATCCTTGAACGTCTCCTTTGATGATAACGTTGAAATCTGTAACCTCGCCTTCCTTGATCTTCTCATTGAGGTTCTCAAGAGTGATCTTATTCCTTCCACTTCCCTCTCCAAGTCTCTCAAGTTCCTGACGCTTTGCACCGACCATCCTCGCCTGCTTCTCATCCTCTGTAACCTGGAACGGATCTCCTGCAGATGGGATGTTGCTCAAACCTATGATCTCTACCGGATCGGATGGGCCTGCGCTTTGGATCTTCTTTCCCTTGTCATCAAACATTGCCCTTACACGTCCGGGATAAATTCCAGCTACGTAGTAGTCTCCCTGATGAAGCGTTCCCTTCTCAATGATGACGGTTGCGACCGTTCCCCTGCCCTGATCGATTCTTGACTCAAGGATTTTTCCTACTGCACGGCAGTGGGCATTGGCCCTCAGCTCAAGCATCTCCGCCTCCAGGAGGATGGTATCAAGCAGTTCATCAATTCCTTCCTTCTTCAATGCAGAGATCTTGCAGTAAAGTGTCTGACCTCCCCATTCCTCTGGCATGAGTCCGAGATCTGAGAGTTGCTGCATGACACGTTCGGGATTTGCCTCTGGAAGATCACATTTATTTATGGCAACAATAATTGGGACGTTTGCAGCCTTCGCATGGTCGATTGCTTCCCTCGTCTGAGGCATCACTCCATCGTTAGCAGCGACAACGAGTACTACGATGTCCGTCACCTGTGCACCACGGGCTCTCATCATGGAGAATGCCGCATGACCAGGAGTATCAAGGAATACGATATTTCCCTTACCCGGTACCGACACCTTATAAGCTCCGATGTGCTGTGTGATTCCTCCGAATTCTCCGGATGCGACATCACTGCTTCTGATTGCATCCAAAAGCTTCGTCTTACCATGGTCAACGTGCCCCATGATAGTGACGATCGGGGCCCTTGGCTCCATATCCTCTTCCTTGTCTTCCTCACTCTCGATTATCGTCTCATCATAAAGCGATACGAGATGTACCTCGCAGTTGTATTCACTTGCAATAATGGCAGCCGTTTCATAATCGATCATCTGGTTTATCGTGACCATCTGTCCCATCATGAAGAGCTTGCTGATGATGTCACTCGCCTTGAGGTTCATCTTCTTTGCAAGATCACTTACAGTGATATTCTCCATGATATCGATCTTTGAAGGAACTGCTGCAAGCTTATCCTCTTCCTTCTTCTTTTTCTGAAGCTGGAAATCGATCTCAGCCTGTTCTCTGGTATTCTTGTCGTAATCCTTCTTACGATTCTGTACTCCAGTGCGCTTTCCTGGTCCTTTCTGGTTCAAATCCATCGCAGGAGCCTGTGCCGGCCCCTTTCCTGCGAACCCCGGTCTATTGAACCCCTGACCCCTGAACGCAGGTCCTTTATTTCCGTCACGATTGAATGTCTTGTTCTGCCCCTCACGTCCAGGTGTGTATGTCTGACCTGGCTTCAGGGATGAATTGAAGCCCTCTTTCTTCCTGTATCCTCCCTGTCCCTGATGTCCATCTTTCTTGTTCTGGTAACCACCTTTCTGGTTTACAGGACGGCCTCCTACGATTCCAGCGACACGAGGGCGTGCAGGATCACTTGTCGGGGTGTCTACCTTCTGGCCCGGAACTGGAGGAAGATTAGAGCTCTTTATGATTACAGGACCATTATGAAGAGGTGAAGAAATCCTGGTAGAAGGACTTCTCTGTTCACCCTTATGCTGGGCGAACCTGTTCTGTCCGATTATCGTACCATAGTTCTTTTTCTCCTCTGTTTTCTTCTCTGCAACCGGAGTCTCACGCTGAACAGGAGGCTTCGGAGCAGGAGCAGATGTAGGAGCAGGTGTAGCTACAGCCGGTTCCTCACTCTTCTCAACCGGTTTCTCTGCGATCACCTCCTCCTTCATCTTGATCTTGACGACAGGCTTCTTCTTGATGACAACCTTTCTTTTAACAGGTGCATCTTTAATCTCTTGTTTTTCCTGTACGACCGGAGCTTTCTTTATCACGGTCGCTTTCATTTCTTCAATTTTATTATCAGACATCTTTACCCTTATAAACAAATATCACTCAAACTCGAACTCAACACCACAGTTTGGACATACGCTCGTTCCCGCAGGAAGGATACTGTGGCAGTTTGGACACTCAAAGGAATATTCATCATCTTCCTCGATGACGACAACACTTCTAACTTCCTGAATCTCATCATCGGTGAAGCCAAGTTCCTTGAGCTCATCATCACTGTAATCGAAGAACTCCTCAACAGACCAGATATCCCTCTTCTGAAGTTTCTCAACAAGGCTCTTATCCAGACCGATCTCACTGATGGGCGTATCATCAGGAGCAATCCCGATATCCTCGTTCGTATATTTATGCTCTTCTTCCGCCTTGATTTCCTCATCACTCTTGAAGAGCCCCTCAACGTTCTCATAGATTTTCTGGGTCTGTTCCATCTCCGCAAACTGGGCAGGAGTCTTGACCTCTATATTCCAGTCACAGAGCATCTTTGCGAGCTTTACGTTTACGCCTCCCTGTCCGATCGCGATACCAAGTTGATTGTCATCGACGATTGCAACAATATGCTTGCTCTGAGGATCCATAACGACCACACGCTGTACCTGTGAAGGAATTAGAGCGTTGGCAACGAATACGAGAGGATCATCGGAATAGCGTATGATATCTATCTTCTCTCCATCACACTCGGTCATAACAGCCTGTATTCTGAGTCCCTTTGCACCTACGACGGCACCGACGGGATCAACATCACTCTTTCTCGTATCGACAGCGATCTTTGTCCTGACACCCGCCTGGCGTGCAATGCTCTTGATCTCAACATCACCTGAGGCAATTTCAGGAACTTCATTTTCAACAAGTGCCCTGACAAAATCCTTACTTGCCCTTGTCAGATAGATCCTTACACCTCTTTCCCTGTCTTTCTGCTTTCCCTTCTTCTGATCAGATACGGAATCGGCCTTCTCAACACGCTCAACGAGGAACTTATATTTCTGCTGAATGGAATACGTCTCTCTCGGACTTTGAGAGCGAAGTGGGAAATTAGCCTCTATCTCAAGGCCGATGTTGACCGCGTAATCACCATTATCCTTCCTTCTCTTGATCTCTCCATAGATGAGCTTGCCTTCCTTTCTTTTATTATCGGCATAGAGTTTATCGTTGAAGTACTCCTTAACGATCTGCTGTCCCCTCTGCTTTGCTGACTGCACGGACGCGGATTCAAAGTTTTTCGGATCAAGAAGGATCTTGACCTCATCCCCTTCCGCGATATCCTCACTTCCTGTGAGTTCCATCGCATCCTCGACAGGGATCTCCGTGAACTCCGAGTACCAGTTCTCCTCCTTGACGACCTTCCGTATCTGGTAGACGCTCATCTTCCTCATGGTGTCGTCAAATTCAATGAGACAGTTCTCATCTGTTCCGTACTTCTTCTTGTATGCGCTCTTTATCATGTCCTGAATGAGGGAGATAACCTGCTCCTCACTCATGTTCCTGTCTGATATCATCGCATTAATCTCGCTAGTCAGATCTAAGCTCATCTCTTCTTGGCCTCCGTCATATAATCCAATTTTGCCTTTGAAATATCATCATATTCAATCCTGATCTCATCCCCTTCCTCCTTCTTATCCTCGATAAGATACGAAGAGAGCGTGATAGCATCATCATCTGCATTTTTTATCGTTCCAATGACATAGGATGAGAGCGATGTAGAGTAGATTCTTACAGTCTTTCCCAGAAAGACCTTGAACTCCCCCACATCCTTTATGTTCCTGTTTATTCCCGGGCTTGAGACTTCAAGTTCAAGATCCCTGGACCATAGTACGCTGTAACGTGGATAGATCACGTTGTAAATAGCCTCAAGATCTCCTGTATCGATTCTATCCCCGTCCTTGTAACAAAGTATCCTGAGACTTACGTTTCCCTTATGCTCACTCCGTGTGGCCTCTACGAGTTTATACCCCATGGGTTCTATAAGGGATGCGATGTCTAAAAACAATACGCTGGCAAACGCGTCACTTGTTAGCATATTCCTCCGCATAAATAAAGGGACCCATTGTTGGTCCCTTAAATCACTTTAATGAAACTACATGTAGTTTAGTTTCTCATCCACTTGTGTGTCAAGCTGTCAGAGCTTATTTTTTAACTCTATAAGGAAATTGAACGCATCCATGGGACTTGAGTTTTCGATATCGAAATCCCTTATCTCATCAAGTATACCGCCATCATCGCTGAATTCTATCTCATTGGCAACGAAGAGATCCCCCTGTCTGTTCTGCATCTCATAATCGGCGAAGTGGGTCTTCTGGAAGGTGATGGCGTTCCTAAGTACCTCCTTAGGAAGCCCTGCGAGCTTCGCAACATGTATTCCATAGCTGCTGTTAGCAACGCCGCTGATAGCCTTCTTGAGGAATATTATATCATCCTTGCTCTCCTCTACAGCGAGTGTGATAAGCTGCATCTTATAGGTGTCGAAATGCGTCAGTTCATGGTAGTGCGTTGAAAAAAGCGTGATAGCATCAAGTTTCTTGAGATACTCGATTATGGCATAGGCTATGCTCATACCATCCTCGGTACTCGTACCACGTCCTATCTCATCCATGATTATCAGGCTGTTTATCGTACTTGAGCGGAGGATCTGGCTTGCCTCGCTCATCTCAACAAGGAACGTAGATTCACCTTTAGCCAGATTATCCTGTGCGCCAACACGGCAGAAGAGCTTGTCGAGAAGCGGGATGTCAGCTTCCTTCGCAGGAACAAATGAGCCCATATGTGCCAGTATGTTTATAAGTGCTATCTGCCTGAGATATGTGCTCTTTCCCGCCATGTTAGGTCCCGTAACAAGAGCAAAGTGTCCGTTGCGGGAAGAGAAGTCATTTGCTATGAACTCATTTCTGCCCATGTAGCACTCGACTACGGGATGTCGTCCATCCTTTATATCCATGATCCTCTCTGTATTCAGCCTGGGGCGGGTATAGTTCATCTCATGAGCCAGAAATGCCAGAGAAGAATAGAAATCAAGACGACTTAATATACGCCCCACCTTCTCTATTACCGGGGCAAAATCCCTTCCTTCCTTCAGAAAATCCTTGTAGATTTCCTTCTCCCTATCTGCAGCATCCTCGCTTGCACTGGTGATCTTCTCTTCAATGCTCAGCAGTTCATCGGTAGTATAGCGTTCACCTCCGACAAGGGTCTGCTTTCTTATAAAATAGGATGGAACCTTGTCAAGCTGTCCCTTTGGAACCTCAAGATAGTGCCCTATTATCCGATTCTCACCCGCTTTTAAGATCGTAAGCCCACTCTTCTCCTTTTCCCGTTCTATGTACTCGGAAAGGATATGAGAGCTATCGGTTATTATCCTCCTGTAACCATCAAGGGTATCATCATACCCGTCAAGGATGATTGTTCCCTCATTGTTTATATTCGTGCATTCAGGATTCATCGCCCTCTTTATCTTCTCTGAGAAATCGATGACTGAGGAAAAATCAAGATCCTCCTCACTTTGAGCAATAGAGAGATATTCCTGATGATTTACGAAGAGAGAGAACATGATATCCAGACTCTCTGAAAGTGAAATGAAATCCTTGGGCAGAGTCTTGAAAAGGCTCATTTTCGAGGAAAGACGCTCAAGATCACTTACCTTTTTCAGGCTGCTTCTCACCTCATCAAGTTCCTTCCTCGAGTTATAAAAATGCTCAACCCAGTCAAGCCGTCTGTTTATCTCGTCAATGTCAGAGAGCGGATTCAGGATCTCAGACTTCAAAAGCCGCGCACCACTGCTGGTTGCAGACCTGTTTATAGCCTTGAAAAGGGTATACTCACCCTTCTTATCCCGCATATTCTCCACGAGCTCAAGACTCTTTATCGTGGCAGCATTCATATAAAGGAACCGCTTCTCACTTATCCATTCGATACTTCTCAGCTGGGGAAGTGAGGATTTCACCATCTCATCAAGATATAAGAGAAGCGCTGAAATGCTTTGAAGGATTGAATCTCTCTCTCCTATCCTAAAATCTTCCAGGCTCGTTTTTCCAAACTGCCTCTCAACCTCCTTTTTACCTCCTTTTATTGTAAAATACCATGAAGGTAGCTTAGTTATTATCGCCCCACTCTCATCAAGGGCTGAACGGAGATTCTTTGATGTGAAATATAGATCGTCAGAGATGAGCACCTCTTTGGGCATTATCGTATAAATCACATCATGAAGTGATGCAAGAGATGGCTCGAGAGGGACCTTGCGGATGAAGAATTCCCCGCTCGTGATGTCTGCATAAGAAAGATTTAGCAACCTCTTGTCCTGGGAGATTGAGAGAATGAACGATGAAGAGAGAGAATCAAGATACTCATCCTCCACGACTGTGGCAGGTGTATATATCTGCACGACACGTCGTTCTGCAAGTTGACGGGGATTATCAGGAAGCGTTATCTGCTCACAGATTGCAATCTTTTTCCCTTCTTCCAGAAGTCGTGCTATGTAGTTCTTCGCCGCATGATAAGGAATGCCGCACATCGGCACTGCGCCACGGTGCGTAAGCGTGAGATTCAGCAGTTTTGAAACCTCCAGAGCATCATCTTGGAACATCTCATAGAAGTCTCCTAGACGGAAGAAGAGCACCTTATCCTGGTGCTCTTTCTTTATCTCATTATACTGCCTCATCATCGGGGTCAGTTCATCATTCTCTTTCGCCATAATCAGTAAATGCTGGTGGAAATAGCAAGAACCAGCTTAAGTCCTCCAATAAATCCATTGTTATCCCACTGAAACGAGTTATTAATCAGAGTAGCATTTTTTACCAGATAAAGTCCAAGGGGGAATCCCGGGATGCTCAGCCTGATTCCAACGCCTCCTGCAAAGTACCAGTCAATGTTTCCAAATGCACTTAACTCCTCAAGTGTCTCTGTAACGGCACTCGCACTTACAAACCCCTCTACGTTAAGGATATCAAGGACAAGTGGATAGCTGAGTTCAATCTGGTTATTCCAGAGGAAAGAGAGATGCGTGACAGGATCAAAGCCTCTACCAATGTTCATGCCATCAATATAAAGCATCTCATATGTAGTCGCACCCTCTGAAGCCTCATGCCAGCGCCATCCGTCTCCATCATTCCAGTACTGAGGAAGCATGAAGCTTACGGAACTTGTTCCTGAAAGAACGAGATGGCTCTCCCTTCCCTCATCATTAGTCGTATGGAAGAGCGAGTGATAAGCACTAGCACTGACAGATAGTCTGTTATAGTTCGAAAGCCCAAAAAGGAAGCCTCCGGCATAGGTGAACGAGCCAGAGATCACATAACCTCTTGTCGTATTCTGGATAAGATCCCTTCCATCCCAAGTGAGGGAGAGTGACAGGCGATTTGAGAACCTCCATCCGTCATGGTACTTTACAATCAGCTCTTCATACGGATCATACTGGGAATCATCATATGCCGCATGGTTCACGCCGATAGAGAGCCCTCCTCCGATAGTGAGGTTACCTGCATCGAATGCAAAGGTGTATCCTGTGTTATAACCGACAGCGATGCGATAGTAATCGTATTCCATCAGGTTACCCGTACTCGGATAGTCCTGATCGGATGCATACCATTCATCAGCAGATCCAAAACCAAGAGGATATGTCTGATGATAGCGGTCCCATCCATTGTAATAGTCTGAGCCGGTACCTCTTTGAAGAACATTCGTCCTGTGAGATCTCTCAAGAGAAAGAGAGACGCCATTGGACCATCTGTGATTTCCAACCCAGTCATCATTCAAAGCAATGGAAAGAGACTGCGTACTTGGGCTGAGCGTGGTACTTATAGAAAGATCCCGTCCTGTACCGAAGAGGTTCCTGTCCGACCAAGAGAGGAATCCCGAGATCGGGAATTCATCAAGAGTTCCTCCGAAAGTTGCACCAAACTGCAGTTCCATCTGGTTTCCCTCCTCGATCTCGAAAATCAGGATGAGGCCGTTTTCTGTCTCTCCCGGCTGCATGCCGACCCTGATATTCCTGACAAGCCCTGTATTATAGATGTTCTGCTGGCTTCTGATGATCGCATCACGGTTGTAGATATCTCCAACATGGATAGTGAGCTCACGTTCGAAAACCCTTGGCCTCGTCTTCGTCAGCCCTTCAATCCTTATCTCCTCGATATATGACTGACTGCCCTCAGTGATGTAGATTACATAATCCACCGTATGTGTCTCCTCATTCACTGTCGGAACGGGAATTATCTGGCAAGCTGAATATCCGTTGTTCTGATAGATGGTATAAAGATCCATATACATGTTCTGCAACGTGACCGTATCATGAACAGCCCCGGGCTGTATATTTATAATTGAGCTGATATAGTCATTATCGTAAACGGTGTTTCCATTGAATGTGATCGTTCCGAAGAAATACTGCGCACCCTCCGTGATATGGAAGATGACATTCACAAAACGTGTCTTATCCCCTTCCTCCGTACTGTCTACTATCTCTACATCGGTAATCTGAGCATCAGTATAGCCATTTTGATAATAGTAATTGAGAAGGGTTGTCCTGTCCGTATCAAGTGTTGACTGAACAAAGTTTCCACTGTTGAAGAAACTCCTCTGATGGCTCTCTATCTGATTTGCAAGCTCTTTCTGGGTAAAGACCGTCGCACCATCGAACGTGATGCTCCTTATCTTATACTGCTCTCCCTCCGTGACCTCATATACAATAGCTTCAGTATTCGTTGCCGCATCGAAAGTACTCGTACAGGTGACCGTTGCATCCCTGTAGCCACGGGAGAGATAATAATCCCTCACAAGAGATGCGTTGGCGTTATAGTCGTTACTGCTGATGAAAGATCCTACGCTGTAGTTCTGAACATCAAGAAGGCTTCGATCACTGGCGTTATCATTGCCGTTTACACTCACGCTTGAGACCATGGGATTCTCAACGATGTTGAACCTTATTACAAGGCTTGCACCCGTGCTACCTCCACGTATTGCCTCTGCAGAAATATATTCTACCCAGTTCTGGGCATAGAGTGTGTTGTAGATACGTGCAAAGAGCTCATCCGTGAACGTCTCCCCGATGTACTGGGAAAGAACCCCGTCGACGGTTCTCTCCTCCACGTTGACCAGTCCGGTATATTCGAAATCGGAGATGGGCATTCCTACCCACCACTGAGTATTCTCCACTCTAGCAGCACTAGATCCTTCTGCCGTCGCATCATCGGCGAAAGAAGGGAATACTGCCAATATAATAATAAGCAGGAATAAAAGCGCTTTTTTAATCTTAATCATCGTAACTCCTTACAAGAGGATAGCAGAATCGGGCCTAAAAAACAAATCTCTTACTAAATGTAAGTCCAACATATCTGAATGCATCATCAATTGTCAAACTCCTCGGCTGTGTGAATAATGTGACGGTGCATAATGGGTTTTCCCATTCCAACGACACCTCGATATCAAGTGAGAGATCACTTGAGAGGAACGTTGAAATGTTCTCCTCTCCAGTACTCCGCTGAGCACTAAGATGAGCAAGCGCTTCAAAATAGAGCTCAGGCGTGACATACTTGCCTATGTACAACGCAGTACCGTCAAGATATCGTGCAAGGGGTGAGACATTCCACCTTGAGGCGTTCTGACTCGCCAAAACCGCATCATATACCAGATTACCAATTATATTTGTATGTAAGCTGAAAGTATCAAGATTTAGTGAATTTCTTATGGACATTTGTAAACCGTTGTCATTCTGCTGGATGAAACCTATCCTCTGAAGAACATCCACACCAGTGGTTAGAAGGCTAACAACGTTACCAAGATTCGTCCCTGATCCTCCATCTGTATTGACTATCGCCTGCCCCAATATGCTCATGATCTCAGAAAGGTCCTTTGCCGGGGAACTTTCAAATGTCGGTGTGAAATTCGTGAGACTCGCCTCTCTCAGGACGAGGTAGATATCGACTTTCTCACCTTCGGAATCGAAAGCTCTGAGGGATGCTCTCAGGTTTATCACAGGATCGATGGAATTCATTCCGTTTTCCCTGAAATTGATATTGCCTTCCCGTATGAAGAATGAACGCTGGAAATAGTATATCTCCCCTGCCCTCAGTTCGATGGCCCCGCTTGCTCCAAAGCCCCCTTCTTCGTTACTGTAGAATCGGAGAGCCTGGTTCTCATCTGCGGTTGCACTTATAATCGGATTTGCACCCAGAGGAAATACGAATGTGTTGTTCCTTACAAGGTTCAGATTGAAATCATAGCTCGTCTTTATCTTTGAAGTGTACCACGTCGGCATTGCATGCATTCCGAGAGAAAGCTGGGTATCCATGATGTTCATTTTTCCAGTCAGGCTCACAGACTGCATTCCTCTTTGCAGAAGATGGAATTCACCACTGACGCGGCCTACGATGTCTATGTTCTGACTCTGCATCGGAAGACGGAAGTTGATCTCTCTTCCCTCTTTCACATACACATCAATGGTATAGTAGTCGATAGCAAGGTCTTTTGTGAGATAGAAGCAGAGTCTGCCCTTATGTCCCTGTCTCTCTCCGGTATCGGCATTCACGGTTGTAAGACTAGTCATCGCACTCTCAATTGAGTTATCCCAGACAGTGAAAGTCATATCATGGGCTATCACCTTTTCCCCCGGAAGCCAGAACACATCGAACTCTATATTATCGGACCAGAGGGAGCCGTACATGTGGATATCATCCAGGCTTCCTAGTATCGTCAGCTCTCCATTGGCAAGAGACCCAGGTGTGAATGTGACAACTGGCATCACAAGGAAGATATTCGCAAGATACAGACTGAAATTCCTTATTCCAAGATCGAGCGTCATTGCATTCATGAAATTTCCAGAGAGGGAAAGGGATGCGACAGGATCAAGATCAATATCCATATCGATTGTCCTTCCATGTATGTCATACGTTCCTGACGCAAGAGTACCGCTTAGAGAAAGGGTATCTCCGTCAAAGGTGATATCAGACCATTTCTCTCCTGTTAAGAGAGTGTTGTCTATCCCAAGGTTCTTAAGACGGAGAGTTCCACTAAGGGAGGAGAAGTTATCAGCTACCAGATCTCTGATAAACGTATACAGATTCGTATTTCCCCTGGCAGTCAAGTCAAGAGCGAATGAGAGATCGATAGGATAGCTCCTATCCCTGTTCTCCTGAACATATGACAGGTCGAAGAGTAAGGATGAACTACCACTCCTGCTATCTACACTGGCCTGAGGAATTCCTATGGAAAGGGTTCCATTCACATAACTGAAATTGGAAATACTTATCTCACTGCTGCTTATGAATATCTCTGCAGATGCTCTCAGAGGTATCGAGGTATCATTTCCCGTGAGATTGAAATCTCCTGAGAATGAGAGTGAGTCGAAATCTGCACCTCGTCCTGAGAGGGATGCATTGAGCACGCTATCCTCCAGACCAAGTCTTCCAGCGTTCAGGTTACGTATGACGAAGAGACCCGTCATATAATCCTCATAAGGGGTTATACTCAGATCTATCTGCTCACTTGAATTTCCAAATGAGAGAGCAAATGAATATTCATCGAAATTATAAAGTGCCTCACCTCTGAAGGGCGTGAATGCCGAGCTTATGAATGAGACATCATAAAGATGTACTCCATCATTATCCAGGTCAAAGCTGAAATTCACATCCGGAGAGCCGGGAAGTAGATAAAGATTGGATATCCTAAAATCAGAAGAAGATGCACTTATGACCTGGTTTGCAACATCAAATGAGAAATCCACACGCCCCATGAGCCGTGCAGGATCAAGGGATGCCTCTCTTCTCGGGAGAGCGAAATCATCAAGATTCAGATAGCTTATAATCTGATCACCATAAGAGAGATAGAGCATTGCATTTTCATTCTCTACCCTAATCTGCTGAGTGTCGAAATTCATATCCACGAAGAACTCATAGCTTCTTGATTCCGTGTAAAGGCTCGCATCACTGTAAAGATGACTTACATCTTCAAAATTGAACAGTCCTGTAAGACTCATTGCCTCGAACGCAGGAATCCTCAGATCGAATGTATATTCCCTGTCGCTATCCAGACTCAAATCCAGTGTGACATAATCATTTCCACTCTCCGTATTCTCAAGGATCACACGTCCGTCAGGAAGATATCTGTTCAGATCCAGAGAACCAGAGAAGCCAAGCCTGATCAAATCGGTCGTTATATTAAATAGCGATATCTCAGCCTTATCTCCCGTCAAAGACGCAGAAAGGCTTGATGCGGCGTTGAAGGAGAAGTTTATGAACTCTATTCCCTCAAGTCCAATAGCGTAGCTTACATCCCCGCTGTAACCGAGGAGTGCGTCATCATCGGGAGTAAGAGATGCATCAAGAATGCCGTTGAGAACCGTATTCTGCCCTATGTAATTCTCCAGGAACGGAGCATATTCTCTGATGAAAGGCGTAAAATCATAAAGATTAAGACCGTTCAGCTGTGCAGAGATGATAAGATCACTATGCATGTCGATGCGCACATGAACCGAGTCTGAATATGTTATTCCAGCATTGAGCCCGGTCGGATTATAGAATGCATTTATCTCAAGGCTGTCATCCAGTTTCGGAATGCGAAGCGAGGAGATGCCGAGTTCAACACTGTCAACCTTATCTGAATAAGACACGGAGAACCTTAATGCCCCTTCAATTCCATCAAGCAGGCTCTCATCACTATCAAGGTGCAAACTGGAATTCAGACTCAAATCCACACCATCAGATGCATTGAGAGAGACATTGACGGAAGAGAAAACCGCATTAGACAGCCTTTCTGCGGTATATCTGCCTATAGAGGCACTGAGCTCTCCAATGGTAGCTGTAGCATTTCTTCTTTCCATGTTTCCATTTGCTATC
Organism: uncultured Spirochaetaceae bacterium; assembly: GCA_944392965.1. Lineage (GTDB taxonomy): Bacteria > Spirochaetota > Spirochaetia > Sphaerochaetales > Sphaerochaetaceae > Ornithospirochaeta. The sequence goes on along the minus strand of CALXYM010000003.1, from coordinate 145,593 downwards.
GTGTTTTTCAGTGTTAGAACCGGATTTGTCTCCTCATAGATCACGGTATTGACGCTGTCAAGAGAAACGTCGGCAGAATTCAGATCATATGAGAGAGAAAGGTCAGCAAGACTTATAGCAAGATTCCTGTAGGATGCGACAATAAGAGAAAGGGAGGCATCTACCTTGCCTTTCTCAAGACTTAGATAGGCAGGATAGAGCCTTGAGTAGAAATCATCAGAATAAGCGATATTCCCTGAGGAGAAGGACAGCTGAGCGGAAAGAGATGGCAAAGAGAAGCTCAACAGATCGTTGAAAGAGGAGGAGATGGCAATCCCCTCGAGGTTCGCCACATATTGCCCGTACGATAGGGATAGTCTGTCAAAACCACCATCAAACGAATAGGCTCCGTCATTAGAGATAATTCTTCCCTCTATCCCCTCTGAGGAGAGCATGAATCCATCCCAGTCAAAATTAAACTCATCAAGTCTGAGCTCCACACGCTCAAGCAGGTTTCTATTGCTTAGTGTCAGGTATACCTCGGCATCAGAGAGAGATAGAGTACTGTATGAGAGATCTAGGGAGTAAAAATGGAGATTAAATGTATAATCCCTTTCTCCACTGCCCTTCTTTTCTCCACTACCTGTTTCCGAAGGAGATGAGGGAAAAAGGGATGTAATGTAATCTATATCCCTATCCTGAATGTTTATCATGGGATTATGAATCTCGATATCAAACTCTCCTTGCCCCCAGATGATGCTTTTTATTATCGAAAAGAAGGAGCTTGAGATCCTGATGCTCTCCGATGAGAATACTTCATTCTTATCAAGGCACAGGGAGACATCGTTTATCGTGATGTTGCCACGTATATTCTTATCCAGGGAGGAAAATGAGAACTCAAGATCATCTCCTGCCGAGAGACTATCAAGGACAGAGGAGACGAGATACTCGCTTGGGGAATAAGCACCGAAAAGGAAAACAGAGAAAAGTGAGACCACTGCGAAGACGGAAACGGTCAGTATCGCGATAATTACTATTCTAATCGGTGAGTGGTATTTCATTTTCTCCTCTGCATCAATATAATCAAAAATAATAAACTATTTCTACTAAATTAGCATTAAGGATTTATCATGAAGGATGTCATAGACGGTTTTTTAGTACTTGAGGGGCTGGACGGCGCAGGAACGACGACACAGAGAGAGAGGATCAGGGATGAACTTGAAAAAAGAGGTTACCAAGTATTTCCCACATTCGAACCCACAGATGGGGAAATCGGCAGGCTCATACGAAGGGTCCTCAGAGGTGAGATAAAGCTCTCAGAGCTCTCCGTCGCTCACCTCTTTGCAGCAGACAGGGCAAACCATATATACGGCAGAGACGGCATTTTAGAGAATATCTCTGCTGGTCGTCTCGTAATCTCCGACAGGTATTTCTACTCAACCCTCGCCTATCAGAGCTTTGAGCTGGATATGGCAAAAATAGCAGAAGTAAATGATTTTCCTCATCCGAGGGATCTTATCTTCATAGATGTAGACCCACGCACCTGCATAGATCGAATAAACAAAAGAGGAGAGGAAAAAGAGATATTTGAAAAGGAGTCGCTGCTGGAGAGAATAAGAGAGAACTATCTAAAAGCGTTTGAATCGCTTCCTGAGAATGTGAATTTCATCCACATAGAAGGAGAGCGGAGCATAGAGGAGACAACCTCCATGATCCTATCTCATCTCAGCTTCTTATGAACATGGCATCTCCATAACTGAAGAAATGGTACTTCTCCTCGATGGCATGCTCATAGGCTCTGAATATGTTCTCCTTACCTGCCATTGCAGAAACGAGCATCAGAAGTGTCGACTCTGGAGTATGGAAATTCGTAAAAAGGCTGTCAACGAACCTGAATTCATACCCAGGATGAATGAAGATGTCCGTACTTCCCTCCCTCAGTCTGAGAAGCCCTGATTCATCTGCACTGCTCTCGAGAGTTCTCAGACTCGTCGTACCGATGCTTATTATCTTTTTTCCATCCTTTTTTGCCTTGTTCAGCGAATTGAACGTCTCCTCATCAATCTCAAAATGCTCTGTATGCATATGATGATCTTCAATGTTCTCAGCCCTTACAGGAAGGAAGGTCCCTGCCCCAACATGAAGGGTGACTTCATATATTTCAACGCCGCGTGCCTTGATTTCTCCTAAGAGTTCTGGCGTGAAATGAAGGCCTGCTGTGGGAGATGCGACAGACCCCTCCTTCTTTGCATAGATGGTCTGGTATCTCTGCTCGTCGGAAAACTCATCCTCCCTCTTTATGTAGGGGGGAAGGGGTACATGACCGAGAAGAGAGAAAAACTCATTTCCTATTGGATGCTCAAAACCTACCCTTTTCGTCCCATCAGCATTATCTGAGAGAATGACGGCATGAACATATACACTCCCATCTGGAAGCAGGAAAGAATACCTTTTTCCGACTTTCTGTCTCTTTGCTTTGCTTACCATCGCATTCCATGATCCGTCTCCATTTTCAGAGAGAAAAAGGAATTCAACATTTCCACCACTTTCACTCGTGCCGTATACCCTGGCTTTTCGAACCTTGCTGTTATTAACGACGATCACGGATCCTGAATCTATCAGAAAAGGAAAATCTGAGACCATGAGATCCTTGTATTCTCCCGTCCACCGATCCAGGAGCATCAGACGGTCATTCCCCCTCTCAGAGCTTGGGTACTGTGCAATCAGCTCATCAGGCAGATTAAAAAAGAAATCCTTCGTCAGCATGAGATCCTCCTTTCATATTAAGCAGCGTATAAGCCTTGTCTGTGACACAGCGTCCTCTCGGTGTCCTTTTTAGATATCCCTGTTGTATGAGATAGGGCTCATAGAAATCCTCAAGGCTCTCAACGGCCTCACCGACACTTATGCTGAGAGTGTCAGCACCTACAGGACCACCATTGTAATATTCGATTATCGTCCTGAGTATCTGACGATCCATCTTCTCTAGTCCGTTATCATCGATTCCAAGGCGCTCAAGTCCCTCTTTGACTGTAGATTTTGTAATCCGTCCGTCGGAGAGTACAAGCGCAAAATCCCTAAGTCGTCTTAAAAGCCTATTTGCAATCCTTGGTGTTCCCCTTGAACAATGAGCAAGAAGAGAGAGGGCATCGTCATCTATGTCGCATTTCAAGATCCGGGCACTCCTCTTTATGATCCTTGCAAGCTCCTCATCGTTATAGAAATCGATATGCAGGTTTATTCCAAACCTGCTTGCAAGCGGGGAAGAGACGGAACCTGCTTTCGTCGTTGCTCCAATCAGTGTAAAATGCGGAAGCGGAATCCTCATCGTTCGTGCCGCCGGTCCCTGCCCTATCACCCAGTCGATCTCATAATCCTCCATGGCAATGTAGAGCATCTCCTCGATTATCGGTTTGAGACGATGTATCTCATCAATGAAGAAGATTGAATTCTCACTCAGGTTCGTCAAGATTCCAGCAAGATCCTTTGGCTTATCCAGAGCGGGGGCACTTGTCATCCTTATGTCGGTGTTCATCTCATTTGCGATGATGCTTGCTAGGGTCGTCTTTCCAAGCCCCGGAGGACCGACGATGAAAGTATGATCAAGGGCCTCTTCCCTTTTTCTTGCAGCCTTGATGAAGATATCAAGATTATCCTTTATCTCCTGCTGTCCCTGGAAATCCTCTAGATGCTGAGGACGTAAGATATTCTCTTGCCTATCCTCCTTATCCATGTACTCACGGCGCATGAGGCTATCAGGATTGAGATCCTCAAGATCCTTTATTTCCGATTCAAAATCAACAACCATCAGTTACCCTTTATAAGAGTCTGGAAAAGAAATGTCTCCTTCTCACTCTTACTCTTACCGAATAATAATAACTCATTCTCTTTTAAAAGCCGATCAACTTTTTCTCTCACGGTCTTCCTGTCATGTCCCATTTCAACAAAAGCGTCAATAAGATCCTGATACTCATTCGAACTTTTCTTGACAACTCCTCCCTTATCCTCTTCCTGACTGTCAAGGATAAGAACATTTCTCAGCTGAAGAATCAATTTCTGCGCGGTCTTTGGTCCCATACCCGGGATCTTTGAAAGTTTCTTGACATCACTCTTATCGAGGGCAAGAAGGAAATCTTCCACCTTCATCGCAGAAAGGACCTTGAGTGCCTGTTTAGCACCTATTCCATTTACAGTGAGAAGCTCTGTAAAACATTTTCTCTCATCATCACGGAGAAAACCGTACAGGAGCATGGCATCTTCCCTGTGAATGAGATGCGTCAGAATCCTGAGATTAGACTTCTCATTATCACTCTTAGATAATATCTCCTCAATATCGAGAAGACTCATCTCGATTGAATACTCAACACCACCTTTCGTGAGTATGAATATATTGTTCTCTTCAAAGCCGGCAAACGAGCCGTGGACGGCGTTTATCAAAATCAGTTTCTCCTAAGGTGAATATCACCAGAATTATATGAGATATAACATATGCAGTCGGCAAGAGCATCAGCCGCATGATCGGGTTTTGGTATCTTATCAAGTTTAAGATGCAGTCTGACCATTTCCTGAACCTGATGCTTATCTGCAGTTCCTGTTCCTGTGACCGCCATCTTTATCTGAAGAGGAGAATAGAAACTCACAGGTATCCCCATCTCCATCAGTTTATAAGTCAGGGCCCCGATCACCTTTGCAACTGGAACCGCGGATGTGATGTTCCTTGCAAAATAGATGTCTTCCATCGAGCAGGCGTCGATATTATACTTCCGCGCGACTGTCGAGACATCCTCTGCAAGAGTATAGATCCTATCCTGAAGACGCTCCTTGCTACTTGTCTTTATTATACCAAAAGAAACAGGCCGGTAGCCCTGTTTTGTATATTCAACAACGCCCCAGCCCGTAGTAGCCAGCCCCGGATCAATTCCAAGGATGAACAATTATATCACTCCTCTACAAAGTCATCCGGCAGCTCAAGGTTTGTGGATACCTGCTGAACATCATCAAGCTCTTCAAGACGCTCAACGATCTTGAGGACCTTGTTAGCCTTCTCATTGTCAAGTGTGACCGTCTGGTCAGCAATCTTGTTTATATCCGCGCTCTCCTGCTCGAATCCAGCCTTCTGCATGGCCTCAAGAACAGTTGCAAAATCCGCAGGTGTTGTCGTAACCTCTATAATTCCGTCATCGGTGGAGACATCCTCAGCACCGTTCTCAAGTGCGGCATCGAATATCTCTTCCTCACTGTATTTTGTGGCATCATAAGTAATAACACCCTTTGTCTGGAACATGTAGCTTACGCAACCGGTAGAACCAAGAGAACCTCCGAGCTTGCTGAGAGTTGAACGCACATCAGCTGCTGTCCTGTTCTTGTTATCCGTAAGCGTATCCACGATGATGGCAACCCCACCTGGAGCATATCCTTCATATGTGAGTTCAAAGAAACTTGTCTGACCCAGCTCACCCGTTCCTTTCTTGATCGCCCTATCGATGTTATCCTTAGGCATGTTCTCTGCTCTTGCCTTTAGAATGGCGGTCCTGAGCCTTGCGTTTGAATCGGGATCTCCCCCACCCATCTTCGCGGCTACGGAGATTTCCTTGATAAGTTTTGTGAATTTCTGACCGCGCTTCGCATCCAGCGCGCCTTTCTTGTGCTTAATAGTTGCCCATTTGCTATGGCCTGACATATAAACCTCTTATTTAAACTAGAATTACTTGAACCTATGAAAATTTAACACAATGTATTTTTACGCGTCAATATTACAAGCAAGGAAAGAGAAGGCAATGAAACCTTCTTTCGTCTTTTTTTATTGTAATTTAATCAAATTTTTTTTATGGTGTTAGAAATATTCCTTTTGGAGGACTTATGTCATCAAGTTCGATACAGATGCTTATTTCCATGATCCTGTATATCGCAGTCGTTCTGTTCATCGGAGTTTACTTCGCCAAAAGAGCAAATGCGAACAGTGAGAATTATTATATCGGGGGACGAAGTCTAGGCCCCTGGGTCGCCGCATTCAGTGCGGAGGCAAGCGATATGTCAGGCTGGCTTTTGATGGGACTGCCCGGTCTTGCATACTGGACGGGACTTGCAGATGCGTTCTGGACGGCTCTCGGGCTGCTTATTGGAACGTATATCAACTGGCTTTTCGTCGCAAAAAGACTCAGACGTTATTCGCATGTTGCGAACAACTCTATAACCATCCCAGATTTCTTTTCTAATCGTTTCCATGAGAAGAAGAAGGTCATAATGATGATCTCCTCCCTTCTCATCCTCATCTTCTTCTGCGTATATGCCTCAAGCTGTTTCGTAACCTGCGGCAAGCTTTTTTCCGCGATGTTCGGCTTTAACTATCATTCCATGATGATCGTTGGTGTAATTCTTGTACTCACCTATACTTTCATCGGTGGCTTCCTTGCTGAGAGCGCCTCTGACTTCATGCAGGCGATTGTTATGGTATTCGCACTTGTAGTCATACTCGTATTTGGAACGATAAACGCAGGTGGACTCGGGGCAGTATTTGAAAACCTCAACAGCATCCCGGGCTTCCTTGAATTTTTCTCCCTTGGAAATCCCGCACTTGACGAGACGGGACATCAGATCGTAGAGAACGGTATGCCGCTTTTCAGCGAAGCTGCTCCCTACTCTGCGCTCTCTGCCCTATCAATGCTCGCATGGGGACTTGGTTATTTCGGAGTACCTCAGGTACTCTTACGCTTCATGGCAATCAGAAAAGCCGATGAGCTCACAAAGAGCAGAAGAATCGGAACAATCTGGGTTCTGATATCCCTTGCGACCTCCGTCACAATCGGGCTTATCGGAAGAACACTTTATCCAACTGCCCTTACTACGGCAAGTGAGAGTGAGAACATCTTCTCACTGCTTGCATCCAGCATGCTTCATCCGCTTTTTGCTGGCCTGGTTATGGCAGGAATATTTGCTGCTACGATCTCCAGTTCCGACAGTTATCTCTTGATTGCTGCCAGTGCGGTTGCAAAGAACATCTATCAGGGAATATTCAAAAAAGATGCAAAGGACAGAGATGTCATGAGGGTAAGCCGTGTAACACTGATCCTTATTGCCCTTTTCGGAGCCATCATCGCACTTGATGAGGAGAGCGTCATATTCACGATCGTAAGTTTCGCATGGGCTGGCTTCGGAGCTGCATTCGGACCTTTGATGCTCTTCTCTCTTTTCTGGAAGAGAACAACGAGACAAGGAGCGATCGCAGGTATGGTCTCAGGTGCAGCTGTCGTATTCATCTGGAACCTCTTCATCAAACCTCTTGGTGGAATATTCGCTATCTATGAGCTTCTTCCCGCCTTCATAATCTCATCCCTGGTCATCGTCATCGTATCCCTGCTGACACCCGATGTAAGCGATGAAATAAAAGAGGAATTTGAGAAAGCGAAAAATTTTGAATGTTAAAACGCCATGAAGAGGGCAAGGGTTATTGAGTCAAGCATCATCCAGCCTTCTTCAGTCAGGCTAAAACTTTCCATAGTATTGGAATACCAGTTCTTATCAAGCTCCTTGAGACTTCCGCTGAAAGTACTGTCGAAATCGATAGAAAAGCGCTCAAGGAGTTCTTTCTTGTCTATGCCCCACTTCGTTCTCAGAGATACCATAATATACTCAAGGCTACATTCATCCTTTTTCAGATGTTCATATCGGAGAGAAGGATCTTTAAGATATAAAGAGAGATTCTCCTCCACATGGGCCGAATAAATATCTCTGTAGCCTAAGCTGCTCTCACTTCCCGGACCGAGTCCTAGGTACTGATTGAGACGCCAGTAATTGATATTATGCCTGCTGTATCTGCCCCCTTTTGCGAAATTCGATACCTCATAGTGATCATATCCAAGATCACGCAGCTCCTTCCATCCTGCCTGAAGTGAGTCATACTCGTAATCCTCATCTCTTTCATCTAAAAGAGAATAAAGGGGAGTTCCCTCCTCATAGGTAAGACAGTAGAACGAGATATGTGATGGCTTATAGGAATTGACCTCCCTGATATCATTTATGGTATCAGCGACGGTCATGGAAGGAATTGCGGTCATTATGTCGGCATTATAGTTGACACCGCTTTTCTCAAGAATCTCAAGAGCTCTGATATTCTCCTTTCTCGTACTGTTTCTTCCAAGGATCCTCAATGCCTTTTCATTCAGGCTTTGTACCCCAATTGATATCCGGTCAACATGCCCAGAGAGCTTTGCAATTTTCTCATAGCTAACCTCCTCGGGGTTCATCTCGATGGTTATCTCCTCAGGACGCCCTTTTTCTGATGCCTCATCTATCAGTCTAATGAGATCAGGCGTGGAAACAAGGCCAGGGTTTCCACCTCCGATGTAAAGGCTATCCAGATGAGGAAGAGACAATTTACGTATCTCTTCGATGATGAAGTATACATACTCATCTGGAGTGATTACCCACTTTGAAGAAGGAAGGGAATAAAATGCACAATAAGAGCATTTCCTCGTACAGAAAGGGATATGTATGTAAAGAGACAACCCTTTTTGTGAATCAAAACCTTTCATCAGTCATCTGTAAGGATTGAGAAATCGGAAAGAGGCCAGAAGCGTAGCACAACACGACCGTTTATATCACTTTCGCTTACAGGACCGAAATATCTACCATCTCGGGAGTTGTCACGGTTATCACCAAGAGGAAGAACATGATCATTTGGCACATAGATTCCATTTTCATAACTGTTCAACGCACTTCTGTAGTCCATGTTGCTGGGATCAATCTTCGTCTCTGAAAGTGCCCTCTGATGTTCAACCTCATAGAAATCCGAGATGTTTGAACTCTGATCCATCTGACTGTATGCCCTCTCTAGATAGCTGGGGGCGCTGTTCAAAATCCCCTTCTCATCATAGGCAAGCAGATTTCCGTAAGCTTTGAGCCAGATGTAATCATCCATATTAACGCTTCTGTGAGGTCCTTGAGAAAGGCCATTGGCAGCTCTGAACTCCTCTTCAGTAATGAAATCGTTCTCTCCTGCGGGCTTTATCAGCACATTACCATCTTCAAACTTCACCGTATCCCCGGGCAAGCCCACAGCCCTTTTTACATAAAGGCGCTCTGCAGGAGTTCCATCTGGATTCTTATCTATATTCACAAAAGAGAGCGTACCCATGAAAATGATCTGTGAGAAGATATCAAATACCGGTCCTTTAGAATCATATTCAGGATTATAGAACGTGATGATATCATCCCTTTCAACCCTTCTATTTCCCACGCCGACCTTCGGTCCTGCGGGATACAGCTCAGTGCCGTAGGCGTTTTTCACTACTGCAACCCTATCCCCAACATTCAACGTCGACACCATGCTCGGAGATGGGATGAGGAAGAACTGGAAAAGATACTGATTGATTATTATCACCCAGAAGATAGCAAAAATCAGGGCGTCCACCCATGACCATATCTCACTCAAAATAGTCTTTTTCTTGTTCTTATTGTATTGCCTGACCTGCTTACGCTTCGTCAGGTATCTCTCTGTCCTCCGCTCTATAGCGGTAAGCATCTTATCCATGATTTGAAATTACACCAATTAATATAAGTTGACAAGTAAGGGCCTAGATTATTATTTTTAGCCTATGAGAAAAAAGAGAGAACTGCCTGAGGTAGAGCCTGTAAAGCTTAAACCGATCTTCGGTATTCGTCCAGGCGTTGTAATATTATCCGGCATGATTGCCGTAATTCTTCTTGTATTCTTCCTTCTCTTCATGCTTCCAGGAATCGTGAACGGGGGAAAATACGTGTCATTCGACTCCGGGCTTACAAACGTCGGTGTCTATCTTGATGGTACATACCTCGGCTCTACGGAGGGCAGCAGGTATTTCATAGAATCAGGAAAACATGATGTCCGTTATGTTAAGAATTCTATAACGATCGGAGAGGAGGAGATCGATATTTCACACCCGATCTTCTTCACGCTTATCTTCCATCGAGGTGAAGATATCGAAATCGAATACACCTCAAGTGACGAACTTGTAAAATCGGTAAATGAGAATTTCCTGAGAGATGTTGCCACTTGGTCGAAGGTCACAACATTCTCAACTCCGACGACACTTCCTCCCCTTTTCTCCAATTATGCGAAGGATATAACGGAATTGAACGTCTCTCTTGATAAGGATATCTGGACAAAAGCTATTGCACATATTTCAAGCAGGGAAATGTATGATGATTACCTCTCTGCATGCTCTCTCCTTAATATATCACCTGCGATAGAGGCAGATATATTCACCGCCGATGAAAGTCCTGTTTATAACAATACACACGAGGTAACAATGCCTGATGGAAAGGATGATAGCTTCTTCCACTACCCTTCAGCTACCTTCGAAATGGGCTCTTACCAAGGTGATAAGTATCCTCTTATTAATGAGAAAAGAATTGAAGTAAGCGTAAGTGATTTCGCAATCTCCTCCCGTCCAGTAAGTGAATATGAGTATGCACTCTTCGTGAGAGAAAATCCAAAGTGGGCTCTAAGCAATAAGGAGAATCTGATAAGCGAGGGTCTTGTTGATGAGAACTATTTAAACGGTGTAAGCCTTTCAACAGGATATGTCAGCTCCCGCCCGATAAGAAATATAAGCTACTATGCTGCTAAGGCGTATATCACATGGTTAAGCGAGAAGGATGGAGTTCAGTACCGTCTGCCAAGCGAGGCCGAATGGAGCTATGCAGCATATTCTGTACAGGATAAGAGCTATGCGGCAAGCCTTAATTGGGCGGATGTCGATACCTCCACACCACAGATGATGATGGGTGGTGTTTGGGAATACACATCAAGCGAGTATGTTCCCCTAAACCGTGTTTTAGGCTATGATGGCTATTCGGTGGAAAACGATGACGTGATAGTCAAAGGTGGTTCTTATCTTAATGCCGGAGATGGAATAACTCCCGACACTATCGGTATGATAGGTAAATCAACCTGCAGCGATTACGTCGGATTCAGGATAGCAAAATGAGTGATAACATAAAGCTTATTCAAAAGAATAAGAAAGCATATTTCAATTACGAGATCCTTGAGGAGCTTGAATGCGGTATTGAGCTCGTAGGAACGGAAGTGAAAAGCATAAGAGAGGGTAAATGTTCTTTCTCTGACAGCTATGTCCAGATAAAGAACAATGAACTCATCCTCATTGGCTTTTTAATCCAGCCATACAGTCATGGCAACATCTTCAATCATGACAGCCAGAGAAACCGTAAGCTCCTTGCACATAGGATGGAGATAAAGAAGTTCCAGAGAAAGGTTAATGAGAAAGGTTTTACCATCACCCCTCTCGAAATCTACATCAAGAACAATCTCGTGAAAATGAAGATCGCCCTTGCTCGTGGAAAGAACGTTAGAGACAAGAAAGAAGCGATAAAAGAAAAGGACATGAAGATTGATGCGAGAAGACAGCTGAAAGAGCTAAATTACTAGGGGAAAATTCTTATTCCCCTAGAAAAGTGTGTCTTTAGCTCCTAAGTTCCCCTAGAAAAGTGTGAGTTCTCCCTTGATAATCCCCTAGAAAAATGTAATATCTTTTATATGGAAAGATTTTTATACAAAAAGCTTTTATCTTGGAAAAACAGTAAAGACAGGAAACCTCTTATTCTTGAAGGTGCAAGACAGGTAGGAAAGACCTGGCTACTTAAAGAATTTGGAAAGAATGAGTATGAGAATCTCGCTTATATAAACTGCGATAACAATCCACAGATGAATATTCTTTTCTCTGATTTCGATACAGCCCGTCTGATCCGGGGCTTCTCAGCAATTTCAGGAGAAACTATTCTTCCCGGAAAAACCCTCTTAGTACTTGATGAGATACAGGAAATTCCAATCGCATTAACTTCTCTTAAATATTTTTCCGAAAATGCCCCTGAATATCACATTGCCGTAGCTGGTTCTTTCTTAGGAATATTGATTCATTCAGGCACTGGTTTTCCTGTAGGAAAAACCGAAAGCATGACTCTTTATCCACTTTCTTTTTTCGAATTCCTATTAGCAAGTGGGAAAAAAGTACTCTTAGACACGATAAAAGAACATAGATTTGAGGAGCTTAACCCATTATTACCACAACTTACAGAACTTCTGCGTCAGTATTATTTCACAGGAGGAATGCCTGAAGTTGTTGATTTGTATATACGTACACAGGACATACATAGCGTAAGACAATTACAAAAATCGATAATACGTGATTATGAAAGAGACTTCTCAAAACACGTACCGGAAAATGATGTTATCAGAATGCTTTCTGTCTGGAACAGTATTCCAAGTCAGTTAGCAAAGGAGAATAAGAAATTCATCTATAGTGCAATAAGGAAAGGAGCCCGGGCAAAGGATTATGAGAAAGCCATAGAATGGTTGAAAAACGCAGGATTAATTTACAAGGTAACACGGATAAAAAAAATAGAGAAACCTGTTAAATTCTATGAAGATGACGAATGTTTTAAATTATTCATAATTGATTTAGGGCTTTTAGGAGCAATGGTTGATTCTCCTGCAGAGGATGTCTTAATCGGAAACAATGTGTTTTCAACATACAAAGGCAGTTTTACGGAACAGTATTTCGCGCAGCAGTATTTTTCCACTTTTGGTAATAAGCTTTATTACCATACGAATGAAAACTCTACATTAGAAATCGATTTTGTAGTTGACTTAAAAAAGATCTATCCAGTTGAGGTCAAAGCTGAAACAAATCTAAGGTCAAAGAGTCTATCTACAGTATTGAAACAAGATGAAACACGGCAAGGAATAAGATTTTCAATGTCTCCCTACAAAAAGCAGGAGCAGATAACGAATGTTCCTCTTCCCCTTGCAGAAGAGTATTTAAAAGCGATCTCATTGATTTAAACATAAAGTAAAAGAAAAAGGCCACATAAGCAGTGGCCCTTGTGGAGGTGGGGAGACTCGAACTCCCGTCCTAACAGTCCATCCGAAAACATCTACGGAACGTAGTAATGCTTCTAATCTCCCCTCTCTCTAGGCCGCATTACTAGCGTTGAGAAAAGGTATCACCCGCTTGATCTCCCCTTCAGGTGAGTGCGCCCTAAAGGGAAAGCCCTGATTTGTGTTGACCTCATCCAGCCTCAGAGCGGCGTCTGGAGAAGCCATGCTGCGTTTAATTAAGCAGCAAATGCAAGAGTTTCGACGTTGTCATCTTCTTCTTTCTTTGCAGTTATTTTTTGTTGCCGGTTTTACAAGTCAGCTCTTGGCCCGCAGTCCTCGACCTGGTAAAGCAAGTCGAAACCAAAACACCCCCGTTTTGGTACTATCAATATAATCTTAAAGCCTTAGAGCGTCAAGTTTTTTCCTTTTCATCAAGAAAGGATGAAAAAGACTCAAAGAAACTCTTTAAATCCCTGTATCTTAGCTTTGCGTAGCTATCGAGGTATGTGTCATCACGATTGACGATAACAATGTCCCTACCCTTCCGTGCAGATATGTAAGGAAGTGCAGCTGCTGGATTGACGATTAATGACGTACCTAACACGAGAACAAGATCTGCATTATAAAAGGCACTTTCCGCTCTGCTTAATATACTGCTTTCAAGAGGCTCTCCGTAGAATACGATATCAGGTTTTATGACCCCTCCACAGGTCGAGCAGATGGGAACCGTGTTCTCATGCACAAGATGAGATATCTCATCATATTCATGATAACTGTGACAGTTCATGCAGTATCCCCTCTTAAGCGAACCATGAAGAGGATAGACCTTCCTGCTTCCTGCCCTCTCGTGCATGAAATCTATGTTCTGAGTAAATATGCCTTCTGTGACATATCCCATGTCCTCTGCTCTTTTGAGGGTTTTATGTATGATATTTGGTTCGAAATATTCAAGATTGTACCAGTTGTCTTTCGCCCATGAGAAGAATACATCGGGATGGGCCTTAAAGAAATCAATCTCCAGAATGTCTTCGACCCTCATATGTCCGAAGTCCTTGCTATACAGGCCATCCGAACTTCTGAAATCAGGGATTCCTGACAGTGTCGAGACACCTGCTCCGGTCAGGACAACCTGACGCTTAGACTTTTCCCATAGTGCAAAAAACTCATCATACATCTATTTCTTCTCCCCTGTATGTATTTCCATTGAGCTCTGTCACATATACATTCACCATATCCCCCTTTTCATGCTCTTTTCTGGGGCTGAATGATACCATGTCATTATGCTCATTATATCCTAGAAGCCGGGATTTATCATCACGGGTATCACCTTTAACAAGAACCCTGGTCTTGAAGGGAAGTCTAGACTCCTTAATCTTTCTCGCACGTTCAAGTTGCAGGTTGATAAGATTCTCAAGCCTTCTTATCTTCTCCTTCTCATCAATCTGTCCGTCCATCTTCGCACTAGGAGTACCCTCACGAGGGTTATAATAATACATGAACGCCTCCGTGCATCCCATCTCCTCCATCATTGAGAGCGTCTCCTCGTACTCTGCCTCCGTCTCAGTGGGAAAGCCGACCATTACATCGGTTGAGAATGTAAGATCCCTTATCTGAGATCTCATCTTATCAAGCAGTGCAAGAAAATCCTCCCTGGTGTTCTTCCTGTTCATGAGCCGGAGTATCCTTGTCGAGCCTGACTGCATAGGAAGATGGATATGAGAACATATCCTCTCCTTCTCACTTATGACCTTTATAAGGTGATCTGAGAAATCCTTTGGGTGAGGAGATTCGAAACGGACGAACTCAATTGAATCAAGATAAGGATAGATGATTTCAAGAAGGGTCGGGAAATCCACACTCTTTCCCTCATACTCAGCCTTGTAGCTGTTGACATTCTGTCCAAGGAGTGTGATTTCCTTCACTCCCCTCTCTTCAAGGAACTTGATCTCCTTTATTATCGATTCAACACTACGACTTACCTCCCTGCCTCTGACATAGGGAACAATACAATAAGAGCAGAAGTTATTACACCCGTTCATTATTGGAACATAGGAGGAGAATGCGCCTTCCTCATAATAAGATGAAAGGAAGCTGTAATGATCCTTTTTTGTAACCTCCTTGGAAAGGATGAAAGCAGGGATCTCATCCTTCTCATTTGTTCCAATTACGGCATCGACAAATGGAGCATCTTTTTTCAGATCCTCCTTAAGTCGTTCGGCCATGCATCCTGTAACAATTATATCGACTTTCCCATGTTTCTTTTTCTTTACAGAATTAAAGTATCCAAGCCTTCCCCAGATACGGTTCTCAGCCGTCTTGCGGACCGAACAGGTGTTAAGGATGACAACATCAGCAGCATCCGCGTCTTCTGTCTTTTCAAGCCCCTGTCCTTTCAATAAAAGCTCAATGGCACTGCTTTCTGCAACATTAAGCTGACAGCCATATGTTTCTATAAGATATTTCACTTCTTTCTCCTATTTGCAGACTCAAACGTATTTTCCATCAACATCATGACAGTCATAAGCCCTACCCCACCAGGGACAGGTGTAACCTGACACTCAGTGTCCTCAAAAGAATGGTAATCCACATCCCCTACCAGGCGATAGCCCCTTTCCCTGCTCTTATCCTCTATCCGGTTAACTCCAACATCTATGATAACAGCGTCATTTCTACACATCGAACTACCCAGTGTCCCCGGTCTGCCGGTAGCTACTATTATGATATCAGCATCAAGAGTATAATCTTTTAAAGATGGAGTTCTAGTATTGCATACGGTGACGGTAGCGTCAAAACCCTTTTGCATGAGGAGCATTGCCATAGGTTTTCCAACTATGTTACTTCTTCCTATGACGACGACCTTCTTTCCAGCTGTCGGGATATCATAGTATTTCAATATTTCCACTACTCCTTTAGGAGTACATGGAATGAAACATTCCTCACCGAGACATAACCGTCCAACATTGAATGGGGAAAAACCATCAACATCTTTCTCAACCGATATTGAGTTCGTAATCTTCTTCTCATCAATATGTTTAGGAAGAGGAAGCTGGACGAGGATACCATCCACATCAGCTCTACCATTCAGCTCATCAATAAGAGCCAAGAGATCATCCTCTTTGACATCTTCATCAAATCTATAATCAAAATGCAGAAAGCCTAGACGGGAGCATGCTTCATGCTTGTTTCTCACATATGTCTCACTCGCAGGATCAGAGCCGACAAGGATGACGGCAAGAGAAGGAGCTCTATTTCCTTTCATTATAAAAGATTCAGTTTTTTCCTTCAGTTCTTTTTCAAGTTTTCCCTGGATTATTTTACATCCTAATCTCTTCATAAAAATAGTTTTTACCTGATTTATCCGTTTTTCTCAATGCATTTGCCTATATCGCGAATTTCTAGTAGACTTCGAGAAGGAGTTAAAATGAAGAAATTGATCTTGATTATGCTTCTCGCCATATCGCTGGTAACAGGACTCTTCGCAGCTCCTTACTATGATGCGGGAAGTCAGATGTTTACCATAAATGCCGGGCCTACTGTTCCCTTCTTTGCCTATAACGGAAAAGATAATTATACGGTTTTCTGGCCAGGTTTAGATAACGAGGAAACAGAAAAAATAGAAAACATGAATGAATATGTTGGAGGTATTGGTTCTATTGCTTATCAGGTATTCTTAAATCCATGGTGGGCAATAGGTGGAGAGCTTGGATACCAGTTCAACTATGTCGCAGGTACGGATATCTATGCATCTGTTCCTATCCTTTTCAAAGCATCTTACTACCCTGTCCAGACAGGGAGATTCGATTTACCGATCTCTCTTGGAGTAGGCCTGAATTATATAAGTTTCAAAGACAGCTCGAAACTTACGTTCTCTGCTAAACTGGAAGTTGGTGGTATGTTCTATTTCAATGATGAGTGGGGCTTAGGTGTCATGGCAGGAGTGAACTTCATTCCCGAGATATATTTAACTGACAATAGAAACGTATATAGCGGAATAGATGCTTATATACCAATAACTGTAAGCGTTGCATACAGGCACTAAGGAGGAAAGAGAAAATGAAGAAATTACTTATTATACTCATAGCTGTCTCTACCCTCTTTATCTCTTGCAACCCGGATTCAAGCACATCCATCATATTTGATAAGATGCATGCAAATCCAAGCAGTGACTACAGAATTTACAATTATGTTGGGGATTATACAGATTCAGAGGGACACATGAACCTTGTATTAGGAACCAATTTGGGTATCATGCTCTATGACATAACAACTATGGGGTACTCTATTATTGTTGAACCTATCGCAAGACCTTTGATGGTTGTTGGGGATTATATTATTTATTATCAGCAGAATAGAGGTGAAACTGCAACATTAAAAGCTGCAAAACTTTCTGGCAACGGATTAATTCCCAATGAAGAGATCTATGATGCAACCTTCTCCATAGGAAGTGAAAATAATCTATTCATTTCAAATGCATACCTATATACGGATCAGAGTGCTTCTGGAACCTCGATTACATACACAGTACAGGTACGGCAAACACCTAATGAAACACCAAGTGATAGGGAAATTACATTCTATCGTTTCGAAGATGATAATATATCGACCTCTATTACACCTGATAACAAGTTTGAAATCTCGGTAGGAACTGCAAGTAGAGCAATTGCTGACTCTTCTGATGAAATCGCTCCATATATTGTAGGAGATGGGTACATTGCATATCTTGATGAGAATGAATCTTATCGTGATGTATATGATATTAGAAGTGGTAACTATGAAAGTGAGATCATAAATTGGAACTCTTCTAATCGCAGAGTAGCGACATGTCCTGATAGTGAGATAATCGCATATTTTGGAAGTACGGGAAATACTCAGGTACTAGTCGATAACAGCGGTAATATTTTTACGAAAGATTCTTCTTCCCCTGATAGCAGTTGGAATAACCACGGTGATTTTGGATCCTTCCCGCTCGATAACAGAAGAGTTGCATATAGTACGGTTATCAATGAAGAGCTTTTCATAGGATTCAAATATGGTCCTGAGGTTATCACAATAAACAATGATGGTACGACAAATACAAAAGATACCAGTGATATCAACGATGAGACAATCGTTGGAATTAAACATCATGATGGCTATTACTATGTCGTCACAGAAGAATCAGAAGTAATTAGAACAAGTTTCTAATTTTATACTCCTTGTCCTTGGCCTCGGTTTTAGACTGAGGCCATTGTTTTTGTTTGACAGAGTCATATTTGATTATTACCCTAAATTTAGGAGGATATAATGAGAAAAATATTATTAAGTTTACTTCTTTCTATTTCCATATGTTTTAGTGTTTTTGCCTTTGATCTGGTTGTCCCCTCTCCAGAAGATACCTCCTATGTTCTTCTGAATGATTCTGATGAATTCATCGTTGATGATACCGTATTCATGAAATCAGCTTTTAACAGAGAGATCATGGTTGAACGCTATACAGATAATATAACTGTAATAACCTATCCTTATGATAAGACCTTAGTGGTTTTATTCAATGCGACGCTGGATGAAATGCTTGATGCGGAAACTTCCATTGATTTTAGTACGGAAAATCCTGATGTCCTGATAATAAACAGCCCTATTGATTTTCCTTTCCTTGAAGAAATCGATGCAGAGGATCTTTACATATCAGGAGGTTTGAGATCGGAGGACAGGGCCATGCTGAGACGGGGTGATTTCGATTTTGTCGAGTTTGAGCCATCTTCCATACTCAGTATAACAAGCAGGGGAATTGATATAATATCAGGAAGTAAAAACAACAAAGATGGTGTATACGTCACATGTCCCGAATGCGGAACAATAATCTATGTACCGCTTTTCTAATTATTTCTTTGAGAAAATGAAGAACTTGCCAGCAAGATAATTACATATTCCAACAACAAGATTTGAAATGAACTTCCAAAGGGTGTGGTTATAAGAAAGTACATCTACGGCGATGAACATTATAGCCACATCCAGAAAACCACTTGCGGCCCTGCAACTATAGAAATAGCCTAGTTCATGAAAAAATCCATGACGCATAACCTCCCCATTTTCTCCTTTAAAAACTATGTACTTATTCGTAAAAAAAGCGAAAGTAACAGCAAAGAACCAGGAGAGAGCGACAGAAATCACATTTTCAATTCCAAGAATCCTGTATAACAGCTCATAACTAAGCATGTTGACACATGTCGCCATAGCCCCGAAGACACAGTATAACAGGAAATCATGTTTTCTTATGAGAGTTATAAGATTCATGTCATCATATTAATTAATATTTGTGAGTAAGAGAATAATAGTAAGATAAAAACATTTATCCAGCAGAAGAGATTTATGTTGAAAAATTTTTTGTTGAAATTTTTTTTAACATAATTTATTTTAAGAATGTTACGAGGAAAAATGTTTTTAAACAGAGAAGAAGAAATTATAAGAATCAAAGAAGTATTGGATTTAAAGAAAGCATATAGTAAAGCCATACTCATTTATGGTTTAAGGCGTGTTGGCAAAAGTACATTGATAAAAGAAGCTTTATCCAATTATGAGGGTACGGTAATAAGTTATCTTGCCGTCGATGATACTTTCGATTCAAATCTTAGGCAATTTGCTGCAGTGGCTGCCATGACACTTAATATGCCTTATCTAAATTCAGTTAATGATATCACAGCCATCTTATCTTTCATCGCTTCAACAGGCAGAAAGATCGTAATTGTTCTTGATGAATATCCCCTATTAAAGAAAAGATTCCAAGGTGGTAATCTTGATTCATATTTTCAACGTTCCATAGATAGTCTCCCAGACAATCTAACATTCATATTCTGTGGTTCCTATCTTTCCACAATGAAAAAAATGAGTGAATATGACGAACCTCTATACGGACGATTCGATCTGGAACTCCACCTCAAAACTTTTGATTATCTTGATTCTTCAGCATTTTACGAAAATCTGTCACCGTATGAAAAAGTTGCATATTACTCTGTTTTTGGAGGTTTTCCTTTTGTTCTTGAAAGACTAAGACCAGAAAAAGGACTGGAGTGGAATATAAAACGGGCTTTCCTAGATCGCTGGGATGCCGTATATTCTACGATAAATGAAATTCTTCTTACAGAAATAAGTAAATTGGAATACTCAAGTGCGATTCTATCTTATCTAAAAAACGGAAAATCGAGGAATAATGAAATAGCAAGTGCAATAAATACATCTACAAGTGTCGTATCAAAAGAACTTTCAAGACTTATTGAAATGGATCTGATTGAAAAGAATAATCCTATAAATAGAAAAGATGACGCAAAAAAGACTTTTTATGAAATCTCTGATAACCTTCTTAGATTCTTTTATACTTTCGTTATCGCAAACAGAAATTATATCTTTCATTACGGAGCAGATGCCACTTTCGATAATCTAGTAGCACCTCAATTAAACGCATATGTTTCCCGACGTTTTGAACGCATTGTCAAAGAATATATAACAAGAATGATAAAAGAGAGAAGGGAAAAGAGTTTCATTGAGACAGGAACTTATTGGTATGATCTTCCTAAGCAGAAAAAGAATGGAGAATTTGATGTCGTGATAAAACTTCAGGATGGTTATACTGTAATTGAATGTAAGTTCTTAAAAGAGAAAATGTCTCTATCCATGGCAATTGAAGAAGAGAAAAAGATACATTCCATAGAAGAACTAGAAGTAAAGAAAATAGGATTTGCTAATCCTAATGGATTTGATTTCTCAGCAAAAAATGGAGATTACCTACTTTTTTCCGGTGAAGATTTTTATTATCGGTAAAAATATCCACCTTCTCGGTGGATATCTCTACTCTCTTCAATTTTCTAAGACGTCATGAAGAATGGCCCTAACCTCCTCATCATGGAATACCTCATCTATCTCATCATGGGTAAGGCCTATGAATTCATGACAGGTATAATGAATCCATCTTGAATCCGATTCTTTTTGAAGGACATGTTTACGACACCAGTAATCCGGTTGTACAGGCATATGCTCATCGACATAGAGCTTCACCTTATAATCATAGACAGCAACCTTTATATCCTCTCTGGGGATACCGGCCTCCATAACCGTGTTCACGAGGGCATTTACCGTCATACCAGTGTCAAAGATGTCATCGACGATAAGAACCTTCATCCCCTTTTTAAGGACCTTCGGACTTACTGTCCAGCCATCAATATCGACATGGTTGGAATGCTCTCTAACATCTCCATAACTTCTTGCAACCACGGCAGCATAGAATACGGGAGTCTTGTTCTCCTTCATGGCGATGAGCTTATAGTATTCACTCATGACATTTGCCATGTATGCTCCACCTCTGAGGGAATCGTAGATGATATCAGGAACAAAATGGTCTTCCTTGTACATCTTATGCACAAGCTTCAGTGCCGCGTCCCGGATCATGTCACATGTGATAAACTCCTTTTCGCTCATCGTCTCTCTCCTAGATAGTCATTATCTCAACACCATTTTCTGTAATGGCGACCGTATGTTCCCAGTGACAGGCGATAGAGCCATCAAGTGTTTTAACAGTCCATCCATCATCAAGATCCCTGATCTTCCATGATCCCATGTTGATCATGGGCTCTATGGCTATTACAAGCCCCTCTCTCAATTTGAAATTCGGATTGCGCAGAGAGATGTAATTGAATACGGGAGGATCCTCATGGATTGAGAATCCTACACCGTGTCCGCAATAATCCCTTACGATTCCATAGCCATAAGGCTTACATGTATCCTCAACGGCAGCTGCGATATCATGAAGACGTGCACCCTTCTTTCCTGCAGCGTCAATCGCATTATATAGAGCTTTCTCCGTAACAACATTCAACTGATGTACTTCCTTAGAGACCGTACCGATCTCATAGGTATGGGTACTGTCAGAGACGAATCCATTTAGATCAAGCGTGATATCAACAGATACGATATCCCCATCCTTTAGAATAATCTTCTTAGAGGGGATTCCATGTATCACGGTATCATTAACGGATATACAGGTCGCATTCGGATATCCCATATAGCCAAGACAGGAAGCAATGGCATGATGCTTTCTGATAAAATCATCACAGATCTTATCTACATCATAGGTACTCATTCCTTCTTCAATTTTTTCATCCAGATGTCGGAAAAGGTCGGCAAGGAGGTGACCACTCTTCCTGATCCCTTCTATTTCCTCTTTATTCTTAAGCTGTATCATGATGCAAAATCCTTAACGAACGTGTCCAGAACACCGTTTATGAACTTGTAGGAGACGTCATTAGAAAGACTCTGAGAAAGTTTGACGGCCTGATCAATGATTATCGTGGGATGGGTATCCTTGAGGTTCTCAATCTGGAAGAAGGAGATTCTGAGTATGTTCCTGTCTACGATATTTATCTTTTCTATCGACCTGTTAATAGAATATGTGGATATCAACTTATCAAGATGCTCAAGATTCTCAAGCGTACCCTGTATAAGATATCGGGCGAAGATGACGACATCATCATCGAGTTCAGCCATCTCCTCCTCACTCATACCAGGAAACACCGATAAATCGACATCCTTTGTCAAGTTATTATTGAAATCTAGGCTGTATAGCGTGGATACAGCAATCTGACGCGCAAGGCTTCTTCCATTAAGCATATTTAATAAATCCTTATCCTTGCCTCGTTTCTCAGCTCATTGATCATATCGTTCAATGCATTATTCATGATGAGATTTGCCTCCTGCTGAGTAAGAAGCTGTCTGATATACTCACGAAGCGTCATCGTTTCCTCTGGGTTGATCCTGTCATCGAGATTAAGAATCTTCCCGTCGTTATGCACTGAAACCTTCACAATATGATAACCAAGATTCGACTCGATCATACCAGAGACCTCTCCAGCTCTCATCATGACCACGGTGTCAACGAATGAATCTCCAAGACCGGCACGGGCTGTAGCGTTATCCATAGTAAGCCAGCCGATGTCGCCTCCGATGCTCTTTGAATCCTCATCCTGACTATAATCCTGAACGGCCTGTTCAAACGTGATCTGTCCTGTCTTGATCTGCTCTGCGACATCAACAAGGAGGGCTGCATTAGCACTGTTCTCACCCTCATCCTCACCTTTAGGAATGAAGATATGGGCAAGACGTACGTTTTCCGGGCTATAGAAGCTCTGCCTGTTTCTTCTGTAGAAAGTATCGATTGCGTTATCACTTATCTGAATATCTGCAATCGCTGTCTGCATTTCATCACCCTTTACCTGAGAAAGGTACTGATTGACAAGCAGCTGCTCACGGGCATTCTCCCTGTACTCATCGTATGTCATACCTGTTTGAGACTCGACAATACTGTTATACTGCTCATCTGTAAGGCTCTGTCCGACCTGAGCTTCAATAGATGCCCTCTGCTGTGCCATGACCTGATCAAGCATCTGGTCAGTAATCTCAATCCCGTCACGCTCCGCACCCTGAAGGAATACCTCATCATTGATCATGACATTAAGGACCTGCGTACGGTCAATATTTGCTCCCGCTGCCTGATATTCAGCAAGCCTCTGATCTACTTCCTCATTCGTGATGGCACGGTTTCTTATAAGATTAACAGTTGCAGCAGGCGCTCCCACAAGTGTGGAGCCCCCTGTACCCAGCGGTGCCGCAGTAATACTAATAGATACAAGTGCCAGAATTATAAGCGTAAGAATGAATCTTCTGTTTCTCATGTCAGTTCCTTTCCAATTTAAGATGTTTACCACGAAGATAGGCATCCCCTTCCTTCGTCATGACCTCACTGAGGGTCAAAAACATACCCTCTGATTCCATTATCTTCATGAGATTCTGCAATGCACCATTTGAACGAAGTCCGCCGGAAACGAAGCTCAGGCATCTCTTTCCTCCTGCTCCAGGAACCTCACGTAGATATTTTCTGATCTGATCTGGAATCTTAGCACTGAACGTGCCTATAGGCTCCGATCCTACAATTATAAAATCAAAATATGATAGCCTCTGATCGGTGTCCACATATGCATTGAAAATCTTAACCATATGTCCCTGTTCCTCAAGACCTCTCGCCAATGACTTCGAAATCTTCTCAAGCTTAGAGGAAGAACTGGACTTACCACCGTAAATGATTGCAATATTCAAAACATTCTCCTTAAGTAAAAGAATAAGCCGACCTCAGGAGATAATCAAGGCCGGCTAAAAACTTTCTGAACTTAATTAGCTGATTCTTCTGCCGTTCCAGTCGTTTCCACCGCATCAGGAGCCGCAGTAGCAGCCGCACTGTCAGTGTTTACGCTATCACTCTCAAGCCACGTGGTACCTGCTGCCGTCTGGCTCTGTTGTTCTGCGAAAGCAACGACATTATCACTGCTTCCCCTGTTGCAAAGAGCAACGAGGAGTGCAAGGACCATGAACGCAACGGCAAGTATGGTAGTCGCCTTTGTGAGGAACGTGGAGGATGAGCTGCCGAAAGCTGACTCACTTGAACCACCGAAAATTCCACCAAGTCCAGTGCTCTTCTCATCCTGGATTGCAACCATGAAAACAAGGAGCAATGCCACGATAATGAAAAGAACCAAAAGGATAATACTCAAAACACCCATTCTTTCTCTACTCCGAAAGTTATTTGTCAAAAGTCAAGATGGGAAGGAAATCCTCAACGGAGAGGCTTGCACCTCCGACTAATGCTCCGTCGATATTCTCCTTGGCCATCAATGCTTTAACGTTGTTAGCCTTAACAGAACCACCATACTGTATAATAAGGTTTTCTGCAATATCTTTTGAGAATAAAGAAGCGACGGTTTTCCTTATAAACAGGTGTGCGACATCCGCATCCTCGGGAGTTGCGGTCTTTCCTGTGCCAATTGCCCATACAGGTTCATAGGCAATTACGATATGCTCCATATCCTCTTTCCTGACATCCTTAAGACCGATTTCAAGCTGTCTTGAAAGAACTGCCTCAAGCTTTCCAGATTCCCTCTCCTCGAGAGTCTCTCCAATACAGTAGATGACATCCATTCCATGAGAAAGGGCAAGAAGGATCTTTTTATTGATACTCTCGTTCGTCTCTCCATAGTACTGTCTTCTCTCACTGTGACCGAGGATAACAGTATTCACACCCATGTCAAGGAGGAAGAGAGGGGAAACCTCTCCTGTGTAAGCTCCCTTATCATGATCTGCCATGTTCTGTGCGGCAACAATGATCGGACTGTCCTTGAGGACATCCAGCACTGCCGGGATCGTGACAAAAGGAGGTGCAACCATCATCTTGACATCTGCCCCGCTCTTCTTCACAGCATCCAGGAGGGCCTGGGCATATGCCCTACCCTCACTTGGACTCATATTCATCTTCCAGTTTCCTGCGATGTATGGTTTTCTCATCTTATTTCTCCAGAGCCTTGATACCAGGAAGAGTCTTTCCCTCAAGGAATTCAAGGGATGCTCCGCCACCTGTTGAAACGTGACTGATCTTATCCGCAAGACCGAACTTGTTTATGGCGGCAACGCTGTCTCCACCACCGACTACGCTGGTAGCAGAACTGTCGGCAAGAGCCTTTGCAACCTCTCCTGTTCCCTTGCTGAATGCTTCAAACTCAAATACACCCATTGGTCCATTCCATACAACACTCTTCGCCTTCTTAATCTCATCAACAATCAAGGCAACAGTCTTTGGTCCGATATCCATGCCCATGAGGTTTTCTGGAATATCTACAGAATCGACTGCTACAGGAGAAGCATTCTCACTGAATTCCGCAGCACAGACGTGATCAACAGGAAGGATGACCTTGACACCCTTTTCCTTCGCCTTTGCAAGGAAAGCCTTCGCTGTATCCTGATAATCAGGCTCGAAGAGGCTCTTTCCAATCTCATGTCCTTCAACCTTGAGGAACGTATATGCCATACCACCACCGATGACGACCGTGGAACATGTCTTTACAAGAGACTCAAGAACTGTGATCTTGCTAGATACTTTACTTCCTCCGATAACAGCTACGAAAGGCTGCTCAGGATTCTCAAGAAGAGGAGCCATGAACTTGACTTCCTTCTCAATCAGGAATCCGGCATAAGATGGAAGATAGTGAGAGACACCCTCTGTTGAGGCATGCGCCCTGTGAGCGGTTCCAAATGCGTCGTTGCAATAGATATCGCCATAGCTTGCAAGAGTCTTTGCAAACTCAGGATCGTTTGCCTCTTCCTCCTTATAGAACCTTACGTTCTCAAGCAGAAGGACCTCACCCGGCTTGAGAGCCTTAACCTCCTTCTCAACCTCTTCCCCGATTACATCCGGTGCGAGCTTTACAGGTCTGCCGAGAAGGGATTCGAACTCCTTTGCTATAGGTGCCATTGAGAAATCGGGATTCTTCTGTCCCTTCGGGCGTCCAAAGTGGCTCATAACAACAAGAGATGCACCCTGATCAAGAATATACTTCACAGTAGGAAGAGCTGCCTTGATTCTGGTATTGTCCGTCACCTTTCCTTCTTTCAGAGGTACGTTGAAATCCACGCGAATAAGAACTCTTTTGCCTTTTAAATCAGCTTCATTGATTGTATTTAACTGCATATCGAACTTCCTTTATTACAAATAAAGCCTGCCAGACGGCAGGCCCTCAGTCCGGGCATAAGCCGGATTTTAAAATATTGTGGTTAAGATTAACCGTTAACCTTCTTCATGTATGTGATGAGATCGAGAACCTTGTTGGAGTAGCCGATCTCATTGTCATACCAGGAAACAACCTTTACGAATGTATCTGTAAGTGCGATACCTGCCTTTGCATCGAAGATTGATGTCCTTGTGTCTCCGAGGAAGTCGGAAGAAACAACTGCATCCTCTGTGTATCCGAGAATACCCTTGAGCTCTCCTTCACTAGCTTCCTTCATCGCTGCACAGATCTCCTCGTACTTAGCTGGCTTAGCAAGGTTTACAGTGAGGTCAACTACTGATACATCGAGGGTTGGAACTCTCATTGACATACCTGTGAGCTTACCGTTGAGGGAAGGAATTACCTTTCCTACAGCCTTTGCTGCACCTGTTGATGATGGGATGATGTTTCCGGAAGCAGCACGTCCACCTCTCCAGTCCTTCATGCTTGGTCCGTCAACAGTCTTCTGAGTTGCTGTTGTTGAGTGAACAGTAGTCATAAGTCCATCAACGATACCGAACTTGTCATTGAGAACCTTTGCGACAGGAGCGAGACAGTTGGTTGTGCAGGAAGCGTTTGAAACAAACTGAGTTCCCTTAACATATGTCTTCTCGTTTACACCTACTACGAACATCGGAGTGTCGTCCTTTGAAGGAGCTGACATTACAACATACTTGGCACCAGCGTTGATATGAGCCTGTGCCTTCTCCTTTGTCAGGAAAAGTCCTGTTGACTCAACAACGTACTCAGCTCCAACCTCATCCCACTTTAACTCGTTAGGATCCTTGCAAGCTGTTACACGAATGCTCTTTCCATTAACAATAAGAAGTGATTTCTCAACATCAGCCTCGATTGTCCCCTCGAAATGACCATGCATCGTATCATACTTGAGCATGTAAGCAAGATAGTCTACTGGGCAGAGGTCATTGATTCCTACTACTTCAACCTCTGGGCGAGACATAGCAGCGCGGAAAACGAAGCGTCCGATTCTACCGAATCCATTGATACCGATTTTCATTATTCTTCTCCTTCTATAGATTGTTTTCGCCAATCGATAATATTATATCTGATTTCCAAGAGTATAGATACCACTTTTTCTAAAAAGAGTAAAGCATTTTCTTATATACATAAGAAGCTCATGCCTTATAGCCGAGGGCAGAGAGGATATTCTCCTGTTTTATAAGCATCTTCTCTGTTGAGAAATCATTGGTCTCATGATCATATCCAAGCAGATGAAGAAGGCCATGAAGCATCACCCTCGTAAGCTCCTCTGTAAGGGGAACAGAGAAAGTCTCAGCATTTCGGGAAACCGCATCAATACTGATGAATACATCCCCCAGTTCCTCATCCATGAAATCAAAGGATGGGAAGGAGGAATCATCCTTCAAACGGAATGTCAGCACATCCGTCGCCTCATCCTTATCCCTGTATTCCCTATTTAGGTCCCTGATCTCAGCATCAGTGACGAATGTCATGGAGAAATCACCCTTCACATCCAGGCTCTCAACCATCTTTGCTAGACGTGATGAGAGTTCATCGACATTCTCAATCCGCCCCTCCTGGATGTCGGAAAAACTCAACTCGTACATATCACTCCTTATCGTATTCGATCCTCTGATGATCTCTTCCCACGAGGGAACGGATGAAAGTATCCTTGATCTTCACAAGATCAGTGAGGGTGAGCTTACTATCTGCAAGCTGATTATGGTTTATCTTGCTGATTATGATATTCATTATCAGCCTATCATATTTCTGCGTATTCGGATTCTTCAATGTACGGCTTGCAGCCTCGACACAGTCAGCAAGCATGACAATCGCAGCCTCAGGAGACTGAGGGATGTCACTGTTATATCTGAAGTCTTCCTCATGGACGAATCTTCCATCAGGGCTGTTCTTCTTAGCCTCGTTATAGAAATAGGTAATGATGTCATTGCCATGATGCTGGCTTATGATGTCAAGAACCTCCTGGGGCAGCCCTATCTCCCTGCCCTTCTCCACCCCGAGCTTCACATGGCTCTTTATGATGGCAGCAGAGAGGTTATTATTGAGTTCATCATGCGCATTACCCTTGCCTCCCTGGTTTTCTATGAAGTACTCAGGATGTTCAGCCTTTCCTATATCATGATAGAGAGCACCAACCCTCGTAAGCTCTGCATCGACTCCTATCTCCTTTGCCGCCGCATAACTCATGTCAGAGACGTTCCTGACATGGTTGAACGTTCCCTGTGCCACCTGGCTGAGCCTATTAAGCGTTGGGGAATCGGTGTATGAGAGTTCATGAAGCCGGAACTGTGTGGGAAGGTTGAAGATTTTCTCCAATATAGGAAGGCTCACGGAGACCGCAATATATGTGAAAAGTACGTTCAGGATGATGAATACGATGTTGCTTGCAAGCACCTCATAACTATAACCGTTTATAAGGGAGAATGCCGCAGTTGCAACAGCCGCGATCAATGCCGAATAAAGTGCCTCGTATATCACATCTATCCTGTTCGTTCCATGACGAGCGAAAAGGACAGAGGCCTCTATGACCACAAGCAGATGGAAGAATGTGTATTTGCTGGACGTCGGGAAAAGAACAGCAAAGCCCGCGGTAACGAATCCGATCGCAAATCCTATCCTCCTCTTGTTTGTCATGCATGTAAAGAGCACCGGCAGGAAAAGGAATGGCAGGAGTGGATCGACCGTGACCCTGTCTGATGTTGATAGTATCCACCTCATGAAGAAGAAGCTCAGAATGAGTATTATTATGAGCCCGGAGACAAACATTATCGAGTAAAGAGGAATGCGGTACCTGTATTGTATGCAGGAGATGGTGAAACAGGTGGCAAAAGAGAGTATGACAAAAAGGAATACCGCATCCGCAATAAGGCTGGCAATAGGTACATAGACTCTCATGCTGTTGATCTCATCGATTATCCTCAGAGCCTGCTCTGTAATGATTGAATCCCGTGCTATGATGAGATCACCTGCCTCAAGACGAACAGAGACAGGGGCTGTGGCAACCGCAGCCTCATTTCTACGGTTATCGGTCTCAAGTGCATCATAGCTGACATTTGGCGAAGCAAGAAGTCTAATCAGCTCAGCAATTATGATTATGTTCGAATCCCCGATTTCCCTGTAATTATCGAAGCCATAATTAATAAGATACTCATATATGTATTCGGACATGAGAAGAGAGGATACATCAACAGTCTCTGTATAGACGCTATAACGGGAATCCAGCCTTTCGGTAGTGATCATAGAATATCCTTGAGAAAGTGATTCATTGATATCCGTAGCGCTGTAGACTCCTTTTGCAAGGACCGCCTTCATCACATCCTCAATCAGCCCCGCAATAATGTTCCTGTCACTCTCTGGCAGGTTGAGTATCCTGTTCGTCAGGTCCGTATCCAGAATGCCTGCTTCCCTCAGAACCGCATACGGACTCGTGGCGCTGTCCGTGCTGAGAGACTCTGCATAGTCATGAACGAGGTTCATATCGGCTATGGTGTTCAAAAGATTGAATGAATAATATGGAAGAACAGCACGTCGTGCCTCAGCTCTGGCATTCTCCGTTGCGACCTCATCTATGAAATTCACAGTCTGAGGTGAATACACATCCTCATCACTGAGCTCTCCTGCCTGATAGTTCCTACTGAGCTCTATCTGCCTCATCGAGGAGTTGGGAAGTAGAAGCGGGATGAGGACCCCTATGAGGACGCAGAGTGCGAAAAGAACAAGGTATGCGATCTTCTGCGCGTTTGAGAAGTATCCCCATACATCTTTAAACACCTGGTTTCTCATCCGCCTCCTCCTTTTCGTAAGCTTTCACTATTTCCCTTACGATCCTGCTTCTCTGGGTATCCCTACTCGTAAATTCTACTATGCTCAGTCCTTTTATTCCAGAAAGTTTTTTCACAGCGTCAATAAGTCCCGACTTATCTTTGAACGGAAGGTCTATCTGCGTAGGATCTCCCGTTACGATCGCCTTGCTTCCCTCCCCGAGCCGGGTAAGGAACATCTTCATCTGTGCAATCGTTGCATTCTGAGCCTCATCAAGGATTATTATGCTCTCCCTTATGCTCCTTCCCCTCATATAGGCAAGTGGACTGATCTCAATCACCCCAGAGTCCTCCATCCTCCTTATCTGGGCAAGGGGAAGAAAGAATTCCATTGCATCATAGAGGGGACGAAGATACGGGGAGAGTTTCGCCATGAGATCTCCAGGCAGGAAGCCAAGGGACTCCCCCGCCTCTACCACGGGACGGGTAAGGACGATCTTCTTCTTGCTTCCCTTCATCACCTCTGAAAGAGCATAGGCTATCGCAATGAACGTCTTTCCTGTACCAGCCGGACCGGTGGCGAAAACGACCTCGCTATCATAAAGAGCATTGATGTAAGATCTCTGCTTCGAACTCTTAGGCCATACGGTTTTCTGCTGTACGGCAATTGTTTTCTCTTCCCCATTATAATTCTGGGCAATGTCCTCATATGCCATGAATATCTCAGCTTCACTGAGACTTCCTTTCACCTTCGCCTCTTTCTCTAAAAGGCGGAAAAGAGGTGAGAACACCCCATTTCCTTCAGCGATGGATACTACATTACCTTTAATCGAAAGTTCCATGCCCAAAAGAAGCTCTATATAGCTGAGATTCCTGTCATTTACACCAAGAATCTTCTCAGCGAGTTCCTGAGATGAGAAAGCATAAGATTCAATCAATGTCAGTTACTCCTTACCCATGTGGAATTCCTCATCTCCCAGCTCTCGTCGATGTTGAGGTCGGGGAATGTGTTCCAGCTCAGATATATGCTGAACTCAGGGACAAAGCGATATACATCATTCGATAATACAACCGAAGTCGAGTAATTGCAATGTAACGCCCAGTCCTGCATGTAATGTACCACTTCAAGAGAGACGGATGACATGTTGAAATTCGTGTTATATCGTCCATCTCCGAAGAAATCAAAACTCCGTAAAAGATCATCCCAGAGCTTTGAAAAACTGAATGTTCCCCCATCCTGATAGGCCCCGAAATTATTGTTCGAACTTGTGAAACTCAACCGGAAGTCAAGGAACTCCGCTATTGAGAATATTATGGACGGGGTTATCGTGAAACTCGAGGCTGCTATGTTCTGGATATCCAGATTAAGTGTTGAAGAGAGCCCAAGGGAAAGATACAGCCTGTTACGCCAGCCTCTTATGAGAATGTCCGAGGC
Source organism: uncultured Spirochaetaceae bacterium (assembly GCA_944392965.1). Lineage (GTDB taxonomy): Bacteria > Spirochaetota > Spirochaetia > Sphaerochaetales > Sphaerochaetaceae > Ornithospirochaeta. The sequence goes on along the minus strand of CALXYM010000003.1, from coordinate 113,925 downwards.
ATTTATCCTTGCGTTGATCGTGTTCAGTTCAAGAGCAGAGAACGGACCGGTGAAATCGACATAGCATGTGACATAAGGAAGAGTCAGTATCGTTCTCAGTGATGAGACATAGTTATCAAGACCGGAGGATGAATCATACCCCTTCCATTCGAGCTGCTCTGTTATGCTGTATTTCCTATCTGCGGTACGCAGTGAAAGCTGGGAGGAAATCTCAAGGGGGGAAAAGAATGCGGATGGATCATAGTCTCCCGTCTGGTAGGAAAACGATGAGGAAGCGACGACATATGTACCGTTGTATGCGAGAGAGAATCTCAAAAGGTCTGAGAGGAAAGATCCCGTATCCTCATCATTTTGGAAACGGTAGGAGAATGCAGTGGCGAAATTCCCATAACGGTAGCTCAATGACGGGGTCAGGCTACCGGTAAGAGGGAAAATCGTATAGCTTATCGAAGGAGTGAAAGAACCTGCGATGGTATCAAAAGTCTTTGAAAGGGCAATCGAGTGCGTACTCACATGATCCTCATCAAAGGCCCAGAGCGCATCCACGGTCTCAAGTTTGTCAGCACTGAAAGTACGTCCATACTCATAAGCGACATTCGTCAGGCTATATTTCAATCCAATGATCGGGATCTCCGCCTCTATGGTATTGGAGAGGGAGAATTCATCGGACCAGGATAGGCTGTCATCCTCCTCCCTGTCATAACTGTATGAAGGAGTGAGTATGCTTCTGAGAGCAAAATAGTTTCCTACATCCAGTTCTGTCGTCAGTCGCAGGGAAGTATCTGAAGAGAGGGATGAGGAATCGACCTGACCATTATAATAGTCGATATTGTTCTCCAGGTTCTGGTTTATGGTATACCCCATTCCAATTGAATATGATGATGAAACATGACCTGTTCTCACAATATCCTCATGGAACATGTCATAAAGGAGGGGATCGCTGAGCAGAAAACGGTCTGCCTCATCAAGCTGGCTCTCCTCCTCTCCCCTGTCCTGATATTCGAAATTGAATATGGATCCGGAGGCCGATGCTCTGAGTTCAGGAAGATCAATATAATCTATCTGATATGAATATTCATCATTGCTTCCCCTGCTCCATGAGTATCGTGATTCAGCTCTGAAACGGGAGATTGAGAAGGATGAGAGAAAATCGGATCTCAGGCTCTGCGGAAGGGTGTATCGGATCTCAGCATACCGGGAGAAGGATGTTATCGATGATGAGTATGTGCTTGGAAACGAAGGACTTTGGAATAAAAGAGGCTCAATGGAAAAGGACGTGATCCTGTTTCCCAGATCAAGCAGGACATTACTGTCGGAATATATTGGATAAGAGAGTGCGATCACGAGTCCAGAATACGAATATGAGAGGCTGTTCTCGCTGTAATAGCGAAAATTACTGCTGTTTGCATTATTAGCATAAGTCAGGGCCACTCCTGAGAAAGTGTCAAATGAGAGGGAGTTCGAAAAGAGGTTTATCCTAGAATCAAGACCAAGATGAAGACCTACGTTCTGATATGCATCCGCCATGACGGCAAGGTGGCTCTCTGTATTCCTTGCCCAGTTTTCTACCACGTTCAGATCCTCTACATCAGTATAATATGAGCCTCGTGGCACCTGGCTATCGCTGTTCTCCGTATTTGAGAAAATCGAGAGAAAGGATGATGAAGAGGAGCTGTCTATCAGGTCTGTGTGGCCGAAAAGCTCAAACGTCGTGTTCAAGAATGCTCCACGGGAAGAAGTGAATCCGAAAGAGGGGTTTCCTGTTATCCTTGAACCAGGATAGAAGAATACGGGGAAATAAAAAAGAGGGACACGTCCTATATTCAGAACTGCGTTCTCAATGAGCATGTCCGAGCCGGGAAGCATCGTTATCTTGCTTGCAGAGATACTCGAGAGAGGATCCTCATCACTGCTTGCGATGTATCCGTTCTCATAGATCGCAGCTCCACTGTCAAAATAGGTAAGCCTCTCACCGACGGAATAGACGTTTACCGTCTCATCCTCACTGTTCGTCCTCTCATTCATCGTCGTTGCATTCTCAACCACGATGTTCCCCTTCTCCCAGTAAAATGTCACGATATCAGCGACTATCTCCTGTGCACTCGATTCTCCCGTGGTATTGAAAACGACATTCCCAAGAGCGATGATCAGGGAGGAAGAAGTGTCTATCACGACCTCATCACTGGACATCACAGTCTCATCCCCCGAATGGGAAAAGGATAGGCTTACAGAACCTCTAAGCGTTATCAGAGACCCTGATGATGAGAGGTAGTCCGCATTGTTGATCGTTACCGAGTAAGAGCCATCCCCGCTCACCTCCTCGCTGTAGCTCTCCAGACCTTCCGCCTCATATAAAGCCGTTCGGAGCTCCTCATCTCCAAGACTCGTATCTATTCCCCTTAAAGATGCCATGTTCCTTAGACTCTCACTATCCGCATAGAATATGTCATGCGCACTGAGCGCAAGGACGGCATATGTTACGGATAAGAGAAGCAGTAGGAACAGGATGGCCTTTTTCAAGCAAGATACCTCTTAAGAAACTGCCCCGTATAGCTTTTTTCTACTTTCGCTATCTCTTCAGGCGTTCCACATGCAACTACATTTCCCCCCTCATCACCACCTTCTGGTCCTAGGTCGATTATATAGTCACAAGTCTTTATGACATCAAGATTATGCTCGATGAGAATTATCGTATTCCCCTGATCCACGAGCTTGTTAAGCGTCTCTAAAAGCTTTTTCACATCCGCGAAATGCAGGCCCGTCGTCGGTTCATCAAGAATGTAAAGCGTCTTGCCCGTGCTCTTTTTTGAAAGCTCAAGAGCTAGTTTTACCCTCTGTGCCTCCCCTCCTGAGAGAGTAAGGGCGCTCTGTCCGAGTTTTATATAATCAAGTCCGACATCCATCAGCGTCTCAAGCTTACGCCTGATCTGGGGAATAGCCTCAAAATGTTCAAGAGCTTCCCTTACCGTAAGATCAAGGACATCGGAGATGTTCTTGCCTTTGTATTCAACCTGAAGAGTCTCCTTGTTATAGCGTTTTCCATCACAGACATCGCATTTGACGAACACATCTGGAAGGAAATGCATCTCTATCTTGAGCTGCCCATCCCCCTGGCAGTTCTCACACCTGCCACCGGGGACATTGAAGGAGAAACGAGAGGCGGTATACCCCCTGGCCTTTGACTCGCTCATCGAGGCATAGAGGTTCCTTATCGGGGTAAAAAGATCGACATATGTCGCAGGATTGCTCCTTGGAGTCCTTCCTATCGGACTCTGGTCGATATTAATAACCTTATCAATGTTCTCAAGCCCTGTAAGACGTTTATACCCGTCGAATTTCTCCGCTCTCTTATTCAACTTATCTTCAAGAGCGGGAAGAAGTATTTCATTAAGAAGTGTTGACTTACCACTGCCGGAGACACCTGTTATGACGCTCATCTTTCCAAGCGGTATCCTGACATTTATGTTCTTGAGATTGTTCTTGATACATCCGTCTATCTCTATGAATTTACCGTTTCCCGCCCTCCTCTTTTCTGGAACCGGAATGGTGAGCTTGCCTGCAAGATATTGCCCAGTCACAGAGGCATCGACAAGAGCAACCTCCTCAGGTCTGCCGGCAGCGACGACCTCTCCGCCAAGGCTTCCCGCACCTGGCCCGATATCCACAAGATAGTCCGCAGCACGGAGAGTATCCTCATCATGTTCGACGACGATGACGGTATTTCCAAGATCCCTGAGATTCTCAAGGGTCCTTATGAGTTTCTCATTATCCCTCTGATGCAGTCCAATCGAAGGCTCATCGAGCACGTACATGACGCCTGTCAAAGCACTTCCTATCTGTGTTGCAAGACGAATCCTCTGCGCCTCTCCACCTGAAAGAGTGGAAGCCGCACGATGAAGTGTAAGGTATCCTAGTCCCACGTCGTAGAGGAATTTGAGACGGTTCCTTATCTCCTTGAGGATCTGCCGGGCTATCTCCTCCTCGGTGGGCGTGAGTTTTAGATTATCAAAGAACTCTATGCTCCTTCTCACGCTGAGTTTTGACATCTGCATTATGTTAAGTCCACCTACCGTGATTGCAAGCGCATCCGGTCTGAGTCTCTCCCCATGGCACTTCTTACATACTGTGACACTCTGAAAACTCTCAAGCCACATCCTTATGTTCATAGAAAAGGACTCTCTGAGCCTCTGCTCAAGATCTGCAAGAAGGCCTCTGAACTGATCACTGTATTCTACATGACCACCTCTGGTCTTATGCTCTATCTTATAGCTTATCTTATCCTTTGTGCCATAAATGAGTTTATTAAAGACATCGTCAGAGAGCTCAGAAAAAGGAGTATCCAGAGTATAACCATAATACTCAAAGAATGCTTTGAACTTGCTTCTGGCAAAACTTCCATTGCCGGATGTGACTATCGCCCCCTGATTATAAGACTTGCTTCTGTCAGGAATTATCTTATCTATGTCAAATGTCTTATTAAAACCTAATCCATTACACTCAGGACACGCTCCGAACGGATTATTGAAAGAAAAGAGCCTCGGTTCAACCTCTGCTATCGTGATTCCACAGTCAGGGCAGGAGTTCTTCTCGCTGTAGATCTCTACAAGATCATCCTCATCGACATAGGATACCTCCACAAGGCCATCGGACATCTGGCATGCCTTTTCAATAGCCTCGCTGAGTCTCATTCGGTGATCTGGACAGTTCTTGATTCTGTCAACAAGTATGGAGATGTTATGTTTGACATTCTTATCGAGGTCGGGAATCCCCTCATCGATGTTGTAGATATGCTTATCGATCAGGGCCCTAGAATAGCCGAGCTTCACAGCATCCTCTATTATCTTCTTAAACTCCCCTTTCCTTCCCCGGGCTATAGGACTTGCTATCATCAATCGGCCGTTCTCCTTATGGGAGAATATGATGTCAATTATCTGATCTATGGACATCTCTGATATGATACGACCGCACTTCGGACAGTGCTTCTGTCCAATTCTCGCCCATAGCAGACGGTAATAGTCATAGACCTCAGTGACCGTTCCAACGGTACTTCTCGGGTTCCTGTTCGTCGATTTCTGCTCAATGGCGATGGCGGGACTTAAACCTTCGATGATATCAACATCGGGCTTCTCCATCCTACCTAAGAATTGTCGGGCATAGCTTGAGAGGCTCTCCATGTACCTCCTCTGACCTTCTGCGAATATAGTATCAAAAGCCAGGCTGCTCTTACCCGATCCTGAGAGTCCGGAAAGAACTACGAGGGAGTTCTTAGGGAGTGTAAGCGATATGTTTTTCAAATTATGCTCACGAGCACCTTTAATTACAAGAAATTTACTACTATCTGCCATTCTCTATCGCCTCAAAAAGAGCTTCTTCCGCATTTTCCTCTGTAACTTCCTTTATCAAAACTCCTTTTGCATATAGAAAAGCCTTCTTGCCTATACCGGTGAGAGCATAATCGGCATCCTTCGCCTCCCCCGGGCCGTTTACCTGACAGCCCATGACTGCAACCGTTATATCCTTATCAAGTGCCATTAGACGGGGCTGGAGGCGCTCAACCATCCCCCTTGAGTCGAAAGTATGGCGACCGCAACGGGGACAGGAGACGAGGCGCACTCCACCCTTCTTAAGCCCAAGCGTCCTCAGTATCTCATTAGCAGCGATGATCTCATCCTCGATATCTCCCGTGATGGATACCCTGACGGTATCCCCGATATGCTCATGAAGCAGATTGCCAAGTGCCCAAGCTGAGCGCACGGAGGACACGATTGGACTGCCAGCTTCAGTGACTCCGAGATGCAGAGGATAATCGGATGAGGTGGCGAACTTACGCGCGGCCTCCATAGTGACGTCAACATCACTTGCTTTAAGGGAGACGACTGTGTTCGTGAACCCCCATGACTCGAAATCATTAAGATAATCAAGTGCAGTCTCAACCATCAGCGATGCCTTATCAAGGCCCTTCTCATTTTTCGGCAAAGAACCAGAGTTCAGACCGATTCTGATCGCCCTACCCTTATCGAGAGCAGAAAGGACGACCTCCTTCGTTTTCCATTTTGCACCGATGTTTCCGGGATTGATCCTGATTTTATCCGCACCGCTTTCAAGAGCGCTCAATGCAAGACGGTAATCAAAATGGATATCCGCAACTACGGGTATAATACTCCGCTTTGCAATCTCCTTAAATGGAACCTCATCATCAAATGAGGAATAGCTGAAACGGATCAGGTCACAGCCCATTGAACTGAGTTTTCCAATCCGTGCAATAAGTTCATCGATATCAGCCCCTACAATCGGGCTGTCGTACATTGTCTGGACCCTGACTGGTTTTTTCCCTCCTATCTCAAGATCCCTTACTCGGCATATTCTCTTACTGAACATAACTCTCCAGAACAAACTCACTGACCTGGCTGTCCGTGCCAAGCCTTACCAGATACGGCTCTCCAGGAAGGACGAGACAAGCATCCCCTGCATTCAATGAGAAAAGGCCCGTAACCTCATCAGAGTCGGGCATCTCCCTCCAGGTAGTTGCAATGACGCATTGGCCTGAGAGCACTTCAAAAAAATGTGATCTGCTGCCATCAACAGAGAAATTCCTCTCCTCCACGGCATCCCTGCCTTCCATACTCCCAACATCTTTTAACGCCTCATCAAGATAGGTCATCTTAACAAGAGCATTGCTTTTATCCTTCACCATGGGCTTTATAGTATCTGAAAAAGGAGAAAAATTGAATATCAGATGTCAGCTTAAAAACCCCATTATTATCCTCTCTTCTGCCTCTTCCTCACTTAATCCGAGCGTTTTCAGCTTCATTATCTGCTCTCCCGCGATCTTGCCTATCGCAGCCTCATGAATCAAGGAGGCATCCTCATTGACCGCATCAAGTGCAGGAGAAGCATATACCTTACCCTTTCCCGTGATTATAGCATCACACTCACTGTGACCTGTACATCTCGCATTTCCAACTATTCTCGATGTATATTCCTGCTTCGATTCATCTTTTGCTACCGAACGTGATACTATATCGGCATTTGAGGAGTCTCCGTTAAGCTCGACATGGAAATCCGTCGTCGCAATCTGCCTTTTCTCAGTTAGAAGGCTTTCCTTGACCTTGAGAGTGCTATCCTTATCGAGAAATGCCTTAGTGATTCGATGGGACTCTTCAAGTCCCCCAATCTGAGAGACCTCCATATCAAGGGTAGATCCCTCTTCAAGATGGATCTCAGAGTACGGATCCATTACCCTTTTTGCACCTTCTTTTCCAAGCCCCACGTGCTTCTCAAGGTATGTGACATGACTGTTTTTCCCGATGAAAAAACGGTGTTTCCCACTATGTCTGCTCATGCCCTGCTCAGAATGTATTCCACATCCAGCATCTATGGTGACAACAGAGTCCTCTCCAATATGGAAATCGTTATAGACATCCTCATCAATTCCAGAGTGAGTTATACAGCTGGGAATTGCGACACGGGCATTTTTCGCTCCCTCTTTCACATAGACGTCAAGCCCTTTGTTATCCGCTTTTGGGACGATCCTGACATCTCCAAAATCCTTTCTATCTATGCTTTTCCCATCTTCACGAATACTGTATGGACAGTCAAACGAGCCCTTCCACTCGCTTATTATCCTCATTATCTCCTCGCTTTCCTTCTTCATACTCTCTCTCCATTCTTTTTCAGCGGACATGCGGATGGAAGAAGTTTTTTCAGCACATCCTCACTCTTTCCGTCCATGCTCACCCTTCCGCCCTCAATTACAATAATCCTGTCCGCAATCTCCATCAGCCTCTCCTGATGGCTTACGATAAGGACGGGAACATCACCCTTCTTGAGTTCTTCAAACACCGAGATAAGACCTGAGAAGCTCCAGATGTCAATTCCAGCCTCAGGCTCATCGAATATCGCAATCCTGCTTTCTCTTGCCAGTACGGATGCTATCTCGATTCTTTTTATCTCCCCTCCTGAGAGCGTCTGATCAACCTCCCTTTCCGCATAATCTTTTCCACAGAGTCCAACTTTCGCTAAAAGCCTGTTGACATCCTCCTTTTCCAGACTCTTTCCTGATGCAATCTCCAGAAGATCATGTATGGTAATACCCTTGAACCTCACTGGGGTCTGGAAGCCGTAGCTTATCCCCATCCTGGCTCTTTCTGTAGTATCAAGGGATGTTATATCCTCCCCGTCAAAAAGCACCTTTCCTTTTAAAGGATGTTCAATATCCATCACTATCTTTAAAAGAGTTGTCTTTCCCCCGCCGTTAGGACCCGTTATGACGGTAATACCGGAAGAAGGAAAACTAAGAGTTATATCATCAAGGATACGCCGACCATCCGGCGCATCCCATGTAAGTCCAATAAGTTCCAGCATGTTATCACCTCAAGAAGAAAATAAGGGAAAAAAGATTCAAAAGGAAAGTGGGAATTGCTCCAAATCATCAATTTCTGGAATGAATGGTCAGTAATACGGAAAAAAATTTTTTAATAAATTACAACCTTTTCTCCACTAATAAATAAGTAGAAATGAATGAAATATGACAAACTATTCAGAAAACTTTTAGATGAAGAGGAACAGCATCTTATCGATGATTACCCTTTCCAGATCGCTTCAGACAAATTCCCTTCCTTTACAGGGTTCATCATAAAAAAGATAACAGGAGAAGATGTTGATATAAAAGAAGTGCGAACTGCTGTAAAACTGAAGAACCCTCAAGGGAAGGAAATAATAGCCGATGTGATCCTATATGCGAAAAATGGAACTGTATACAATCTGGAGGCTAACCGCTATAGAAGCGGATCGGTACTGGAAAGAGGACATTTTCATGCTTTCATAATAGGATCTATCCTGCTCTCTCCGGGAGAGGAATGGGGAAGTCTGAGAAAAGGAATCATCATAATGCTTAATCTTCATGATGCGGAAAAGTCTGGATGTTCTGTACGGACATATATCATCACTGAAAAAAGTACAAAAGAGAACGCTTTTTCAGACAAAGGCATAGAAATCCATATGGTAAACTGCTTAAACATCAAACAAAAAGAATTAGAAGATCTTTTTCACGATCTGACAGCAGATTTCACTAAAGAAAAAATGCGTTTGCCCATAATGAAAAAAGTAGTAGAATATTTAATGGGTAAGGAGGGAAGAAAAGCAATGACAAAGAAATGGGAAGAATACATAAAAATGGAAAGGGATGATGCTGCGAAAGAAGCGGCAGAAGCTACAACGAAAGAAGTTATTTACAACACGGCAAAAGCGATGCTGAAAGACGGATTACCAGAGGAAAGGGTTTCAAGGATTCTTAATCTGTCTGGAAATGAGATAAGCTCCATTTCAGGGACAATGCGTTAAAGATACTTGATTTATCCTGCAAAGAGTTCACGGCATTACACTGGATAACATTATTATTACAAAATCGGGTTTTCACCATCTCAAATGATATTACAATGGATGGAAAGAAATACCTTGATTGAGCATTTCTCTTTGCCCATTGAGAAATATGACGTAATAAAAGGTACAGGGCAGATGATTCCTATTTCTCTTATGCCGAGAGTTTTTTAAACAATACGATTTCTGTCAGAAAGTTATCTGAGTCTCTTTTCCTTGGTAATCCTGGAGAGCAAATTGTGCTGATGTCACAAAAAACTTTTGAACAGATCAGATTTCTTGGTTATGAAATCGCAGATGCTAATATATATTATCCTTTACGAAAAGAAAGAAACGAGCATGCCCGTAACGAATTTCTACAGAATCGCAAAGGAAGCCCTACCCTAGATGATTTATTTCTGACTGATCTTAGGAGAGGAGGAGTTTCCCCAGATGATCCACGCCTACAATGGTGTCACTTCGATTAGAAGCAATACATTTTTTAATTGTTCATCTCTTACTAGCATTAATATTCCTAATAGTGTTACTTCGATTGGTGTAGGTGCATTCGATGGCTGTTCCGCTCTTAAGAGTATTACGATTCCAGATAGTGTAAAGTCAATTGATGTAGCAGCTTTTCAAAATTGTTCTTCTCTTGTAAGCATCGATATTCCAGATGGCGTTACTTCGATTGGTGTAGCTGCATTCTGGGGTTGTTCAACTCTTAAGAGTATTGCGATTCCTGATAGCGTAACATCAATTGGTTCAGTAGCTTTCCAAAATTGTTCTTCTCTTGAAAGTATTACAATTCCTAATAGCGTTACTTCAATTGGAGCAAGGGCATTCCATAATTGTACGTCTCTTACTAACATCAAGATACCAGACAGTGTCACATCTATTGATGTCGGTACATTCTCTGCTTGTTCCTCACTTGTAAGCATCGATATTCCAGATAGTGTAACAACAATCGCAGGAGATGCATTCTGGGGTTGTTCTTCTTTGGAAGAATGGCCTGTTCCTGAAACAGCCACTCTTACAGGTTCAATATCTTTTAAAGAATGTGCCAAATTAAAAACAATAAAACTTCCCCAAGATATAACTTCAATCGAAAGAGAAGCATTCAAAGATTGTTCATCTCTTGAGAGTATTACAATTCCTAATAGCGTTACTTCAATCGGAAGAGAAGCATTCAATGGCTGTTCTTCTCTTAAGAGTATTACAATTCCTGATAGTGTTACTTCAATCGCAGAAAGTGCATTCTACTCTTGTTCATCACTTACAAGTATCGATATCCCCAACAGCGTTACTTCAATTGGCGATGATGCTTTCAGTCGTTGCAGCTCTCTTACTACAATAACCATAGACAATATAGAAGGTGTTCCCACTGGCTCTCCTTGGGGAGCTCCAAATGCTACTGTTGTTTGGTCAAGATAATGAGTTATTGACGTATTCATATGGTTGAAGTGACGGGTTATTTGCTATAATTTGTTCTAAGAGCATGTGTTCGTCCTATGTTTTGTGTGGTAACTAAACTTTAGAACTCACATGCTCTCTTTTTCAATCTCTATCCCTCTTCCCTCAGCTTTCCGTGAAGAACCTACAAAGAAGTATATTCCCTAAGATCTTTTTTTCAGTAATACTACAGCAATGATTCATATAGCAAAAATCTGGAAAGGTCTTCTGCTTTCTCTTTTGATAGCAGTACCTTCATACATTCTTGGATTGACATTTCCCATAATCGGAGGACCGGTGATCGCAATAGTTGCTGGTATGATAATCGCAATCTTCTTCAAGGAAAAGGGAGAATTTTCAGAAGGGATAAAATTTACATCAAAGAAAGTCCTTCAATGGGCTGTCGTTCTTCTTGGATTCGGAATGAATCTCTCTGTGGTCGCAGAGACGGGAATGCAGTCACTGCCCATAATTCTCTCAACGATCATGGTCTCCTTATTGACAGCATTCATACTTTCAAAGCTATTGAGAATAGAGGGCGAGACGGCAACACTGATTGGAGTCGGTTCCTCAATCTGTGGAGGCTCCGCGATAGCTGCTACCGCTCCTGTGATAGGTGCAGATGATGAGACGGTTGCACAGTCTGTATCCGTAATATTCCTCTTTAATGTGCTTGCTGCAATCATATTTCCCATCCTCGGAAGGGCCATAGGATTTAGTACCACGGATGGAACCCCGTTCGGAATATTTGCAGGAACGGCAGTAAACGATACATCCTCCGTCACGGCATGTGCCTCCACATGGGATAGCATGTGGAATCTTGGAAACGCGACACTTGATAAGGCCGTGACTGTAAAGCTTACAAGGACGCTTGCCATCATCCCGATAACCCTTGCCCTTGCACTCATGAGAATAAGAAAGGAGGGAGCAGAGAAAGGAAGTAGTGTCTCAATGAGAAGGATATTCCCATTCTTCATAATCTATTTCGTCCTTGCCTCCCTTGCCACCACGATACTCACATCAATCGGACTTGATGAATCCCTCTTCTCCCCTTTCAAGAATCTATCAAAATTCATGATCGTACTTGCAATGGGTGCAATAGGATTGAATACGGATATTATAAAACTTGTGAGAACAGGGGGAAAACCTATTATCCTCGGCCTTTCCTGCTGGGTTCTGATCACCCTGACATCACTTTTCATGCAGCATATGATGAATCTGATTTAAATCCATAGGGAACTAAAAAAGACTGGAAGCAAAAAAGCAACCAGTCTTTTTCTTTTTTTGAGAAAACTTCTTAAAGTGCAAGAAGTGAGAATACGAGTGTGAAGAGTGCTACTGTTTCTACGATACCGATTACGATGAAGTAGTTAGCAGTACCCTTTCCTGTCTCTCCGAGGCTGTCAGCGGCACAGGCTGCTACCTTTCCCTGGAAGAAGGCTGAGAGGCCCATTGATGTTCCACCGAGAAGCCCGATGAAGAAGCAGAGAATAGGATCTGTTCCCCCTTCGATAGCACTTCTAATGAAGTTCATCAATAGAAAGCCGTAGATCGTCTGAGTAAGAGGTGCGCCTGCAAAAGCAACCATTATAAACGGTGCAGGCTTACCCTGTGCATAGCACTTCTTCCAGGCACCAACTGCAGACTGGGATGCGATTCCGGCTCCCACTCCGGATCCGATAGCGGAAATACAAAGAGCACATGCCATTCCGATATAAGCTAGGTAAATCATTTAAAACTCCTTTCTACCTATGTTTTATTTGTTGACAGCCTTCTTAAAAGGCTCATATTCGTATCCGGACCACTCCATACCGAGCTGACCGGAGAATTCGAGTAAGTTAAGTCTTACACCATGTACGACCACCGAGAGTAATCCCATGACGAGATTAAGCGCGTGACCTAAAAGGATTACGAGTATTCCAAGAGGAAGGAATCCCGCACCCATGTCATTGAAGCTCTGAGCTATGGCAAGGCTCGCCATTCCGACTGCGAAGAGCCTGATATAACTCATGATGTTCGAGAAACACGATACAGTGTTGAGGAACGTTGTGAAAAAGCCACCAAGACCAGAAAGAAGTCCTTTCACGAAAGGTACTCCCGGAGCTTGTCCAGAGAAGCAGCAGACGAGGACGAATCCGATAGCAACTCCTGTCACTATAAGCGTGAACGGGCAGCTTTCACCTATTACAAGATAGAGTACGAGCAGGTATAGAAGCACGATATCTATCAGCCATCCAAGATCAGAGAGCCATGAAAGATCCTTCTTCGGTATCTTGTGTATGATGTTGAGCACACATGCAAGAGAAAGCTGCACAGCTCCCAGTATGAAGCAGAACTTCATGAGCATGTTCTGCGCCCAATCCGAATCAACGCCCATCACATCAGGGAAATTCGTTATCGCCGGTAATACGAGACGCTGCAGGAAGGGAACTTCTCTGAGTATCGCCTCTGATCCAAACCATGTACCGGTAAGGGCTCCCCAGATTATCGTAGTAATGCTCAGAACATAAAGCAGTATGTTAAGATCACTTGCTTTCTTGCTCTTTATATTCATCACTATAGCGACAAGGAGGAATATAAGGCCATAACCCGCATCACCTACGATCATAGCAAAGAAGAGGGAGAAGAAGAGAAGAAAATATGTTGATATATCATATTCCCTGTAGCCTGGAACGACACCGAGGATATCAAAGACGGGCTTGATGATCCTGACAAAACCGGGATACCTGACAAGGGTCGGTGGATTATCCTCATCCTTGATCTCATCAACGAGATACGCCCACGTATACGAGAGAGCCTCCTTCTTGAATGTCTCTATATCCTTCTCGGGGATATACCCTGTGATATAGATCACATCTCCGTCTTCGAATGCTGTGCTCTTAACATCCTCGAACCTTATGTTCTCTTCGCATTCTGCGATCTTTCTTCTCCACTCATCCTCATATGGAATGTAGGAGATGAACGTTTTTCTGATCTCACTGAGTCTGATCTTATTAAGATCCATCTTCTTTGAGACCGTCTCCAAACTCTCAGCTCCGAGGATGAATTCTATCGCTCCCCTTCCCTTTATCTCACTATTAACGGTCATTATGATGGACTGCTTTCCACCTCTGAGGACTATGGATGTGAAATCCTCATCATCCTTTATCTTCCTGTAGTCCTTATCAGACATGGTATAGAAATGGAGCTTTAAGCCATCATCCTCAAGTTCTGAAACAAGAGATGGTTCAAGGTTTCCAAAAGCTTCCAGCCTCTCCTTTTCAAGCTGCAGTCTATTCATCTCCTCTGAGAGTTTCTTCTTCTCATTTGAGAGCGTGAACAGAGCCTCCTGCTCCTTCTCAAAAGAGGTTGAGAGGACTTTCTTCTCACTCTTGTCCTTCTTCTCCTTGACCTCCTCAATCTCAGAGAGAACTGTCAAAAGTTCCTCTTTTCTCTTTTCTTCTGCAAGGCCTCCCTCGCTTTTGGTTCTTATCGACTCGATATGCATCAAGCCACAGTTTCTAAGCTCCTCTATGGTAGATTGCTTTCTATCCTTGAGAGAGAAAATTGTGACTTTTTTCATCTTTTCTATCATATCAACCTACCTTGGTAAGCTTTTTTTTCGCAATCTTACCACGAACTACCGCCTGGGTCTGCTGATCCTGGAGGTATATGCCTATAACCCTTATATTCTCCTTCGCTTCGGGAATTTTCACCTTCTCGAAGAGATTGACACGCTGACTGGTAGTTCTCAACTCCTTCTCAAGAAGTTCCTTCTCCTCTCTGAGCGTGCTTACAAGTGCATCGTACTTCGCGATGTCACGGAGACTGAAAAGTGCACCATCAACCCATAGCGGGTAATCGTCGAGGGAGTATCTTATGTCCTCAAATTCAAGAGAATCGAACACGGGAACGCTTACCCCTGCGACATTGGAGTACGACTTATGTATCTTTTTAACCTTTATAAGGGTGTCTATCGACTTCTCAGGAGGAAAGAGCGTGTTCTCGCCGTAGACAGCTATCCAGGAGTCAAGGCCTTTTATTGCCTCCTCCTGCTTTCTACTCATCTCCTCCATCTCCGCCTCAACTTCCCTGATGACAATCTGAAGCTGAGACTTCTTTAACTGGAGGGTCGGAAGATAACGCTGGAACTGCTTGAGCTCATCCTTCTGTTTCTTCTGCTCGTTCTTCGTCAACTTTACAGCCAAAGAGAACCTCCTTACTTCGGCCAGTACTTCTCAATGAGATCACTTCTAAGGAGCGTCTCGTTAGGCTCGAAGCATTCACTTAATATCCTCCATCCCTCATCAAGGGCCTCTTCAAGAGGGATGTTGACCGACAGATCCATGAGTCTGGATTCGAAGAGAGCTCCATATTTCAGAAGTTTCTCATCCCAGTCACTCATCATGAATCCCATGCTCTTCTTCTCAAGGCTTTCCTTGTATGCCGAATAGAGCTTGATCATGCCGTCCATCAGTGCACGATGGTCATCACGGGTATCCTTGTTCACATTCTGCTTGAGACGGGAAAGAGATCCAAACGGCTCAATCCAGCCGTTTCTCAGGTAATACTGTCCCTCCGTGATGTATCCTGTGTTATCTGGAACGGGGTGAGTGACATCATCACCGGGCATCGTCGTCACGGCAAGAATCGTAACAGATCCTGCACCTTCAAAATCAACGGCCTTCTCATAGCGGCTTGCAAGGGCACTGTAGAGATCTCCCGGATAACCGCGGTTGGAAGGAACCTGTTCCATCGTGATCGCCGTCTCCTTGAGAGCATCACAGAAGTTCGTCATATCGGTAAGAAGCACAAGGACCTTCTTCCCCTGCAGTGCGAACTGCTCAGCAACAGCAAGAGAAAGATCAGGAACGAGCGTACACTCGACAGTAGGATCACTTGCTGTATGCACGAACATTATCGTATGGCTCAGAGCTCCTGATTTCTCAAGAGTATCCTTGAAATAGAGATAATCATCGTATTTAAGTCCCATTCCTCCGAGGATGATGATGTCAACATCAGCCTGCATCGCTATGCGTGCGAGAAGCTGGTTATACGGTTCTCCTGAGACACTGAAAATCGGCAGTTTCTGTGATTCTACAAGGGAATTGAACATATCGATCATCGGAATACCTGTCCTGATCATGTTCTTCGCCATGATTCTCTTTGACGGGTTAACCGATGGACCTCCGATGTTTATCATGTTCTCCCTGAGTTCAGGACCGTTGTCCCTAGCTCGTCCTGCTCCATCGAATATACGACCAAGAAGGTTATCTGAGAAACTGACTCTCATCGGATAGCCCAGGAATCTCACGCTGTCACCGGTACTCACCCCCTGTGCACCTGAGAACACCTCAAGACTAACAAGATCATGATCCAGCTTGATTACACGCGCAAGGCTGACTCCCGTAGAGGATGATATCTCCGCAAGATCACTGTTCTTGACCCCTTCGGCCCTGACTGTTATGACGTTGCCGACGATCGATTCGATCTTTGTATATACTTTCTGCATGGCTTACCTCTTCCTCTCCTCAACTTTCGCTATAAGCATCTTCTTTCTCTTCTCATACTCATCACTGTTCTCTGCGACCGCATTGAAGTCTAAAAAGAGCTGTCTTACCTCATTGAAGAACTGTCTTGCATCCCTCTTATCTTTCAGGTTGTAATCACTTAACACGATATCAGATAGGAGTGAGAAACTGTCATTCTGACGGGTAACCGAGGCTGCGAAATCGACAGGGTCGAATGAGTTCTGCTGCAGGTAAACATAGTCGATCAGATCACCCTTCTGGTAAGAGATGTAATCATCAAGGCTCGTGCCTTCCTCTCCGACGACCTTCATCATCTGAGATACTTCGTTACTCTTCCTTATGTAGGCATAAACCTTATCCACAGCACTCTTATCTATGATACCAGAGTAGTTGCTCCAGCTGTCCAGCGGATCGATCGCAGGGTATTTACGTGCGTCACTTCTCTCTCTTGAAAGTCCATGGAAAGCACCTACTACTTTAAGAGTTGCCTGAGTAACAGGTTCCTCGAAGTTACCGCCGGCAGGTGACACTGTTCCTCCAATCGTAACAGATCCGATAGAGCCATCCTTAAGCCTTACCTTTCCTGCCCTCTCATAGAACTCTGCAATACGGCTTTCAAGGTATGCGGGGAATGCCTCATCACCTGGAATCTCCTCAAGCCTTCCACTCATCTCCCTCATTGCCTGGGCCCAGCGGGATGTACTGTCTGCAAGCAGGAGGACATCCAGTCCCATGTTCCTGTAATACTCTGCCATCGTAACGGCCGTGTAAACCGATGCCTCACGTGCAGCAACAGGCATACTCGACGTATTACAGATTATAATCGTCCTCTCCATGAGGCTCCTGCCCGTCTTTGGATCGATCAGCTCAGGGAATTCCTTGAGAATCTCAACTACCTCACCGGCCCTCTCTCCGCAGGCTGCGATGATTACGATATCGACATCGGCATTGCGGCTCGTAAGGTGCTGAAGGACGGTCTTTCCCGCACCGAACGGACCGGGAGTACAATATGTTCCACCTTTTGCAACGGGAAGGAAAGTGTCAATGATACGGATCTTCGTGACCATAGGCTCATCTGGACGTAAACGCTCCTCATAACCTTTGATCGCCCTCTTAACAGGCTGGGTTATGATCATAGTCAGATCCCTCACTTCTTTCTTCTCATTCTCGATCTGGCAGATCACATCATGGCTCTTATACTTTCCCTTCTCCCTGATGCTTCTGATCTTCCATGATCCCTGCAGTGTGAAAGGAACCATGATCTTATGAGTGAATATTCCCTCAGGAACACTTCCGAAAGAATCTCCTGCCTCCACGACATCCCCGACCTTCTTTGTAGGAGTAAACTCCCATTCCATGTTTGGAATAGGATCAAGATAAACTCCTCGCTGTAAAAAGAATCCACACTTCTCAGCAAGCTCTGGAAGGGGGTTCTGCAAACCATCGAAAACCTGGGTAAGAAGCCCCGGGCCAAGCTCTACGGATAACAGCTCACCTGAGAATTCAACCTTATCCCCTACAGAGATACCCTCAGTCATCTCATACACCTGTAAGGATGCGATCCCATCCGTGATCCTGATGACCTCTCCTTTAAGTCTGGTCTCCCCGACCAGTATGTAACCTACCTCGTTCTTTATTACACTATCGTCGAACTGAACGTTCACGAGGTTTCCATTCACACCGACAACGTGACCTGTCTTAGCTGACATATTCACCATCCTTCCTATCAAATTGTTCCTGTATGCGACCAAAGAGCGTGCGGAACTCATTTCTACCCTTTTCCACGCTGAAAGCATTGAGCCGTTCAATAATCTGTATCTTGAGCGCATATATCATCAACGCTTCCAGAGAAAACACGTCAGAAGGGGTATTCGAATCTAAAAAGTCAAAATATATGGCTAATATCTCCTTCTCCCCTTCAAGCGGATTCATTGAAAAGGTCGCCCTGTGAATCCTGTCCTGCAGTACGGGATTATTGATGATGACAGGGGACTCTCCACTCTGCCATCCTAGCCTCTTCGTCCTCTCTTGCTTAACAAGGTGGCTCACTTCATCTATATAACCCTCCCATTTGCGCAGGAGAGTGTTCCTTGCCCCCTCAGAAGGGGTGAATGTCGCCCTTTCCAGTTCGGCATAATCCCCTTTTGACAGGATATCCCTGCATTTTGAGAGGAATGCCTGGTAACTTATCGGAAGAGTGGCATCCAGTGAAAGCATTGGAAGGCTGGCAATCAGGTAATAGTAATTAGCCAAAGTACCCTCCTAATTATAAAAGCTTTTTAAGACTATCCGAGAGATAAGGGTAAAGGAGCTTTGCGATCTCCTCATCACTTAGATCAAAATATCCAGACCCGTCAGAGGCCTTCACCACAAAACCGCCTGAGAGTGAAGTACTGGTTCTCAGCGTGATCCCCTTCTTCATTTTCTCGGCAAGTTCCTTGATAAAAGCGGAAGATACCTTGTTCTTGTCCTTTTCACTTATCATGACAGTCGGAGAATCATCTACAAAGGAAGAAGAGACGACGCACTCGATGAGCTTTGCTAAAAGCGCACTGTCAAGGGAAGCGTTCACAGACTCCTTGATAATCTTCTCAAGCTCATCCTCTACACTCTTTTTAAATGTTAGGGAAGCATCCCGTGCGGCCTGTCTGAGTTTCTCTTCCGCACTCTTCTTCTCGACTTCGATATCCCTTCTTGCGGAGGAAAGAATCTTCTCCCTCTCCTCATTCGCACCCTTTATGATAGCCTCTGCCTCAGCATGGGCTTTCCTGAGCACATCATCGGCCTCTTTCCTGGCCTTCTCGATACCGTCGTTCTTAATGGAGGTGATCAAATCCTGAATCTGAATTTCCATAACAAACCACCTTAAAATTTCTTTGTTTTGAAAAAATATAACAAATTACGACAGGATTGGCAAAGAAAAATGTTATTAGAATCGATTTGCTGAACAAAAAAACCTAATCTGTATAAAAACAGATGTTGTAAATGAAGTTCTTTTGTTGTAATCATATGCATATGGTCAAAAACGGTGAGTTTCTCAGAAAGGACAAGGTAAGAGGTATAATAAGGATCGAGAACATGCTCAGCGGGAAGATTTATCTAGTCAAGAGCAGTGACGTCGTAAAAGACTATTCCAGACTGCGGTTTGCTCTGGACATGGGTGATTTCGAGAATGAGGAAGTCCAGAATGACTATACTGCAACAGGGCTTGAGCTCTTCGACATCTCACTGGATCAGGAAGCGAAAGAGGATGATGATCTCGAAGCCCTGCTGAATAATAGAAGAAAATACTACGAGGATATCAAGAAAGAGCTCTATCGGCAATGATGAGTTCCTTCACAGACTCAATTGCCAGGCGTATCGCACTGTCGGTATCATGCAGCTTCGGGTTATCCATACCGAGTTTCTCCCTCTCTTGATTGGCTACGACGAAGAAACAGGAACCTGCCCTTGCTCCAAGATAGGATGCTACTGTAAAGATTGCAGCACTCTCCATCTCGCTTGCAAGTACCCCCAGTCTCTTCCATGCTTCCCATTTATTGTTCAGCTCATAGCTTACAGGCATCAAATCAGGTTCATGCTGACCGTAGAAACTGTCCTTGCACTGTACAACTCCGATATGGCTTTTTACGTTCATCTTCTCTGATGCTCTCTTCATGGCCTCCACGACGCTGAAATCCGCGACTGCGGGAAACTCTATCGGAGCATACTCACGGCTCGTTCCCTCAGCCCTTACCGCTCCTGTGGCGATAACGACATCACCTCCCATTACAGACAGCTTGATTCCTCCGCAGGTTCCCATTCTTATAAAAGTATCAGAACCGACCTTGAAGAGCTCCTCTACTGCAATCGCCGCACTCGCACCTCCGATACCGGTGCTTGTAACGCTGACCTTCTCTCCAAGAAGGACTCCCGTGTAGGTGACATATTCCCTGTTATCTGCGACAAGGTGTGCATCCTCAAGGTATTTTGCGATGAGGGGGACCCGCTTGGGATCACCGGGGAGGATTACATAACGTCCCACATCCCCTTTCTTCACATGCAGATGATACTGTATCCCCGTTCCATTCATGTAATCAGACATAGACAACTCCTTAAAAACAAAAAAACAGAGGAGTTTCACGGCTCTCTGAGCTTCTCCTCTGCTCTCACGGCTGTTAAGCCAGATAAGATAGGATGTACATTTTTCCTGCCTATTACTCATACAGGAGATCTTCCTAAGATTGTTCTTTCTGGTATCACTCTTTCCAACCAGTCTTAAGAAGCGGATTTTCTTATCCTATCTACTTACTTTATCGCATGAGAACGATGATTTGTAAAGAGAAATATTCCTTAATATATGTATCAAAGAACATAGAGAAACCTCTATTCTGATACGATAATAAAAAATGCCTGGCCCAAAAAGCCAAGCATATAAACTACTTCAACAGATCTCCTAGTTTTGAAAGTCTTTTCAGAGCTTCATTCAACGTCTCTTCAGATCTTGCAAAGTGAAGTCTTATCAGGTTATTCACATTCTCTCTGAAGAACGAAGATCCAGGAACTGCTGCAACCTTGATGTTCCTCACCATCCATTCACAGAACTCCAGATCACTCCAGCCTTTAAACTGATCCAGATCAAGGAAGTCCTGGATATCGACAAGAACAAAGTATGAGCCCTGGGGGACATTGTGCTTCAGTCCTATCTTATCTAGGCCAGAGAGGAAGTAATCCCTCTTTTTAGTATACAACTCCTTCAAGCCATCATAATAGCTTTGAGGAAGGTTCAGTCCCGCTATGGCAGCCTCCTGAAGTGGAGCGGCAGCTCCTACTGTCAAAAAGTCATGGACTTTCTTGGCATTTTCGATCACATCTTCCGGTCCGATCAGATAGCCAAGGCGCCATCCTGTTATCGAATATGTCTTCGAGAGGGAATTACAGGTAATCGTATGATCAAACATGCCAGGAAGGGAGGCCGCTGAGATATGGACGTTAGGTTCATATACCAGATGCTCATACACTTCATCCGTGACAACGAATGCATCATATTTCAAGGCAAGCTTACCAATCGCCATCAGTTCATCATATGTGAACACCTTTCCACATGGATTTGAAGGGTTGCATACGATAATGGCTTTCGCTCCTGCCTTAAATCCATCTTCAATCAATGAGAGATCAAAATCGTATGAAGGAGGATTAAGGGGAATGTAAATGGGTTCTGCTCCCGATAATATAGCATCTGCACCGTAGTTCTCATAAAACGGAGAGAATACCATCACCTTGTCTCCCGGGTTACAGATCGTCATCATCGCACATATCATGGCCTCAGTGCCACCACACGTGACTACGATCTCCTTTTCAGGATCTATCTCCCTATTCATCGTATTCCTGACTTTCTCAGCGAGCGCCTGTCTGAAATTCTCAGCTCCAAATGTCACAGAATACTGATGTGGTCCCTTATAGGCAACAGTACTCAGGGCATCAAGCAGTTCCTTTGGTGGATCAAAATCAGGAAAGCCCTGCGAGAGGTTGATACTCCCCTCCACAGAATCACTGATCCTAGTCATTCTTCTAATTACAGAATCCGTAAATTTTCCAACTCTATCGCTTAATCTTGGCATTCTAATCCTCTCTCATCCTTGCAAGCACAGTGGATCCGTTTGGGATGACATAAATGCTCTTTCCATCAAGATCCGCATCTTTCATAAGCTTTTCCACATCATCATATGCCTTTATCCCCATGGGCTTTACAACATCCTTATCTATCGATGTGTACATCATGATGTTGTATTTAGCAGCCTGTTCACAGTTCAAAAAGAATATGTATCCCCCGACAGTGAAATTCTCCCTCAGTTCCTTTTCAAACGTTCCGTTCACAAGTGGCTTGATCCAGTCAAAATAATCAGGACTGCCACCACCGTTCCTACCCTCAAGAAGAAGGATCAGCGTTCCCCCGTCTTTAAGTGCGGAAATCGCATTATCGACAGCCTTTGTCCCCTGATAAAGAGACTCATCCTTCGGAAAACCTCCACAGCTTGTAATGACGACATCTGCCTTCTTTTTTATAGGAACGTCGTATATTCTTCTCACCTCTTCGCAGGCTCTGAGCCAAGAGGTATGGTAGTGGCCAGAGAATATTCCCGTCAAATTGAAATCAGAGTCGGTCACGAGACTTATCATGAAGAGATTCTTCATCATGGCAGCGGCCTCAAGCATGTCCTCGTTCAAAGGATTGCCATCCAGGACACCGTTTCCAATCTTGTGATTCGTCTTGAATTCATCCCTTTCAAGGCTGTAGGCATGGTTATGCTTGATAGTCTCAAGAGAAGCGATCCCGGGAAGGATGCTCTTCCTTCCTCCACCGAAACCGGCCATTACATGGTAAGTGGCAGCCCCCAGACAGATCACAAGGTCAGCATCTGCTGCAACTTTATTCACCTTAACCACAGTTCCATAGCTTGTCGTCCCCAAATAAACAAGATCATCTGCCCTGCAGTCATGATTGAGAACTTCAACCTTGTCATATACATCCTCTGTAACAAGCGTCTTTAGATCTTCTACCGAAGAGCCGACATGTGTTCCAGTGGCGACGATTATCTTGATGTCATCGTAAGAAAAGCCTACGTCATCAACAAGATATGAAACTAAAAGGGGAACGATCCTATCCTGTCTCATCCAAAAGCGCGTCATATCACTGATGACGATGGCGATACTGTCACCTTTTTTCGCTACTTTTCTTAAAGCTTCCGAATCAATCGGATTATCAAGAGATTCATAAAGAGACGCCTTAAGATCTTCTATCGCCTCAACATTTTTTCCAATCAAAGTGTCAATAATTTGGTCTTCTTCTATTGCCAAAGTAACAGAAGAAGAACCATATCTGAATGTGAAATCCTTTTTCATAAATCAAAGAACCTTGTCTAAGAAACTAATTAATCTTGGGCTTTTTGGATGCGTAAAGAACTCTTTTGCAGTAGCATCCTCATCAACCTTTCCTCCATCTAGAAAGAGAACTCTTGAGCTTACCTCACGTGCAAACCTCATCTCATGCGTCACGATTATCATGGTCATTCCACTTTTAGCAAGCTGTTTCATTACGTCCAGAACCTCTCCGATCATCTCGGGGTCCAAGGCACTTGTTGGTTCATCAAACAGCATGACATCCGGATCCATCATAAGAGATCTCATGATTGCAATCCTCTGTTTCTGCCCTCCTGACAGCTGTGATGGATAATAATCGGCCTTATCCTCAAGTCCAAGCCTCTTCAAAAGATCCATGGCCTTTGCCTCAGCCTCTTCTTTTTCCATCTTCTTGATCTTAACAGGAGCTACCGTAAGATTCCTCATCACGTTCATGTTATTAAAGAGGTTGAAATGCTGGAAAACCATTCCAATTCTCTCCCTCTGCTTATTGATGTCTACCCCTTTCGCACAAAGGTCGGTTCCATCAAAAAGGATGGATCCGCTTGTAGGCTTTTCAAGAAGGTTCAAACACCGCAGGAATGTACTCTTTCCACCGCCGGAGGGGCCGATAATCGATACGACTTCCTTCTCTTTGAAATCTATGGATATGTCTTTAAGAACTTCAAGATGCCCGAAATTCTTGGAAAGATTCCTTACTTGGATAATGTTCTTATCTTGCATGGTTCATCCTCTTTTCAAGTATCGCAATAAGTCTGCTTCCGATGAAAGTCATTATGAAATACATGATTGCAGCAATTGCAAGAGCAGGCAGGCTTCTGTATGTTATTGCGATAACACCATTAGTGCCATACATTAAATCGGAAATTCCGATTACTGATACTATTGAAGATTCCTTGATAACTGTTACGAACTCATTTCCAAGGGCTGGAAGAATGTTCTTTACAGCCTGAGGAAGAATTACGAGCCTCATGGACTCCCCACTTTTAAACCCTATGCTCCTTGCAGCCTCCATCTGACCTACATCGACAGCCTGGATACCAGATCTGATGACCTCGGCAATATATGCGCAACTGTTCATGCTCATCGCAACCACACCGGCCATGAAACGTGAGAAATTCGGAATAAAGGATACGTCCGGGAATGTGATTCCAATCATGGGAAGCCCGTAGAAGATGAACATGAGCTGTACCATAAGAGGCGTTCCCCTGATGAACTCTATATAAGCGACTGCAATCCATTTCAAGGGTTTGATTCTGCCCATCCTCATTACAGCCATAAGCGTGCCGGAGAAAAGCCCCAGCACGACAGACAGTGCAGAAATGATCAAAGTGTTTTTCACCCCATCAAGAAAATATGGGTAATAGCGCACAAGAAGCGCTAATATCTGCTCAAAGAAACTCATAAACTATTACAGTCCCAATTCCATCTGTAGAGCTACAGCATCGTCCCATGCCTTCTGATAGGAACCGTCGCTGAGAACTCTTTCGATTACCTTGTTGATCTCTGCTATAAGATCTTCATTTCCCTTCTGAACGACAACGGACTTTCCAAAGTTCGCGACCTCAGAATCGAATGTGAAATCTGCAACCGCAAGGGTTCCATCGCTCGTAGCGACAATAGAATCACCGACAGCAGCATCAACGACAAGCCCTGCGATGTTTCCATTTCTAACCTCAAGAGCAAGCTCAGGATACTTTGCAAGCTCAAACAATTCTGATTCAGGAAGTGCAGTCTGGATAAGGATGGACTGGATTGTACCTCTCTGTGATCCTACCTTCAATCCTTTTAATGACTCAGGTGTAGTATATACGTCCTTGTTTTCTGTCTTAACGACCAAATACTGTATGCTCTCCTCATATATGTCTGAGAAGTCAATTACCTCAGCTCTCTCCGGGGTATTTGTAAAAGCTGCAATACCGAGATCAACCTGACCGGACTGGACGGCAGGAATGATTCCGTCAAACGCCATATCTACGATTTCAAGCTCAACTCCGAGCTGTTTTGCAATCTCTGATGCAAGGAACATGTCACATCCTACGATATTCGCATTGGCGTCTCTGAATTCATATGGAGCATACTGAGCCTCTGTTCCAACAACGAGCTTTCCTGCGTTCTTGATTCTCTCAAGTGCAGACATATCGCTGTTTCCATTCGCGAAAACAGAAAGTGATAAAAGCAGAAGCAGTGCTACTAAAGCCATTGATTTAAAAACCTTTTTCATAACTCCTCCAGAAGATAACAGGCATTTTATTTTGTTTTGAATTTATATACACACTTTTTACCATTTTATGCAATAGTTTACGAATAAAAACTTAATTTTTTTGAATATTTATGCAGAGGTAGATGCTTTTTTTTTATTTAGACATGAGAAGAGGGGCATTTCTGCCCCTCTTTTATCCCAGATATCAATGTATGTACTACTTGAATGTAGCAGGATACAGAACTTCGGTACTTGAAACTTCAAATGGCCAAACAGTCTTATACTCTCCATCCTGAATCTGTGCAATGGCAACAGAAGCGTAGAGGTTGTTCTGAGTATGTGCCTGTCCATCCATCTCCATATCACCAAATTTAATCCTGTCATATGGAAGAATGATCTCAGGTCCGTTAGGGAATGATCCCTGGATATCCATATTTGCAAGTGCGTCCCGAACAGCCGGCCCATCAGTAGTTCCTGCCTGTTCGAATGCTGTCTTTAAAATCCAAACAGCCGTGAAAGCCTCTGCAGAGTGTCCATTCATATCAAGTCCATATTTCTCTTTGAATGCGGCATTGATATCCTGGCCTTTTGTTAGATCAGGATTCCACTCTACGACAGATGCTATACCATTTGAGATTCCCGGAGTAGCAGGAATGTAGCTTGGATCTGCGAATCCATTTGCTTTAGCAACAACAATTGGAGGCTCATAGCCCTGCTCTGCAAGCGTCTTTGTGAACAGAATCGCATCGTTGATATAGCTTTCACAAAGGACTGCATCAGGATTTGCTGCCTTAAGAGCAAGGACTTCCGAAGTCAAGTCAGTCGCTCCACTGCTGTACTGAATCTCAGCTACAATCTCCATTCCGTACTTTGGTGCAAAAATACGTGCACATCTGATAAGCTCCTGTCCGATGTTAGAGTTATCTGCAAAAATTGCAATTTTCTTTATTGGAACTCCCCTCTCTGCGGCAAGATCTTCAAGGTACATGAATTGGTTCTCAACATAAATTGAGTTCATTGGGCACATTCTGAAGAAATACTTGAAACCAAATGTTGAAAGATTATCTACAGTGGAAATAGCCGTAAGCTCAGGAATCTGATACTGCTCGCAAACCTGTGCGACGATCTGGGTAATTGTAGACTGGTGACATCCAAGAATCGCGTGTACCCCATCTTGTGTGATAAGGCGCTCTGCGACAGACCTACCGACTTTCGGATCTCCCTGAGTGTCTCCTCTGACGATCTCAATGGACCTTCCGTTTACTCCTCCCTGCTCATTAATCATCTCGACTGCGAAATCAACACCCCTCATGATGTTCGTGCCGATTGCGGCGTTAGTGCCAGAGAGAGCATACATGGCTCCAATCTTGATTGGTTCGGTACCGTTATCCGCACTCTTTTCCGCTCCTCCCTGTGCAAATACCATCGAAAGGGACAGAAGTGCAACCAAGGCAATAGAAACTAGCTTTTTCATACACTTTCCTCCATTATTTTATATGCCAAGATATGCTTTCTTGACATGTTCATTCTCTTCAAGCTCCCTGGATGTTCCAGAGAGTGTTATTTTTCCATTTTCAACTACATATCCCCTATCAGCCATTCTCAAAGCCTTCGTGATATCCTGCTCTACAAGAAGCACAGATATCCCCTGTTCTTTGGCCATGGAATGGGCAACAGAAAGGATATCATCCACAATATTCGGAGCAAGTCCAAGTGACGGCTCATCAAGTATTAAAAGCTTAGGTAATCCGATTAATGCTCTTCCGACAGCAACCATCTGCTGTTCTCCGCCTGATAACGTTCCTGCCGCCTGATTCTTCCTCTCCTTCAATTTCGGGAACCATCTATAGACAAATTCGAGGGATTCGCCTAAGCGTGCTTTCGTCTCTTTGTTGTAAGCACCCATTTCAAGATTTTCATACACGCTCATCTCTGTAAAAAGCTGCCTACCTTCTGGCACTTGGACTATTCCATGATCCAGTATCGTCCTACTGCTTTTCCCTGCAAGATCTTCTCCATTAAAGATGACAGAACCAGATTTTGGTCTTACCATACCGGTAATTGTTCTAACAAGTGTAGTTTTTCCTGCCCCATTGGAACCTAGAATTGCAACTACCTCTCCGTCGTCCACATGAAATGAAGCATTCCAGATTATCTCCAAGTTTCCATAACCTGAAGAAAGGTTCTCAACTTTAAGCATTATTTTCCCCCTTTTTTCCAAGATAAACTTCCATTACATACGGATCGTTCATGACCTCCTCAGGAGTTCCCTCTGAGATTTTTTCACCATGATGCAGTACTATAACGTGCTCACACAGACTTACAACGGCCTTCATAATGTGCTCAATCAAGAAGATGGTTACCCCTGAATCGTTAATCTTTCTAATCAGCTCAATAGCAGATTCTGTCTCTGCAGGATTTAAACCCGCCATTACCTCATCTAAAAAGAGCATCTCAGGTTTTGTTGCCAGCGCACGTGCCATCTCAAGACGCTTCTGATCGGGGGTTCCCATATCTTTTGCAAGAACCTTTCTCTTTTCATAAAGACCTGTGAAATTCAACACATCAAGTGCAATCTCCCTGGCTTCTTTTAAAGACTTGGCACCATAACGTCCAAAATATGCGCTTGGAACAACATTATCGACGACAGGAAGGTTGCCAAGCGGTTTCATGATCTGGAACGTCCTTGCTATCCCCATATTCGTATACTCATACGGATGCTTGTGAGTTATCTCCTCGCCTTTATAAAAGATTTTTCCATTAGAGGGAGGATAATAACCGCATATCATATTAAACGTCGTACTCTTTCCCGCACCATTTGGACCGATCATACCGGTAATTGCACCGCTTCTGATTTCAAAAGAGACATCGGAGACCGCCTTGAGGCCCTTAAAATTCTTAGTAATGGATTCAACTTTAATAATCGGATTTTCCATTTATACCTCCTCGTCCTTCTCACTCTTCTTCAAGATCTTCACATCAATCATCTTTTTGAGCTTACTCTCGCTGAACCAACCAAGCAGTCCCACCGGACGGAAACGGATGACTACAAGAAGAACTACTGCATACAAAATCAAATTGATGCCAGGAAGAATCGCACCGAACTCATTTCTTAAGAACTCGGAGAGAGTAATGAGAATAGCTCCTCCTACTAAAGGTCCTTCGACAAATGCCGCTCCTCCTACAATTGCAGGCAGAACAAATTCAACCGAATAGGACTGAAGCATCAGATCAGGATCGATATACCTGTTGTAGTATGCATAGAAACTTCCAACCATGGCCGCAATCATGCTACTGACTATCAGGGCATATACCTTGTATTTCATCGGTTTAATTCCAATCGCCGATGCAACATCCTCATCCTCTCTTATGGTTCTGAGTGCGAAACCGAACTTGGATTTGCTAATCTTTCTCATCAGCAGATACACACCTATTATCATGATCAAACCAATATAGTAATATGGCGCCTTGCTCATGAAACGGAACTCCAAAAACGACTCTGCACCGAATGGGAGGGAAATTCCAGTCGCCTTTCCCGCAAAATCCCAGTTAATAACGAATTGTCGTATTGTCTCTCCAAATGCAATCGAAACAAGCGTGAAATAAGGACCTTTAAGAAGGAAGCACGGGTAGAATACGATACCTGCAAGTCCTCCTACAATTAGCATTGAGAGCAGCATGCTCAACCATGGATTCAAGCCAGCTTTTGTAACAAAGAGAGCTGCGACATAAGCACCAAGTCCCATGTAGGCGGCATGCCCAAGGCTGTTCTGTCCTGTCATACCGCCAAGTAAATTCCATGCCATAGACATCGTCGATGTATAGAAAATCAAGATGAATACATTCATTACGTATGGCTGCCTTGATAAGAACAGAGGAATGACAGCCAAGATGGTAAGTAGCAGAACAATAGCTATCCTCTTTCTGATCGCATATGGGGTCAACGTACTAGTTTTCATCCTATCTCCTCCTCATCTTAATCATCTGTCTAACGACCAGAATAACAATGAATGTAACGAATACCGTCAAATCACGGTATGTAGGACCTACGATCAAAGAGCTCAAAGTCTCTAGAAGTCCTAAGAAAATACCTGCAAAGAATGCACCCTGAATAGATCCAAATCCTCCTACGACTACAACAATCAGTGCTTTGAAACTGAATGAAGCACCAACCATCGGATAGACCATATAAAAGAGGGTTAGAAGAGCCCCCGCAATGCCAGCGAGTGCACATCCGAGGCCATATGTGATGATATAGATTCTCTTACTGTTTATACCTACTACCTCAGCCCCGATCGGGTTCTGAGAGACCGCTCTAATTTTCTTTCCCGTCGATGTGTATTTTAAGAACCAGAAAAGTGCAATCGTTACGATAATAAGGCCTATAAAGCTTATCATCTTTGGAAGCGACATAGTAATAGGACCAAGACTCAGTGTTTTAGAACTATAGCTTGTGGTAATTGTCCGGTAATTAGGAGAAAAGATTACAAGAGCCAGATTTTGAAACAGCATTCCAAGGCCTACGGTCAAAAATAAAAGATTTGTAAAACTCTTTGTTCCCAGTGAGGGGGTAATCAGCGTATGTTGAATAAGAGCTCCTAACGCAAACATACACACAACGACCAATGGAATAGAAAGATACGGGTCAAGTCCTAAATAAGTGTTGAATACATATGTAAGATACATTCCTATCATAAGCATTTCGCCATGACAGAAATTTATGATCTTCATAACTCCGAAAATAATGTTTTGCCCCATTCCCATCAGAGAATAGAAACCACCTATTAAAAGGCCGTTTACGCAGGCTTGTAAGAATATTTCCAAAGCTCACCTCCATGACCTGTCTTTTCTCGCATGGAAAAAAGGAGCCGTCAATAAAGAATTCTCAAATGGCAAGAAATTGAAGGATAATGGCAAGAAGTTAAAGAAAATTAAAACTTTAAACTATACTTTAAGTGTTTTATAATTATTAAACTGAGATGAGAAAAGCCCTACTCTTTCTATTTATTTTCATTGCGATAAACCTTAATACATACACCTCTGACCATTATTTAAGATTAAAAACAAATAACAAGACAGAACATCCTGAAACAAAGGCATTAGTGTACTTTTCCAAACTTGTTGAGAGAAAAACAGGGAATAAGATCTTAGTTGAAGTCAAAAGCGATGAAAGAGAGAACGATGTGATCCTCTTAGAACAGTTATCGTTTGGAGGCATTTCCTTCGCTCTCGTAGATCTGGACTATCTTTTTTCTTATGTACCGTCTATAAAGAATTTGGAAAAACAGGATATTGAAGCTTTAAATAAAGAACTTGAAAAATACAATTTCATAGCACTAAGCATATATCCAAGAAAGAAAAGAGCAGTGTTTTTCCGCTCAAAAGAGATTGATCATAATGAGAACCTGACAGTAGTTACTGTTGGCTCTTCATATTATGTACGGCAATTGCAACAAGATGGTTTTACATCGTACACGATAGAGCTTGAGGATGCGGCTCCTCTGATGCTCGATTTCAATATTGCGGGAACGGATGCATCCATTGTCGATTTCGCCTATAGTGAAGCATACCCATTTTCAAATTTCTGTTACATCAGAGAGGAG
This sequence comes from uncultured Spirochaetaceae bacterium, assembly GCA_944392965.1. Taxonomy (GTDB): domain Bacteria; phylum Spirochaetota; class Spirochaetia; order Sphaerochaetales; family Sphaerochaetaceae; genus Ornithospirochaeta. Next base: position 82,900 of record CALXYM010000003.1, on the reverse strand, counting down.
GAGAGCCTTCCCTCTGTTCTCGTAATGAACAAGAAAATCTTCAATGCACTTAATAAAGATGAAAAGCTTGCGATAAAAGAAGCTGCGCGTTTATCAAAAAACTATGCCGCAAATCTCTTAAAAAGAGCTGAGAAAACGATATTCAACCGACTGGAAAAAGAGAGTACGTTAATGGAGTTCGAAAATGGCTAAAAGACGTTTTGTATTTTCTATTGCGGCTTTCATCACATCATCGCTGGTATTTCTTCTGGTCTTTCTCGTAATCTTTTCATCATTCTCACAAATCTCACGTTATAAAAGCTATCTCCTGCAGAGCAGGAATGCTGACACTCTTGTCGCTTTAGAACGCCTTAAGATGGAACTATCTGAGGCAGAAAAAGCCTTTCAAGATTACCTTAACACAAAGAACGCGTACCGTCTTGAAGATTTCCACAAATCGAAAAGAGTAGCTGAAAACGCAATAGAAACCCTCGAAAGTCTTCTTATAGACGATGAAAATGCACTTTTTACGCTTTATTCCATAAAAGAAAGCTTTACTTCATACAGTCATCAATGTCAGAAAGCGTTTGAACTTTTCGGACTCAATATTCCATCGTATTATATGCAAAAGGTTCAGGCAGACAGCATAGCAGCCTATTTAAACATATATGCAGATGAACTTCTTTCTTTAATAATTGAAAATAACACGGCTTTTCTTGTTGAAGATGCGAAATCATACAGCCTTTTCATCATAGTGAATATATTTTTTCTTATACTATTCACGCTACTCCTAATTCTGATTGTAATAATATACTCGAGAAACATACGTCGTCCGTTAAAAGAACTTGGAATAACTGCAGCACGCATCTCCCTAGGTGAGCTGAGTGCAAGAAGCAACGTATCATCAAGAGATAATCAGGTTATGCTGCTGACGGAGACGTTTAATAACATGGCAGACGATGTTGTCAAAGCCATGGAAAACCAAAAGAAGAAAGCTGAAGCTGAAAAACAACTTCTTGAAGAACAGAAGAAGAACCTGATAGTTCAAGCACAGCTTGACAGAGCGACTTTTTTAGCTCTTCAGACACAGACGAATCCTCACTTTCTTTTCAATACGCTGAACTCCATAGATCGGACAATACAACTTAACAAGATAAATGAAGCAAGGGCCATGCTTCATTCGATATCATCCCTGATGCGTTACAATCTCTCGGATGCCTCAGTACCTGCAGTCTTAAGAGAGGAGGTTGAAGTCACAAAAGAATACCTGAACATACAGAAAGCACGTTTTTCAAATCGTTTCAGCTATGAAATAGATATTCCTGAAATATTATTAGATACTCTCTTCTTACCCCGTTTTACCTTCCAACCTTTAGTTGAGAATGCAATAATTCATGGATTAAAAGACAAGGAAGAAAAAGCAAAAGTGGTGATCAGGGCAGTTGAAAGAGGAGAGGATGTCATCCTTACAATCTATGATAACGGTTCTGGTATGAGCTGTGAAAAGATAGAAGAATGCATAAACAGGAACTATATGGATGGAAAGCATATCGGCATAAGCAATACAAAGCATCGTCTTGAGCTCTTCACGGGGAAAAAAGATGCATTAATAATAAAAAGTAAGCTTCATGAAGGCACTCTGATTATTATAACGCTTAGGAGGGAGTATGAGCGTTAACTATTATAATATTTTAATTGCAGATGACGAAGAGATAGAGAGAGAGGCACTAAAGATGATTGTCGGCACATCTGGATTGCCGTTCACATCCATTTATGAGGCAAAAAATGGAAGGGATGCCTTGGACATCACACAAGAAAGCAAAATTGACATCATGATACTCGATATAAATATGCCTAATCTTTCAGGCCTTCAAGTTCTTGAGATGTTAAGGGCAAAGGGGAATAATGCAAAAGTAATAATCTCTACGGCATATGATGAGTTTGCATATGCCGTTAAGGCACTTCAGTTTGGAGCTGTGGATTTCCTTGTAAAGCCAGTACTTGATGAGAACCTCATTGAAAGTCTAAAAAAATGTATAGAACGTCTTTCTGAAGAAAAAGAAAAGGAGAAAAAAATAACAAGGATCGAGGATTATCTCAGAGTATCACAGAATAAGATTGACTTAGATAATGAGCCTGATCAGGTGAAACAGACGTGCTCCTATATAGAATCCAACTACGACAAAAGGATAGGACTCGAAGAGATTGCAGAGGATCTGAAGATAAGCAAATTCCATCTTTCTCGCATATTTAAAAGTGCAATGGATATGACTGTTATAGATTATTTGACGAAAACAAGAATGGAAAAGGCAAAAGAACTTTTAGCTCTTACTAAGGAGAGCGTCAAGATTATCGCATTCCGAACAGGCTTCAGCGATCCAAACTATTTCAGTCTAACATTCAGAAAATATTCTGGCCTAAGCCCACTACAGTTCAGGGCAAAGGCTCTAAGGGAAAAAGAATAGGAACTCCACTATTTTACATTCTGAAAATCTCCTCCCCTCCTCTGTTTTATAATATCTCACAGAAAGCAAAGAAAGAGATAGGAGATTGAAAATGTCAAATCATACATGAATTTAGCTAGAAAACACGTTCAAAAAAAGAATATGTACATCTATGAGAATCCATGCAGGCTCTCATAGCACGGTAAAATAAAGGACTATCAGAATGCTTAATATGATTCTGTATACGCCAAAACCTGAGAAATCGTGTGTTCTTACAAAATCAACTAGCTTTCTAATGACGACAAGTGAAACAAGGAAAGAGACAAGGGTTCCGGATAAAAGAAGCCCCCACTCCTCTCCAGTAAGAGCAAAACCGCTTCTTAAAAGACGGAGAAGAGATGCTCCCGCCATTACGGGAATCGCCATGAAGAATGAGAACTTCGCAGCAACAGTCCGATCAAAACCCAAAAGCATGCCACCAAGGATGGTGGAACCACTTCTGCTAGTTCCAGGAATCAAGGCAAGCATCTGGAATACGCCAAGCTTCAAAGCGTCCATATAACTTACACTTTCCGTATCTTTTATACGCACCTTTATCCTCAGCTTCTTCTCTATGATGATATAAAGGACTCCGTAGACAAAGAGAGCAGCAGCAATGACGGGCCAAGTAGAGAGCTTCTCATCGACTATATCGTCTATGAGTATGCCGACAACCCCTGCAGGAATCGAGGCAACAAGCACTTTTGCCCAGAGAGTAAGACACCTGTTTCGCTCTGACCTATCCCGTTTGAAAGGATTAAGTGTTGACCAGTAGAGGACTATTACCGCGAGAATTGATCCAAGCTGGACAACGACTGTAAAAAGATATTTGAACTCCTCACTTCCTCCGAGGTGTATGAACTCATCGGCGAGAATGAGATGGCCTGTACTGCTTATCGGAAGCCATTCTGTTATTCCCTGAATGATTCCTAAGATCGCTACCTTGATAAATTCCATGCCCTGAGTGTAACTAAAGGTCTATCCGTTTAGCAAGTAGGACAAGGATCTTCAGCATCTGCCTGATATAAAAAGATGAAAATATTGAGCAATAAGCTAAAAAAGTATATAAATAGCCTATGCTTAACGTCTGTCTTTTCGAGCCTGAGATACCGCAGAATACGGGGAACATAGCACGTACATGTGCCGCTACGGGAACACGACTGCACCTTGTACATCCATTAGGATTCGATATCTCTGAGAAAGCTGTCAGACATGCGGGCCTCGACTACTGGAAAGATGTTGTGATAACAGAATACGAAAGCGTCGAAGATTTTCTTTCTAAACACGATAAGGACAACCTTTTTTTCTTCTCAACGAAAGCGCCACATTGCTATACAGACATTTCCTATGATCAAATAAAAGGTGATATCTATCTGATTTTTGGGAAGGAAAGCAGAGGGATAGATGAATCTATCCTTTTCACACATAAGGAAAACACCGTCAGGATTCCAATGAAGGGAGAGATAAGGAGTCTGAACCTGTCAAACAGCGTTGCAATCGCGGTCTATGAGGTTCTAAGGCAGTTATCTTTTCCAGATTTCAAAACGACGGGGGCACTGAGAAATTTTTCTTGGGAGGATGCAAATTGAAAAGCGTCGCTATAATAGGACTTGGAAACATGGGCTCGGCGATTGCAGAGAGGATTAGAGAAAAGTTCTCCCTTTCTCTCTATGACATAGATGAAGAGAAAGTAAGAGCACTGGGCTTCACGCCGGCTTCAAGTATGGAGGATGCGATCAAAGATGCTGATATCATACTGATTGCGGTAAAGCCACAATTCATCGATAAAGAATTTCTAAGCAGCATAAAAAGGGAGAAGAAGGGGTATATTTCCATAGCGGCAGGTATTCCCCTAACCTCTCTTGAGAATAATCTTGGAAAAGGTAACATCGCTCGTTTCATGCCGAACCTCGCAGCAAAGGAAGGGAAAGCTGTGACTGCCGTGTGTTTTTCTGCCTCGGCCGACAAAGTGTTTAAAGAAGATGCCATGATGATAGCAGAGGCGATAGGAAGCGCGTTCATCCTCTCTGAGAAAAGCTTCTCGGCATTCATAGGAGCCTCAGGCTCTCTCATCGCATTCGCACTGGAGTTCATTTATGCTTCCGCAATGGGGGCTGTAAATGCAGGTATTCCATATGACCAAGCCGAGAAGATTGTAAGCGATACCCTTCTTTCCGCACTATCCCTACTAAATGATGGGAAGCATGCTGCAGAGATCATACCGGCAATATGTTCTGCATCAGGAACGACAATAAGGGGGATGGAGGCACTGGCTGAAAACGGTTTTGACGCTGCCTTGTATAAGGCGGTGAAAGCATCAAGTGATAGATCAGAAGAATTGGAGAGAGAAAGCAAGGAGAGATTAGCATGATTGATATCAAGGAACTGAAAACAAGATACGATGAGATAAAGAAGAACATCGAGAACCGTTACATGAACGTGGATCTCGACGGGATAATCGCAATCCAGGATGAAAGATACGCAATCCTTCAGGAGGTTGAAGTTCTCAGAGCAAAGAGGAATGAGAACGCAGCAAAGATGAAGGGCAAGCTTGAGCAGGATGTGCGCATCGCCCTCATCGAGGAAGGAAAGAGGATCAAGGCAGAGCTTCAGGAGAAGGAAGAGAAACTCAGTGAGTTGGATACCGTTTTCCAGGAAAAGGCAAGGACGATTCCTAACTATGCGAGTCCGAAGGCCCCTGTAGGAAAGGAGGACAAGGACAGTCTTGCGATAAAGTTCGTAGGAGAACCGAAGAAGTTTTTATTCAAGGCGAAGGACCATGTGGAACTCGGGGAAGCTCTTGACATCCTTGATTTCGAGAGCGGAGCAAAGGTCGCAGGTCAGAAGTTCTACTATATCAAGAACAAGGCGGTCATCCTTCAGATGGCCCTTGAGCGCTATGCGATGGACATCGTACTGAAGCACGGCTTCACACCATTTATCACCCCTGATATCGCAAAAGAGGAGATATTGAACGGCATTGGATTTAATCCAAGGGGTGAAGAGAGTAATATCTATACGCTCGAGGGAACGGGAACCTGTCTTGTTGGAACGGCGGAGATCACGCTCGGAGGATATTACTCCAACACCATTCTTGAAAAGAAGGATCTACCAATAAGAATGACAGGACTCTCCCACTGTTTCAGAAGGGAAGCAGGAGGAGCTGGACAGTATTCAAAGGGACTATATCGTGTACACCAGTTCTCAAAGCTTGAAATGTTCATCTACTGTCTACCTGAGGACTCGGAGAAGTTCCACGAGGAGATACTCTCCATCGAGGAGGAGATATTCTCAGGTCTGGGCCTTGCCTACCGCGTCGTAGATACGGCAACCGGAGATCTCGGAGCTCCCGCATATCGTAAATTCGATATCGAGGCATGGATGCCTGGTCGTGGAGATGAAGGAGAATACGGAGAGGTTACAAGCACGAGCAACTGTACCGACTATCAGGCAAGGAGCCTCAACATCCGCTACAGGGATGATGATGGCAAGATCAAATTCGTGCATATGCTTAATGGAACGGCAGTTGCCCTATCTAGGGCGATCGTCGCGATTCTTGAGAATTACCAGAATGAGGATGGATCGGTATCCATTCCACCGGTCCTCGTCCCCTACTGCGGTTTTGACAGGATAGACTGATATGCTTAGTGCTCTTACAACAGATTTTTATGAACTGGCGATGGCTCAGGGATATTTTCTGAAAAAACATAATCCCCGTGTAGTATTCGACATGTTCTACAGGACGAACCCTTTCAACGGCGGTTATCTCATCTTCACAGGTCTTGAGGAGCTTCTTACAAAACTTGAGAATTTCATGTTTTCCGATGAGGATATCGCATATCTGCGTGGACTTGGACAGTTCGATGAGTCATTCCTCTCTTTTTTGAAAACATACCGTTTCAAAGGGGATATCTACGCTTTTGACGAGGGAACTCCGGTTTTCCCTGGAGAACCCCTTATAAGGGTGGAAACGGATCTCATTGATGCCCAGCTGATTGAGACGATCCTTCTTAACACGGTTAACTTCCAATCTCTGATTGCTACAAAGGCAAGCAGGATGGTACAGGCGACGAAGGGACACGGAGCAATCATGGAGTTCGGACTAAGGCGTGCTCAGGGGGAGGATGGAGGACACTCGGCCTCCCGTGCCTCGTTCATCGGTGGAACGAAGGTGACTAGCAACACCTATGCTGGAAAGAAATATGGTATTCCCGTCGCAGGTACGATGGCCCATTCATGGATCATGAGCTTCGAAAGTGAGGTAGAGGCATTCAGGACTTTCGCAGAACTCTATCCAGATAACGCAATCTTTCTCATTGATACCTATGACACGCTCACAAGCGGAATTGAAAGTGCGATCAAGGTCGGACTTGAAATGAAGAAGAAAGGTAAGAGGATCGGTGTCAGGATAGACTCAGGAGATCTCAGCTATCTTTCAAAAGCTGTCAGAAGAAAGCTTGATGAGGCGGGCCTTGCCGATGCAACGATCTGTATCTCAAACGATCTGACGGAGGAGATCATTCTCAACCTCGTCAACGATGGGGCTCCCATCGACTCATGGGGAATAGGAACGCACCTTGTCACAGGAGGAAGTCAGGCGAGCCTCAACGGCGTATACAAGCTTGCGGCAAAGGAGGAGGATGGCGTATTCATCCCTACCCTCAAGGTCTCAAGCAGCTATGAGAAAACGACTAATCCGGGAATCAAGCAGGTATACAGATTCTACGATGAGTTCGGCTCTGCTCTTGCAGATCTCATAACACTGGATGATGAGGTTCTTGAAGAAGGTGTTAATATTCCGTTCTACCATCCTTTCAGCACCCAGGACTTCTTCATCATGAAGAAAAAGAACTATTCACGCTTTAAGGCAATGCTCACTAAGAAGATGGAAGGCGGAAAGAGGCTCTATGATGAAATCAACATCAGAGAAATCCAAAGAAGGAGCGCTGAACTTCTTACAGAATTCGATAAGAGCTATAAGAGGCAGATAAATCCTCATATATACAAGGTGAGCCTCTCTTCCAGACTTAGAGAGCTCAAGACGAAGCTCATAATGGAAGCAAAGATAGAAAGCGAACAAGAGAAATAACGAAGAAGACGGCGGAAAAACTTCCAGCCGTCTTTTTCTTTCCCGGAATATTTTAAATAGATGGATTACTCCTTAACCTTCCAGTTATCCATAAGGGTGAAGAAATCGGTTTTCTGCAGTATTATCTGCTTTTTCTTTATCTCATCATTAAGAAGGGACTTATCAACATAGGGCTTCCACTTCTCGACCATATTCTTTCCCGCAATTCTACGAATGCTCATGGCTTTTGTATAGAAACGGTTAATACCCTCACAAGGACTGCGGTCTTCTACGATGCTCACTTTCTGCGGAAACTGTATCACGATATTGCGTGTAGCAAGGATACTATAACCCAGAAGGTAACACCGGATACCGAAATCAGCCATCTGAAAGAACTCCCCCGTGATCTGACTGTCATATACCCTCAGACGCTGGAAAAGCGCCCTGTCGTAAAGACCAAGTCCCATGACAGGATAAAGATTCTCCTCTCCTATCGCCTCACTTACCGTGGGAGTGAAACTTAAAGGATCGAAATCCTTACCATTGAGGTGGGGGGCACGGAGAGTGGGAATCACTTCAAGCTGACTTGAGAGCATCACCGGCGTGATGATGGCAGGCCTGTTTCTATCAGCCATCATCCTCATAAGCTCCTGTCCCTGATACTCAATAAGTATCGTATCCGTTCTCAGTACGAGGAAATACGTCGTATAGCACTCATCTGAGAGCGCGTTTATGTATTCACCAGTAGTGGAAGTAGTCTTAAAAAGAATCAGAGTCACTTCAGGATAAAGCTCCGCAAGATCCATCTCCTCCGCCCTATCCTGAGTTGTGATCAGGTGCAGACAGAAATTCATGTTATCCCTGTACCAGTTCAGAGAGGATATGAGATCATCCTTCGTAGACGTGTCGATCAGACCGATTGCAAGCTGTGCCTGATGGTATAGGCTGGAGATCTTCATTTCAAGATCCTGCTTTCTATGTACGACTTTGTAATCAGACATTATGTTCTACCGGGCTGGTGTCCTCCGGGCGGAAGACAACATCCCTCCTTCCTTTTCCTAGTATCTGGTCAATCTCACTGCTCTTATGACCTGCTAACGCCCTTAAATCCCCTGAATTGAAGTTCGTTATCGCTTTTAATAAACCATTTCCCATCTCATCTGTTACAAGGACAACCTCTTTTTCATTGAAATTCCCCTTTACAGAGATGATTCCTGAAGGAAGAAGTGACTTATTGGAGAGGATGGCATTCTTAGCTCCATCATCAACGATGATAGTCCCAGTTACGGCAGCATCCATGATCCAGCGCTCCCTCGCACTGAGCCGCTTGGAAGGAAGAATAAGTGTTCCTACCTCTTCACCATTGAGTATGCGGACAAGTATATCACTCTCGTACCCAGAGGCAATCACGGTCGCACATCCTCCATCTTTTGCAATCTGTGCCGCAAGGAGCTTGCTCTTCATTCCACCTGTAGAGAACACGCTCCCCTTCCCTTTCGCATAAGAGAATACCTCGGGGGTGAGTTTTTCTATCGTCCTTATCAGTGTGGCGCTGCTGTCCTTCTTCGGATTAGAAGTATAAATACCGTCAATATCTGTCAGCAGTATCAGAAGATCAGCCTCGATCTTAGATGCAACCATCGCACTCATCCTGTCGTTATCACCGAACACATTACCTATCTCAGCTGTGGAAACGACATCGTTTTCGTTGAAAATAGGTATCGTACCAAGTGCAAGGAGGGTTGAAACGGCACTTCTTAAATTCACATAACTTCTGCGGTTGTTCAGCACGCTCCTCGTGATAAGCACCTGTGCCGCTATAATATTGTATTTTGAGAGTTCGTTCTGATAAGCGGTCATAAGAACAGGATTTCCTATTGCAGCAAAGGCCTGTCGGAGGGGGATATGTACTACGGGATTGGTATGCTTGAGCATTTTAGCCCCCATGCCAATAGCTCCAGAGGAGACAAGTATCACCTGATAGCCCATGTTCTTTAATGCCGCGAGCTCATGGCAGATCTCTTTTATTCTCGACTCATTTATACCACTCTCATCCGTAAGAAGGTTCGTTCCCACCTTCACGACAATTCTCTTAACTTTTGAAAAATCCCTCATATAAGATCCTTATGATGAAATTCCTTCTCTCCAGATGCGTAATCTCTCACGATCTCCCCGTTTCCCTCAAGAAGCCATTTATAACTCATCAGCCCAGAAAGCCCCACAGGACCACGGGCATGGATCTTGCTGGTTGATATCCCGACTTCCGCCCCGAGGCCAAAACGGAATCCATCTGCAAAACGGGTCGAACAGTTTGAGAATACGTCCGCACTGTCAACAAGAGAGAAGAAGATATCCTTAACCACTTCATCCTCTGCTATGACTGCATCCGTATGATGAGAGCCATGGGTATTGATATGTTCAACAGCCTCCATGACATCCTTCACACATCTGATTGCGATATCAAGAGAGAGGTATTCGCGGTGAAAATCATCTTCCATTGCGGGAATACAATCTATTATCGCAGAAACATCTTCACTTGCGTGTATGCGCACTCCCTCCTTATCAAGAGCGTTTTTCAACAGAGGAAGGAACGAATCTCGTATCTCCTCGTTCACAAGAACCGTCTCTACGGCATTGCAGGCCGCGGGATACTGGACCTTGCTGTCCACGATGACGGAGACTGCAAGATCCAAATTAGCGGATTTATCGACATATATAGAGCATATGCCATCTGCATGTCCTAAAACAGGAATACGTGTATTGTCCATGACATAACGAACGAAACTGTTTGAGCCTCGCGGAATGATAAGATCTATGTACTTATCCATCTTCAAAATGGATGCAACATCCTCATGGCTTTCAATCAACATCAGAAATGCAGAGGAAAGCGGTGTCTCATCCAAGGCCGCGGCTATCACGTTAAATAGCGCTCTGTTGGAACACGTGGCCTCCTTTCCCCCTTTCAGTATCACGGCATTTCCACTTTTCAGACATAAGGATACAATCTGTACAAGGGCATCTGGACGAGCCTCGAAGATCATGCCGATTACCCCGATGGGGAAACTTTTCCGGGTAAGGACAAAGCCGCTATCAAGCTCCCTCTTCTCAAGAATCCTTCCAACCGGATCTGGAAGCTTTATTATATCGAGTATCCCATTACGGACACTTGAAAGCTTAGAATCATCAAATTTCAGCCGGTGAAGGACAGAGGGGCTTATCTTTCCTTCCGCACTCCTTAAATCCTTCCCATTCTCAGCATAGATGTAATCCTTATTTCTCTCCAGCGCCTCATATATCTTATATAACGCGTCGTTTCTTACCTTCTCTGAAGAGGAGGAAAGTGTCAGCTGCGACGTCTTTAATCTTGCTATATCCTTTTCAAACTGCCCTTTTTCCATGCTTCTCATGATATCCCATTTGCAGAGACCTAAGCAATTACCGAAGAGGAGAAGTACCCCCAAAGACAGGTCAATATATCGAAGAGGAGAAGAACTGATCAACGACTTCAAGTACTGAGCCGGAGATGTTTCTTGCCTTATCACTTATCGTAAGATAATCCGCCCTCTCCCCTCTTGGATCGATATCGGCAATCTTAAGTCCCTTTTTGCAAGAGTATCCATCCCTGATAAGGCCACGTAGCATTCCGCTTATCTTTGCCCTGACAGCACACTCTCCTACATAGGCGATGACATCATCCTTCTTTACGATATCACCGATGGCTCTCTTATTTTCTATGATGCCGTCGGAAGGGGAATGTATCACCCTATCTTTACTAATTCCCTCTATCTCACCTGGGATTCCCGTATTTGGATAAGCAGATCCCTCTCTTATTATCCTTGCCAGATCATGACCCCTCTTCGTCTCTATTACGACGTCGACATCAGAAGGGGCCGTGAAACCAGGTCCCAGTGCGATGGTCAGAGGGGCATCGCCGATGTGTGTTCCAAGATTTTTCTTAGCTATGATAGCATCGACTACCACAGTCGGTTTCAAAAGTCTTATGGATGATGCATCCTCGTCAATCAAGACGGGAATCATGCCATCATCGAATGCAGCAAACGCCTTCTCAGCAGAATCAATGAGGATCGCTTTCTCCCCTTCGACAGTAGTCTCTCCGTCATAGACAGCCTCTGCAAGACTAACGGTTCTCCTGATTACGGAAGGGGTGGCACATTCTAGCGCCAATACGTTGTACCCGGCTCTTTTCAACCTTATTATGACGGCTGTCGCAAGATCTCCTGCACCTCTGACAATGATGAACCGTCTCCGCTCCTCCTTCATGCTGCATCCCCTCTTCCTGTTGAGGGCCGCCATGACCTCCGCGGCGATGCTTATCGCAACCTCTTCTGGAGTATCAGAAGCAATATCAAGGCCGGCTGGCATATACGTTCTCTCATCAAGATATCCTGCACTCTTCGATCGAGAAGAGAGGGAGCCTATGTAGAATGCTCTGCTTTTCTCAGCCTCGGAAAAGAACAAGTTCCTGTTATTATGATCTGTGAAAATCAAGGCTGTATTCTCATCGGCATCTTCACTCTTAAAGCTCTTCTCTCCCACTCCCCATACAGCATCGACCATGTGAATATCAAATTTGAGGAATGTAAATACCTCCTTCATCGCAGTGGCGACATGTCCGCTACCGAAAATGTAGACCTTCTTCTCCCTTGATACCACATCAATCATGACACTCATCATTCCGCCATGATGTACATCATAATTTCTGATCTCGCTCCGTCCTTCCCTTATCAGGGAAAGAGCGTCTTTCACGGCACTTCTCTCAGACTCCCCTCCCCCTACTGTACCAAAGAAGGTTCCATCGGAATAGACAATCATCCTTGAAGAGCGACGTGGAGTAACCCCTTTGCTCTCTATCACGGTGACAATCGCCATTCCCAATCCGGCTATTTCTTTTTTCTCAGCGTTCTCAAAGAGATACGTAGACTTCATTCCTCACCTCCGATGCAACATACGTCCTGCAAGGAAAGGAGACCTTTCTGACTTCATCGATCCTATCCTCATACCCATCTGCCTGATTTATGATGATCACGTTCTCCGTGTGACCGCTCATGCCCTTTAACAGTCCCTCTGGACTTGCCAGATAATCCTTTATATAGGATGCATCGACATCTCTATCGCTATCATCCCCGAATACAACGGAATATGCCTTCTCTCCTATGGCGCTTAAACCCATGACAGCAATAACGGAATCAGTGCCATCGATTATCACTGGATCACGTTCTGAATGTATCTTGAGAGGAAGACCGCGGGATCCATCGGCCTCGTAGATAAGAACATCATACCTCTCTTTGAGCAGGGAAAGCACTTCCAGACGGGGAGAAAGAACCTTCTTTATGTCATAGTCCGCCCTGTTTGCAAAGAACACCTTCTCCCCCTTTCTCACCTCATGCAAAAGCACATCCTTCTCATCAAGATATACGTAATCTGCCTCATAATCATAGAAAAGAGGGTTCTGCATCTTCGTAGTCGTGGTTATTAGGACGCTAAGCCCTTCTGCTCTGCAACAGGAGGAGAGGAGACGAAGTAAGGTGGTCTTTCCTCCTCCACCTGTTATCGCAATCTGTGTTCTGTCCTTCCTTATCAAGGATGTAAAAAGAGTCTCAGTCAGTTTCATACGGTCATTATATATTTTAGGTATCACTCTTGCAAATTAAAGCGGAGGAAACTATTATTGTCAGGAACGGTTTTAAATATGGACAGGGACAGAATCATCAGAAGGAACTCACTATTATCCATAGTATTGAATTCAATAATGGCAGCGGTGAAAATCGTGATCGGTCTTCTAAGCGGATCGGTTGCGATTGTCTCAGACGGTATCAACAATGCCGGGGATATCCTCTCATCTTTCGTTACGATGATAGGCAACATCATAGCCAAAAGAAGGCCCACGCACTCCCATCCCCTTGGATTCGGAAGGATTGAATACCTTTCGGCCCTGATAGTTTCATTCATAATACTCTTTGCCGGATTCGAGTTACTCTCCTCATCCATATCAAAGATAATCCATCCCAGTAATCTTTACATGAGCCAGATGATGATAGTCATCATCCTGATAACGATCTTCATGAAGCTTTTTCTGTGGAAAGCGAACCGCAGCGCGGCAATGAAAACGGATTCAGATGCCTTAAGGGCAAGTGCCACAGATTCCCTCATAGATGCCTTAAGCTCATCGGTGACGGTGCTTGCAGTAGTAATCTCCTACATCGCTCCTGTCAATCTCGATGGCTGGGCAGGACTTTTGGTGTCAATATTCATTCTTTACTCAGGTGCAAGAAGCGTGCTTGGAACAGTCTCCTCCATTGTAGGAGAGCGACCAGAAAAAGCTACAGTGAGAGAGATAAGGAACATAATAAGCCGCCATCCGCCTTTGCACGGGGGCTACGACATCCAGATACACAGCTATGGCCCTACAAGGGCAGTCGGTACATGCAACGTCGAAGTACCCTCGAATGCGAAAGGAGAAGAGATATTCGATGCGATGACAGAAGCCCAGAATGAGATACTGAATGAACTTGGAATCTATTTCACATTCGGAATGTATGCGGTGAATGACAGCAATCCGACGGTAAGACTGATGAAGAGTGAGGTGATGAAGGTACTAAAAACCGTCAGTCCATCGGTAATCGGAATGCATGCCTTCCATGTTCATTTTGAGGACTCGAGGGTACATTTCGATGTCGTAGTTGATTTCAATCTCACAGATATCTCAGATTTCAGGAAGAGAGCGACGGCAGCCCTCGAAGAGGAGTTCCCCACCTACACCTTCCAGTTCAACATCGATCCAGATTACGCCTGAGCTCTTTTTACATCATCAAGCAGTGGCATGACATATTTCTCATCATATAGGCTATATGAGGAGGATACCATCTTATACATGGCACTATCCTCCCCACTTTCTTTCTTCACCATTGGAAGAAACATCTTCTTCATCACGAATCGATAAAAGGAATTCATCTTCTCATATGCGAGACCACCAGGCATGTAGTAGATGTCATGTCCCTTCTCTTTCTGTGCCGTGAGAAATGATGACAGATCGGGATTATTCTCCTTAGGGTTGGCACCTGTTACGAAGAGGAAAGAGTATTTAAAACTTCCTCTCACCTTATCAAACCATGAGATTCCTGAGATGTTTGCGGCAATGATGGATGAACCGAAGATCAGAGTGTCATATCCTCCGGTCAAGGCCTTTCTTCTCTCCTTATATGTAATCAGGTCAGCATCCAATGAGGATGAGATGAATCTTGCATAACGCTCTGTGAATCCTGTGGAGCTCTTAAAGACGACGGCTGTTCTCATATTTTCATGATAACATTGAATCATGACTGTTCTGAGAAAATAATGTTAAATCGAAGTAATATCATGTTTTTAGAAAAGCCATTGAATTTTCAATCAGATAATGCAAAAATCTAATGGATGAAAAAAACAGATGAAAGAAAGGGAAAGATGCTGATATTCATCGTCCTCTTCATCCTTTCGATACTCATATCATTCCAGATAGGACGTTATCCAGTCTCCCCCGTGGAACTTGTAAGAATCCTCATCTCCCGGATAATCCCGATAGAGGAAAGCTGGCCAAGTCAGGCAGAGACCGTTGTATTCAACATAAGACTGCCAAGAATCGCGCTCTCGTCCGTAATCGGAGCATCCCTTGCACTTTCAGGACTGCTCCTGCAACAGGTATTCAGAAACCCCATGGCAAGTCAGGATGTACTGGGAAGTGCAAGCGCCTCTGCATTCGGAGCATCCCTTGCACTTCTGATGGGTGCAAACTACATGATGGTGAGCCTCTCATCCTTTCTTTTTGGAATACTCTCATTACTCTTGATAATCCTCATATCAAGCAGAATCAGGAAGAAGGATAGTTTTACTCTCGTTCTCTGCGGAATAATGGTAAGCAGCCTTTTTACAAGCGCCACAAGTTTTGTAAAACTCGTTGCGGATACGAATGAGACTCTTCCTGCAATCACCTATTTCCTGATGGGGTCCCTATCCTCTTTCCGAACTTCCGACCTGATCCTCGTATTTACCGTAACTCTTGTTGCATCGATTCCCATGATTCTGATCTCATGGAGGATAAATCTTCTATCACTCTCTGAGGAGGAGGCAATCAGCATGGGGGTGAACATGACAAGGCTCAGGTTCGTCTCAATCACAGCATCCACCCTTCTTACCGCATCATCGGTTGCGGCGGCAGGACAGATAGGATGGATCGGCCTTGTCATCCCTCATTTTACGAGAATGATCTGCGGAAGCAATACCAAGATAACAGTTCCAGCATCAATGCTTTTAGGTGCCTCGTTTTTAACACTTGTCGATACGCTGGCACGAAGCCTGACGACATCTGAGATTCCAATAGGAATACTCACTTCCTTTGTCGGTGCACCGTTCTTCCTATATCTGATCAGAAGGGAGGCAAATAGAACATGATAATAAACGCTCTCTCATTAGGTTTCTCATATGGAAATGGAAAGGAAGTATTGAAAGATGTCACATTCACCCTGAGAAGTGAGAGTATGACCGTACTACTTGGAAGAAACGGAGCAGGAAAGAGTACTCTTTTCCGCCTCATGCTCAAGAGCCTGATGCCGAAAAATGGCGTTATAACAGTAGATGGAATCTCCCTGGATTCCATTGAAAACAGAAATCTTGCGAAAGTATTCTCATATATTCCGCAGTCCTCATACATGGAGTTCTCATATACCGTTCTCGACACTATCCTCATGGCCTCATCATCTCGCCTTTCCCTCTTCTCCTCCCCTGGTAAAAAGGAAAAGGAGGAAGCAAGAGCCCTTCTTGCCCTTTTCAACATAGAAAGCCTATGTGACCGCACGATGGAGAACCTCTCGGGAGGAGAGAGGCAACTGGTACTCATAGCAAGGGCGATGATGCAGAAGGCATCATTCATAATCCTTGATGAACCGACGAGTAATCTGGATTATGGTAACCAGTTAATGGTATTGGAGACGCTGGAGCGTCTTAATAGGGAGGGAATTGGAATAATCTACAGCACGCACAACCCGGAACTCGCCTTAAGCTACGCATCGTCAATCCTCATACTTGATAAGGGTATGATCTCTTCATATGATTCACCGGAAAAACTCGTGGAAAGCGGAACGCTGCAGAAACTCTATGGTAAGAACCTCTACATCGATAAGGTATTTACTGGAGAGAATGAGAGGTATGTATGCATTCCGAAATAGACTGGTGGGATGAGGAGAGGATCATGTTCTATGAGAGGGCAAGCTCCTTTTCATCTTTTCATAGAGAACTTGGAAAGCTTATCGAGAAAGAGATAAGTAAGAGTGATAAGATAATTGAACTAGGATCAGGTCTTGGATATCTGGCCCAGATCCTGGATGAGAAAGGTTATGACATCACACCTTATGATATAAGTAATAACGCCATAAGAGAGGGAAACAAGCGGATTGGCAAACCTCTTATAAGACGAGGTGATGCATATGCTATAAATACCGAGTGCAGCGTCCTTTTAATGATCTTCTTCGGAAAGATACGCAAAAAGAATGACCTCGATTATTTCTATTCCATACCGCGAAAAAAACTGATCTATATCATAAGTCGGCACAAAGCGAATCCCTTCTCCCAGAAAAAGGACGAAAGGAATGACGTAATTGCGCTTTTAAATAAGGAAGGAATGAATTATAGATTGATCGATGTGAGCATACCATTTGATCAGCCTTTGAGGAATGAGGATGAGGCTAGACGTTTCTTCCTTCTTTCCTATAAAAACATGGAAATTCCTCCACTTGAAAAGTCAGATAATGAAAACTACCCTGTTATTTTTAGAAATAATAAGGAAATAAGCATATTCATCATAGAGAAGGAGAAGATTTGATATGAAGAAAATCCTTTTAATCCTCATGATAGTCCTGCTTGCGCTATCACCTGTATTCTCAGGCGGTGCTGCGGAAGAGACTAGCGTAACAGAAGAAAACACTTTCACCTTCACAGATGATCTTGGCCGGGAGTTCTCATTCTCCCATCCCATAGAGAAGATAGCACCGTCGGGAAACCTTGCTCAGATGATTCTCTTTTCAATCGCGCAGGATGAGATGGTGGGGATATCATCACAACTGAGTGAGAACGCACTTCGTTACATGGATCCGAAGATCAATGAACTTCCACTGTTTGGAACGTTCTACGGAAGAAAGGCAAACCTCAACAGGGAGGCTGTCATCCTTGCAGATCCTGATGTCATAATCGATATGGGAGAGATAAAGGGGGATGAGGCGAATATCACAGACGATCTTGATACCCTTTCTGAACAGATTGGAATCCCTGTCGTATTCATTGAATGCTATCTGGATAACACGGCAGATGCATACAGAAGGCTCGGTGAGCTCCTTAACAGGGAGGAAGAAGCAGAGAAAAGGGCCGTATATGCGGAAAGGGCGATCAATACGGCTGCAACTTTAAGAGCACGGATTGATAATCCTGTGAGAATCTATTACTCATCCAGTCCTGATGCGCTTTCGGCCATAGCCACAGGAAGTTTCCACGGCGAGGTGATCGAGAAGATCGGATGTGAGAATGTCGTTCCCGCATCATTCTCAGATGGGGGTAACCTGATATCCCTTGAGCAGATTATATTGTGGGATCCCGATGTAATACTCCTATCAGACAGAGGAGCATATGACATAGTGACGAGTGACAGTGCATGGCAGGGAATACGGGCTGTAAAAGAGAACAGGGTGTATCTAATCCCATCCTCTCCATATTCATTCATCGACAGTCCTCCAAGCGTGAACAGAATCATAGGAATATACTGGCTTGGAAGCCTAATTTATCCTGAGCTTTATAAAGATATTGATCTGGAAAAAGAGATGAAGGAATTCTATTCACTCTTCTATGGATATGAGCTCACAGACGAAGAGGTTGAAAATCTGCTGAACGTACAACCGTGAAAAAAGCCCTCTCTGAAACGGGAGGGCTTACTAAAAAACAGGGACTATCTTATTTTACCCTTTTCCTTGCATCGTTGAGAAGTTCGGTGAGCTTTGCACCCGGCTCTTTGAACTTCGAGAGGAATATCATGGCAGCTATGATGTACGGCTTATAGGATGCTTCCTTATAAAGAGGTACGAGATAGCGATCGAATACGGAGGCATCAACCTCTCCTTCCTTACAGCTTACACCGGTGATGTCAGCAGGAAGGCAATGCATGTAGAGGGCTTTTCCATCCTTTGTAGTCTTCATCAGCTCTTCTGAGCATGTCCAATTCTTGAACTTCGCATTATTCTCAAGACATCTCTTCTCAAGATCCTTCAGCTCATCAAACTTGCCTTCTTCAACAAGCTTAGTCCTCTCCTCCATCACTGCATATGGAGCCCATGATTTCGGATATACGATATCCGCATCCTTGAAAGCCTCCTCCATCGAGGATACCTTCTTGTAAGAACCACCGGATTTCTCCGCGTTCTTCCTTGCAACATCCTCAACATCACTCATCACATCATAACCTTCAGGATGAGCAAGAACGACATCCATTCCGAAGCGGGTGAAAAGTCCTATGATGCCCTGAGGAACGGACAAAGGCTTTCCATATGATGGAGAATAGGCCCACGTCATCGCAATCTTCTTTCCTTTAAGGTTCTCCACCCCTCCGAAATGATTTATGACATGAAGCATATCAGCCATAGCCTGTGTCGGATGATCGATGTCACACTGCAGGTTCACGATCGTGGGTCTCTGCTCAAGGACACCATCCTTATAACCTTCCTGAACGGCCTCGCTGACCGTCTTCATATACGTATGCCCCTTACCGATGTACATGTCATCACGGATTCCGATGACATCAGCCATGAAGGAAACCATGTTCGCAGTCTCCCTCACAGTCTCACCATGGGCAATCTGTGAAAGTTTCTCATCAAGATCCTGAACCTCTAAACCGAGAAGGTTACAAGCGGAAGCGAATGAGAAACGGGTACGTGTGGAGTTATCACGGAAGATACTGATTCCAAGACCTGAATCGAATACCTTAGAGGATATGTTGTTCTCCCTCATTCCTCTTAGAATCTCAGCAACTGTGAATACCGCTGAAATCTCATCATCACTCTTCTTCCAGGTATGGAAGAAATCATCAAGATACATGTTCTCTGTGTTAAGAGCCTCAAGCTGATTGATCAAAGCCTCGATATCACTCTTAGTCTTAGCCATCACGTCCTCCTAATATATCTATTCTGAGCATACCATGGATACATAAAGTTAGCAAGAAATATGTTGCAATATGTTGCAGATGATGCCTTCATTCCCCCATTCAGAATATGCTCTCAGCAATCTCATCTGCAGTAAGCCTTTTCTTTTTCAACAGGATTTCAACATCCTCCCTCCATCATGTACAAAATCCCCATCTCTTAAAGACGGCATGGGGAAAACGAAATTCACTACGGCTTTCTTTGTCATTTCAAATACTCCTTTTCATTAGAAATGACTGAAACCTTGAATGTGTTAAATTTAGAGAGAAAATGCCGTCACTATTGACGGCACATCACATGAATAGATCCTATTCCTATTTAAGATTTACATAGGTCTTTCCCATTCCGCCATCCTCAGGACGCGCGAAATAATAGGATTCAACCTCATTCCTCATCTTAAGGTAGTCATGTACGCGTCTCATGAGTATACCATCACCAAGCCCATGAATAATTGAGAAACTCTTGAGATTGTTAAGGATAGCCGCCTCCATCTGATCATCAAGCCTCTCTACCGCCTCGTTTCCCGTAAGCCCACGTAAATCCATCTCATACTCGGCTTTCTTACTTGATCTGCTGAAAGAAGGAAGAGTGATCTCCTTCTTCACACTTGAGCTCTCCAGATCTGATGATTTCAAGGTAAGTTTAAGCCCCGTATCGAGAAGAACAGTATAGCTGTTTCCTTTTCTTGATAGGATTTTTCCCTTTACCCTGCTTTTGCCGCAGAGAACCACCTCTCCCTGAGAAAATTCCCTTCCCTCCTCAGTCTCTTCCTCTGCCTTCGCAACATCCTCTCTGACCTCATCCTCCTTCTTCTTGACACTCTCCATGAATGCCTTCGCCTTCTTGATCTTCTCCCTGTCAAGTTTCCCAGTCTGGATGTCGCTTATAAGTCTTTCGAGAGTTCTCCTAGACTCGGAGAGGAACGATGATATGTCCTTCAAACCGCTTTTTTCAAGCTCAGCAACCTTCCTCTCCTCCTCTTTCAGTCTCCTCTCAAGCTCCGCTTCCTTTCTCTCTGCACTCTTTCTGTTGAATTCTGCCTCAGAAATCTTCTTATCGAGGGTTCTGCTCTTCTTTATAAGAGAGGATATCAGGGAAGCGGCACTCTCATTACGGTCACTTAAGAGAATACGTGCGTTATCGATTATCTCCTTCGGTAGTCCCCTCCTCTTGGCAGCCTCTATCGCATGGCTGTCCCCGGGGATGTTCTCTATCACCTTATAAAGCGGCATGCCCGTCTCCTCATGGAAAGCCATGGAGGCATTCATCATCCCCTCACTTGTATAGGCGTGGTTTTTAACTTTCGAATAATGGGAGGATGAGAGCGTCAGACGTACCCTGTCCTTCAGGTAATCGAGCACGGAAAGAGCCAGGGCAGCTCCCTCCTCAGGGTCCGTCCCACTTCCAAGCTCATCAAGAAGGACAAGACTACGCTCCGTCGCATTCTTTATCACATAGGATATGTTGGCAAGGTGGGATGAGAACGTGGACTCATCGCTGAGAATGCTCTGACCATCCCCGATATCAGTAAGAATCTTATCAAAATACGGAAGCTCAGAATCCTCAGCAGCAGGAACGAAAGAAGCTATCTGATTCAGAGCAGCAAGAAGAGCTATCGTCTTCATCGTAACAGTCTTTCCACCCGCGTTCGCACCGGAGAATACAACACATCTTATATCCTTTTCTATCGTGAGTGAGATCGGAACCGCCTTCTTTAAAAGGGGATGTACGGCATTGTTGAGCTTAATTCTATCAGAGCGTCTTATATGATGAGCACCAATCTTCTTTGCCCAGAGTGCGAAAGCATAATGGAAATCGAAGTCCATCGCCTCCTTCCTAAGCCTCTCTATCTGCCATATCCTCTCCCTTACCCTGATGGCAAGTTCATGCTTTATCTTTCTTATCTCCTCCTTGATCCTCTCTTCTGCGAGTACGACATCATTGTTGTAGGAGATAAGTTCAAGAGGTTCCATGTATAAAGTCTGTCCAGAGGCAGAAGATCCCTGAAGATAACCGTTTATCTTATTCTTCTCATGTGCTTTGACAGGAAGCACTATCCTCTGATCCCTGAAAAGGGGATTATCTCCTTGTAACAGCGCCTGATTTTCCCGCATGAAAGAGGTGGCATATCCCTGTCTTCTGCTCTTTGCACCATCAAGAGCCTTTCTCAAAGGTTGAAGCCGTTTATGATCCTCATATACGTTTCCATCCCTATCAAGAGATGAGAGTATATCATCTTTTAATGAGATGAGATCTGCCTCCCCCTTATCCTCCCTGTCCAGAAATTTCAACATCTTCAAATACGAGGAGATGAACTCGCCGATGAGAAACACGTCCTTTGAGTCTATGTCCTGATGACTCCGTTTCACGAACGAAAAGATATGTGCAATCGAAGGAAACGCGTCTAAGGTGTTCTCCCCTGCACTTAGTGCCATATAACGTTCAATCTTCTCATAACGGCTCTCAAGAGTATTCACATCCGTCGTGAATGCAGAATAATTTATATACTCCCCGCTCTCGGAAAAGAGCGAGAACCGTCTGACCTTATCAAGGGTAAGGTCAAGTTCTATATCATCAAATCCCCTCATCACCATCTGTTCCTGATAATCCTCTCCTCTACCGCCTTCAAGTCATAAAGCAGCGAGAGATACCCTTCATAACGGCCTTCGTCAATCTCCCCTTTCTTAATAAGGGAAGGAACAGTGCATCCGCTCTCCCCGTCATGAAGGCAGTCGGAATACCTGCATCCTGTATCTCTCAGCTCGACAAAGGAGTCTCTGAGTTCCCTGAGATCCTCGAAAGGGGGAAGTATCTCCCTTATTCCGGGAGTATCAATTATACCCATGTCATCCTTATCGATCCAGATGGCATGATTGGTCGTATGCTTTCCCCTGTTATATTTACTGCTTACCTCCCCTATCCTCTGTTCTGCTCCTGTTATGAGATTTACAAGGGAGGATTTTCCAACCCCGCTCTGCCCGATGAATACTGTTATCTTGCCATGCAAAAGCGGCAGGAGTTCAGATACATTACCATCCTTCGCACTCACGGTAACGACATCATAGCCGAGAGTCTTATAAACATCGAGTTCCTTCCTCTCCTCATCAGAGATTCCGAGATCTGCTTTATTCACGGCTATTATGACATTGGCTCCTCTCAATGCGGAGATGGCCCGATCTACGAAACGGGGATGAAATGCCGGCGTTCTCACCGATGTGATGATCACAGCCTGATCCATGTTCGCAACGACCGTCTGATTAAGGGAGACCTTGTTCAAAAAACGCGTGAACTGGCTTTTCCTCTCACACCGCTTCATGATGAGCCCCTCATTTTCAGAATGAGGGATGAAATCAACGACATCACCGACCGCGATCGGATTATATTCCCATTTCTCAGTTTTCAAAAGTTTTCCTTTGATTCTGAGCGTATAATTTCTCCCATCCTCTGCCACCGCTTCATAGCTGTTGTTTATACTCCGTCTTATTGAGGCTCTCATATGCGGTATTTTAACACAAGCGAAAACTTAACAACAGAGCCAAAAGCAGATAGAATAAAGGCATGTTCTCATTCAACAAATGCAAGATGGAAGACTGCCATACATATGCACTTCCCGACAGTCCGTACTGCTATCATCATACAGAGGATAAGCGCAAAGTCTTGGATAATCTGATAGAGAGGGCGGAAAAGGAGAAGAACATCGAGAATATAAGCCTGGTGAACGCGGAGTTCGAGAATGTAGATTTTTCGGAATGTTTCATAGGTTTCAATAACTTCTCATTCTGTACGTTCACCTCCTGTGATTTCTCCGCATCCAGACTCGTGTCGAATTTCTTTGATTACGCGGTCTTTGAGAACTGCCGCCTCACGGATTTAGAAGCACGTTATAACGTATTCTCTGGGGCAATGATAATAAATTCCGATTTCTCAGGCTCCAACCTCATACTCTCTTCCTTCATGGGGATGGACTGCTATCAGAGCTCATTCAATGGCACTGATCTCTACTTCTCGAACTTCTCCCTCTCAAAACTGATAAACACATCATTCGAGGATTCGAATCTCAAGCGGTGCTCCTTCTCTTCCGCACTGCTCCGCTCAGTCTCATTCAGGTACTCAAATCCTGAAGAGGCCTTTTTCAGGAACATGAAATCATGAGAATATATTCACATTTTGTAAGCGGACATCTCATAAACCAGTTTCTCATTGTGAACGATGAGACGATGGAAGCCATCATGATAGATGCTCCGGACCTCGATGGAAACATAATTGAGATAATCGAAAAGAACAGGATAAAACTTAAAGGACTTCTTATAACCCACTCGCATGAGGCGCATGTAGCAAGTCTCGGCACGATATTCAAAATCTATAATCCCAGCCTCTACGCGTTCTTCGACAACGTCTCCGGCTATGAGGCTGTAAGGGTGAATGACGGGGATGTGGTCAGTGTGGCGGGAATGGAGGTCAGATGTTTCCATATCCCGGGACACAGCCTCGATTCAATGTGTTACCTCATAGGATCGGCTCTCTTCACCGGAGATACCCTTCAATCGGGATACATAGGACAGACGAGGGCCCTGATTGAGAAGGAGCTGCTGATTCAAGGAATAAAAGAGAAACTATTCACACTCGAGGATAACACACTTATCTTCCCCGCCCATGGATCTCTTAGTAAGATAAGGGTTGAAAAGATGTTCAACCAGGACATATTAGAGGCTAACATCACAATCTTCAGCTAGATAATCCCTGAACCTCTGAGGAAGCGGAGCTATGAAGGTCATCTCCTCCCCGCTTCTAGGATGGAAAAGAGAAAGTTTATAAGAATGCAACATCAAAAAGCCATCCCCATCCCGTGAGTAAAGGGAATCTCCGATTATCGGGTGTCCGATACTCTTCAAATGTACTCTTATCTGGTGTGTGCGTCCTGTATATATCCTCACACTTAAAAGGGCACAGTCATCATATTGTTTCAACACAGACCACTCACTCTTCGCACTCTTTCCCTTATCAGGATTATCGGTGACCGTAAAGAGCTTGCGGTTTCTCGGGTCGCGGACGATGTTTCTCTCTATCACACCATGAGTATCGGGAAAGAAACCTTTTGCAAGGGCCACATACCATTTCTTTGTCTTATGTTCCTTAAACTCCTCAGATAAAACGCTAAGGGCAGAGTCGTTCTTGGCAACGACCATCACGCCACTGGTATCCTTATCTAAGCGGTGCACGATCCCAGGCCTCGTCTCATCCATATCAGAAAGGAACTCATCCCCATAACGGTATAAGAGGGCATTGGCAAGAGTCCCTCCGCTTACACCGGAGCCGGGATGAACGGTCATACCAGAGGCCTTGTTTATCACGAGGATATCATCATCCTCATAGAGCACATCAAGAGGAATGTCCTCTTTCTCAAGACCTTCGAAAACATCCTCAGTATAGATTATCTCAATCTCATCCCCCTCTTTTACCTTCGCACTCTTCTTCACCCTCTTTCCATTTAGAAGTATAAGAGTATCAGGACGGCTGAAAACGCTCCTCTTGATCTCAGTATTTGAAGAAGCGACCTTATCAAGCCTATCAGAGGATGTGGATGTGAAAGAAAAACTCTTTTCTTTAATCACTTAAGTACCCTATCAGCCAATCAACACCTGCGATTAAAAGGGAAAAACAGGAGGCAACTCCCAGCTGCTGCCAGAAAAGGGAAAACTCATCACTTGTGATATTCGCTCCGAAGTTCGAGGCAATCGAATACCCTGCCATGGTAAGGGGAAAAGTTATCACAAGAGAACCGAAGAAAATGCTCTCGGCCCTCCTTATCTCACTGAGCCACACTGGAAACTCATCCTTCTCATACGGCTCATAATCATAGACAATGGGATCTGCAACAAGAGAAAAGGAGATGATGAATATCATCAAAAGCGCTATCGCCCTTCTCATTTCCTCTCCCCGAATATGGCACTGCCGATCCTGACTTCCGTGGATCCCTCTTCGATGGCAATCTTATAGTCCGCGCTCATTCCCATTGAAAGCACAGAAAGGCTCGTCATCTTGGAAGCTTCATCATAGAGTTCTTTAGTCTCCCTGAAAGCCTCTCTTATCCTCTTCTCATCATCGGTAAGCGGACCTATGGTCATAATCCCGATGACGGAAACAGCGTGCATCGAAAGGGAGGCGTTAAGGGCTTCTAAAAGCTCCTCAGGCGTTTTAAATCCGCTCTTGCTCTCTTCCCTGCTGCTGTTATATTCAAGAAGGACATCAATCTTCTTTCCAATCCTCTCAGCTTCTTTGTCTATGAGGCACAATAAGTCGATACTATCAACGGACTCGATCCTGTCAAAAAGTTTTACGGCCTTCCTGACCTTGTTCTTCTGAAGCTGTCCGATGAGGAATACCCTCATCCCTTCCGGTCTCTCCTCGGGAAGAGGAAACTTCTTCTCCACTTCCTGAACCCTGTTCTCTCCGAAGGCCCTTGCCCCCTCTGCGTAGACAGAGAGAACAGCCTCATAGCTCTTCGTCTTTGACACAGGAAGGAGAAACACATTCTCATCTATTTCTTCTCTTATACTGCTGTAAGAACTCATTTATTCCTCTTCTGAACGAATTCAGCCCTGTTATCCCTCAAAGCCTTCTTATATTCTCTCTTAATCAAAGCTCTCTTTTCAAGATAAGCCTTGAACACATCAAGCTCCTCTTTTATCTCAGCACTGCGGGCAGAGAGCGTCGGGTTGCTCTTCACGAAATGCTCGAAAGCCTTTCCTCTAACCTCTCTTGCCTTTTCTAATTCAGTAGAAAGGATTCCCTTGAGTTCCTCACTGTCAAGGCCCTTGATATACTCCGCCTTCTCCTTGAATTCCTTGAGAGCATGCTGGAAACTCTTGAGGTTGATGACCGTCACAGTCGTATCTATTGAGAATGCGATTAAGATAACGTTTGAAATAAGAGATCTGATCTGTGCAGGAATTGCAAGTATCACCGAAGAGACCGCAGGGTCAACGACATAAGTGGCAACAAGCCCCATGAGGCCGAAGAGGAAGCTATTTAGGCCGCATACCCTTCCATTTATGTTTATCTTATGGTTACTGTAATCCCACAGCTTCATATTAAATAGTTTCTCTAAAAGCCATGAGGTGACATACTCAATAATACTGGTTAGAACAAGTCCCAGAAGGAAAACAAGATACCAGTGACTCTTGAACGGCTCAAGAAGGATGATGACGACAAGTGCGCCAAAACCGTATATCGGGCAGTAAGGGCCATATAGGAATCCCCTGTTCACGAAGTGCTTCTTGGGCACGGAACAGAAAACAACCTCTGAGAGATATCCGAGAACCGAATAGACGAAAAAGCTGATTACAAGGTAGCTTGTATCTATCATGAAGCCTCCTGAAAAGGAATAAAAAAAGGCCAGAACAATGAAGTCTGACCTATGGAGGATACAAGGATTGAACTTGTGACATCCTGCTTGTAAGGCAGGCGCTCTCCCGCTGAGCTAATCCTCCGCAACGTTGGATAATCTACCAAAATTGTTTTCTCTTGGTCAATACATTTTTTAAAATAAATTAACAAAGTGAAAAATGCAAATCTTATTTTCTTAAAATATAAAAGAATCCTTACATCAAAAAAAGGACACCACCACACGATAAGCCCTCATTTTAGAAAAATTGTTTAATTAAACTTCTACCTTAGCTTCATAATAAGCATTCAGATCATATGAGAATATCACAGCTTTGCCCCATTTATTGGGTACATATAGAAGAAATACACTTATCATTAATTATCATTAAATATCGCAATATATCGTTATTTATCAACAAATATCAGGATACCCTCAGAACGATATACGATAACTATACTGCAATACCTTTAAGCGAGAACTACATAAAGCAGCTTCATTCTATGCTTCTATCTAATGTATCAAAGGATGAACGGCATAGAGGTGAATATAAGAATGTCGATAACGCTGTCGCCTCTTTCGATAGTACAGGCAAGGAAATAGGAATCATATTCAGAACCGCCTCCCCTTTTGAAACACCTATTTTAATGCATGACCTTATTCAGGAAACGAACGACGCTCTCTCTAACACAGCATTCAGCCCGATCATTTCGATAGGAGTATTTATCGTACATTTCCTTGCAATCCATCCATTTCAAGATGGAAATGGAAGATTATCTAGATTAATTACAAATCTACTTCTTCTAAAACACGGCTATGATTTCATCGAATACTATTCACTGGAAAAGATAGTTGAAGAGGAAAAATCAAATTACTATTCTGCACTCAGAAGAACAC
Organism: uncultured Spirochaetaceae bacterium; assembly: GCA_944392965.1. Lineage (GTDB taxonomy): Bacteria > Spirochaetota > Spirochaetia > Sphaerochaetales > Sphaerochaetaceae > Ornithospirochaeta. The sequence continues at coordinate 54,859 of CALXYM010000003.1, read as the reverse complement.
AGATGTCATTTTCAAATGACAGATATGACTATCTGCCATGGCTCTCTTTCTTCACTTCCCTTATAAGAACTCAAACAAAAAGATTAAAAGAGAAAGTAGAAGAATACTCATCAAATGATACTCTTAACGCTGATGAAAAAAGAGTTCTTCAAGCAGTAAAGAAACTGGATGGAGTAAATGTAAAAAGAATTGCAGAAGAAATACAGACAATCCCCCAAAGCTCAGTAAAACTCATATTGAACCGCCTGATAGCAAAAAACCTTGTAGAAAAACATGGTAAGAATAAAGGAATCTAATCTGGTACAGCGTGAAATTAAAATAAAAGCCTGACTCCATCTGTAGCGAGCTAGGACGGTTTTCGTTCTAAACTTTTGCGAGGCTACCGTTCATCGGCAGTGCCTCTACCTATCAATATCTTAATCTATTCGTTTTTCCTCGTCAATGTAAACAAGAATTCAAGTGCAAAACCTATAATTAAAATACATTCAGTATTATGAAATTTTAATTTAATTTCTTATCCGTAAATTACATAGAATGATGAGATCCTGATATAAGAGAGAAAAAAAGACTACGATCTTTATGTTTTACGGGATTATAATTCGTATGTAAAATTCTCTTAATAAGGAAATGAACAATGAATAAACCTAAATGGAGTGTTGTCAGTGTTATACCAAGAGATGATTACACACTCTTACTCACGTTTTCAGATGGGAAAAAAGGCATATATGATTTCAAGAAAGATCTTGAATGTCCTTTATATGAAAGACAGAGGAATATCGCCTTTTTCATGCAAGCAAAAGCTATGTATTCATCCGTGGTATGGCCTGATGACAGTGATATAGCACCCGAACACCTCTATGAGGCCTCTACAGAGATAAAAGCATAAGATTATAACCAATTATTTCCTAACTATAAAAAGAATTGCAGTAAATCAAATTACAACTTCCAAGTTGTATCTTAGATAAAAATTCCCACCTGGATGAGGTGGGAATGTAAAGTCTCTTTCTTAACTTTTATTTTATATTGAGCTGCTGGTTGTCTTTGAGGATGACATCGTGAGCACCCCCCTCGACGATACTTGTGCTGCTTACAACGGTGAGTCTCGCCTTCTCCTTGAACTCATCAAGGGAGAGGGATCCACAGTTACACATCGTGCTCTTTATCTTTGCAAGGGTGACAGAGAGTGTGTCCTTTAGAGGACCTGCGTATGGTACATAGCTGTCCACACCTTCAACGAAACTGAGCTTCTTATCTCCACCGAGATCATAACGCTGCCAGTTACGTGCTCTCTGAGAACCTTCTCCCCAGTACTCCTTAAGATAGTTACCGTTGATATTGACAAGGTTTGAAGGAGATTCATCGAAACGTGCGAAATAACGTCCGAGCATTATGAAATCAGCACCCATGGCAAGTGCGAGTGTCATATGGTAGTCGTACACGATACCACCGTCCGAGCATACAGGAACGTAGACTCCTGTCTCCTTGAAATACTCATCACGGGCTTTCACAACCTCGATGAGGGCACTTGCCTGTCCTCTTCCTATGCCTTTCGTCTCACGGGTTATGCAGATACTTCCACCGCCAATACCGACCTTGACGAAATCGGCACCGCAGTCTGCAAGGAATCTGAAACCATCCCTGTCTACGACGTTACCGGCTCCTACCTTTACGGAATCCCCATAGTTCTTTCTTATCCATTCAAGGGTAAGCTTCTGCCATTCGGAAAAACCTTCGGAAGAGTCAATACAGAGCACATCGACACCTGCCTCAACTAAAGCTGGAACACGCTCCGCATAGTCACGCGTGTTGATTCCTGCTCCGATCATATATCTCTTGTTCTTATCAAGGAGTTCGAGAGGATTCTCCTTATGGCTCGCATAGTCCTTTCTGAATACGAAGGACGAGAGACGTCCGTCCTTTGTTATTATCGGGAGCTGGTTGAGCTTATGAGCCCAGATTATGTCATTCGCTTCACTGAGCGAGATACCCTCTTCCCCGTAGATGAGCTTTTCTCTCGGAGTCATGAATGTGGATATCTCTGTATCGGTGGACATTCGGCTTATCCTGTAGTCCCTGCTGGTGACGACACCCATGAGGATGCCGTTTTCAGTTCCATCACTCGTTATTGCTATCGTGCTGTGTCCTGTTTTCTTTGTCAGATCAAGGACATCCTGCAAGGTATCTGTCGGTTTCAGATTAGAATCCGATGGGACGAAGCCTGCTTTACTCGCCTTGACCTGTCTCACCATATTCGCCTCATCCTCTATGCTCTGAGAGCCGTAGATGAAACAGAGGCCACCCTCTTTCGCAAGGGCCTCACCCATATTCACACCACTTACAGCCTGCATTATCGCACTGACCATCGGGATGTTGAGGGAAATAGGAGACTCCTCCTTGCCCTTTCTGTATCTGACAAGCGGTGTTTTCAAACTCACATTAGAAGGAATACATTCCTTGGATGAATATCCTGGAACAAGTAAATACTCGCTGAACGTCCTGCTCAGCTCTTCATAATAATAGGCCATCAAAAACTCCTTAGACAATTTATACGGAATATTGAAAGGGCTATCAACAAGTTTTGAAGGAAAAAAGTGCCGATCTTCCCCCTTTTACCGTAATAGCATACCCATCTGAACATCCAGAGCCCAAAATCAGAGAGCCATTTGGCCCCTTCATCATGAATGAATCCAGGGTGTAGGTGATAGGATCTGGAGAGAAATTCATTACTGCGACAAGGGTCTCATCCTTCAAATACCTGAACATGATGAGCACATCCTCCCCTATGGATGAAAGATAAAAAGCGGATTTTCCAAATCCCTCCTTCCCCCTCACCGCACCAAGCATCCTATGCCAGGAAAGATACTTCTGATTCCATTTCTCCTCATCCCAGCACATTGGATAGCGAGATCCCTCGACGCTGTTTATCCTTCCTGAGATCTTTATCTCATCCCCGTAGTAGATGGATGGAAAGCCGGGAAGCATGTAGAGTGCCATGACAAGCGACAGATACCTCTCATCATCCATGACAGCCTCATGAAGATGCAGACGCGGAGTATCATGGCTGTCGATCAGATTCATCATGAAGTAAACATTCTGATCGAGATTACCGTTCAAGTAGTCATTTATCGCGATGGAAGCCTCCCTTGCACTGATCCTATTCCCCTCTTTCGGAGGAAAGCCCCAGCCTTTCGTTAAGAACCTGTCCTCCTCACCCAGGAGCATTCGGAAAATACGAGAGGAGCCGAAATAGTTCATAGTCGAGTCCCATGCACTCGTATCGAGATATTTCTCGCTATCATCCCATCCTTCTCCCACGAGATAGAGATCCCTTTTCTCAGCTTTAAGAGAAAATCGTACATCACGCCATACATCGAGACATAGACTTTCATCCTCTGTACGTGCGACCTCAGGAGCGACATCCAAACGCCATCCGTCTATCGAGAAAGGTGGACGGAGGAACTTCTTCATAGCACTCTCTTCTCCCCTGTAGATGATATCCCTGAGTTTTTCAGAGTGATAATCAAGATCGGCAAGGGTCTCTACACCGTTCCAGTATTTAATGCTTCCATCCTCATTTCTTGTGAAAAAGGCAGCTGCCTCCCCTTTTCCCTCCAATGCCTCGCGATACCACAAAGAGGCTGTTCCCACATGGTTTATGGAAATATCGAGGAGGATCTTAATACCCTTCTCATGGGCTTTTTCCACAAGGGAAGCAAGGGCCTCGTTTCCACCGAGTTTTTTATCTACATTGAAGAAATCGATAGCGTCATAGCGGTGTACCGTCATCGATGAGAATACGGGATTGATATAGAGCATTGAGATACCGAGCTCTTTCAGATAATCAAGCTTCTCCTCTATTCCTTTCAGATCCCCGTTATAGAAATCAAGGCAACGGGAGATATTAAACTCCTCGGGCTCCTCATCGAAATTCTTCGCAGTGACAGTACCTCCATCGAAGGAATACTCCCCCGTTCTCACATCATTAGTCTCATCCCCGTTACAGAACCTGTCGGGGAATATCTGGTAGCATGTGACATCACTTACCCATGAGGGTGCATCCAGAGAAGGGACTATTATAAAACGTGATGAGAAACGTGGAGGAGTGCGTCTTAGTCCGTTCTTCGCGTAATAAAATACCTCTTTTTCTGAAAAAAGGATGAAGAAATACGAGAGCCTTTCCCTGCATTTTGCAACCTGCATTCTCCCTTCATAGAAATGGGCATTATCAAAAAAACCGAGGTAAGACATCTCATCATCGCTCATTAACCCGGTGTAATCATCATAGCGGAGAATGGCACGCTCAATCTTCTTGCTTACCGCAACCCTTATCCTCACCACCTCCCCTTCCTCGGGAAAGACGGAGGAACAGAACGTCTCTGATAACGTTGAAAATACTCTCATATGTCACCTTAAAGAAGATGGCCACCTAAGTGGCCTATCAAAGTGTTATTTTAAAATGTTCTTAAGCTCTGCAAAAACCTCTTCCGGGCTCTTTGAAGCATCAAGGTCTATAAGCAGTCCCCTCTCCTTGTAATAGTCGATCAGTGGAGCAGTAGACTTGTCGTAAACCTCAAGACGATTGAGGATTGCCTCCTCCTTGTCATCATCCCTCTGGATGAGAGGCTCACCCGTCTCATCATCGATTCCCTCAACCTTAGGAGGATTATAGAGGATATGATATGTCCTTCCCGTGCTCTTGCAGACCCTACGTCCAGAGAGCCTCTTTAAGATGTCCTCACGCTCAAGGACGAAGTTGATGACATAATCGACCTTGCTCATCTCCTTCAGCGCGTCAGCCTGTGCTATCGTGCGAGGAAATCCATCAAGAATATAACCGTTCTTAGCATCATCCTCGCCAAGTCTGTTATCAACCATCTTGATCGTGACCTCATCTGGAACGAGATCCCCGCTTGCAAGGATCGCCTTTACGCGCTTACCAAGCTCCGTCTCATTCTTTATATTCGCCCTGAAAAGGTCTCCCGTTGAGATGTGAGGGATCTGGTATGCCTCTTTGACCATCGCTGCGATCGTACCCTTTCCCGCTCCCGGAGGGCCTAAGAAAATAAGATTCATATTACACCTTCCTAAATCTGTTTATAGCACGAGAATAACACTAAAGGTTGTTAGAAACAAGGCATTGCCCTATAATGGGCGCAAGAGGAAAGAGATGAAAGAGAGACATATAACACTTCATGCCACGGACCTTGACGGCTATCTCACGGACAAGGACAAGGAGGATCTGAGCCTGATAGAAAAGATGTACGCATCTTCGCTATCCGAATGTGAGAAACTTGATAAGAATTCATCCGATGAGAGTGCGAGGAAAGCTCTTACGGAGAGTGCTAAAAGCATCGGAGGAGAGCTTGAGCGCATAACGAGAGAGAATAAGAGGATACATGTCTACTCATTTGAAACTCCTGATGAGATGCATGCCGAATGCTCAAGGATCATAGCAAAGCTCAGAAACCCGGCAACGGGACATGAGGAGTTCCTCTATTACACACAGAGGGCATATGAGCTGATGTTCTCCCACACGTTCCTCGACCAGTGTCTGATGAGGAAAAGGAGCCTTATTGAAAAGACCCCTGTGACTGTACCGGTACAGAACTATGCGGTACATCGCATTCCTGACATTGATAAGATGATTGAGAACTCCGTCATGTGCGTAATGCTCCGCGGGGCACTTCTGCCATCCATGATAATAAGCAAGGAGATCGAGGATTACTCATCCAGTTCCTACATAACGCCGTTTGCACTCTTCAAGATAAAGAGGGATGAGTCTAAAGGGGAAAAAGACATGGCGTATATCCTTGATTTCGACAAGAGCTTCTTCTCCCTTGACTCATTGGATGGAAAGGATCTCATCTTTGCTGATCCCATGAACGCGACAGGAGGTTCCCTTGTCACGATCGTAAAATATCTTAAGAGCGAGGGGATAAAGCCGAAATCCATAAAGTTCATAAACGTCATAGCGGCACTGAAAGGGGCTCTCAGGATCACCCGTGCCATTGAAGAGGCTGAGGTCTATACGCTCTGGATGGATCCCGTGCTCAACGAGAAGGCATATATCCTTCCCGGGCTTGGAGATGCTGGAGACAGGCTCAATGGTACCGATAATACAGATGCACCACGCAACATGTTACAGCTGATTGCTGACTATGGCGCGCAGATAGTGAACCTTTATAGGGATCAGGTGAGGGAAATTGAAAAGACTGTTCTACGCTAGTCTGGCCCTCCTCATACTGCTATTCTCCTGCTCAAGTGTAGGAAATTATATGGTAAGAGCAGAAGAGAGTGACGATGTGGATGAAAGGATATCAATATATTCAGACACGATCAGAGGTGGCAACCAGGATATGAGGGCCTATTACAACCTTGCATACCTCTATCTATATAAGGAAGATTATCAGAATGCGGAGGCTGTCCTGAAAGAGGCGATCAGCCTCTTTCCTGAGACTTTCAGATTCTACTCCGCACTCCTTTATCTTTATGAAGAGACTGGAGCCGAGGATGCAGAGCTGGAGATCTCATATGATATATTGAACTTCATGCATGCGGATGAGGATATACGCAACAGGATTCTAAGAATTCTTGATAAAAGGGATGATCCGAGAGCATATGATTTTGCAAAGGAGACCATAGTATACTATCCTGAGAATCAGAGGGCTATAAACATCCTCTCGGATTATCATCCATTCTTCCTTTCACATGCGACGGTGAACCTGACGGAGGAGGACATTCTAGAATACAGGCTCCCCCTTTCAGAGAGAGCCTTCTCCATTCTTGTAAATCCTGATAACTACAATGAAAGCGTATTAGAGAGCCTTAACGGAACTTTGCTATCTCAAGCTGAGTAAGCTCATCCACCCTCTCATTCCATTTTATTCCTGCATGTCCCTTAACCCAATTCCAATCTATTCTCATCCCTGAATTGAGTTTATCAAGCACCATCCAATACTCCTTGTTCTTCACCTCGCCCTTGGATGCTGTCCTCCATCCGTTCTTCTTCCATGAGAAGATCCAAGAGGTTATACCATTCTTCACATACTGGCTGTCAGTGTAAAGAGAAGCCTCTGCTATTCCGTTCTCCTTTAAAAAGCTGAGAGCCTCTATCACGGCGGTAAGCTCCATCTTGTTGTTCGTAGTCAGCTCCTCTCCCCCACTCTTTTCAAGGATGAGTTCCCCGTCTTTCAAAATGAGGAAGCCCCAGCCTCCCGGTCCTGGATTACCCGAGCATCCACCATCACTGTATATCGTATAGCTCATCCCCGTACTCCCGTTTTTTTGATTATGTGATAGCCGAACTGCGTTCTTACGGGCTTGGAGATACTTCCCGTGCCCATCCTTCTGACCTGGTTCTCGAACTCCTTGACCATCGCCCCCTCCTTGAACCAGCCAAGATCCCCTCCCTTGCTCTTGGATGGACATTTTGAATAATTATGTGCCAGAGTCTGGAACGACTCACCCTTTTTTATCCTCTCATAGAGGTTATCTGCCAAGGTCTTATCACTGACCAGTATATGACTTGCCCTGAATTCCATTTAGTATCATCTCCCTGTAACTCGTTTTTTCAACGGCGTTTCTTAAATTAAAAAGGTCTAGAATCGAGTAAAGTTTATTGCCTGCTTTTTCTACCTCATCCGGCTTAGCATCAAATGGAAGGAGAGCCTCCATCTCAAGGAAAACACCGAGATCATTGACACTTAAAAGCTCGATATGTATTCCATCATAATGCCAGGAGAAGCCTTTCTTATATTTTCTGAAATACTCCTCATATCCGAGGCATTTGAAGAATGCTATGGCGTTATCACGCTCGGAGACGGAGAGCGAGATCTCATACTCCTGATTATCCTCAGTCTTGTCCCCCTGTCTCTGCTTCTTCGCAGTAAGCTCGAGCTTGCCGTTATTTATCCTAATGCGCAGGGCCTGAACGATTTCTGAGGGACGTCGGAAATATAGATCATCCTTCTCAACAGGAGAACCTCCGGCCTTCACAAGCTCGTCTATCCTCTCTTTAAGCGCCATGCTCGCATGGGCCTTTACTTCTATCTCCTTCATATCTACTTCCAAGGAAAGATCATGTTCTTAAATGAACGAGGACCAAGCTTCTCCCTCTCGTCATAAATGAGGTCCTCCCATGGTATATGACGCCTGTCGGTATCCTCATTCTCCTCAAGATAATCGTACTTGAACATGAGAAGTTTCATCGCATCCTGCTTTGCAAGCTGCATTCCCGCAACTCCAGGAATAAGACCGAACGTGAAAATGGTCAGGAGGGTACATATCAGATTATAGATGCCAAAAAAGATTGAGAATCCGAAATTATCGATAAAGACGATGAAACACTTCTTGAGCGTCTTTAACGGCCTATCACCAGGCAATCGGGACATAAGTGGAAAGTAGTAAGGAAGTGCAAGAAGTAGGACGATCTCGAACCAGAAGAGAACGACCGATATTATAAGGAAAACAGGACCGCTGTTACCGAAATAGAACGGGAACACGATAGAGATAAATACGAACTGGAACAGCTGGAGCCCAAAATACAGGAGACTATGCCGTATATTCCGCGTAAGCCCTTCTTTGAATGCGGCAAACGTGCCACTCTGGTAATTAGACCACCCGTAAGTCGCGGAGGCGACCCCTCCCATTGCGATTGAACCGACAAAAATTATTAAAAGAAGAAGCACATATGCAAGTGCGTCCATGTTACCGATAAGGGTAAGGGATGAGAGTGCGGCAAGGAAAAGAAGAATGTAGCCAAGGTTCATGATCACCATGCCGATAAGGTTATCCCATCCGTCAAAAAACGCCTTTTTAATAAAAAAACCTTTCATAAAAGGAAATTTAGCTTAAAACCTATATACTTTCAAGATTTTAACGAAAAAGCATGCGCTATCTCTCCTTTTACGTGATGTCCGGCATAAAAGAAGGTTTAAATGCCATATCTGCATTTTTAATTATAATCTTTTATAAAAATCGATATAATAAATATTATGAAATTCTATAATTAGTAATTAAAATACTATAATTTTAATATAATAAATATAGAAATATCCTATATATTAATAATTATTTATAATAAAATATAGAAATTATGAAATAGAACCGATTTAAACCGATTTATGCATTTCCCATAACACCTTAGTTAGAAAGAAGTTACAAAAACTAAAGTTATATCAAAATTCTAAAAATTTTTACTAAAATGATATTTACAACTTCAATTTTTAATGGTATCTAATAGTTAACGGCTTAAAAGGGAAAACCCTGGTTGCCTAGAGAAGAGGGACTGCCGTAGTCGTTCTGGAGAGGTCCAGAGCGCAATCGCAATGGATGTATTGCCTTAAGCGAAATCCCAGTCCTGACCGGCTGGGAGTTTTTTTTGCCTTAATATACAGTCTTTATTCGTCAAATATGCAAAAAACAGAACTTTTTGAATATTTATGCAATAAATCTCTTGCATATTTTTTATATTTATGCAAAATGAACGTCATCAAGGAGATTTGATATGAAGGAAAAGATTATTCTTGCATACTCAGGCGGATTAGATACATCGGTAATTTTGAAGTGGCTCTCAAATAAGGGTTTTGACGTAATCGCGTATGTGGCGGATGTCGGGCAGAATGAAGACTTCAAAGCCATTGAGGAGAAGGCATATGCGACAGGAGCAAGTAAGGTATATATTGAAGATTTGAAGAAGGAGCTTGTGACCGACTATATCTTCCCTGCCCTGAAGAGCAACTGTATTTACGAAGGTACTTACATGCTCGGTACTAGCCTTGCCAGGCCAATCATTGCAAAAAAACACATTGAGATAGCAAAGAAAGAGGGGACCAAATACGTTGCCCACGGTGCAACGGGAAAGGGGAATGACCAGGTAAGATTTGAGTTCGGCTATTATATGAACATGCCGGATGTGAAGATCATCAGTCCATGGAAGGATGAGGAATGGCTTAGTGAGTTTGAAGGAAGGTCTGACATGCTCGCATATGCCGAGAAGTATAACATCCCTGTGAAAGCAAGTATAAAGAAGCCCTACAGCGAGGATGAGAACCTGATTCACATCTCACACGAGGCGGGAATTCTTGAGGATCCATCAAAGAGATGCCCAGAAGATGTCTACTCCCTTACTGTAAGTCCGAAAAGTGCAAAGGATGAAGAGACAGTTCTTACGATAGAGTTCAAGGATGGAACACCTGTATCTGTGAAGAATGAGGGAGATGGAACACTCGTTACAGATCCTCTTGAAATGATCCTTTATTTAAATAAGATGGGACACGACAATGCAATTGGAAGGGTCGACATGGTCGAGAACAGGTTCATTGGAATCAAGAGCAGGGGCGTATATGAGACTCCCGGATGTGAAATACTCTGGAAGGCACATCACAACCTTGAAGGGCTCTGTATGGATAAGGAGGCGATGCATCTTCGCGACATGCTCTCACCAAAATATGCAGAGCTCATCTATAATGGCTACTGGGGAGCACCCGAGTTCAACATGCTCACTGCCCTCTTCAATGAGAGTCAGAAGGATGTGACGGGAACAGCGACGGTCGCACTCTACAAGGGCAACGTCATCAATGCGGGAATCTCCAGTCCGACAAGCCTCTATGACGAGGATCTTGGAAGCATGGATAAAGCAGGTGGCTACCATCCAATCGACTGCAAGGGTTTCATAAACATCAATGCGATAAGGCTTATCGCAAGCAGCCAGAGAAAGCATACGAAATAGGATAAGATATCTGGAGCCTCATCTGAGGCTCCCTTATTTTTGATCCGGCAAAAAACATTTCCCAGTAGTCCCCTATCCTATCTCATGTGAAATGAGAAGGAATCTTTAATTTCCTGTCTTTTCAGAGGGAATACACACAATCCACTTATATTATTAAAAGGAAAATGTTATTGTTTCGACATGAAGAAAGAAACGATCTGCGTACAAGCAGGATATGAAAGCGGAAATGGAGAACCTCGTGTTCTCCCGATATATCAATCGACAACATACTCATATGACAGTAGCGAGGAACTTGCAAAACTTTTTGATCTTACAAAAGACGGACATATGTACTCGAGGATAAGCAATCCGACAGTGGCCGCAGTCGAGAAGAAGGTGGCAGAGCTTGAAGGGGGCGTTGGGGCGATGATGACATCATCTGGACAGGCTGCTTCCCTTATATCAGTGATAAACATCACCTCAAGCGGTGAGAACTTTCTCTGCTTTTCGAATCTCTATGGAGGAACGACTAACCTCTTTGCCGTGACAATGAAAAAACTTGGAATAGAGGCACGCTTCATTGACTATGGTATGAGTGATGAGGAGATCGAGGCTTTGATTGATGATAAGACAACCTTACTCTTTTCTGAAACAATATCAAATCCGAGTTTGGAAGTATTGGATATAGAACGATATGCGAAACTTGCCCATAAGAACGGTATTCCCTTGATTGTTGACAACACGTTCGCAACTCCGATCCTTTGCCGCCCATTCGAGTTCGGAGCGGACATTGTCGTTCATTCCACGAGCAAGTATATGGATGGACATGCAGAGGTCGTGGGTGGAATGATCGTGGACTCAGGTAATTTCGACTGGAAGGATTACCCATCACTTACAAGGCCCGATGAGAGTTATCATGGTGTCATCTACACAGAGCAGTTCGGCAATGCGGCATATATCACGAAAGCACGTACACAGCTCATGAGGGACCTCGGATCTACCCCTTCCCCATTCTCCGCGTTTCTTTTAAACAATGGACTTGAGACGCTGCATCTTAGAATGGAAAGACACTCAGAGAATGCGCTTGCAGTCGCAAGACATCTGAAAGAACATAAGAAGGTCGCGTGGGTAAACTATCCGGGACTTGAGGATGATAAGAACCATGCACTCGCAGAGAAATACCTATACAAGGGATACTCCAGCGGAGTCGTCTCATTCGGAACGGTGAACGGGAAAAAAGGTGCCGCCGCATTCATGGACAACCTCAAAATGGCCCGCATATGCGTCCATGTCGCTGACCTGAGAACCTGTGTCCTTCATCCGGCCTCCACGACGCATCGCCAGCTTACAGATGAACAGCTTGAGAGCGCAGGAATAAAACCGGAGTTCATACGCTTCTCAACAGGAATAGAGAATATAGAAGATATAATAGCCGACATAGATCAGGCTCTGGAGTACGTCTGATGCCGATAAAGATTCCTTCAAATCTTCCTGCTAGAAAAGTATTAGAGACGGAGAACATCTTCGTAATGACAGATGAGAGGGCATACAGGCAGGACATCAGACCACTGCAGATCGCTATACTCAATCTCATGCCGACGAAGATAGAGACGGAGACCCAGCTTACAAGACTGCTTGGAAACACCCCGCTGCAGGTTGAGCTCACACTCATCCAGACATCGAGCCACGATGCAAAGAACACGTCGAAAGAGCATATGATATCCTTTTATAAGAGTTTTGATCAGATAAAAGGAAGATTCTTTGACGGTTTTATAATTACAGGAGCTCCTGTTGAACACTTAGAGTTCGAGGAAGTCGAATACTGGGAAGAGCTTTGTCAGATAATGGAGTGGACAAAGACGCATGTCCATTCCACCTTTCACATCTGCTGGGCTTCCCAAGCCGCGCTCTATTATCACTATGGAATAAGGAAATATCCACTGAAGAAGAAACTCTTCGGAGTATTCAAGCACAGGGTGGATTATACCCACCCCATCCTCTTCCGTGGTTTCGATGATGAGTTCTACGTACCTCACTCAAGGCACACGGAAATTAGGCTTGAGGACGTGCTGAAAGAACCAAGGCTCAAGCTCTTCTCCACGAGTGAAGAGGCGGGGGTCTATGCAATGGCGACGGATAAGGGCAAGCAGATATTCATTACAGGTCACAGTGAATATGACAGGGACACTCTGAAAATGGAATACTTAAGAGATATAAGCCAGGGCAAGGATATAGAAATACCGAAGAACTACTTTCCTGACGACAATCCAGAACGGATTCCAATCATGAGATGGAGAAGCTGTGCTAACCTGCTTTATTCAAACTGGCTGAACTACTTTGTCTACCAGACGACACCGTTCGATATAAACACCATAAAAGACAATAAGATGACGCCACTTGAGAAATTCTGACCTCGCAAGCTGGTAATTACTGAATGGAGGTAATAATTGAACTTACCTCCATTCAGGCCATTTGAAATAAATACATTTTGCTTGAAACCCAAATTTTTTTCTTACTCTTTCCTGCTTTTTTTCTTATTTCCTTCGAGTTTCCAAATAAAATCAATTGCAATCACACACAATAATCGTTATTATGAAGGAGCTGCTTTGAGCAGTAATTTCCGCCCGTATGGGTGAGATATAGTGTTAGGAAGGAATGGAAAGAGATTTCATTCTGAGCGAATGGGAGGATTACTATGGCAGTAGTAACCATGAAGAGCCTGCTTGAGTCAGGCGTACACTTTGGCCATCAGACAAAGAGGTGGAATCCTAAGATGGCACGTTTCATCTTCACAGAGAGAAACGGCATTCATATCATCGACCTGCAGAAGACCTCAGCCTGTATTGTAGAGGCTTATGAGGCAGTAAGAGCACAGGTCAAGAACGGCAAACAGATTCTTTTCGTAGGAACAAAGAAGCAGGCCCAGCAGGCTATTGAAGACGAGGCAAAGAGATGTGGAATGCCTTATGTATCAAACCGCTGGCTCGGTGGAATGCTTACAAACTTCTCAACCATCAAAAAGAGCATTGCAAAGCTCAAGAAACTTGAGAGAATGGAAGCAGATGGTTCTTTTGACAGCCTTACGAAGAAGGAAGTCGCATTATATACGAAGCAGATGGCAAAGCTCAGCAAGAACCTTGGCGGTATCAAGGATATGAAGGATCTTCCTGGAGCTATTTTCATCATTGACACGAAGAAGGAGGCAACAGCTGTTGCAGAGGCAAAGAGACTTGGAATCCCTGTAATCGCAGTTGTCGATACGAACTGTGACCCAACCGACATCGATTACCCAATTCCGGGCAACGATGACGCAATCAGGGCAATCAGCCTCTTTGTAGAGATTATCGCAAACGCGGTTATCGATGCAGACAGCGAGGGTGGTATCCAGATCATCGAGAGCCTCGATGATGAGGAGGAGCTCAACAACGCTCCTGTAGAGGATAAGGACAGCGAAGTCGAGATTGAGGATTTCTCAAACTACGTTCCAGAGGAAACTGAGGAGAGCGTAGAAGAGGAAGATGACGAAGACGAGAGAGACGAGGAGTAATATATGGCAAATATCAGCGCAAGTGACGTTAAGAAGTTAAGAGACCTGACAGGTGCCGGAATGATGGACTGCAAGAAGGCACTGACAGAGGCTGATGGAGATTTCCAGGCAGCAGAGAAGATCCTCAAGGAAATGGGACTTGCTGCAGTTGCAAAGCGCCAGGACAGGGCAACGGAAAACGGAAGGGTTTTCGTAAAGAGCAATGGAGAAAAGGTCGTACTTCTCTCCCTCTCCTGCGAGACGGACTTCGTAGCGAAGAATGCAGATTTCGCAAAGCTCGGAGAGGATATGTGCTCTGTAATCCTTGAGAAGGGATATACTGAGATCAATGATGAGCTCAGGGGCATGGTCGAAGGACTTATCGCGATCATCAAGGAGAACATGAACATCGTTAAGCTCACGGTTGTTCCAGTAGCAACATATGCATCCACATACGTACATGGAGAGGGTGCTGTCGCTGTTTGTGTCAACCTCGAGAGCGATAAGAAGGAGATCTTCGAGAATGACGATGTCAAGGAACTTGCACACGATCTGGCTCTCCACGTAGCAGCATTCAAGCCACAGTATCTTGATGAGGCATCTGTATCAAAGGAATTCGAGGCAGAGCAGCTCTCAATCTTCAAAGCCCAGGTTGATGCTGATGAGAAACTCGCATCAAAGCCAGAGAAGGTAAAGGAAGGTATCGTAAGAGGAAAGCTCTCCAAGCTTTACAAGGAGATCTGCTTCCTCTCCCAGCCTTTCGTAAAGGATGATTCCAAGAGTGTCAGCCAGGCTGTAAGCGAGGTTGCAAAGAAATACCAGGCAGAGATCAAGGTTGTTGGTTATGTCGTTTATCAGGCAGGAGTTACTGCCTAAGGAGGAGCCATGCAGGAGATAATCTCAAACTGCGAGGAGAGAATGAAGAAATGTGTCTCCGCTCTTGAAGCCGAATACCAGAATCTTAGAACGGGAAGGGCGAATATCGCCCTTTTCGACAGGATCAAGGTCGATTACTATGGAGCCGAGACGCCTCTAAACCAGGTTGCCTCTCTTTCCGTACCGGAAGCACGTCTTGTCGTCATTCAGCCATGGGATAAGAGTCTTCTTCCCGCCATTGAGAAAGCAATTCAGAAATCAGAGCTTGGACTCAATCCAAACAATGATGGAAAGCTCATCAGAGTCAACTTCCCCTCCCTCACAGAGCAGAGGAGAAAGGAGCTTGCAAAGCAGAGCAAGCAGATTGCAGAGCAGAGTAAAGTCGCTGTCCGCAATGTCCGTCGCGATGCAATGGATGAGTTGAAGAAGAAGCAGAAAGCCGGAGAAATCAGTGAGGATGAGCAGAAGGAAGGAGAGACGAAGGTCCAGAAGCTCACAGACAAGTATATCGCTGATGTTCAGAAAGTTGCAGATGCAAAAGAAAAAGAGATAATGGAAATATAGTAGTATGGCAGAACTGGTACATTTGGGAATCATCATGGATGGAAATGGGAGATGGGCAAAAAAACGCAATCTCCCGCGTGCCGCAGGGCATCTTGAAGGGCTTAAAAGCCTGAAGAAAGTTATAAAAGGTGCTATTGATGAGGACATAAAGTACCTTACCGTCTACTGTTTTTCAACTGAGAACTGGAAGAGGCCTGAGGCAGAAGTAAAATACCTCATGGCCCTCTTCACAAACAAGATCTACGGGGAGATCAAGACCATAAGCAATCTCGGAGTACAGATAAGGCTTCTGGGAAACAGGAGTGGATTGCCAGAGGCTGCATTGAAAGCCTTGGATAGAACCGTAGAAGAAACAAAAGAAAACAATAAGCTCGTACTACAGCTTGCCATAAACTATGGCGGATATGACGAGATAATAAGGGCAGTAAACCAGCTTATAAAGGATGGTGTAAGCGAGGTCACAGTACCGCTTATCAGATCAAAATTCGATAATCCAGACATCCCTCCAGTAGATTTCATTGTTCGCTCAGCAGGAGAGGAGAGGCTGTCAAACTTCCTTCTTTTTGATTCTGCCTATTCAGAGCTTGGTTTTTATGATAGACTTTGGCCAGATTGGGACGAAGAAATGATAAAAACTGTAAAACAAGATTTTCTTAAACGGGATAGGCGATTCGGAGGCTTATCTTGAAATCCCTTACCAAACGCATTCTCACATCGGTTATTGCGCTCCCAATCCTTTTTGTATCAGCATTCCTGTTTCCGGAGTATCATCATCCACTTTTGATGGTGATAGTACTTGCAGCTATAAGCTTTGGAACATATGAGATGGCTCAGATGGTAAGGAAAAAAGGCCGGGTTTCCCCTGTAATATATCTTGCACCATTGCTGACTCTCATCTCCTATCTGGAAAGGACATTCACGGATCAGGATGTATTCGTATTCTATCTGTATATAATACTTGTCGCACTCACCTTCTCCATTGAGGTATTTAAGGGTGCGAAGGATGATTTTCAGGATAGTATCGATACAGTGGGGCGTTCTGTACTAATACTCACCTACCCTGCCCTGCTCTCGATCTTCATGATGAACATCCTTTTCATGCCGAACTCTTCATACCACATCGCACTCTATTTCGTATTTGTTTTCGGAGAGGATACATTCGCATATTTCTCCGGGATGCTGTTTGGAAAGAACAACAGAGGTGTGGTGAAGGTCTCTCCTAAGAAAAGCATTGCAGGTTTCATAGGGGGTATTCTCATCCCCGCCGTTTTCGGATTCTTCGCTGCAATGTTGTTTCCTACCATCTTCACATTCTCTCCCCTGCTGGGAGGCTTTCTTGGGGCAATCACTGCAGTATTCGGAGCACTTGGGGATCTGGTAGAATCCACATTCAAGCGCAGTGCGGATGTAAAGGATTCGGGATTCATAGTTCCAGGCCGGGGTGGTATCCTGGACAGTCTGGACAGCCTTTTATTCGCAGCCGCTCCATTCTCAATTCTTATCACGATATTTGAAATGTTATGAGAAAGATAATAATCCTTGGTGCAAGTGGATCAATCGGACAGACTGCAATAAGAACGATAAAAGAGAAGAATCTTCCTCTTGAGGTATGTGCTCTTGTTGCCCGGTCTTCAAAGAGCCTTTCTTCAGACGCAGAATATTTCGGCTGTCCGTATCTTCTTACAGAAGGAAAAAGCATTGAAGATGTAAAATCTTTCCTTTCCTCCATCGATGCGGACATTGCTTTAAATGGAATTAGTGGATCGGACGGACTTGTTTTTTCATCCATGCTTATTGATCTCGGTATCGATATTGCTCTTGCAAACAAGGAGACCGTGGTACTCGGTGGGGAGTTCATATTTCACAAAGCAGAAGAGAAAGGAGTGAGGATAATCCCTGTAGACAGTGAACACAGTACCCTTTATAACCTCATAAACGCACATGGAAAGGATGTTGAGAAGTTGATCATCACAGCCTCAGGTGGTCCATTTGTTGACAGGATTAATCTGGAAAATGTCACACTTGAGGAGGCATTAAGGCATCCTACATGGAAGATGGGAAAGAAGATAACAATTGACAGTGCAAGCCTTGCAAACAAGGGGCTTGAGGTCATAGAGGCTGGTTATCTCTTCAATTTCAAAAGCGAGGACATCCTTGTCACTGTTCATCGTCAGAGTGTAGTACACAGTCTTGTAAAGCTAAATAACGGTTCCTATTATGCACAGCTGAGTCCTCCTGACATGGCACTGCCCATAATAAGTGCCATCTCGGATGGCCATCTTGAGCTGAGAGATATCGTAAGACCTTTGGATTTCTCCTCCCTGACGCTTACCTTCGAGCCTTGGGACAGAGAGAGGTTCCCAATGCTGTCTCTTGCCTATCAGGCTCTTGAGAAGAGGAATGCCTATCCGATTGCATACAATATAGCAGATGAAGTTGCAGTGAATGCTTTCATCACAGGCCGAATCCGTTTTGTTGATATTCCCAGGGTCGTAGGCTACGTCATGGAAAGAGATTTTACAACGACGGTATCCACACTGGAGGAAGCAGAGGGGGAAATGGAGAGAGCAAAGGCTCTTGCAAAGGACTATATCTTAAATGCTTTTTAAACTGCTGCAGTTCATCCTCGGTTTTCTTGCCATCGGTCTCATCGTGTTTCTACATGAGCTCGGACATTATTATGCTGCACGTTTTTTCAAGGTTGAGGTTGAAGTACTCAGTTACGGCATGGGTCCCAGGATATTCTCTATCTATGGAAAGAATACGGAATTCCGTCTCTCCCTTTTTCCTTTCGGCGGTTATTGCAGGATGAAGGGTTCCATTGATCTTGAAAAAGCCCTGAGGGATGAGAAGGACAGCATAATTCTAAAGGAGGATGGCTCCTATTTTGCAGCTACTCCCCTTTCCAGGATATTCATATATCTTGCCGGTCCCCTCACGAACTATCTTCTTGCATTCCTCCTTCTACTTATTGCAGCTGTAATTCCTGTCGAGAGGATATCAAATGACGCATATATCACACCAATAGACGACTACCCTTCCCTCTTTCCAGTATCAATTCACCAGAGCGGGATAGAAAAAGGAGATCTTGTCCTTGCTGTGGATGGAAACAAGATAGAGGACTATCAGGGATTCATAAGGGCACTACCAAAGGATGGAAAGGATGTAGAACTTCTGATTCTCCGTGATGGAAATGAACAGATCATTACTATTCATCCAAGCCTTAACGGTGACACATACTCCTATGGACTCACTCTTTATCAGGATGCACTCATAGGATCATCGAGCGTTCCTGAACTGAGAAGGGGCGACAGGATAGTCAAGGTGAATGGAAGTGATGTATATTCAACTCTTGACGTCTACAGTGCATCTGAAAGCAATGAATACATTCTTACAATCGAGAGGGATGGAAATCTCTTCACATATGAGGTGAATTCTTCCCAATTCCCGTTCTCTTGGGATGCAGAGATTGAGAGAAGGAGGGATGTTCCTCTGCGTTATGCCATCCCCTATGCTTTTGAACAGACCAACAATTTCCTTTTAACCACGCTTGAGGCACTGGGAGCGCTCATCACACTCAATGTAAGTGATGCGCGTTCTGTCATTACAGGACCTGTAAATGCCGCAGAATCGATTGGAAGCATCTCAACCGAGGCATTTTCCGTATCATCGAATTCGGGGATAAGAACACTCTGCTATCTTCTTGCGATAGTATCAATCAGCCTATGTATTGGGAATATCCTTCCCATCCCGACATTCGACGGAGGACAGATACTCATCTGTGTCGCAGAGATTATTAGACACGGGGGGTTGAAAGCGAGAACATATCTCCATCTGCAGATCATAGGGATGATACTCGCTCTTCTTATCATGGTGGGAATGTATTATTTCGATATCAAGGATTATTTTCATTTCTGACATCTTCAGCTTTTTGCTGTATACACTGTAAATACAACTACAAATGTCTTAAACTTTGATCCTTAGTATATAAAAAACTTGTTCTATGGTCATATTCATCTTATTCTAATAATGTTCAGGAGGGGTAGATATGAAGATTAAATGGCAGGGAATTCTTACCCTTTTTCTCTCATTCGCATTAATCATGGCATCTTGTACACAACCTGATATTCCTAAGGAGGATTACACCCCTCCTCCAGCAGAAGAAGTGTATTTAAGAACAGGACGCTGGACAAATATCCAGGATGAGTCTGATTATATCACATTCTCAACCGATACCACATTCACGGATGCTGAAGGAAAAAACTGGAACATCGACGAGAAAACAGGAACATACTATATCTCACAGAACAGCAAAAAAGATATTGTTTTTGATCAATTCTATTGCGTATATCTGGAAGAGAAAGGTTTCTACCATAAAGATGATTCTCCCATTGTTGATGACACTACATCCTCTTTAGGTGGAGGTCTATGGAACCTCTCTGAATACAAGTTTTATCTCTTCCATTCAGGAAACGGACGATACTATGCTTTTGATTATCATGATTACTCATTCTCAGAACAGGGGACATACGTCATAAGCAATGGACATCTCAATCTCAGTTCGGAGAATGGAAGTGAGTATTTCTTCCCTATTGAGAAAAGCTATGGAAAGAACATTATAGGCGATATCGTCATTTCACCGAAAAACAACAGGTATTCATCTGAAATTGCATCTTATGCAGGCACCTATGGACATCAAGGATATTATATGAATGCCATACTGGATGAATACGGTTTTGGAAAACTCGGTGCTGTGAATGGGTTCGTATATATTGATTTGGGTAACGGATTCCTGCGTACAAAAGGATTCGAGGATCGCTTCGACTCTTCAGGACAGCTTTTCAGTCTCAGCAGGATAAGCCTCAAAAAAGGAGAGTCTGCCGTCGGAGATACATCCATAGATGAAGGTTTCTCAGGCATATGGGAACTTGGCGACTTAGAATTCAAGATAGATGCGGAAAAATCTGTAGCAGAGCATAACGGAAAGATCTATTATCTTAGAGATGATGGAAGCCGGCTATTTCTCTACGATGCAGACGATTATATCATGTACTATATCCTTGAAAAAGCCAACGATATGCTTTACTGCAAGGAGTTCCTTTTAGGCTTTTCAGAAAGGGATAACGCTTATGAAGCAATATCTCTTGTAAACGGTTATAAGAGGACAGGAGACTGGAATACGGATATCGAGAGTCCTGAAGATCCTGTTGATCCTCCTCAGGAGTTCAGTTTGACAGGAACATGGGAAAGCAGTAATGTCTATAAACCATATGTATTCAATGCTGATGGCAGCTGCCTCTACCCGATTGGAGAAAAACAGGAAGAAGGTACATGGAAACTCGATTATGATGGGAAATACCGAATCTACTCAATAACAGGAATTTCACAAGCACAGGCAAAGATAGATGAAATTACTGGAGAGCTCAGGATAGAATCAACCAACCATGAAGATGCTTCTTTCACAAAAGGAGAGGGACAATATCCGATGGATGAGAACATCTTCGGAGCCTGGATTCTCAACGGGAACATGATACATGATTTCAGTCCGGATGGACACTATTTCGGCTCTGGCATGATGGGAGAGGAATGCTGGTACAAGACAGCAGGGAATAAATATCATCTTTACGATGAGAACGGAGACAGGATATCAACCAGAGACTACTCCATCATGGGAACAAGCATAGTCATAAATTCCCTCCGAGGAGATAAGTATGAGTATCCTTCAGGATATCTGACAGGATATTATGTCGATGCATTCACCCCTGATGAGTATTTCATCAAGATCGATTCATTGCAGAATGCTACTATCAAGCTCGGGCCTATGGAGTATCAGTGTAAGACCTATCCTGAGATAGATGAGATAACTGGAGACATTCTTCTTAACCTCTATTTCACGGGATATGAGCATAACGCAGGATCCCTATACAGGTCAGTTCGTCTTATAAGACTTGATGATGATGCAGTTTATGCAGTTGAATTTCCTCTATCTTATCCAACAGCAAATGAGAAGCGGAAGGTACTTCTCGTCGATGCCTCTAAGAAAGAACTCATTCATACATCTGAGAAAAAATATATCAATGAACAGTATGGAAAAGAGATCAGGCTTGAAGAAGATGGAAAGATGCTTACTCCTAGCGGTGAATACGTCTCCTATGTCCTTGTCGGAGGAAAGATCTATTATGAGGAGGGTTCTTCTCGATATAATGTTAGCTCATGGTCGGAAGGCAGCATGATATTCGATGGCAATGAGTATCTGGAATCAGAGACAGGAATACTTCCAGAACCGGAATTTACAAGCGATCCTGCACTCCTAGGAAGATGGCACAACACGCTTGCATCACGACACTTCGTACACTACTATTTCAAAGATGATGGAACAATGCTTATCGGCAATGACGTCGTATATGGGAATGTACCATACCGTTACACGACACACGAGAACAGCCTTTACATGTGGGTTGATGGATATTACACCTCCTCATACGTCAGATTCGATTACTCCGTCTCAGGAGATGAGCTGAGAATAAATGATGCTTCATTCACAAGATGCTATGAAGAGGAT
Source organism: uncultured Spirochaetaceae bacterium (assembly GCA_944392965.1). Taxonomy (GTDB): domain Bacteria; phylum Spirochaetota; class Spirochaetia; order Sphaerochaetales; family Sphaerochaetaceae; genus Ornithospirochaeta. Next base: position 32,623 of record CALXYM010000003.1, on the reverse strand, counting down.
CTGGCATATATCAAACAACCGTCATCCATCAGGGAGATAGCGGGAAAATATGTACTTGATTACGAAGGACTCGAGATTGTACAGATGATTGAAATCGACACGAATGGAAATGGAACCATCATTTATGACAGCCATAGTCTTTATGAGCTGAAGTTCATCATGGAAGATGGAAAACTAAAGACATATCTGATAAAAAGTTCTCATCATCAGGATATCTCAGATTACTGCTTCTATACGACAAAAGGACTCTATTACGGAGGATTGTTGCTTACAAGAACAGATTAGGGCTTACTTCTTCTTTAAGCCCTGATCTTTGCTTGGTTCTATGAAGAAAGGATTTGAAACACAATGATTTTAACGAAATGAATTTATTCTATCTTCATATATGTTAATATGATACACAAGTACCAGTTATTTTAGTAATGAGAAGAGATAGATGACTCAGATGTCAAATTTTCTTAATCCCATTAAAAAACTTTGTAGCTTGAATTAAATTACATCATAAAATCTCATAAATAGTAACCTTACCTACCCCATGATTCGCCGAGAGTATTAAGGTATGCCCATCTTCATTTACAACAGATATCTGCGTTGGTCCAACGCCACTGTCGATTACAGTCCTGTCTCCACTGTTAATATCGATAAGGATCAACTCCTTCTCTTTCCCTCTGTTTCCCAAAATAAGGGAAGGCTTTTTATTAATATCCCCTACCCATACGACATGGCCAAAATCCATATCAAACTTACTTTTAACATTGAATGACCTATCATAAAGAATGGCTGAATTCCCATGAAATGGCTCAATAGTAGCAACAATATTGCGAGATACCGAAATATCACTCGTTGCACGGGATGATAGCTTTTCCACATTTACACAGTCTCCTTCATCATAAGAAGAAAGAGGAAACTTTAAGACACCTTCATCTGCTGCTACATAAGCATCAGTCCCCTCTATAAAGAGTCCATGATTTCGCGTAAGGTTTTCATATATCTTATTGATTCTCCAAGACCCCTCTTTAACAATATAAACAGATCCAGGGAATCTCCAATCCTGCTCATATTCCTTATCTTGGCAAAGGGTACAGCATATGAAGAAAACTCCGTTTTTATTTTTTATTGCACCTATCCTATGGCAATAAGGAAGGGTAAAAAGAGATATCTTTTCCCACGGAGATATAAAATTATTTCCTGTTGGTTTCAGAAGAACTATTTCAGACTCCTTCGCCTGGAATACTGGGTAAAACTTTGTTATCGCAAGTATCTCCTCTTTTTCAGGGATCTGAATCAGATTCATAACTCCTGACACCTCATCACCCCATAGAGGAGAATATTCATAAGTTTCAGAATCTATAATATAAGAACCCTTTCCCTTCACTTCACTTGCCACAGCATAATAAAGCTTTTCACCTAGTTTTATAGTCAAGGTTGAATACACCCCTTCAAGATCTACTATATCTCTTTTCCTAATATTCATAATGCCCCACCTAATAAAATAATTTTTTTACTTAGAAGAAATTAATTAGAATAATCTATTAATAATATTATATCATGAAATATTATTTTTTATGAAAAAAATATAATCTTTTTTCTCATAATCAGTTTTTTTTTCACAAGACTATACACCACTAATTGTGTATAATTTAATAAATTATATATCTTAATTTGTGATAAACAAAAAGGATGAAACAATGGTAGGAAAAACAGAAGAGGTTTATGGAATATTAAAAAAGAAGATTATTTCCTTAGAAATCGCACCAAGATCCGAAATCTCCGATTCTTTGCTTACTGAACTTAATGTTAGTAAAACACCGTTTAGAGAAGCTATTCTTGCACTTGAACGAGACGGTTTCATCAAAATTTATGCAAGAAAAGCAACAATTGTAACAGATATAACAGAGGAACTTATAACGCAAGTCTATGATGTGAGACTACTACTTGAACCTTATATTGCAAAAAGCTGTTGTGGCCAATATGATTTAAAAATTGTAAGAGAGATGAAAGAAGCATTTTTAGAATATGGTAATTCCAATTCCCATGATATAGATTATTTTATCAATCTAGACGACAAACTACATGCTTTTTTAATAGAACCATGTACAAACGTTTTCGTACAACGAACAATGCTCTCTGTCACAGACCATAGCGCAAGAATTAGAAGACATACATCCCATAGAAATCGTGATTATAAACAATCCACAGAACAACATGTATTAATCCTCGATGCAATAGAAAGAAAAAGTCCAGATTTAATTGAATCCGCAGTTCGTTATCATGTGCTTCAAGGAAGAAGAGAGTCTATGGAATACTTGTACAATGAAAAGCCTGAGGAGTAATCCTCAGACCTTCATCTTACCTCTTTTACCTTTGCACGCGACCAGATGCATTTCCACCCATTAAGGATTCCACTTCTTTAACATTCACACAGTTAAAATCATATTCGATTGTTTGCTTAAGACATGATGCTGCTGTTGCAAATTCAACAGCCTTGGCTGTGTCATAGCCATTATGAAGCGCATAAATCAAACCGCCACCAAAAGAATCTCCCCCTCCGACTCTATCCACAATCCTGATTAAATAATTTTTCGCAATATGAGCTTCTTTTCCATCATAAAGCATTGCAGACCAATTATTATCGCTTGCAGAAATGGATCCTCTAAGTGTGATAGCAACATACTTACAACCAAAAGTCTCAGCTAGTTGTTTTGCAACAGAAACATAGCCTTCACTATTGATTTTCCCTGCATCAATATCAGTACCGGCAGCAGTAATACCAAATACATCCTTTGCATCTTCTTCATTCGCTATCAAAACATCAACATAAGGAACCAGTCTCGACATTACCTCTTTTGCCTTTTCGTTTGTCCAAAGGTTCTTTCTGTAGTTAAGATCACAGGAAACAGTAATTCCTTTCTCTTTTGCTTTCTTGCATGCGGCAAGACAGACTTCGGAGAGATTGTCACTAAGTGCAGGTGTAATCCCTGTCCAATGAAACCAGTCTGCACCTTCAAAAATCTGATCCCAATCATAATCAGAAACAGTTGATTCAGCAACAGCGGAATTTTTTCTATCATATATTACTTTTGACGGCCTTTGGCTTGCTCCTTTTTCTACAAAATATATTCCTAACCTACTGCCCCCTTTGAACATGTATTTTGTGTCAACACCCCAATGGCGAAGAGCATTAATGGCACTTTCTCCAATCGCATTATCAGGAACGTAAGTCACAAATGCTGTCTCTTCTCCATAGTTTGCAAGGGATACTGAGACATTTGCTTCTCCTCCTGCATAAGATGCCATAAAACATCCAGCCTGTAGGATTCTAAGATATCCCTCAGGATTTAAACGAAGCATTATTTCACCAAATGTTATAATCTTTCCCATATTAGTTACCTCTGATTCTATTCCAAGTTTTAACTGCATCTGCTGCATTCTTCTCGATTGTCGCCCAATCATGCGAATTGACGAAAGGTTTCTTTGCAATCCATGTTCCACCAATAGCGCAAACCTTTCTATTAGCAGCATAAAGTGGAAGGTTTTCAGGTGTAATGCCTCCAAGTGGAATAAATTTAAGTCCAAGATATGAATACGGTCCAGTCATTCCATCAAGATACTTTAGCCCACCAAGAAGTTCAGCTGGATATAGTTTTAAGATTTTATTTCCCATTTCTACAGCACCTTCAAGCTCACTTGCCGTCGAAATTCCAGGAGCAAACGAGAATCCTAATCGATCAGCTTCAGATACAATTTCCCTGTTAAAGCCTGGGGCAACACCAAAATGAGCACCAGCATTCATAACAGCAGCAACTTGATCTTTTCTAATAATTGTCCCAATACCAATTAACATCTCAGGGACTTCTTTTGCTATCCTTTCTATTGAAGGCATTGCAGCAGGAGTCCTAAGAGCAAGTTCAATCATTGTGACGCCTCCTGCGATTAATGCCTTAGCTGCTGGCACAGCGGTTTCTACATCTTCAATTTCTAAAACAGCAAGAATTCCTCTTTTCTCAATTTCATTAGCAATGGTATCACTTAAAGCCATATTCTCCTCCTATTCTCCTAAGTAGGCTTTTTTGACCTCATCATTATTTCTGAGATTTTCACAGCTGTCGGCCATAATTATCTCCCCTGTCTGCATTACATATCCCCTTTCTGCTGTTGCAAGAGCGATATTCGAGTTCTGCTCTACAAAGAGGATTGTCGTACCCTGTTCTCTGATTTTTACTATCGCACGGAAAATTTCCTCTACGATGATCGGAGCAAGACCTAGAGATGGTTCATCAAGAAGGAGTAGTTTTGGTTTCGCAACAAGCGCCCTCGCAATTGCTAACATCTGTTGCTCACCGCCAGAAAGTGTTCCTCCATCCTGCTTTTTTCTTTCCTCAAGCCGAGGGAAAAGCTTATACATTCCATCTATATCTTTTTGAATCTCTTTCTTATCTTTTCTTGTATAGGCTCCAATCATAAGATTCTCTTCGACTGTAAGCTGAGAAAAAATATGTCTTCCCTCTAATACTTGGCAAAGTCCTTTTGCCGCAATGAGGTTACCCTTTAAATGATCAATTCTTTCTCCGTCAAACCAGATTTCACCTTTTACGCCTGATACGGGATTTAAACCTGAAATAGACTGCATAGTCGTTGTTTTTCCCGCTCCATTTGATCCTATAAGTGTAACTATCTCACCTTCATCAACATACAAATCAATGCCCTTAACAACTTGGATATTTCCATATGAATAGCAGAAACCTTTTAGCTCTAAAAGTCTTTTCATTTTTTCGCACCTCCTCCAAGATAGGCTTCAATTACCTTAGGATTGTTCTGAATCTCTAGTGGCGAACCTTCTGCAAGCTTTTGTCCATGGTTTAGAACAAAAATATGGTCTGCAATATTCATAACAAGTTTCATATCATGTTCAACTAGAAGAACTGTAATACCACGAGCAAGAATTTTTCTAATTAAAACATTGAGTTCTACCTTCTCTGTTGAATTCATACCTGCAGCTGGCTCATCAAGAAGAATTAGTTTAGGTTCAGATGCCATAGCCCTAACAATTTCAAGAAGCCTCTGCTGTCCATAAGACAGATCTCCTGCAAGATCATTCATGTGGTTCTTAAGTCCAACAAATGCAAGAAGATCCATTGCCTTGTCAATAATTGCAGCTTCTTCAGCCTGTTGGCTCTTGGTATGAAACATTGACTGAATAAATCCTGACTTAAGCTTTGTGTGCATTCCGACTTTTACATTGTCAAGAACAGTCATTTTCTTAAACAAGTTAATAACCTGATAAGTTCTTGCAATTCCTGCCTCATTCACCTGATATGGTCTTTTCCCATCCAAACGCTGTCCGTCAAATGTAATAGTTCCGCTATCTGGTTTATATACACCACTGATAAGGTTAAAAAATGTAGTTTTTCCTGCTCCATTTGGTCCTATAAGAGCATATACCTTACCTTCTTCCATCGCTATTGATACATCATTAGTAGCCTTCAAACCACCGAAACTTAGACAGAGGTTTTTAATTTCTAACAACATTTTTTACTCCCCCCTTCTTAAGCTTGATCTTCTTTATGACATCCTTTACTACGCCAAGGATACCACCTGGGAATGCAAGGACAACTGCTAAGAGAATCACGCCAAATACAAGCATCTGATACTGCTCTAACACTCTTAATGATTCAGTCATCAATAAGATAAACATCGAACCAATAATAGGACCAAGAATAGATCCTGTTCCACCAAAAAGCATCATTGTGATAAACATGACAGACTGTTTCATTGTGAAAGTATCTGGACCTATATAATTTACAAGATGAGCGTACATAGCACCTGCGAATCCTGTATAGAATGCAGAAAATGCAAATGCCATAACCTTGTACTTAACAACATTAACACCCATTCCTTCTGCGGCATCTTCGTTCTCTCTGATAGCTATCCAAGCTCTTCCGATTTTGGATTTCACAAGGAACCATTTCACAAGAAGAAATACGGCACAAACTACAAGACCAAAATAATAAAATGCGGTATTAGATCTTAACGTATAACCAAAAATATTAATTGGATCGGTGAACATTCCAACTGCATTTCCTGTGATTTTCCCAGGAGAATTTAGTACAAGGGTATAAACAATCTCAGCAAATGCGATTGTTGAAAGGGATAAGAAGTGAAAAACAAGTTTTGATGCAGGAAATGCGACAATGGCTCCAAGGACTGCCGCTAAAATAGAGGCAAGAATCATTGTAATGATTACAGGAATGCCAAAATAATGGTGAAGCATTACAGAACCATATGCACCAATACAATAATAAGCAGCATGTCCCATGGAAATTTGTCCACAATAGCCAAAATTTACATCAAGACCAGAAACTGCTATAATGTAGATTATTATAAATCCAAGAACAAGAATACTATACGAATTCCCCGTTACAGAAAGAATTATCGGAAGAAGGAGAAGTATTGCAGCTACCGCAATTGAGGTTATTAATTTGTTATTTTGTTTCTTTGCCAAACTTTTCATCATATTTCTCCTTAACGATTAAGAGCCTTCTCATTGAAAATTCCTGTAGGTTTAACATAGAGGAATATTAGGAGGAGACCATAAGCGATCATATCCTTATAAGTAGAAGACCAGTAAGCGGCAGACATTGTCTCAATAAGGCCAAGAAGAACTCCTCCGACAATAGCTCCAATCACATTTCCATAACCACCCATAATAGCTGCTGCAAAGCCCTTTCTACCGATAGTTTGGCCGAGCATAATAAATACTCCGTAAATAGGACCAAGTAGAATACCAGCTGTAGCTGCAAGAGCTGCCGCAATACCCCATGTAACCCCGGTTGCAAACGACGGATTAATTCCACAAGCTTTTGCAGCTTTTGCATCAAGAGCTGATGCTCTCATGGCTGTACCGAACTTCGTATGATTCATGAAAACCTGTAAAAGCATCATAAGGATGAAAGACATAATGATACAAAATACAGATTCAGTCTGAATATTTACACCAAATATGGTAACGTTATTCCATGGGAATACCCTTGGGTAACTAAGCATATTCGGTCCCCAAATAGCCTGGATAGAATTTTGCAGGATATATTGTATGGATATAGTAGCAAGAACAACGTAAACAGTCAGAACATTCTTATTCTGTAATTTTCTAATGATGAACCGTTCTTCGCCCATACCAAAGAAAAAAGCAATAGCAGCCGTAATAATAAGGCTCAACCAATACGGAAGTCCTAATAACGTGTAAAATGTATACCCCAAGAAACAACCGAGAGTAAGTACATCGCCTTGGGCGAAATTCATCAAACCTGAAGCTTTATAGATGAGGCTGTAACCTAAGGCAATAAGTCCATAGACGCACCCGATTACGAATCCAGATACAATAACTTGGAATAACATTAACCTCTCCTCCTTTTTGTTAATCTAAATTAGTGCAGGCCCCCTACCTGCACTAGAAAAAATTTTAATTAATACTGTGATACGATTTCGTTGTATAATGGAGAACCTACCCATTCATCAAATGTGATATACTGTTCGTTGTCGATAACGAAAATATTAAATGAATGAAGTCCTTCCCTATCTCCATATGTGAAATCCTGCATTCCTGCGAGAGTTTGCACTCCAGAAAGAGTGTTAACAGCTTCTGCAACAGCAGTCTTCTCTGTAGTTCCAGCTGCTTCAACTGCTGCCTTAAGAACGAGCATCGAATCGTATGCTCTGTAAGCACAATCGGATACTGGAAGCTCTCCAAACATTTCATAGTATGCCTCTAAGAACTGTTTAATAAACGGATCTTTACAATCGTCAATCGAGGCATATGTGAGGTATGGATATGCGAATGCGATTCCATTTGATGCAGCTCCTGCAACCTGAAGAGCATCAACCTGGTAGATATCCTTTGTGAAACAAAGGCCATTAAAACCAAACTGTCTTAGCTGACGAGCAATAAGTGGCTGAGTAGGACCAAACGTAGAGATAAATACTACCTGAGCATTTGAATTAATAATTCTAGCAACCTGTCCGGAGAAATCCGTGTTACCTTCTACATAGTACTCTGTAGTTGTAACCGTTATTCCAGCCTGATTCGCTAACTCTGTGAATGTATTAACTCCAGCAACAGCAGCATCGTCCTGTCCTGCGAAAATAGCGACTCTTTCAACACCAAGTTCTGTCAGTTTATCTACAACCAGAGGAAGTGCGAAGTCGTTATTCTGGCAAGCACGGAATAAGTATTCCCATCCCTGAGCCATCCATGTCGGAGAAGTACCTGTTCCAAATGTTGGGATTTGATTATTCTCATAAATTTGCCCAGCTGAAAGCACAGCACTTGAGATACAAGATCCGATGATAGCATCAACACCATCAGATACGAGTCTCTGAGCAACTCTTACCGATTCTTCGGGAGAGCCCTGATCGTCATAGGATATGATCTCGACAGTCTTTCCTAGAATTCCTCCTGCATCATTAAACTGTTTTGCAGCAACTTTTACAGCATTAAGGGCACAAGCGCCTGGCTGAGCATTTGTTCCTGTAAGTGGCTGAGGAACTCCAATAACGTAAGTATCTGAAGACTCAGAACTTCCATTTGCAAAGAGAGAGACAGATGCTATTAATAAAATAGCAAGAGATACTAGTAGCATTTTTCTTTTCATAAAGAACCTCCAATTATTATAAAAAGCAACTGCTTTAATTCACTAAAACAAATCTCCATTCTCATTGAAAGGCCAAGTAAACGGTTCAGAGAGAACTTCTACATTTTTATTTTTTTCCGCTTCTTCAAGCATAGCCTCACTAACCCAGATATCTTCCAAATGCATCGTGTCCTTAATTCGCACGATTCTAGGATTGGCTCTATCTATGTAGTTACAAGTACGGAGTGCAATTTGAATACAAGCCTCATCACTATGAGTAAAAAGAGGAATCTTTGGCGTGCAAAGAACAGTGGATGTAACAACGTTTGGGAATGTGCAATCACAATCAATTTTATCAACCAGTCTCTTCGTTGTAACATCTGCAAGGCCTAGTCCATTACAATTACCATGCGTATCTTCAGTCAAATCGAGTACAGCAATATGTTGGACTTTAAGCTCTCCTGTAACATGAGGAACTGCAAATCTTCCTGTGACATTCGGATCCATTCCATCTCCGCTGATATCTTTACCAATCCTATCTACTACTAGAACATCAATGTTATCAAAAAAGATTTTGCCCATTCTGTTCTTCGCCTCGACAAGAAGTTTAGGTTCTTCAGTCCAAATATCATCTTTCTTCATTGCCTTTATATGGCAAGTCTGATCAAAAGCATTTTCAACCAAGCCTACAGCAGCAACAACATTCGTATTATCAAGGACAACCTTACCGACTTCTTGAAGAATCCTTCCCATTTCTAAAAAGCCGTCAACATGGCACGCTTCGGCACCTTTCTGTTTTCCCATCCCAATAACAGCCATCTTCATTATTCCACTTTCAAATGGGCCGCGGAATGCAGTATGAGCCTTAACACGTCCACATACGATGATACCATCGGCTTCAAATGCATTTTTATCGCAATATACAGGTCTTCCCTCTTCAGTTGAACCAAGATACACCACATCCATGGAGGAAAGAATAGGACACCCCATATTCTCTTCGGTCACGTCATAGCCTTCAAGTATAAGTTTTTGACCTTCTGCTGTAGCACCACCATGACTACCCATTGCAGGAAATACAAAAGGATTTGCACCACAAGATTTTACAAAATCAACGATTGCCTTTGTAATTACTGAAATATTTGCAACACCTCGGCTTCCGCATGTAATTGCAATTCGATCACCTTTTTTTATTCTGTTTCTTGCCCCTGAAGACTCTAATTCAGAAAAAATAATTTTTGGGATTTCCTCAACTTCTAAATGAGATGCATCGAGAAGTTGTCTGATTTTAACCATTTTAGGAAGCTTACACTCAGAAGCAAGTTTCATAACAACATTGTCATTTTTAACACTATTTAAGGCCATATTAACACTCCTATAAAAGGACTCCCTTCTTAAATACCATTACATCCCTGAATCCGTTCTCTTCTCCCTTTGATTTTTTTCTTCCAGAAGCAATATCAAGAACCAAGGACCATAATTTATCTGAAAGCTCTTCAAACGAAACATCTTCCAATATTTCTCCAGCATTAAAATCAATCCAATGAGGCTTATTCTTTGCAAGATATGAGTTTGAGGAGATCTTAACGGTAGGAATAAGTGTTCCAAGAGGATTTCCTCTACCTGTAGTAAAAAGAAGGATAGTTGCTCCACTTGCAAGTACATTTGTAATAGAAACACTGTCGTTACCAGGCCCCTCTAGGAAATTAACACCTGGCTTTACTGCTTGCTCCCCATAGCTGAGAACATCAGTCACCTTCAACTTCCCACTTTTCTGAATGTTTCCCATTGATTTCTCTTCATCAGTGGAAATTCCCCCTTCTTTGTTTCCAGGTGAAGGATTTTCATAAATAGGAAGACCATAATCCATATAATATTTCTTAAAACTATTAATAAGATTAACTATTTTGTTGAATGTTTTTTCATCGCTGGCCCTATTCATCAAGAACTGCTCTGCACCAAAGACTTCAGAAACCTCTGTAAAAATAGCGATGCCATCATTTTCCACAACCTTATCTGTGATAGATCCGACTAATGGATTCGCTGTTAGCCCCGAAAACGCATCGGAACCACCACATTTTAAGCCAAGAACAAGCTTAGAAACAGGAACTTCTGTTCTCTTGTCCTTTTCGATTTCATTACAGATTTCACCAACTAATTTAAGTCCGTATTCAATCTCATCCCCTTCAATATCCTGAGTGACCATATGTTTGATTCGAGATTTATCATAATCACCTAGAGAAGGAAGAATAGTATCCAAATTCGCATTTTCACAGCCCAGACTTACAAGTAGAACTCCCCCTGCATTTGGATGAAGAATTATTCCATTAAGAATGTTGTGACTGATATCTGCATCCTCACCTAACTGAGAACATCCTGTATTGTGAGGAACAGCCCAGATACCATCACATCTATCTCCATAAATGGCCCTTGCCCTTTCCGCAATTTCATTTACAGTATGGTTCACACAAGCAACTGTTGGGATTATCCAAAGTTCATTCCTCGTTCCAACTCTTCCATCCTTTCTTATATAACCAAAGAAAGTATCAGTTCTTTTGGGCGTATCTTTCACAGTACAACCAGAATATTTATAATCTAAAAGTCCCTCCAGATTAGATTTAATATTATGTGTATGTATCCATTCACCTTTCTTTGCATCACATGTCATGGAACCAATTGCAATACCATATTTAATGACATTTTCACCAGCAGAAATATTTTTAAGAGCAAACTTATGTCCTGTAGGAATATCCGAAACAAGTGTTACATCACCTCTAGGCGTCTCCAATCTCATTCCCTTTGATAGAGGCCGTAATGCCGTTACTACATTATCTTCTTTTGAAATATAGATAAAATCGTTCAAATATAACCCCTTTTTTTACACACTAATATATCACAAATAAATTTTAATATAATAGAATAGCTTTTTTATTTCATCTTATCACAAAATGTGAACAAGTCAAGAAATTTTATTACGCAAAATAAATTTGCAATAACTTATTTAAATATAATAAATTATTTGAGTAACAAGCCATCACACCCTTAATCCATAATGTAAAAAGACAAACTTCTAGTGATATTTTTTATATTTCATCAGATATATTACGTGACAGATTTAAATTTATAAAATATCATTATTGAAACATGTTCTAAACAAAAAGGAGGAATTGTAATAATATGGATTGCTTTGTTACTAATAGTGATTTAAGGCATTTTATTATCCGCCTTGATAAAGGCGAAGACGTGCTTGAATCAATTACACAAATTATTGACAAACATAAAATTAAGAACGCTATTGTAGTATCAGGGATTGGAACTTTAAGTGATGCGAGAATCCACATGGTCACCACCACGACTTATCCTGCGATTGAGACTTTTCCTGAGTGGAAAAATGTGCCTATGGAGCTCTGTTCTGTTTCTGGCATAATCGCTGATGGAGAACCTCATCTTCATATTGTCTTTTCGGACTTAAAAAATACGTATAGCGGACATATGGAACTAGGTTGCAAGACACTTTATCTCTGTGAACTTGTTTTAGAAGAGATTCCTATTTCATTAGTCAGAAAAAAAGATAAAAATGGCACAAACATACTTCAGATGAAAGGAGAAAACTAAAAATGAAATATGTTACAATTAAAAAAGGAGAATCATTACTTCCAGGCATTCTAACAGAGGATGAAAAACATATCATCACTTTTACTTCTATATTTAAAAATAAATACCCTACTCTTATTGATTTTATAGAAAAGCGGACAGAAGAAGATGTAAAAACTCTTATGCACGCATCAACTCACGAAGAAGGCATAAATATAAATGAAGTAAAACTCTTGTCCCCTATTCCATCTGCAAAACATGATATTATATGTGTTGGTGTAAATTATCTGGATCATTTAGAAGAAGCTAAAGAGCACAGTCTTGATGGGAAAACTATCCCAACTGAAGATACTGTGTATTTTGGGAAAAGAGCATCAATTATTACTGGTCCAAATGAGGAGATTGATGGCCATCTTAATCTCGACACTTGGCTTGACTATGAAGTAGAGCTGGCTGTTATTATAGGAAAAAAGATAGATTCATCTGTCAAATATGAAGATCTTGGGAATTATGTATTTGGTTATTCAGCTTTCAATGATATTAGTGCAAGAACTTTACAACAGAAAAAAAATCAGTGGTATATGGGGAAAAGTCTTGATTCCTTCTCTGTAATGGGGCCAGTAATTGTATCATCCGATGAAATTAAATTTAACGAAGCTCTATCCCTAGAGAGTAGAGTAAATGGAGAAGTAAGACAACATTCAAATACACGCTTAATGAGAATGAAAGTTTCTGATATTATTTTTGAGTTATCCAGAGGAATAACTCTAGATCCTGGTGATATCATAGCTACAGGAACACCGGCAGGAGTTGGACAAGGATTCAATCCTCCAAAATTTCTCAAAAATGGTGACATAGTAGAGGTTGAAGTTGAAAAAATAGGAGTAATACGAAACACTATAAAATAGTAATATGTAGTTGATTCAAAAACTTTATCCTTTATCTTAAGTCACTAACAAACTTCCCAAATGCAGCATAAGCTTTTTAGGGAAAAGCTTAGAAGGCCTCTATAATCATGCAACAAAGGGACTTTATTACGGATTTTTTACTTACCTGGATTAGGGCTTACTTCTTCTTTAAGCCCTGATCTTTGCTTGGTTCTATGAAGAGGCTCTTATCCTGGACTATGGATTCGAAGCTCGTGATATCCCCGATGTAGCCTACATAGATCGTACCGGTCTTTCCATTCCTGTTCTTTGCAACGAGTAGCTTTGAGGACTGCACCCTCTGCTTACCACTGCTATCGGTCTGTAGCTTCGCCTTGTCCTCATCGGAGAGGTCTGTAAGATTCGTCTTACGGTGTATGAACATTACAAGGTCAGCATCCTGCTCTATCGATCCCGAGTCTCGGAGGTTATTCAGCTGAGGTTCCTGATCTGCGGTATCACGGCTCACCTGACAGAGCACAACGACAGGGACATGGAGCTCTCTTGCAAGCTGTTTCAAAGCCTTAGAGACATAACCCACCTGTTCATGACGCGGTGTCCTTGGATCAAGACCCGATTCAATGAGTCCAATGTAATCGATAAAGAGCACATCAATACCCTTTTCTCTCATGAGCATACGTGCCCGACTTCTGAGATCACTGAGCTTCATGTTAGGCTCATCCACGAGATAGAGCTCGCTCTGATATATCTTCTCCGCAGCTGAAGTGATATGCGAAACGTCGGTATCAGTAAGATTGCCTGTAAAGAGTTTTGAAAGGTCTACACGACTCGTACAGGAAAGGAGTCTTGTTATGATCTGGGTTGCAGGCATTTCAAGGGAGAAGAACGCAACACGCTTTCCCTTTCTTATCATATTGCGGATAAGAGAGACCGCGAACGCAGTCTTACCGACACTTGGACGGGCCGCGACAATTATGTAATCACTTTTCTGGAATCCTCCATTAGTGAATTTATCCAGAAGATCAAGCCCCGTCTCTACATTGTCACTGACAAACGTTCCATCCCTCTTGTCGAGCATGGTGTTTATGACATCACTGAGCTTGTTCGCGACATTATAGCTCTCTGCAGTATCAGGATTAGAATTAATGCTTATCTCACTGAGTCTGCGTTCACTGCTCTCAAGGAGATTAAATACGTCTATGCTCTCCTCATAAGCATCATTTGAAATGTTAGCACTGGTCTGTATCAGAGCCCGTCTCACACTGGTCTCTTTTATCAGCTTCGCATAATACTCGATATTGGCATAAATGGTATATGCATCGCTCAGCTCTGCAAGATAGCCAGCACCTCCAGCTTTCTCCGAGAGATTCTTTTTCTGAAGATAATCATATAAGGTTACCTGATCCACGGCGACAGTGTTCATTATCTTCATGTCGCTGATCGCCGAATAAAGTACCCTGTTTGCTGGGTGATAAAAATCGGAAGCACTTATGATAGTACCAATCCTATCATAGGCTTCCTGATTCATAAGAAGGGCACTGAGGACAGATCGTTCTGCCTCATCGTTGTGTGGGAGGGTCTTCCTGTCCTCAGTATTAGCCATTCCTTATTCTTCCTCTTTTACCTCAGAATCAGAAACTGTCTCTTCAACAACAGCCTCTTCCTGAGCAGCCTCTGCTGCTGCAGCGGCTTCAGCGGCAGCCTTTTCCTCAGCTTCCTTTGCAGCCTTCTCCGCGGCCTTCCTCTCCTCGGCTTCCTTTCTTGCTCTTTCCTTGAGCTCTGCCTCACTTACAACAGAAAGCTTGATCTGGCTTGACTCGTTCTCATAGAGGTGTACAGTAACAGTATAGTTTCCTGTCATCTTGATAGCATGTGTAGCGACCTCAATCTTCTTTCTCTCGATCTCGAATCCAAGCTTGTTAAGAGCTTCCTGAACCATGAGGGATGTAACAGAACCAAAGAGCTTTCCTGACTCTCCTGCAGGAACAACAATCTCAATGCTTACTGCATCAAGTTTCTCCTTGAGGCTTGCAGCTTCCGCTCTCTTCTCTGCCTTTCTCTTCTCAATAGCCTCTGCACGGCTTGCAAAGAGTGCAGCATTAGCCTTGTTGTAGATTACAGCTGCACCGGTGGGAAGAAGGTAGTTTCTAGCATATCCGTCCTTTACAACGCATACATCTCCCTCTTCTCCGAGATTAACGACATCCTGATTAAGAATAATCTTCATCTTTCTCTCCTACTTTCTTAATTCAAAGAACGTCTCGACAACACCAACAAGTGGCAGTGCGATGACGAGTATGATATTTATCCCCGGAACGAACAATGCTATAGCTGCGAGGATAAGAAAGAGCGTATAGCTCTTCAGTCTCCTTCCTCTCTTTCGCAGATTGTAATACAACACGGAAAAACCTTGTATCGCATAGACAATCGTGTAAGATAGCGTAATGTTGAATAGAGCAATACCCGCTATAGGGGGTATGGAAACAAAGCGAGTGAGAAGCACCATCAGCCATAAGGCCAAGAAGATCCAGATCACCCTTCCGTCCAACTCGAAATGTGCGACCTTATCCTCCCAATCACTTTCTCTTGAATGCAACACACACTCAAAGGTGAAGCATGTTGCACAGACGAAGCAGAATACAAGGGGAATGAGCATCGAAACGATCACGAGGAGCATTATACGGCATACGAATGCCCATACATCCGCACCAATCAGATCGACGTTCAAAAACGGCCCAAGAATTGCTTCAAACGCATCCTGATAGTATCTTACAATCATATCGAGGAGCGCCGGATCCTGCTCTAAATACACTGCAAGGATGATAAAAAAGAGCGTAGCAGGGACCAGTGCCCAGAAAAGGCGCATACCCATGCTTTTCCTCTCACTTACCAGCCATGTTGCTCCTGCCGCTAACAGCGACAAAGGGATATACATTTCAAAAAACATCAGGGGAAGGCTCAGCGGACCAGGAATCCTCGTAAAATATAGATACAAAGATACCAGTACGGTTTCTATAACAATCGCGATACCGCTTACACCTTTCCCGAAATGGGTACTCAAAAGAAGCAGTGGAAAAACAAATATAAACTGGCCAAAACCGAGGTAGAAGAAGAAAAATGATACCACCGCGGCAATCGCCGTATCTCTGAGTGCGATGAGCGCACTACCCTTTTTTTCCACGCTTACACCCCTTCCTTATTTCTTCTCGAATGGAAGGTATGCAAGAACTCTCGCTCTCTTGATCTCCCTGTTCAAAGCTCTCTGGTGCTTGGCACAGGTTCCCGTGATGCGGGCAGGAAGAATCTTACCGCGCTCTGTAATGTAGCGCTTAAGTGCATCTGGGTTCTTGTAATCAGCAGGTGCTGCACCCTGACAGAACTTACAGACCTTCTTCTTGAAGCTCTGCTTCCTAGCTCCCATCTTTCTGTCTTTGAGAGCATTCTTGTCCATCTCGTTGAAATCTTTATCTTCATGCATTTTTCTTTTCTCCTAAATTAAAATGGAATGTCATCGTCCTGGAAATCCTCAGGTCCGTCACTAAGTGGCGGGGTTTGCTGAGGAATCGTCCGCTCTTGTCTGGAATATCCCTGATTGAAGGCCTGAGAGGGTCTTGTATTAGCCTGAGGCGTTGAAGAATCTCTCTGCGAACCTCCAAGAAGGGAAAGGCCTGTGACGAAAATCTCAACCCTGCTCCTCGTCTGTCCTTCCTGGTCAGTCCAGCGGTTCTGCCTCAATTCTCCCTGAATTGCAACCTGTCTTCCTTTTTCAAGATACTGACTTACGCTTTCTGCACTTTTGCCAGCATATAGACAGTCGAAGTAGCTGGCCTCATCACTCCAGGAGCCGTCAGCAGCCCTTCTGCTGCGATTGACAGCAATGGAAAAGCGCACCATCGCACTTCCAGAGTTTGAATACCTTACCTCAGCTTCCCTTACAAGACGTCCTACGAGGGCGACAACGTTAAGATCGTTTGCCATAAATCCTTCCTACTTATTTTTCCGGGTTGACGAAAAGGAACTTCAGAACGTGAGAACTGAGCTGGAATGCCCTTGAGAGAACTACGATCTTCTGGGTATCCACGCTGAGCTCGAAATAGACATAGTGTCCCTTATTCTGCTTTGCGATTTCGTATGCGAGTGTCTTGACTCCCAAATCTTCCTGCTTGGTGATTGTAGCACCAGCCTTTTCAAGCTCTGCCATAACAAATGCAGATGCTTCTTTCATCTTCTCCTCATCTGAGGAGAGGATGACGGTGAACTCATAATTAGCTATCATGGTTCCTCCTTGTGGTCTTAGATTTTTCACATCTTCTGATCCGATGACATCGGATAAAGAGGCTTAATTACCATAGCATTAATGGAGAGGAAAAGTCAATTTCAAATACCGAGAAAAATTAATCAAAAAGAGATTATTCCCAGGTGCTCGAAAAGAATCTTAAATCCAATGAGGATAAGGATTATTCCCCCGATGAGTTCTGCAACGCTCCGGCTTTTACACCCCAGACGGCAACCTGCCTTCACTCCTATGGCACTCAAGGTGAACGTGATAATCCCTATGAGGGCACAGGACGTGAAGATATCGACATCCAGGAGTGCGAACGAAATACCGACAGCCAGAGCATCTATACTCGTTGCAATTGCTAAAACGACCATCGTCTTGAAGCTGTAATCGTCATTTCCTCCCTCATCCTCTCTGGACTCCTTGATCATGCTGATACCAATCAGGGCAAGGAGGATAAAGGCTATCCAGTGGTCGATACTTGAAATCGCCTGCTGGAAATTTATTCCGAGAAAATAACCGAGCATCGGCATGAGAGCCTGAAAAAGCCCGAAATACAGTCCCGTGATCAATGAATGCTTGAATTTTACATTCTCCGTACTCAGTCCCTTGCAGATACTCACAGCAAAGGCATCCATGCTGAGTCCTAAGGCAGTCAGAATTATCTCTATTATGCCCATTTCATTTTCTCCCTCTTCTGATGGGCACAAAAAAGACCCATCCGATTTCTCAGATAAGTCTCGTCTTTTAAGTCTTGGCCAGGATAAACCAGTCTGTTGACCAAGTCACGCAATGCGCTGACTACTCCCTTACTTCATGTTGAAAGTATATGAAAGATTGGTAAAAGTCAACATTATTCTGTATAATCGGAGCATGTTCGACTTCCATGCCCATCCCGGATGTGATGACAGAGACTCATTCCTATCTATTTTAACCTCCAGCGAGATTCCCTTAATCACGGAAACCTCCTCGATAGGACTTCTGCCATGGGAGAAAGAGAAGATAGCAAGAGATGCTATAGAGACCCTCATAAGGGATAATCCTCTGCTCATGGTTGGAGAGTTTGGGCTTGACAAGATAAAGGGAGGTGGGGAAAAGGATATCGATGATTTCCTCTTCATGGCAGACATGGCAAGAAGTTATGACCGCCTTGCAGTAATACATTCAGTCAGATATACGGCCTACATACTGGATGAATTAAGAAGAATGAAAATCAAAAGAGCCATATTTCACTCCTTTACAGGAAGTTACGAGCTTGCACGGGATATAATGAGAGCCGGTTATCTGATAAGCCTCTCTCCCCGTTCCTTACGCACAAGGGATATAGGAAAACTGCTCACTCTGGATTTTCTCCTTGAAAGTGATATGAAAACGGGAAAAGAACAGAAGGATGAGCTGAGAAGGCTTTATTTGGAGGCCGAGAGGAGCACGGGAAAAGACATGGAAGAGAAAATGGAGAATATGAGGAGAGAGCTATGGAGAGAGAGTTCATCCGGCTTGAACGTTTTATAGGAAGGGATAACATAGAGCTTCTGAAAGGAAAACATGTTGCACTTATCGGGCTTGGAGCCGTGGGTGGATTTGCACTCGAAGCCCTTTCAAGAAGTGCGATAGGATCCTTTACCCTTGTCGATTTCGACATAATCAGCGAGACAAACATAAACCGGCAGATACTAGCACTGCACTCCACCGTAGGAAAGAAGAAGGCAATACTCGCAAAAGAGAGGGTGTTGGATATCAACCCAGAGGCAAAGGTCACAGCACTGGACATTTTCGCGGAGGAAGGAAGATTTGATGAAATATTCTCTGGTGCGGATATAATAATCGATGCCATCGACAGTCTGGGGCCAAAGGTAAGCCTTCTTGAGAACGCTTATAAATCCGGTATTCCGACAATCTCCTCCATGGGGGCGGCCTTACGGAAGGACCCCTTTCTCATAAGAACGGCCGATCTTTATGACAGTTGGGGATGCCCTCTTGCAAGGGAAGTAAGGAGCCGCTTGAGACGAAGAGCTGTAGGAAGGGGAATCGACGTCATTTTCTCACCTGAGAAGGTGGACTTCAAATACATTCCACCCGAGGAGGATGATGAGATAGAATTCGATGACAAGATACTCAACAGGGGAAGAAAGCGTGTGATGCTGGGCTCTCTTCCTACGGTGACCGCGATCTTCGGAGAGATGCTTGCTCATCTGGCACTGAAAAAACTGCTGCCGGAGGGAACTTTGGACGGGGATGCGGAATGGAATCCTAAAGAGACACGCTGACTGCATGGTCAAAGGTCAGCGTCAGTGTGAAAACCGTCCTTTTATTCGTATTCTCATGTAATGTAAGGCCTACATCCGCAAATGGGCAATTGGTATTCAATGCCGTGAACCAGTACTCAGTACCATCGACATTGAGAGTGACTTTATAATCCCGATCATCTCCCATGCGAAAGAAGAGAGGGACCTCATCATCTATCGTGACAACGGTCCTGCCGTTTTTCTCATCACATCTAAGCTGCATGGTGATGATAATATATGATTTATCATCTTTTTACCATAAGCCATTTAACACTTTTCAGGTTTTTCCCATTAAAGAATAAAGGAGAAACGAAATGAAAAGATTCTTATTGCTTCCAGTCATGATTCTTCTCCTCTCCTCCTGCGGAGAAGGGACAGGTACACTGAGTGTCATCTTGCCGGAAAACGCCTCATACGAGATAGAGCTTAGGGGAAAGAATGGATGGAAGGTGGATGCTGAAACGGCATCCGATGCTTTCTTTTCAAATCTGATACCGGGAATCTATACTCTTGAGGTGATATCGTTCAAAGGAGAAACATACGGATTCTATAAAAAAACGGTAAGAATCAGAGAAGGAAGGAACGAGGAGAAGGTTGAGTTTGAAAAGAATACATCCCTTCTTCTGCAGATCAGGACACCATCAGATGTGAGAGATGCCCTCTTGTACATTCGCCTGGAAGGAGAAGAAGGAATCACCATGGAGAAAAAAGTAGAAGTTGAAAAAGAGGAGACACTCATTCTTCTTGATGACATCAAAGAGGGGGTCTATGAGCTCTACCTAGAATGCAAATCTAACGACAGCTTAATCACCGAAAAGGAGATGATAATGATTGAAGAAGGGCATAACACACATTTGTTAAACATAAAGAAAGAGAGTGACAAGAGTCCATCTCTTTCCATCGTGGATGGCAGTGCCACTCCTATTAAAGGGAAGATAGAAGTCAAGGACATAGACAGAAAGAATGGCTACATAACCCTGGCATTTTCTCTTGCAGATGAAACATCTACTGATGTGACTGCATCATGGTATGTGGATGGAATATATGAAACGGAGGGGGAATACGTTACCATTGACACCAGTAAGAATTTCAAAAGGATCGATCTACTCCTGTCCTCCCCCGACCTTGGTTCCTACGGTTCTGCATCCATGACATTCTCATCACAGTAACATTTTTCATCCATTCGGCCTAAAAAAATACCACCAGTCAAAGCTGGTGGTATACAAATCAGATTGCAAGAGAATTACTTCTTCTTATGTCTGTTCATTCTCAGTCTTTTCTTTCTCTTATGCGTTGCAATCTTATGCTTCTTTCTTTTCTTACCACAAGGCACAGTGCTAGCTCCTTCTAAACAATATATTGTTTTGTAATTACCTTGCTATTATCATCAGAATCTGGATTAATCGTCAAGAGGTATTGACGAAAAAGACGCCAACAAAGAGAAAGAAAGGAAAAAACAAAGAATACCTAGAGATAATTAAATATTACTGTAATTATAATCCTTTATTTAGTATACTGAGTTCAGATGAACATACTTGTCTTGGGTTTTGGACCACATGCGTCAGGGGCGGATGCAGCCGAGTATTACAGAAGTTATGGCCATGACGTGACACTGATCGATTCAAGGAACAGGGAACTTGTAAACAGCCTTTATGAGAGGATGGAGAGAATCGGTGTCAAAGTTCTCAGTTCTGATATCACCGCGAAGGAGATCAGAGCATACGATATCGTGGTCAAGGCTCCTACTGTGCCCCTACCCCCGAACATTCTCAGGGCGGCAAAGGAGATAACAAACGATCTTGCAGCCCTTTTAAAGGATCAAAGAACGGAACCGATGAGGAAGATAGTTATCGTCGGCAGCATGGGAAAGACAAGCATCGCTTCGGCTGTAATGCACTCACTCAACATACTCGGAGGACGGAGCGTGATGTGCGGATCGATCGGCATGTCCGGGTTCAACATCCTGCAGGATATCAATGAGAAAGGGTGTTCGTGCTACACCCACCTTATAATTGAAATGACCAACTGGCAGATATCGGACACGTATTACGCCCTCTACGACTCATGGCCTGAACTTGACATCGTATTCCTGACAAGGAAAGCGAATGAGAAGAGAGCTGATAAGAAAGAGACCTACTCCATCTTCGGTCCATGGGTGAAGAAAGCGATTGTAGATAAGAGGGCAAAGGACACGTTTCTTAAGAACATCGGTGCAAAACCGAGAAAGATAATATATACGCCTACTTCATTCAATCCGAACAGAAACTTCGAACCGCTTGAATCCGCATATGAGATACTCAAGGCCCTTGGTTACCATAAGAGGGATATCGAAAAGGCACTCTCCACGTACAAGGGAATACCAAACCGCATGGAACAGGTAGCTTTCAAAGATAGCATCCTCTATATAAACGACAGCGCTGCTACGATTCCAGAAGCGGTCGCATTCACAGTAAAGATGATCGGACAGGCTTCCATACATCTTATCTCCGGAGGATCGGATAAATCCGGGGAGATAGATCCTGCGGGAATGAAGATGCCGTTCAAGATGGCATCCAGCATCACACTACTCTCTGGATCCTTTACAGACAGGCTGATCGAGTATCTTGATAAAAACGGCATCCCCTACTGCGGACCATATGAGGACATGAGGGATGCTGTGGAGGCAGCAAGAGAAAAAGCCCTCTCCATGCTTGAGAGAAGCAGCAACACCCAGATAGTACTCCTTGCTCCTGGTTCCGGCAGTCACGATTTCTTTGAAAATGAGTTTGATCGCGGAGACAGGTTTAAAGAGATAGTTCATGAGCTGACAGCTACAGATAGTAGAAGGTAGGATAAAGTTTCTCGCCTTAGTTCTTATCGTTCCTTCCTTCAAGTTTTTTTTCTCTAGCTATAAATCAGAAAAGGAGGCAGACATGCTGCCCCCTGTGAATAGATAAGACTACTTGATAAGCCCGAGTTTTCTGGCTATCGGTAAGGATTTCGTATAGCCGAATGCTCCAGGATATGCTATCTCTTGAAGTCTCTTGATCGCATCATATGCCTTTCCATCATCCCCGTGTATCTTCCAATACCAGTAAAGACCATAAAGCATCGTATTCTCCTCCAGATGGACCCTGTTCGGACGGGGGAGGACGACTTTTGCCATCTTCTCCTCATCGATGAAATCCTCAGGTTTCACTAGCCCCTTATAGAGTTTGACGCACATTGAATAGCCGTAATCCATCTGTGGAGGGACCACATCATCACCGATTAAAGAAAGAGATTCCTCCGCCTCCTTGTATCGGCCAAGTTCAGCATAAGAGGTGTATATCCAGTGAACGATAGGATAATGTTCTCTCTCGTCCATATAGTTGAGGCACTGCATGAAATCATCGATAGATGACTCCACATCACCGTTCAGATTGAGTGTGGTCGCTCTGTAATACCAGTAGAGCCAATTTGAAGGATCAAGCTGAATTGCGACAGTATAATCGGCTAAAGCCTGCCAGTATTCGTTCCTGAGGCTGTGCTTACCACCCCTCCCAAAATAATTAGGTGCATAGAAAGGACCATATGCTATCCCTTTGGAGTGAGCTTCAATCGCCTCATCATATCTTTTCTGAAGGCTCAGAGCCTTGCCCATCACATACCATGCGTAAGGATCACTCTCATCCTTTCTGACAAGAGCCTCAGCCTCTTCCATGGTAGGCTGCATCATGAGCATCCTCCGCTGCTCGTCATTTCTCTCCTTGTTGAAAACGAACTTCATATCTACCTCCTCAATCCTGCTCAGGCTTTCCACCATCAACGAAAAGCCGGATGTCATCTGTAAGGTTTCTTATGTTCTCATTTCCGATATAGATCATATGTCCAGAAGGATAGCCCTTCACTGAAATCCTCTCTGCAGGAAGGTTTGCATGGTTGAGCATATAGTAAAGAACACCTATCTCCGTCGCCATATCATAATAGCCATTTGCAAAGAACGCCCTCATACCGGGAACACGCCACATGGCATTATACAGATGCTGTGCCGTAGTAAGCTCTGCCTCCTTGTTCCATCTCTTATAAAGAGCAGCAGAAGATACATACGGCCTGTCAAAGCCATGTATGTTGAGGATGGGAAAAAGTCCACCGAGAAGGACAGAAAGGAAATAGGAATTATATTTGCCCCGGGATGCATCGGTCGCAAGTCCATATTCAATCTCATCCGTGAATGGATTATAAAGGGGCCTTGTCATCCTTGCGTCCAGACGGGACACTGCTTTTCCACTCTCCCTGATGACCTCACTTCGGAAGGATGCATCGTCAATCCTCAGATTCCGCTCCTCCAGATAGCGTTCGGAGACTCCGGTATAGTGCATGAGCTTCTCCTTCACGTTCATCACTTCATCATGCCCCATGCTGCTTCCCTTATAAAGGGCCATGACATATTCGCTATCTGCGAACTCCCTGGCCTTTTTCACCCATTCATCGAGAGGAACATCATGTCCTGTGTTATGATACCAGTTGATAGCAGCGTAGGTAGGAAGCCCGAGAACGGCAGCTTCCGCAGGGACCTCACGGTTGAAATATTTTCCGGTCGTCACGGTATTACCGATGAACACGATACCATCGAATGAGAAGTCATAGCTTCTGGAAGCACTCCCTCGAGCAGCGATACCTGCGGCAACAGAGGCTCTTGTACAACCATAACTTTCTCCTATCAGATACTTCGGACTAAGCCATCTCTCATACTTCTGAAGCCATCTCTGAACGAAGTTGAGGAAAGCCTCAGCATCCTCTTCCACACCGTAGAATTTCTCAGCCTTGCTCTCATCAAGCAGCACACCGAATCCAGTTCCGACAGGGTCAACCAGGACGAGGTCCGCGATATCCAAAAGACACTCCGGATTGTCTATGACCTCATACGGTGTGACCCCAGTCATATCATCGACATCATCCTTGTACTTCAGCCTCTTTGGTCCGATGAAACCTGTATGTACCATGCAGGAAGATGTTCCAGGTCCTCCATTAAATGCGAAGATTACGGGACGACTGGCCAGATCGGTAACATCATCCCTGAAATATGAGAAGGAAAAGATTGAAGCAATCGGTTTGTTCTCCTCATCATAGAGCACATTATCCTCACTGACCGTATGGTAGCTGATCTTCTCTCCTCTTAATACAATCTCGCCTTTTCCCTCAAATATGGAGGGAGAGAAGGCATCACTCTTATACATCATTTTCCTCCTTTATAAATAAGGGGAGCAGAAGCTCCCCGGCTTTATTTAGTTTCTACATCTGAGATTATCCCAGAAGATAACATTATTGACATTAACCTCGAATCCCTCGACCTTGTCACTCATAGTCCAGACATTGTACCTGTCATTCGTGAAGATCGCCGCTGGATCATCGATGTAGAGGATCTGCTGTGCCTCCTTATAAAGCTCAAGCCTCCTCTCTTCATCGAGCTCCCCCATTGCCTCTGCAAGCAGGCGGTCAACCTCGGCATTGGAATACCAGCCGTAGTTATTGTTGTTGTTTCCATCCGGTGATGTCGTCCAGATCCTTCTCAATCCTTCATCACAGTCTGCAGTTCCTGCTCCGAATCCCATGAAGAACATCGCCCATGGGAAGTTCTCTCCAGGATATGTCCTGCCTCCCATGGAGGAATTGAATGTCGCATCATCAACGACTTCGATTGAGGCATTGATTCCGACATCAGCAAGCATCGAGACTATCATCTCACATGTCTCTGTTGCCTTATTGTAACCAGGATTACACATGATAGTGATATCAAAACCATCAGGATAGCCGGCCTCTGCGAGAAGCGCCTTCGCCTTCTCTACATCCTGAGCAACTACTCCGAAATCATAATAGCCCCATACGTTCGGGTTCACAGGTGCCGTACATGCCCTCTCTCCGATATCTGAGTAAAGGACATCGATTATCAGCTGCTTGTCGATCGCATAGTTGATTGCCTGACGTACACGTGGATCCTTCATGTACTCATTGGCACAGTTGAACTGTAGTCCGTGTGCTCCGATTCCCTCGAACATCTTCACCTGGATGCCAGGTGTTTCCTGAAGTCTTGGAATCTCAGATGTATTCACAATCGTTATATCGACCTGTCCCGTCTCCAGAGCGACATCACGTGCATTGGCATCCGTTACGATAAGGATATCGATATTCTTGGTTGGAACCTCTCCTCTGAAATAGTCAGGAAACGCCTCAAGGACCATCTCCTGATCCCTGTCCCATGAGACAAGGCGGTACGGGCCTGTTCCGTTTACAGATTCAACCGTAAGACCGAGATCCATTCCATACTTCTCAATGTAATCGGCATCAAGAATAAGATTCGAACGGTGTGTGAGGTTCGCAAGAAGACTTGCAACTGGCCCCGGTGTAACAAGGCATACCGTGTAGTCATCTACAGCGTAGACATCCTCGATATATCCTTTTGCAAGGGAATTATAGCGCACTGCCGGATTATTCAGCAGTCTGTCATAGGATGCTACGACATCCTTTGACGTGAGTTCCTTGCCGTTATGGAATTTGACACCATGGCGAAGGTTGAACGTCCATGTCACTCCATCCTCCCCTACAGACCAGCTCTCTGCAAGATCCCCCTCGATGCTCCCATCCAAGGCTCTTCTCACAAGCTGTGAGTAGCAGGCACGAAGGAAAACATCGTTCGTATTGTTCATCTGACCATCCATATAATTCTGATCAGCACCGGTTGCAATGATGATCGTATCCTTATACCCTGTCGAATCAGCAACCTGAGCATCTTCACTTGATCCTGCAGCAAAAAGCATGGATACAGAGAGAAGAACCATCAATAACAGTATTGCAGTTTTTTTCATTTCATTCTCCTTAAATGCTTTTCCCGACTACCAGTCTAGGTAGTCCGGAAAAACATGGAAGGCCGAAATTCAGCCTTCCAGACTCAGTTCAACTCCTACATCTGAGATTATCCCAGAAGATAACATTATTGACATTAACCTCGAATCCCTCGACCTTGTCACTCATAGTCCAGATGTTATATCTGTCATTCGTGAAAATCGCCGCAGGATCATCGATGTAGAGGATCTGCTGTGCCTCCTTATAAAGCTCAAGCCTCCTCTCTTCATCGAGTTCACTCATAGCCTCTGCAAGCAGGCGGTCAACCTCAGCATTGGAATACCAACCGTAGTTATTATTGTTATTTCCATCCGGTGATGTCGTCCAGATCCTTCTTAACCCTTCATCGCAGTCTGCAGTGCCCGCTCCATATCCCATGAAGAACATCGCCCATGGAAAGTCCTCTCCTGGATAGCTTCTATTACCTTGGACAGCTTTGAAAGTTGCATTATCAACAACCTCAATCGTCGCATTGATTCCGACATCAGCAAGCATCGAGACTATCATCTCACACGTCTCCGTGGACTTGTTGTAGTTTGGATAGAGCATGATGCTGATATCAAAACCATCAGGATAGCCGGCCTCTGCGAGAAGCGCCTTCGCCTTCTCCACATCCTGAGGAACTACTCCGAAGTCATAATAACCCCATACGTTCGGGTTCACAGGTGCCGTACATGCCTTCTCTCCGATATCTGAATATAGGACATCAACGATGAGCTGCTTGTCGATCGCATAGTTGATTGCCTGACGCACACGTGGATCCTTCATATACTCATTGGCACAGTTGAACTGTAGTCCGTGTGCTGCAATTCCCTCGAACATCTTCACCTGGATGCCAGGTGTCTCCTGAAGTCTTGGAATCTCAGATGAGTTGACCGTCGCGATATCAACCTGTCCGGTCTCAAGAGCGACCGTACGAGCATTTGCATCCGCAACTATGAGAATATCGATGATCTTTGTAGGAACTTCACCTCTGAAATAGTCAGGGAACGCCTCAAGGACCATCTCCTGATCCTTATTCCATGAAGCAAGGCGGTATGGACCTGTTCCATTCACGGATTCTGCCGTCACACCCAGGTCTATGCCATACTTCTCAATGTAATCGGCATCAAGAATAAGATTTGAACGGTGTGTGAGGTTCGCAAGAAGGCTTGCAACTGGCCCCGGTGTAACAAGGCATACTGTATAGTCATCTACGGCGTAGACATCCTCGATATATCCTTTTGCAAGGGAATTATATCTTATTGCAGGATTGTTCAGCAGCCTGTCATAGGATGCTACGACATCCTTTGACGTGAGCTCCTTGCCGTTATGGAATTTGACACCATGGCGAAGGTTGAACGTCCATGTCACTCCATCCTCCCCTACAGACCAGCTCTCTGCAAGATCCCCCTCGATGCTTCCGTCCAAGGCCCTTCTCACAAGCTGTGAATAGCAGGCCCTGAGGTAGACATCGTTCGTATTGTTCATCTGACCGTCCATATAGCCCTGGTCAGCACCGGTTGCGATGATGATCGTATCCTTGTAGGACGCTGCCGGAGCAGATGAGGAGTCCTCCTCTTTAGTCCCTCCTGCAAAAACCTGACACAGGACAAGTACCGCAACTAAAAGCAAAGCCGATAATCTCTTCATAAATTCTCCTTTTGTTTTTATATGGTCTTACTTTATTATTCCAAGTTTCCTTGCTATCGGCTGGGACTTCAGCAATCCAAATGTTCCAGGATAACCGATTTCTTGAAGCCTCTTGATGGCGTCATATGCCTTCTGATCATCTCCATGGATCTTCCAGTACCAGTAAAGACCATATAACATATGGCTTTCCTCAAAGTGCACCCTGTTAGGCCTGTCTATGACGACTTTTGCCATCTTCTCCTCATCAATGTAGTCCTCAGGTTTCACAATACCCTTATAAAGCTGGACTGCCCTTTCATAGCCATAATCCATCTGAGGCGCTTTCTCCTTGCAGTCAATCAGGTTAAGGGACTCCTCCGCTTTCTTGTAATCACCGAGTTCCGCATATGTCGTATAGAGCCAGTGAATGAGGGGATACTGCTCACTTGGCTTTGTCAGATTGAGACATTCTCTGAAATCATCGATCGAATCCTCCAGCAGCCCACCTCTGACATTTGCCGTAGTCGCCCTGTAATACCAGTACGTCCAGTTTGAAGGCTCAAGCTGTATGCACATCGTGAAATCGGCCATCGCCTGCTTCCACTCTCCCACGGCATTATGCCTTCTGCCACGACCGAAATAGTTGGGAGCATAGAAAGGTGCATACATGATGCCAGTCGAATAGGCATCAATCGCCTCTTCAAGTTTTCCCTCCTCTGCAAGGGCTGTTCCCATGACATACCATGCATATGGATCAGTGCTGTCCTTATCCAACAGAGCCTGTGCCTCGCTTACCTTAGGTACCATCATCAGGATCTTACGCATCTGTAGATCCCTCTCCTCATTATAGACAAACTTCATTTCATTTCCTCCCAAAAAATTTATCTGCAACACTTCACGTATCAAAGTGCTCCAGATAAATCATGGAAAGGAGCAAAACTCCCTTCCATGACACTACAAGCTAATTACGGCATCGCAGTTCATTCCAGAAAATAGCGTTGTTAACATTAACCGCGAATCCTTCGACCTTATCACTCATAGTCCAGATGTTATATCTGTCATTTATGAAAAGAGCGGCAGGATCATCAAGGAAAAGAATCTGCTGTGCATCTTTATAAAGCTCAAGCCTCTTCTCTTCATCAAGCTCACCGATGGCAGCTTCCAGAAGTCTATCAACCTCGGCATTGGAATACCATCCGTAGTTATTGTTGTTATTTCCATCCGGCGATGTCGACCAAATTCTTCTCAAACCCTCATCACAGTCAGCAGTTCCTGCTCCATATCCCATGAAGAACATCGCCCATGGAAAGTCCTCTCCTGGATAACTCCTGTTGCCTCTACAGGCTTTGAAAGTTGCATTATCAACAACCTCAATCGTTGCATTGATTCCGACATCAGCAAGCATCGAGACTATCATCTCACACGTCTCCGTGGATTTGTTATAGTTAGGATAGAGCTGAATAATGATATCAAAACCATCAGGATAACCAGCTTCTGCAAGAAGCGCCTTCGCCTTCTCTACATCCTGAGGAATGACTCCGAAGTCATAATAGCCCCATACGTTCGGGTTCACAGGTGCCGTACAAACCTTTTCTCCGATATCGGAATAAAGGGTATCGATAATAAGCTGCCTGTCAATCGCATATGAGATAGCCTGACGTACACGTGGATCCTTCATATACTCATTGGCACAGTTGAACTGTAGTCCTTGGGATCCAATGCCCTCAAGCATCAGTACTTGTATTCCAGGTGTCTCCTGAAGTCTTGGAATCTCGGATGAATTAACTGTTGCAATATCCACCTGTCCGGTCTCAAGAGCAACGCAACGGGCATTTGCATCTGTAACTATAAGAATATCAATGGTCTTTGTAGGAACCTCTCCTTCAAAATAATCGGGGAAAGATTCAAAAACCATTTCCTGATCTTTATTCCAAGATGCAAGCCGATAAGGACCTGTTCCATTAACGGATTCTGCGGTAAGTCCAAGATCAAGACCATACTTCTCAATATAATCGGCATCAAGAATAAGATTTGAACGGTGTGTGAGGTTCGCAAGAAGGCTTGCAACTGGCCCTGGAGTAACGATGCATACAGTATAATCGTCCACTGCATAGACATCTTCAATATAACCTTTTGCAAGGGAATTGTATCTTACAGCTACCTCATTCAGCAATCTGTCGTAGGATGCGACGACATCTTTTGATGTGAACTCTTTCCCATTATGGAACTTCACCCCATGACGAAGGTTGAACGTCCATGTCACTCCATCCTCCCCTACAGACCAGCTTTCTGCAAGATCTCCTTCAATATTACCATCAAGTCCCCTTCTTACAAGAGATGAATAAACAGCCCTGAGATAAACATCATTTGTGTTATTCATCTGACCATCCATGTAGTTCTGATCAGCTCCAGTGGCAATAATTATCGTATCTTTATATTCCGGCAATTCAGATTTTGCCTCTTCATTTGCTCCCCCAGCAAAAACACGGCAAAGGACAAATGTAAAAACTAAAAGAATAATAAAACCTTTTTTCATTTCTGCTCCTCCTTTATTTTATTATTCCAAGCTTTTTAGCAATTGGGATTGATTTCGAATACCCAAAAGCTCCTTTTACAGCAACCTCCTGTAACCGCTTTATCGCATCATAGGCCTTCTTTTCATCCCCATGTATCATCCAATACCAGTAAAGGCCGTAAAGCATACCATTTTCTTCAAGTTGAATTCTTCCCGGCTGATCAAGAACTACTTTTGCCATCTCTTCCTCATCAATATAATCTTCCGGGCTTATTAGTCCCTTATAAAGCTGAACGGATCTCCTGTATCCATAATTACGCTTGGGACATTCAACAATGCCATCAACATATTCAAGAGACTCTTCTGCCTTCTTATAGTCGCCCAGCTCCGCATATGTAGTATAAAGCCAATGAACAATCACATACCGCTGGGAAGGTATAGTCAGAGGAATACACTCTTCCAAATCCGAAATTGATGCATCAAGATCGCCATGGATATTTTCTGCTGTCGCTCTATAATACCAATACGTCCATACCGATGGATCAAGCTGGATTGCCATGGTGAAGTCAGATAAAGCAGCATAATACTCCCCCATGCTATTGTGTCTCCTGCCTCTTCCGAAATAAAGAGGTGCATAGAAAGGAGAGTACATCAAACCTTTTGAATATGCTTCTAATGACTCACTGTTCTTATGCGCCAAGCCAAGAGCCATCCCCATGGTAAACCAGGCATAAGGGTCCGTCTCATCCTTTTTTAACAATACCTCAGCCTCTTCCATAGATGGCTTCATCATGAGAAAGTTAGAAATCTCATCTGTCTTCTTCTGATTGTAAACAAATTTCATAAATACCCCGATTTGTTTTTATAAAGGGAAAGGGCGATAAACCCCTTCCCATGCACAAAGAACTAGTTTCTACATCTGAGATTATCCCAGAAGATAACATTATTGACATTAACCGCGAATCCTTCGACCTTGTCACTCATAGTCCAGGTGTAATATCTGTCATTTATGAAAAGAGCGGCAGGATCATCAAGGAAAAGAATCTGCTGTGCCTCTTTATAAAGCTCAAGCCTCTTCTCTTCATCAAGCTCACCGATGGCAGCTTCAAGAAGTCTATCAACCTCGGCATTGGAATACCAGCCGTAGTTATTATTGTTATTTCCATCCGGTGATGTCGTCCAGATCCTTCTTAACCCTTCATCGCAGTCTGCAGTGCCCGCTCCATATCCCATGAAGAACATCGCCCATGGAAAGTCCTCTCCTGGATAGCTTCTATTACCTTGGACAGCTTTGAAAGTTGCATTATCAACAACCTCAATCGTCGCATTGATTCCGACATCAGCAAGCATCGAGACTATCATCTCACACGTCTCCGTGGACTTGTTGTAGTTTGGATAGAGCATGATGCTGATATCAAAACCATCAGGATAGCCGGCCTCTGCGAGAAGCGCCTTCGCCTTCTCCACATCCTGAGCAACTACTCCGAAATCATAATAGCCCCATACGTTCGGGTTCACAGGTGCCGTACATGCCTTCTCCCCGATATCTGAATATAGGACATCAACGATGAGCTGCCTGTCAATCGCATATGAGATAGCCTGACGTACACGTGGATCCTTCATGTACTCATTGGCACAGTTGAACTGTAGTCCTTGGGATCCAATGCCCTCAAACATCAGTACTTGTATTCCAGGTGTCTCCTGAAGTCTTGGAATCTCAGATGAGTTGACCGTCGCGATATCCACCTGTCCAGTTTCAAGAGCGACAAGACGTGCGTTTGCATCAGTTACAATGAGAATATCTATTTTCTTTGTAGGAACCTCACCTCTGAAATAGTCTGGGAATGACTCAAAAACCATTTCCTGATCTTTATTCCAAGATGCAAGCCTATAAGGACCTGTTCCATTAACGGATTCTGCGGTAAGTCCAAGATCAAGACCATACTTCTCAATATAATCGGCATCAA
>CALXYM010000002.1 GCA_944392965.1 uncultured Spirochaetaceae bacterium | reverse complement strand
AGTGTCCTTGCTGACATCCCTGTATCCGTACTTTATGAGGCGTTCGTCTCTTCTTTTTCCGATTACCAGGTAAGACTGGATCTCCCATTTGAACATTTTCAAAGAAACATGGTCCGAAACGGCTATGATGCCAACATCTCTGTCGGGGCTTTTCTCGATTCTCATCTTGTCGGTTTCATCATGAATGCAAAAAGAGTGTATGACGGGGTTCCTGTCGCATACGACATGGGAACGGGAGTCATCCCTGAAGCAAGAGGGCAGGGGATTACGGGAGATATGTTGGATTTCCTTCAGAAACACCTCCTTTCCAGAGGTGTGAAGAGACATCTTCTTGAGGTTTTGACATCCAACACCAAAGCCTATCATATATATGTAAACCGTGGTTTCTCTGTAAAAAGGTCATTTAAATGCTATCGCATAGAAAAAAGAGACTTCTCCTGTCCTGAAAAGTGGAGAATTGAGGATGTCTCTGTCCTGGAAACCGGTAGTCTAAGGAATTTCTGGAATTTCAATCCTTCTTGGCAGAATTCTTTCGAGTCGGTCCTTGCTGTAAAGGAGAACTATGTTTTTTGCGTAGCTATGGAAGGGGAGAGGATTGTCGGATATGGAATTGTAGGAAGAGAAGAAGGGGATATACCCTCCTTCGCTGTTTCTCCTGAATACAGGGGCAGAGGAATCGGACGAAGCCTGATAAGCCATCTTATAAAAATGACAGAAGCAGAACACATACGTGTCCTCAATGTTCCTGATCCTGATGCTCAGGCTCTTCTTTCCCTTCTCGGTTTTCAAAATTATGTGGATCAGCATGAGATGGAAAAGCTGTTAATCTGACAGGATTTCTCCTCTTTATCTTATATTTAACAGATTGAGAATTCTACCGTAACAAAGATTTAACTTGCATTATTCCAGCCTCAGAGATGCTGTCACCTCGGAGGTAGGGGTTATTATCTATGAGCTTCAGCATGAGGATGCCTGCCGTCATGGACCTCTCCGATTCCTCATTCCATTCTCCCGATACAAGTCTGTAGTTAAGATCATGCACGTATGATTTGGGAGTCGTTCCCATTATATATGCACCCTTTCCACGATATCTTTTTATGATTCCATCTTTTTCAAGTTCTGCTAATGCCTGACGGAGAGTCACCCTGCTTACGTCATAATCCTCAAGCAGCTTCGTCTCTGATGGCATGAGCGATTCAACTGGCCATTCTCCGCGATTGATTCTTCCCAGCAGATCCCTTTCTATCTGGTAGTACACGGGAATCGGGGATTCTCGATCGATAGTCTTCGTCATTACCTCTTATTAAATTTTACGGTAGTATCCTTACTAAGCCAAAATTTATCCTATTTTTAACATAAGTTTATATGTTTTCTTATCTTTTGTTTCCCCTCTATCTCCTAAATGGGGTTGTATTGGCTAATTTTCCTCTTTAGGGTATCCTTCTTTCATGAGTATAGCATTGCTTTTTCTTGTACCTTTTCTTGGTACGCTTCTTGGTTCGTTCAGTGTTTATTTCTTTCATGATGGAATAGGTGAGAAGACTGGAAAAATTGTTACCGGATTCGCTGCGGGCGTCATGATCGCCGCCTCTGTCTGGTCCCTTCTGCTACCTGCGATAGATTCCTCTTCGTATTATACTGCAGCTCTGGGATTCCTCTGCGGAGTCCTGTTCCTTCTCATCCTCGATACAGTTGTTCCACATATCCATGCAACGGCGGAAAAGGCTGAAGGAAAACGTTCTAAACTATCAAAATCATCCCTGCTTATGCTTGCTGTTACGCTTCATAATATTCCGGAAGGAATGGCTGTAGGAGCTGCCGCAGCAGCATCCGTAAGCTTGGAAGGTGGAATTCCTTATACATCAGCCCTTGCCCTCTCTCTTGGAATTGCTTTACAGAATTTTCCAGAGGGCATGATAGTCTCAATGCCCCTTTACAAGGAAGGAAAGAGAAAAAGCCGTGCGTTTTTTGAAGGGACTCTGTCTGGAATAGTTGAACCGGCAGGGGCTCTGCTCGCATTCCTCTTTGTTTCCATGCTCTCATCCCTTCTACCTTTTCTTCTCTCTTTTGCCGCAGGTGCGATGTTCTACGTCGTCGTAGAGGAACTCATTCCTGAGGCCTCAGAGGGGGAGCATTCGAATATCGGAACCGTTGGAGCTGCCATTGGCTTTGCGGTCATGATGCTTCTTGATGGAATTTTTGGATAATGAAAAGGAGTTTAGATATGAAGATCTTGGTCTTAGGAGGGGTTGCGGCAGGAACGAAGGCCGCAGCAAAAATAAAAAGAGAGGATAGGGGAGCTGAGGTGAAGATCCTCACGAAAGGCAGGGACATTTCCTATGCAGGTTGTGGCCTTCCTTATTATGTCGGATCTGTGATCAAGGATTACGATGAGTTGATTGTAAACACCCCTGAATCCTTTTCTTCTCTGACTGGAGTGGAGGTCTTGACGGGAGCTGAAGTGAAAGGTGTCGATTTTTCGTCAAAGATCGTAAGGTATGTCAAAGACGGTCAGGAGCATAGTGAGGGGTATGATGCCCTCGTGATTGCAACAGGAGCTGAGAGTATTGTTCCTCCTCTCAAGGGTGTGGACCTGCAGGGTGTTTTCACTGTGAGGACACCGGATGACGCTGAGAAAATCCGCATGTATGTAAGAGACGGTCATGTCAGGAAGATCGTTATCGCAGGAGCTGGTTTTATCGGTCTGGAGATGGCGGAGAATCTCAAGAGGGATGAATGTGAGGTGACCGTGATCGATATGGCGGATACGATAATGCCGAACGCATTCGATGTTGAGTTATCAACCTTGGCTCAAAGACGGCTTGAAGAAGAGGGGATGAAAATCCTTCTGGGAACGAGACTGGAGGAGATAATAGGCGAGGATAGGGTCTCTGCTGTCAGGACGAGTCGAGGAGTACTTGCTGCCGATATGCTGATTCTTGCTCTCGGAGTCAGACCCGCAACGGGATTCCTTTCCGGCAGTGGTATTGAAATGGAGAAAGGTGCTATCCTCGTTGATCCTGCGATGCGGACAAATATTCCTGATGTATATGCCGCAGGAGATGCGTCTCTTGTTTCCAACAGGATAACGGGGAATAGGATGTATTCGGCAATGGGGTCTACCGCCAACATCTCCGCACGGATCCTGGCAAAAAGCCTCATAGGAAGGGATTGTTCTTATCCTGGGACCGTGGGAACGGGTATAGCAAGAATTCTGAAGGATCTCAATGTTGCAAGAACGGGACTTACAGAGCAGGCGGCAAGAAAAGAGGGCTTTGATGTCATCACAGCTGTCGCAGTCACCGATGATAAAGCACATTATTATACAGGATCATCTTCATTTATCATGAAACTCATCGCGGAGAAGAAGACCCATAGGATTCTCGGTTTCCAGATTCTTGGCAGTGGAAATGTTGATAAGATGAATGATATTGCCGTGGTTGCAGTGACGAAGGGAATGAGGGTGGAGGAATTCATCGATGCTGATTTTTCCTACGCTCCTCCGTTTTCTACTGCCATCTCCCCGTTCTCTCAGATCTGTTGTGTCTTGGAAAATAAGATTCTTGGCGAATTTGAGACGATTAGTCCCCTTGAATATCTTCAAAACGGGGCAGATGGTTACAGGGTGATCGATGTTCTTCCCCGTCCTTCAATTCCCGGAGCTACATGGGTCGATCTAGGGAAGGTCTCCGGTCCTGTTGATGGAATAGGAAAGGATGAGAAGCTACTTCTGGTATGTGCCCGAGGTAAGCGAGGCTACTTCCTGCAGAATAGATTGAAGTATTATGGATATACGAATACCAGGGTCCTGGAAGGCGGGCTGACGGTGAATGATGTGAAAGTAAAAGTATGAGAAAAACCGTGAAAAAGAGGATGTGGCTAAAGCATGATAAAAGGTGGGCTTTCACCCACCTTTAAAATCTTATTTTCTTTCCTTACTGAGGCTGCTTGCCGATGTATGCAAGGATACCGCCATCTACGTAAAGGACGTGTCCGTTTACGAAGTTGGAAGCATCGGATGCGAGGAATACTGCAGGTCCCTGAAGATCCTCCGTCTTTCCCCAACGGTTTGCAGGAGTCTTTGCGAGGATGAACTCATTAAACGGATTTCCTGGAACTCTGAGAGGAGCCGTCTGAGGAGTCTCGATATATCCAGGTCCGATACCATTGCACTGGATGTTGTACTGGCCGTACTCACTTGCGATGTTCCTTGTGAGCATTTTGAGACCACCCTTTGCGGCAGCGTATGCGCTTACAGTCTCCCTTCCAAGCTCGCTCATCATTGAACAGATGTTGATGATCTTTCCATGTCCGTTCTTGATCATTGAAGGAATGACGGCCTTGGATACGATGAATGGTGCATTGAGGTCGACGTCGATAACCTGTCTGAACTCTGATGCCTTCATCTCAAGCATAGGAATTCTCTTAATGATTCCCGCGTTATTTACGAGGATGTCGATCTTGCCGAACTTGTCGAGAATCTTCTTCGTCGTCTCCTCAACCTGCTCCTCATTCGTTACATCACAGACGTAACCAGTAGCTTCGATCCCTGCTTCCTTATAAGCTGCAAGACCTTTCTCAACGAGCTCTTCCTTGATGTCGTTGAATACGATCTTAGCTCCTGCTGTCGCATAAGCGGAAGCGATTGCGAATCCGATTCCATAGCTGGCACCTGTTACCCATGCCACTTTCCCTTCTAGTGAGAAATCTTTCATGTCCATAATTCTTTCCTCCCTGATTTATCTGATATCCATCGTATCGATCCAGTCCTGATCGTCGTATGCCCTGTTTTCTCCGCACATAGCCCAGATGAAGGTGTAGTTTGAGGTACCACATCCCGCATGGATTGACCAGCTGGGGTTGATCACAGCCTCATCATTGTGCATTACGATGTGCCTCGTCTCTCCCGGCTCTCCCATGAAGTGGAATACCACGTTGTCATTCGGCATATCGAAGTAGAAGTAGACTTCCATTCTTCTCTCATGTGTATGTACCGGCATCGTGTTCCATACCGATCCCTCTTCAAGGTGTGTAAGTCCCATTGAGAGCTGACATGTCTCAAGTACGTCTGGATGGATGTACTGGTTGATTGTTCTCTCGTTACTTGTTGCCTGAGCTCCAAGATGCTTATGAATGGCGTTCTCAAGTGTAATCTGTTTTACTGGGAACGGCCTGTGTGCAGGAACTGTCACGATATAGAACTTAGCTGGCTTGTCTCCATTCGCGCTCTTGAATGTTACTTCCTTTGTCCCCATCGGGATGTATATGCAGTCGAAATGGTTCATCTTGTACTCTGTACCGTCGACCTTCACCGCTCCTTCTTCTCCGATGTTGATGACTCCCATCTCCCTTCTCTCAAGAAGATAGTGTGCTCCGAAGTTCTTCCATGTATCGATGCCCTTGTCCGCACTGACTTCCTCTTTGACCGGCATACAGCCCATCACTACGATTCTGTCGATATGTGAGTATACGCAGGAAACATCATCTGCCTTGAAGATTCCCGTTACGAGGAATTCATCCCTGAGTTCCTCAGTCGTCATCCTTTTGAATGGCTCCTTACCTGTTGAATAGCGAATGTCCATAACTATATTTCTCCTATCTTGTAGTTTTTAAAGTATTTCTCGTATTTTCCACCACTTCTTTCCCTGATCCGCACAAGACCTCCGTTCAAATGCGTTTCAAGAAGGCTGGATATATCCCTCTTATCCTTTTCCCTCACCATGGATAATATCTTCTTGTGTTCCTCCACGATTGAAAGAAAATCCCTGACTTCCACGATGTCGAGCATCCTGAGTCTTGTATAGTGTACGCTCTCCTGAAGAAGTTTCCATATCTCAAGCACATCCATCTGACGGAAGAAGAGGGAATGGAACTCCGTATCCAGCTTATAGAAATCCTCTGCGATGAATTTACCTTTTAAAAGTATGTCCTGTTTTCTGATTATATGTTCCAGATCCTCAATCAGGAAATCATTTGCCCTGTCGATGAAATCGGAGAGGATCCTGCTCTCCATGACGATCCGCATGAAGATCATCTGCCTGGCCGCGGAGAAGTCTATGAGGCTGACTCTCGTATACTGATAGGGTGCGATTTCCACCAGATCAATATCCGACAGGCGCTGTATCGCAGTCCTTACGGGAGTTCTGGATGCATCAAATCTCTTGCAGAGTTCCGCTTCAGAAAGCTCGTCTGCTGGTTTGAGCTCTAAAGAGAGGATCTCCTCCTTCAACGTATCAAAGATGTACTGTGCCGTATCTCTTTGTCCTGCCATGGTTATAGCATAACCTTAAAAAGATGAGTTGTAAAGAAAAATTTTATACAAATTTGAAGTTTGTATACAAAAATAATGGTTTATATACAAACTTCGTTGTTTTTATTATTCACTTTCTCTTTCAGTATAAGAAATTATGAAAATAGTGTTATGCCAAACCTATCTCAGGGGCTATCTTTGTCATTGCCGTTATCGTAGTCGCAATAAGGTCTGAGATGTCCAGTCCTGCCATTTCTGCACCTTTTTCAATCACTTCACGGTTTACACCTGCGGCGAACCTTTTATCCTTCCACTTCTTCTTGACGCTCTTTACTTCCATCCCCTCTATCTTCGTGGGGCGCATCAATGCTGTAGCATTTACAAGTCCTGTAAGTTCATCGACAGTATAGA
This sequence comes from uncultured Spirochaetaceae bacterium, assembly GCA_944392965.1. GTDB lineage: Bacteria > Spirochaetota > Spirochaetia > Sphaerochaetales > Sphaerochaetaceae > Ornithospirochaeta. The sequence goes on along the minus strand of CALXYM010000002.1, from coordinate 359,608 downwards.
GTATCTTCTCCATCTCTCGTTCGGGTTTCACATCCGTCACAAGGCCATAACCGTGCGAACAGATTGCATGGATCATGTCATCCGGGGTATCTATCTCCTTCAAAAGTTCCGGAGCTTTTTTACAGTGCTCTTCTGGGAACATCTCCCAGTCAATGTCATGTAGGAAACCCACTATTCCCCAGTAATCTTCATCCTCTCCAAGCTTTTTCGCATATTCTCTCATCACGGCCTCCACTGAAAGCGCATGATGATATAGGCTCTCACTCTTATTATATTTCTTAAACAGCTTTTCCGCTTGATCTCTGGTAATCATCTTCACCTCCTGAACGAAATTTATGTTTTTACTTCTTTTTTTACAATAGGGAAGTTACCACTTGTTGTAGACACGTTCTGCAAATCCCATCGTGTCCTTGATTTCTACTTTCCTGCCATTTGAAAGGGTGAAGTATCCGGAGAAAAGGCCAAAGACCTGATCCTGTTTGCTTACGATGATTTTGTAGTCCTGGTAGTCCCTTCTGTTCACGAATGGCGTCATCTCAAGATAGAGAATGCCCTTCTTGTCTTTCAGAATCCATTTATCCTTATCCAAGAGCTTTGGTATGATTATCTCTACCTCTTCCAGTTTATTAACCGTCCCGTCATATATGATGCAGTTCTCACTAGCAGGGGTCCTGTCCGTAAACCCATAGCCAAGGTTTATCATGAAGGAATTTCCTCCATCGTATCCTGTTATCGCACTCCATAGCCATGTGGAGGATCTCAGCCATACTCCGCGGCCCCAGTCAAGAAGGGCAAGAGAGCTGTCGAGGGAACTTGAATCCATGTCTCTGATCACCTTTCCGCTTACTCTCATGGGGCCTCTTTTCTCATTGTAATAGAATCTCGTCCTGTCCTCTTTCCAGCTGGTTGCAATGTTCATGCTCTCTGCCTTCTCATCGTGGATAACAGCATCAAGCAGCAGGCCCTTCTTCCCGTCGGGAAGGAGCAGACTGGGGACATTCGCTATTATCTGGCGTTTAGATCCTTTCTTTATTATCGAGAGGGTTATCTTCTCATTCGCATAAGTTACGGAATAATCATCTTCGGGATTCTCGCTGAGCCCCATCCTGTTTTTCGTGAGGAACTTCAATGCGGATTCTGCTGCATGTCCTTTCCTGTCAAAATCTATATAGGACACTGAAATCAGAGAAAAAAGGCCCAGATCGGAGAAGGTGAGGTTTATCACGTATCGATCCTTATGACTTATTATCTGGTAGTAATCCCATTCCTTTATCCTATATGGGCTATAATGAATGTCTTTTCTCCGGTATTCCCAGTATGGATGGCGGGCCCAGCCCTCACAGGGGATGTGCCCATCTGCATCAAGAAGCTTGATTCTCTCTTTAATCTCTTTCTCCATAGTAAGGTATTATAAACGAGAAATGGGGTAGGGAAAAGAAAGAAGGGAGGCTTTTCAGACCTCCCTTCGGATGTATTGCTTAAGTCTTGATTTAGTTTGTACTTCCCATCATCTGGGTGAAGAATACGGATGCGAAGTTGTCTTCAAAAGTTGGATCACGGAAGATCGCATACTGAAGATCAAGCGTCGCCATCTGTGGCTTCAGATAATCATACATTGTAGAGATGTATGTTGAGGCACTGCTATCTGTCGCCTCTGCTCCGACTCTTGTTATGAGCCTTGCCCCTGATGTAAGGGTCTGGGCAGGAAGAACCGTTCCCTCTTCACTCTGGTAGAGCGTGCTGAGGTAGTTGCTGTCCATGTATGTCGCATTCGCAAGGTTAGCACCGGGATCTGTCATCTGGAAAGATGAGAAGAGTGGGAATCCAGATGGGTTCGGTGTCGTTGATGGAACCGTCGTCACACTCAGGCCCATTTCCTCTGCGATTGTAAAGAAATCCTCTCCTGCATCGATGCGTGCCGCAAAATCCGCAGCCCTCTCATCAAGATACGTGTTCATCATCTCTGATTCGTTGAGGCTGAGATAATTTCTTGCCGCATTACAATCCTCTTCCGTCGCCTCCGTAGGAGCGTGTGGCACAGCAGATACCTGATAGATCGTGTATCCTCCTACCGTGTGGATTGGTCCCACGATCTCGCCTTCAGCTGCGGAGAATACGGTGTTTGCATCATCTGCCGTCATCATCTCGTTCTGCAGTGTGAAGAAGAACACGTTCTCTCTTGCACCATCACTTGTGGAGGTGCTTTCATCTGCTGCTTCTGCGATTGTCTTTGTTCCGTTATTAAGGGATTCGAGGAGGGTATTTGCCTCTTCTTCGGTCGCTGCAGTCACAGAGGAGAATGAAATCTGCATAAAGGGCTGAGGATTTGCCGTCGCATATGCGATGATATCCTCTTCCGGGTATAGAGATGAATCGATTGTCACGTAATCAAAACTTCTGCCTTTTGAATTGATGTCCTGAACAAGTGCAATCTCAGCATTTGATGAATGAACTCTTGAGATGTCTGTCGCCACCAGGCTTGCCGGGACGCTGTCTTCAATATATGCACGGAAAGCGTTTTTCTCGTAGCTTGATGCGTTATCGTAAAGAGTAGCATCGAACACTCCGTCGCCATTGCTGTAGAAACCGGAGTTTACTATGGCTCTGTCCACATAGTTGTCAGTCGTTTTTATCCCCACCTCATCTGCCATATTCCTCAGGCTTATGTTGGCAATCGTAGATAGGAATGCCTGGTTCCAGATGGAGTAGGAGCCCTGAAGCGTATTTGCATCAGCTCCATACTGCGCAGAAGCAATAGATGCCTGTGTCTGGAAGTACTGGTCTGTCAATGATACATTCTCACCATTGATAGAACCGAAAACTATCTCATTGTTGCCTGCGAGGAATGTTGTTGGAAGGATGAATGTGATGGAGATAAGGATTAGTACCACAACCCCGATAATCCAGCCGATTGATTTCTTGTTCTTCGGCTTCTTGGGTTTATCGAATGTTATTGTCTTGTTGTCCTCTGAACTCATTTCAAATTGTCCTTTATAGTTTTTTATAGCTGGAAAACAGCTTTATTAAGACTAGCATTTAAGAATTAGTCCTGTCAATTTCCTAGCCGACGCCTAAATCGGTATTTTCAATAAGAAGTTCTGCTTTCTCATTGTCTTTCAGCATGCTTACCACCTCGGTTCTCACGAAAAGAGCGAGATCCTCATCCCTTTCAACTTTAGTGGTGTTAGGGCAAAAAAGATTCACTGAGAAATATTCAAAATATTTATCAGCAAGGTGTATGTCGTTTATTATGTCTTCTTTCGTCTCACCTTTTACCCCTACCAGGAGACAGCAGCCGTCGAAGTACGAGGCAATCTCTTCTGCACTCACATCCTCATCGATTCCCTTGTTCCATTCTTTTCTGAGTTTTCCGGAAAAGGATTCGACACCGACGCGGAACTTGACAGTGACACCTTCAAAGAGTGATGCAAACTCCTTGAGTCTCTTGCGGTACATCCAGTGCGTCTCAAACCAGATGGTGTGGATGTCTTTCTTCTTCACGACCCTTTTTATTTCCCCAATGGTCCTTTCATCGAGTTCGAAACAGGAACCGGAGTTGATCACGTCCAGTACGCCATACTTCCCGTTTACAAGGGAAAGGACATCCCTGTTTATCTCATATGGATCGGAGGAGGTATCCGTGTGATAATCACAGAATGTGCATTTTCTCCATTTGCATCCCTTCCCCTGTAAAAGGAGGAATTCCCTTTTCATTCCTTTTTCTATCAGGCTGTATCTATTCATAATTCCTCTTTATGTATCCGCAGCAGAGGTATGCCAGCGGAGTTCCCAGGAGAGCCTCGATGAGGGCTTTTGCAAAATATTGGACTGCGATCATTGACACCAGGTCCTTTACGGGGACTGTACCGTAGAACGCTAGAAGTACGAACAGCACGGTATCAAAGAGATAGCCGACAAGGGAGGAGCCTATCGTCCTGATAAAAAGGTGCTTTTCTCCCTTCTGCTTCTCTTTGATCTTGACGAGTACCTTCGCATTTACAAGTTCCCCTGAGAGGAATGCGGCAAGAGATGAGAATACTATCCTTGGTACGTAGGTGAATACCATGCTGTATGCCTCCTGCGTTTCTTGCATGTAGCCGGGATAGGGCAGGAATATTCCGATCGTCGTGAAAATGATGAAAGCGACATTACATATGAATGTCATGTAGATCACCTTTTTTGCCGTCTTATATCCCCAGACCTCGGCAAGGACATCCCCGAGCATGTATGCAAAAGGAAATGTGATTGTTCCTGCGTCGAAAAGCGAAAGGCCTCCTATGTTGATTATCTTGATGGCCATTACGTTTGATGTGATGTAAAGCATTACCAGAAGGGATGAGATCACTAAGAGGGGGCTTGCCTCTCCCTTCCGGTTTTTTAAAGGGTTTTCCGGTACCTTATTCATTGTTTTCTCCTCACGACTTTATAAACAAAAATGGTCTCATTTGCAAGATTGTGCGTCGTTGATTAGCATTTTAATGAACTCTTTCGAGGAGAATGTTATGCCGATGCCTTCAAAGTTTTCCATCGTTGGCATCTTTTTATGTTCATATAAAGCAGAGATTATCTCAAGTTGTTTTCCCTCATCGTTCTCGACTTTTCCTATGCCATGCTCTTCGAGGATGCTCTTGATTCCTTCAAACGGATAGAGCTGATCTGAAATCAGGGTGAAACGTTTGAGAAATATCGATTCCATCACGCTGTTGGCTCCTGCTTTTCCCATTGTCATGTCTGAGGCTTCAATGTATTCATTTACGTTATCGACGAATCCGGGTGTGATTATTCTCACACTCTTTACTTCTTTTTTTATCCTCTCAAGAATATGTGCCGTACGTCCTGTGACCTTTCCAAGCAATATGAACTGTATGTTCATCCCTTTCCTGTCAGCTTCTTTTATGATTGTGAGCCTGCTAATTCCTTCTCCTCCCATGCTGAATGCGATTGTGAATAGGTCATCCAGTTCCAGTTTATCCCTTGCCTCCTTTTTCGTAAGCCTTTTGGAGTTCTCGATTTTATACTGTAAAGGGAAGGGACACAGTTTTACTTTCTCTTCCAGCATGCCCCGTTTGATTCCCGTCCTGATTCCTTTTTCCGTTACGAAATACATGGATCTCAACTTATTGGTCACTCCGACCCTCTGTGTCGATACGCAGTCTGCGGCATATTGGAATACCGGAGTCTCATATCCGAGTCTGTCTACGGCATGAGCAAGGAGAAGTCCTGTTATGAAATTGGTTGAGAGGATGAAATCCGGCTTCTCTTTTTCCATCCAGCTTGAAAAAGCTTTCAGATGACCTTTTGTATTTGCAAGCTTTTCAAGCAGGAATCGATCAAGAGGGTTGTCTATGAGGGGATAGATTAGCCTCTGCATTCTGGGATATCTGAGTGCTAGCCTCCAACTGTCCTCGATTGTCCTCTTTAGAAAAGGGGAAGAGTAGATGTCGAACAGGTTTGCTATGACAGCATTCTCGTTGTAAGTGAGCGTGTATGAATCGTATAGTGCCTTTGCCGGTATATAGTGCCCCTTGCCTGCGTCAAGGTAGATGAATGCCGCTTTCATATGAAGATGATAGCAGAGTTTTCCATTTAAAGACAGTTTTTAGCTTTATCATAATCGCTGAGAAGCATTTCAATGAAATTGCGGGATGAGAATGTTATCCCTGTTTTCTCGAAATTCTCACTTTTGATCTCATCTGGGTGCTGATAGAAATTCTCGATTATATCTGCCTGTCTCCTGATATCGTTTTCCACCATTCCTATGCCCAGATCTTCAAGCAGAGTTTTCGATCCTTCGAATGGGTAGAGCTGATCGGAGACTAGTGTGAATCTTTTGAGATATATTGATTCCATGACACTGTTTGCCCCCGCTTTGCCCATCGTCATGTCCGATGCCTCGATGTATTCGTTGACATTGTCCACGAAGCCCGGGCTGATGATCCTCACATGATGGATGTCTTTTAATATCCTGTCGAGATCCTCCTTCGTACTTTCCTGCATGGATCCAAGCAGTATGAACTGAATATCCAGACCTCTTTCATCAATCTCTTTTATCACATTCAGTCTGCATATGCCCTCCCCTCCGAGGGAGAATGCTATCGTGAAGATGTCATCCAGCCTCAGTTTCTCACGGGCCTCCTTTCTTGTCAGGCGTCTGGAGTTCTCAATCTTGTATTGCAGTGGAAAGGGGCAGAGTTTCACTTTATCTTCCTTCATTCCCGAACGTATGGCATTTCTGATTCCCATCTCTGTTGCCAGATACATGTATGTCAGCTTGTTGTTTACTCCTGCTCTCGGGGTAGCAACGCAATCAGCCGCATATTGGAATACGGGAATCCTGTAGCCTAAACGTTCTATCGCGTTTGGAAGGATAAGTCCGCCAATGAAGTTCGTGGAAAGGATAAAATCCGGTTTTTCCCTCTCTATCCATGCCTTCAGAGCTCTTACATGCTTGCTGTTGTTGATTATGTGTCTGAGCAGAAAACGGTTTACAGGATTGTCAAGCATCGGGTAGGTGTAGGCCTCCCCCGCAGTATGCCTTAAGGAGTGCCGCCAGCTATCCTGGATTATACGCTGCATGTATGAGGAGGAAATTATGTCAAACAGGTTTGCAAGTATCGCATCATCGCCGTATCCGTCGAGATATGTGTCATATAATGCTTTCGCCGGTATGTAGTGTCCCTTACCTGCGTTCACGTATAGAAAGGCTGGCCTCATAGCGTCCATCTCCTTTTCATGGTGTTATACACCTTGTTTTTCATATTTTAAAATTCTATCGAATCCTATGTCAAACATCATATTTTTGGCTTTTGTCTTTATCCATGACATTTTTTCTCTATTCCCCGGCTTTTGGGCCATGGTTATTTCTTACCATCGTCCATCCTTGAATGTAAAAGAGGCTTTGTATTATAGTTGCCTTTGGAGAAGAAGATGAGACATGCGATAAGAAATGGAATCCTTATTAAGGAAGAGGAAGCAACCCTTCCTGTGACGTTGAGGAGCGTACAGTACGCCTATTCGGTATACGAAGCCCTTAAACTCAAGAATGGAGAATTTGTACATCTGAAGGAGCACCTTGAAAGACTCAGGGAATCCGCAAGGGGAATCAAGATAGAACTCAGGTATCAGGATTCAGAGATAGAACTCTGGCTCAACATGCTTAAGGATGCAGATGGCTTGATGAATGAGACGTTTCGCCTCCTTCTCGTCGGCAAGGAGAACATCTTTTTCATAACCCATTCTCAGACCAGGAGTTATCCTGATTCCTATTACAGTGAAGGGATTGACTGTATTCTCTATGAGGGAGAGCGCTTTCTTCCGAACTACAAGACGAGCAATCTACTTCTTTCATATCTTGCCCTCGACGAGGCCGAATCAAAGGGATCTTTCGAGGCTCTTCTTGTGAACAGGCATGGGTATGTCACAGAAGGGACAAGAAGCAATTTCTATGCCTTGAAGGGAAACCGGCTGTATACTGCTTCTGATGAGGATGTGCTGCTGGGAGTTACCCGAATCGGTGTTATGGAGGCGGCCAAGGACATGGGTGTAGAAGTCGTCTATCAACCTATTTACGTAAAAGACATCTTCTCTTACGACTCCCTTTTCATCTCATCCACGAGCATGAAGGCAATGCCTATAAGAAGCATAGATGGCAGGCCTGTCAGCCGCAGTATGAATACCATGGTTCTTCGCTTTTCCGATTATGTTGGAGCATGGGAATAGACAGAGGTGTCTAAATCCATTACCTTTAAATGGTTTATTTGAATTTTGTTTTAGGAACTATATATGGATTTCAATGATTTATGTCTTTCAAAGGAAACCCTAGAGGGAATAGAGAAACATGGTTTTTCTTCTCCTACCGAGGTGCAGGAAAAGGTTCTTCCTGTTTCCCTCTCAGGGAAGGATGTTATGGTCCAGTCAAAGACTGGAAGTGGAAAAACCCTTGTTTTTCTGCTCACGATCTTCGAGCGTTATTTAAAAAACAGGGACAGCAAGGCCCTGATCGTAGCTCCGACAAGGGAGCTTGCCGTCCAGATTGAGGAGGACGCCATCTCCTTTTCCTCTGCAATAGATGGATACCAGATCGGATGTTTTTATGGTGGAGTGGGGTATGCCAAGCAGCTTGAGGAGGTGAAGGAGGGTATCAATCTCGCAGTTGGAACACCAGGCCGTCTTCTGGATTTCCTTAAAAGTGGAAAGATCGATTTCAAATCTTTCGATATCGTAGTACTTGACGAGGCGGATAGAATGTTCGACATGGGGTTTTATCCTGATATCGAGAAGATGTTCTCACGCATGAGACCTCGTGAGGAGAGGCAGACGATGCTCTTTTCCGCGACCCTCTCGATGAAGGTCAGGAATCTTGCATGGGCGTTCATGAATGAGCCAGAGGAGATAGAGGTACGGCCGGAGGAGGTCACGGTAAAGGAGATAACGCAGGAACTCTTTCATATAACCAGGGAAGAGAAATTTCCCCTTCTTCTCTCCCTTTTGAAAAACATCAATCCGGCAAGTACGATTATCTTTACGAACACGAAGGATTGCGCTGTTGAGGTTGCCACACGCCTGAAGATGAATGGTTATAAGGCAGCCTATCTCATGGGAGACATGGTGCAGAACAAGAGATTAAAGACTCTGGATGCATTCAAAGAGGGAAAGATCACGATTCTTGTTGCGACCGATGTTGCTGCACGCGGTCTCCAGATAGATGATCTTGAACTTGTTGTCAACTATGACATTCCAGAGGATTATGAGAACTATGTTCATCGTATCGGAAGGACCGCTAGGGCAGGAAAGAGCGGTAAGGCAGTGACTCTTGCTGATGAGATGTATATCTATGGTCTGGAACCGATAGAGGAATTCATACATATGAAGATACCAGTCCTCTGGCCTGATGAGTGTGGACTGGAACCGGTGGAGGATCTGAGCAAAGGTATCAAGATAAAGAAGGAGAGAAAAGGCAACGAGAGGAGAGGTGCGGAGAGAAAACCCCGTCAGTCATCCTCTGCTAAGCCTAGGGAAAAGAAGCCTTCCCGCCCATCAAGACCTGTTAAGAGTGAGAAGAAGAATGACAGGAAGAGCAGTGTGAAAGAAGAAAAGAGAATTCCTTCAAAAGATGAGCTCCTAAAGAAGGAGATAGAAGGTAAGAGCGTCAAGAAGGTAAATCTCAATGAGGTCAAGGTTGAGGAGAAGAAAGGCTTCATCGCTTTTATCAAGAGGATTTTCGGAAAGTGAAACTTTTAAAGCTATTTGCATCCTATTATAAGCCATATAAGGGTCTTTTTGCCCTTGATATGACAGCTGCGGCTATCGCATCTCTTCTTTCTGTTGTATTTCCATCCCTTACGAGATACCTTCTGAACACGGTTATTCCCCAGTCGAACTACCGTTTGATGATGATCATCTTCCTTGTTATGCTTCTTGTCTATCTCGTCCAGATGGCATGTACGTGGATTCGTATAAAGTGGGGACATATCCTTGGAGTTTGGATTGAAAATGATATGAGAAGGGATATTTTTTCCCATCTGCAGATTCTCTCTTTTTCCTATTATGACAAGACAAAGACGGGAAGCCTGATGAGCAGGATCACTAACGACCTTTTCAACATCGCGGAGGTAGCCCATCATTGTCCAGAGGATTTCCTTATCTCAATCCTCACGATAGCGGCTGCGTATGTTGCGATGTTCTCATTCTCCGTCCCCCTTGCGCTTGTCACTCTGATTCCCCTTCCTGTGATGCTTATATATGGCATCATCTATAATGGGAGACTTAAAAAGAAGAACAGGGCTGTGCGCCGTACAGTTGCCGATATCGCGGTGGATGTGGAGAACTCGATACAGGGAATAAGAGAAGTAAAGGGCTACAGTCAGGAGAAGTTTCAGGAGAGGAAGTTCGATAAGTCGAACAGCAGGCTGAAAAAGACCAGGGAAAAGTATTATGCCGTGATGGCGGCCTACCAGAGCGGTATCAGCTTCATGAGGGAGATGTATTACTTCATTACTGTTGTCGGTGGTGTCATCCTCATTACGACGGGAACCGTCACTGTCTCTGATCTCGTATCCTTTATCCTTTTTGTCTCCGTGGTCCTTCCTCCCATAGATCGTCTGATCAATTTCACCGAGCAGTTCTCGCAGGGCGTTGCATCATTTGAGCGTTTTGTCGAGATCATGGAAACAGAACCCGAGATCAAGGATGCCAAGGGTTCTCAATCCCTTCGGGTTACAGAGGGGACGATAAGTTTTGAAAACGTGTCCTTCTCTTATGAGAAAGATGGAAAGGCGAATACGATAAAGGATCTTTCCTTTACCATCCCCGGAGGAAAACATGTCGCCCTCGTGGGGGAGTCTGGTGCGGGAAAGAGTACGATCGCTAATCTCATCGCACGCTTTTACGAGCTTGATGGTGGTAGGATAACGATAGATGGCACGGATATCTCTACAGTGACGCAGAAGAGCCTGCATGAGGCTGTGGGGTTCGTACGGCAGGATGTGTTTCTCTTCGATGCGTCCATAAGGGAAAACCTTAGATACGGAAAGAGTGATGCAACAGATGAGGAACTATATATGGCTCTTGAGAAAGCGAATCTACTTGAGTTTGTAAAAAGCCTACCTGATGGGCTCGATACCGAGGTAGGGGAACGCGGTACACGTCTTTCAGGAGGGCAGAAACAGAGAATAAGCATTGCCCGCTGTTTCCTCAAAGATCCTCCAATAATCGTTTTTGATGAGGCAACAAGCAGTCTCGACACCGAGAGCGAAGCTCTTATCGAGGAGTCTTTCATGAAGCTTAGAAGTGGCCGAACGTCGATAGTGATTGCTCATCGCTTATCAACTGTGATAGATAGTGATATAATTTTCGTAATCGATGATGGTAAGCTCTGTGAGAGTGGGGATCATAAGACTTTGATTGCAAAAGGCGGTGTGTATTCCCGTCTTTACAGTAAGGGAGGAATGGTATGAAAAAGGTTAAGGTTATTGTCTCTCTGATATTCTGCATCCCCGTATTCGTTCCTACAGCGCTCCTTGCAATGTTTTCTGAGGTGTTTTTCCTTCTTCATCTGAAAAAGGCTGGGAATGCATGGCTTCATTTCTGGCTCTCCATAACAATCTGGTGGATATGGCTCACATTTGGGGCAAAATTTACAGTCACGGGACGGGAGAATCTCCCCCCGAAGGGAACAAAAATCTGTTATGTTGCAAATCATCAGTCAATGATGGATATTCCCGCTCTCTTCGGTGCTGGTCTCTGGACTGGGATAATTGCGAAAATCGAACTTAAGAAAGTTCCAGGACTGAATGTTCTGATGAAGGAGCTTGGATGTGTGTTCATCGACAGGAAGGATATGAGGCAGTCTCTGAAGGCGATTCTCAAGGGCGTGGAGAATATAAATGGGGGCCTCCCGATGGCGATATACCCTGAGGGTACGCGGAGTAAGAACGGGCAGATCGCACAGTTCAAGCCGGGTGCACTTAAGATGGCTACTAAGGCAAAAGCGGTGATCGTCCCTGTTGCGATACAGAACACCCGCTGCCTTCTTGAGAGTGCGTATACATTCAAGAGGATTCCTGTATATGTGAATATTCTGAAGCCGATTGATACCTCCACTCTTTCAGAGGAGGAGATGAAAGAGGTTCCTGCCATGGTTGAAAGCATCATAAAAGATGCATATTCAGCCTTGCCGGCATATAGGAAGAGCTGATGATAGAGATAAAAGATCTGTCGTTTAACTATAAGGGGGAAGAAAGGTTGTTTTCTTCCCTCTCTCTCAATATAGAGGCCCATCATCCGGTTCTCATCCTTTCTCCTCCGGGAAGCGGAAAGACGACCCTTGCACGGATTCTTACAGGAACTGCGGAGAAGTATTACTGGGGAGAGAGAAGTGGTACCTTCCTCATCGATGATGTGGATCTTTTCGCACTGGATATCCCGGAGAGGAAGAATTACGTTGCAAGAAGCAGTCAGAACAGCGATGAGGCGATTCTTTTTCCTACCTTACTTGATGAGATCGCGTTTCCCCTGGAGCAGCGGAATCTTGGCAGGAAGAGGATACGTGAGGAGCTGGAGGGACTTTTAAAGCGGTACGATCTTGAAAAATATTCCGATTCGGATACATCCGAGCTCTCAGGAGGGGAGAAACGGAGGCTCAATCTGGCTACCCTTGATGCCATAGCTCCCAGGTTCTATATATATGATGAGGCTTTTGATGAGCTCTCCTCCTCTTGGCGATCTAAGCTGCTTTCCCTCATCAAGGAGAAAGAGTACGTCCTCGTTCTGGGGTCCCATTATCTTGGTGAGTATGATGATCTTTTCGACAGCGTTTATGAGATAAGAGATGGACATCTTGTTCCATATGAGCCAAGGGATGTATTCTTTTCTTTTCCATGCTTGAAAGATGCTGAAGATCCGCATCTTCTTAGGTTGGAGGATATATCTTTTTCTCAGAGACACAGGGCGATGGAAGAGGGAGGACTCTTTTCTCTTTCTGTTCCATCATTCGAGATGAAAAGTTCATCCTTATATCTACTTACGGGAGAAAACGGGGCAGGAAAGAGCACTCTTGCCAGGATAATCACAGGAATAAGAGAACCTGATAATGGCAGGATAGTCCTTGATGGAAAGGAAATAAGAGCAAAAGACAGGAAGAAGAAGGTCTCATACCTCTTTCAGAATCCATTCAATCAGCTATATCTGCCGACAGTAAAGGATGAGCTTCTCTCTGTATCACGGAATGAAGAACTTATTTCACATGTCGCTTCCCTTTTCTCCCTATCGTTGGATGACTATACGCAGGAGCTTTCCTATGGGAAGGCGAAGCTGCTTCAGGGGGCGATATTCTATATACTGAACAGGCCGTTTGCCATATTCGATGAGGTGGACAGCGCCATAAGCTATGAGGATACGATGACCATGTTGAGGCTCTATCTTGAGAGCGGGACCGCCGTACTCATGATAAGCCATGATGAGAGGATAATCTCAGCCTTCAAAGGAGAGAGGTATCATATTGAGAAAGGAGTCTTGAGATGAGGATGGGATCCTTCATATACGGAAAGAGCCTTTATCATCGTATGGATGTGAGAGCGAAAGTTCTCTTTTCACTTCTTTTCTCCATTGCCCTGATTCTCTCGTCCTCCCTTTATGCCGCATTTACGATGATGGTCCTTACCATGACCTTGTCTTTTTATTCAGTGGGCGGGAAGGAGACTATGGGGAATTTCAAGAGGATAGGTGTTCTTGTCCTCTTTATAATACTTTTTTCTCCTCTGCAGAAAAGGGAAGGGCAGGCTCTTATTGAAATCGGGACATTCATGCTTGTGAGCGTTGAAGGGGCCATCTCCTCTGCCCTGATCCTTTTTAAGTTCATCGGAATATCCCTCATCTTCTCCCTTCTTTTGGAGACGGAGAGGATAGAGAGCATCATAATGGCCCTCAGATATTTTAAAATCCCATACAGTGTGAGCCTGACTGTTTCGATGACTCTCTCCTTTATCCCCGCACTCATATACAGGTACTCGGAGATCAGAGAGGCTATAGAGCTTCGTATGAACGATGAGGGAAAGAAGGATGGTCTGATGGCTACTCTTGTTTCTCTTATAGTAAGTGCGGTGAAGATGATTCCTGAAAGTGCCTCCATCTTGGAGGAGAGAGGCTTTACCGGCAAGAGTGTCGAGTCTTACAGGGCTCTTGGTATGAATGCTTGTATATTTACACAGATTCTCCTAAGTGTCATAATCCCGATAGCATTTATTCTTTGGAGGTGAGCATGGAGAACAAGAAGAATACGGCTCTTAGAATGAGTCTGATAGCGATTACTACCGCTATTGTCGCGGTGTTCACGATAGCCATCAGGATTCCGACTCCGCTTGGAGGGTATGTCAGTCTCTGCGATGTGGCTGTTACTTTCGTCAGCTATACCTTTGGTCCCATTACAGGGCTTATCGCGGGAGGATTGGGAACGGCACTTGCCGATCTGGCAGGGGGCTTTGGACAATGGGCTCCTGTATCTTTCGTCGTACATGGGCTTGAGGCGCTTGTTATCGCCTTGATTGTTAGGGCAAAGCCTGATAGCCTGATTTATAAGATTATTTCCGCTGCGGTCGCAATTGTGATAGTCTCAGGAGGATATTTCCTTCTTACAGGTGCCTTCCTCGTGGGATTTTCTGCTGCTCTTGCTGAGATTCCTGCCAACATCGCTCAGGCGGCTGTCGGTGTTGTCCTTGGCTTGCCCCTGTCCATGGCTGTTGGAAGGGCATACAGGAAGATTGACGAGATAAAGTGGTGAGGAATTCAGACATATAAGGGAGAGATATGTATAAGACGCTTGTTCATATGTTTGATGAGAGGGTAGCTGCCAATCCCTCCTACATTGCTCAGCTCAGCAGGGAGGGGGGATCGAAGTTCCGTCCTGTGACCTATCTTGAACTTCAGGAGAATATCAGGGGGATGGCTGCATCCCTTCATCGTCTTGGAGTTAAGAGAAATGATATCGTCGCGATCATCAGTGACAACAGAGCCGAATGGCTCGTTGTCGATATGGCTATCCTGTCCCTTGGTGCTGCGGATACTCCACGTGGACGTGATGCCATGGATTATGAGATATGTCATATCCTTAAGGAGACGGATTCCCGTATTGTCTTTGCTGAGAATATCGACATGGCAAAGAGGATCGCTGCATTGAAAAGCGATCTGGACAAGCTTGAGACCATCATAATAATCGATGATAGAAATCTTCCTCTCAAGGAAGAGCTTGATGCTTTCGCAACATCCTTTTCCATCTCCGTTCTGCTTTATGATGATCTTCTCAAAGAGGGGAAGGCTCTCATGCGGGATGCCGATATTAAGAAGATGATAGAACATGAGATATCCCTGGGAAAGGAGAATGATACTGCTACGATTATATTCACCTCTGGTACGACAGGTATGCCAAAAGGCGTCATGATAAGTCATAAGGGAATCATTTTCCAACTTGATGGCATGATACAGTATTTCCCGAACGTGAAGCCTCAGATGATATGGCTTGCGGTTCTTCCCATCTGGCATGCATTCGAACGCATGATAAACTATCTTGTACTCAGATATGAGCATATCATAGCGTATTCCAAACCGATTGGGAAAATCATGCTGGTCGACATGGCTACTGTAAAGCCCGATTTCATGTGTTCCGTACCTCGCATATGGGAGACTGTAAAAGCCGGGGTCTATCAGATATTGAAGACAAAGAAACCCATAGAGAGAAAGATGTTCAACTTCTTCCTCTCGGTGGGAAAGAAATGGTCTTCTGCTGCGGATCTCGTCAGGGGAACCGTTCCCGATTATGAGAAGAGGAACAGGGCACTCGATTTCATCAGGGGTATTGTCCCTTATATCGTTCTCCGTCCCGTTCTTGCTCTTGGAAAGAAAGTCGCATTCTCTCAGGTTACAGGAAAGCTCGGACCGAATTTTAAGCTCGGAATCTCCGGTGGTGGCAGCATGAGCCGTGATGTGGAGGAGTTCTTCACTGCCATGGGAGTATCTATCATAGATGGTTATGGACTGACCGAGACATCTCCTATGATAGCTGCACAGGAATCGACGCATAAGATGCGCGGCTGTCTTGAAATCCTCAAAGGAAGCGAGATCAAGATAGTTGGAGAGAACGGGGAGATCCTTCCTCCTGGAAAGAAAGGTGTTCTTTATTTCAAAGGACCACAGGTGATGAAGGGGTACTATAAGAATCAGGAACTGACTGATAAGATAATAGATAAGGACGGGTTCATAAACACGGGAGATCTTGCCGTGATGACCTATAGCGGACGTTTTTCCATCAGGGGGAGAGAGAAGGATACCATCGTGCTCTCAGGTGGAGAGAACATAGAGCCCGTTCCAATCGAGAAGGCCCTTACAGAGAGTGAATATATAGAGACAGCGGTTGTGGTCGGACAGGATAAGAAGTTCCTTGCAGCCCTGATCGTGATTGATATCAAGAATGTAGAAAACTACCTGAAAGATATGAACATCCCATATGTCAACAGGGAGAGCCTTGCCGATTCTGATGAGGTGAAGGCTCTTATCAACAGAGAGATACAGACATATGTAACGACAAAGAAGGGATTCAAACTTTTTGAGCAGGTTAATCGTTTCAAGATCCTGACAAGGAGTTTTGAGGTAGGTAAGGAACTCTCCCTGAAACAGGAGATCAAGAGAAAGGATATTCAAGAACTTTACAAGGATGAGATAGATTCCCTCTTCGCTTGATAACTCCTTTTCTGAGGTTTATAATCATCTCATCCAGGGCTAGAGGAGGATGGATGCAGGAAG
The DNA here is from genome assembly GCA_944392965.1 of uncultured Spirochaetaceae bacterium. GTDB lineage: Bacteria > Spirochaetota > Spirochaetia > Sphaerochaetales > Sphaerochaetaceae > Ornithospirochaeta. The sequence goes on along the minus strand of CALXYM010000002.1, from coordinate 343,318 downwards.
CGTCAAGGCTAGAACATTATGAGAAGATGACAAAGACCCCTGTGAGGCGTCTGGTTATAAAACTAGCAGTTCCCACTATTATTTCAATGCTGGTATCGAGCATCTATAATATGGCAGATACTTTCTTTGTCGCACAGCTCGGGACCAGTGCTGCAGGAGCGGTGGGCATCGTTTTCTCCGTCATGGCGGTTATTCAGGCAATTGGATTTACAATCGGTATGGGAGGGGGAAACATAGCATCCCGCAAGCTTGGAGCCAAAGACGAGGAGGAGGCGAACCGATATGCTTCCTCCGGATTCTTTCTAGGCCTTGTCCTTTCTCTTATCCTTGCCATCTTAGGAACTATTTTCATTGATGATTTCATGCGTGTCCTCGGAGCAACGGAGACGATACTTCCTTATGCTCGTGATTATGCCAGGTACATACTCCTAGCATCTCCCGTGATGTGTCTTTCTTTCATCATGAACAACTACTTCCGTGCGGAAGGAAAAGCCTTTTATGGAATGGTTGGCATAACCGCGGGCGGTGTGCTTAATATTGTCCTTGACCCGATATTCATCTTCACTTTCGGCCTTGGTACCGCAGGGGCTGCCATTGCGACTGCCCTTTCTCAGTTCATCTCTTTCATAATTCTTCTGATCCTCTTTTTAAAGGGAAAAAGCAATTTAAGACTTTCCATAAAATACGTCTCCTTCAAGAGCGTATATTACAGGAACATCCTTGTAACAGGACTGCCGACTCTGGCACGTCAGGGCCTTGCAAGTCTTGCGTCCATAGCCCTTAACGTAATGGCTGCCACCTATGGGGATGCAGCTGTTGCCGCGATGAGTATTGCCAACAGAATCACCTTCTTTCTTTTTTCCTTCATGCTCGGACTTGGGCAGGGTTTCCAGCCGGTTGCCGCTTTCAACTATGGTGCAAAAAGGTATGACAGAGTACATGATGCGACCAAGTTCACCAGTGCGATCAGTACCCTGCTGATGATAGTGGTTGCTATTATCTGCTTCATTTTTGCCCGTCCTCTGATAATGCTCTTCCGTCGGGATGATCTCGATGTTATAAGCATCGGTGTGGTAACGCTCCGTGCTCAGAGTCTTGCTCTCATCTTGACGGGTATCACGACTGTCACGAATATGGCCCTGCAGTCCACGGGACAGGCGGGGAGGGCGACTCTTCTTGCCATGTGTCGTCAAGGATTCTTTTTCATTCCCCTGGTACTCATCCTTCCTCATTTCATAGGGCTATTGGGCGTACAGCTTGCGCAGAGCATCGCAGATGTTCTCACCTTTCTCGTCAGTCTTTATTTTTATATTACATATTTGAAAGAACTGAATGCAAAGAGGAACGCCCAGGTCGCAGAAGACCTCACTGCGAAGGTCTAGCATCTGGAATTTTGTAATTCCACCTCCTGTAGAGCTGAATCTCTTTTTGAAATGATTTCAGGGCAATATTTCTCTAGATTCTTTTGTAAGTACTCCATGAATATTTTCGATGCCCTTGAAAAAATCTGGTATTTTCCCATACGTGAAACTCCTGACACTGAGTTTTGGGGCAAATGGACGGAAACAGAGACAGCTTCCTTCTGTGTTTATGATCCCGTCATGACAGAGAGCGTATCCAAGTCCTTCTTCAACTAACATGGATGCGTTGAACAACAGATTGTATGTTGCAACGATATTGAGTTCCGATTCTTTCTTCTGTATCCATTGCCTGAGAAGAAACGTATCATCTCCTTTCTGATCTGATAAAATGCGAGGCATGTTTCAGAATGCTCTAGGAAAAGTGGGAGTATTCATTTCTTGTTTTCTGCTGTTACAGTTAAAAGGTCATTAAGTAAGTCTTTCAGACTTTATCTGATAGATCCTTTGCTTTTTTCTTTATGGTTAGGTCGGAATTAGTCAAAATTTGGAATGATTTAATCATTAATAAGGTAATATCATAGTAGAGGCGAAAGTAGTACGGCCGGAAGAAGGAGATGGGTATGAAAATTGTAAAAGCCGAAGCGAAAAAGATCCGGTATACATCCCTCATGGTCCGGGATGGGGAGGGGCACAGCCATCCTGGAAAGCCTCATGAGGACAGCGTTGGTTTCCTAGCTATCACCTGTGATGATGGTACTGTCGGCTATGCCGTCGGTGGAAATATGAATGTTGATATCCTCAACAAGGTGGTTTGTCCTGCAGTAATCGGAGAAGATCCGTTTATGCACGAGAGGATATGGCAGAGGATGAGGACCTGGCAGCGTCTTCACTCTCTTTTCTCTGACAGGACACTTTGTGCCTTGGATCTTGCGCTCTGGGATATCTGTGGAAAGAAATGCGGTATACCTGTTTATAAGATGCTTGGTGGTTACCGTGACAAGGTTCCTGCATACGGTTCAATCATGGTAGGTGATGACATAAAGGGTGGTCTTGATACACCTGAGGCATACGCCGCATATGCGAAAGAACTGGTAAAGAGGGGATATAAGGCGATAAAGCTCCACACTTGGATGCCTCCTATAATTCCTGCTCCAGATCCGAAAATGGATGTGCGTGCCTGTCAGCTTGTCAGAGATGCCGTCGGACCGGATATTGAGCTTATGCTTGATCCCTATCATGATTATACGAGACAGCAGGCTCTGTATATCGCAGATGCACTTAACGAACTGGATTTTCTCTGGATGGAAGAACCGATGGATGAGCACTCGATGTCTTCCTACATCTGGCTCACGCAGAATACCGGGCTGCAGATATGTGGTCCTGAGACAGCTGAGGGAAAGAACAGGATGAGAGCTGAGTGGATAGTCAATGGAGCCTCCGACATAGGACGTGCGGGAACGGAGGTGACAGGGGGAATCACCAGCGTCATGAAGTCAGTCCATCTTTATGAGTCATTCGGGATGAGTATCGAGCTCCATGGAAACACCATCGGTAATCTTCACGTTCTTGGTGCAATGGGAATAGATGGTAAGTACTTTGAAAGAGGGCTGTTACATCCTCTGCTCGATTATGAGAAGCCGAAACCCTGGTTCAAGAAGATTTATGATCCGATGGATGAGGAGGGATTTGTCAAGATTCCTGATGGCCCTGGACTTGGACTTGATTTCGATTTCGATTATATAAAAGAAAATATTATCGATTGATTTTCTGATTTTGTAAAAATAATATTAGATTATACTATAGCTCTAATAGTTAATATATGAAGGAGGAACAGATGAAAAAAATTCTATTAGCATTGATGATTATGATTTCCGTTTGTTCTTTCGTATTTGCTGGTGGTTCAAATGAGACTACGGAAGTGACTACGGAAGATGGATTAGTTCCAATCGAGATGTGGTATGGTGCGGCTGTTACAGAGGCCGGTCCTATTCCAAATGACTGGGTAGGTTATGATATTATCCGTGACGAGCTTGGAATTGAATTGACGATTACAGCTCTTCCATCCAACGAAAGCGATCAGGATGTCAGGATTCAGGCAGCAGGGGCTGCTAACGACCTTCCAGATGTATTCTTTGTAAGCCGCCCTGTCCTTCAGAACCTTGTCCGCCAGGGACTTATCGCTCCTATCGATGAAATCTATGATATGATGCCTACCAGGACTGCAAAATACCATAATGCGGCTGCTATCAACTACACGACATTCGATGGGGAGAACTTTGGTATGGCTATTCCTAGCAGTGTAACCCCGATTGAATCCCTCGTAATCAGGAAGGACTGGCTCGATAACCTCGGCCTTGAGATTCCTACGACTCTCGATGAGCTTTATGATGTGATGTATGCATTCACATACAACGATCCTGATGGAAACGGCAGGCAGGATACATGGGGCTATGGAGCTTTCGTTGAAAGTGATACGATGCTCAAAGGTTATCCGGGATCAAGGCTCTGGCCGATCATGGGTGCTTTCGGAGTAACTGGCCTCTGGACCTTCAACGAGTCGGATCTTGGTCTTACCATCTATAAGGACGGTTTCTATGATTTCATGGTTTATTTCCGCAAGATGGTTGAGGATGGTGTTATCGATCCTAACTGGCTTTCTTACAGGAAGGATGATTTCCGTGCAGCATGGAAGCAGGGAAGATTCGGCGTCATGTATGAGCAGTGGGCAGCTCTTGCTGCAGAGTCAAACTATGCACCATTCGATACTAACTTCCCGAATGGAGAATGGATTGTAATCGATCCTCCTGTAGGACCGAATGGAGAGCAGGCAATGGGATCTCTTGATAAGACATACAGGATCTATGCCGTTTCCCAGACAGCTGTCGATGAAGGAAAACTTGATGATATTGCAAGACTCTTTGAATGGATGGCTTCCGATGAGGGATACTATCTCCTCGGTTACGGAGTTGAGGGTGTGAACTATGTCATGGATGAGAATGGCAATCCTTCCGTAGGCGATCTTGGTGATATGGCTTACACAGGACAGAGAGGTCAGGTATACACGCAGCTTAGAAATCTCGTCTATACGAATACCGTTGAAGAGACTGCTATCAGATTCCCTGATTACGTAGCGGCTACATCCGGTAAGACGATTTCTCCTACAGGATATCTTGCTGAGATGGAGAAGAGACCTTGGGTTGACGCAGTCGGTTCTGGTATGATGCCAACTCCTAATGCTGACGTATCCAGATACTACGAGCAGTCCCTTGCTGAGTTCCTCAGTGGAACAAGAGCACTTACTCCAGAGAACTGGCAGGCATTCCTTGATCAGTTCGCACGCGTAGGTGGTGAGGCTTGGAACGAAGAGGGTATCGAATTCGCAAGAGAGAACAATCTCGTTGTAAGCGATTAAACAGATTCTTTTGGCCAGCTTCCTGCTGGCCATTATTTATGCCATATGAAAGAAGTATTTAAGTTTAAAAGCAGTTCTAACAGGGCATCTGAGCGTGCCTTGGATTTTTTTGACAGGGAAGGGATAGCCCTACATAGCCTTCTTATTGCACATAAGGATGAGATTATTACAGAGAGTTATTACTCTCCATATGATAGGAACTCCCTGCATAGGCTCTATTCAATAACGAAGAGCGTAAATGCACTGGGGATTGGAATACTTTTAAAAAAAGGTCAACTCTCCCTTGATGATAAGATCGCATCCTTCTTTCCTGAGTATGTGACAGATAAGACTGATAAGAGGATCTTGGACGCTAGGGTAAGAGATCTTCTTATGATGAAGAGCCCCTATACTAAGACGTGTTACAAAGGTGGAGCGAAGAATGGGAACAACGTGAGTTCCTATCAGAAGAACTGGGTATCATCTTTCTTCACATCCACCCCTGACAGGGATCCCGGTATGTTCTTCTCTTATGACACGGGAGCATCCGTGGTTCTTGCGAAGCTCATAGAGAAGCTAAGCGGTACAACGTACATGGAATTCTTTAAAAAAGAGCTTTTCTCACCCCTTGGGATAGCAGAAGATACGTATATCCTCTCTGATCCCGTAGGCAATCCTCAGGGAGGTTCGGGGCTTATGATGAGACCGATAGATCTCCTTAAAATCATATACCTTGTGAAAGAAGGTGGAATGGGGATCATAGATTCAGATTATCTGAAGGAAGCAACTAGTCCTCTTTCTGATACCACGCTGGCATCTCTAAGCAACATGAGGGAGCGCAGGTCCGGTTATGGCTATCAGATATGGTGTGTTGGAGATGGCTCATATGCCTTTGTCGGATTAGGAGGACAGTTCGCACTTGCCGTTCCTGATAAGGATCTCGTGTTCGTTACCACAGCAGATACTCAGGTATATGACGCATATTCATCGGTTATTTTGAAAGTGCTGTTGAGACTTTCAGAGGAGATAGATCCGTCAGAAACTACTGAAGCAAGGGATAGAAGGATAATATCCTTGATAAATAGGAGGCCATGTCCACTGTCTGATATGATCTTCTCCATCGATAACAATCAGATTGGTGTGACCTCTCTCTCTCTTTCATTTAAGGAAGATGAAGGGGAGATGAAAATCATGAAGGATGGAACAGAAGAATCATATCCATTCTACTTTGGTAGAAACAGACTGATAGATTTAAAGGAAGAGTCATCTTCTCCCGCTTTGGCAAGTGCTTCCTATAATGGGGATGGAACTCTAGCTCTATGGGTTCAGTTCATCGGAGAGTGCCAAGGAGGACTTACATTCGAGCTTGCTTTTAAAGAAGATAGGCTTTCAATGCGAATGAGGCTCTATGGCGAGCTGATGTTCGACGGTTATAGTGGTGTACTTACCGGAAAAAGAGTCTAAAAGAGATGGGACGGTTTCTTTTTTGATTCCGTCCTTTCTTTTTTCAACATCTTGCCAAATTCGATAAACTGACTTTGCCAAATTTGGCAAAGTGACATTGGCAAATTTGACAAAGTATGAGGTTAAATCTCTTATATTGGGAAATAGTGATAATATCAGGCTCGAGTTCATATGCCTAAAACGTACTGATGATATTTTCATGGTACATCCTATAGCATTAATTCTGTCGATATAAGATTCCTGTAGTGAAAGAAGAAGTTATGTCAAACTTTGATCTATTCTACTAGGAAAATCTTATTACACGTGTCTGTGAAAATATTGGGGAACAGCATTGCAGAGTTTAGTTCTTTTAAACATTGTATATAAGATTCTTTTTTCTTTAAGAAGTTACTTTGATCCATTTCTGGATTTGATTCTTTTGCTTTATCAAAACATGGCGTGATGATAAATTCTGATAATATCACAAACATTCGATTAAAAAGCTCTTCTTCATCATCAGTTTGTTTTAGAATTATTTTTTCCATTCTTATGATTTCTTCTACTAAATTGTCCATTTTATTTTGGTTTGAAAATGTATCAGCTGGTCTTGATAATTCATTAGTCTGATAGCAATACGAGAGATATACCAATAAAGATAAGACAAAAGTTCTCGCATTTCGTACTAATACAGGGTCTTTTACGTTTAATTTCTTTTTGCAAAAATCTTTATAATAGAAATCAAGTTTTACTATTTGTACCATCAAACTTGGTTTCGTGTTTCTATAAACTAAATTATATATCTTATCATTTTCATAAAGTGTTTTCCCATCACTTCTAAGCCATGGCCTTTGTAGAATCGTACATAGGACAAGTTTTCCTATGTAATCAATCGATCCATGCTTTGTTCTGTCTTTATGAAACTTGTCTATAGTTTCACCATTTTTCGTGATATATTGGAAACCAATTTGCTTTAGTAGTCCTTTTAATTGTACTTGTTCTGGTTTATTTGAAACTAAATCTTTTGCTTTTATGGGTTTTTGAGAGTTTGATGCTTCTGCAATTTTCTCACTTGAAACATATGGATCTTGTGTATCGACTATTTTTATAATTTTACATGGCATGAAGAAATTTTCGGCATCATCCTCTTTGTATATGGCATTTGTTGTTTGACCTCCATTAATGATCGAAAATCCTTTTAATTTTAAAATTTTGCCATCTATTTCATAGTCGTCTGCTAATATCACAAGTCCATTATTTAAGTACCAGAATGATTGGGGATGTTTTGTGATTGTTTCTTTTAGTCCACTATCGACAGCTTTATTCTTTGTGTAAAATCTTAGGTTTAGTCCAAGTAACCCTCTTTGATATTTAAAATAAAGGTCTTTTAAAGATTGTGAAGAAATGTTAACAATAACAGAATTTTCAAATCTTAAGAAATTATTTGCTTGATCAAGCTCTAATTCCCCGTTAGATACTTTTCCTGTTGTTTCCTGCATTCCTTCAATATAACTTTTTATCTCGTCTCCGAAGATAATTTGCACATTATCTGATTCTAACTCTTCTTGTACCTTTTTCTGATAGTTCTTTTTAGGCACGGCTAATGTCATATAAATGACTTGGTAATTAGAACTTTCTGTATTATTCATACATTCTCTGTATGCATTTATAACATCTTCATTAAAAGCAGATACTTTTTTAGCCTTTAACTTTTTTACATCTTCCTTTATCTCGAGGATTTCTCCCCTTGCTTCTGTTAAGTCAAAAGTATCTTTAAATTTTGTTTGGATGTATACTAATTCGCTTTCATCAGAGTTTGCATTACAAATTGCATCTATAGAACAATCATTGCTTCCGTCTACAATATGAGACAAGATTTCTGAAGAATCATATTCATCTGTAGGGTAAAAATAATTTTTTATGCAAAGATAGGTAAAAAGCGTAAAATCTTTGATTTTTTCAGGAAAGTTTTCTTCCTTCCTAAGGTCATCTATTTTGTTTTGGAAAAATGTTCTTACTTCTTCTTTTGTTGTTGCCATAATTTCATTAGATCATAGAAAATTTTGCTATGCAAGGAAGATTTACTTGAGATGTTTATGGGGGTATCTCTTGGAACAAAATATTCTGGCTTTAAACCAATAAAATAGAGAAGAAGCATTTGTAAATTGCTAGTTGTGAGATATCATTTATGATTTGGATTATCGATGATTAACAATAATATTTAATAATGCAGAAACTAAAACATCTGAAGTAATCGTCATGGATGATAGGCACTTTTAGTTTTTCCTTGATTGTCTCGCCTTCTGAATCTCTTCATTGATTTCATCTAAACTCACATCTGGTAATTCCGATGATTGCCCTCTTAATGCCCAAAATGCAGATAACCCATCTTCTAAGGATAATTTTTTGTTTTTTTCGATTTTTGCTTCAAACGGAAGTCCCCCAACCGATTTACTCTTAATTAAGAACATTCTAAAGGCAGTTGGTAAATCTAATCCGATACTTTCATATAAAGCAGAAACTTCGTTTTTAAGAGATCTATCAACTTTGAACTGTACAAGAACTTGATCTGTCATTTTTTCTTCTCCTAATAAAAATATCATACAAAATTCATTAATAATCAATATGTTTATCATTTGTTATTAATGTTTTTAGAAAAAGGATACTGTGACAGATGATTATGTATTTGATGTCTTTTTGTTATGAAATATGCCAGAGACGGATATAGAAAAGGCAAAAACTGTTTGCTTAGATACTTGGGAGAAAATAAAGAGAGGAGACTACTCCAATTTTCTTTCCACGAAGAATACGGAAGGTGCCCATGTTCGTCCGAAAGCAACGATACAGAGTCCATATATGGAAACGCCTCAGGATACTTTGGAAAAGAAAAATGTTTCTGTTTGAATAATAATTATATTCAAAAAATAGTGGATAACCGACCTGTATTCAGGCCTGACAGATGAATATCTCACATAGATTTTTTTGATAGTAAATAAGCTTTTGCTTATTAATGAAATAGGGGTTTTAAGCCTTGAGAACTCGATATCTTTATGTTATCATAGCCTAAGTTTAGCTCAGGTATGACATCTGGGGGAATGTGAAGGCTTTAAAGCCTAGGAAGGAGTGTAATGAAAGAAGCCCTTATAGAGGGATGTATAAGCTATCTGAAATTTGGATATGATTTCGATGGTATAGATTTTCCAGAGATGGCGGAAGAGGTTTTCCGTAAAATTCTGGAAGGGGATGATAAGGCTGATGATATCATCTCATCTTTTATATCCAGTCATGGTCTGGATGTTAAATACGATGCATCTTTTGATGAGCTCGGAAGGTATCCTGAATCAAGATGTCTTGTAAACTATTTTAATATAAAAGATAGGTCTGAGCTCAAGAAAATCGAGATATTCATCTCCTCTATCCGGGTTGCGGACTTGTTCGTGAATCCCCTTAATATGGGTTTTTCTTTCGATTATCTGAAAGCACTTCATAACAAGATATTTGGAGACATCTATCCCTCTGCTGGTATGATAAGAAATAAGGATGAGAGCAAGAGGAGTGAGGTCTGTAAGAGTATTTACATAGAGAAGATGGCAGCAGATATCTTCGAAAAACTCAGAGCTTCTAAATATCTTAAAGGGCTTGATGACATCGATGAGTTCATAAATGAGCTTGCATATTTCATGGGAGAGATGGAGGCGCTTCATCCATTCCTTGATGGAAATGGCAGGACAACGAGGTATTTTTTCACCGGACTTGCACGTAACGCGGGATATGACATCATCTGGTCGGCAACCGATCCTGATAGATATCTTGAAGGAAACATAGCAGCCATAGATGGAGACTATCAACCTTTGATTGATGTCCTGGAAGAGGCTGTCATTCCTGTAGCAGAGGAATGAGAAAAAGAACCCGCAAGAGAAATCCTGCGGGTTCTGTCTTGAGGAGGCAGAGGGTAGAACCCTCTCCTTGGGGATTGCCTTTGCTCTTTCTTTAGCAAAGGAAAAACAAGAACTTATTTCATCTACCTATAGGCTAAGGCCGAATGGGATAGTTGTCAAATGGAAAATTAATGAAAAAGTATGAAGTTGAAAATAGTGAAACAAAATTCTTAGATAACTGTTATACTTACTAAAGGAGTTTACCATGGCAATCTATATAATAATGGCGATACTTGTCATAGCAGTTCATTTGATCGCGATTAAGAAGAGGCTCAGATATGTGAAATCGATAAGCAAGGTCTTCTTGATTCCCTATCTTTATCTTACATTTCTCGTCGTGACGGAGAGCTTCGGTGTTATTGTCCCAAACAGGGGGCTTTTAATGACGGCCTTGATTTTCTACACACTGGGGGATCTTTTGCTGGAGTTTGAGAGGGATATTACATTTAAGCTCGGTGGGGTTTCCTTTTCGATAGGTCATGTGCTGTACGCTATCTTCTTCATGATGCATGGATTCTCCCTTGGAATGGGTGTGCTTTTCATTGGAATATGGATGCTCATCTATATATTCCTTTTTGAGCCGCAGCTGAAATATGCAAAACCAAATACGACACTTTACATAGCTTATGCCGCTTTTGTCATGATCCTTGGAATTGCCGTAGGCTCTGCCGATTTCGGTGGAAACTGGATTGCAAAGATGATAGCTGTCGCAGGAACCGTGGCATATGGTTTCTCCGATGCCCTGGTCATTATAAGGCAAACCAGGGACAAGGATGAGGAAGAGATGGTCAATGATGACATCCTGATCATGGTCACCTACATAGGAGCAAACATATTGCTTCTTTCCTCTGTTACGCTATTATCCATTATGTCTGCCTAGAATCCGAGATAGAACATATATAGAGCAAGAAGGAGTATCAGGATCCCGAGTATGATGTTGGCAACCTTGGGCAGTACTCCTTTTTTTATCTCCTTGACGGCTCCAAGCGCGGTTCCCACAACGATTGAGAGGATGCTGTATCCTATACTATAAAGCAGTAGCAGGAGAACTGAGTAGACCATATCCCCTCCGATAGAGATTGAAAGTAGAAGTGCTATGAGGACCGGAGTGGAGCAGGGGGATGAGAATATGGCAGAGAGTATTCCTGCTAGAAGAGCCCCGATATAACCTCTTTTCCGGTTTCTCGTGATCAGGTTCGTTGACGGGATTATGTTGATGACCCCAAGACATTGCAGGCTTAATAGGGTCATTATTATTCCAAGTATTATGTAGTACCATGATCCTGCCTGACTGAGCATTCCTCCGATGGCACTTATCACGATACCAAGTATGATGAACGTAATGCTTGAACCAAGGGCGAAGAGCAGGGAGTACCTGAATGCCGTCCTCTTATCCTCAGACCCTCCTGATACATACAGTATGATGAGCGGCAGGCTTGAAAGGGAACATGGGAGAAGGGAGGTCAATGCTCCCGAGATGAATGCGATCAGAAGTGATAACGCCGAATGCTCTCCTATCAGATGGGAGAAATTTTCAAGTATGGATTCAATCATACGTCAACTCCCATATCACGGAATATGGTGTACATCTGTTCCTTGGTAAGGATGCCATAGTGCCCTGTAAGCACATGTTCTTCCGTGTCACTGCGGCTATACATATAGAATCCTATGCTTTCCATCACTTCCTCGGAAGGGACATATGGACTTCCATCCGGGTGGAAGAAATACTGTACAGGGACCGCATAAGCGGGAAAGCCTCCTGTTAAGGAACCATCTTTCCACACGTCGGCATAACGTACGCTTATCTTTCCATACGTCTCCTCATAGAACGCCTCCAGATCCGGTTTCATCTGCATGCATGGCCCGCATGATGCAGATCCCATGTCAATCATGAGAGGTAGTCCCGGTGCGAGGAACTCCTCCATACTGAATGTCGTGTATTCAAGTGGAATCCGTTCCTCTTCTGTCGTGGCATCTATTGCAACCGATGTGGAGCTGTCATTCCTCTTTATAAGGAATACTGATACGATAAGAGCAATTACTATAACTAGGATTATAATTTTCAGTCCTTTTTTCATAACATCTACCTTCTAGTGTGTAAAACAGTTTTTTTCAGTGCTTTTATCACATAAGGAGTTCATTATCTTTCCTTTTCTCACACTGTTTTGCTATTCTCCCTTTTACTCCGTTCAGCTTATCCTTATCATAACCTCTTGCATTAATAGGACATATGCTTATGCATCTTGCACAACCTATGCATTTATTCTCATCCGTGATGTCTGGTCTCATCTGGTCTATGGCATCAGCAGGGCATGCAAGATAGCACTGTCCGCACCTGATACATGTTGAATCTGTTGATGGCGGGAGGAATTTTGAAAGGGGCTTGTAAGGCCTTTTCCCTGGGATATTCTCAACTTCCTTATTTTCATTTAGCCGTTTTTTTATTTTTCCTCTGAATGATTCCAGTTCTGTCTTATCTCTCTCATCTGGACGGCCTTCTGCTATTTCCCTTATCATGGAGTGCTCCGCAACCGCAGTTACCGCCGCACATATTATGAATCCCTGAGCTTTTACACTGTCATACAGCTCTATGAGGCTATCCTCATAAGCCCTATTGCCGTACACGATGATGATTACCGCTTTTGTCCCATCTCCTTTGATTCTTTTAAGTCTTTCGATGGCGAGAGAGGGGCATCTACCTCCGAATGCGGGCAAGGCCACATACAATATGTCATTCTTACAAAGAACGTGATCCTCTTCATAGTCCTTCTTTGCAAGGTCGATATTTCCCTCTTCATCTGGTACGAGTATGTCCAGACATTTTTTTGTCCCACCCGTGGGGCTGAAATATGCTTTGTAAACCATGACTAAAAGTGTAGGGGAAATGTTCACCCGGTTCAAGCAAAAGATTATAATGGGAAACATGTTTGCAGAACACGAGTTTCCTCCTGTATTCAACAACGATTCGAAAGTCCTCATATTGGGATCATTTCCTTCTGTGAAGTCGAGGGCTGACGGATTTTATTATGCTCATAAGAGTAATAGGTTCTGGCCTGTGATGTCATCGCTTTTCAGCGTTAGCCTGCATTCTATAGAGGAGAAGACGGATTTCCTTCTTTCCCATAATATAGCTCTATGGGATGTTGTTGCAGAGTGCGACATCCAGTCCAGTTCCGATTCATCAATCAGGCAGGTGAGGCCGAACGACATCTCCCTCATCCTGGATTCCTCCAATGTTGAGAATATCTATGTCAATGGAAGCAAGGCGTATGAGCTTTACGTGAGATACCTTGAGAAAAAAACAGGGAGGAGTGCTATAAAGCTCCCCTCCACTTCAAGTGCAAACGCCTCCTATTCCCTTGAGAGGCTTTTAACTGAATGGTCAGTGGTCAAACTCTTTTTGGATTCTTCCTCAGATTGACCTTCACCTTGTTCCTTATAAGGTACACGCGGTGGATCTTCTTGTCTCTGAAATCCTCTCCGATCGTCTCTTCTGTTATCTCCTTCACGACATATTCATCAAAGATTGACTCATCCATCTTGAAACGTCTGAAGTTATTGCTGAAGATCATCAGCCCTCCTGGGCTTAAGTGCATCATAGCGGCTTTTATGAGTTTCTTATGATCCCTTTGAATGTCAAATGTCGCCCTGGACTTGCTGTTGGAGAACGTCGGGGGATCGCAGAAGATGAGATCAAACCTATCATAGGTACTGTAAAGGTAGTCCATCACATCGCTTTTATAGAAATAGTTGTCGATCGTGAGAGGATACCCATTTACCTTCAGATTCTGCATTGCCCAGTCAAGATAGGTTGCAGATGAATCGACACTGACAGTGGAAAGCGCACCTCCTTTTATCGCATTAAGTGTCGCTGTACCCGTGTAGCAGAATAGGTTCAAGAACCGCTTTGAATCGCTTATCGACTGTATGTAGGCCCTTATCTTCCTATGATCAAGGAAGATTCCCGTGTCCAGATAATCTTGGAAGTTCACGAGTATGTTCAGGCCGTTCTCATGTACGATGTTGAAACGGTTGGAAGCGGCAAGGCGTGTGTACTGAGCCTTTCCCTTCATCTCCTTTCTCTGCTTTACGAATATGTTCTCTATATCGATACCCGTTGCCCTTTCCGTGGCATAGATGAGCTCGTTCAGCCTTCTCTCCGCATCTTCAGGATTTATGGTATCTGGAGCGGCATATTCTGCAAGGTTTATCCATTTGTTCTCATACATGTCTATAGCCGCTGAGTATTCAGGCATATCCGCATCATATATCCTGTAGCAGGTAACACCTTCTTTCTCCATGATTGGTCTTATCTCTTTCAGGTTCTTCACGAGGCGGTTGTATGCCATCTCCGCTCCTGCTGAGAGGGGAGCAGAAAGTCTTTCCATCTTCTTCTCAAGGCTCTTTTTCCTCATTTCCTCCTTCTCTGCATCGGTGAATATGGAGTAGTGTGCTGCCTGACAGAATACGGCACCGTTATAAAGGCTGTTGACCCTTTCCGGTTTCATAGCGATATTTGACAGGAGCTCACTGTCTGCCGCCATGATGGTCGCCTTCCATCCCTTGAAGAGATTTGAAAGCTGATCGCCGATCATCGCATAGAGCTCAGCCATGTCATTGTTTCTCATTCTTATCCCGTAAGGGGGATCGGTAACGATGTAACCCATCTCAGAGGGGACGTCACTTTCTTTGTAGGATGCGAAATCCATCTCCTTGAAATCTATCAGTTCCAGGACGCCTGCTGCCCTTGCATTCTCTTTTGCTATCCTGATGGCCTTGGGAGAGATATCGGAGGCATATATCCTTATATCCCTCTCATCGATCGCATTCTGTCTTTTTTCTTCGGCTTCTAAGACTACCTTGTTCCATAACTCTTCATCAAAAGAGGGGAGTTTCTTGAATGCGAAGTCATCCCTTTTTATGAGGCCAGGGGCAGTATCGGATGCGATCAGCGCCGCTTCTATCACGATTGTTCCAGAGCCGACGAATGGATCTAAAAGCACTCCTGAGTTTTCTCCTTCGACACTCTTCTTCCACTCACTCCTGTAAAGAAGGGCTGCTGCGAGCTGCTCTTTCAATACGGCATCCGTCTGATCCCTTCTATAGCCTCTTTTCTGCATCCCCTCTCCAGAGAAGTCAAGATACCAGATCGCTCTTTTCTGATGTAGGTGAACGTGTACCGTGATGTCAGGATTTTCCGTGTCGACATCAGGCCTCTCATCATTGAACTTCTCCTTTATCCTGTCTATTATCCCGTCCTTCACTCTCAGGGCGGCAAAATGGGAATTGTTCAGATAAGGACAGTCCTGCGCGGTCTTTGTCACTTTTATCGTCGTATCCGGATTGATGAACTCCTCCCATGGAATCTCTTTTGTTGACTCATAGAGCTCATCGGTGTCCATTATGTCGTCATCGAGGTATATTGCTTCAAGAAGTCTCGTCGCAATACGGCTGTTCATACAGAATCGGTACCCGGTCTCAAGTGTTCCCACGAACTCGACACCCGCCTTCGTCTGTCTTATCTCACTTGCTCCCGCCTCCTCGGCCTCTTTCGCAACCAGATCCGACTGGTTCAGGGCGTTGCTTGCGAAGAAAATCATTTTCCACCTCCGAGTATGTCCTCTACCTCTTCTTTTTCAAAAGTATATACGCTTCCACAATTGAAACACTCGACCTGTAACGGGAATACGCCTTTGAGAATTTCTTCCTTCTCCTTTTCAGGAAGCCCTCCCAGATAGCTTTCAAAACTCGATTTTGAGCATGGGCAGGAGAAACCGATCATCCTGCGTTCAAGGTGTTCCACATCATACTCACTGAACTCTTTTTCCACGTACTCTCTCACGCTCATTCCCTCTGAGAGACATTTCGCAAGATCTCTAAGTTCCTTGGCCTTATCCTGCAGCCTGCCTAGAGTCGCATCATCTGCTCCTGGCATCGCCTGTATGAAGAGACCACCTGCACCCCAGAGTCGTGCCTTATCATCAAAATGCAGTGATATATAGAATAAAGTAGGGGTCTGCTCACTCTGCTGGAAATAAAGAGCAAGGTCATTTGCTAGATTCCCGTACTCAAGCATGATCTGTCCTGTGAATGGAGTTTTTGAACCTTCAAGCATCTTTGTTATCGTCATGAACCCTGGTCCATAGAGCAGTGATGTGTCCAGACTTTTCAATGGTTTTTCTAGCTTTATTGGATTTGCCAGGAGATATCCCCTTACTGCTCCGCTTGCCCAGGACTCGATGCTCATGCCCTTTATGGGGCCTCCACATTCGATTTCAAGTCTGATACGGTCATTTCCTTTCACGCTTGAGGCCAGAAGTGCTCCTGCCACATACCCTTGGCCCAGAACATACGTTTCCAGAGGCCCAAGCCCGTGATTCTCTCTCATCTGGTTGCACATTTCCGTTGCCGCAACCGCCGTCAATCTCACCTTTCCTCCTTCTAGGAGGAATATCTCCCTGCCATCCTCGGCAAGAGAGGCAATGTGCTCCTTGAGCTCATTGTCTGAAATAGTTTTTTTTATCATATGGGCAATATTATATTTTTTACCTTATTTGTTCAATTGTATCGGATTAACACCTTTATCCTGTCGAAAAGGAAAAGCGCGGAGGGCTATTGACCGTTTTTTTATCAGTGTTTATATTCTGTTAAGCAGTTAACAAAAAATGGAAGAACAATTCTTTTCTACGTTCAAATACTTCTCGATATCATTTGATAAGCTGATAGAAAAGAAGACTGGTATGACCTCTGCACAGCTTCGGATTTTAGGTTATCTGATGCACAACAGAGATCGTCATATCTATCAGAAGGATATCGAAGAAACCTGTGGTGTGAGCCGTGCTGCGGTCTCTGCCATATTAGATAAGATGGAATATGCAGGTCTCCTCCAGAGAAGGAATTCAGAACTGGATCGGAGGATGAAATACATAACCCTCACCGAGAGTGGCTGGAATGCCGCGATAGGGGTCTATAACGAGATGCTTTCTATCGAAGCAGAGCTTTATGCCATTTTAAGTCATGAAGAGGTTGAAATACTCTTGAGTGTCAGGGACAAACTCTTTAAGAAGTTGGAGGAATTAGGATGCTGAAAGATTTTGCGTCCCGGATCAGGGAATATAAGAAAGAGTCCATACTTACTCCGTTGCTTATGATAGGGGAAGTATTCATGGAGGTCCTTATTCCCGCCCTGATGGCACAGGTAATAGATGTCGGAGTGAGCCAGGGAGATATCGGGTATACGGTGAAGATGTCCATCATACTCGTCTTGTGTGCATTCTTCTCAATGTTCTTCGGCGTGATGGGTGCAAAGACCGCATCTGTGGCAAGTTCTGGTTTTGCACGTAATCTCAGACATGACCTGTATTACAAGATTGAGGATTTCTCTTTTTCCAATATCGACAGGTTCTCGACATCCAGTCTCATTACGAGGCTCACAACTGATGTGCAGAATGTCCAGATGGCATTTCAGATGGTTATAAGGATGTTCGTCCGAAGCCCTATAATGTTCATTTTTGCAATCATAATGGTTGCTCGTAATGGCGGGTCCCTGACTTTCGTATACATCGTTGCTATTCCTGTTCTCGCTATCGGCATATTCCTTATGATGAGTAAGGCACATCCGAGGTTCGAGAGGGCATTCAAGAGCTATGATGGCCTGAACAGGGTAGTAGGCGAGAACCTTAATGGAATAAGGACGGTTAAGGCCTATGTCAGGGAAGATGAGGAAACGGAAAAGTTTGATAAAGCCGCGTCTGAGATCTATGATAATTTCGTCTCTGCTCAAAAGATCATGGCCCTTTCCCAGCCGATGATGAGTTCTGTCATGTATCTTTGTATCCTCGCCGTGTGCTTCATCGGTGCTCACCTTATAAACATAGGCCATATGACGACGGGACAGTTGATGAGCATTTTCACCTATAATGCGCAGATCCTCATGAGCCTCATAATGATCGGCATGTTCATGGTCATGGTCACCATAGCCCGTGCTAGTGCCGAGCGTATCATGGAGGTTCTTGAGACGAAACCGGACATGGACATCAATGAGAACGGCCTGAAAGAAGTCAAGGATGGAAGTATAGAGTTTGAACATGTCAATTTCGCATATAAAAAGGGCAGCGATGTACTTGAGGATATCAATCTCAAGATAGACAGCGGTATGATGGTTGGAATCCTTGGACCCACGGGAAGTGGAAAGAGCACTCTCATAAGTCTTATTGCACGGCTTTATGATGTGGAGAGCGGATCTGTCAGGGTCGGTGGTGTGGACGTGAGGAAGTACAACCTCAAGGCTCTGAGGGATGAAGTGTCCGTCGTATTACAGAAGAACCAGCTCTTTACCGGTTCCGTAAAAGATAATCTCAGATGGGGGAACAAGGACGCCACGGACGAGGAGATCATAAAAGCATGCAAGATTGCTGCTGCGGACTCGTTTATCTCAACCATGAAAGAGGGCTATGACAGCCATGTTGAGCAGGGCGGAACGAATTTCTCCGGTGGCCAGAGGCAGAGACTCTGTATTGCCCGAGCCCTTTTAAAGCATCCTAAGATTCTTATCATGGATGACAGCACCAGTGCTGTGGATACTGCAACGGACAGCCAGATCAGGGCCGCTCTTAGAAACGATGTCAAGGACTTGACGAAGATAATAATCGCACAGAGGATCTCTTCTGTGCAGGAGGCGGATATCATCATCATGATGAATGATGGCCATATCGAGGATGTCGGAACACATGATGAGCTTCTGGCACGTAATAAGAACTATCAGGGACTTTATAATACCCAGGTCAAGGCGAAGGAGGCGTAAGGAGATGGCAAGATTCAAAGCTGGAAATACAAGGGCGAAAGATCCTGTTAAGACTTTTAAGCGCCTGTTTGCGATGGTGTTCAAAGAACATAAGGTGGTTCTTGCCATAGTCCTTGTATGTATCTTTCTCACTGCATTTGCGACAAGTTATTACTCGACGTTCATGGAAGGCCTGATCGATGACTATATTACACCTCTCATCGGGGACGGAACCCCGGATTTCACACCGCTGTTGAATGCACTTATCGGCTTTCTCTGTGTGATTGTTGTCTGTCAGGTAATACCGCAGTACATACAGCAGAGGATAATGATAAAAGTATCACAAGGTGCGATGCTCACGATGAGAAAGAGCATGTTCCGTAAACTCGAGAGCCTGCCGATCTCGTATTTCGATACTCATCAGCATGGAGAGACCATGAGCCGTTTCTCAAATGATACAGATACTCTCAACCAGATGATGAGTCAGGCCCTGGTGCAGGTGATGAGCGCCATCATCACGATAATCTTTCTCTTTGTCACCATGCTTATGAACAACGTGTTCCTATCCGTTGTTGTCGTTTTTTTCATCTTCCTGATGTTCCGAGTCACGGGCGTTGTCGCCTCAAAAAGCGGCAAGTATTTTGCTGTGCAGCAGAGGGATCTTGCAAACGTCAACGGTTTTGTCGAGGAGATGATAAACGGACAGAAGGTGATCAAGGTGTTCACCCATGAGGAGGAGAGTAAGAAGGACTTCGATTCATTCAATGACCGTCTCAATGAGAGTATGAGCAAGGCGAATACGTATTCAAACGCCATGGGGCCGGTGAGTGCCAACATGAGCAATTTGCAATATGTCTCACTCGTTCTCATCGGTTCTCTTATAACGATTCTGACTCCAAGTTATTCTGTCGGAGCTCTTGCGGCTTTCCTTCTTCTCTCTAGAAGCCTTTCAAATTCCGTAAGCCAGATCGCACAGCAGTCCAACAGCATTCTCCTTGCCCTTGCAGGAGCCGAGAGAATCTTTGAGCTTCTCGATGAGGAGAGCGAGGTCGATAACGGTTATGTGACGCTTGTAAATGCGAAAATCGAGAGCGGAGAGATCGTGGAGAGCAGGGAGCGTACCGGCCTCTGGGCATGGAAACATCCACATACCGATGGAAGCGGTACCACCTATGTTCCTTTAAAGGGGGATATCGTAATGGAGCATGTAGATTTCGGCTATGTCCCTGAAAAGACCGTTCTGCATGACATCTCCCTCTATGCGAAACCGGGACAGAAGATCGCGTTCGTTGGTGCAACCGGTGCGGGAAAGACCACCATTACGAACCTCCTGAACCGTTTCTATGACATACAGGATGGAAAGATAAGGTTCGATGGAATAAATATCAACAAGATCAAGAAGGCCGATTTAAGGCATTCTCTTGGAATGATCTTACAGGATACGAACCTATTTACCGGTACGATAAGGGAGAACATCAGGTTCGGACGTTTGGATGCCACGGATGAGGAGATTGAGAATGCAGCAAAACTCGCAAATGCTCACGACTTCATCATGCGTATGCCAAATGGTTATGATACCATGATAACCAACAACGGAGAGGGGCTGTCTCAAGGCCAAAGACAGCTGCTCAGCATAGCCCGCGCAGCGGTTGCCGATCCTCCTGTCATGGTCATGGATGAGGCGACAAGCAGCATCGACACCCATACGGAGGCTCTTGTACAGGCAGGTATGGACAGGATCATGGAGAACAGGACTGTATTCGTTATCGCACATAGACTGAGTACGGTACGTAACAGCAATGCGATCATGGTTCTTGACCATGGTAAGATCATTGAGCGTGGTGACCATGATGACCTGATAGCGCAGAAGGGTACTTATTACCGTCTTTACACGGGAGCTTTTGAACTTGAGTAAGCATTATGCCTCCATTTCCTTCGGGAAGTGGGGGCTTTTCTAAAAAATTAAAGCAATAAACAAAGAAAATGATAAAATGGAGCAATACCTGCCGTAATATTAAATAGCAGTTTTAGTATCCAATATAAGTTTATTTCCTTATTATTCCTTTTATAATGCTATATTATTGTAATTAAAATCATAAAATCCCTTAAAAATACCAATTAATGTGAATTAATGCTCAAATTATTATTCATTTTAGGATATTAAGTTGTGTTTCCTTTTCCATTTTATTTTGCTATCTTGTTAGCGGAAACTAACAAGATAAGGAGAATCCAATGAGTGATGCTTGGAGACAATTCAACAAGGGCGTTTGGACTAAGGAGATAAACGTCAGGGATTTCATACAGAGAAACTATACGCCGTATGACGGGGATGAGGGTTTCCTCTCTCCTGCCAGTGAGGATACTCAATATCTCTGGCAGAAGGTCCTTGTCCTTCTGGATGAGGAGAGGAAGAAGGGTGGTGTCCTTGATATGGACACGAAGATCATCTCTACAATTACGTCCCATGGACCGGGGTATATAGAGAAAGATAGGGAGAGGATCGTCGGTCTTCAGACCGATAAGCCGTTAAAACGTGCCTTCCAGCCTTATGGAGGGATAAGGATGGCTGTCAAGGCCGCAGAGAGCTATGGCTATAAGATAGATCCCTCCGTCGTGGAGTTCTTTACAAAGCATAGGAAGACCCATAATGACGGGGTATTCGATGCCTACACTCCTGAGATGAGGGCGGCCCGCTCTTCGCATATCATAACAGGCCTTCCCGATGCATACGGCAGAGGCAGGATAATCGGGGATTATCGTCGTGTCGCACTTTATGGCATCGACAGGCTCATCGAGGAGAAGGAGAAGGAAAAGAGTACCACACGTAAGATAATGTACAGTGACGTCACGAGAGAGAGGGAGGAGCTCAGCGAGCAGATAAGGGCCCTAAAAGAGCTTAAGGAGCTTGGTGCCATCTACGGCTATGACATCTCCCATCCCGCAAGTGATACGAAGGAGGCGATACAGTGGCTCTATTTCGGCTATCTTGCGGCGATTAAGGAGCAGAACGGTGCGGCGATGAGCCTTGGGCGCACTTCCACGTTCCTCGACATCTATGCCGAAAGGGACATGAGGGAAGGAGTTTATACAGAGAGTGAGATACAGGAGATGGTGGACCATTTCATCATGAAACTCAGAATGGTCAAGTTCGCACGTACTCCGGAGTACAATGCGCTCTTCTCCGGCGATCCCACTTGGGTTACTGAGTCGATAGCCGGTGTGGGCGTGGATGGAAGGCACATGGTGACGAAGATGAGTTTCAGGTATCTTCATACCCTTGAGAATCTTGGGCCCGCACCAGAGCCGAATCTTACGGTTCTCTGGTCTACTCGTCTTCCTGAGGCGTTCAAGCGCTATGCGGCGAGGATGAGCATAGAGACCTCATCCATACAGTATGAGAATGATGACCTGATGAGGGTGACGCATGGGGACGACTATGCGATAGCATGCTGCGTATCAAGTATGAGGATAGGTAAGGAGATGCAGTTCTTCGGGGCGCGAGCGAACCTTGCCAAATGCCTTTTATATGCGATCAACGGGGGTGTTGATGAGATAAGCAAGAAGCAGGTCGGACCACGTTACAAGCCCGTCACATCCGACATCCTCGATTACGATGAGGTGAGGTCTAAGTTCTCGGATATGATGAAGTGGCTTGCTGAGGTCTATGTGAATGCCTTGAACATCATCCACTACATGCACGACAAATACTGCTATGAGCGTCTTGAGATGGCTCTTCATGATAAGAAGGTCACACGGTGGTTCGCAACGGGAATCGCAGGTCTTTCGGTCGTAGCAGACTCTCTTAGTGCAATCAAATATGCGAAGGTGAGGGCGATAAGGGATGAGGATGGTATCGTCACCGATTATGAGATTGAAGGGGTGTGGCCAAAATATGGTAACGATGATGACAGGGTGGATAGTATCGCATACGATGTCGTCCATGAGTTCATGGGCTATGTGAAAGGCAACCATACCTACCGTGGAGGAATCCCGACCACAAGTATTCTCACAATCACAAGCAATGTCGTATACGGGAAGAACACGGGAAGCACCCCGGATGGAAGGAAGAAGGGGGAGGCGTTCGCACCAGGGGCTAATCCGATGCATAACAGGGATAAGAGCGGTGCGGTCGCAAGCCTTTTAAGCGTCTCAAAACTTCCTTTCATGGATGCTCAGGATGGGATTTCAAACACGTTCTCGATAATCCCGGGAGCCCTTGGAAAGGATGATGAGATCTATATAACAAACACAGGGA
Organism: uncultured Spirochaetaceae bacterium; assembly: GCA_944392965.1. Taxonomy (GTDB): domain Bacteria; phylum Spirochaetota; class Spirochaetia; order Sphaerochaetales; family Sphaerochaetaceae; genus Ornithospirochaeta. The sequence continues at coordinate 320,151 of CALXYM010000002.1, read as the reverse complement.
ATTGCGCATCATGCGCACCGAATGAGGAACTTGATTACTGAGGAGGAAAGGAAATGAAAGCATCAAAACAGCAGATTGATAACCTTGTGAGCCTTTTGGACGGTTATGCAGAAAATGGAGGACATCATCTGAATGTCAACGTGTTCACCAAGGAGACGCTTCTGGATGCTCAGGCACATCCTGAGAAATATCCACAGCTCACCGTACGGGTCTCAGGCTATGCGGTGAACTTCAACAGGCTCACGAAAGAGCAGCAGGATGAGGTCATAAGCAGAACATTCCATGAAACGATCTGAGGGAAGACTACACAGCATCGAGAGCTTTGGAACGGTTGATGGCCCCGGAGTGAGGATGGTTGTCTTCTTCCAAGGCTGTCCGATGCGCTGCGCATACTGTCATAACCCCGATACATGGGATATGCATGGCGGCACAATCATGAGTGTGGATGAGATAATTGAGCGTTATGAGAGGGGAAGGAATTTCTACGTATCAGGGGGAATAACCGCAACAGGAGGGGAGCCTCTGATGCAGCTTGAATTCCTCACATCCCTCTTTTCTGAGGCGAAGAAAAGGGGGATCCATACCGCGTTGGATACCTCGGGCTACCCTTATAGGACGGAAAGGAAAGAGGAGTATGAGGAGCTTTTTCGTTTCACGGATCTTGTCATGCTTGATATCAAGCATAGTAGCAGGGAGGCTCATATAAGGCTCACAGGAAGGGAGATGAATCCTGTCTTAGCTTTTCTAGCTGAGGCAGATTCTCATGATATTCCGATCATCATACGTCACGTGGTTGTTCCAACCATCACCGATGGTGAGAAAGAACTTAAGGATCTCGGCACTCTCCTTGCCCCTTATCGGAACATAAAAGGCCTTGATATCCTCTCTTACCATGATATGGGGAAGAAGAAGTATGAGGCCCTTGGAATAAGATACCCTCTTGAGGGGATAAGACCCCTGTCGGAGGATGAGAGGCTAAGGGCGAAGGAGATAGTCCTCTCTTCTTTAGAAAACGAGAGATCTAGGCTCCAAAGTACTTTGCGATTCTCCCCATCCTTTCAGACTGCCTGACCTTAAAGGGGCATCTTTTATCACAGTGGTGGCATTTTATGCACTCTCCAGCTTTCTTTTCAAGGGTCATGTAGTGCTCCCTTGCAAGATTATCTCCTAAAAGGGCGAGATCATAGTATTTGTTGATAAGTGCTATGTTCAGCCCTATGGGGCAGGGATGACAGTGCTGGCAGTATACGCAGGATGGCTCTCCTTCCTCTTTTTTAAAGTCTGCGATCATTGAGTAATCCCTCTCGCAGTAAGGCGCGTCAAGATATTTCAGCACATCCTCAAGCTCGCCCTTGTTCGCACATCCAGGGAGGACAGTCAGAACCCCAGGCCTAGAGAGGGCGTATTCCATGCACTGAATGCGTGATAGCGCTTTCTTGAATGGGGATTTCCTCTCATCAAGAAGCATACCTCCCGCAAACGGCTTCATTACAGATATTCCAATACCTTCCCTTTCGCATCTGAGATAGAGTTCGCTCCTCTCTTTCTTCTCCCCGTGCGCATACTCTCCGATTCCCTCATCATAAAGGGCGTTGATGCTGAACATCAGCATATCGACTATTCCGAGATCAAGAATTTTATTCACCACACTTGGTGTATGGGATGATAGTCCAACATGCTTTACTATCCCTTTTTCTTTTAATGAGAGGATATAGTCGAGAACACCGTTTTTCTTATAACGGATGAAATCATCCTCCTCATCCATACAATGGATGAATCCGAAATCGATGTAATCCGTCTTAAGTTTTTTTAGCTGCCAGTCGATTGAGTGTTTTATCTTATCAAGGTCAAGTGTCCATCCATACTCTCCGCTTGTGTAATCGGCTCCGAAATGGATCTGGAAATAAGCCTCTTTTCTCCTATTCTCAAACGCTTTCCCGTAATATGGGAATACTGTACTATGTCCTGCGGCAAGATCGAAGTAGTTTATTCCCGCTTTAAGTGCGCTATCAATGGTTTCTATAGCTTCCTTCTCCGTGCTCAGTCCTATGCTCGCAGCCCCCATTCCGATTATGCTTATCTCTTCTCCACCTCTTTTCAGTTTCCTATAGATCATAAATATCTTCCTTATGGACATATTATAATATGTATTATTTAACAGTAAAATACGATTCCTTTACAGGATATTCTCTTAAGTTATAAATTTTAGTTATAACAGATAGAAAAAGTAAGACTACCTTATCTTTTTTGACAGTGCTATTTTTAATTCAAGGAGAAGTAAGAAGATGAGATATGTTAACGGTGTTGTTTTAAAGGGAAGGAATGAGCTTGCGATAAGCGCCACATGTCCCGTTCCCGATGATATAGTTGAGACAGGGGCCATCATAAGACCTCTCATATGGTCACCATGTACTAGTGATGCCCATCTTGTCCAGACTGGAGCCGAGTCTCTTCCTTATCTTATTGGAAAGGCTCTTGGGCATGAGATGTGCGGGGAGATAATAAGAGTAGGAAAGGATGTTCATGATTTCAAGGTCGGGGACAGGGTTATAGTATGTTCGGTAATGCCGATATGGAGAAGCCTTGAGGCACAGGACGGGCATGCCTTTCAAAAACAGGACAACATGTATGGAGGAGTCGATTATCCTGACAGGGGAGGCTCTTTCGTGGAGGAGTACTACATAAGAGATGCTGATATGAACCTTGCTCTCATTCCAGATGGTGTTACTCTCGAACAGGCCGTGATGGTTCCTGATATGATGTGTACCGCATTCGGCGGGGTAAGTGAGCTTAATCCTTCTTTCGGAGACAGTGTCGCAGTCCTTGGAATAGGACCTGTAGGACTCATGTGCGTAAGGGCACTCTATCTGCATGGGGCATCGAGGATATATGCGATAGGTTCCAGGAAGATATGCTTTTCCGTCGCATCCTCTTTCGGTGCGACCGATCTTGTGGATTACCATGACACGTCATGGACGGATGAGATAATAGAGAAGAATCATGGACTTCTTGATGGTGTGCTTATTGCAGGAGGTGGTAATGATGCTCTTTCAAATGCTCTTAAGATGACCAAGAAGGGAGGTACCGTGGTAAATCTTGCAACCTATTTTGGAGGAAGAAACATAGAGATAGACCCCGCCTCATGGGGATTTGGTTACGCCGATAAGACTATAAAAGGTGTGGGCTGTAAAGGAGGAAGGCTTCAGATGATGAGGATGGCACGCCTTATAGAGACGGGTAGGGTAAGCCCTGAGATGCTTATAACCCATACCTTCCATGGCATGAATAAGGTCATAGATGGCTTGAATCTCTTCCTGAATCATGACAGAAGCCTGATAAAACCCGTGATTTATAATGATTGAGGCTTTGATTTCCTTTCTTAATGATTAAAGTACACAAGAAAGAGAAAAACAATTATACTTATAGTACGCGTTAAGCGAATAGAAGATAAGGAGTATAAGTATGAAATGGGTTTGCACTCTTTGTGGTTACGAGTATGAGGGCGACGAGCTTCCAGAGGATTTCGTATGTCCTCTCTGCGGAGCTGGAGCTGATGCCTTTGAAAAGGTTGAGGACTGAGTCAGTCTGTTTTTAGCGGTCTTTATGGGCCGCTTTTTTTATGAGACTGCTATGTTAAGAGTAATACTTGGCGATATAACAAAGATGAAAACTGATGCGATAGTCAATGCCGCCAATAACTCCCTTCTCGGAGGAGGTGGGGTTGACGGTGCGATACACCATGCGGCGGGAAAGGGCCTTCTTGAGGAATGCCGTGCCCTTGGCGGGTGTGAGACGGGGAAGGCTAAGATTACGAAAGGCTATGATCTTCCTGCAAAATACGTCATCCATACTGTCGGTCCTGTATGGCATGGAGGAGAAAGAGGAGAAGATGAGAATCTTAGAAGCTGTTATATTAATTCGCTTTCTCTTGCTAAGGAAAAGGGGCTAAAGAGCATATCATTTCCCCTCATAAGCTGCGGGGTATATGGTTTTCCTGTAAAAAGGGCTTCCAAGATAGCATTATCCGTACTTTGTGAGAGCAGTCTGGATGTCTATATCGTCTGTTTCTTAAAAGATGATATGGATGTGTATATAAGGAGTATTGAAGAACTTGGACTTAAAGATTCTGTGATTATTGAATAGAAAATCCTTTAAAACAGGGGCAAGGATGCTATCATAGGAGAAAGAGGAAGTAGATATGGAACTAACTAAGAGGCAGAATGATATTCTTGAAGGCAAAGAGGGGGAAGTGAAAGCCAAGATCATGAGAACCCTCATAATGTATGGGGAGACATTCGGTTCTAAGCGAATGGTGGATGTCAGTGGAGAGTATGGACATCTAGTCACAAGTTTTGGGCTGTCAGTGATGAAGCCCGTGTATGATCTGATGGATACCCTGATAGAAGGCGGAGCCCTTGCTTCGCAGAAATTCTCCGTCGATCCAAGACCTCTGGATGACTCAGTTCCAAAGAATTTCATTCAGAACATATTCTTCAAGGTAATGTATTCAAAACAGAAGGATTATGATGCCCAGCTTAAGAAACTGGGAATCATGAGTGATGATGCTTACACCTGTACCTGTTACATGGATGAAGTTGGGAACATCCCGAAAGAGGGGGATATCCTGTCATGGGCGGAAAGTTCCGCAGTTGTCTATGCTAACAGCATCCTTGGGGCACGATGTAATCGTAATAGTGGTATACTGGATCTCTTTGGATCCATAGTAGGCTGTGTTCCATGCTTCGGCCTTCTAACCGATGAGGGCAGAAAGGCTGACTGGCTTATAGAAGTGAGAACCAAGAAAAAGCCTGAGGCTCAGCTCTTAGGTTCTGCGATCGGAATGAAAGTCATGGAAGATGTACCATATGTCGTCGGTATGGATAAGTATTTCTCTTCTCTGAATGATGAGGCGAAGGCATATTTCAAGGACTTTGGAGCGGCAACCGCTTCAAATGGAGCAGTTGGTCTCTATCATATCGAGGGCCTTACTCCGGAGGCTGTCAGAGAAGGAAGGGGACTGCTCAAAGAAGGCTATAAGACCTATGTGATCGATGATGCTGTGCTGGAGGATACGGAGAAAAGCTATCCTGTGATATGGAAGGACAGGAATGCCCGGCCTAAACTTGCATTCATCGGGTGTCCCCATCTTTCATACGCCCAGCTTATCTCATGGTCAGAGAGGATTGAAGGCGTACTGAGAAAGAAAGGTCTTAAGAAGGTTGCCGTAAAGACCGTCATGACTGCAGCCCCTGCGGTGCTGAAAGAGTTCAGAAAAAGGGAGGAGGCACGGAAACTTGAAAGTTTCGGCATTGTTCTTTCCTATATCTGTCCTTTAATGTACATGAATAATCCGATGTGTGGTTCAATGCCTGTCATCACGTGTTCAAATAAGCTTAGGACCTATACCTCGGCAAGGTATTACAAGGAAGATGATCTGCTGGATATCATTACTGGAGGTGCGTTATGAGTGAGAGAATTTTCAAAGGCAGAGTGGTAGTGAAGGGAAATGCTTTTGCAGAGGCACTGGTCTCCAGAGGAGGTTTCAATACCCTTGCAAGCTATCAACATTCCCTGATGTTTGGAGACGAGAAAGGAAAGTGTTCAGATCAGAATAATCCGGACTTATATAAGAAGGAGATGGCGGGAAAGGCGCTATGTCTGCCTCAGACGATAGGTTCCACTACCGGAGGCCTTGTTCTCTATACTGCGGCATGCATGCATCGGCAACCTGCATGTCTCCTCTTTTCAAAGGAGATAGACTCACTTGCTGCTGCAGGTGCAATCCTTTCTGCCGTATGGACGGATAATCCGATGCCCACGATTGATGGCCTTGGGGATGAGTTCCTCTCCTATGTTCAAACTGGAGATAGGATCACCGTTTCCGAAGATGGCACTGTGAAGGTGGAGCGGTAGCAATCGATTATGATGGGGTGCTCCGTCATGGGCACCCCTGAATATCGTCATATCTTCATTGCAGTCTCATAGGCTCCCCAGATTACACTTCTTAGATTACCTACGCTTGCACAATCCCCGACCAGATAAGATTTTTTCCCTCTCGTGTTGAGAGGCGCAGGGCTGTATCCAACACTGCTTATCACGCTCTTGGCCGGTATCGATTTTTCTTCTCCATCCTTTGTCTCGATCACCACAGCATCGTCCTTTATCTCTTTTACCCTGGCATTCAAATAGACCGGGGTCTTATGCAGGGCAAACCATTCCCTCAGATATGAGCTGTTTGCAAGACATACTCCTTTCTGTGCGATGAGATCATCCTTCATCTCTATGATGCTTACATCTTTTCCTTCCAGAGCTAGCTCATATGCGACCTCACAGCCTGTAAGACCTCCGCCGATTATGGCAACAGTGTCTTTTACAGGTTTTCCATTTAGATAGTCGCATGCTTCCATGGCCTTGTCGAATCCAGGGATGTTAAGTTTCTTTGCCACAGCTCCCGTAGCTATTACGATCTCATCTGCGTCAATAGTTTCAGGATTTCTCACTTCTGCATTGAATATAATAGGAATTGAAAGAATTTTCATCTGCCTTCTATACCATGCAAGAAGATCACGTAGTTTCCCTTTATAGGATTCCGCACTTGCAGGGATGAATGTTCCTCCGAGTTTATCACTCTTTTCGTAGATGACGGGATCATGGCCTCTTAGTTTAAGTACGCGTGCTGCCTCCATTCCTCCGATTCCACCACCTATAATGGCGACTTTTTTCGCTTTTTCCGTCTTCTTTATATAATGCTTGTCCCATTGCATTGTCTCCGCATTTACAGCACAGCGGGACATGTGCAGGCTGTCATGGAGATCCTGATCATTCGGTACCCCTTTGTAGTGTGCCATGTTGAAGCATCCGTTATGACAGAGGATACACGGTCTTATATCCTCCTCTCTTTCGTCAATCATCTTCGTCACCCATTCCTGGTCTGCGAGGAACTGGCGTGCAAAGCCTGCTGCATCGAGCTTGCCTTCTCGTATCGCATCTGATGCGACATAAGGATCGAGCCTTCCTGCTGCAACAACAGGAATGGATACGAAATTCTTAATATGCTCAACATCCTCAAGGTTACAGTTCTCTGGCATGTAGATAGGTGGGTGTGCCCAATACCATGCGTCATATGTGCCATTATCGCAGTTGAGCATGTCGTATCCCGCGTCTTCAAGTAGTTTTACGGCTTTTTCCGACTCTTCCATGTCCCTGCCTACTTCCACATATTCCTCCCCTGGAAGGGCACCTTTTCTGAAATCCTTCGTCTTTGATAGCACGCTGTATCGTAAGGATACGGGGAAATCAGAACCACAGCGTTTCTTTATTGCCTCGACTATCTCAATTGCGAAACGGTATCTGTTCTCCATAGAGCCACCATATTCATCCGTCCTCTTATTCACATATTTTAGTGTGAACTGATCAAGAAGATAGCCTTCGTGCACAGCATGTATCTCAACTCCATCAACTCCTGCATCCCTCAAAAGAAGAGAACTTTCCGCAAATGATGAGACCATCTCTTTTATCTCATCCCTGGTCATCTCTCTCGATGGAACCTTGTCGGACCATCTGTTAGGGGAGGGGCTTGCGGATGCTGTGATCCTGTCTAAATCCATGACCGGTTTGGAAAGGGTTCTGATGACAGGTGTCGTATAAAGGAACTCCATCATCTTACTTATGGTGAAGGATCTGCCAAAACCTGCTGTAAGCTGGATAAATAGTTTTGCTCCTGTCTGATGGAATGATGGCATCCAGGCGGCAAGATCCTTATACATCTTCTTGTTTTTATGCAGCCATTGTCCAAACATCGGATTATATATCGGCTGACATCCGGGAAGGACGAGTCCCGCGTTATTCTTTGCCACATTCATTATGAAATGTGCACCGGCTTTATCGAAATGGTTCTTTTCCATCCAACCGAACAGATCCGTTCCTCCCATACTGGTAAGGACGATTCTATTTTTAATCTCACAATTTCCAATTTTCCATGGAGTGAATAAAGGTTCTAATCTGCTATCCATACAGATGATTTTACATCACAAAAGAGAATAAGTACAAATTAATATTTAATATAGTAAGATAAAGAGGATATGTTAAAGTCCTCTTGTTTACACATCTTCTTTTTTTTATTATCAGATTGTATTAAGAGCTTTGATGTCCTTTTCTGAGAGCTGTAAGATCCTGTAAACTCTTTCAGCTGATATGCCATCATTAATCATTGCTTTAGCACTTTTTAATGTTGCTTTTTGCGCCGCTTCTCTAGAAGCCTCTTCTCTTACTTCCCTCATTATCTTTTCCTGTCTTTCTGTCATTTCTATCTGAACCTCTTCTCCTAATAAATATTTTACTACATTCCTGTTAATCGGCAAACGTGTTTCTTCCTTGATATAGTTTGTCATTAGATCCTCATAGAGTAAAGAGAGTGGGCCATTTCCCCGATAAGAGCAGTTCGCCACATAAAGTGTTATTCCTTTTTCTGACGCAAGTCTTCCTGTTATTTCATCCTGCATTCTGAATTTTGATAAGGCATTCCCATCCTTAAGGATATCATATTGGTTCAGCAGTATGATTCCTCCTTTCCTCAGATTCTTCCAATCCTCTCCCTTCTTTAACAGTGTTGTTCCTATCATGTATGAATGGAACAATCCCCGTTCTAAAATAGCTCCTTTTCGATAAGTATTGGGTTCCAGATTGAATATTCTGCCATCCTTAGTACGTATAATCACATCGGTTATTATTGCCCTTCCCTTCTGGTTCGGATTAAGGAACTTTTTCTGTATCTCAACATTTGTCGCGATAATATCTTCTTTGATAATCGCGGATGCTATCGATACGGGAAATTCAGGAAATCGTCTGGAGGCGAACTCAAACGGTTCGTTATCCAGAAGATGCTGTTCCTCCATCATCCTTCTTACCTTTTCTCTTATGTTCATTAAGTCCTCTTACTTATTAATGGTCGAAAGTTCTGAATTTGTTAAATTTCTGTATATCCGATTTCTGATTAATTTAGGTTATAATGAAAGCTGGAGACGTGAAATTATGAGTGCACCTTTTCAGTTCAATACTACAGAACAGGATTTACCTTATATTCTTTTTTACGACAATGGGGATCAAGTAGTACCCACGCATTGGCATAGGGAAATAGAACTTGTCTATGTAATGGAAGGTAGTACAAGATTAATTGTGAATGACGAGATGTATGTTGTAAACGAGCATGAAGCAATTATGATCAATGGAGGAGATTCTCATTTCTATTTCTCCTCTTCCCATCATAAACGTCTTGTAATAATCTTTAATTTAGATATCATAGATGGCTCACATAAATCCGTAGAGCTGAAAAAGGGGATTTATGAACATCTCACTATGAACTCCAAGACCAGCAGAGAATGGACAGGACAGGATAAAACTGTTTTACGAGAGATAATCATCCGATTGGAAAGAATTAATAACCAATCCTTTTTTTCAAGGGATTTATTAATACGTTCTCTTGTGTTTGAACTGTTATTCCTTTTTACAAAAGAAGAATACAAGAGAAAAGAGAATGATGTCATAACTTCTCAGACTGAGAACAAGGCAATGCACAGGCTTCAAAAAGTCTTTTTTTATATAGAACAAAACTATAAGAATCCAGTAACCCTTAATGAGATTGCGGATGTTGCGGGTTTTGAGCCTAGTTATTTTACTAGGTTTTTCAAATCTTTGACTAATGTTACTTTTTATGATTATCTGACAAATTATAGAATAAGCAAAGCTCAGTATATGCTTGTTCAAAGCCCAGATCTTACTGTAGGAGAGGTTGCTGAAGCCTGCGGTTTTAATAGTATAAAAACTTTCAACCGTTCATTCCTGAAATTTGTGAAAATTCCACCAACGAAATTCAGAAAAGTCAATATCTGAGAATTTCTTGTCGATATTTGCCGTATCGTGGTACAGATTCTACTTTTATTATTTTATTAAACTTGAATGGAAATATAATCTCTCAGGTGAATAAACAGTAAAAGGAGTGTTTAAATGCTGTTATCCAGGATTAGGAGACTTTTTGTTTTTTTTCTTATTTGTTTTTTATCATTTTCTGTTTATGCATCGGTAATGACCCCTTATGCGGAAAAGGTGGACACTTGTGAATTTTATAACGGTGCGACATTTGATCTGGGAACAGGCAATTTTAATGAAGAAAAATTTAGTCAAGAACTGGAAAAGGCTAATAAATTATACAACATAAACACTATTACAATTTATGGATTTGAGGGTCTCTCTCAAAATGTACAGCAGTATATATTTGAAGAACTTGAACGTCTAGATATGAAAATAGTTATAAGAATAGAGGCGTATCCACAAGATTTTTCTTTTTCAGAAAAAGATGCCAGAACGGTTGTTGATACTTATTCTCAATTAATTGCTTTTTGTTCTGATGCTGATAGACGTGACAGGGTTGCATATTTTGCTATAAACATGCCTGTTGACGATATATCCGTACAAAAAAATGCTGGTGGTCTTAATTCAAGGAACTGGATTGACTCTCAAAAGGAATATGCAAAAAGCATTGTGGCACTTATGAGAGAGGAATGTGCTGATAATGGTTGGAATGATGCAGAATTGTATCTTAGTGTGTTTTATGGATGGGATAATACATTCAAAACACCTGCCTATACAGATGCAGGAGCGGATGGATATTTTATAAATAACTATACGTATCCAGATAATAAAAGCCTTTTATCTTCTAATCCGTTAGATATTATAAATGCAGAACGTCTGGCCATAAGTATGAAGACATATGAGAAGCAGTATGGTGATGCCCCTGTCGTCATGGAATGGGGATTTCATACGATAGAATTTAATGATGGTATACGACCTAACCAGACCGCAGGACTCGTACAAGATAAAGCAATGAAAGAAATTGCAATTAAAGCAACTGTGGATTTCTACAAGACTAATTATCCTCAAGTAAGAGGATGTCTGTACTTTGGTTATAATCTTCTGAAAGAAGAAGGTAACCCTCCATCTCTTTTGGATTGGTGTCTTACTTATCCCTTGCAGGAAGGATGGACAGATGTTTCAAATGCAGTTTTCAGCGGAAATGTTCAATTGGACGAAGATGGAAATGCTGTATTATCTGAAGGTGGTGCTTCTCTTGGGTTTGATAGCTGTCCTGAAATACAGATGGTATCCATAGAATATAAATCTGACGTTGATTCTGTAATTAAACTCTATTCAGATGGAAGAAGCAGAGGTTCTTTCGATATCTCTGCAAATCCTGATGGCGGTATTGTGGGACTTCCTGTAATTGGTGCAGATGACGCTTCTTTCTCCGTTGAATTACAGCAGGGAGTCATCACGATTAAAAGTATATTATTCTCATCTAAAATGGAAGCAGAATATTCAATCAATTCATTGCCTGTTGAAGATGTTGAGGCTTCCAATGGTTATGCGGCAGAATTTATTAATGGAATTGAAAATGCAGTGACTTTTAAGAGAGTCAGGGGAGGAGATGGCCTTACCCTTTCTTACAAGGCTGATGAGGAGACGATTATCACACTGATGTTGGATGGAAAGACCGCATCATTCAAAGTAGATCCAACTGACGATGAATTCAAAAGTGTATCGGTTAGTATTCCTGTTTATAGAAATGCTGACATTTCCATCTATGTGAATAACGATGGTTTTATTCTTGATCAGATTTGGTTCTCAGGAATTCCATCAGTTAGATAATAGAATCAGAGAAACTTGCTCAGAGAATGGAGAGATATTTGTAACATGGATATAGAAAAGATACTTGAGTCTCTTACCGTGGAAGAGAAAATAAAAATGCTGAGTGGAAAGGATTTCTGGAGAACAAAGGATTATCCAGAAAAAGACATAGACTCATTTGAGGTTGCAGATGGTCCTTATGGTGTTAGAAAACAGACTGGGCTATGTGATCACATGGGGTGGAATAAGAGTGTTCCCGCTACTGCGTATGTATCTGGTCCAGGACTTGCATCCTCGTTTGATGTCGATTTAGCAGAGGAGATGGGAAAGCATTTGGCAGCAGAAGCTAGAGAACTTGGTGTTGATATTCTTTTGGGCCCTGCTGTTAATATCATACGTACTCCTTTATGTGGCAGGACATTTGAGTATTATTCTGAAGACCCTGTTTTGGCTGGGGAAATAGCTGCTTCCTATATAAATGGGGTGCAGAGTCAAGGTGTCGGTACCTGCCTTAAACATTTTGCTGCAAATAACCAAGAAATAGACAGGGAATATATTGATGCTGTAGTTGAAGAGAGAACTCTTAGGGAAATCTATCTCAGGGTGTTTGAGATTGCAAATGAGAAATCTCATCCGTGGGCAATCATGACTGCATTGAATAAAGTCAATGGATCTTACTGTTCTGAGAACGAGCACTTGATCAATGAGATTTTAAGGAATGAATGGAAATTCGATGGCTTGGTGATGAGTGATTGGAGTGGGGTTAACAATAGGGAAAGGGCATTGAAGGCTGGTTTGGATCTTGAGATGCCTTATAATTATGGTGTTAGCGAGCAGAGACTTATGAAGGCTTATGAGGATGGAACTCTTTCCATGAACGTTATAGATACTGCTTGTTCTCATATCCTTAAAACACTTGAAAGAGTACATGAAGGAAGAAAAAGGATTCCTTGCTACATTGAGGCTGATCATAATTCATTTTCTAGAGAGATGGCTCAGAAAAGTGCAGTTTTGCTGAAGAATGACAATTGTGTCTTGCCTCTGAAAAAGTCGGAAAGGGTTCTTGTCTGTGGAAATTTTGCAATTAACCCACGATTTAAAATGGAAGGCAGTGCTCTTGTAAATCCTACAAGCTTTGAGATCCCTCTTGAGGAGATGAAGAAAATCGGAGGAGAAAATGTATACTTCTCCGAATGTTATGATTCTAAATCAAATATTCTGGATTTCTCATTGAATGAAGCTATCGAGAAAGCAGCTAAGGTAGATAAGATAGTTGTATTTGCTGGGCTTCCTGATGGGATAGAGGCGGAAGGAAAAGACAGGAAGAATCTGTTCATTCCACAATCTCATATAAGTGTTATTGAGCGGCTCTATGAGGCTAATCATAATTTGGTTGTGGTTCTTCTTAATGGTTCTCCTGTTGATACCAGTTGGGATTCTAGTTCTTCCGCTGTTCTTGAGATGTTCCTTGCTGGTCAGTGTATCGGAGGTGCAGTTACAAATCTTCTATATGGAATTGTCAGCCCAGGAGGAAAGCTCCCCATGACATTCCCTTATTCTATCGAGCAGACTCCTGCTTATTTATATTACCCAGGATATTCTGGTACGGTTAATTATTCCGAGGGAGTTTTTGTTGGATATAGGTATTACCTTTCAAAGAAAATCAGTATGAAATATCCGTTTGGATATGGTCTTTCTTATTCACGATTTGACATACATGTCAAGGGATATAGGATAAAAGGAAATAATGCGGATCTCAATATCAGCGTGAAAAATACGGGAGATGTCGATGCCAGTGAGACTGTTCAGATATATGTGGAACCTCCTCTGTCACGAATTCCTCGACCTAAACGTGTTCTTGTTGCATTTAAACGTGTATACCTCGCAGCAGGAGAGGAAAAAGGTATTAATTTCTCTTTAACGGAAAAGGCTTTTGAATATTTTGATCCAGATTTAAAAGACTGGTATGCCTCAGAAGGGGAGTACAAGATTATCATAGCGACAAGTTCAGTAGATGATGTCACATCAATAGCAATTAATATCATTCCGAAAAAGATGAAGTATGAAGAAGTAACCGGTTGGAGTTCGGTTGGTGAACTGAGAGCGACAGTGGCGGGCGAAGAGGCTTATAAGGAAATAAAAAGGATTCTTGTAGAGAGTGGAAACATGCAGGCTCAGAAGCTTCCAATATTTAAGAAGAATGGGGAAAGCGATGAGCAGGTCAATAAGATTCCCCTTCGTATGATTACTGTTTTGACTGATAATGTTTTGAATAACGATATAATGGATGAGCTGATAGCAACCGTAAATACAAAAAATCTGGAGGCTTGCAGGTGAAAAGGTTGCTTGTCCTTCTGTTCTTAGGTATTTCTGTTTCCCTGCTTTTTGCAGAAAGTATTAATCTGAACGCTTCCGATTTTACATATGATGCGAAATCTGGAATTTATATGGATTCAGATTATCTTGTATGGGAAGAATACGGAGGAGCGGTAAAGGCAGAGTTCAACATACCTGAAACAAATGAGTACAATATAGTTTTAAGTTATATCTCAGGTAAAGGTAGATATGATGATATAGAGCTTTTTTTCATCCTTGATGGTGAACTCCTTTCGGAATCTTTTTTCTCCATAAACAGGATATACGAGTATGGACCTATCCGAGTAGATGATAATGGAGATGAGCAGCGGGCTTTGACGTGGATTTCTGAAGATGCACAAAGTGCGTATTTACGGGTGAAGAATAATTCTGAGAACTCAAATTATTCTGTTGTTCTTGAAGAAGGAGAACATTCCTTGGAGATAGTTGCGAGAAGAACGGATTTTTCTCTTATTTCTGTTTCTTTCAATACTGTACAAGAAATTTATCCTTCCTCAGAGATACCTCTATCGAAAGGAACGGACAGGCTTATCCATATAGAGGCAGAAGACATCTATGCAACTTCTTCCACAACTTTGACAAGTCAGATGGACCGGAGCAGTGCAGATACGAGTCCAAGTAATCCAGATTCTATAGTACTGAATATCGCTGGTGGTTCGTCTTGGAATTCCGATGGTGATATCATGTCTTGGAAAGTGGAAATTCCTGAATCAGCTTACTATACACTGAACTTTAAATACAGACAAAATTTAAAAAAGGGATTTTCGGTATACCGTAGAGTAATAGTTGATTCAGCTGTTTATTCCCAAAAGTTTGATATGGTTGAATTTCCTTATACTGATATCTGGTCTATAAATGATGTGGGTGGAGAGAGAGTATATCTTGAGAAAGGTGAGCATATTTTAACTCTTGAAGTCATATCAGGGCCATATGCATATGTCCTTTCTGATATCCTTGATATTGTTGATGAGCTTAATTCAATATATCGCAGAATTATCATGGTAACGGGAACTAGTCCAGACTTGAATCGGGAATATAATATAGACAGGGAAATTCCTGGAATAATGGACGAGTTTAATTCAGCTCTTTCCTCTCTTGTAGAAGCAGAGAGAATGCTTCAGGATTTTTCTGGTTCGGAGGCATCTTATTCTCAGATAAGTGCGTTGATTGAACAAATTAAGTCATTTAATGAAGAACCTGAATCAATTCCATCAAGGATTGCAACATTCAGAGGTAATATTTCCTCTTTGTCAAGTTGGGTATATCAGAGTCAAGAACAACCTCTAGATCTCGATTGGATTGAACTGACCTCGGGAGATGCTGTTGCTACGGAACCTCATAAAAGCTGGTTTAACAATTTAGTCTATTCAATCCGTACTTTGATTCACTCTTTTGAATCTGATGAAAAAGAAGGAGGAGATATAACGGTCTGGGTATCGGCGGGAAGAGATCAGATGGAGGTCGTATCTGCCCTTATCGATGAGTATTTTACCCCTGAGACGGGAATTGAAGTGGATATTAATCTTGTACAGACAGGAATAGAACAGGCTATTCTTGCTGGTGCTGGCCCCGATGTTGTCTTGTTTCTTGGAAATACGATTCCCGTTACTCTTGCCATGCGGGATGCATTATATCCTCTCAGTGAGTTTCCTGATTTCTATCAGATTGTAGATTCTTACTCTGACAGATCTTCTCTTATTCCTTACTCTTATCTTGATAAGATTTATGGATTACCTTTGACGGAAGTTTTTCCTCTCATGTTTTACAGATTGGATGTGTTTGAAGAGCTGGGAATAGAGGTCCCGAAAACATGGAAGGAATTTCTTTCGATTATCCCGATAATTCAACGTAACAATATGGAGGTCGGGGTGCCATCCTCTTGGACAACTTTTCTTACTTTGTTGTTCCAAAATGGTGGGCAAATATATTCTGCTGATAAGACTTCTACTGTTCTTTCGAGTAATGAGAGCTATAATGCTTTTCTTCTCTATACGAGGTTATTCAGCGATTATGGGCTGAGCCTATCTTATGATTTCTTCAATAGGTTCAGGTCGGGGGAGATGCCACTTGCCATTGCTGATTATACCGAATATGGCAAGCTTGCGTTTGCTGCACCTGAACTGAGGGGGTTGTATGGAGTGGCGAAGATTCCCAGTAATGGGGAAAATGGTGCAACTGCTGTGTCATCAGGGCAGGGAGCCGTGATTTTAAAGGATTCAGAGAATATTTATGCTTCATGGGAATTCTTGAAGTGGTTTGTTTCTGTAGATGTGCAGCAGGAATATGGGAACAGGATTGAAAGCCTATTAGGACCAGCAGGACGATATTCTTCTGCCAGTGATGATGTCATAGTAAATCTTCCTTGGCTTCCAGAAGAGACTGATCTGATTCTTGCAGCAAGAGAGAATCTTGTTCAAATTGAGCAGATACCCGGTTCTTACTATACGCAGCGGAACATAGTCAGTGCTTTCCGTAGTGTTGTCCTTGATGGAAAGAATGCAAGGGAAATGCTTGAGAGATATGTTTCTGTTATAGATAGGGAAATACAGAGGAAAAGAACGGAAATCGGATTAGAGGTGAAGAAATGAAAGACAAAAGGTTATCAATGGCGACAGAACATGTGATTATGCTCATTCCGTTTCTTTCACTTTTTCTGCTCTTCATAGTTATTCCAGTTCTACTTGCAGTTGTGTTGAGTTTTACTGATTTCAATCTTGTGCAGTTTCCATCCTTTGTAGGGCTGGATAACTATATCAGGATGTTTTTGGATGATGATGTATTTCTTACCGCATTCAAGAATACACTTCTTTTTGCCCTTATTACTGGGCCGATAAGCTATATTGCATGTCTTTTTCTCGCATGGCTAGTAAATGAGTTAAATCCAAAAGTTCGATCGCTTTTTACTTTCTGTCTATATGTGCCATCCATGTTTACTGGTGCCTACACAGTATGGGCTTATGTCTTTTCGGGCGATCAATATGGATTCATTAACAACTTGTTTATCAAGTTTGGTTTTATTAACGAACCGGTACAATGGCTCTCTGATACGGCCTATATCATGCCTGTGATAATCATAATTCAGCTCTGGCTGAGTTTGGGAACTGCATTTCTCTCTTTCCTTGCTGGATTTCAGGGAATTGACAGACAACAGTATGAGGCTGCTGCAATTGATGGAATTTCAAACAGGTTTCAGGAGTTCTGGTTTATTACTGTTCCCAATATGGGGCCTCAACTTTTGTTTGGTGCTGTAATGCAGATTGGGGCAAGTTTTGCTGCTGGTGCAGTAGGGCAGCAGCTGCTTATTTCCGCAGGTACGGCAATTGATGGTATCGCCACTGATAATGCTGCGACAACAATTGTTACGCATATGACCGATGTTGGGACTACACGTATGGAAATGGGGTATGCGTGTGCCATTGCTGTTTTTCTTTTTATTATGATGCTTTCTTTTAATCATGTAATTCAGGCCTTTCTGAAAAGGCATTCTGCTTGAGGATAGGATTATGAAGAATTTTTTTAAGGCGCAGGTCGGTAACGGAGTAAATAGATCTAAGTTTGGGACATCTATGATTTTCCTTTTTCTTATTGTGTTAAGCATTTTCATGATGTTCCCATTGGTCTATTCGATAATGCAGTCATTGAAACCATATGAGGAGATATTTGCTTTTCCACCTCGCTTCTTTGTTCATAATCCTTCTTTTGATAACTATAGAAACCTGTTTCGTTTAGCAGATTCTTTATTTGTCCCTTTCAGCCGATATGTATTCAATAGCGTTTCTGTAGCTGTAATTGGTACTGTAGTATATGTCATTATTGCTTCTATGGCATCTTATTCCTTGGCTTTTGGATGTTTTAAAGGGAAAAATATCATATCTGATCTCATCGTTAAGGCGCTTCTTTTTACGAGTCCTGTGACTGCGGTTGCACAGTATCTCATAATTGCGAAACTTCATATGCTCAACACTTATTTCGCGTTACTTCTTCCAATACTAGCAATGCCATTTGGTGTATTCCTGATGCGTCAGTTTCTCATACAGATGATACCTGTTTCCCTCATTGAAGCATCAAGAATAGATGGGTGTAGTGAATTCCGACTCCTGTGGTCAGTTGTGATACCCGTCGTAAAACCGGCTATCATGACACTCATACTTTTTACATTCCAGAACTTATGGAATAATACGGGAGCTGGATTTATTTATGATGAAAGCCATAAAGTTCTTCCATCTGTTATGAATGAGCTTATTGCCGGAGGAATTTCCCGTGCAGGGGAGGGAGCGGCTGCTACAATACTTCTAATGTTGCCACCTGTTATAATCTTCTTTTTGACTCAACGTCAAGTTCTTGAAACCATGGCAGCTTCAGGAATCAAGGAGTGAGCTATGCGTAAGGTACTATTCATTCTATTCTTATTGGTTCTCTCATCCGTTTACGCAGTTCAGATTCCAACTTCTTCGTACATATATACCAGCGATGATGAAGCTGTAGGAAGTCCTTCTCCTTATGATTTTAAAAAGAAAATATATCCAACAGAGAAAGAGAGTCTCTATACGGACATATTCATTTTTGAAAATCATCTCTATATCCTTGATTCAGGGCTGAAGAACGTTAGAACTGAGGATGGCGATGTTATAAGTTTTCTCAATAGTGACGGATCACCTTATCTCTTTTCTGAACCTTCCGGTTTGTTTATCTCGGATGAATACTATTATATTGCTGATAGAGGCGCAGGAAAGGTTCTTGCTTTCAGCAAGAAGGATCTTTCTCTGGCGATTGAAATTGAAAATCCTGATACCTCCAGTTTGGGAGTAAACATTCCTTTTGTTCCATCCAAAGTAATTGTCGATAGTGCAGGAAACATATATGTACTGGTGGATGATCTTTATTATGGAGCTCTGCTATTCAGTCCTGTATCTGATTCATCGGGAGGAGATGTGACGTTTCTTGGGTATTATGGGGCGAATCCAACCGAGCTGACGCTTGCAGAACGTCTTGACCAGAACTGGAAAAAACTTTTGAATCGAACTCAGAGAGATGCCATGGAACGTTTTGTTCCTGTTGCATATTCATCTTTTGATATAGATGAAGAGGACTTTGTTTATACCTGTTCTTTCAATATCGCAAACGAATCGATGAAGATAAGGAAGATAAATCCATCTGGAAAAGGGATTTGGGATGATGATAATCTGACCTTTGGTGATATTATTCCTGCGGATGAAGTTGTGGAAGGTCTTGAATCTTCTAGTCGGTTTATCGACGTTGACATACATAATGGTTTCCTGTGTGCTCTCGATGCCGCAAGAGGAAGGATTTTCACTTATGATAGGGATGGAAAGCTTCTGAGTATAATCGGAGGAAAAGGAAATCAGTGGGGTACGTTTACCGATCCCCAGCATATTGAGAGTGATGATGATCATATCTATGTTCTTGATGAAGGGGACTCAAGCGTAACGGTATTCGAGAAAAACTATTATGGAAGTTGCCTTTTTTCCGCTTCAGCTTTGTTCTCTGATGGACTGTATACGGAAGCCATGCCTTATTTTGAAGAAGTTTTGAGAATTAATCCTAATTTGGAGTTTGCTCATCTTGGTCTTGGCAAGGCATATCAGAAGATGGGGGAGACTTCATTGGCCCTTCAAGAACTTAGAAGGTCTGGAGACAGGGAACAGTATTCAAATGTCTTTGATATGATTCGTCTGGAATGGGCTAGGCGTAATCTCTCTTTGATTATTGGGTTTATCCTGCTTTTATTGTTTGTTTATCAGGTAGTGAAAAGAAAAACAAGTTTCCATTTCAGTTTCCTATCGAGGATTAGGAATGTCTTTTCTCCCATGCTCCATCCTTCCGATTTGATGTGGGAAATGAAAGTAAAAAAGAAATTTTCGACAGTATTGGCTTCAACTTTTGTTATAATCTTCTTCTTTTTGAATGTCATCAGTTATTTCTCGACAGGATATGCGTTCAATAAAAATGTAAGGGATGAGTTCAATATTCTTGTCAGCTTAATGAATACCATTGGACTTTTTTTCCTATGGGTGACTATCAACTGGGCGGTGAGTACGATATCTGATGGAAAGGGTACATATAAGGATATCTATTGTGCCTCGTCCTACGCACTTATTCCTGTTGAAATTGCTTCCATTGTAAACCTTATTTTTTCTTGGATTCTTACATTAGAGGAAGGTGCATTCATATATTGGATTGAAGCGTTCTCTTATCTCTATGCTTTGATAATCCTATTACTTTCAGTTGCTACAGTACATGAATATACGGCAGGCAAAATGATGAAGAATTTTTTCATAACACTTATAGGTATGGCTTTTGTCCTGTTCCTTATGTTCCTCTTCGTGATTTTGATGGAGAACACTGTGAATATTTTTTCGATTATTTTCAATGAGATCACGTTAAGGAGGTAAGCGATGAAAAAGATGATATTTTTGTTTTGTTTTTTTATTCTTTCTATTTCTTTGGTCTCTGCTGCTGTCCTTGATTTCGAATGTGGTGATTACAAACTGACATTTAATGATGGAAATTATGAGATGCTCTTTTCTTATTCCTCTGCCGAGTGGCCATTGGTTGCTGATAGGGCGATGATAGGTTCCTTCAGATTAAGAGGTGCTCAGAGAGTACGTTCCCAGAGTCTGTTCTCTGTTACTGCGATTGCTCCTCAGTCCAACCGTATAATAACACTTAACTCTGATGTAGCGGATGAAGTTTCCTATTCTAAAATCGATAACGGAATTACGATAACCTATTCTTTTGATGATGGCATAGGTTTTTCTTCTTCAATATTTCTTCGTGAAGACGGCCTTCATGTAAGTATTGACACCGAATCATTTGTAGAAAGTGAAGAACTTTTTATCACTTCCATTCAGTTTCTTCCTTTTTTCTCTGCAAGTAGTGTGGAGGATAAAGGTTATTTCGTGATTCCTGATGGATGTGGTGCAGTTGTGAATTTTAATAACGGAAAGGGTGGTACATATAACAAATCGGTCTATGGAGATGATATGGTTGATTCCAGGGAGGTCCGCGTGACTTCTTCTCTTCCTGTTATCCTTCCTATGATAGGTATTGATAAAGAGGGCTATGGTTGTATGATCGCGGTCGCTTCATCCTCTGCAGCCATGGCGAATATCGTATGTAGCACGGCAAATACCAATAATCCATATAATATTGCCTTTTTCCAGTTCAATATAAGAACAAGTATAGAGGAGAGTATCGCTTCCGATGCTTCACAGATAGTTTATGAAAGCCCTCGTGTTTTTGACGGTATGTTTGAGGTTACATATACAGCATGTGGGGAAGATGGATATGCATCAATGGCAGAGACATTCAAGGATCTATATCTTGATTACAATAAAGCAGATAACAAGGCTGCTGTGATCACTGTTAAATGTGCAGAAAACAAGGATATGGAAGTTTTAGGTATTCCTATGCCGTTTTCTCTTAATCATCGTGTTATCGGTTATTCAGATATTCTCGATTTCCTTCTTTCTGTTTCAGATCCGTCCTCTTTAATTGTAAATTTTGAGGATTGGAATAGTCGTGTATTAAGAGGACATAATCAGGAGAATTTTAAATTTGTTCCATCACTTGGGAGGAAAAAAGAGATGGAAAAGTTGGTTGAATATGCAAGCCAGCATGGAATACTACTATCTGCCTGCGTATCTCCTATAAGGACAACATCAAGGGAGAAGGGTTCTGTTAGGGATCTTTCAGGAAGGCCTTCAAGAATTTATGAATACAATCCTGCAAGTTCTATTGCTGATCAGGATAGTGCGGAGTATCTGCTTAATGTCAGAAATGTGGATTTTGTTTTTGACGAGGGGGCTCATTTCCTGTCCAGCTATATCGATGTAGGGAACTTCATATATTCCGATTTCAGTGATGAACAACAGATGTCCAAAGATAGTTATACGTCTGTTGTAGAAGATAAGCTCAATGAAATAGAATCTTACCTTGTTTATGGAGGAAACTATTACAGCTTGGCTAATGCGATTGCTGTCCTTTCCGCTCCATATATTTCAAGTAGGGCGAACATCTTCGATTATGAAATACCTTTTTATGAAATCGTTTTAAGCGGGTTGGTATCTTATTCCTTTGATGCGATAAACAGATCCGATAATCCAATGTATTTGATTTTGAAATCAATGGAGACAGGAGCGTGTCTGAATTATGAGATCTCAAGTGATGATGATATAAAATATATCATTAATTCTCTTGATTCCTATATTGGTGATATTTCATTGATAAGTTCCGTGAAGATAGTTTCTCATGAGCGGATCAACGATAATTTGTCAAGAACTGTATTTGATAATGGATATGTAGTCACGACAGATTATGCTTCTCTTTCTTATTCAATTGAGGAGGTACGATGAATAGAAACTTACAGGCAAAGAAAAGCAGAGCAGGATTTCTGTTCTGTATTCCTTTTTTGATTGGAATATTCCTATTTTTCCTTAAACCAGCATTGACTTCAATCATTTATGCTTTTTCCGTACTCACCTTTACACCTGAGGGGCTTGAGACGACGTTTGTTGGGTTCAGAAATTTCAGACAGGCATTATTTGTTGATCCAACATATGTGCGGACAATTGTTGAATCTGTACGTGATATGGTATTAAGGGTTCCCGTTCTTCTCATGCTCAGTCTTTTTGTAGCTGTAATACTGAACCAGAAATTCAAAGGCAGGTTGTTTTTCAGAGCAGTCTTTTTTCTTCCTGTGATTGTGGTTAATGGAATAATAATGGAAATTCTTCAAAGTGATTTCCTCTCAAGTCGGATAATGGCAGGAGATGCTGGGTCTAGTCTTTTTGCGACCGTAGACAGTTCTGAGATGCTTTTGTCGATAGGATTTTCCCCTGACTTGATAGAGGTCTTGATACCTTTTGCCCATTCCATATTCAACCTTGCCTGGAGTTCAGGGGTCCCTATTCTAATGTTTCTGGCCGCACTCCAGACGGTACCGGAAGCATTATATGAGGTAGCAAGAATTGAGGGGGCAACAGGATGGGAACAGTTTTGGAAGATAACATTTCCTTCAATATCTCCGATGATTCTTATGAACACTATATATATACTTGCAGATTATTTTACGACATCAACCAATCCTGTAATAAAACTCATAAACCAACAGACTGGTAATATGCGGTTTGAATATGCAGCTGGCCTTTCTTGGATGTACTTTATTGTTGTGGGCGCCATAGTCGCTTTGGTCCTTATCTTTATCGATAAGCATGTTGTTTATACGGTTGAATAGGAGGGGGAAATGAAGAGCAAAAAGGTGGTATTGAATTTTGTAAAAACGCTATTTCGTTTCATGTTTCTTGCTGGATTGAGTGTTATTATCGTCTATCCTTTTTTCTATTCGCTCTCTGTTGCCTTGAGGGATGTTCAGGATTTATATGATCCTCTTGTGATTCTTGTTCCGAGGCATTTCACATTGGATAACATTCGAAATGTTATGGAAAGAATGGATTATGGGAGATCATTACTTGGATCGTTTTTTAGAGATGGCGTATCCTGCCTTCTACAGATAGCCTCATGTTCTCTCACTGGATACGGTCTTGCTAGATTCAATTTTAAAGGAAAAAAGATTATATCGGCACTTATGTTTGCAATCATCATCGTTCCCCCTCAGACTTATGTGATTCCAAATTATATTGAGTTCAGGTATTTCAATCCATTTGGATTTTCATCTCTTGTAAGCCTAATATCTGGGAATGATATTAATATAAATCTGATTGATAGTAATCTGGCGTTTTTTCTTCCTGCGGTTTTGGGACTAGGAATACGTTCTGGAATTATTATATTCATGTTTAGACAGTTTTTCAGAGGAATGCCAAAAGAGCTTGAAGAGGCCGCATATATTGATGGTTTGTCTTTTTTCAGAACGTATTACAGGATTATGCTTCCAAACTCGAAAGCCTCGCTTGTGACATCATTCCTGCTATCTTTTGTATGGTATTGGAATGATTATGTATATACATCATCTTTAATGCCAAGGGCAAAGACCGTCATGAATCAGCTTTCAATACTTTTCAACAATATTAGCTATATAATGCAGTACGAGCAGAATTCAAATCCTTATGAGGGAATATTGCTACTTCAGTCAGGTGTGCTCCTTTCCATAATACCTGTATTGATTCTGTATCTTGTATTTCAGCGTCAATTCACACAGAGTATTGAACGCTCAGGTATTGTTGGCTGATTCAAAAAAGGAGGTTTCAGCATTTTGTATGTTGAAATAGTGAATATGTTTCTGCTGCCTTATAAAAGCTGGTTCTGGTAGCATGGTGTTAAGAATATCACTAGGATAGAGGAGATTTCGTATTAGTATAAAAGATAAATTCCTAAAAAGTAGTTTTTTATTGCCATATTATTTCCTATGCCCCTAAGTAAATGGTTGTGGATTACTTCAGTTATGCTTTTATGTCATGTAAAGAGAATTGAGGATATTCAAGACTTTTAATTCTGTTGGTACATGTGAGCCGTTATTCGATAATAGTTTTTGACTATTAGATCATTTAGTCTATGTTGCATTTTCTTTTGCAGAATCTCTAAGGTGATTCTATTGTATCCGAGCTACATGGACAAAAACACTCTTATTTTTGTCGATGGTACTATTCAGAATTGGAATAGAAGTAAGTAGGACTATTTAAAAGTTGTTTAAGAGGAGTAATATGGCTGAGTGATATGCTTCTCTGTTTGTGACTATAGTTGTTTAGAAATTAAATACATGTTATTCCAAACTCTAAAATAAAAAAGTCAAAATCTGAGAAATATTCGTCGATTTTCGCCGTTTCGGGTACAAGATTTTGCATTTAATATGACTATAAAAAAGGAGGAGAAAATGCGAAAACTGCTGAGTATTATGGCGTTTTCACTTTTACTGATTCTTATGGCATGCGATATTTCAATAAATGGTAATAATGATGTAGTTATCCCTCCAGGCGGGGATTATGATGGAGATGAGGTTGAAATTTACACGCCATATCCTCAGAATTTAAATTATGAGGAGTTTCTCTGTGGTGCGACATATGAGTTGCCAAGTGCTCATTCTGCCATTTTCAGTGAATTGAGGAAAGCAAAAACAGAAGCCCATTTGAATACAATCACCGTTTATGGTCTTGAAAATACATCAAATTCTGTAAAGGATGCACTTTTTTCAGCTCTGGATGATCTGGATATGAAAATTGCAGTGAGAATAGAAGGCTACGATTCAGATTTTGCTTTCAGCCTTAGTGATGCAAGGAAAGTACTTGATAGCTATAAGGACTTGATTGAATATACAAGTGCCCCAGAGCGTAGAAACCAAGTTGCGTATTTTGCTTTGAACATGCCTGTTGACGATGGGAATGTGCAGGAAAATGCGGGAGGCCTTAATTCTGAAGCCTGGATTGATGCTCAAGTTGAATATGCAGAGGAATTGGTCCGTCTTATGAGGAATGAGATGGCTAAATATGGGGCAGATATTCCTCTTTATTTGAGCGTGTTCTATGGGTGGCAGAACGATTTCAATATTCCCAGCTACAGAAGTGCCGGAGCTGATGGGTATTTTATGAATAACTATTCATATCCACTAAGAGGATATAATTTTAATGATTGGGCTAGTTCAAAATATGAAGAACTCCCTGATTCATCGTGGACCCATCAGGATCTTATTAATGCGGATCGACTTTCAATCAGTATGAATACATTCATAAAGCAATATGAAAATGAGGATGGAAGTATTCCGCCTCTGGTTATGGAGTGGGGTATTCATACAGCAGAATACAACAATAAAAAACCAACGCAGCAGTCTGCAGGACTTGTAAAAGATATGGTCGCAAAAAGAGAAGCTCTTTCTGCAACTTATGAATTTTATAGAGAAAAATACGATTTTGTTCAGGGCTTCCAATATTTTGGGTACAACTTATACAAAAGAGAGGGGTCAGAGAACGCAGTAATGGACTGGTGTTTGAAATATACAGATTGAAATTGACAGGGAGTTTGAGATGAAGGCATATAGGACGAATCTGAAATCAGAAAAAGAAATAAAGCAGGCGGTTTCCGAGTTGATTTCCAAGATGACATTGGAAGAGAAGGCAGGGCAGCTTTTTCAGTCTGTGGGGGCAGATATAACTGCAATAGGAGCTAGCAGTGTTGTTCTGGATACAGAGGCGCTTATCCGCAAGGGGTTTGTAGGTTCAATGATTCAGGTAGACGAACCAGAGAAACTGGCGATGAAGGTCAGAAGATTGCAGGAAATTGCCGTAAATGAATCCCGGTTAGGAATCCCTTTGCTAATCTGTCAGGATGTGATACATGGATTTGAGACGGTATTCCCGATTCCTCTTGCTTGGTCCTGCTCATTCAATCCTGAACTGATACGGGAGTGTGTTGCTATATCTGCTGAAGAAGCTGGGTGCTCCGGTGTTGATCTTGCCTTTTCCCCGATGGTTGATATCGTGAGGGATCCCAGATGGGGGCGGGTATGTGAAAGTGCCGGAGAGGATCCTTTCCTTGGGGCACAGATAGCAGAAGCCCAGGTAAAAGGGTTCCGTGATGGGCATCTTCTGAGTTGCCTGAAACATTTTATGGGCTATGGAGCTGCCGAAGCTGGTAGAGATTATAATACTGTTGAACTCTCTCCTACCACACTTTATAACACATATTTGTCTCCATTTAGGAAGGGGATTGAATCTGGTGCTGATTCTGTCATGACCTCTTTCAATGTTATAGACGGTATTCCTATGGTATGTAATGAGAAATATACCCGTCATCTCCTCCGCGATAGATTAGGGTTCTCTGGTCTCCTTATTTCAGATTACAGTGCGTTTATGGAGACTATGAAACATGGTGTTGCTTCTGATGAGAAAGAGGCGGCAATCCGCTGTTTCAACACTACCATGGATATTGAGATGACCACCAATTATTATATCTCTTTCATTCCAGACTTAGTGAGAAAAGGAATACTTGATGAAAAACTTCTTGATGAGTCTGTTGCAAGAATTCTTACTAAGAAGTATGAGATTGGATTGATGGATGATCCTTTCTTGCACATCAATCCAGAGAAAATCAAGACAGACATATTTTCGGTGAAGCATTTAGCCAAAGCGGAGGAGATTGCATTACAAAGTGCAGTCTTGTTAGAGAACAATGGCGTTTTGCCGCTGTTGGACAGAGACAGTAAGATTGCCCTTGTTGGCCCATATGCGACAGATCCTGATCATGCCGGGGCTTGGAGCTTTACCCATCATCGTGGAGATACGGTGACAATTTATGATGGTCTTTTAAAAGAAGGTTTTAAGAATGTCACAGTAGAGAAAGCTACAGAGATATTTGATGAACTCGATGGTGGTATTGAAAGGGCTGTTAATATTGCAAAGACATCTGATTTTGTAGTCCTTGCTGTTGGTGAAAGCAGTGTCATAAGTGGAGAGGCCTGCTCCAGACTGGATATAACCATTCCTGGAATGCAGAAAAAACTCATTGAGGAAATTCTGAAAGTTGGAAAACCCACGATAATGGTACTTGTAACAGGAAGGCCGTTAATTCTTACTGAATACAAGGATAGACTTGATGCAATCCTTCTTGCTTGGGATCTTGGCAGTATGGCTGGAAGTGCTATTGCTAAGCTTCTTTCGGGAAAAGCGAATCCCTCAGGTAGATTGACGATGTCCTTCCCTTATTCTATTGGCCAGATTCCCGTATACTATAACGCTCTAAACACAGGCCGGCCAACTTTTCCCGGCAGTACGGAACATTTTGAATCTAAATACTTAGATGGGCCAGTTGAACCTCTTTATCCGTTTGGATATGGCTTGAGCTATTCAGATTTCAAGGTAGAGGACTTCAATGTTCCCATGAACATATCGATAAAAGATAAAGCTTTCTCTGTTTCTCTAACCGTTGAGAATATTGGAACTGTATCAGGGGATGTCGTAGTTCAGCTTTATATGAGAGATAAGGTTGCATTGATTGCTCGGCCCAAAAAAGAGCTGAAAGGGTTCAAAAGGGTTCAATTGGCTGCAGGAGAGAAAAAGGTCTTGAGCTTTGATTTGGATGTCAAAGAACTTGGCTTTTATGATACTGATTTTAATTTCCAACTGGAAAAAGGAGAATTTGATTTTTTCATCGGACTGAGTTCCAAGGATGAGGATTTAATTAAGAAAACAGTAATCTTGACTGATTGAAATTACATGTTTCTAACATGCGGTTAATGTGCTGAAAACATAAATAGGAGGTTATATCAATGAAGAAAACGGTTATTTTGTTCTTTTTGCTTCTTGCCTTATTCTCTCCCGTTTGGGCGGATATCGACTGTACGGGAATGCCTGAGGCAGGATTAGAAAACAAGAATGTAGTCGTTTATTGCTGGAGCGAATTTGTTCCAGAGAAAGTTTATGACTGGTCCGGTTTTCGATTTGAAGACTACTACGGTGGTAATATAGATACCATTGTTGCAACTGGTGATTATTATCAGAACCTGTATAAGTTGATTTCTGCGGGTGAAATGATTGATGCTTCGGTTGCAGAGGCTCAAAGTTTTCCTGCATTCATCATGCGCGACCTTGTTCAGCCATGGGATGAATATGTCGATTTCGATGACCCTGTCTGGGATGCAGTCGATGCTAGGGATGAGATTGAGGAGATGAGATGGAGTGATGGGCATATCTACAACATCACCGGCAACAGCCATGTCCTTGGTGTCATGTTCTATAATAAGCGTTTGATAGAAGATGCAGGGCTTGATGATCCGATGGAACTTCAGAAGGCGGGAGAATGGAACTGGGAAAACTTCTATTACTATCTTGAAGAGCTCACTCAGGATGTGGACGGTGATGGAATAACGGACATCTATGGTATCGTCAACACCGGTGATTTCCCAATTGCTGTTTTTTGTTCAACAGGTGAGACTCCGATAGAGTATAAGGATGGAAAATTCTATAACAACCTGAATAGCCCGACTCAGAAAGATGCAGGTGATTTCCTTTATAGTATGATGAATTCCAATCCTCGTGTAATGAGTACAGGAGATCCCACATCAATTTTCCAGTCAGGAAAGGCCGCATTCATTTATACGAATGATTACAGAGGTTACATAGATTTCGGAAAGATGTGGGAAACCGATGGTCTTGGAGTTGTTCCTTTTCCGAAATACAGGGATGATGTACCTCAGTATCAGGCATCGTTGGTAGATTATTTCTATCTTATGAAGGGTGCTGAAAATCCAGAAGGTGCAGCACTTCTTGCCTTAGCTCAGCGATATGACACTCTTCTGAATGTCGCTCCTGGGGCTAAGGATTATAAAGATTCTGTAAGAATTGATTTTATGGAAAGAGGCTTTATGGAAGAAGCCGCTGCTGCTGTTGCCGAGATAAACAGTATGCCGCATAAGATTATATGGTCTCGTTCTATTCCTATACAGGATGGGAATATTGAATATAGCGCTATGGTTACACCATGGACAACACTTGCTGCTTCAATGTCTGGCAAGGTTGATAGCGCAATAGCTACAGCAACAACACCAATCAAATAAGGAGGAAATATGAAAAGGAATTGGTTTATTGGTTTTATCTTAATCGCAGTAATGGCCTTAGGCGTAGGTTGTGCGGATGGTGGTTCTGTCGTTCAGCCACCGGAAGGAGGTTTGCAAGATGCGGAAATTAACCTCATTGTTCATGGAGATTTCGAAGGTGTAAAAGTTGATGAGAATGGAAACCTTAATCTTGGATGGGGGGGCGTAGCAGGAGGCTATTCCATAGCAGCCGATGAAGGTGAAGGAAATTATATAGTGCTTAATGCTCAAGAGGGAGAGGCTAATATATTTAGAGCCAATCCTTTCGATTTCTCAGGTACAAGTGGAGTTTTCTCAGCAAAAATAAAGCTCGCAAATGAAGCCGATGCTTCAAAAGTAAGACTTATTGTAGAAAAAAAGAATAATCAGGATCAGCTTATTGAAGATGCTACAATCGGAGGAGAAGCAAAAGAAACTACTGAATGGCAGACTATTTCTGTTAATGTTGACAAGACCGATTCTAATATCTTTAATTCTGTTTTTCAAGTAAAAGTGGAATCTGGAGCCGAGGGGGTCGTCTATGTCGATGATGTAAAGTTCATTGTCGATGATCCTACAGCTGTAAATTTTCTTGGAAGTGCAAACTTTGCAGCTGGTGATTTGAAAAATAATGGAAATTCACAGAAGTGGAAACTTGCTGGAGCTGATGTGGGAACAGAAGGATATGAATTTCCTGCAACAGAAGAAGCAGTAACTCTTACAACAGGACAGACATTGGAAACGGCTAATGAATGGTTCGCTGGTGGATCAAATAATGTGGATTATCCTCTTAATGCTGCTGATTATCCAAATATCTATGATGGAACTTTCAGTGTGGAAGCAGAAGGTAATGGTAATATTACACTCAGAGTTGAAATTAAGCGTCCAGCTTCAAAGTATACACAGGATAATTTGACAACGCTTGATATTACAAAAGATTACACTGTTAGCGGTTCTGGTACTTTCTCTATTGATATTCCTCGACAGGGTGAAGAACATAACGAGACAGTCGTACATGTGACCTGCAATTCAGGAGAAGTCACTATTAATAGAGCCTCTTTAAAACTCGTTGATTAATTGATTCTTTAGGGGAAAATCTATGAAAAAACTAGCATTAGTGCTTTTAGCTGTGCTGATGCTTCTTTCCAGCTGTGCCTCTTCATATGAGGCACTGCAGGATGAGAAATTGGTATTAGCTGCGGGGTCATCTCCCAATATTGTAAGAAACAGTGGTTTTGAGATGGGTGATCTTACCGAATGGGGAGGTAGTGATGGAGTTGCGGTTTCTTCCGCTACTGCACATACGGGTAAGTATTCACTCTGCTTCTACCCGACTGCAGGTGTTGAATACACGTATAACGTATTACCTAAGCAGGAGTTCGATAAAGATGCTGGGGCAATTGTATCCGCATGGGTAAAACTCCCAAGTGCTTTTGAGGCTGATAAAGTTCGTATCATCGTTGAAAAGCAGATGAACGGCGGACTCAACAGTTATACGGAAGTGCATCCTGAAAGAACAAGCGAATGGCAGCAAGTCCATATGTATGTTGAGCCGACGTTCTCTGGTAGTGTACAGGATTTTGTTATAAAAGCGGAAGTCAATAGTGTTCGTGGCCCTGTATATATCGATGATTATGAGGTCATTTCATTAGGGTCAGAGAACATAAATTATCTTAAGAACGGAAAATTTACATATCGCTCTGATTCTTGGAGTAATTATGTAGAGTCGTTCGGCCGTGATGAGCTCGGTGCGATGATTGATCTTTCTGAGACGACGAAGCCTCTCAATCAGTCCACGGGATTCCTCCCTGCTGGGTGGTCTTTGAAATATGATGGAACAATTGACGTGACGTTCTCTGCATATGTTGCTCCTGTTGGGGATGCGGAAGGCGTGGTAAGACTCAGGGTTGAACGTATTCCAGATTTGGGTATTTATTATAAGGATTTCAAAGTTAGTTCCGGTACAGGATGGCAGAAGATTTCAGTTGATATCCCTGCTTCTGAAATTGCTTGTAATGAAGCCGTATTCTATATCGAGCCTGTAAGTGGATCTGGAAAGGTCCTTGTCGATGATGCTTTTGTCACTATTGCAAATTTTGGCACTGATTTTAATGGTGCTTCTTCCTCTGTCCCTCAAATGATGAGCCCGGATGCTATTGTCAAACCATATCTCACGAACGGGGATTTGGAAGGAGGAAACAATGGTATTTCAAACAACTGGGGATTAGCTCCAGGATGGGAAGTTCTTCCTGATTCCTATTGGACAAACGAGGGGATTGAGGCAAGAAGCGGCAATGGGGCGGTTTTCGTACAGCAGCTTCCATCCATTGAGCAGGTTTTCCTGCAGGCAAATGGCTGGCAAGACAGAGGAACAACAAAGGAATATGATGCGACCAAACCGATGGTATTCAAGGCATGGATAAAAGCTGAGAATATCACAGGGGATGGTGTCTATCTCCGTGTTGAGCGAAAATATGATGCCAATGGTGCTGAACAGGTACTCTTCTCCACAAGTGAAGCTGTTACTGGAACAACTGATGGTTGGGTAGAGCTTGAGGCTTATATAGAGCCTTCTGATATTTCTTTTAAAGAAATACTTTGGGATGTAGTCGTCTCTCCAGGAGAAGGTTCCGTAACTATTGATGATCTTACATGTGAGCTTACTGATGAAACTGCTCCTGTGACATCTTCTGAAAATATTGTTCAGACGGGAGGAAATGTTCTTAGAAATTCTAATCTTGATGAATTGAATCCTGACGGAACAACAACTCACTGGGATGTCTGGCCTGGAAATCCTGCTGAAGGTATCAGGGATAGTGAGGTCATAGAGGAAGAAGGGCATGGAAATGTCCTGAAGGTGAATCTTCTGACAAGCAATGCTCAGGCAGTCTATCAGTACTGTGTTGGCGATACTGCAGGAAAGTTTGATTTCGATCAGGACTATACTTTCAGTTGCGATATAAAGTGTGAAGGTGTCGTTACTCTTGATGGAAGAGGTGTCACAATTGGAGTAAAACGCAGAGGTGTTGATGGAAATGAATACAACGAGTATTTCCGAATTGATGAAACTGCAGGGGGGTGGAACACCTATTCTATTTCTCCGACTCCCGCACCGGTAGAAGTGCTTCAATATGATGTGATTGTTGATATGGGCTCAGGTGTGGGATCCGTATATCTTGATAATTTCTCTTTGACATTAGCAGAAACTGAGGAAGAGCCTGAGACATTGGTACTTGCATGGGAGTGATGGCATATGAAAAACGTTAATTTGTTTATTAAAAGGGCAGTGTGCGTTCTCTTTGTGCTTCTCACTCTGTCTACAGGACTTTTTGCGGGATTCTCTGGATCCACGGGCATGACGTTATCTTATAATTTTGATGATAATAGTTATGGATTCAATAGAAATAATACCAGTGCAAAGTTTGATTTCAATCTTCTTGGTGTTTCTGATATAAGTGGGGGGGATGGTTCGGTAAAAGCACAGGTAGAAGCATATTTGACTCTCTATTATAACTTTGAAAATACGGGATTCTCCGGAAAAGATGGCTTTACATTTAACCTTGATAATCTTACAGGTCAGTTCCGTCTTGAGGATGCTAGTATTTATGGGCCTGGTTGGGAGTTCAGTTTAGTCTGGATCCCAGGACAACTTGATTATGCGAAGTCTCCGATAGACTATACGGTTAATGAAGATGATACTCTCAATAATGCAACCGCTACAATGCTCTATAATAAAGCTCCTGGAGTTTATTTTAAGTGGCATGATAATGAGGTTGGATTCGGCATTGAGGGGGATTCTGATAATTACAACATAACCGTTTATGGTCAGACTCAAAGATTCCTTTTTTCAAACGGACTTGCTATGCGTTTCGGAGGATTCTACAGTTCAGCTAACTATAATGGCATGACTCAGTCTCCCGCTCTTGGAGCTTCAGGAAAGATAGGATACTATGGTAATCTTTTCCAGCTCTATCTTGCTGCAGATACAGGCTTTACTTTTCTTGATGATACCGTAGATTTCAAAGCTGATATTATGGGAAGTGCGTATTTCGGTTTTATAGGAATTGATGCCTACTATGCTACGACAGCAGATGTTCCCGGTGTTGGAAGTCAGCAACAGTATTTGTCAGGGCGTATCACGGCTGATCTTGATTCTGCTGGCCTTCCTGTCCGTCTTGGCTTCACAATCAAGGATATTCTGGCAAAACAAGATATGGAGCTCAGTATTGGATACGCTATTAGTAAGAATTTCCTTGCGGAAGTTCATGGAGGCTATACCATTGCTTCAAACGGTCGTGTCGGTGACATGATTCAGGGATTCAACTCTTATTATAAGAGAATAGGTGCATGGAGTGCTGGAGCCTCCGTATCATTTGAAGATGATACACTGATGACCGCTGAGGCTGGAATTGACTTGGAACAGATTCTTGATGATAGTGAGATTATACTTTCTGCATACGGGGAAGTCTCTTCAAAGGCTATTATCTCAGGAGCGGAGCTTAAACTTCGTTATGATGCGGATGATCTTACTCATGCTTCTTCCGATTCTACGGAAAATGGAGATCTTGGTGCTCTCAGTCTTTCCTGTATGATTGAATGGTAAGATGTATTCAATGATTTTCATGGCTGTGGAAAGAGATAATCTTTCTGCAGCCTTTTTTTGTAATGCGGAAGATAAAGCTATTCATGTTATACTAAAAATTGGAGGTTACATGAAAAAGGTTTTGTTATTAATAGTTTTATTTATTGTATCTTCATTATTGTTTGCAGGACCCTTTGGAATGAACTTTGGTGATTCTATAGAAGAAGCTGAGGCGAAAGGGACTATAATATTAGATACTAATAGAGATGCTAGTATTGTAGCCTGCAATATTACACCGCCCAATATAACATCTCGGTTAACAATTTATTTGGGATATTTTGAAGATACTTATGGGTTGTATATGATGCGTGCATATTCTGATTTCTTTACGAATGAGTCTGTTATCCGTAATACATATAATGCCTTGAGACAGCAGCTCATAGTAGCATATGGGAATCCATATTTTGAAATAGACCATATCGACTCGGATAGCATATGGGATGAGCCAAATTATTTTGTAGAATCACTCTATTATGGAGACAGGGAATTGAGTTCGTACTGGCTTTTGGCAGAGCCAATAAACGGGGTTTCCATGTTGATTCTTCATGTTGACTCTGTTTCTCCTGTTTTTGCAACTGTAGAGTTAGAATACTCAGGAGAGAATTATGATAATGCACAGGAGTCATATACAACTTCTGCTGCAGCTATTCTTTAGATAATAAGATTGACCGATAATGTCATTCTTAATGATTTGAGTGTTTTTTAGGACAGAAGAGATGCCCATGCAGTGTAACTTATCTCCATTTTTTAATAGTGAGCAAAAAACTGTATGGGCATATTCCCTTGGAATTTTCCTTTTGGAAAAATAGGGGGATTCTAGAATAATTCTCATGCCTACCACATCATCGCCAGGACCCATAACGGTATCACGTGAGAAGAAGGGTAGTCTATATTATCTCGAATCACGTAATCACTTTCTTTTCCTTTTTTCTTTTTCCCTCCAACTTCAATAGATGTGATTTCTCCATTTCCCTTAGAAACGATAAAATCTCCGCTTTCCTCCTTTTTACTTGCATAGATTTCCATTCCTGAGGATTGAAAAGCAAGGACGGTTAAAGCCTCTCTTAGATTTCCTTCTCTTCCTCCTAGAACATGATACATTGAAGGATTTGTAAAAAAGATTTTCGCCCTACTGAATTTTTCTTTATTATCGCCATATTGGGGGATGAGTGTAATTAATCCCGTCTCTTCCATTACCCGTACTAATTGAATAAGTTTTTCATAACTTATATTCCATTGTCTCGTAAGGTTTTCTGTTTCTATTCGAGGAACGCTTCCTAAGGCAAGATAGCGTAGTACTTCCTTCATTAACTGGATATGAACACTCCTTATTTCAGGAACAAAGAATGGAATGTCGGATGTGATTATTTTTGCGATTATATCTTTTAGCCTTTCATTGTAATTTCCTAACAGGAAAATAGGTAAAAAACCTTCTTTTTTGTATTCCTCAAAAAGAAAGAGAAAATCAGAATCTATTTTGAATGATATTTCATAGTTAAAAGGATCTTCTATTTTGGGATATGTTTTTCCTGCTTTCAGATAAAGATACTCCCTGAACGACATCAAAGGAAGAGTCTTATATATGTATCGCCTTGCGGTATCTCCTATTTTTGAACGTAGTCGAAGAGATGAGGAGTCGCTTGCCCAGATGATTTTATCTTCATATTTATCATATAAGCTTTTAAGAGCTCGTTCCCAATTGGCGTCAAAATGTATCTCATCTATGAACACCCCCTCATATCCAAGGGAGAATGCATCCACTGCTATATCATGGATAGAATTGGAAGGAACGTCAAAATCATCCACAGAAAAATATAGGATTCGTTTTTTTCTAGCCTCTTTTAGTAATAACGTAGTTTTTCCCGTTCCTCGGGAGCCTATTATTATTGAATGCATATCAAGTGACAACATCTCATCTATGACAGGTCTTGTAGGATACATTAACTTGTTGCCTAAGATTCTATTCATGGTGGATTCAAGTTTTTCTATCAAATCTTTGTTCATGTCTCATATTATAGTGTATTTCACTAATATTACAAGTTTGTAGTTTGAAACTACAATTTTGTAGATATTTTGTAGTTTAAAACTACATATTATTTGTTTTCTTTCATTTTGAATATCTTCGAGGAAATAAAAATGGCCCACATGAGAGTGGGCCGGATGTCAATCGATGATTAGAGTGTTATACCTCTTCCTTCCATGGTCTTCCATAGTAGGAATCAAGATAGAGCTGCTTGATCTGACTGATGAGCGGATAGCGTGGGTTGCTTCCTGTGCACTGGTCGTCGAATGCCTTTACAGCAAGCTCGTCCACTGCTGCGAGGAACTCAGCCTCATCGACTCCCCATTCCTTGATGGATGCAGGAACTCCGAGTTCTTTCTTGAGCTTCTCGATTCCATCGATGAGAATTTCCACCTTTTCCTCAAGTGTCTTCGCATTCCTACTGTCCATCAGATCAGTATTCTTAGCATTGTTGACCGGTGTTGAGATGTAATCAGCAACACGGGCATATCTGCTTATGACAGACGGGAACTCATACTGTGGGAAAGATGCCTGCTTTGTCGGGTTGTCATTCGCATTGAAACGGATGACGTTCGTCAGGAGCAGGGCGTTAGCCATTCCGTGTGGTACGTGGAAACGGGCACCGAGCTTATGAGCCATGGAGTGACATACTCCAAGGAAAGCGTTGCTGAATGCCATACCTGCCATCGTGGATGCATCATGCACCTTTTCCCTTGCCTTCTTATTCGTTCCGTCAGCATATGCCTGAGGAAGGTATTTGAAGATTATTCTTGCTGCCTCAAGTGAGAGTGCATTCGTATAATCGGTACTCATCGATGATACAAGTGCCTCAAGTGCATGTGTAAGTACGTCAACACCACAGCTTGCGGTAAGTCCCTTAGGCTGTCCCATTGCAAGTTCACTGTCGACGATAGCCATGCTTGGAGTGAGTGCATAGTCTGCAATAGCCCACTTCATACCTGTCTTCTCATCTGTGATGATGGCAAATGGCGTAACCTCACTTCCCGTTCCACTTGTTGTCGGAATACATACAAGCTGAGCCTTCTTACCCATGTTCGGGAAAGCGTAGATTCTCTTTCTTATATCCATGAATCTGAGTGCAAGGCCTTCAAACTGTACTTCTGGGTGCTCATAGAGAAGCCAGATGATCTTCGCTGCATCCATCGGGGAACCACCACCTACTGCAATGATCACGTCAGGATTGTATGCGTTCACAAGCTGCATTGCCGTGTTGATTGTTCCAAGCGTCGGGTCCGGTTTTACCTGATGGAATACCTCTGTCTCAACACCGATCTGAGTAAGGGTATCCTGGATCTTGTCAATCATGCCGGAAGAGAAGAGGAAGCTGTCTGTGACGATGAATGCCCTCTTCTTGCCCTCGAGCTCCTGCAGTGCCACAGGAAGACAACCGTACTTGAAATAGATTTTTGGTGGCAACTTGAACCAGAGCATGTTCTCCCTCCTCTCCGCTACTGTCTTTATGTTCAAAAGGTGCTTTGGACCTACGTTTTCGCTTATGCTGTTGTTTCCCCATGAACCGCATCCGAGGGTAAGGGACGGTTCAAGACGGAAGTTGTAGATGTCTCCGATGGCACCCTGGCTTGCAGGCATGTTGATGAGAACTCTGCTAGTTTTCACTGTCTTGCCATAGTTGTCGATCTTATCCTGCTCCTTCTCGTCAACATAGAGTACGGAGGTGTGTCCAAAACCACCGAGAGCGATGAGCTGGGCAGCCATCATGCAGCCTTCTCCGTAGTTGTCGCATGAGTACATGCCGAGTACGGGAGAGAGTTTCTCGTGTGCGAACGGCTCATCAGCTGCGACTTTCTTGACCTCTCCAATGAGGACCTTTGTGTTCTTAGGAACGGAGAATCCTGCGATCTCTGCAATCTTATATGCAGGCTGTCCTACGATCTTTGGGTTTACCGAACCCCTCTGTGGGTCGAGAATAATCGGGCTGAGTTTTGTCATCTCATCCTTTGTAAGGAAGTGTGCACCCTGTTCCTTAAGCTCCTTCTTTACCTCACTGTAGATATCCTTATGTGCGATGATGCACTGCTCGGAAGCACATACAACACCGTTGTCGAAGGTCTTACTCATGAGGATGGATGCGACCGCCATCTTGATGTTGCAGCTCTTGTCGAGTAGGGCAGGGGTATTACCAGCTCCTACGCCGATTGCGGGCTTACCTGATGAGTATGCCGATTTGACCATGCCCGGCCCACCTGTTGCGAGTATGAGGTTCACATGCGGATGGTGCATCAGATAGTTGGTCTTTTCCATCGTTGGCTCTTCAATCCATCCGATTATATCCTGAGGTGCTCCTGCTGCGACTGCCGCCTCCAGTACTATGCGGGCCGCATCACATGTGCACTTCTTTGCCCTTGGATGTGGGCTGAAAATGATGGCGTTCCTCGTCTTGAGTGCGATGAGTGATTTGAAGATCGCCGTACTTGTCGGGTTTGTAGTCGGAATAATTCCACAGATTACTCCTTTTGGTTCTGCAATCTTCTTGATGCCGAATCCCGGGTCCTCCTCGATGATTCCGCATGTCTTATCATCCTTGTATTTATGGAAGATGTATTCAGCTGCGAAGTGGTTCTTTATGACCTTGTCCTCCACAATACCCATGCCGGTTTCCTCAACGGCATCCTGTGCCAGGCTTATTCTTGCGTTGTTAGCTGCAATACTGGCTGCACGGAAAATCTCGTCAACTTTTTCCTGTGGAAAGTTGGCATAAATGCGCTGAGCTCTTTTTACCCTCTCAATCAGGGCCTCAAGCTCTTTCTCTCCAGCAAACTGCTCATTGATTTCAGCCATTTTGTTCTCCTTATATTTATCGATAAAAATTTATATATAATTATTTATCGGATGTCAATAGAAATGGGACGAAAGCCGATAACATTCTTATAATACTTTCCATTCCATGATTTTAAATGCAATAAAAACGTAGAGAACCATTATTGATGTGAAATATGGTACTTTAACAGGCCTGTTCTGTATTTCATTTACATCATCTGTGTTCAGGGCACATAGAAGTCTGTGCTTTAATCCACCTTTTGCTTTATAGAAAGAGGTTTCCATCATAAAGAATCTCTTTAAAATCAGAGAAACGGGACCTCCATGGAAGAGGAAGCGGGAGAAAGTGAGACTTATAATGACTATGAGCGAGAGGCGGAGGCCCTGTCTTAATCCCTGAATGAGTGAAAGCTCTGTTATAGGAAAGTAGAGAAGTGTGATAAGCGTCTTGCCTCGTGGAACGAGGATGGATGATATGATCGATATCATCATTAATGTGATGTAGTTTCCCGCTTTGAACCTCCTTTTCAGCTTATGACTGACATAGACCATCAACAGGAAAGAAAGAAGAAGGAGGAGAAGGTTGTCAAGCAGCATGACGATCAGGATCATGAGGAACAGTGTCAGGGTAAGGGTTTTCTCCCAGTGTGTCTCCTCTTTTTCCAGTAGTACTTCCTTTTCCATATCGAAGGGGATATGTACTGCCAGATATGCCGTGATCAGAGATGCCAGGAAAGAGAAGATGAGCATAAGAAAAAGGAGGTTTAACAATCCTTCTCCCAGAAAGAGGGATGCCATGAACATCTGCGTGAGTGCAGATAGTGCGGCTCCCGCCATCGAGAGTCCATACAGGCTTACCCTGTTTTTTAACAGAGTTTTTAAAATGTACATCACAAGTCCACTGGCAAGGCTCTGACTGAGAGAAATCAGAAAGAATGGAGAAAGGAGCGTCCCTGATATGTATGACGTGGATACGGCTTTCAGAAGAACAAGGGAGAAGTACTCTTTTGCCCCCAGCTTTCCTAGTGCCAGGAGAAGTACTATATTCGCCAGTCCGAGACGAAAGAATGGTAAGGGACGGGGAATAAACGTCTCTGCAAGGGAGAGAAGGAGTGCAAGTGCTGTAAGGTTTATGACCCTCTTAGTAAGCATACGCATCCACCTCTGAATCGCTTTCTCCGATTGTAAGAAGAACACGGTTGGGAAGACAGCAGACTGTGTTGCCCATCCGAGTGTCAAGACATGTCTTATTTGGACACGGGGATGATATGATATGTGCATCCCCGTCTTTTATCTCTATAGTGGTAATTCCTAGTGGCCCCTCGACATTAATTATCCTGTTCTCAGAGAGGGGATAGCGGTATTCCCTTCCGCTTGCATTGATGAGTACCTCGTTTCCCCCGCCTTCGAAAAGACAGAGGGAGAGGATTATAAGTAATACGAATAAGAATGCTATTACTGCGTCTGCTATTTTCAATTCCAGCTGATTGAGAAGCTCATCGGGGATGCAAGCAGTAGGAAATCGATCAGGTGGAAGGAGTAGGTACAGGTATTGGAACTAGTGACTGTAACACCCTCTGTTGCCGTGAATTTTCCAGGAACCGTTATGTCTATAGAAATAAGACTGTTTCTTATCGCATCGGGAGCTTCCTCTCCTAAGAGGTAATAGATCATATCGAGATAATCCGTCTCGCTCAT
This sequence comes from uncultured Spirochaetaceae bacterium, assembly GCA_944392965.1. Taxonomy (GTDB): domain Bacteria; phylum Spirochaetota; class Spirochaetia; order Sphaerochaetales; family Sphaerochaetaceae; genus Ornithospirochaeta. The sequence continues at coordinate 279,396 of CALXYM010000002.1, read as the reverse complement.
TCCCTGATTGTACTCCGGACCGTAGACCTCGAAATTGGGATCGGATAAGAACGGTATCATCTCTTTCAGTTCTGGGTAGTTGTTTATGTCGAGATAGAATGAAATTGAATTCCCGTCCTCTTTTAAAATGGTTGTCTCTCTTCCTCCACTGAGGGTCGAAAGCGCGTTGCTGATGCTTTCAAAATCGAAGGAGACCATGTATTCGCCGTTTTCTCCCCTTGTATAGAATACGTTGCTGTTGTTCGGATTTGAGGATAATCCGTTCGCAAAATCTCTTACGGCATTGTCCATGATGCTGTCTACGGAGGTCTCCTCTGTCAGGAACGCTGAAAAGTCATTAAGTACGGCGAGAAAAAAATCATAGACCTGGATGTTGCTCTCACTTGTATTTCCATCCTCTGATAGTGTAATTTTCTCTGTAACCTGACAAGAAGGAAATAGTATTACTAATATAAGAACTAGGAACGTTAATATTTTATTCATAAAATAAGGATACACTTTTTATCCATGGAGGAGCAAGTAAAGTGAGGAAGATCATAGCCGTAGCAATATTTGTTTTTGTTGTTTTTTCTATGTCGGCGGTATCTGTAGAACCTACTCCTTACGGAGCGAGACTTGTTTTTTCCCCTCCTGAGGGGACAGTTTATACTGACATCTATATCAATAACGGCTTCGTAGTCCGCCTCGGGGAAATGGAGACCTCCTATGAGATAACGGGACTGGAAGCCGACGGGGAGTATCTGCTCTCCATTGCATACCGGGATGCGGAGAACAGGAATCTCAGTGCAGAATTCGAACATTTCAATACTACCAACTGGAACGGGGAATATCTTTGGGTCAACAATACTGATAATGACAATAATGGAAAGGTAAGAGAGATAAGGCTCCGTGCAAAGACTGTTCATGATGACAGGTACGGACAGTACAACGAGATCTATTTTGATATTGACGGAAAGGAATACCGTCTCTTCCCGCTGTTCGATCTCGGTTCCCCTGTCACATGGGTCGAGTATGATGATATGACACCTCAGGCGATATGTTATAGGACGAATGCGGAGTTGTTCAACAAGAGCAGCATAAAGCCAAGCCGATGGAGGCTTGAGAGAATGGAAGTATCTCCTCTTTCTTCCGTTACTCATGTCGATACCAGAGCATTCGGCTTTTCAATCGCATGTGACACGAGTTTCTCGTTTTTCCTCGATGAGGATGGCAATCGGCATATTTCCTTCTTAATCACGGGACCTGAGATTTTGCGTTCTTTCTTCTTCTATTCCCCTAACGGGGAATCTCCTGACGGGGCGTTCATTTTGGAAAATCTATCGGACAAATAAAGCCCTCTGAAAGGTTGACAAACTGATTTTATGCTTTTATTTTCCTTTAATACGAAGGGAATAGAGGCACAAATGAAAGCTGATCCGAATAAGAAGAGTCTTATCATCGTGGAGTCCCCGACAAAAGCGAGGACGATAAAAAGGTATTTAGGGCCTAACTGTACTGTCATGGCAAGCCTTGGACATATAGAAGATCTGGCAGTACAGCCGAAGACGGGCGTCCATGGTGTCATGGTCGATGATGGCTATGAATTGGAATATGAGATGAGCGATGACAAGAAGAAGCTCCTTAATGAAATGAAAAAGGAGTTGAAAAAGGTTGATCAGCTCATTCTCGCAAGTGATGAGGACCGCGAGGGAGAGTCCATCGCATGGCACTTATATAACAATCTCAAGCCAACATGTCCTTGTTTCCGGATGGTGTTCCATGAGATAACTAAGCAGGCGATAACCAATGCTTTCAACAACTGTCGTGAGATCGATATGAATCTTGTCTCTGCTCAGGAGGCCCGTCGTGCCATAGATCGCCTCCAGGGATATGAGATCAGTCCAATACTTGCCCGTAAAATCGGTTTTACGAAGGCTTCTGCAGGACGGGTGCAGTCTCCGGGGCTGAAGATCATAGTAGACAGGGAAAAAGAGCGCCGTGCATTCATCTCAAACGATTATACGAGTGTCAACGTGTTTTTCGAGGATTTCAAGGCGAAGCTTGATATGATCGGAGATAAGATTGTCGCAGGTAAATCGAGTTTTGATGGAAAGACGGGAAAGATCAAAAATGGACATATTGCTTTAAGCACCCTTGAGGCAGCTTCCGTCATAAAGGATCTGAGAGGAAAATCCGCACTAGTGCGTTCCGTAACACGTCAAGAGAAGAAGACCAGTCCCTCATATCCATTTACTACAAGTACCCTTCAGCAGGATGCCTCCCGCAAACTCAATAAGAGTGTGAGGGAGATAATGAGTATCGCACAGAGCCTTTATGAGAAAGGTTTCATAACATATATGCGTACCGACAGCCCGAACCTCTCTGCAGAGTGTATAAAGGCATCTCGTGAGCAGATTAGGAAACTTTTCGGCGATGGATATCTATCGTCTAGGGAAAGAAATTATAAGGCGAAAAGCGAGTCAGCTCAGGAAGCGCATGAGGCGATACGTCCTGCAGGAGATACCTTCCGTACTCCAAAGGAGACAGGCTTAAGCGGTGATGAACTTAAACTTTATACCCTCATATGGAAGAGAACACTCTCCACGCAGATGAAGGATGCGCTTCGTGCCATCACTTCCGTAAAGCTCGAATGTGGGGAATACAAGCTCTCGGCAAGTGGTACTGAGATACTTTTCGACGGCTTCTTGAAGCTCTATTCTGAATCTATCGATGAGAATATAAACGATGTGGATGAGGGTGAGAACTCCAGGCTTCTTCCACCTTTGCAGGAGGGACAGGAACGCCTTATAACCGATGCTGCGGAAGTCTCTCATACGACGGAACCTCCTTTCCGTTATAATGAGGCAAGTCTTGTAAAGACTCTGGAGGAGAAGGGAATCGGAAGACCGAGTACGTATGCTCAGATAATCTCCACGATCCTGACCAAGGGATATGCCAATAAGGTGAAGTCATCCCTTGTTCCCACATTCCTCGGATTCTTCGTCGCCGATTTCCTGGATTCCGCATTTCCCCTCTATGTAGGTTATGATTTCACATCTCACATGGAGGAAGGGCTGGATAAGATAGCCAGTGGAGAAGAGGACAAGATCAGCTATCTGAATGCTTTCTGGAACGGACATGAGGGATTCAACGGATTGAAGAATGAGGTTGGATCCGTGAGCAGGGGAGTGAGAATAAGCGAGGCTAAGACCCTTCATCTCTCAAAGCTCAGCTACACTTTCTCCACGGAAGAGGGAGTCTATGCCTATTCCATCAAGAACGGAAAATACGGTCCTTATATTGAGGTTAAGAAGGATGGATCGGAGAATGTGGAATACGCTTCAATAGATCAGAACATATATTATCCTGGAACATTCACTGATGAGGATGCAAGGAAGATTTTTGAGGCAAAGAATAAGAAGGCTGATGTAATCGAGGGGACCGATGTGGAGATAAGGACATCGAGAAACGGGACGTATCTTTACAGGGAGAGTGATGGAAAGAGTGTCAGCCTCCCGAGAGGTATGAAGGTGGAGAACCTGGGAAAGGATGATGTCGATTTCCTTTTCAGCCTTCCGAAGCTTCTTGGTGAGGATGAGGGAGGAAAAGCCGAGCTGCGTATCGGTCCATACGGATATTATGTCTCGTATGGTGGAAAGAACACGGGCATAAAGAATCCAAGAGAGATCACGTTTGAATCCTTCAAGGCCGATACGGAAAAGAAAAGCGAGACGCAGGAGAAGGTCTCTGTAAAAGTGTTCCCTGACCTGGAAGGGAAGCCTCTGGAGATAATCTCGGGTCGCTATGGGGCATATCTCAAATGGGGAGATAAGAACATAGCTCTGAGCCGGGAAGAGAAGGCGGAGCCTGAGAAGGTGAGCGAGGAGAGGGCGAAGGAGCTTGCACTGAATGCTCCAGAGAAGAAGAGGACGTTCCGCAGGAGAAAGAGCTGATGGATGTCACATTTATTGACGCTTTCGAGGATCTGGACACACTGAAGGAGCTTTTCAGTGAATACGCATCTCTTCTCGTCTCCGTTAATAGTGATTTCGGTAAATACCTTACCATTCAGAACTGGGATGATGAGCTTTCTCATCCTGAGCGCAAGTACGCGGAAGGGGGAAGGATGTTCATTTTCAAAGTGGATGGGATGAGCGCAGGTTGCTGCGGTTTTAAAAGGTTGAGGGGAAATGATGCTGAGCTTAAGAGAATGTTCCTCCGTCCCGCATTCCGTGGACATCATTACTCTCAGATCATGCTCGATAAGTGTCTCTCTTCTGCAAGAGAACTTGGATATGAGGCCATATACCTTGATACCCTTCCTGAATTAAAAAGTGCGATTGGTCTTTACAAGAAGAACGGTTTTACAGAGATTCCTAGATACAATGATAACCCCATAGAGGATCAGGTTATCTATTTGAAGAAAGAATTATAGGAGGGGATTATGTTCCGTGCTATGAGGAGGATCAGACAGCAGCTTGATGAGAAAGAGTGCATGAGGATTCTTGAGAATAATACTCATGGCGTTCTTGCCCTCTCAGGTGATGATGGCTATCCATATGCTGTTCCTTTAAGCTATGTGTATTCAGATGGTCGGATAATATTCCATTCTGCAAGAAAAGGTCATAAGATCGACAGTATTAATAGAAATGCGAAAGCCTCTTTCTGTGTCGTGGACAGGGATGATGTCATTCCTGAAGAATACACCACGGCTTTTATGAGCGTCATAGCTTTCGGAAAGATATCTTTCCTCAATGATGGAGATGCAAGGAACGCGATAAGAGCCCTTGCAGAGAAATATCATCCGCTTGATTCTCCAGAGGGCAGGGAGAGAGCAATCGATGATGAATGGAACGGTGTGAGCGTATTCGCTTTGGATATCGAACATATTACGGGAAAATAGGGGAAGGCCCTGATGTAAGAATCAACCCTCACGTTATCTGTTAAACCTTTTCTGGCTCACCGAATTAAGAACCCCTTAAGGCGAATGCCCTAAGGGGTTAAGAGGGAATAGGCGATGCCTATGAGATGTAAAACAAGGTAGGAAGTCATCCCTCTCTATAACGTATAATATAATTCTTTTATTCCTGTTTGACCATTATATTTAAAATAAATTGTTGAATTCGTTTCTTTTCATAGTTTTTTCAGTTTTTTTCTGCGATATGTCATTCTTCGCTTCACTTGCCATATTGACATAATAAAAATGCCAGTGTATATTTGATTTAACATTTAAGCAAATGTTCATATGTTTAAATATTGGAGGAAAACTATGAAGAAAACTTACAACATCGATGTTGATTGTGCTGCCTGTGCGAATAAAATGGAAGATGCCGCGAGAAAGACCGAAGGGGTCAATAACTGTACAGTCAATTTCATGATGCAGAGGATGATTGTGGAGTTTGAAGAGGGATCGGACAGGAAGGCCGTCATGGAAAAGGTGAGGGCGAACTGCAAAAAAGTTGAACGTGACTGTGAGGTATATATCTGATGAATAGAAAACAGAGGATAATGCTGATAAGGATAATCATATCAGCATTGATGATGGTAATCCTCTCATTTATTCCTGCCAAGGGGGCTCTGAGATTCATTCTTTACATGATTGCTTATCTTGTCGTCGGATACGACATACTCTTAAAAGCGGGAAGGGGAATTGCCAACGGACAGGTTTTTGATGAGTGTTTCCTCATGGCGCTTGCAACCGCCGGAGCCATAGCACTTGCAATTTATGAGAAAAGTGGGGATTACACTGAGGCGATCGCTGTAATGCTATTTTATCAGATAGGAGAGCTTTTCCAGAGTTATGCCGTCGGTAAAAGCAGGAAGAACATAACAGAGCTGATGGATATCCGCCCCGATTATGCGAACGTGGAAAAGGATGGGAAATTGGAAAAGGTGGATCCTGATGATGTTGAGATAGGTTCTGTGATAGTAGTTCAACCCGGTGAGAAGGTCCCTATCGATGGTGTGGTCATAGAAGGGTATTCCACTCTCAATACCAGTGCCTTGACAGGAGAAAGTCTTCCGAGAGAGGTGCATGAGGGGGAGGAGATCATCAGTGGCAGTATAAACATGACAGGATTGCTCAGAGTTCGGACGGAAAAGGAGTTCGGGGAGTCCACGGTTTCCAAGATTCTTGATCTGGTGGAGAATGCGAGCTCTAGAAAATCCAGATCTGAGGATTTCATCTCCAAGTTTGCAAGGGTATATACTCCCGCTGTCTGTATAGCAGCTCTGCTTCTTGCTCTGTTACCGCCCGTAATAAATCTCTTAAGTGGGGTGAGTGCAATGTGGGAGGTGTGGGTTTATCGTGCCCTTACATTCCTCGTTATAAGCTGTCCCTGTGCCCTTGTCATAAGCATTCCTTTAAGTTTCTTTGCCGGTATCGGAGGTGCGAGCAACGCAGGTATCCTTGTAAAGGGATCCAATTATCTTGAGACCCTTTCAAAGACGAAGATCGTCGTATTCGATAAGACCGGAACACTGACTGAGGGAGTGTTCGAGGTGAACGGCATACATCATAACATATACGAGAATGAGAAGCTCATAGAGTTCGCAGCTCTTGCCGAGAGTTCTTCTTCTCACCCGATAAGCAAGAGCCTCCAGAGAGCATATGGAAAGGAGATAGACAGGAACAGGGTAAAGGATGTTGAAGAGATAAGTGGCAATGGAATCATGGCTAAGGTTGATGGACTTCCCGTCGCCTGTGGCAATGATAAGCTCATGTGCCGTCTTGGTCTGGATCCTGTTCCCTGCCATAGCATTGGAACGATAATCCATGTTGCTGTGGATGGGAGGTATGCTGGACATATTGTAATTTCCGATGTTCTGAAATCTCATTCGGCAGAAGCGGTGAAGGCTCTTAAGAACATTGGAATGAAGAAGATCGTCATGCTTACAGGCGATTCAAAAAAAGTCGCAGAATCTGTCGCCCGTACCCTGGGAGTAGATGAGGTTTATTCTGAGCTCCTTCCTGCTGACAAGGTTTCCAAGGTCGAGACCCTTATCGAGGAAAAGGCGAAAGGAGAGAGTCTTGCTTTCGTTGGAGATGGTATAAATGATGCTCCCGTTCTTGGACGTGCTGATATCGGAATTGCGATGGGTGCGATGGGGTCCGATGCTGCCATAGAGGCATCTGATGTCGTCCTGATGGATGATGATCCAATGAAGATCGTGAAGGCGATAAAAATATCCCGTAAATGCATGGGGATTGTCTATCAGAACATAGTCTTTGCAATCGGGGTAAAACTCATCTGCCTGCTCCTTGGTGCGTTGGGAATTGCAAACATGTGGCTGGCTATATTTGCGGATGTGGGTGTCATGATAATAGCGGTCCTGAATGCGATAAGAGCTTTGTTTGTAAAGAATTTATGATGAGAGCCTCGGGGCTTATGACCTGAGGCCCGTAGCAACTGCACAGGATGTCCTGAATATTATATTTGATGGCAGTACGATTGTCTTCTTTGCCGCTATAGGGTTGTTTATATTCGCAAGCAGGATGTACATTGCATTCATTCCCATCTCTATAAATGGTTGTTTTATTGTGGTCAGTCCCGATGCTCTTGCTTGTGGAATATCATCATAGCCCAGTATTGATACCGTTTCTGGGACGTTTATATTCTTTTCTTTTAAAATCTCCATCGCGGCAAGGGCCATTGTATCGTTGGCAGATAATATCGCCGTATAAGGAAAGTCCGGGGTGTGCAGTAATTTTTCCATTTCGTTTCTTGCCTTTTCAAAATTGAAATCTGCCGTCACTTTCTTTATTTCTATATTTTTATCTACCGCATCAAGAAAACCCTTGTATCTGTCGATTGCGGTACTTGTCCCTTCCGTTCCGTCTAGATACAGAATCTTCCTATGACCAAGGGTGAGAAGATATTTTGTCGCCTGGTACATCCCCGAATAATTATCTGTTGTTACCAAGTTTATATTCTCGAGATCTGGATTCCTGTCAAGAAAAACGATGGGGATTATATTGTCTTTCAATGTCTGCCTGATATATTTCCCAACATTTCCACCGCTGGGAATTATTATTATACCGTCGACACCGTTGTCTACGAGAGTCCTTACAAGTTCATCCTCCCTGCTGCTGTCCGCATCGGAGTTCACTATTAGAATTGTATAAGAATTGGATTTCGCAACCAGGTCAAGGCCTGTCAGCATCATTGGGAAAAACTGGTTTGTTAAATTCGGAACTACCAGTCCGATTGTTCCTGATCCTTTCTTCCTAGCTTTTATTGAGCATTCTTCTATGGCTCTTTCTATTTTCCGTCTTGTTGAATATCTTACTCTTTCTGGGTGACTTAATGCTCTGGATGCTGTCGTTATTGAAACCTCGGCGATTGCCGCGATTTCCTTTAGCGTTGGTTTTGTATCCATAGGAAAATATTATTTTATTGGTGCTTAATTTGCAATATTTTTGCAAAAATATTGCAAATATAATTTTCCTAATTCTGGAAATAAATCTTTTATTTACGATAAATGTATTTAAAATAATAGTTTTATATATAAATAAATATTTATAAAAATTTGTTTTCATATTTTGATTTTTTATTTGCAAAAAATGTGAATTATTATGATTTGACAATAGAAAAAAACAGGCTGAATAATGAAATAAAAAGGAGGGAAATAATGCGTAAAAGTTTAGTCATTGCCATTATATCCATTATTTGTATTTTGTTTGCTTCTTGTTCTAAGGAAGAGAGTGCTTCGACGTCACAAACAGCAACAGCAGAAAAGGAAAAAATCGTAATATTAGGTCCTGCTTGTACGCTTGCGGAAGAACAGGCTGCATGGGATCAGGTCATTGCTTCTTTTACTGCGGAAACTGGAATAGAGGTTGAGCAGCAGAGGCAGGGCACTTGGGATGACACGTTACAGAGACTTCAGACAAGAAGGATTTCTGGAGAACAGGTTGATCTTATCGTTGTGGGAATGGGGACTGTCTCCGCATCATTGGCTCCAGCTGGACAGGTAATGGATTTGACTGAACTTATGAGGCCTCTTTACGATAGATTCCCTGAAGGTGTTCTTGACTCCTGTACTCTTGGCGGACATTTATGGGTAATTCCTTATCAGGATGCTTCTGGAACCTCCTGTTTCTATAATCCCGATTTATTTGAGCAGTATGGACTCTCCGTTCCTACCACGTTGGCAGAATGGATCGATGTTGCAGAAGTTTTTTCAGCAAACGGTATCATTCCTTTTATGATCCAGGGTGGAGATAACTGGGCATGGGCAATGCCTTTCTTTGATACGTATGGACAGGCTACTGGAGGCGAGTCGGTGGAAAGGGTTGAGGAATGGCTATCAGGAGAAAGAAGTTTTAACGATCCTGAGGTCTATGAGGCGATGAACGCTCTTAAAGCTCTTTTTGATAACGGAATCCTCACAAGTGAATCATTCGCTACAGATGAGGATGCGATGCTTGCTAATTTCGTTCAGGGACGTACTGCGATGATATTTGGTGGAACATGGATATATGCATCTTTGAAGAGTATGAATCCCGGTTTTGAAATCAGAGCTACGGAGTTCCCTGTCCTTATAGAAGGGGCTGAACCTGTTCATGCATTTGCTACAGGAGATGGCGCTCTTGCTATACCATCATGGATAAGTGATGACAATCTTGAGAATGTGATGAGGTTTGTGGAATACATATTGAGACCGGAAAACGCAAAGGCGATAATCTGCGCTAATGCCGGAGGCAATCCTATATTCGAGGTTGTAAATGGTGCGATAGGAGAATCTGATGTCGTAACGGAATTCTTAAATGAAGTATCCGTTCCTCATTCTGTCACATACCTTGACTGGATCTGGCCTACTCAGATAAATGATGCGATCTGTTCTGTGATGTCTCAGGTTGTTGGTGGAAGAATGAGTGCAGAGGATGCTGCTTCTTATGTGCAGGATCAACTCGATACACTGGTTTCCCAGGAAGACTATGTATATGCATGGTGGGATTCCTGGAGTGAGGAGGATTGGCAGGAAGTCACACCGGCAACGATTCCAGACGTGACAGCTTGGGAGGTATAGAGTGAGAATAGGGAAGAGAAAGATTGATACGTTTCCTTATCTCATGTGTCTACCGGCGATCATCCTTTTTACGATATTCATCATCCTGCCGTTTTTCGATGGCTTATATATGAGTTTCTTCAAATGGGATGGATTCTCCGAACCTGAGTTCATTGGATTAAGAAACTATAGTAATTCTATTCATGACAGCCTTTTCTGGCTGTCCATGAAGCATACGTTCATCTATGCGATACTGGTGACGGTAATAAAGAATGTATTAGCTTTCTTACTTGCTTACATCCTCGTAAGGAAGGTTCCTTTCCAGACGCTGTTCAGGACAGGTATATATCTTCCTGTTACACTGTCATATGTTGTCATCGGTGTCCTGTGGTCATGGGTCTACAATCCAACCTTCGGCTTGATAAACTCGTTCCTTACAATGATCGGTAAGGAGGAGTGGATTTTAGGATGGCTTTCCGATCCTGATATCGCTCTTTACAGTGTCGTTGTCGTAGATGTATGGAAATGGCTTGGATACCACATGGTTCTGTATCTAGCTGGAATGCAGGCAATAAGTAAGGACTATTATGAGGCGGCATCCATTGACGGAGCGAACGGTTTTAAGCAGCTGATACATATAACGATTCCTCAGCTTAACAGCACCATAGTCGTAAATGTCCTCATGTCTCTTACCGGTGCTTTTGCATCTAACTACGATATTGTAAATGTTATGACGGGAGGAGGACCTGCGAACAGTACTGAGGTATCTCTTACTTATATAGTAAGTAATGCTTTCCGCTATAGTAACATGGGAAAGGCGAACGCCATGAGTATGATCCTTTTTGCGTTCGTATTTGTATTTGGCTTTATTCAGCTCAGGATAATGAGCAGGGAGGATGGTTATGACGTTTAAAACAAGGCGGACCCTATGGAAATGTCTATGGACGTTCATTCTCCTGATTTTCTTCGTGATATCCGTATATCCTGTGGTGTGGATGTTCTTCGGTTCATTGAAGGATACGAATGAATTCTATACGAACATATGGGGATTCAGTACGAATCCCTCCTGGTCGAATTATGCTAAGGCATGGAATAATGCGGCCCTTGGAGAGAAGCTGATAAACAATATAATCGTGACAGTCGGTTCTCTTCTTGTGCTAATTCCTGTTAACAGTTTCGCATCCTATGCGATAGCAAGGTTGAAGTTCAAAGGGAAGAGATGGATATACATGTATCTATTACTCGGTATCATGATTCCTACTGGAGTCCTAGGTATCCCGACTTTTACCGTTGCTCTCAACATGGGACTGAATAACAGCCATCTTGGTTTGATACTGGTATATGCGGCACAGTCCATCGCCATGGGTGTCTTCATAATGCGTTCATTCTTCGTAACCCTTCCAAAGGCTTTGGAGGAGGCTGCAATCGTTGATGGTTGCACACGGTTTGGAAGCTTTGTGAAAATCATACTGCCCCTTGCGAAAGCTGGTGTCGTGACCCAGGTCATATTCAATGGACTCACGATCTGGAATGAATATTTCATGGCGAATATCATGATAACGAGCCAGCATTTGCAGACGCTACCTCTTGCGATTGCAAATTTTACAGGCCAGCATACTACGGATTATCCTGTATTGTTTGCTGCCCTCTCAATAGCTACTTTACCAGTGATAGTGATCTATGTGATATGTCAGAAGAGTTTTATAGAAGGAGTCGCGGCGGGTGCCGTGAAAGGATGATAATATGCTCAATTATAAGTTTGATGTAGTAGAAGAGAAAAAAATAGATGTTATCTTAGATTCAGATGTTAAGAACGAAGCGGATGATCAGTATGCGCTTACCCATGCTTTATTGACGCCGATGTTCCGTCTTCATGGAATAATTGCATCTCATTTCGGACACGATAGGATAAAAGACAGTCTCGAGGCGAGTTGGCAGGAACTTCTGAAGATCATGGAATATTCCGGTTTCGCTGGTAAGGTTAAGATAGCTAAAGGGGCTCCTACGTATTTGAAAAAAGCGGAGACTGGCTATTTCGGTAACGTGGAACCAATTCTATCCGATGGAAGCAGGCTTATCATAGATACAGCACTTTCCCTTCCTGTCGGAAGAAAGTTATATGTCGGTGTCCTTGGCCCTCTGACTAACGTGGCATCTGCGCTTTTACATGATCCCCGGATCGCGGAAAAACTCATTGTCATATGGAATGGTGGTGGCTTGTACCCGGATGGAGGACCTGAATTCAACCTTGTGAATGACATTGTCGCAGCTAATGTTGTTTTCTCCTCGAAAGTCGAGTTGTGGCAGGTTCCCACAAAAACATATGCCGTTCCCAGGGTATCTCTTGCTGAGCTTCAATTAAAAGTCCGACCTTGTGGAAGGATCGGAAGGTTCTTATTTGAACAGACTCTTGAATTCTTTGAAGAGATGAAAAACTCAGGAGGATGGCCGAGACCGGAATCGATTGATATTTGCGATGAGACGGTGATTGCCCTGTTAATGGAAGAGCACAGATACTGTTATAAGCTGGTCAGGGCTCCATATATTGGAGATGACATGTTTTACAGGGGATCAGGAGAGAACAGAACGATTAAGGTCTTTGATGAGATTGATGGAAGATATGTGTTAGAAGATCTGTTTGCAAAACTGAGAATAAATTATCCGGAGGAAGAATGAGCGGAAGTATCGTGTACAAAGCTTTGAAAGATACAGATTCTTTTGGACTGTTCCGATACCGGAGTCTGATCGCTGATGATACTTCCGTTATCGGAGAAAAGCCTGTAGCCTTTTTCCGAGATATTGTTTTTTCTCTTCTCGATGGCAATGAGGCCTCTTATTCGGTTGTAACTACGGAGAAAAGAGAGATGTTTATCGATGAGGTGGAACAGCATACCCGGACGGAAGAGGCAATAATGCCGCTGGATGGTCCTGTTGTCCTTTTCGCAGGTGAGGCAGGAGCCTGTCCTCCTTCTTCCTGGAGTGCGTTCTTGGTTCCTGCTCTCACAATGGTTGTTTTTGAAAAAGGGGTATGGCATAAAGCGCCATATCCATTATCGGGGACAGTTCATTCACTTGTAGTACTTCCACCTTTGACTTATTTGAACGACTGCAGGATTGTTAAGCTTGAAGAACCGGTCCGTATTGAGAAGGAGGCGCTATGAGATTTCTTGTACTTGGTTCAATGAATATTGACAATACGTTTTCCGTTGAACATATCGTGAGAGAAGGGGAGACCATATCCTCTCATGGCATGAGTAGAAGTGCGGGGGGAAAAGGTGCCAATCAGTCTGCATCTCTTGCTAAGGCGGGGGCTAATGTATGTTTTGCAGGAAAGTGCGGTTCAGATGGAAGATGGATTCTGGATTTATTAAAAACATATGGTGTTGATGTCTCTCTTTCCATTGTGGGAGAGTGCAATACAGGTATGGCGATGATCCAGGTTGATGATAAGGGGCAGAACTCGATCGTTCTGGACGCAGGTGGGAACAGGTTATGGCAGGAGGATGAGGTAAAAACAATTCTCTCCTCATTTAATGAAGGTGACGTGATAGTCCTTCAGAATGAGATAAATCTTCTTCCCCTCATAATAGAAGAGGCGAAGAGGAGGGGTATGATAGTCGTTCTGAATCCTTCCCCGTTCGATAACGCCATAAGTTCTCTTCCTCTTGATTCTGTGGACTGGTTCTTCGTGAATGAGATAGAGGGAAAAGCCTTGACAGGAGAAGATGGCTTTGATGAGATTCTTAATGCGTTCAAGAAGCTCTATCCAGGAGCATCGATAGTACTCACCTGCGGTAAGAAGGGTGCTTATGCCATGGTCGGAGGTGATATCTGTTATCAGGAGATTATAGATTATCCCGTCGTGGATACTACTGGAGCCGGGGACACGTTCCTAGGTTTCTTCCTCTCATCTTTCCTTAGAGGGGAGAGTGCGGAAAAGAGTCTTCTCACCGCGACAAAAGCATCCGCCATCGCAGTATCGAGGAAAGGTGCGATGCGTGCCATTCCTCTTAAAACAGAAGTTCTATAAAACTAGTTCAGGATGGCATGGAAGGTTTTTTCCTGTCAATGATTAAGCCTATCAGGGCTCCCAGAAGGGATGATGGAATCCAACTGAAAGCTGAACTGAATACCCCTGTTATCATAAGCAGTGATGATAGTATCGCGAGAGTCACGCTGATAATATATGTATATCTCAGTTTATCAGAATCTGGAAGGAATGACAGCGCAATTAAAATTATTGCCGCAGGGTAGAGCAGGCTGAGGATAGGAGAAGAGATGCTGATTATCTCATCTAACCCTATATTCGAGATCAAAAAGGAGAGTGTGGAGAATATCGCTATCCATCCTGTACGTGATATACGGGGCATGAGGGAGTTGAAATACTCTCCACAGGAGGAAAGAAGACTTATAGCGGTATTCAGACATGCGATCATGAAGATAAGTGCAAGCACTGTTCTTCCATATTTGGGTGATATGTGGTAAGCCACGATCGACAGTACTTCGGCCCCGTTTGTCACATCTACTGCCAGTCCCCTTGCCGCGATACCTACAAAGACTATCATCAGGTATATGATGAGTAATAACAATCCTCCTCCAAGGGCTGCTATTGCACATTCCTTTCTTTCCTCTTCCTCTCTCACTCCCATGGTTCTCACATTCAAAGATATTATGATTCCGAAAACAAGACCGGCTAAGGCATCCATTGTCTGATAGCCTTCTTGGAATCCTCTCTGAAATGGATGCGTCTTATATGCATCTGATGCCTCTAGCATTGTATTCTCCTGGCAGAAGAGGGAGAAGATGAAGAGTACAGCTATCAAAGTGACAAGGATAGGGGAAAGTACCCTGCCAAGACGTTTTGTAAGCTTTTCCGGATTTAATGCCAGAATTCCTCCAATAATGAAGAACAGTGCCGAATAGATCACACGGAATAGTGATATTGAAGGATCATATGCGTTTATCAGCATCTCATAACTGGTACTTGCTGTTCTGGGAATTGCCAGACATGGTCCGATTGCAAGATATATGGTAATAGTGAATATGGTTCCGAATACAGGGTGTACCCTGGATGCTAGTTTTTCAGCCGATCCAACCCTGCCTATTGCGATGACTGCTATGACGGGCAGTCCTATTGCAGTAGATACGAATCCAAGGAAAGAGAGGACTATGTTATCCCCAGACATGTAAGCGAGTAAAGGGGGGAAGATGAGATTTCCTGCTCCGAAAAACATAGCAAAAACGGTAAACGACAACACTAATCTTCTTTTTAAGGTACTCATCGATGTATTATTCACAAAAGATATTAAGTATGTAACTTATTTATACCATGTATATGTCATATTGTCTAATATGACATAGTTGATATGATTGGATCTCTACCAATTATTCCTCTTTTATTATAAATTGGAATCATGGAAATTCCTGATTCGAAGACCGTCATGCCCAATGAATATGGTACAACCGTGTTTCTTAAGAACATCGTCAAGGCTGAGAACATAATAGTGGGGGATTATACCTATTATGATGACAGCAAGGATTCCTTGTCCTGGGAAAAGAATAATGTTCTTTTCAACTATCCTTTCTTTGGAGAGAAGCTGATCATAGGAAATTACTGTTCTCTTGCAGAAGGGTCCACATTCATAATGGGAGCTGCGAATCATAGGCTTTCAAGTGTTACTACCTATCCGTTCAACGTCATGGGAGGGGTGTGGAGGGAAAACAGTACACCTCATATAGAGGAACTTCCACACAAGGGAGATACCGTGATCGGCAGCGATGTATGGCTTGGACATGAGTGCGTGATAATGCCAGGGGTAAGGCTTGGAGAGGGATCGATTGTCGCCGCTTACTCGGTAGTTACGAAAAGCTTTCCTCCTTATAGTGTTGTCGGGGGAAATCCTGCGAGGCTGATCAAGAAAAGATTCGATGATGAGATGATAGAACTTCTTTTAGCTTTCAAGTGGTGGGATAAGTCTCCCGAGGAGGTTACAGAGCTCCTTCCTTTACTGACATCTGGAGATCTTTCATATGTGAAAGAGGGGATCAGAATACGTTTGTCTCAGAATAGATAATCTTCATATTCTGTGATTTAAAACGAGCAGGGATGAAATTTTCTTCATATCATGACATACGGATAAAGCGGAAGGCGATGCATCTTCTGTTGAGAAATAAAAATGTGTCTGTTCTCACTCAATGATACAATCGGGCGAGATTCAGCGTGTTGCTGCTAAAATCCTGAGTAGAAATTCTGGGAGGTGCAAAGATAATTTTCAAACCAGTTATTCTGCGTTTTCTATGACTATATCAGCTTATCATGTATTCTAATATATACATATATAATATAGAGATATCTTCATTGAACTTGATTTTTCAAATAAAATCAATTAAAATTATCACATCTTATTTGAGGTGATAATATGTACAATCCTGGGGACTATGTCGTGGTATCCAGGTATGGTATCTGCCGAATCGATTCCGTAGGGCATCTATCTCTTTCATGTGCTGATCCATCTGTGGATTATTATACACTTTGTCCTGTCAGCGAGGATTGCGTGATTTATATTCCGTGCAGTATATCTAGCGAGCATCTTAGACCTGTAATTACAAAAGAACAGGCACTGGATCTGATAAAGAGCATACCTGCTATCAAAATCAAAAAGGTTAAGGACAAGCAGAGAACACAGCGTTATAAGGATGCGGTAGCTTCCTGCAATCCTGCCATGCTGCTACCAGTCATCATGGAAATATGGCAGATGAACGAAGAGACAATCAGGAAAGGCAGGCCGATAAGCAGAATCACAGAGGCCACCATATTCAGAGAAGCTGAGCTGATGTTCAATTCCGAGATGGGGCATGCGCTTGGCTGCAGCGCTTCTGATGTGCCCGGTGTCATACACGAAATGGTAAAAACTGCCGTAAGGCAGAAATGAGGTGATAATATGAAAAGAGTTCAGAGTGCAATGCTTCAGCAGACTCTGAAGTTCGTTCTGAGCGATAAGCTCAGTCATTCCCAGGCTGTTGAGTATTCTTCAAAAGAGGCCGATGATTATGTGCATCAGCTTGAGAAAAGCGGTTTAAAGTTCTCGATCCTGTCCAGGAATACAGACAGTGATGGAGCAACCATCATCGAAGTCAAGAAACAATACAATACTGCACCGACAGGTGATTATATCTGAATATGAAGTGATTGATTTCATATCTACGTATGTGGTATTTTTCTTACTGGCGAGTATTCCAGAGGATGTAAATCCAGCCGGGGTACCCGCCTTTTTTCTTTTGGAGGGAATAGTGCCGAAAACAAGAACTGAGAACATAGTGTTTGCTTTACTGATGGTATTTTTCATGGTTGTGGCAATGGAGTTCTACAACTAGGGACTTATGGATGGGAGATTATCGTGGGCTGCGATGGAAAGGTCCATTCATGAAATGAAATTCATGATACCTATCTGTTTCGTCATGTCATTCTTCATAGCAGATCCAATAGCATCCAGAATAACTATGCGCAATATGGAAGAGAACTCTGACAGAGTACTCAGAATCGCATTCAGGGCGGCTGTTACAGTTTCGATGATGTGCCCGATCATGAGCTTCTGGGCAACTCTCATATTCCAGAAGCCAGACTTTGTGGATTTTATACCAGCCTGGCTGACGACCGTGGCAAAGAATCTGCCGATGGCTTTTTTTCTGGCAGATTCTGTTCTGCGGTCCTCTGGTACGTTTTCTTTTTAGATGTATCTTCAGAAAAGCATAAGATGAATACGTTGCAAAGGATAGCCTCAGAAAACCTTTGATAGGTTTTGATTTTTGGTCATTCTATGGATCTAAGGTTCCAGGGGGGGGGGTATTAAGCTGATCATAAAATAAGGAGCGAGTACTTCAAATACCGCTCCTTGCTTGTATCGCCTTTTATGTGTGAACTACCCACACTTAAGAAGAGCGGGCTTCCGGCTTCAGCGCCAGCTGCTTGCTCAGGAAAACCTGCTCAAGTCTTACGTTAGCTCCACCGGAGTACATATGCGTCCCACATACGTGCAGAGATTTTCCTGCCCTGCAAGCAGCTAATTGAAGTATTCCTTACGATTCATCTCCATTCTATAGAGATATGGAGCCTTCTCGATATTTTTTGATAAATGACCCTGAGCAGATTCGAACTGCTGACCTTCCGCTTAGGAGGCGGACGCTCTATCCAGCTGAGCTACAGGATCACGCACTAAGGTAGTGTAAAGAATTTTTTACTTTCTATCAAGTTGTTTTTTCGTCTTTTATCTCTTCCCCAGTTCCTTCAACATGATCCACAGGAAGAGAAATTCTCGTAGGCTTTCCGAGCAGGGTTATCTCGACGTCCACTCTTTCTCTTTTCATGTCTATTTTGAGTATTTTTCCCTTTATAGATGTGAACGCACCTCGCGTGACTATCACGACCTCTCCCGCTTTTATAAAGACGTTACGCTGACGTATCACCTGCGGAAAATCGAAAAGCTGTGAGCAGTATGCCTCATCATCGCCTCTCATGGTGTAGGTCTTGTCGCCATAGGTAAGGAAAAAGAAGAAGTCGTTCGCATATGTAAGCTCGGCTAAGAGCTTCGGGGGGATAGCCTTAGCAGAACGGGCGAAGATGTATCCGGGGATAAGGTTGTATTTCTTCAAGACCTTACCGTTTCTGGAGTGGTTGACCATCTCCTTCTCCTGGATACGGAATTCAATATCTATGTCGTTTTTCTTAGCAATACGCTTGAGACTGTCAACAGTCTTTTTCTCTTTCGCGCTCTTGCTGAAGAGTATGTAATACGGCATCGTTCTAATAAGATATCAATTTTTTCCTCACGCAACAATATTAATTGAAAATCAGATGATTTAAAGCTATATTTTTCTAAGATAGACAATGCATTGGTCTTTAGGGAGACAACTATGATAATCGCAAGAAGAATGACGAAACATCCGGTAGTGGCTAATCAGCATATGAGCACCCTTGAAGCGCTAGATCTGATGAGAAGGAAAGGGGTCGCTAAACTTCCAGTACTTGATGATAACATGAACCTGGTCGGAATTCTTACAGAGAAGGACATCCTCAGGGCGAATGTACCTGATGTGAAGCAGCTCTCCCTTCTTGAGATGGCATATAATGTTGGAATAACGAGCATAGAGAGTATCATGACGCGTGATGTAATCTCGATAACCCCTGAGACAGGAATAGAAGAGGCAGCGCGTATCATGGTGATGCAGGACTTATCATTTCTGCCTGTTGTGAAGGATGGTAAACTCGAGGGAGTCGTATCCAAGTCTGACATGTTCAAAATCCTCATGGATCTTTTCGGTGCCAGACAGTATGGAGCACGTATAACCCTCGCTCTTGATGACAAGGTCGGAATGGTTGCCAAGATATCTAAAGTCCTTGCAGATAACAACATCTCGATAATCAGTTTCTGTAATTTCAGTGATGATGAGAGTGGAAAGGTCATCTGTACGCTGAAAGTTGAAGGAACGGATAAGGAAACTCTCAGGCATCTTCTAAGCCCTCTCACAATTGCCATTGTCGATGAGGGAGAAGAGTAATGGGGAAAAAAGTTAAGAAATACGCTAGGACACAGGACTTTTCAAAGAGGAAGGAAGAGGAGGAGAGGCGTAAGGAAAGCCCGTTTTCTTCGATAGTACTCAAGGAAAAGACCGAAGATAAGAAAAAAACAGCAAATAACGGAAATTCATCTCAGCGAAAAAAGGTGAGCGAGGTCGTACAGGGGTATGACCCGAATGCGTCTTTTGCTGATATCCTTGCCAACTATGAGAGGACGGGCAACCCATATGCCATGCCGAAGAAGAAGGCCTCCGTCTCCACGCCGATGTCATTTGGAGACATCCTAGATAAGTGGGAAGGTAAGGATAAAAAGAAGAAAAAGCCTGAGGTGGAGAGGGAGAAAAGCTCTTATAAAGCTACCAGGTCTTTTGCCGATATACTCTCCGAATATGAAGGAGTACCACAGGCATCCCCTGTTGCTACAAAGACCGTGGTAGACGAGGTGGTGGAGGTTGTTCTTGAAGAGAAGAAGACGGAGTCTAGTCCCCTCTTTAAGAAGGAGAGCGATGACGAGGTGAGAAGTCCCGAAGCATCTTGGTCGATATATGGAAACAATGAGAGCTTTGAAAGAAAGAATGATGCTGAGGAGAAGAAACCGATCGTAGAGGAGAGTAGCAGGGAGAAGAAGGAAGATATTAGTCCAAAGAGCACTTATAAAGCCACGAAGGATTTCGGTGAGATATTGAGGGGCTTTTATGAGAATCATGACGATATTCCCTCTTCCAACATCGCGGAGGAGATAAAGAACGTAGAGACTGAGATAGAAGACGAAGACGGTTCCTTTTTCAGAAAAGAGAGTGATGATGAGTCAAGGAGTCCCGAGGCGTCATGGTCGATATATGGTAACAACGAGAGTTTTATAAGAAAAGTGGAGCCTCCGAAAGGGAATGCTGCAGAGCCTGCAGTTCCGAACGAAGTGAAAAGAAAGGGATATAAGGGGAAGAAGGAATTTTCAACTATTCTCGACTCTTTTGATGCTAAGAAGAAAGAGAAGGCAGAAGTGAAAACCTTTGAGGAGATCATCAAGGAAAAGGGTGATGTCCCTGAAAAGAGGGAGTACACGATAAGTCAGCTCAGGACGATGCTCCCTCAGGCCACCCTTGATCTTCATGGCAAGACTCAGGAAGAGGCGGAAGCGGCTGTCAAGGATTTCCTTAATGACTGTCGTGGCCATAAGATAAGAAAGATAAGCATCATCACGGGAAAGGGACTGCATTCGGAGGGGGGAGTAGGGGTTCTTAGAGACACCGTGTCCCGCATTTTAGACTCCGATGGAGGAATTACAGAGCGAAGCAGTGCTCCTCTTCAATACGGGGGAGCTGGAGCTCTGTGGGTGATTTTGAAGAAGGAAGGCTAGATTACAGCCATCTTCTTCCATTTGCCACCATTGTAACGTATGAGATAGAGAATCCCCCTCACCGTCCAGTCGGCATACATCGAATACCATACAGCCTCTACTCCGAAACCGAGAATCCTGATAAGGACATAGGATAGTCCAACACGGAATATCCACATTGAAAGAAGGGATGTGACCATTATGAATTTCACATCCCCGCTTGCTTTCAACGTATTTGGTAAGGTGAATGCGAGTGGCCATACAAGAAGACATGCGATCAGGCACTCCCTTGCAATCGGAAGAGCTTCTATCGCAGTATCCGCCTCAAGTCCGTAAAGCTGAATTACAACAGGGGCAAGCACGTAAAGAGGAATCGATATTATGAGAGTTGCGATGTAGACGATTCCCATCAGCAGGCGTGTATAGTAATAGATATCCTTGAAATTGTCTTTCCCCCTGCATTGTCCGACTATCGTGATGAGAGCAAGGTTTATTCCGTTCCCAGGGATATTTGAGTAAGAATTGAAATTCCCCACGACCGCATTAATTGCGATGCTTGCCGTTCCGAGTGTGGTGATTATACTCTGCACTATGATCTTCCCCACATGAAAGAGAGTGCTTTCAATACCTGCCGGGATTGCGATTCTCAAGATTCTCTTGACCATTTGGGGATCGAAGGGACCCTTCGTAATGCCTATCATGCTGATCTCCTCCTCTTTTCTGTACATAAGGAAGAACATCAAAAGGCATCCGGCTATGCGCGATGAGAGTGATGCGATACCGGCTCCCCTTGGCCCGAAGTCAAAGACGTATATCAGCATGGCGTTGCCGAAGATGTTTATTCCATTCATGAGGACTGCGGACATCATCGTACGTGCAGTCTTTCCCTCACTTCTCGAGATTGCGGTCAGTGCCTCGAAGAATGCAAGTGCAGGGTAGGAAATGAGGATGGGGACGAAATAGTCGTCGGTATAAGTTCTTACATCAGCTTCTATGCTTCCGAATATCGCATCTATGACGCTGCTACGGAAACATAGCATCAGAAGACTTATTACAAGAGCTATTGAAAAGGATATGTAGATCAGGTTCCGTGCACTGAGAACTGCGCTGGGTTTGTCCCTTCTTCCCAGGTACTGAGAAACTATTACTGCTCCTCCTGTTGAGAATGCCGTGAAGAGCTGTATCAAAAGCACGGAGACTGAGTCCACAAGGGAGACTGCCGATACTGCTGCTTCCCCACAGGATGATACCATTATCGTATCCGCCATACCAATCATCATATTCAGCAGAGACTCGAATATGAGGGGAATTATAAGACCGACAAGATATCTGGCTGAAAACTGATGTGCCATCTGGTTTCACCTCAGGGGGAAAATATAGCCACTTTGGATGATTAAAGCAATAAAAAAACAGGGAGTTGTTAACGCTCCCTGTACACAATCCTGCCTTTCGTAAGGTCATAGGGTGAAAGCTCTACTTTTACAGTATCGCCAGGAACGATCCTGATGTAGTGCTTTCTCATCTTACCTGAAAGATGGGCCAGGATTACGAGCTTGTTCTGAAGCTCTACACGGAACATTGTGTTTGGAAGAGCCTCTTTTACAACTCCTTCAACTTCAATTGCTTCTTCTTTTGCCATTATGACTCCTAAATAAAACCTTTGAAAGTATAGGAATATAGAAAATCTTTGTCAATTCTTACGTTCAGGGGAGGGAAATAATTTGTTTTTTGATTGTATAAAAGCTGAGAAAGCACCATACTTTTATCAATAAATGAGAAGGAGATGTCGGAATGGGCACTTTAGAAAGGTATCTGGAAAGAGGAAATATAAATGCGGCGATGGTCGAGTATGTATCATCCCTGTCTCTTATAAGGGATGTATCTCCGTTTGTCGCATCTAAGATAGTAAGGGAATTGAGAGATCAGAGGAGTAATTTAAAGCTCATTGCCAGTGAGAACTACTCTTCAATAGCTACTCAGGCTGCGATGGGCAACCTCCTGACCGACAAGTACGCAGAGGGTTATCCCATGCATCGTTTCTATGCCGGATGTGACAATGTCGATGCGATAGAGGCATATGGTGCAAAGAAGGCTGAGGAGCTTTTCGGGGCAGAGCATGCCTACATCCAGCCTCATTCGGGGGCTGATGCGAACCTTTGTGCCTATTGGGCAATCCTGAATCATAAAGTACAGGTACCTTCTCTTGAAAAGCTTGGAATAACGAATGTGAGCAATCTCAGGAAAGAGGACTGGGATAGGATAAGAAATGCTTGCCATAACCAGAGGCTTCTTGGCCTTGATTACTATTCAGGAGGACATCTTACCCACGGTTACAGGCAGAATATATCGGCCCAGATGTTCGATGCCTATTCCTATTCGGTCAATGAGGATACTAAACTTCTCGATTACGATGAGATAGAGCGCATGGCAAAGGAAGTAAGACCTCTTATTCTCCTTGCTGGTTACTCGGCATATCCGCGAAAGATAGATTTCAAGAGGATGAGTGAGATTGCACATTCAGTCGGTGCTGTATTCATGGTTGATATGGCACACTTCGCAGGGCTTGTCGCAGGCGGTGTGTTCCAGGATGAGGCCGATCCTGTGAAATGGGCGGATGTCGTCACGAGTACCACCCATAAGACCCTTCGTGGTCCGCGTGGTGGCCTGATCCTCTGTAAGAGTGAATACGCGGAAAGTGTGGATAAAGGATGTCCGCTTGTGATAGGCGGTCCTCTTCCACATGTACTTGCTGCGAAGGCAATAGCCTTTAGGGAGGCACTTCGCCCCGAGTTCAAGAAATATGCGCACTCAATCGTAAAGAATGCCAGAGCTCTTGCTGATGCCCTTATAAAGGAAGGTGTTCCCGTTTTGACCGGTGGAACGGATAACCATCTCATGCTTATCGATGTTACGCCGTTCGGCCTTAATGGAAGGATGGCTGAGAGTCTGATGAGGGATGCAGGAATCACTCTTAACAGGAATGCACTTCCATTTGATTTAAATGGTCCATGGTATACCTCTGGTTTGCGTCTTGGTACACCTGCCGTTACCACTTTGGGAATGGAGGAGAGCGATATGAAGGAGATCGCGTCCATTATCGCGACCGTACTTAAAAATGCTCATCCTGTCATTCTTACAAAAGGGGAGAATGCCGGTAAAGAGTCAAAAAACAAGGCAAAGGTTGAGAAAACGATTCTTGAAGATGCGAAAGCAAGGGTGAAGAGCCTTTTGGAGAGACATCTGCTATATCCAGAACTTGATCTTGATTTTCTTGAAAAGGAATTCTCAATCGAGGAATGATCATAGGCTCTCTAAGAGGGCCTTTTTTTTGTTGAGGTGGAAATGTATTATGAGGACAGGCGGGAAAGAAACCGCAGAGTATTGATTGAGACACTTGAATACATAGACTCATCATCCCTCTCTTTTTCCGTGAGGGATTCAATAGGTAATTTGAAATTCTTCCCTGGTGGGAAGGGCCAGAAGAATGCAGAATCCAGGTTCTCCTCTGAAGCGAGGATCATCGTCACAAGAAGAAAGACTGCAGAAGCGGCATATTCATATATGGATGGGAGTGTAGCCCTTCTTGATTTCGCGTCTGCCAGAACTCCCGGAGGTGGCACTAGGAGAGGCTCAAGCGCACAGGAGGAATCTCTATGTCGTATTTCAACCCTTCTTCCCGTCTTGGAAAGTAAACAGGCTCAGCCGTATTACAGTTACCATAAGGGGAATAGGGGAGATGATTTTTATTCAGATTCTTTACTGATAGTCCCTGCTGTAACATTCTTTCGTTCAGATGATGCGCGGATGAGCATCCTGCCTGAGAGAGAATGGAAGAAAGCTGATGTCGTCGTATCTGCTGCACCTAACCTCAGACACGGTGCAGGCTATGATGCTTTTTCTGAAAGGGAGAGGGAGCGATATATTGATATCATGACACGTCGCATCAGAAGTGTTTTTAATGCGATGGAGGAAACCGGGGCGGATAATATAATTCTTGGTGCGTTCGGTTGCGGGGTGTTTGAGAATCCCCCTGAGGTCGTTGCCACCATATTCAGGGAAGTTCAGAAAGATTATATGAGATGTTTCAAGACGATCGAGTATGCCGTCTATGCAAGAGATGAGAATGATGTCAATTATTCTGCGTTCAGAAAGGTCTTATCGTGAGTCTTATACCTATGAGGATATTGAGAGTGTGATGAGACTTCCGGGAAAGAAGCACTTTAAACTTGAAAACGGCAGAATAATGGCTTACTATGGACATTCTGTCAAGACTGAGGTTGTAAGGGAAGAGGTTGTCCCTCCTCTGAAACTCTTTCATGCGACAAGTCATAATGCGATTGAGAACATCTTGAAAGAGGGACTTCTCCCGATGACCAGACAGCATGTACATCTCTCAGCTACAAGAGAAACGGCTCTATTGGCAGGAAGGAGAAGGGATAAGAATCCGATACTCTTGAAGATAGATGCTTTGAATGCCTTTAAAGCAGGAGTTAAATTCTATAAAGGGAATGAGGATGTCTTCTTTTCTGATTCCATTCCTTCTGAGTTTATTGCTTTTGAGAATGATGGCTGATTCGCTTTTTTCTTGAAAGCTGTTTTCTCTGATATTATCATTTAGATATGGCTAAATTGTTGATTAAAGATGGATTACTCATAGATACAGAGTGGAAAAGGCATCAGGACATCCTGATTGAAGGATCAAAAATCATAAGAATCGCACCGGATATAGATGCAGAAAAGATAAGAGGACCCGTTACCGTGATAAATGCTGATGGCCTCTGTGTCCTTCCCGGGCTTATAGATGCCCACACTCATTACCATCTGGTGAGCAGGGGAACGGTCACCGCAGATAGTTTTGGCGAGGCATCAAAGCTTGCAGCCTTCGGAGGTGTTACCACAGTCGTAGATTTCGCGGATGACAACAAGAAGAGCCTTCTCTCCAGCTTTGAGGCGCGACGAAAGGAGATGAGACCCATGGGTATTGACTATGCACTCCATCAGGGGGTGTACTCTTTCCGTGGTGATATAAAGAAGGAACTTGAGGATGTGAAGAAAAAAGGAATCGGTACCATCAAGATCTTCACCACCTATAAGAATGTTGGATATCTGGTCGAGAAGAGGGAGGAACTCAAGGAGATCTTCAAAGCCTGCAAGGAGCTTGGAATCATGGTATCCATCCACTGTGAGGATGACAAGATCATCGAGGAGACCGAGAAAAGATGGAAAGGTACCTACCTTCCGAAAGATCATCCAGATCTGCGTCCCGCCAGGGCCGAGGCTGAGGCGATAAAATATGTCGGAGAGATTGCAAAAGAACTCGATATGGGTCTTTACATCGTGCATCTCTCTTCGAAAGAAGGTCTTGAGGAGGTTCGCAGGCTAAGGAACAGGGGTGTACACCTTACCATTGAAACGACTCCTCACTATCTTTTCTTAGATAGGAGTAAACTGGAAGGTCAGGATGGAGCACTCTTTCTTATGACACCTCCTCTTAGGACCGAAGATGATAATAAGGCACTCCAGAGCGCTCTTCTGGAGGGTGAGATACAGGTTGTGGCGACAGATCACTGTGCATTTACGAGAAAACAGAAGCTTGAGAGTTCTGACTGCCGTACGATCTATCCGGGAATTCCGGGGACAGAGGAGCTCCTGCCACTCTTGCATACATTCGCGATAAGCAGCGGATGCCTCTCTTTATCCCAGATCGTGAACCTTCTTTCTACCGGACCGGCGAAAGCTTTCGGACTCTATCCGAAAAAGGGGGTGCTTCAGGAGGGAAGCGATGCTGATGTCGTCCTCTTCCATCCGGATCTCTCCTGGCAGATAAACAGTGAGACCATCCATAGTGCCTCTGGCTATAGTGCATATGACGGTATGACCGTAACGGGGAAGGTCTTGATGACAATCCTGCGTGGCCGTATCATCATGGGCGACGGCATCTACCTCGGAATCGAGGGAGATGGTCAGTATGTAAAGGCGGAGAGATGATTAAAGCTGTTTTATTTGATATGGACGGTGTCCTCGTTGATAGCGAGGACTTATCTATCAGTATCGGTATAAAGTATTTTGAAAGCCGTGGTTATAAGGTTGAGAAAAAGAACTTTCTTTCCCACCTTGGTACGGGCATGAGTGATTTCATCTATGGGACAGCATCTGAGATTGGAGCTGATGATGTCACCGTCGAGGATGCTGATGCATTCTATCAGAAGATATATTCTGACGAACTTAAAAGCCATGATATTGCGATGAAGGGAGCGGGAGAGGTTATAAGAAATTTCAGGAAAGCTGGAATGAAGATCGCAATCTGTTCCTCTGCCCAACGCTGGAAGGTCAATGCCAACATATCCGCACTCGGGGTATCTCCGGATTTCTTTGATCTGGTGATAGCAGAGGATATGATAAGAAGAAACAAGAGCAATCCTGACATCTACCTTCTTGCAATCTCCATACTCGGTGTTGATAAAACAGATGCCATCGTGATAGAGGACAGTCCAGGAGGAGTTCTCGCAGGTCTCAATGCGGGAATAAGAACGGTTGCACTGACTACTACGATGAAGAGGGAAGATGCACTGAAGTCCGGAGCTGACAGGGTGATAAAAGATATTTCAGAGCTAAAGGATATAGGAAATCCGGAGGAGCTTGAGAATTATCTCTTTGGGACCCGTGATAAGGAGATTCTTTATGGAGCATCATATATAAAGGCATCTGGATGTCCTCTAAGGGAGGAGATTATAAACCGTGCTGTGAAAGAGGCTCTCTCTGCTCGGGATAACGCTTATGCCCCGTATTCAGGATATAAGGTGGGAGCTGCTGTCTTAAGTGCGACAAGTGGCAGGATCTACAGAGGTTGTAATATCGAAAACTCTTCCTATGGGGCTACGATATGTGCAGAGCGCAACGCGATAACCACCGCCCTTACTGAGGAAGGCAAGCTCGGTATTGATCTGCTTGTGGTGGCAAGTGATGACTATCCTCCTGCTCCTCCTTGTGCCTTGTGCCTGCAGGTCATAGCTGAATTCGCTCGCCCTGATACTCCCGTAATCCTTGTGGATACGGAAGGAAGAAGGACGGAGTACGTGTTCTCTGATCTGTTGCCAAATCCGTTCATCTTTCCTTCTATGAGAAAGTAATTGTCTGGCCTTCTTCCTTTTGAAATGGCAAAGTTCCTTGAAGAGTAGAAATATCAGTTCTCATCACTTCAAGTACCCTCTTGAAAAAAAACTCCATCTTTTCCACTATGAGAAGGTCATGAGGAAGGTAGGAGTATTATTTATTCTGGTATCTGCATTAATCATCTCATCGTGTGTGAACACGGAGGTGTTCGTCTCCGATCTCACATTTAGTGAGGATTTATCAGTAGATGAGAAACTTATTGCCCTAGGAGCTACAAGGCTTGATGTGAATGAGCCTGAGGCTTTCTATGATGGAGATGAGTGGCTTGATCGTCTGATGGAACTCACAAGAGAGTGTGATGATTATATTCTGATCTCCACATTCCTGGGATCCTCAAGTGAAGCTCTTGAGCCCTTTTATGAGCTTCTGTGTCAGAAAGCGGAGAGCGGAGTGGATGTATATATGATCATCGACGGTATCTCAAGCTATGATATGACTGAATCAAGATACCACATGACCCCGCTTTATTTCCTGCGTGACAGGGGAGTCCATCTCATAGAATACTCTCCTGTGTCCGCCATGCACCTTATCGCACCGAATACTCTCATGATAAGAGATCATAGGAAACTCTTTGTCTTTGATGGTAAGGCATGCGCCATCGGGGGAATGAACATAAACTATATCTCTATGGGGGCAGGGGATGAAAATCAGAGGGACAGCATGTACCTTTTCTCCTCAAAGGAACTCTGTTCTGCCCTTACGGATGAGTTTGTCTCGATATGGAACGGGGTGAGTGTTGAGAAGATAGACAGAGCCTCGTTTTCTTCGTACATCGACGAACGGGAAGGGGATGTTGCCGCGTATCTTTTCAATCAGGGACCTGGAGGTGAGAGCAGGGTTTCAAATCTCTATGCAACTCTTATAAACAGTGCCAAGGAGGATATAAGCATGATCGCATTCCTCCCTGTCTTTGATGATAATATGCTGGCTGCTTTAAAAGCTGCGAAGGAGAGGGGGGTGCATATAAAGATTCTCGCCTCTGTTGAGGACAGGGCGCTTGGCGGGGTATCCTACATACTTCCAGATCTCGTTGCTGTCGCAGATGAGTTCTATCTTTCTATGGATAGCAAGGGGAGGCTGCTTCATGAGAAGCTATTCATTACCGATAACAGATATACTGTCATAGGTTCAACTAATTTCAATTACCGGTCGATGGGACTGAGCAATGAGATTGCCCTGATGCTTGACAGCTCTTCTTTTGCAATCTCTTCAAATGCCCATATTGATGATAGGAGCTCTGATGGTGTTGATGTGATTGATCTGAAAAAAGCAGAGGAGAGAAAGAATGATGATGGTTCATTCCTCTCTTATCTCATGGTTTATTACGGAGGATGATGGTGAAAAGGGCTTTACTTGTTATCTTGATTATTCTACTTCTCTCTCCGCTTTATGCTTTCTCCTTTTTTTATGGGGTAGGAGGTGTAGGGGAGGCCAATGGAGAAAGCCATTATGCCGGACTTTCCGTCAATGCGGGATTTTCCTTTTTCTCCGAACCTTATCTCATGCTCGATGGGGAAGTCGCACTCTCACCATTTTTTGAATCGGTGGCGGTGAATCTCTCATCTTCTCCTTTCTCTACTCCCGTGCACCTTGATTTCCTCTTTGCAAATCCTGTGCTTTACAGTCCTAAGGTAAAACTGGGAGCGGAGTATGTCTATCAGGATGGATGGTATTACAGAGCTGAGCTCGCTCTTATCAATTTCAGATCAACTGATTTTGAATATGAGTTCTTCACGCCGATGCTTACAGTCGATGCTACCGATTACTCCCTTGGATACGGGATAAGAATCATGAAATTCTCATATTTCATTTAGGAGGAGTGATGAAAAAGATAATCTACGTTTTAATTATGTTCCTGGTCATCGCCCCTCTCGGTGCTGCTGACTATCAGGATATCTCCATATCCCTGGGATCGATATCCACATACGGTTATTATGGTGAATATGGTATAGAGGACTCGCTAAGAGCTTCTCTTTCCATAAATATCGGTCTTACTTCTCATTTGGAGATGGCTGCCGGTGTGATAACGGAACTTACTCCTTCAATATTCAATGAGAACACCGCTTTCCTCGAGTTCTCATATGCTCTTCTTGGAGAGCGGAGTACCGCCAGCAAGGTCGCAGGTGTCGGTATAAACACTCTTATTTCAATAGGAGGCTTTTATACGGGAGTATTCAACAGTGATTATCAGGGAGCCGGGGCATATCTCTCAATAACCCCCCTCACCGTAGGTAGCCCGGTAACCGGTCACAGGGAGAGGATTTTAAAGACCAATATCGGTTATGACTTCATCAATAATCGAGTGATCGTATCCTTCTCCCTACTTACGTTTGACTTCTATGTCCGAGGCACCTATCGGGATTATTACTGATTGTTCTCCAGAGCAGTGATTTTATCTATCCTCTTTTGATGTCTTCCTCCTTCGAAGGTTGCATCGATATATGCATCGAGAATCTTCACAGGATCTTCTTTGTACTCGACTCTTCCTCCGAATGAGAGCATGTTGGCATTGTTATGCCTCTTCGACATCTCTGCAGAGTATGAGTCCATTACAAGAGCACAGCGTATTCCTTTTATCTTGTTTGCAGCAATCGAAATTCCTATTCCTGTACCACATAGGACTATTGAGAAATCATAACCTCCTTTCAGATATTCTTTTGCACACTCTACAGCCTTGTCAGGATAGTCCACACTCTCATTTTTATCCGTTCCAAGATAGTTTACTTCAATTCCTCTTTCTTCAAGATGGGCCTTGAGTTTCTTTGCAAGCTCAATAGCCCCGTGATCATTAGCCATTACACATTTCATGTCTTAGATTATGATTGAAAAACTATTGTTAAGCAATCAGAGAAAAGATATTTCTATTTTCACTTCTTTGGGGTAACATTTCCTTATGGCCAAGGTATACGTTTTAGGACACAGGAATCCAGACATGGACTCAGTATGCTCTGCATGGGCATATGCTAAGCTCAAGGGCACGGTGGACAGTGCCAATGAATATATTCCCGTAAGACTGGGAAACGTCAATGATAATGTGAAATATCTTTTTAACAGGGCTGGAGTGGATATCCCTGAGTTGCTGAAGGATGTAAAAGCCAAATGCCGGGACATAGTGAAAAGCCCGACGTTCACGGTAACGGGGACGGATCCAGTGTATGAACTCATAAGCCTTTTGAACGTATACCATCCATCGGTAGTCCCCGTGATTGATAAGGGTGAATACAAGGCACTTGTGAGTGTTGATGATATAAACCGTTTCTTTTTGATGGAAAATCACAAGGGTAGGCCGTTTTACACGATAAGCCAGGATAATATTCCACGTGTAATAGAAGGACATTTCTTAAAGCGTGGGCCAGATGATACCTTCGATGCGCAGATCGTCGTCGGCGCCATGGATTATGAGGTTTTCTGCAAGAGGGTAAGTGCCTGTGAGAGGCCGCCTCTTTTGGTTGTTGGAAATAGGAAAAGACATATTTCTTACGCCATCGAACACGATTTGGCAGGAATAATACTTACAGGTGTGAGTGATATTGAGAGTGTTGAGATCGATTTCTCCTCCTTTAAAGGCATGGTTTACCTTTCTGAGGAGGATACTGCAGAAACCCTCCGTCTCCTAAGGCTTTCCACCCCGATAAGCCAGATAATCTCATCCTCTGATGCTCCTCGCGTCGAGATGGATACCCTCTATGATGAGGTGAAGGCCATACTCTCGGATGGAGAGAAAAGGGGGGTAAGCGTATTTGAGAGTGGCACATGGAAAGGCTTTGTCACCAGACGTAGCTTTTTGAACAGGCCAAGAGCGAAGATAATAATGATGGATCACAATGAGGCAGAACAGTCTGTGATAGGAATTGAGGAGGCGGATATCACGGAGATCATAGATCATCACCGCTTAGCCGCTCCCAAGATGAAAACACCGATTTTCATCTGCTCTGAACCCGTTGGAAGTACCTGTACGATAGTCTATGAACAATATGTCAAATGGCAGATTCCTATCGATGAGACGGTTGCCATGATTCTCCTCGGAGGCATTGTTGCAGATACCGTGATGCTCAAAAGTCCAACGACGACGGATTATGACAGATTTGTTGCGAATGCTCTTAAAGAAGCATCCGGTATCGGGGATTTCGATGAGTTCTGCCATGCCCTTTTCTCTTCCTCTGCATCAATACGCGATAAGGATCCAATGGCGCTCATAGCTTCTGACTTCAAGAAGTACAGAGAACATGGGGTACATTTTGGAATAGGACAGGTAGAGGTCGGAAGTCTTGAGGAGATAAAGGAGATGAAGGACACGTATCTTGATGCGCTCAAGAGCTTTCGTGATAAGCAGGGACTGTCCATCGCCATGCTTCTGGTAACAGATGTGTTCAAGGAGGAGTCCGTGCTCCTTACGACGACTTTCGATAAGGAATACAAGATCCCATATGAGAAGATCGAGAGCGGGATTTATTATCTTCCTGGAGTTCTTTCAAGGAAAAAACAGCTTCTACCTGAGACACTTAAGGTTCTGGAGGATTAAATTTAATTTTTCTTTAAATCAGAGAACAGACCTTCGACTTATTCTATTAAGAAACTCGATGAGACAATCCTAAGGGATAAGCTGGCGATGTCGCAGGTATCAAAGAGCTTTAATATGCCACTTTCCTAAGTACGGAAGATAGCTGATAGAATACGCTGAAAAGATAGGTCTCAGTGAGGCCTGCTTGTAATATACTCAGACACCTACGACTTTCTTTATGGAAGGAATAGCCCTTATTGCGGTTGTGGTCTTTTTAAGGGCATCCTCATCATCACAGGAGATTGTAAAGACTCCTTCTAGGTCCTGTCCATCGGCTTTAAGTTCTCCGCTTATCAGGTGCCCACCATGCTTTCTTGTGGCGTTATCGATTTCCCCGAAAAGCTCCGTATTCATTTTAGCAATTACCTTGAACCGTCTTACAAGTTCCTTTCCATCCCATTCAACGGGTACGAGCCTGACATCTTTTTCCGGCATATTCCTGAGATTTGGACAATCTTTTCTGTGGATCACATATCCCCGACCTCTTGTTATATAGGCAACAATGTCATCCCCATGTACGGGATTACAGCATTTGGCGAAATCGAAGAGGACGTTCGAATTGTTTCCTATGACTACAGTACCTTTCTTTTCCTTACTCAGAAATTTTATTCCCCCGTTGATAGGAATAAGAGGTTTCTGTTTTTCTGGAACCTGAGGAAGAGGTGTTTTTTCATCCTTTTTACCAGGGGCTATAGGGATGTTCGTGTTCTCATTCTTGTTCAGCCATGCTTTTATCTTCTTTTTGGCATTCGGTGTATAGGCATACTCCAGCCATGCCTGTGTCGGATGGGCGTTAGGACTTGTCAGTATCTCAACGATCTGCGTATTCTGCAGTGGCTTGTTGAGGGGGATTATTGAGTTGTCAGCACGGGCCCCGGAACAGTGTATCCCGACCTCGGAGTGCACTTTGAATGCGAAATCAAGCGGAGTAGACCCGACAGGAAGCTCTATTACGTGTCCTTGAGGTGTGAATACGATTATGGAGTCCTTCAGAAGCTCATTCTTGATCTCGTCCATGAAATCATCCTCGTTCTTCTCTATCTCCTGCTGCCATGTTTTAAGTTTCGCGATTATCTTGTTATAGTTTATGCTGTCAACAGTTTTCCATGTCCCGCTCTCACTTCCGCTTGCAGCCTTATATGACCAGTGTGCGGCAACTCCCTCTTCCGCGGTCTTATGCATCTCGAAAGTCCTTATCTGGATCTCAAGATGTTTTGCCCCTGGACCAAGAACGGTCGTATGCAGACTCTGATAGTTGTTCGGTTTCGGCATCGCGATATAATCTTTGAAC
The DNA here is from genome assembly GCA_944392965.1 of uncultured Spirochaetaceae bacterium. Lineage (GTDB taxonomy): Bacteria > Spirochaetota > Spirochaetia > Sphaerochaetales > Sphaerochaetaceae > Ornithospirochaeta. Next base: position 245,471 of record CALXYM010000002.1, on the reverse strand, counting down.
CGTCCCTCGATCGGTACCCATATCGAGTGGATGAGGCCTAGGATCGTATAACACTCGACCGGGGTCTCGCATATCACCCTTACTCCAAGGATATCATAGATCTCATCAATCTCTTTTTTCCTCTTTTTTATCTTCTGATAGATGGAGTAGGCGTGTTTCACTCTTCCTGATATCTGCACGTTCTTCAGTCCAGCTTTTTTACAGGCATCAGCAAGAGTCCTTGATACTCCTTTTATATAGGCGGTATATTCTCCCTTGCGCTCTAAGAGGTATTCACTTATGTAGTTATAGCTTTCTGGTTTCAGTGCTTTCAGGGAGAGATCCTCAAGCTCGCATTTGATTGTCGACATTCCGAGACTGTCAGCAATGGGTGCGAAAATGTCGAGGCAGTCCTGGGCAAAAGCCTGCTTCCTCTCAGGCGAGAGAAACTCCGCAGTTCTCATATTATGCAGTTTATCTGCGAGCTTTATGAGTATGACTCTTACATCTTTACTCATGGCGAAGAACATCTTCTTTATTGTCTCCGCTTCCTGTATGCTCTTATTATCTGTGATATGGCTTATCTTGGTAACACCCTCGACCATGATAGCGACCTCTTTCCCAAAGAGGTTTTCTATCTCCTCCCTTGTCGTATCCGTGTCCTCAAGAGTGTCATGTAAGAGACCCGCACATATGGTATCGGCATCCATTCCAAGGCTCATCAGAATCTCAGCGACAGAGAGGGGATGGATTATATAAGGCTCCCCGCTCTTTCTTTTCTGATCTCCATGCTTCTTTGCTGCATAAATCGCAGCTGATGTTATCTTATCTTTTTCCTCGGCATGGAATCTGATGATGTTAGTTACGAACTTATCTACAAGTTCCTTGTTTGGAATCTCGTCCATAGAATAGATTATAATCAGAATGTGGGATTAAGCAAAGAAGTAACTAATTCATTCTTCCATAACTGATTCTTTCCAGCCCGGAGAGGTCCTTTTGTGTATTGATGAAGGAAAAACCCTCTCTTCTCAGAAGATCTCTTATCTTCTCATGCTGTCTGTAATCTGCCTCGAGAATGAGATGACCTCCTTCTTTCATGTATGAAGGGGCCTCTTTTATTATTCTTCTGATAATCCCCAGGCCATCATCCTCTTCGTCAACGATTGCCAGTATCGGTTCTCTTTTCACTTCTTCACTAACGCTTTCATACCACTCTTTAGTCACATACGGGGGATTGGCTGTAATCATGTCGAATTTACATCCCTTCCATGGTTGGAACAGGTCCCCCTCTCTTCCTTCTGCCGTTTCCCCGGTGATGTTCTTATAGTTCTCTATTGCGATTTTAAGAGCTTTTTCACTGATATCGGAAAAAGAAGCTTCCATATCAGGTCTTTCCATTTTTAATGCCGTTATTATTGCACCACTGCCTGTGCAGATATCAAGAACCTTGGGGGTAGGGGTGTCCTTTAATATGTCAAGTGCTGTTTCTACTAGTATTTCCGTGTCCGGCTGAGGAATCAACACGTCTTCCGTTACGTGGAACACATAGCCGTAAAATTCCTTTTCTCCGAGGATATATGCCATGGGACGGCCTTCTAGGCGTTCATCTGCTGCTTTGAATATGGCTTTCATCTCCTCGTCTTTGACTTCATTTCCATCTTTTGTTATAAGTTCCGAGATGTTCAGGGAGAGAAAATGAGAGAGCAGTATTCTTGCTTCCAACATAGGATTATCTAATGAAGCGAGTCTCTTTCTGAGCTCGCTTTTCAGTTCCCTTATCCTCATGCCTCTTTCAGTGCTTCTTCTCCGGCTGCGATCTTCAATGGTTCGATGATGTCATCAAGATCCCCGTTCATTACAGCATCGAGCTTGTAGAGGGTTAGGTTTATCCTGTGGTCAGTGACCCTTCCCTGGGGGAAATTATATGTCCTGATTCTCTCTGAACGGTCTCCGGAGCCTACCTGGCTCTTCCTCTGCTCGCTTCGTTCCTTCCTCTTCTTCTCCTCTTCCATCTCATATAAACGGCTTCTGAGGACTCTTAATGCCTTCGCTTTGTTCTTTATCTGACTCTTCTCGTCTTGACAGATTACCACGAGTCCTGTCGGAAGGTGTGTAAGTCTTACCGCGCTGTCGGTTGTATTAACACACTGCCCACCGGGCCCTCCTGCTCTCATGACATCAACCTTGAGATCCTCCGGCCTTATCTCGATATCGGTCTCCTCCGCCTCGGGAAGAACCGCGACCGTTATTGCGGATGTGTGTATTCTTCCACCAGATTCGGTTTCCGGAACCCTTTGAACCCTGTGCACGCCTGACTCATATCTGAGAGATGCATAGACGTCCTTTCCTGTTATGGAGAATACGATCTCCTTGAGACCTCCGATACCGGTCTCGTTGCTGTTCATGACCTCGATCTTCCATCTCTTTGATTCGGCATAATGGGAATACATGCGGTAGATATCCGCAGCAAAGAGGGCAGCCTCATCGCCTCCTGTTCCTGCTCTTATCTCCATGATGATGTTCTTTCCGTCTAGAGGATCTGGTGGAATGAGAAGCATCTTAACTTCTTTCTCTGCTCTTTCGAGTTTCTTCTCCGTCTCGCTTATCTCCTCTTTGGCCATCTCCACGAGTTCGCTGTCACTCTCTTTCAGCATCTCCTCTGCATCTCTCTTGTTCTCTTCGAGAGCTTTTATCTCCTCCAGCTTCTCCACAATCGGGGCTATGTGAGAGCGTTCGACCATCAGTTCCTTATATTTCTTCATATCTGACATCACTTCAGGACTCGATATCCTCTGATCCAGGTCCTCAAGCTGTTTCTTATATCCGGGAAGTTTCTCCAACATGGTTTTTCTCCTGAGGTGTTATTATAGCTCATATCTTTTCTTTTTGGATAGTAAGGGGGAACAGGGAAAAAGAGATGCTGTTTTGATTATAAAATGGGTGTTTCCCCTCTTGTCTGAAAAAGACTGTAGATTTATCTGTTTTTGTCTATATAAAAAATATCTTATTTGGATTAATATTGGGGAAAATGAGCACGTTTAAAAGGAATATTATTTTTTCAGCCATAGTCGTTTTCATCCTGTTTCTGGCTTTCAGGTACTACGGACACATTGAAAGTTTCCTGGAGACACTGTTTGACAGCGTGACTTCAATAGTCATAGGTGCTGTCATGGCCTACATACTTAATATTCCCATGACGCTTTTAGAAAAGAAGGTATTTTATAAGATCAAGCGTGGGCGGAGGGCTCTGTCCATATTGTCCTCCATAGTCATAGTGGTACTGATTGTAACCCTGATATTCTCCTATATAATACCGCGCTTGATAGAATCCATCTCCCTGCTTATAAACAGCCTTCCTCTTTTTCTCTCTGAACTTGCGGATATGGCCCCGGATGATCTGGATCCCTACATTGAGAATGTCAGTGAGTTCCTCAGACCTCTTGATAACCTGCGCTCATTCCTTACCGAGCGCCGAGACACGATAGTAAGCGAGGTTTTCAGCTTTGTCGGTTCTCTTCTCGGCCTCGTTGTCTCCCTCGTACTCGCACTTGCATTCTCTATTTACATGCTTGCAGGTAAGGAGCGGATTATCGGTGTATCACAACGTCTTATGAATGCTTATCTTGGAAGAAAGAGGAGTGACAGCACGCTTGTTGTCCTCTCTAAGGCCAATTCAATATTCAAGCGGTTCTTCATCGGACAGATTACCGAGGCATTCATCCTGGGGTCTCTGGCATGTATCGGGATGTTCCTTCTCCGTCTTCCTTACGCGACGGCAATTGGGGCTCTTATTGGCGTGACAGCCCTTATCCCTATCGCAGGAGCCTGGATAGGGGCAATAGTAGGTGCGATCATGATCTTCCCGATAAGTCCAGTCAAGGCTCTTGTATTCCTCATCTTCATATTGATTCTTCAGCAGACGGAGAATAATGTGATTTATCCGCGAGTCGTGGGTTCTTCAATAGGCCTTCCCGGTATCTGGGTGCTTGCCGCTATCACGATAGGTGGGGGACTGGGAGGAGTTGTCGGAATGCTTGTAGCTGTCCCCTCCGTCGCTCTTGTCGTAGCCCTCGTCTCCGAGGATGCGGAAAAGAGGTTGAACAGAAGGGAGTCTAGCTTTACTGAAAACCTATGAGAGGATTCTCCTCTCCAGATCCTTACCGTATTCATAGAGAGCCTTGTATATGAGCTTATCCTTTGCATCCGTCTCAATGCTGTCCATATGCTCCTTGCACTCTCTCAGATAGAGTTCTATCGGGCGTGCGAATTTACTGGCAGGGTTTATCAGACGGGATGCGCAGAAGTTCTTCCATTGTATTCTCTCCTTCTCGTTCAGGCTTTCCGGCCAGTTGCGGGCAACCATTCTCCATAGGAGCTTATGATACTTCTCGTCCTCGAAATTGTATTCGCCTGCTTTTAACTTTTCCTCAGGCTTTAATCTCGCAATCTCTTTGAGTTTTGCTTTATCCGCCTCGCTCATGAAGCGGTCGTATATCGTGTAATCGGCATCCGTTTCGCCTTCGAATTCCCTTTTTACATTCAGTACGGAACTGAGATCGAAGAGGTAGCGATGATTCCTTCTGATCCTTTCGGCCTTCTCTTCGACCTCTTTTCTCGTGAATCCAAGACGGGCCTCAGCCTTCTCATCCAGCACGCTCATCGGAGAAACGAATGGACATTTATTTGCCATGACCCTGACTATTCCTATTTCTCTGAGATCCTCAACGCCTTCCAATCTTTCGGGGATTGGAAAAGTGAGATCGAAACAGTATATCTCGTTTCCCCGGTCCTTGTTTGCCATCAGAGGAAGGATCGGGTGCGTGTTTCCTCTCTCTGATACGTATGCGGCACTCGTATGGAGTACCGGACGATGCCTTATCGGATCCATCACAGCCCATACGTCGTTCTTAAAGCGGTGGGAGAACGCATACTGGAAGAGTTTAGGCTGTTTCTGCATTATAAGGCGAGCTACCTCGACGGTCGCTCTTACATCCACAAGTGCATCATGAGCACCCTCTTGTTCGATGTGGTTCACCCTTGTTATGTCAGTGAGCTTGAAACTGGTGAAGCCCGTCTCAGGATTTATCGCGGAGAAATCTATTCCATCCGGCCTTAAATCCTTCGTGGCCCTCACGAGGTTCATTATGTCCCAGCGACTCCGACCTTCCTTGTATTCTCTTTCGAAAGGGTCGAAAAGGTTTCTATACAGCGTGGAACGTATGCATTCATCGTCAAAGTTGACATTGTTGAATCCTGCAACTACCGTTCCTGGAACGAGGAACATATCATTTATTCTCTTTATGAAATCGTATTCCCTGATGCCCTTCGCATTCACTTCCTGTGGAGTCAGTCCTGTAACAATGCAGCTTTCAGGATTTGGCAGATAGTCATCGGTAAGTTTCGAATAAAGGAGTACCGGTTCTTCGATTATATTCAGTTGTAGGTCCGTCCTGATAAGCGCGGCCTGTGCGATCCTGTCCACCCTGGGATTCAGGCCGAAGGTCTCGAGATCGTACCAAAGTATGGATTTCGCATAATTCATATCATGATGATAGCACATAAGAGAGTTTTCATCTTCTAAAATGGGAATTTTCAAAATCTGCATTTACTTGTAATCTTGATTTAACAGCATTCTTTTATTCTGGGATGTGGAGATTGTTTTATGCAGGATAGTAAAAAAGAGATAATTTCATGGGCGTTTTACGACTGGGCGAACTCTGCTTTCGCAACGACCGTGATGGCGGCGTTCTTCCCGATTTTCTTTTCCCAATACTGGGCATATGGGGCTGACAGCGCATCCAGCACGTTTTACCTGGGACTTGCGAACAGCATTGCAAGCATCCTTGTGGCAGCCATGGCCCCTGTGATAGGTGCCATAGCAGACAGGGGAAGCTATAGGAAGAAGTTACTCATATTCTTTGCCTTCCTTGGGGCGGTGATGACGGGTGCCTTATGGTTTGTAGCGATGGGACAGTGGCCAGTGGCTGTGCTTCTATACGTTTTTGCGAATATTGGATTTGCAAGTGCAAACTCGTTCTATGACAGCCTTCTGACGACTGTAGCTAGTGAAAAGAAGGTGGATTTCGTATCATCATTGGGATACGGGCTGGGGTATATAGGAGGTGGTCTCTTATTCCTTCTCAATGTCCTGATGTTTCTCATGCCTGAGACCTTCGGTATCCCTGATGGCCCGACAGCAGTAAGAATAAGTTTCGTGATGGTCGCCGTCTGGTGGATTGTTTTCACTCTTCCTCTTGCATTTCTCGTAAAGGAGGAGAAAGGGGAGAGGGTGAGTCTGAAAGAGGCAATACATGATGGATTTTCCCAGATTGTGTCAACATTGAAGAGTCTAAGGAATCTTAAGAACACGGCACTTTTCCTTGTTGCCTACTGGTGCTATATCGATGGAGTTGACACGATAATCCGTATGGCAACCGATTATGGAACAGCCCTTGGTTTTCCTTCAGAAAGTCTTATCGTGGCACTGTTAATCACCCAGTTCGTCGCATTCCCTTCTGCCATTCTTTATAACATCCTTGGAAAGAAGATCGGAATAAAGAGGGCGATTCTCATTGCAATCGGGGCATATGCAGCTATTGCAGTGATAGGATTCTTTATGACTGACGTCAGCCAGTTCTATATCCTCGCATGTACGATCGGTCTCTTTCAGGGTGGTATCCAGGCACTTTCGAGAAGCTATTACACGAGGCTCATACCGAAGGAGAATTCCTCAGAATTCTATGGCTTTTTCAATATGCTCGGAAAGTTCGCAGCCATTGTTGGACCTTTCCTGGTAGGTATCGTAACTCTTTTCACAGGTGAGCAGCGATACGGCATAATCTCCCTTATAATCCTCTTCCTCGTGGGTTTCATCCTTCTAAGAAAGGTTGATGAGGATGAGGCGGGAAAGGAGATAGCCGCATTCTCGAAACGGTAGGAGACCGGGCCAGGGGGAAGTCCCTGGATTTTTTTTCTTTTTATTATTGACGCTGTGTCAGAATAGATCTATATTATTGCTGACATCGTGTCAGGATAAGAATATGCCAAAAGGATCGAAGGAATTAACGGATGCTCGCAAAGATGAGATAATCGCATCCGCACGTGCACTTTATGAGAAGAAAAGTTTTAAAGAGATAACGATCAAGGATATCGCAGAGGACACTTCTTTCACACGGACCTCCATTTACAACTACTTTGAGACGAAAGAGGAGATATTTCTGTCTCTTTTAAAGGAACAGTATGAGGAATGGATTAAAAGTCTTGAGAAGATAAGGGATGGAAATGAAAGGCTAAGCAGGGAGGAATTCGCCTATATGTTCTCTTCAACTCTTGAGAATGCCACTCAGATGCTTCGGTTGCTTTCCATGAATCTGTATGACCTTGAGGAGAACAGCAGGCTTAGCTTCCTTGTGGATTTCAAAAAGACATATGCCAATGCCCTTTCAACCGTTTCTTCCCTTATAGGAAAATTCTTTCCATCTTTCAGTGAGAAGGATATTTCCTCTTTTCTCTATTCGTTCTTTCCTTTCATGTATGGTGTCTATCCCTATACGATGATGACAGAGAAACAGCTTATTGCGATGAGAGAGGTAGGAATCGAGATTTACAAGATTCCTATCCGCGATTTCGTATATAAGACAGTTATAAAACTGTTAGGAGGAGAGGATAATGAGTAAGAGACTTGTTGCATATTTCTCCGCGAGTGGAGTAACGGAGAGGATTGCAAAAAGGGTTGCATCGCTTTCTAATGCAGATGTATTCGAGATTGAACCGGAGACGCGATACACTGCTGCTGATCTTGATTGGACCAATAAAAAATCAAGAAGTACTCTTGAGATGACAGATGAGACATCCCGTCCAAAGATAAAGGGGACAGTTCCTTCTTTTGAGGATTATGATGTGATTTTCATTGGTTTCCCCAACTGGTGGGGAGTTGAACCCAGGATAATTGACTCTTTCCTAGAAAGCTATGATTTCTCTTCGAAGACGGTGATTCCGTTCTTTACATCCGGAGGAAGTGGAAAGGGGAAGATAGAGGAGAGAATCAGTAAATTGTGCCCATCCTCCGATGTGAGGGGAACGATGAGACTTACATCTGCTATGAGTGATGCTGAGATAGAAAGCTGGCTTAATAGCCTTTGTCTGTGATATGGAGGTACTTTATGAATCTATATCAGACAGATCCTGAATTCATGGAACTCAGTGAGAATTTCGCTTATAAGGAAGTTTCCGGAAATGAGGAAATAAGGCTCGATGACCGTACAAGGTATCTTGCCATTCTTGCAACGTGTGTCGGAGCAGGTGGAAAAGAGGAGTTCAGTGTAATCCTTGAAAAGGCCCTCGATGATGGTATTGACCCTGTGGCTGTAAAAGAGTGCGTCTATCAGGCGGTGGATTATCTTGGACTGGCGAGGATGAGGGAATTCCTCTCTCTCACGAATACCGTCATGACTTCTCATGGTATCACTCTTCCCCTTCCGTCACAGAAGACCACAGATGAGACGGACCGTTTTGAGAAAGGACTTGCCTGCCAGGTTGAATTCTTCGGAGAGGGGATGAGGGAAAGTGTTAAGTCCGGTCTTGTGAACTACTCCATCCTTCGCTAACGCTTAGAGGATGGAGCTTCCGGGCTCTTTCCCTTCTCAGGGCGTCTCGCAGAATGCTCCCATATCTCATACGAGGTATAGAAGGCTGATTTCCGCTCCTCCGGAGGACACTTGCGTCCCGCAAGCGTGCAGGACATTTCATGCTCTCCTGCAAGAAGCAGTGTTTTTGCACTTTTCACATCACGATCTTCACTGTATCCGCACCCGCAGGTGAATATCCTGTCAGATAGCGTGATGCCTTCATTGATGTCCCCGCATCTGGGGCACATCTTCGTCGAAGGGAAGAACCTGTCGACAACAAGCACATTGGGATTTGCAATGAGCTTCGCTTTCAGAGTACCGAGCGCGCTGTTCTGCACCTGTCTTCCAAACAGTCCCTTATGCCATCCCTTGATATTCTCATCCTGGATGACGATAAGCTTTCTCCCTTTCGTGATGTCATGGTATGCCTGATTGGCCTTTGCCCTCCTCTTATTGGCAAGCTTCTCATATTCTCTCCTGATGAGATGTCTCGTATCATACCAGCCCCTGGAACCCTTCTTCTGGCGGGCGAACTTCTTCTGCAGGCCCTTGAGGCGTTCCGGTTCTCGGACTGTTATGTCGATCTTCTCTCCTTCGGAGGTCGTTATTGTCGTCTTGATGCCGAAGTCGAGACCAATTGACGGTTTATCCTCTGACTCTGATTTCCCTTTGCTTTCCGGTATATAGCATGTCAGCATCAGGTATATCCCTGACGGCCTCTTCACAAGCTTTGCATTTGCGAATTCCGCATCTGGAGGAATCTGTTCCATTCCGAACACCCTTATGGGCCGTTTGATACCTGAGATGTGAACTGTATTCCGGTACTTCCCATTCCTGTTTCCATCATTGCCATAGCAGATCCAGTGGGTGTTCCCATACTGATTAAGTTCTATTGCATTGTATTCGCTTCTGAACTTCAGCTTACCGTTCTTCTTTCCTGTCTTCTCACGCTTTGCGGCAAGGGATGTCATATCCTGCTTGATGGATGAATATACCGCCTGGATGAACTTGGCAGGCATTGTAAGCTGACGTTCAACAGGATTGCCTTCCTTATCCAGGGATGTGATGTCTCTTGTTTTCGTATTGAATATTTTGAAATCGTCACCTGAAAGTGAAATGAGGTAATTGCACAGCCATCGGCACTGGGTGAAGTAGTGCCAGAGCTTTTCATGTTCTGCCTTGTTAAGGCATTTCAGGTCAAGCTTCATTTCAATGACAACAGGACGCATCGAAGCGTGACGGATGCGGGTTTCTTTGCCATGCTCCTTGATGACACTATTCTTCTCGATGCATGCTGATCCATCCATAATTTATTGTATCATATCGGGTTAAGATCAGCAATATGTCATGTCCATTTGGCAATTCATCTCCACCCTGTAGAGGATGGAGTCTTCTTGCCGATTCTATGATAAAAAAGGCTTCGGAGAAAAATACTAAATAACATAAGAATAGGAGATTTTAATATGGATTTTAAACCTGTTTTCCCTGTAGGAGAAGCGAACGAGGCGTTTGCAAAATATTTCAAGGGACAGAGCTATCTGAATATGCTCACAACAGAGGGAGTATCCGTTGGTAATGTGACATTTGAACCTGGGTGCAGGAACAACTGGCACATTCACCATGCCGCGAAGGGTGGTGGCCAGATTCTCCTCTGTACCGACGGCGAGGGCTGGTATCAGGAATGGGGAAAGCCCGCCCAGAGCCTGAAGAGGGGGGATGTTGTCGTAATCCCTGCTGGAGTCAAACACTGGCACGGAGCCAAGAAGGATTCCTGGTTTACCCATCTTGCAATCGAAGTTCCTGGAGAGAACACTAGGAACGAGTGGCTTGAAGAGGTTGATGACGTCTCTTATAACGCTCTGTAAACAAACTTTATCAAAAAATATCGAGAAGACACCATATCTCTATAGAATGGAGATGAATCGTAAGGTATACTTCAATTAGCTGCTTGCAGGGCAGGAAAATCTCTGCACGTATGTGGGACGCATATGTACTCCGGTGGAGCTAACGTAAGACTTGAGCAGGTTTTCCTGAGCAAGCAGCTGGCACTGAAGCCGGAAGCCCGCTCTTCTTAAGTGTGGGTAGTTCACCCTTTTTCTTAGGAAATTCAGATATCGCATTGGCATGAACAGGATCTGTGTATCCCTGTCTCATGCCTGTTTTTTGCAGTGAATAACCGTATGTTCTCTATTTTTGAAGCAAAAAACATTTTAAGAAAAATGGAAACTTTTCATCTTGTCGCATTGAACAATGTATTTTTTTAGGATATATTGGACTCATCAAAAGGTAAGGAGAGTGAGGAAGATGACTTTTTTCAACAGATTCTACATGCACATGCTCTCCATGATGATGCCCGGCAGGGCATAATATATTCATATCTAAATCAGGCACATCTATATTTTCGTAACTTAATGTAAGGATTTTCATCCTGTTAAATTTTAATTATCCATCATAAGGAGAGAAAGATGAGAAAGATATTCGTTACTCTTTTAGTTTTAGTTGCTTTGACTTCATTTGTTTTTGCCCAGGGGGCGAATGAGACAAGGGAAATCACGGACACGATCAGGGTAGGTGCGACTCCAGATCCTCATGGTGTTCTTCTTAATCTTGTCGTGGATGATCTGGCAGAGGAGGGATATACCCTTGAGGTTGTAGAATTCACCGATTATGTCACACCGAATGAGGCTCTAGAGGCAGGTGAAATCGATGCAAACTATTTCCAGCATCTTCCGTATCTTGAGAGTTTTAATGCGGAGCGCGGATATGATCTTGTAAGTGCTGGTGGTATTCACATTGAACCTCTTGCTCTCTATTCAACCAAGTATTCCGCGATCGAGGACATTCCGGATGGAGCAATGATTGCAATTCCTAATGATCCGACGAACGAGGGAAGGGCTCTTCTCCTTCTGCAGTCAGCTGGACTTATAAAGCTTGCGGATGATGCCGGTCTGGAAGCTGTTCCTCAGGATATTGTAGAGAATCCTAAGAATCTCAGGTTCAGAGAAATCGAGGCTGCTACCCTCCCAAGAATCATGGAAGATGTTGATGGCGCAGTCATCAATGGTAACTATGCAATCCCTGCTGGCCTTATCGCTACCCGTGACGGCCTCTATGTTGAAGGTGCGGACAGCCCTTATGTGAATGTCATTGCAGTGAAGTCCGGAAATGAGACTAATCCTGCCATTCTGGCTCTTGTAAACGCTTTGAAGAGCGATGAGGTAAGAGATTACGTGAGCGAGAGATATCCGAATGGAGAGGTTATCCTCGTAGACTGATTCCAGTTTTCAGCATTCTAAGGGTGTGGTATATCTTACCATGCCCTTTTTTTGTTGTCTCCATGTTTCTTCCCTGCAATTGAATGAGTGATGATGAAAAAAAGGCTTTTCATGCTAGAATAATCAGTATGGAAAGAATTGAAAACGAATATCTTATAGTGGAGATCAATGAAAGGGGTGCGGAGCTTATCCGTATTTTCTCGAAGAAGAATGGTGTGGAGTACCTCTGGGATGGGGATCCTGCGTACTGGAAGAAGCACAGTCCTGTGCTCTTTCCGTTCATAGGTCGAATGAAGGATCAGAAATACACCTACAGGGGAAGGACTTTTGATGCGGAGAAGCATGGTTTTGTTTCCGTGACAGATTTCTCCGTAGAGGATAAAGGAGCTGATCATGTCGTATTCTCTTTCTCTGGAGAGGACAAGAGCTATCCTTTTCCCCTTACCTTCAAGATGATTTACCGCCTTGATGAGAACCGATTGGAGATGAGTGCGTACATCGAGAATGGTTCAGACCGTCCCATGCCGTATGCCATTGGATTCCATCCTGGTTTCAAGATTCCTCTTTCTGCTGGATTGCAGTTCGAGGACTATTATCTTTGGTTCCCAGATGCAGGAAATGTCATGAGAGCTGTATTCTCTTCCGTTTTCTTGGATTCAGGTAAAAGGGAGGTAAATCCTTTAAACAAGAATAGGATAATGCTTACACATGGGCTATTTGATAATGATGCAATCGTTTTGACGGGGACTGGAAAACATGTCGTACTGAAAAGTGATAAATCCCCGGCATCTCTTACTGTCTCATATGACGGTTTCCCATATCTTGGAATCTGGCATCCCATGAAAAGCGATGCTCCGTTTTTATGCATTGAGCCCTGGTCCAGCATGCCTGGCCCTGACGGTGTCATAATGGATCTGGAGAAGAAGAGTGACTACCTGAGTCTTGAGCCTGGATCTTCTGCAAAGCATGGGATCACGGTGGAGATTGAATGATGGAGTCACTCATTTTAACACTTGTGGCGGTAAACCTCCTCTTGGTACTCTCCCTTATCATCTCTCTTGTCACTGCATCAAAAAGGAGAAAAGCTATGGAAGGGAATGGTAAGGTGGACTTTACATCCCTTGAGAATTTCATAGCACGTGAGTTCGAAAGTATTGAACGGGAAAACAGTGAATTCAGGAGAGAGGTCACAGCCTATCTTGAAAAATCGCTGGACTCTTCCCTTTCTTCTGCAAAGAATCTCTATGCACAGAGCGATGCACAGACGAAGGGGTTGAATACATCCCTTTCTTCTATGAGTGACAAACTCTCATCTTCCCTTATGGATTTGAAACTGGCTTCAAAGAGTGAACTTGAAGCATTTGCCAAGAGCCTTCAGACAGAGTTCGAGAAGATCAGAGCTGAAAATGAGAAAAGTATAATCAATATTGCAGAGCAGACAAAGACTTTGGTCTCCCTTGTCCGCTCTGATATGGAGAAGATAAGGTCTGATAACGAGAAAAAACTGGAGGAGATGAGAAAGACAGTTGACGAGAAACTTCAGAGTACACTTGAGCTCCGACTTACTGAAAGTTTTAAACTGGTATCGAATAATCTTGACCAGCTGCGCTCCGCCCTTGGGGAAATAAATAAGCTCAGCAGGGATGTCAGCGATCTTAATAAGATCTTCGGCAATGTCAAGAGCAGAGGCGTGTGGGGTGAAGTACAGGTCGAGGCCATCCTCTCTGATATCCTGTCTCCCGAACAGTATGTGAAGAATTTCCATCCGAGGATTAAGAGTCAGGAGGTCGTCGAGTTTGCCGTTCGGCTTCCTGGAAAAGATGACGGAGAGGTGTATATCCCCATCGATTCGAAATTTCCCAAGGAGGATTATGAGCGTTATGTCGATGCTGTGAATAATGGGGATGATGAAGCTGTCCGCCTGGCACTGAAGGCACTGAGGGAGCGGGTTAGAAAGGAGGCACAGGAGATATCGGAGAAATATATAAATCCTCCGCGTACCACGGATTTTGCAATTCTCTTCGTTCCTACCGAGAGCCTCTATGCTGAACTGCTTAGGGATCCTGGTTATGTAGATGGTATTCAGAACCGTTATAAGGTGATAATCAGTGGTCCAACGACATTCTCAGCTCTTCTTATAAGCCTAGGAATGGGATTCAGAACACTTCAGATAGAGAAAAAGACTAAGGAGGTAAGGGATCTTTTCGCGAAGATAAAGACCCTTATGGCCAAGTTCTCAGAAGAACTTTTACAGACTCAGAATGCCATAGGAACGGCTGGAAGAAGGATAGATGCGGTTATTAAAAGAAATACCATGATATCACAGAAACTGCAGAATATAGAGCTAAGTGATGAGAGCGATGGTATAGATATTCCTCTAAGTAGTGATAATATCAATAGAATTGAATAAAAATACAATAATACTTGACTATAAATGCATAAATATGTAATATTGTGCTACGTTTCGGAGGTCTTATGAATTTAAAGGGAAAGAGCTTTCTTACGCTTCTTGATTACACCAAGGAGGAGATTGAATATCTGCTCTCGCTTTCATTCGCATTAAAGGCGAAGAAAAAGGGGCTCAGCCATGTGAAAGAGGTTGATGGAAAACTTCTAGAAGGAAAGAACATCGTGCTTCTTTTTGACAAGACCAGTACGAGAACGAGATGCTCATTCGAGGTTGCCGCTTATGATGAGGGCGCCTCTGTCACTTTTCTTACAAATTCACAGATGGGAAAGAAGGAGAGTCTTGAGGACACGGCAAATGTTCTCGGTCGCCTTTATGACGGCATAGAATATAGGGGATACGAGCAGAAAACGGTTGAAGATCTTGCAAAATACAGTGGGGTTCCAGTCTGGAACGGACTGACGGATATCGATCACCCGACGCAGTTTCTTGCTGATATGATGACAGCCATGGAGCATACGGGGAAAAAGAGTGAGGAGCTGAAGTTCGCCTACATAGGCGATGGCAGGAACAATGTCGCAAATGCCCTGATGATAGGCTGCTCAATCCTGGGTGCTTCCTATTCCGTGGCAACCCCTGAGAGTCTTAATCCTGATGTTGAACTTCTTGAGAAGTGTAAGAAGAATGCAGAAAAGAGTGGTGGATCTATTTTTATAACAAGTGATCCTATGGAGGCTGTCAAAGGAGCTGATGTCATCTATACGGATATCTGGTGCTCTATGGGAGAGGAGGATAAGATGGCAGAGAGGATAAACCTCTTAAAACCTTATCAGGTGACGATGGACCTGTTAAAGGCCAGTGGGAACAAGGATGTTCTTTTCGAGCATTGTCTTCCTTCTTTCCATGATCTTGAGACAACAATAGGTAAAGAGGTCTATCAGAAGTTCGGGCTGAAGGAGATGGAGGTTACTGATGAGGTATTCAGAAGTAGTCATAGCGTCGTATTCGATGAAGCAGAGAACAGGATGCACACGATAAAGGCCGTCATGGTCGCAACTCTTTCGGATAAACTTGATTATTGATATTCAATAGAAAAGCGGCTCATCATCGAGCCGCTTAACTATCCTCTTATAGAAGATTATACTTCCATCTCGTACAGGCCGTGCAGGTTGCAGAACCAGTACAGCTTTCCATGCTTATCCTCATCGAGGCAGAATTTAACCTCTTCCTCCGGCTTGTAGTATCTGATCTTCATCGTACCGCAATTGCATACGAATGCAATGAATGGGAAATAATGTTCCGCTGTCTGCGGGTGATGTGATGTATAAACTCTCTTTCCGTTTTCAACTTTAACATCCAGCTGATGTTTCTCATTTGGCTCTCCTGCTACTTCCAGTGCTTTCCACTCCTGTCCACAGCAGTTTACAGTGCTTTTACGCATTGATGTGAATACGTTTCCGCATTCTGTACAAAAATAAAAATTAGCCATTTCTTTTCTCCTTATATTATCAAAGTAATTAAAATAATGAATATTGTCAATATTTAGTATTTTATATTAATTGATATTTATTATTAGTAATAATATTATTTCTGACGAAATACTTTCTTTTTGTCAAAATACATTGTATTATTTTCGTATGCCAAAAAAGATAGATCACGAGAAGAGAAAGGAAAATATCCTTAAAACAGCTTTAGCTGTGTTTGCCGATGTGGGGTACAGGGAGGCTAATCTCTCTCTAATCGCAGAAAAGGCGGGACTTTCTCGTCCTACTATTTATCAGTATTTCAAAGATAAGGACGAAATATATTATTATGCTGTGAAACTCGTTACAGGGCATCTGTTCGCCGAGCTGTCTGAAATGGCTTTTAATGAGGAAATCGGTTCTGAGATAGACAGAATCATCGCAATCTGTACAAGGATCGTGGATTACGCGATATCCGCAGAAGCTGAACTCACAAGACTGATGGAGGTCATGCTTCATGAGAAAGAGTTCAACAAGGATTTCTCTGAGATAATCTATAAGCGTACGGCAAAACTATCCATATTATTTAAACGGCTGCTCTCCCGAGGAATTCAGAAGAATACAATCATGGCGAGTTGTAACGTAGACATGACGACCAGGCATATCTTCTCTCTGATGGAATCATTCTGCTTTCAGATTGCGTTCTTCAAGAACTTCAACAGGGAAGAGAGCCTTGATTTCGTTAAAAGCTATCTTATGTTCTTCAAAGTCTGATTAGGCTTGCCGTTTTTCTTCCTTATTATTAAATTAGGCTTGTGTGATGATGCTTCCATGATAATTGGAGGTTGATATGAATTTTGATAAATATACTTTGAAAATGCAGTCAGCAATAAATGCGGCTGTGACACTTGCGGAAGATAAGTCCTCAACGGAAATTACGACGTTCCATGTGCTTCTTCCCCTTCTGGAAGATAAGGAGGGGATTCTAGCTCCATTGTTTGACAAGATTGGGGCTCCTCGAACTGAGATTCAGGAAGAGGTGAATAATTATATTGAACGTCTGCCAAAGATTTACGGGGATGTGAACAGAGGACTGTCCAGGGCATTGCAGAAGGTGTTCCAGAGAGCGGAGAAGGTCTCTGTGGAATTCAAGGATGAATATGTCTCCACGGAGCATTTTCTTCTCGCATCACTGAGGGAGGATGCCGATGTCAAGGATCTGCTTGGGCGGTATGGAGTGGATGAGAAGTCGGTACTGGAGGCTCTTAAGAGCATCAGAGGTGATAAGAAGATAACATCTAACGACCCGGAAAGCGGCTATCAGGCACTAGAGAAATACTGTCGTGACATGACCCGTCTTGCAATGGATGATAAGCTTGATCCCGTTATTGGAAGGGATGAGGAGATCAGACGTGTGATGCAGGTCCTGTCAAGAAGGACCAAGAATAACCCTGTGCTTATTGGAGAGCCAGGAGTAGGAAAGACTGCTATAGTAGAGGGCCTTGCTCAGAGAATTGCAAAAGGTGATGTCCCTGAAAGTCTGAGGGATAAGAGACTTCTCTCTCTCGATCTGGGGGCTCTTGTCGCAGGAGCCAAGTTCCGTGGTGAATTTGAGGAGAGGCTTAAAGGAGTTGTCAATGATATCGCAAAGAGTAATGGTAATATAATCCTCTTTATCGATGAGCTCCATACGATAGTGGGTGCGGGAGCAGCAGAAGGATCTACGGATGCTTCCAACCTCATTAAGCCTGCTCTTGCCCGTGGAGAACTTCATGCAATCGGTGCTACGACACTCGATGAGTATCGTAAGTACATTGAGAAGGATAAGGCTCTTGAGAGGAGATTCCAGCCTGTTTATACGAAAGAACCAAGCGTGGAGGATACCATTTCCATCCTCAGGGGACTGAAGAATAAATATGAGGTTCATCATGGAGTAAGGATAAAGGATGAGGCTCTTGTCGCCGCTGCGGTCCTTTCAGACAGGTATCTGACAAACCGTTTCCTTCCTGATAAGGCGATTGACCTTGTCGATGAGGCTGCAAGCCAGATAAAAATGGAGCTTGAGAGCCAGCCAGCAGAACTTGACGGTATTGAGAGGAAGATGCTTCAACTCAATATTGAGAAGCAGGCCCTTAGTAAGGAGGAGGATGAGGCAAGTAAGGACAGGCTCAAGAAGATTGAAGAAGAGCTTTCCGGCTATAAAGAGAGATATGATGCCATGCACCTTGAATGGCTGAATGCGAAAGAAAGCATTTCTGCTCTCAGGGAGAAGAAAGCTGAACTCGATAAGCTCACAAGCGAGGAGGAGATAGCTGAACGTAATGGAGATCTCTCCAAGGCTGCAATGATCAAGCACGGAACAATACCAAAGGTTCAGAGTGAGATAAAGGCTGCTGAGGAGAAGGTTCAGAGTCTCGGAGGGGTTCTTAAGGAAGAGGTTACCGAGGATGATATCGCAAAGGTCGTATCCGTCTGGACAGGAGTGCCGGTTGCCAAGATGATGGGGTCTGAGAAGGAGAAGTATCTGAAACTTGATGAGACTCTGAGTCAGAAGGTCATTGGACAGGATGAGGCAATAAAAGCCGTAAGCAATGCCATAAGGCGTAACAAGGCCGGAATCTCTGATGAGCATAGACCTCTTGGCTCATTCCTCTTTGCAGGTCCTACGGGAGTTGGTAAGACGCTTCTTGCGAAACAGCTGGCGTTCCTTCTCTTCGATGATGAGAAGGCTCTTACGAGGATAGATATGAGTGAGTACATGGAGAAATTCTCCGTCTCCCGTCTCATCGGTGCGCCTCCAGGATATGTTGGATATGAGGAGGGTGGTCAGCTTACGGAGGTCGTAAGACGCAGGCCGTACTCGGTAATCCTCTTTGATGAGATAGAGAAAGCTCATCCTGATGTGTTCAACATCCTCCTGCAGGTTCTTGATGATGGTCGTCTTACGGATGGACAGGGTAGGCTTGTCGATTTCACGAATACCATCATAATCATGACAAGCAATCTCGGTTCCGAATATATCCTTAGGGATCCTCAGCATGCAAAGGAGAATGTCATGAATGCTATCCGAGGGGCATTCAAACCGGAGTTCATCAACAGGATTGATGAGATTGTCGTGTTCAATCCTCTTGGAGAGGGGGAGGTAAGGAAGATTGTGCGTCTTGAGCTTACGAACCTTAAGGAGAGGATGGAGAAGAGGGGACTTATCCTCAGCTGGGATGCGGATGTCGAGTCTGAGATAATGAAGGCTGGTTTCGATCCGTCCTTCGGAGCACGTCCTATAAGAAGGGCGATTCAGAACGAGATTGAGAATCCTCTTTCCGTATATCTGCTTAGCGGCGATACTGCGAAGAAAGACATCAAGTTAAGCATCAGGGATGGTGGTGTCGTTGTTGAGTAAGTTCTGATAGCGTTCGGGTGTGTCTATGTCATAGATGCATCCGATTGATGCGGGATAGAGGCATATGCCCTCATCATTCAAATATTCTTTAAAAGGCTTTGAGCTCATCTCAAGGCCTTTTTTCATTCTTCGTGGAACGAATACGGGATTACCGGGAATGCTTTCATATTCAGGGCGGGAGGGCAGACACAGACTGAGGTATCTGAGTCCTATTGTCCAGTCATCATCTTTTAGGAGAGGCAGATCCCCGGGGAGAATGGCGACATCATCCCATACTCCTTCCAGACCGACAAGGGTACTGCTTTTCTGCCCCTTTTCGTAATCGCTGTTCACCCTTATTTCCACATCTCTATATGAGGCCAGGGCCTTTCTTATCTGCTCTTCTTCATATCCTAGTACGGCTATTATCCTGTCTGAGAAGGTAAGAGCGGATAAGAGCGTGCTCTCAAAAAGGTACTTCCCATTATAAGGTAGGAGGAGCTTGTTTTTTCCCATCCTTTCTGAAAGACCTGCAAGTAGGAAAATCGTCGTCATATCCCCATTATATCCTTGCTAAGGAAAGTTAAAAAGTCTTATTCTCTTCATTATGATAGCGACTATTATTAATGCCATTGCCGTAATCCTTGGTGCATTTTTGGGGCTTTTTTTCAAATCGAAGATAAGTGATGAGTTCAAGACTATAGTCATGACCTCCTCCGGTCTTATTACCCTTGCTTTAGGCTTAGATATGGCCTTTGACTCTCCTGATACCCTTGCCTCCCTTTTCGCTCTCATCTTTGGAGGATTCGCAGGTACAGCCCTCAGAATTGAGGATAGGGTTCTCTCCCTTGGTGAGAAGTTCGCACCAAAAGAGGAGGGAGATATGTCGTTTGGAACGGCGTTCCTTAATTCCAGTCTCCTATTCTGCTCGGGGGCCATGAGTATAGTCGGCAGTATAAACGCAGGGACAGTAGGTGACTATGACCTTATTCTCATAAAGAGCGTTATGGATGGTTTTATGGCTATCGTATTCGCAGCTGCTTACGGTAAAGGAGTATTCCTTTCTGCCGCAACTATAGTGATCTATCAAGGGTTTTTCACTTTAGCAGGGGGATTCCTCTCTCCAATACTTGGAGAGGATGGTATTGCGATAATCAGTGCGGTCGGTGGCTATCTGTTGGTGATGCTCGCACTCTCCCTTTTAGAGTTGAAGAAGATCAAGACAGGGAACTTCCTTCCTTCTTTGGTATTTGCTCCGATTCTTCTCTACCTTTTCTCTTTCCTTCCGATTTAAAAATGAGATATTAAAAAGGCCACCACTTTTATTCGTGATGGCCTTGTGTGATGTTCTTATTTCACATCTTTGTTTCTAGCATCTTCAAGCACCGTATCGTCTTTTGCTTTCTTTACTTTGCAGGGGGAGACGTTCCAGATGTCTTTTGCGTATTCCTTTATCGTTCTATCCGAGCTGAATTTCGCAGATGCTGCGATGTTGAGTATCGCCTTTCTGTTCCATTCTCTCTGATCATCTTTGTAAAGCTTTTCCGCATCCTCGTGTCTCTCATGATACATTCTCAAATCCGCGAAGAGGAAATACTTGTCGCCATAGTCGAAAAGACTCTTTCTCAGAGGTTCGAAGATATTAGGCTCATGGATGTTGAAATAGTCGGATTCTATGAGAGCTATCATGCTCTTTATCTCCTCATCTTTCTCTACCCATTCATAAGGATTATAAGTCTTTGCAAGCTCCGTGATCTCCTCTTCTGTATGTCCGAAGATGAAGATGTTATCCATTCCAACCTCTTCTGCCATCTCGACGTTCGCTCCATCAAGTGTGCCAAGGGTGAGCGCTCCGTTGCACATGAACTTCATGTTTCCCGTACCGGATGCCTCTGTTCCCGCTGTTGAGATCTGCTCTGAGATGTTTGTCGCAGGAATTATGTTCTCAGCCATCGTCACCCTGTAGTTTGGCATGAAATGTACCTGCAGCAGTTTGTTCACCTGATTGTCTGAATTGATTACAGCAGAGATGTTGTTTATGAATTTTATTATGAGTTTTGCGTTCACATATCCAGGTGCGGCCTTACCTCCGAAGAGGAATGTGGTTGGCGTGAAGGAGTTTCTGTAAGCTTCATCATTTTTCATCCTGTTATAGATCATCAGGATGTTGAGGGCGTTCAGCAGCTGTCTCTTGTACTCATGGATTCTCTTGACCTGGACATCAACAAGGGTGTCAGGGTTGATGATTATCCCGCAGTCTTTTTTCAAGAATGACGCCGCATTAAGTTTTGACTTGTACTTGATTTTTGCGAATTCTTCTATGAATGAATCGTCATTTGCGAATTCTGAGAGTTTTCTTATCTCCTCGAAATCCGTGATCCATTTATCTCCGATTGCCCCGCTTATGAGTTTTGCGAGTTCCGGGTTCGCATCTAAGAGCCATCTCCTCTGAGTGATTCCATTGGTCTTGTTGTTGAACCTCTCGGGGTAGATCGTATAGAACTCAGGGAACATGCTCCTCTTCAGAAGTTCTGAGTGAAGGGCCGCAACGCCGTTCGTGCTGTGGCTTCCGATAATCGACAGGTTCGCCATTCTAACCATCTTTGGATTGCTTTCCTCTATTACCGATACCTTCGCAATCTTGTCAGACTGCATTGGGAAGTAGGAGACAGCCTCGCTTATGAACCTCTGATTTATCTCATATATGATCTGCATATGGCGTGGAAGCAGGCTCTCCAACATTGGCAGTGGCCATTTCTCAAGCGCCTCTGGCATGAGGGTATGGTTCGTGTATCCCATCGTCCTTACCGTGATGTCCCATGCTTCATCCCAGCCAAGTCCTTCCTGATCGATCAGTAGTCTCATGAGCTCTGGGATTGCAAGAGACGGGTGTGTGTCGTTGAGCTGTATCGCGGTCTTTTCTGGGAACTCCTTCCATGTCACGCCATCCCTTTTTGCTCTCCTGATTGCATCCTGGAGAGAGCAGGATACGAAGAAGTACTGCTGCTTGAGCCGGAGTTCCTTGCCCATGTAGAGGGTGTCGTTAGGGTAGAGTACCTGTGAAAGGGTCTCTGCATTAATCTTGTTTCTTACAGCCTCGGTGTAATCTCCGCTGTTGAATTCCTGGAAAGAGAATCCTTCTGGACTCATCGCACTCCAGAGTCTGAGTGTATTGATGGTCTTACCGCCATAGCCTACAATCGGTGTGTCGTAAGCCATTCCGTTTACTTGTTCTTTTGGCTCCCATACGAAGATGTCCCTTCCATTCTCGCGATAGGATTTCACCTCTCCTCCGAAATAGACGGGGAACACGAGATCCCTTCTCATGATCTCCCATGGGTTGCCGTCTTTCAACCAGTTGTCAGGCTGCTCAACCTGCCAGCCGTTCTTTATCTGCTGATTGAATATTCCATAGTTGTATCTTATTCCATATCCGTATGCAGGAATCTCAAGTGTCGCAAGAGAGTCGAGGAAACAGGCTGCAAGACGACCTAGTCCTCCGTTACCAAGACCTGCATCCGGTTCCTGGTCTCTGAGCTCCTCCCATTCATATCCTAGACTCTTCAGTGCATCCTTCACCTGATTTTCCAGTCCGAGGTTTATGACGTTGTTCGTCATTGCCCTTCCCATCAGGAATTCGAGTGAAAGATAATATACTCTCTTTCCTTTCTTCTCTTTCTGTGTCTTTCTCGTGACATCCCACTGATGGATGATCCTGTCCCTGATTGCGAGTGAGATAGCCTGATATCTTGCCTGGTTGTCTCTGTGATATACATCTGAATCGAATGTGTACTTTAGCTGCTCTGCAAAATCCTGAGCGATATCCTTGCTAACCCTTCCGTAACGTGTTTTTGTTTCTGTAGCCATTAAAGTCTCCCCGTTAATGGAATTTTGCCATATTATATTAGTTAATTTTTTACAATATATTCAACTGCAAAAGTCATGTTAGCAAAAATAGAACCTTTAAAACAGTTCATTTTATTCGCAATGAATGATGTAATCTTCATTATTTTGTGTAATAGAGGTGAGTTAATTTCTGCCCTGACTGAAAATTGTCTCACATATATTGACAAAATATACCATCTTTTGCTATGTTAGCTAGTGCATGTTTTAAGAACATGGTTTTTAGCCATGGCTGGATGTGCGCACTTGTTGCCCTTGTAGCTCAGTGGTAGAGCACCACCATGGTAAGGTGGGGGTCGCCGGTCCAATCCCGGCCGAGGGCTCTTAAAGAAAATATACGGTTCTATACCGAGGAGAGAATATGGCAAGTTCAAAGAAGAAAGGACCTGTAGAAAAGATTGCTTTACAGTGCACAGAGTGTAAGCAGAAAAACTATACTACTGAGAAGAATCGCCGCAATACCCCGAATAAGCTTGAGCTTATGAAGTATTGCCCGTTCGAGCATAAGCACACCCTTCACAGGGAAACAAAGATTAAATAAGAAGGCTTAATCCGGCTCAAGGCTCGTATAGGTCAATAGCTCCAATGGTAGAGCGGCGGTCTCCAAAACCGCATGTTGGGGGTTCGAGTCCCTCTTGGCCTGTAGGATCCTTGAGCTTGGTTTTCTAAGAGGTTCCAATGAAGAAGATTGTTAAATATTTCAAGGAATGCGTTGCAGAGATGAAGAAGGTAAGCTGGCCTACAAAGCAGGTTGTCTTACAGTCAACGGGAGTAGTCATCATCTCCACTATCATCTTTGCTGTTGTTCTTGGCCTTGTAGACGTGCTTCTCGGTCTAGGCCTCGATTTTCTATTCTAGGATTGGTTTATGGCGAAAGGTTGGTACGTAGTCCATACATACTCAGGATATGAGCAGAAGATTGAGAGAATAATCAACAAGCTCAGACAGAATGATCCTGAATTCGAATTATATTGCACAGGTGTGAACGTTCCTATGGAGACCGTCGAAGTCCTCAACGAGAAAGGGGAGAGAAAGATGGAACAGAGGAAGGTTCTTCCAGGATATATCCTCGTTGAACTTGATCTGGAGGAGAAAAACTGGAGGGCTGTCACTACGAAGATCATAAGGATTCAGGGAGTGACGGGATTCATCAGTGCAGATAAGTCTGGTTTAGTACCACCAACACCTCTTACGGCTAGGGAGCATCGTTCTATCTTGGAGCGCACCGGAGAGATCGCGCCTGAGAAGACATTCCGTCCAAAGCAGGACTTTGTAAAAGGTGAGGAAGTGCTTGTAACAAGTGGACCATTCGCATCTTTCAAAGGTACTGTTGAGGAGATTGACCTGCAGAAAGGCAAGCTCCGCCTCTCTCTTGAAATCCTTGGGCGTTTTACCCCTGTGGATGTAGATTTCTCGCAGGTTGAAAAGACCATCCAGTAAGGATGGCATTTTGATTTTTGAAATAGTTTATTTATTAAGCTATACACTCCCCTGCAATAGCGGGGTGGGAGCCTGATCGTAGACAGGCGTTAATACCAGCGCACGGCCCGAATTTTTCCGGTCAACTCAGACCAGGCCGAAAGCGTAAGGAGATTGAATATGGCAAAGAAAAAGGTTACTGCGATAATCAAGTTGCAGTGTCCGGCACAGAAGGCCACACCAGCGCCACCAGTTGGCCCTGCTCTTGGTCCTCATGGTGTCAGTGCCCCACAGTTCGTTCAGCAGTTCAATGACAGAACAAAGTCATTCGAAGCTGGACTCATCGTACCAGTTGTCATCACAGTTTATCAGGACAAGAGCTTCACTTTCGAGCTTAAGACTCCTCCAGCGGCAGTGCTTATTAAGAAAGCACTAGGGCTTGAGACTGCTTCCGGCACACCTAACAAGGTGAAAGTTGGAAAACTTACTGATGCTCAGCTTACTGAAATCGCAACTACAAAACTCCCAGACCTCAATGCCAATGATATTGATGCAGCAAAGAGGATTGTAGCTGGAACAGCCCGTTCAATGGGTGTAGAGGTGGAGAAGTAAGATGAAAAGAGGTAAGAAATATCAGGAAGCTGTAAAAAAGATTGACAGGACCAAGGCATATTCTCTTGATGAGGCTGTAGCTCTCGTTAAGGAGCTTTCTTTCGCAAAGTTCCCAGAGACTGTCGAGGTTTCCGTAAAGCTCTCTCTTAAGAAGAGTCAGTCCGTTAGAGATACTGTAGTTCTTCCAAACCAGTTCTCAGCTCAGAAGAAGATTCTCGTATTCGCAAAGGGTGAGAAGGCTCAGGAGGCACTTGACGCAGGTGCTGCATATGTCGGAGATAACGATCTCATCGAGAAGGTCAGAGGTGGTTGGCTTGATTTCGATGTTGCGGTTGCAACTCCTGACATGATGAAGGATGTTGGTAGGCTTGGACCGATCCTCGGACGTCGTGGACTTATGCCAAACCCGAAGACACACACCGTAACTAACGACATTAAGGAGGCTCTTGCAGAGCTTAACAAGGGTCGTGTGGAGTTCCGCTCCGATAAGACGGGTGTTGTCCATATGGCTATTGGCAAGGTAAGCATGGAGAAAGAGCAGATCGTAGAGAATGCCCGCGTAACGGTCGAGGAGATCATGCGCAAGAAGCCAAGTGATGCTAAGGGTGATTTCGTACTCTCTGTAGCAGTCTCTTCCACAATGGGCCCTGGTGTCCATGTCGATGTTAAGGATGTTCTGGCATCCAGCAATAACTAGGAGTAGAAAATGGAAGATTACAAGACAAGAATTACCCAGGCTAAAGAGGATGCTGTAAAGGCTCTTCAGGATGAATTTGGAGGGTATAACAGCTTTATCTTCACCGATTATAGAGGCCTGACAGTTGCACAGATCACAGACATCAGAAAGGCTCTTCGCCAGGATGATGCCGCATACCGTGTTGTAAAGAACCGCTATGCAAAGATCGCTCTGAAGAATCTCGATAAGAGTGGTGCTGAGGAGCAGATGATCGGACCAACGGCTGTTGCTCTTGCAAAAGGAGATACTGCCAATGTTGTTGCAAAGAAGCTCTTTGAAGCTGCTAAGGACAACGGTAAGCTCCAGATCAAGGGTGCTCTGGTTGACGGTGAGCTGATGACTCCTGCTCAGATTGAGGCACTTTCAAAGCTTCCAACGAAGCTCGAACTCATCGCATCTCTCATGGGTACGATGAAGGCACCGGTGCAGAAGCTCGCAGCTACACTGCTTGCTTATGTGGAGTCAAAGGGTGGAGTGGCAGAGGCCGCTTCAGAAAACTAAAAATATACGGTTTTAGTCTACAAGTAACCTGCTAAACCGTTAAAATAATAAGGAGTAGATAATATGGCTACAAAAGAAGAAATCCTAGAGTCCATTGCGAACATGACTGTAATGGAAGTTTCCGATCTCATTAAGATGATGGAAGAGAAGTTTGGTGTACAGGCTGCCGCTGCTGCTGTTGCTGTTGCTGGTGGTGCTGCTCCTGCTGAGGCTGCTGCAGAAGAGCCAACAGAATTCAACGTAACACTCAAGAGTGTTGACGCTGCTAAGAAGATCGCTTGTATCAAGGAAGTTCGCGGTGTTACTGGTCTTGGACTTAAGGAAGCTAAGGACCTCTGCGAGAACGGTGGTGTTCTTAAGGAAGGAGCTAGCAAGGAAGAGGCTGCATCCATCAAGGAGAAGCTCGAGGCTGCTGGCTGCGTAGTTGAAGTTGTTGCTGCTAACTAAGCTTTTACATCTTTTATCCTGGGACAAATGTCCCGGGAATATGCCATCGGAGACCCCGATGGCATAACGTGTCTATTTAAGACATCGTTTTTTGGAAGGAATTCCCTACCCGGAAATCGGGGAAGTGATGCCCGCAGTGGCGGGAATAGACCAGTACAAGGTACTGGAAACTCCATTTCCTCTCAGTCTGAGCGGATGGAGAGATATGTAATTAGTACTTCGGTGCTGAACAAGATGGGGTCTTCCCATCCTATGGAGGTACAGAATGGGTTCTAATGGTAAACCCTTGAAGAGATTAGACATCGGCTCAGAATTGCCTGAGGTCTGCACATTACCAAATCTTATCGGGATTCAGACTGAGTCCTATAAGAAATTCTTACAGCTGGACAGGCTGGAAAAAGGTCTTGAGCCCGATCCTGCCTATGGTCTTGAGCATATTTTCCAGACAGTATTCCCTATCAAGAGTCCTAATGATGACATGATGGTCCTTTATAATGGCTATTCTGTTGATATGGACGGTATCAAGTATTCGGAATCCGAGTGCAAGAAGAAGGGAAGAAGCTACGGTGTGCCTGTAAAGGCGAAGGTTACATTGAGCCTCAGAAGCGGAGAGATGAGGGAGAAGGAGATATTCTTCGGTGATTTCCCTCTCATGACTGACCGTGGAACGTTTATTATAAATGGAGCGGAGAGGGTAATCGTTTCCCAGATCGTCCGTTCCCCAGGAATCGTATTCAAACTCGGTAAGAGGATGGATGCATCTTCCGTTTATTACGGAACCTTATATCCATATGCGGGAACAAAGGTTGAGTTCGCGCTGACAAGGAAGAACGAGAAGATTGATACTAAAAAGAGTGGTGACATCTCTTCAAATCAGGAGAAGAAGAGGGTAAACAACATCATTCAGGTAAGTATCGGAAAGAAACCGTTCCTCGTTACATTCTTCCTTCGTGTTCTCGGAATCGACAGGCGTGATAAGATCGTAAGCGCATTCTATTCCAGTCAGAAGATCAGCACTGCCGAGGATTATGGTGATCAGAAGTTCTACTGCTATAAGGATCTCCGTATCGAGGATGATCTTATTCATGCTGCAGGCGATGAGCTTGGAACCATTGAGCTCAGAGAGCTTAATAACATGGGTATAACAGAGGTTGAGGTTATAGATGCTGGCGGTAAGGATATTGATAATCCTGAGCTTGCCGTCATCAAGACTCTCAAGAGGGAGTCTATTCTCTGCCCACACTATAGAAACGAGGATTCAGAGGAGTTCCAGAACGAGTACATCAATCAGATCGTTGATGCATGTAAGAACGCACTGCCTCAGAACCTCAAGACATTCCCTGATCCGAACAGGATCATCAGCTATTTCCAGGAGATGTTCCTTCACTCCAGAGGATTCGATCTGTCCAATATCGGACGTTATAAACTTAATAAGAAGTTCTATGGCATGAACGAAAGTGAGTACAAGACCAGCACCTCTTTACTCCCTGAGGATGTCATTGAGACTGTTAAGAACCTTGAACTTTTCTGCGAAGGTGGAATCAAGGAAGATGATATCGATGCCCTTGGAAATAGACGTGTAAGAACCGTCGGAGAGCTTTTGCAGAATAATATCATGGACGCTTTCTCCCGCATGGCAAAGACGGCGCGTGAGAAGATGAACATTGCAGATGATACTGTGAAGCCGCAGGAGATCATCTCAATCAAGCCTATCGTGGGTGCGATCAAGGAGTTCTTCGGCTCCTCTCAGCTTTCCCAGTTCATGGATCAGGTAAATCCGCTTGCCGAGCTTACTCATAAGAGAAGGGTATCCGCACTCGGACCTAAAGGAGGTCTTTCCAGAAGCAGTGCCCGTGCAATTTATGAGGTTCGTGACGTACACTACACGCACTACGGAAGGATCTGTCCTATTGAGACTCCTGAAGGATCTAACATCGGACTTATCCTCTCTCTTGCAAACTATGCTCGTATCAATGATCTCGGGTTCATCGAGACTCCTTATAGAAGGGTAGTCAATGGCGTTGTAACAAACGAGGTTAAATACCTTGATGCCAACGATGAGGAGAGGTGTAAGATCGCTCAGGGAAATGCAAAGATCGATGAGAGTGGCCATTTCCTCGAGGAAGAGGTATCCATTAGGGAAAACGGGGATTATGGTACTGCACGTCCGGAGGAGATCGACTGGATGGATGTATCTCCAAAGCAGGTAGTATCCGTTGCTACATCTCTTATTCCGTTCCTTGAGCATGATGACGCGAACCGTGCCCTCATGGGCTCGAACATGCAGCGTCAGGCTGTACCCCTCGTATTCCCAGAGGCTCCACGTGTTGGAACAGGTATGGAGCAGAGGGCCGCATACGACTCCGGTGTACTTATCAAGGCGAAGAGACCTGGAACTGTAAAATATGTCTCCTCAACGAGAATCGAGGTCCTGGTAGACAGGGAAGAAGCGGAGATCGAAGGGGAAGTCGATAAATATGAAGTGCATAAGTTCGAGAGGACGAACCAGGATTCGTGTCTCAATCAGAAGCCTATCGTATATGTCGGGGATCATGTTGATGCAGGGGACGTTCTTGCAGATGGTCCTGCAACCGATAAGGGTGAGCTTGCACTTGGAAGGAATATTCTCGTAGGTTTCGTACCATGGAACGGTTATAACTATGAGGATGCTGTTCTCATCAGTGAGCGTGTCGTCCGTGAGGATATCTATACATCAATCCACATCAAGGAGTTCAGTGTCGATATCCGTGATACAAAACTTGGGCCGGAGAAACTCACCAAGGATATTCCAAACACTTCAGAGAAGCTCCTTGAGCATCTTGATAGCGATGGTATCGTATGTATCGGTACATATGTCCGCCCTGGCCATATCCTTGTTGGAAAGGTAACTCCTAAGAGCGAGGCGGATACTACTCCTGAAGTCAAGCTCCTTAACTCAATCTTCGGAGAGAAGGCAAAGGAGGTAAGGGATTCCTCTCTCAAGGTTCCACATGGAACAGAGGGAACGGTTATCGATATCCAGCACCTTCAGAAGAGTGACAAGGATGAGCTCCAGCCTGGTGTAGAGCACACGATCAAGGTTCTCATTGCAACGAAGCGTAAGCTTAAGCAGGGAGATAAGATGGCAGGTCGCCATGGAAACAAGGGTGTTGTATCCCGTGTTCTTCCTGAAGAGGATATGCCGTACATGGAGGATGGTACTCCGCTGGACGTATGTCTTAATCCGCTCGGCGTTCCTTCCCGTATGAATATCGGACAGCTGATGGAGACTCAGCTTGGATGGGCGGCTGTAAAGAATGACGTGTGGTATAAGACGCCGGTATTCCAGTCTGCATCAATGGAGCAGATCGAGGCGGAGATGGTCAAGGCGGGGCTTCCGAAGAACTCAAAGATCAGGCTCTATGATGGAAGAACAGGTGTTCCATTCGTCAATGATGTATTCTGCGGATACATCTATTATCTCAAGCTCCATCACCTTGTAGATGATAAGATGCATGCCCGTTCTACTGGACCGTATTCTCTGGTTACGCAGCAGCCTCTTGGCGGTAAGGCCATGTTCGGTGGTCAGCGTCTTGGAGAAATGGAGGTATGGGCATTCGAGGCATACGGTGCGGCGAACACCCTTCAGGAGCTGCTTACGATCAAGAGTGATGATATGAAGGGTAGGGTCCAGATCTATGGCTCCATCGTGAAAGGTGAGCCTACGAAGACCAGCAGCATGCCTGAGGCGTTCAACGTTCTCGTACAGGAAGTAAGAGGACTTGCGCTTGACATGTCCGTATACGATGAGACAGGTAAGCAGGTTCCACTCACTGAGCGTGACGAGGAGCTGATTGCGAAGAAAGAGAAAGGTACTTTCTAGGAGGAGAGGATGAAGGAAATTCAGGATTTCAGCACCATTAGGATTAAACTTGCATCTCCCGAGCAGATTCTTGCATGGAGCTACGGCGAGGTTAAGAAGCCGGAGACTATAAACTATCGTTCTCTCCGTCCGGAGAGGGATGGACTTTTCTGCGAGCGCATTTTCGGTACCACGAAGGAATGGGAATGCTATTGCGGAAAGTTCAAATCAAACAGATATAAGGGCGTCGTGTGCGATCGCTGTGGCGTTGAGGTATCAGATACTAAGGTACGTCGTGAGAGGATGGGGCATATTACTCTCGCAGCTCCTGTGGCCCATATCTGGTTCTATCGCTCAACACCATCCATCATGAGCTATCTTCTCGATATCAAGAGAGCTGAACTCATGGAGATTCTCTCATATGAGAAGTATGTCGTCACCGATCCGGGAACTCATACGGATGAGCTTAAGAAGAACCAGGTTCTAACAGAGGAGCGCTATGAGGCCCTCTATGACATGTATGGTGATACATTCAAGGCTGCAATGGGAGCTGAGGCTATCTATGATCTTTTAAAGGATCTTGATCTCAAGGCCCTCTCTGATGAACTGAGGGCACAGCTTAGTCAGAAGGAAGGGGCGAACAATAAAATTGATTCGAAGCTCCTGTCCCGTATCCGCTACTGTGAGGATTTCCTCGCCAGTGGCAACAGGCCTGAATGGATGATCCTGAAGGTCATCCCTGTGATTCCACCAGATCTGCGTCCTATGGTACAGCTCGATGGCGGACGCTTTGCCACAACAGACCTTAACGAGTTGTATAGAAGGGTTATCAACAGGAATAACCGTCTGGACCGCCTTATAAAGATCCAGGCACCGGATATCATCATCCGCAACGAGAAGAGGATGCTCCAGGAAGCTGTCGATTCCCTCTTTGATAATTCCAAGACTGCTAACCCGACGAAGGGTTCCTCCAAGAGGGATCTCAAGAGTCTTTCAGATGCTCTTAAGGGTAAGCAGGGAAGATTCAGACAGAATCTCCTTGGTAAGCGTGTAGACTACTCTGGAAGGTCTGTAATCGTTGTAGGCCCTGAGCTCAGGATGCATCAGTGTGGAGTTCCTTCAAAGATGGCTTTGGAGCTCTATAAGCCGTTTATCATGAAGAAACTCGTACAGGATGGCGTTGCTCAGAACATCAAGAGAGCAAAACTCCTTGTTGAGAGTGAGGCTCCTGAGGTGTGGTCGATTCTCGATGATGTCGTAAAGGAGCATCCTGTTATGCTTAACCGTGCTCCTACACTTCACCGTCTGGGTATTCAGGCATTCGAGCCTGTTCTCGTAGAGGGTAAGGCTCTCAAACTCCATCCTCTCGTATGTCACGCGTTCAATGCTGACTTCGATGGTGACCAGATGGCCATTCACGTGCCTCTCACGCAGGCGGCACAGCTCGAGTGCTGGACTCTCATGCTCAGTACCACGAACCTTCTTGACCCAGCTAACGGAAAGCCTATCGCATTCCCTAGTCAGGACATGGTTCTTGGAATCTTCTATCTTACGAAGGAGATGCTTCCGCTCGAGGGTGAGGAGAAGAAGAGATATAAGCACTTTGAATCGATTGATGAGATTGAAGCCGCAATCGATGCAGAGAGCGTCACCTATAATGAAAAAATATACTATCGTTTCAGGAAAGGACTTGAAGTCGTCGATGAGAAGGGAAATGTCACAGTCTCTGACGGAAAGAGCTGGACGGCTACTACTGCCGGAAGGATCATCTTCAACTCCGCTATTCCAAAGGGAATACCGTTCCAGAACTACTGCTTAGGAGATAAGCAGCTGAAGAAGGTTATCGGAGAAACGATTAAGAACCATAAGCCGAGTGTCGCTGTTGAGCTTCTCGATTCTGTCAAGGATCTTGGATTCAAGTATGCAACGCTCTTCGGTGCAACGATTGGACTGTCAGACATGATCGTCCCTGATGCGAAGAAGGAGCTCATTGAGGAGGCGAACGAGCGTCAGGCACAGGTTGTTGAGCAGTACAACGAAGGACAGATCACTCAGGAAGAGAGATATAACCGTGTCATCGAGGTATGGACTGAGACGAACGAGAAACTTACCAACGTCCTTATGGATGAGCTTAAAAAGAGCCAGAGGGGCTTCAATCCTCTCTTCCTCATGGCAGATTCCGGTGCCCGTGGTAGTAAGACGCAGATCAGACAGCTTGGTGGTATGCGTGGTCTTATGGCTAAGCCTAACGGTAAGATCATCGAGCTTCCTATCAAGAGCAACTTCAAGGAAGGGCTTTCAATCATCGAGTTCTTCATCTCTTCCAACGGTGCACGTAAGGGTCTTACCGATACTGCACTTAAGACGGCAAAGGCTGGATATCTTACCCGTAAGCTCGTCGATGTCGCTCAGGATGTCGTCGTATCAGAAGAGGATTGCCAGACAATTAATGGTATCTGGACGAGTGCCGTACATGAGGGAGATCAGATCATCGAGTCCCTTGCAAGCCGCATAGCTGGTTCCTGTCCTGTTGAGGATGTGCTGCATCCGCTTCTGAAGGATGAGAATGGAAAGCCTGTTGTTCTTGCAAAGGCCAATGAGGAGATCAGCGACGAAACTGCTAAGCTTATTGAGGATGCGGGGGTCGAACGCGTGCTTCTCAGGACTGTTCTCACTTGTGAGAGTGAGCATGGCGTATGCCGCAAATGCTATGGACGAAACCTTGCCACGAACAGGACCGTCGAAATCGGTGAGGCTGTTGGTATCATCGCTGCTCAGTCAATCGGACAGCCCGGTACACAGCTTACGATGCGTACGTTCCACGTCGGAGGTACTGCAAGTACGTCTACAAAGGATAATAAGCTCTCATTCGACTATCAGACGATTGTCAGAGAAATTAAAGGTCAGGTTATCAGAAGAGCTGATGGAACAAACCTTTTCCCAAGAAAGGGGCATATCACGATTTCAAAGGTTCTCGAGGAGATTACCGGGCTATACAGCAAGCTCCTTGTTGAGGATGGATCTTCTGTTGTTAAGGGATATCCTATGTATGTCTCCACAGGTGGAACAGAGGTCATTTCGAAGAACAACGGTAGACTCAACATCATTGGAGAGAGGACATTCATCCTCTCCAGTGCCAATGAATACAAGGTTCCATCCGGTGCGGAGCTTCATGTAAGGGAAGGACAGGTTGTCGATGCTGGGGAGGCCATCATCACGTTCGATCCGTTCTCAAGTCCGATCATAAGTGATGTAAGTGGTACGGTCGTTGAACTTGCCGATTTCGTTCTTGATAAGTCCTATAGAAGGATAGTCAATGAGGCTGGTGAGTCCGAGCTGATCGTAGTCCCGTCTGCTCAGCTTGGTCAGTTCCATCCGACAGTCATCATCGAGGATGCGACGGGATCTCAGTTCCGTTTCCCGATTCCTGGTGGATCATACATGGTTGTAAAGGAAGTCGGAGAAGTCATCGAGGCTGGAGATACCCTTGCAAAAGAGGCTATTGACAGTGCTACGACGAAGGATATCGCAGGTGGTCTTCCTCAGGTTGACTCACTCTTCGAAGCCCGTCATGGAAAGGTTTCCTCTTCCAACAAGGTCAATCCGATCATCCTCTCCCGTGTCAATGGAACGGTTGTCAAGATTGATACGAAGACCGGTGGCGGCTCAACGACGGTTGTCATCCGTGACATCTTCGGTAAGGATCACCCACACAAGGTCTACACAAAGGATGCCCTCCTTTCTGTTAGAGAAGGGGATGAGGTCAAGGCCGGAGATCCGCTCTGTGATGAGACTGTCACAAGCCGTGAGGTTCTCGATGTTCTTGGAGAGAACGCAGTTCTATCCTTCCTTGTTGAGGAAATCCAGAAGGTTTACCGAATGCAGGGTGTAGAGATCAATGAGAAGCACCTTGGTATCATCATCCGCCAGATGCTCAAGAAGGTTGAGATCATCAGAGCTGGAGATACGCAGTTTGTAAAGATGCAGAGGGTCGACAAGAACCTCTTTAAGAGGGTCAATGATGAGGCGAAGAAGCAGGGTAAGCAGCCTGCAATCGCACGTCCTGTACTGCAGGGTGTGTCAGAGGCGGCGCTCAGCGTTGACTCCTTCATCTCAGCAGCATCGTTCCTCAGTACGACTAAAGTCTTGACAAATGCAGCCATTGCGGGTAAAAAGGATGAGTTGCGTGGTCTTAAAGAGAACGTAATCATCGGTCATCTTATCCCGGCAGGAACCGGTATGAAGAGATACAGGGAAGTACACCTTGACGATGAGCGTCTCCTCGAACTCCAGGCCGAAAAGGAGAAGGAGAAGAGAATGAAGCCAAGTGAGGTGACGTTCGCGGAGGAGAAAGAGATCGAGGATATAGCAGATATGAAGACTCTGGGAGATGAAAACGCAGAGGGAATGGAGATCGTTTCCGACGAGGAGTGAGGCCTCCTCGTTGCGTCTAGTCTCATGCTGACCAGTGTTTTAGATATAGCCGGTGCCTGTGCGCCGGTACATCTCCCTTTTTTGTGAGGAGAGGGGGACAAATTAAGGAGCGTATCGAAAGATGCCTACTATTAATCAGCTAATTAGAAAGGGCAGGCAGAGCTCAAAGAGTAAGACGAAGAGCCCGGCCCTCGAAGGATGCCCGCAGAAGAGAGGTGTTTGTACGCGTGTTATGACCGTAACACCTAAGAAGCCTAACTCAGCTCTCAGAAAGGTAGCCAGGGTAAGACTTTCAAACGGTATTGAGGTTACTGCGTATATTCCAGGTATTGGACACAACCTCCAGGAACACTCCGTTGTTCTTATCAGAGGTGGAAGGGTAAAAGACCTTCCTGGTGTACGTTATCACATCATCAGGGGTAGCAAGGATACTCTTGGTGTTAACGACAGAAAGAGAAGCCGCTCTAAGTACGGTGCTAAGAAGCCTAAGGCCTAAGGAGGGAGGAGAAAATGTCTAGAGGTTTGAACGTCCCTAAGAGGTCTACTGCAGCAGATGCCGTATACAACAGCCAGGTTGTTGCAAGATTCATCAACAGAATGATGGTTGATGGAAAGAAGAGCGTCAGCACCAGGATCCTTTACAGGGCAATGAACAAGATTGAAGAGAGGTCAGGTGAGAAGGCTCTCGATGTCTTTACAAAGGCAGTTGAGAATGTCAAGCCTGTCGTAGAGGTTAAGAGCAGAAGAGTTGGTGGAGCTACTTATCAGGTTCCTGTTGAAATCAAGGAAGGAAGAAGAGAAGCTCTTGCTATGAGATGGCTCATCAATGCAGCTCGTGGCAGAAATGGTAAGACCATGTCTGATAAACTTGCTGATGAGCTCTTGGACGCATACAACAGCACGGGTGCAGCTTTCAAGAAGAAGGAAGATACACACCGCATGGCAGATGCGAACAAGGCATTCAGTCACTTCAGATTCTAATTCTGAACTGCTATACTATAAAAGGCCTCCTTATGGGAGGTCTTTTTATATTCCGTAAGTTTTTAAAACATTTACTTAGATGCAAGAGTCGGTCCTTTTTGCTATTTCATATACTTCGGAAAGAGAGAGGCCGAAATTCTTCGCGATATCTTCTGGCGTTGCCATTCCGCTTTTCAGAACTATACCTATTGCATCATCTCTTCCTTTCTCAACACCTTTTTCTAATCCTCTTTTTTCCCATCTCGCGAAATCACTTTCAAATGCCATTTGTCCCTCCTTCGTGTTCTTTACGAATCCAACCCCTTTCTTTAGAGGATCGTCATTCATCTCATCATAT
Organism: uncultured Spirochaetaceae bacterium; assembly: GCA_944392965.1. Taxonomy (GTDB): domain Bacteria; phylum Spirochaetota; class Spirochaetia; order Sphaerochaetales; family Sphaerochaetaceae; genus Ornithospirochaeta. The sequence goes on along the minus strand of CALXYM010000002.1, from coordinate 209,130 downwards.
TCCCTGCATCTCATATTATACATGATTCTCCCGATTTCATCGTCTCCTTCGCTCACATTTACTTCATACCTTGCATATGTCCAGTCCGTGATTTAGTTGTCCTGATCTTTTAGATACGATGTATACACAGATATTCCTCTACCGTGCCTGTCGCCTGCTATGAGCCATATCGATGTCAGTGCCGGAAGCCTTGAATATTCGGCACCCTTTGCAAGAAATGCAATATTGAACGAACTCTCATACATTCTCATTCTCTCTGCCAGATCGGACTCCACGCTGTTCTGCATCTCGAAATCAATGAATCTTCCCTCTGAGTCCTCCGCAAGGACATCCATTATTACAGAGTGTCCCAGATTCTTTATCTCATATTGAGTGAGAACCCTTATGATACTCATTTCCTCTCCTGTTATTCCCCTTGCTAGATACTCAACGGCTTCAGGACTGTTTTCCATTACGATCTTGAAAAGAGCATCGTTGCAGAGATTCATGTGTTTGAGTTCTTCAAGTACCTCTTTTGCTGTATCTTCCATAAAGTATTCCGCCTCTTCTTTCTTAAGAAATAAATTGGCTGGATACGATGGAATGAAAAGGAATCGGATTACTACATCTCTCTCTTCTGCATCCATATTCTGATCTCCTATATAATAGAAATGCAGAAAGTCGGGAATCTGTCTTATCTAAGGGAGCAGATATGAATTCCGTAAGATTCTTTTTTCTGATACAAATATGGTATGTATACACCGGATTATGATGAGTATTACTCTCTAAAAAGCTATGCCGACAGGTTCATAAGCGATAGTGATGATGTGATAAAACTCTATTTCTCCCGTCCTTCAACACTTAATCTTTTAACACTCTGGGAGGAAAAACATGATAATGACAGTTTCATAGAGCCTCTGATGGCTCAATACCATAAGAGGGCGATGGAAGGAGAGGAGTTCGATATCGCTGAGCTTATAAGCCATCTCAATCTTCTTTCTGTATTCATTGAGAACGACGAAGTACTAGCTCACATCGACATCTATAACGATTTCGTCTCCTTCCTCACCGAAAACGGGGTGAACACTTAGTTGTTAAGTGCTTCCTTCAATGCTTTTGAAAGCTGATCAGGGCAGCTTGTATTCTTGAAACCGCAGGTGTTCCCCTCTAAGAGGTCCGCTATTTCTTTAGCATCTTTTCCCTCACAGAGTAATCCTATGCCCTTGAGGTTTCCATTACATCCTCCGATGAACTTCAGATCGTGGATTTTTCTTTCATCATCAAGGGAGAATAAAATCTCCGATGAACAAGTTCCTCTTGTCTTATATCTGTACTCTTTCATAAAAGAGAGGATACAACTTTCCCTTCTTTAGATAAAGAGGAAAAAAATAGGTGAGACCTTCACTTCGTCGAATCCCTTCAATGATGATTGGGCACTTAGTGAGGTGTTCACCTTTATATTCTTGTATGGAGGGGATGTAAAAGATATAGTTTCAAGGAAAGAATATTCTGATGCCTGCAAGAGTTTCTCCCTGAAAGGATTTCGGGTCATCAATCCTGCAGATTTAAAGCATACGGCTAATGATGATATAAAGAGGATATCAGCTGTCGTTTATTGGAATTCTTCAACTAGGTCGAAACTATTCAAGAACATCCCTCCTGATAAACTGGCATAAATTTTAGGCTGTTCTTTGCTTCGATTATAAATTCGAATAAGAAAACTGAGTTTCAACTATTTTGGGAAAAATAAAAACCATAGGTACAAAAATATTGACAACGGGGGGGGTAGATGTGGTAGCACTATGAAAGGGTAGTGAAATGGCAATTTACATCATTTTAACTACCCGAATGCAAAAAGGAGTTTAATGATGAAGCCAAAACATGCTATAAAGCAGATTTTTTCTGTTTTAGTTGCCGTTGCAATTGTCACTCTGCTTGTTTCATGTCCGTCAAATGCGAATGAGGATTATGAATATAATCCGCTATTGGGAACATGGTCTAGCTACGAACTATTAACATTTACAGATGATCAAGGAACAATGTTCTCTGATTATGTTCATATAGCTTTTTCCCAAGATACTGTAATTTTCTATGCTCCATCTGTAGGATCAACAGAAGCTTTACCGTATACGTATAGTGGTGATTATTCTTATACAACCATTCAGATAACGGAAAGTAATGAAACAAAGGAGATTACGAAATCAAATGATAATTTTACCGGTTTGGATAATATCAGTGTCCTTCAAGATCTTGTAGGAGGAGCTGCAAGGATGGGGCGTGTTGATAGTGATATCTTATTAACCCCTGGGGTGCCATCACCAGAAGAAAATGTAAGTGATTATGTTCTATATCTTGACCGTGATATGACAGGGTATGTTGTAAAGGAATTTAAAAGTGATGCGGAGATTCCTTCTGTCATAGATAATCTTCCAACGGAGTATAACGGTTATCCTGTAGTAGGGATTGGCCCAATGGCATTCAAAGGTCCCACTCAGGTTAATAATGTGACGACCAAGATCATTATCCCGGAATCTATTATCTCATTTACTTCATCTGCTTTTTCTCATTGTAATTGGTTGGAGGAAATAGTCATCAATTCATCCGTTATACCTGAAAATGCATTTGAAAATTGTGTTGGAACGATTACATTTGGTGATAATGTTAAAGAAATCGGAAGTGAGGCTTTCGCAGGATTGAGAATCGAGGAGCTTGTATTACCAGAAGGACTTGAGATAATAGGATCTCGTGCTTTTGCTGAATCTAATTTGAAAAAACTCACAATTCCTGCAAGTGTAAAGGAAATCGGGCCGGCAGCTTTCTCTGGTTGCGAGAACCTTACGGAATTGAATGAAGAAGTTATCTCTGATGCGAATATCCTTAATGGTGCTTTAGCAGGATATCCTTATTTTGAATCGTATGTTGTACCAGAAGGAACGACTATTATTCCAGGAGGAGCTTTTGAAGATTGTACAGGCCTTAAAAGTGTAACAATTCCTTCAAGCGTTAAGGAAATAGGTAGTAATGCCTTCTCTGGGTGTACAGCGTTGGAAGAAATCGATATTAGCAGTGTCACAACATTGGGATATGAAAGTATATTTGAAGGATGTACAAATTTAAAGAAAGTAACCCTTTCAGATGAATTGAAAGAAATCCCATTGGACTGTTTTAGGGATTGCACAAACCTTGTAGAAATTAATTTCCCTGCTAATCTCGAACTTATTAACTCCTACGCATTCATGGGATGTTCAAATTTTGTCGTACCAGAGCTTCCGCGTAATGTTTCTACAGGCAGTTCAGCTTTCAATGGAACTGGAGTAACAGAAGTTACGATAAGGAAAGATATTGAATATGGTGGAGGAACTTTTTCTGGCTGTAAGAATCTTGCAAAAGTTGTTATAGAGGATGGTGTTGAGGAAATTGAAGATTCTACTTTTTATGGATGTGAAAGTTTAAAAGAAATTGAGTTTCCTTCAAGTCTTAGAACAATAGGTAGTTGGTCTTTCTCGAATTGTACTTCTCTGGAAGAAGTCATTCTTCCTGATAATTTATACGAAATTGAAATGGCTGCTTTTATAGATAGTACGAATATAAAAGAGATTACTATTCCTTCGTCTGTCAGGTATATGGGGTATGAAGTATTTGTTGATTGGACAGCTGATCAGACGATAAATGTTCCGTTTGCAGAAAATAATCTTCCAAGAAATTGGGATAGCAATTGGAATGCAATGTGTGATGCTGTAATTAACTATCAATAATTCATAATCAAATTGATATTTTATGATGGCTTATCCTTTTATTTTAGGGATAAGCCAATTATTATGCTTTAACAACATGGGATTATAAGTACAGTACTCAAAATAGCAGCGTGCTATTAAGAGGAATTAAAAGTTTGATTTTCTCTTTCAATAGAGATAGCAGATTATTCTTACCCTAGGCAGATTATCGAGAGTTTTTTATGTGATTATTGTCTTATCAAGGAGAAAATCTATTATGTTGATGTTTAATATTCCATCATTGTCATACCATTGTCCGATGGTGTCCGCTCTGACTATTATTTGTTGAAAAGCATCTCCTGTCATGGTAAATGGTTTTACTTCAATGTTTCTTTTCTTTTCATCTGGCATGGCATATACGGATTGTATATAACATTTTCTACTTCTTGATGTTACGACAAAATCTATTTCCCTTGGAATGGATTTTTGTTTACCATCGATGATTTCTCTTGTATTTATAACACCGACATCGACTTTTAAGCCTCTTGCTGCTAGTTCATTGTATATGATGTTCTCCATTATATGTGGCATCTCCTGTTGCTTGAATCCTAGTCTGGCATTTCTAAGTCCAATATCTTCCGCATAATACTTATCGGGGGTGTCGATATACTGTTTCCCTTTCACATCATATCTTCTACACTTATGAAAAAGAAAAGCATCCTCGAATATATCAAGATATTTTTTTACGCTTACATTTGTCGTATGAAGTTTCAGGGAGGAATTTAAAGCATCTGACAGCCTTTTAGGGTTTGTAAGAGACCCTACTGCGGAACACAGCATATCAAGTACGGCTTCAATTGCTGTAATGTTTTTTATTTTATAATGTTCCACGATATCTTTAAGATAAATTTCAGGAAAAAGGCTCTCCAGATAATCCATTTGCATATCTTCTGATTTGAACATATGGACAAGAGGCATACCGCCAAGCCAAGCATACTTCTTATATGCCTCTTCCTTGTCCCCTCCAATATATTCAAAATATTCGGAGAAGGAGAGGGGATGCATATGTATTTGGTTTCCCCTGTCTCAGAAATTGGTGATGATGTCAGAAGAGAGCATTTTTGAGTTGCTTCCTGTAACATAAACATCTAGGTTATGAATTCCACGAAAATCGGAGAGCATATCATAGAATGTCAGTTTATCACCTTCTGGATCATCTGGATTTTTAACTTCTCTTGAGAGTTGGATTTCATCAATAAAAAGATAAGTTAATCAAATAAAAATAGATAAAAATTATTATTAGATTATTCAATTTTGCTATTTTAGATAATAATTATCTGCAATTAAGTAGTTGATTAATATTAAAAATTAGCATTTTATCATTCTTTGTAATAATCTATTGCTTAATCTCTCTTTTCAACCTTGATACTTATCTTCGTCACGAAGTTCCTCTCATCCTCTTCTACAAGGTGGGCGATGGGGTATTCCTCATAGCATGGACCGGTTGCCTCATATCCCAGGTCCTTTATATCTTTCAGCATTTTCTTGTATTTCGGATAACAGTCCTGCCATCGGCACTTGAAATAGGAGAGGGCATATAATCCTTCCTCTATTTCCGCATTCTTTCCCATTCCATTCCTGGAAAAGAGCTGGGAGGACTTTGCATAGTTGTTCTTTTTCAGGTTCGCTATGTCGAATTTCAATCCCGCCGTCTCCGTCCATGGAATGGAGAATGTCGCCATGAAATCCTCATATGGTTTATCGAAGGTTATCATGGAGGCGGAGTAATCTCCTTCATTGCTCAGGCTTATCGGAATCTTTTTCAGATGTGTTATCTCTACTTTACCGTATTCAAATGATTTCGCTGGTCTGATTTCCTCAACCGTGGATTTCAGAACTTTTGCTCTTTTTTTAAGCTTTCGGATCTCTTCCTCGATATTCTCAACCGCTTCGTCTGCAAGGGCGATGAAGGATTCGGGACTTCTTTTTTTCGTGAACTCCCTGATCGTTTTTATTGGAATACCAAGATCTCTTAAATTTATGATGGTATCCAGAAGCTGCAGTTGACTTACGGTGTAGGTCCTGTAATTGTTATCCTTTCTGTTATTGGGGGAGAAAAGTCCGATTCTATCATAGTAGAGTAGGGTATCCCTTTTTATATCGAACAGCCTGGCCATCTCACTTATTGAAAACTCATGTTTTACGGGCATTTGTCTGCTTTCCTTGACTATAGAGTAACTCCATAGTTTAGATTATACAATCGGGCAAGTTATCATGAGCGATTTGAGAGATTCCGAGAAACTGTTTATTTCGACAAAACCTGTAAATTTATTTTTCAAGGCTTCCATTCCCGGGGCTATAGGGATGCTGGCCTCTTCAACATATTATCTTACGGAGACGATCTTTGTCGGACGTATGCTTGGTGAGGCTGCGTTTGCAGGGCTTAATCTTGCGATGCCTTTTATCCTTATAGCATTCGCTCTTGCCGATCTCGTCGGGGTAGGTTCTTCTGTCCCTATCTCAATCAAGCTGGGGCAGGGGAAGAACGAGGAGGCGAATCAGGTCTTTTCCCTTGCTGTTGTCCTCATATTCCTCTTTGGGTTGATATCGGGCCTGTTCTTTTTCTTCGCAGCCCCCACCATATTCCGCCTTATGGGAGCTGAGCCTGAGATCGCGGCGCAGGCGACATCTTATATGAGGGTGTATGCCATCTTCGCACCGTTCGCTTCCATGTCCTTCGCTTTTGATAACTATACGAGAATCAGTGGAAAGATAAACAGGAGCATGTATGTGAACATATTCATGAGCGTGATGTGCTTCTTCTTTCAGCTGGTGTTTCTCGTACTGCTTCACCTTCCGATTGCTTTTGCTGCACTTGCCTCATCCCTTGGCATGCTCATCACGACGGGTGTCTATATGTATCCATTCATTAGAAAGAGGATGCTCCTGCGTTTCTGCCGTCCTGAATTCAAGCCACATATGATCAGGATCATCATTGCAAACGGCATACCGTCATTTCTGAGCAATATGTCCGGACGCATCGTATCAATCATAATGAATGCGGCACTTCTTGCTGTTGGAGGTGCGACGGCGGTCTCTATATATGGGATCCTCATGAGCATCGACGGGCTTGTCATCCCCGTGATGTATGGTCTTTGTGATAGCCTGCAGCCTGCTGTCGGCTATAACTGGGGAGCTGGTAGAAAGGACAGAGTCAGAGCCATAGAGAAATGCTGCTATACTGCAGCGATAAGCCTCTGCCTAGTATCCTTTTTCGTACTGATCATTTTCCCCGAGAAGACAGCTTCCCTGTTTGTCTCAGAATCCGAGGCGATAATAAGGGGCGCTCATATGGCGATTGTCGTATTCGCGTTCAATTATCTCATCAGATGGTTGAATTTCTCTACTCAGAGTTTCTCTGCCTCAATCGGGATGCCACTATATGCTACTATGATCTCCATCAGTCAGGCTTTCGTATTTCCTCTGCTGTTCATAGTTCTACTCTATCCGCTGGGGCAGGATGGCCTACTTGCAAATATCACGGCATCGACATTTGCAACGGCTCTCGTCGCTTTCTTCATACTGCTTAGGCTGATTAAAGTCGTCCGCGATAAGGTCGAATAAGCCTGCTAAATCTTTTTCTGAAAATGTGTTGACACATTTGGAATAATCTCCTATTATTGGCAAGGTGTCTTTATGGGCTAAGTCTCATGAAGGCGGAGAGCCAAACCGATTGCCTAAGTGCAGTTCAGGTGGTTCCAGATGCGTAGATTTTTTGAATAACTTAATACGTATGTCGTCAGGATTCTTCCTGCTGACCTCTGGAAACCTAAAGAACACTAAGAAGCAATCAGTTTTATCTCGCAAAACCGGTAAAGGCTTGGGCCTTTATGATATATTTTTTATTTTTTGAGTTGTGACTAGAGTCACAAGGAGGAAACTGATGGCTAAGGAAAAATTCGAAAGAACGAAGCCACACGTAAACGTTGGTACTATCGGTCACGTTGACCATGGTAAGACAACTCTCACAGCTGCTATCACGATGCACTGTGCAAGACTTTTCGGTGACAAGGCTCTTGCTTATGACGCAATTGACAACGCACCAGAGGAAAAGGAAAGAGGTATTACAATCAATACGCGTCACGTTGAGTACCAGTCAAAGAACAGACACTATGCACACGTTGACTGCCCGGGCCACGCTGACTACATCAAGAACATGATTACTGGTGCTGCCCAGATGGACGGAGCTATTATCGTAGTAGCTGCTACAGACGGTGCTATGGCTCAGACAAAGGAGCACATTCTCCTTGCTCGCCAGGTTGGTGTACCTGCAATCATCGTATTCATCAACAAGTGTGACCAGGTTGACGATCCAGACCTTATCGAACTCGTAGAAGAGGAGATGAGGGACCTTCTCACAGAGTATGGCTTCGATGGAGCTGGATGCCCAGTTATCAAGGGAAGCGCATATCTTGCTATGACTCAGCCGGACGATCCAGAGGCTACAAAGTGCATCGACGAGCTTCTTGACGCTATGGATGAGTACATCCCACTTCCTGCACGTGCAGTTGATCAGCCATTCCTTATGCCAATTGAGGACATCTTCTCTATCAGTGGAAGAGGAACAGTTGTTACAGGAAGAGTTGAGCGCGGTGTGATCCACGTAAACGATCCTGTTTCCATCGTTGGTATCCGCGAGACAAAGAACACAGTTGTTACAGGTGTTGAGATGTTCAACAAGCTCCTCGACGAGGGACAGGCTGGAGACAACATCGGTGCTCTCCTCAGAGGTATCGATAAGAAGGAAGTTGTAAGAGGACAGGTTCTTGCAAAGCCAGGTTCAATCACTCCTCATGCAAAGTTCCTCGGAACGATCTACGTTCTCAGCAAGGAAGAGGGTGGTAGACACTCCCCATTCTTCGATGGATATCGCCCACAGTTCTACTTCAGAACGACAGATATCACAGGTACATGCCACCTGCCAGCAGGAAAGGAAATGGTTATGCCTGGTGACCATACTGAGATCAACGTTGAGCTCATTCACCCAGTTGCTATGGACAAGGGTCTTCGCTTCGCTATCCGTGAAGGTGGACGCACTGTAGCATCCGGTCAGGTTACTGAGATTCAGGACTAACCTACATAACTGGCCGGGGTTGTAGAGACCTCGGTCGGTATTTTTGATTTTTGGAGATTTTTGAAAATGGCAAACGAGAGAATTCGAGTCAAATTAACAGGTTTCGAAACGGAATTAGTAGAGCAGAGCTCAAGAGCAATTGTTCAGACCGTTGTTAAGGCGGGGGCAAAAGTATCAGGTCCCGTACCACTTCCGACTCGTATCAATAAGTATACTGTCTTGAGATCACCTCACGTTAATAAGAAGAGTCGCGAGCAGTTCGAGATGAGAACACACAAGAGGTTAATTGACATATTGGACCCAACTCAGAAGGTTGTGGAAGCCCTTATGAAGCTTGAACTTCCAGCCGGTGTGGACGTAGAAATTAGACAGTAAAGTTGAGGTAAGAGATGTTAGGGCTTATCGGCAAAAAAGTTGGAATGACACAGGTGTTTGACGAAAACGGCAGACTCACTCCTGTGACTGTAATTAAAATTGAAGATAATGTCGTCATTGCAAATAGAACTGAAGATAAGAATGGTTATTCAGCAGCAGTTCTCGCAACTGGAGACAAGAAGAAAAGTCAGATCACGAAGCCATATGCCGGCCAGTTCAAGGATGTTTGCGATCCAAAGGCCGTTGTTATGGAGATGAGGGACTTCGACCAGGAAACCAAAGTTGGAGACAAGCTCGGTGTTGACCTGTTCAAGGATGTCACGTTCGTTGACGTAACAGGAACAAGCAAGGGTAAAGGATTCCAGGGCGGTATGAAGCGCTACGGCTTTGGTGGTGGTAGAGCAACTCACGGTTCCAAGTTCCATAGGGATCTTGGTGGTACAGCTATGAGCACCACTCCTGCACGCACGTTCAAAGGCCACAGGATGGCTGGACACATGGGTGACGAGAGGGTGACCGTACAGAACCTTAAGGTTGTCGCAATTGACAGTGAAATGCAGGTTCTTATGGTCAAGGGCGCTATTCCAGGCCCAACTCAGAGCACTGTGATCGTAAAGAAAGCGATTAAGAAGTAGTGGAGTTAGGATATGGAACAGAAGGTTTTTTCTACTACAGGTGAGGAGATCCGCACAATAAATCTCAGTGAGAATGTATTCGGAATTGAGGTTTCAACTGGCGCAATCTACCATGCAATTAGAAATGAAGCAGCAAACAGAAGAGTTGGAACTGCTTGCACAAAGACCCGTGCTGAGGTCAATTACAGCAATACCAAGCCTTATAAGCAGAAGGGAACTGGTAATGCAAGAAGGGGTGATAAGAAATCCCCAATCTCTGTCGGTGGTGGTACAATCTTTGGACCGAAGCCAAGAGATTATAGCTACAGCTTACCAAAGAAGGTAAAGCGCCTCGCTCTTAAGAGCCTCCTTTCGATGAGTGTCGAAGATGGAAGACTCTGTGTTATCGAGGACTTCACCAGTGAGAATGGTAAGACCAAGGATCTTGTCCGCATTATGAAGGCTTTTAACACTGAAGATCAGCGCACCGTTATCATTATGAAGGATGATGATGTCATGCTCCGCCGTGCGGCAAGGAACATCCCTTACCTCCACGTACTCTGCTATGACAAGCTTTCTGCTAAAGAGCTTCTTTATGGAAGAAAGATTCTCATCCTTGAAGGCGCTTGCACCAACCTTAATGATTTCTATGGTGAGAACTAAGGGGTAAGAGATGAGAGCAGATCAGGTAATTATTGAACCAATCTTGAGCGAGAAATCAAATCTTGCACGTGAAGCTGAGTGCAAAAAGTACACCTTCCGTGTAAACCCGATGGCTAACAAGTTTGAAATCATGAAGGCTTGTAAGGACCTTTTCGGTGTAAAGTGCATTTCTTGCAACGTAATGAATGTTAAAGGTAAGCCAAAGTATTCAAGAGGCAAGGGTGGTGCTATAAAGGGCTACACCGCATCTTGGAAGAAGGCTATTGTCACATTGGAAAAAGGCGAGAGCATCGCAGCCATAGAAGGTTAATGGAGGACGAGAGAGATGGCACTTAAATCATATAAACCAAATACTCCTGGCCTCCGCCAGAGAACGGTCTTAGTCCGCTCTGAGATCACAGCAGACAAGCCAGAGAAATCTTTGGTGATCTCTTTACCAAAGAGGGCAGGACGCGATACGTTCGGTCGTATCAGCGTACGTCGCCGTGGCGGTGGACATAAGAGGGCATACAGAATCATCGATTTCAAGAGAAACAAGTATGGCGTTCCTGGAACTGTTAAGACGATCGAGTATGATCCTAACAGGTCTGCGAACATCGCACTCGTTTTCTATAAGGACGGCGAGAAGCGTTATATTATTGCACCTAAGGGACTGACAGTAGGAACGGAGATCGTTAGCGGACCTAACGCACCACTTTCTGTCGGAAACGCTCTTCCTCTCAAGAACATTCCCCTTGGTCTTACCGTACACAATGTCGAACTCACCCTTGGACGCGGTGGACAGCTTGTTAGATCAGCAGGATTAGGCGCAACTATAATAGCGAAGGAAGGAGATTATGTAACACTTCGTCTCCCTTCAGGAGAGATGAGAATGATCTTCGGTGAGTGCTACGCCACAATTGGCGAGCTCGGAAACGAGGATCACATGAACATCTCACTTGGAAAGGCGGGAGCTTCTAGGCATCTTGGAAGAAGGCCTAAGGTTAGAGGTGTTGTAATGAACCCAGTTGACCACCCACATGGAGGTGGTGAAGGAAAGACAGCTGCAGGTCGTCATCCGGTTACTCCTTGGGGTAAGCCGACTAAGGGTGCTAAGACACGCAGTAAGAAGAATCCTTCCAATAAGTTTATCGTTAAGAAGCGCAAGTAGGAGTAGAAAGTGTCAAGGTCAATTAAGAAAGGTCCTTTTGTAGAGGCAAAGCTCGAAAAGAGGATTTTAGAATCAAACAAAGCTGGTCAGAAGCAGATGGTTAAGACCTACTCACGTAGTTCTACAATCATCCCAGAAATGGTTGGATACACCATCTCCGTTTATAATGGCAAGACCTGGATTCCAGTATATGTTACTGAAAACCTTGTAGGACATAAGCTCGGTGAGTTTGCTCCTACACGTATCTTCCGCGGTCATGCGTCTGACAAGAAGGGTAAATAAGTAGGTGTTATATGGAAACTAAAGGTTATAAAGCAATTGCCAAGTATTTGATGGTTTCACCTTCTAAGGTACGCCCTGTCGCAGACTTAATCAGGGGTAAGAGCTATCCTCAGGCTGAGGCTATCTTGAATGCTATGCCTCAGAAGGGTGCACGCCTTATCGCCAAGGTACTGAAGTCAGCAGGTGCTAATGCACTTTACCAGAACAGGAAGCTTGATGAGGATTCCCTCTTTGTTTCCGCGGTCTATGTAGATGATGGCCCTAGGCTTAAGAGGGTATGGCCACGCTCACATGGAAGACGTGACATCCTTCTTAAGAGGATGAGTCATATCACAGTCGTCGTAGATGAGAAGGTAGGTAAGTAATGGGCCAGAAAGTTAATCCAATCGGACTTAGACTTGGTATAAACAAGACTTGGAAGTCAAAGTGGTATGTAGACCGCAAGGAGTATGCAGATACGCTTCACGAGGATCTCGTTCTCAGGAAGGCACTTCTCGCATGTCCTGAGGTTCAGAGCGCAGAGACTGCGGATGTTGAGATTATCCGTAAGCCACAGCGTGTAACTCTCGTAATCTCCACAGCCCGCCCTGGAGTTATCATCGGTACAAAGGGTGCGACGGTTGAGAAGATTGCACAGAAGCTTCAGAAGCTCACTGACAAGAATCTCCAGATCAAGATTAAGGAGATTAAGAAAAGTGAGACAAATGCACAGCTTATCGCTCAGAACATTGCACGTACTCTTGAGGCAAGAGGTGCGTTCCGCCGTGCTATGAAGAATGCTGTATCAAAGGCTATGGCAGGAGGAGCTCAGGGTGTCAAGGTAATGTGCGCTGGCCGCCTCGGTGGAGCTGAGATCGCAAGAACAGAGTGGATGAAGGAAGGACGTGTTCCTCTACACACACTCCGCTCAGATATCGATTATGGCGTAGCTACGGCGAATACGAGCTTCGGAGCGATCGGTGTCAAGGTTTGGGTTTTCAATGGTGAGATCTTTAACCGTGCGAAGGCTGAAGACGAGACAGTCGGAACTCTCGTAAAGAAGAAGACTGAATCAGAGGCAAGGAGTTAACGATGCTTAGTCCAAAGAGAATTAAATTCAGAAAGAAGCAGCGCGGTACACGCGATGCAGTAGCGCATAAGGGTAACAGCCTTGCATTCGGCGAGTATGGACTTATGGCTCTTGAGCCAAGATGGATTACCAACCGCCAGATTGAGGCAGCCCGTGTCGCCATGACAAGACACGTAAAGCGTGGCGGTAAGGTTTGGATCCGTATCTTCCCAGATATGCCTTATACGAAGAAGCCTGCGGAAACAAGGCAGGGTAATGGTAAGGGAAATCCGGAAGGATGGGTTGCAGTGGTTAAGACTGGTGCAATCATGTTCGAGATGGGTGGCGTTGATGAGACACTGGCCCGTGAGGCTCTTGAGCTCGCAGCTTCAAAGCTCCCTATCAAGACTAAGTTCATCGTCCGCTCACAGATGGAGTAGTAGAAATGAAGAAATCTTATAAGGATCTTAGCTACAAAGAGCTAGTAGCAGAACGCGATAAGCTTAGAAAGGAACTGGTGAACCTCAGGATGCAGAAGGTGCTCAGCCACTTAGACAATCCTGTGGCAATCAGAACCACAAAGAGAGATATTGCTCGCTTGAATACCAGAATCCACGCTGTGGATATCGGGATTGCAAAGGCAAAGTAAGAGAGGATAGGAAATGATACAGGCAAGAAAAAAAATTATGCAGGGTCTTGTTGTCAGCGATAAGATGGATAAGACCATCGTAGTTCAGGTTTCTAACAGGACACTCCATCCTCTTTACAAGAAGTACGTGGTTTCCACAAAGAAGTTCAAGGCTCATGATGAGCGCAACGAAGCCCACTATGGGGACACTGTTCGCATAATGGAATGCCGCCACCTGTCAAAGGATAAGTGCTGGAGGCTCGTTGAGATCGTTGAGAGAGCACGCTAAGGAGTAATACCATGGTACAGATGCAGACTTATTTGAATGTAGCGGATAACAGTGGTGCGAAGCGTGTGCAGTGCATCAAGGTTCTCGGCGGAAGCCATAGATATATCGCTGGAGTAGGTGATATCATCGTAGTTGCCGTTAAGGACGCTCTTCCAAACGGAGCCATCAAGAAGGGTGATGTTTTGAAGGCTGTTATCGTAAGGACAAAGAAGGAATACCGCAGACCTGACGGTACCTATATCAGGTTCGATGACAATGCATGTGTTGTCATTGATGCCAACAATAACCCACGCGGAAAGCGTATCTTCGGACCTGTTGCTCGTGAGCTCAGGGATGGCTACATGAAGATCGTTTCACTCGCACCGGAAGTGTTGTAGGAGATAGTATGAGACTGAAGAAGAATGACACAGTCAAGATCATTGCCGGCAAGGATAAAGGTAAGACCGGCAAGATCGTGAAGATTGACCCCGTAAAGGAAAGGGTCTACGTCCAGGGTGCCAACATGATTACGAAGACTATCAAGAAGAGAAGTCCTCAGGATAAGGGTGGCATGATGGAAGTCGAGGCTCCAATCCATGTTTCCAATGTCGCTTTGCTCTCAAAGGACAAGGTAAGCAAGGTTGGATACAGGATTGAGAACGGAAAGAAAGTCCGTTACGCAAAGAAGACAGGTGAGGTACTCTAAGATGGCAGATGAGAAGTTTATCCCAAATTTCAAGAAGAAGTATCTTGAAGTAGTAGCACCTGAGCTTTATAAGGAATTCGGCTATAAGACTGTAATGCAGATTCCTAGGATCGAGAAGATCACTGTCAGCGTTGGAGTAGGAGAGGCTACTGTAAACAAGAAACTCCTTGACTCAGCTGTAAAGGAACTCGAGCAGATTACAGGACAGCACGTCGTTAAGACGAAGGCAAGGAAGAGTATTGCAAACTTCAAGATCAGAGCAGGTCAGGAGATCGGAGCTATGGTTACCCTCCGCGGTGACAATATGTGGTATTTCCTCGAGCGCCTCATCTCAATTGCTCTTCCTCGTGTTAAGGACTTCAGGGGAGTCAAGCCAAATGCTTTCGATGGCCACGGAAACTACAGCCTCGGAATTACAGAGCAGATCATCTTCCCTGAGATTGACTATGATAAAATCGAGAGAGTAAGTGGCCTTAACGTCGCTATCGTTACGACAGCAGAGACTGATGAAGAGGCATTTGCACTTCTCAAGAAGATCGGCATGCCTTTTGCGAAGTAAGGAGTAGGAGTAGATATGGCTAAGAAATCTTTGATTGTAAAGGCAAAGAAGACACCGAAGTTCTCCACCCGTTCTTACAACAGATGCAGAATTTGCGGTCGTCCTCGTGGTTATATGCGCCAGTTCGATATGTGCAGGGTATGCTTTAGAAAATTGGCGAGCGAAGGCCAGATTCCTGGCGTTACCAAATCCAGCTGGTAGGAGATAGTTATGGCACAGAGTGATCCAATTGCAGATATGCTTACCAAGATTAGGAACGCTAGTCAGGCTAAGCATGAAAAGGTAGAAGTTACCAATTCAAAGATGAAGCTTCAGATCGTGAAGATTCTCAAGAACGAGGGCTTTATCAAGAATTTCAAGAAGGTTACAAAGGATAATGTTCCATATATCCGCGTATTCCTTAAATATGACGATGAGCAGAACCCTGTAATTCATGGGCTTGATCGTATCTCAACTCCGGGCCGCCGTGTATATTGCGGATATAAGGATATGCCTAGCGTATTCAACGGTAATGGTGTTGTAGTCGTTTCTTCCTCAACCGGAGTCATCACAGGCAAGAAGGCTGTTGATGCCAAAGTCGGTGGAGAGCTTATTTGCACGATCTGGTAAGGAGTAGGACATGTCAAGAGTTGGAAAATTACCAGTGGCAATCCCTGCAGGAGTGACGGTCAGTGTTGCTGACAACTTGGTGACTGTGAAGGGAAGCAAGGGAACTCTCTCTCAGATTGTAAGGGATGAGGTTGTAGTAGAAGTTAAGGATAACGAGGTAATCGTAACCAGGAAGAATGATGAGAAAACTTCCAGAAGCTATCATGGCCTTTATCGCCAGCTTATCGCTAACATGATTAAGGGTGTAAGCGAGGGATATTCAAAGGTTCTTCTTATCAATGGTGTAGGTTATCGTGCAGAGGTGAAGGGTAGCATTCTTACTCTAAACCTTGGTTATTCAACACCGATTGAGTATATGATTCCAGAGGGGATCAGCATCGTAGCTGATGGACCTGCAAAGCTTACAGTTTCCGGTATCAACAAGGAGCGTGTAGGACAGGTTGCAGCAGAAATCCGTTCCCTCAGGGGACCTGAGCCATATAAGGGCAAGGGTATTAAGTATGAGACTGAGACGATCCGCCGCAAGGTCGGTAAGTCCGGTGGTAAGAAATAAGGGGATTGACTGATGAACAGAATGGTAGATAAGACAAGAAGGCAGCTCAAGAGGAAGGCTCATATCAGAAAGAAAATTTCTGGAACTCCGGAGCGCCCACGCATGACTGTTTTCAGAAGTAACCTCCACATGTATGTACAGGTTATTGATGACACATGTGGAAGGACCTTGGTTTCCGCATCCACTGTAGAGGCAGATCTCAGGAACCTCAGAAATACTTGTGCAGATGCAGAAAAGCTCGGCGAGATAGTAGGAAAGAGGATTCTTGACGCAAAGATTGAGTCAGTTGTCTTTGACAGAAATGGTTACCTTTACCATGGTATTGTCAAGTCAATTGCTGACGGTGCAAGAAAAGCAGGCGTTAAGTTCTAGGAGCGGATATGGAAAGGTCTAAAGATTTTGAGGAAAAGAAAGACGCATACGTAGAGAAGCTCGTAAGGCTTAATCGCGTATCTAAGACAGTAAAAGGTGGTAAGAGGTTCTCCTTCTCAGCTCTTGTTGTAGTAGGAGATGGTCAGGGCAAAGTCGGTTACGGCTTTGGAAAGGCTAATGATGTATCTGATGCCATCAGGAAGGCTACAGGCAAGGCCAGAAGCAATATGATTACCGTACCTCTCAAGGGAAGCACGATTCCTCACGATGTGATCGGTAATTATAAGAGCGCTTCTGTTATCATGAAGCCGGCTGTTCCTGGTACAGGTGTTATCGCAGGTGGTGCAGTCCGCCTCGTATGTGATGCCGCAGGTATTAAGAACATCATTTCAAAGAGCCTCGGATCCAGAAACGGTATCAACACTGTTAAGGCTACCTTTGACGGACTGGAGAACCTCTTCGATGCTGCTAAGATTGCAAAGAACAGAGGTAAGTCTCTGAAGGAAATGTGGGGTTAATCATGGCAGACAAGATTAAGATAACACTGGTTAGGAGCGTGGCTGGTACTCTTCCAAAGCAGAGAAAGACCGTCAAGGCTCTTGGACTCGGAAAGATTAACAGCTCTGTTATAAAGGACAATAATCCTGTGCATCAGGGTATGGTCCGTGTTGTATCACACCTTGTTAAGGTCGAGGAGGTATAAGATGGCTCAGATTGTAAAGCCACTTGGCGCAACGAAGAAAAAGACAATTGTAGGCCGCGGTGCATCCTCCAAGGGCAGGGCTTGCGGCAGAGGTCATGACGGACAGAACTCAAGAAGTGGTGGTGGAGTCCGCTTAGGATTTGAAGGTGGACAGATGCCTCTTTACAGGCGTGTTGCTCGTCGTGGATTCTCTAATTGTCCTTTCAAGGTCACCTATACGGCAGTAAGTTTGCACGATCTCGATATCTCATATGAGGCAGGAGAGACTGTAAACGATGAGAGCCTTAGGGAGAAGGGACTTATTAAGGGTCATAATGCAATCGCAAAGATTCTTTCAAACGGAGAGATTACAAAGGCTCTTACCGTGGCAGGAATCAAGTGCTCTGCTTCTGCTTCTGAGAAGATCAAGGCAGCCGGCGGAGATGTCAAGTAAATAATAGAGGGTATCTGATGTCAACTCTGGTAGATATGATGCGCATGAAAGATATCAGGAAGAAGGTCTTAATCACATTAGGCCTTCTTGCCGTATCGAGAATCGGTGCGGTAATTCCTGTTCCTGGTATCAATCCTGTCGCAGTTCTTAATTACTTTGAAGCTAGTGCAAACAGCTTTACTGAGTATTTGAACTTCTTCTCAGGTGGAGCGTTCAGCTATTATTCAATATTCATGCTGGGCGTTATGCCATATATCAGCACACAGATCATTGTGCAGCTTTTGATGTTGGTCATTCCATCTCTTAAGAAGCTATCTCAGGATCCTCAGGGTGCAAAGAAGATTCAGCAGTATACACGCTATGGTACGATCGTAGTGTGTATACTCCAGTCCCTTGCGACTACAGTATATGCTAGAGGTATTCCTGGTGCGCTTACGATTGGAACGGTTCCATTCACGCTTATCGCGATCGTATCCGTTACCGCGGGTTCCATGCTTTTGCTCTGGATCGGTGAGAAGATCACGCAGTTCGGTGTTGGAAACGGTGTCTCCCTGCTTATTTTCGCAGGTATCGTAGCTCGTATCCCGTCTGCATTCTACACCCTTATTCAGTCCGTCAACCTCTGGTTCGCTTCAGAGGCGGGAGCAAGAGTCGGAATGAATCCTTTCGCGTTGCTTCTTGTTGTCGTAATGTTCATCTTCGTTGTCATCCTTGTCGTTTATGAAGAGCAGGGACAGAGGAAGATTCCTGTGCATTATGCAAAGAGGGTTGTAGGACGGAAAATGTATGGCTCTCAGTCATCATTCATCCCGTTCAAGATCAATCCAAGTGGAGTTATCCCTGTAATTTTTGCATCCGCACTTCTTTCCTTTCCCCTTCAACTTGGATATAATTCAAACATAGGATGGTTGCGAGCAGTTGCAAACTTCCTTAATCCTCAGGGTGCCCCCTATATGATTATCTACACCTTGTTGATTATCGGTTTTGCATTCTTCTATACGCAGATCAGTCTCAATCCGATTGAGATGGCTAAGAACATCCGTGATAACGGTGGTTCGATTCCTGGAGTAAGAAACGAGAAAATGGAAGAGTACCTTACGAAGGTTCTCAACAGAATCGTTCTCCCAGGTGCGATCTTCTTGGCTTTCATCGCTTTGATTCCGACTCTGATTCAGATGTTCTTCAACTTCCCAAGTGATGTTGCGATGTTGTTCGGTGGTACGTCATTGATCATCTTGGTCGGTGTTGACCTCGACACTATGCGCCAGCTCGACGGACTTATGAAGATGCACCATCATGATGGCTTTGTTGATGTAAAGAAGCGCAAAGCTAAGAAAATGTAATAGGAGCTCACGAAATGAAAGTTAGAGCAAGTGTCAAACCAATTTGTGACAAGTGTAAAGTAATCAGACGTGCAGGGGTTGTACGTATTATCTGTGAGAACCCGAAGCACAAGCAGAGACAGAAATAATAGGAGGCCAGGATGGCACGTATAGCAGGTGTTGACCTGCCAAATAAGGCGGTCAAGATTGCTTTGACTTATATCTATGGTATCGGCAATAAGTCAGCCATGGATATCTGTAATAAAACAAATATCGATCCAGAAGTTAGGATCAACACTCTCGACCAGGATCAGATCGCTCTTTTAAGAAAGGTCATTGAAGAGGAGTACAACATCGAAGGTCACCTCCGCACAGAGGTTGCTCTCAACATCAAGAGATTGATGGATATCGGATGCTATAGGGGACTCCGCCATAGAAAGGGACTTCCTGTTCACGGTCAGAGAACAAAGACAAATGCAAGAACCAGAAAGGGTAAGAAGAAGACCGTTGCTGGAAAGAAGAAGTAAGGGTAGGTGAGATATGGCAAACGTAAAAAAGAAAGTAAAGAAGACCGTTCTGGAAGGAAACGTATATATCCAGACTAGCTTCAACAACACGATTATTACCGTTACTGATCTTGCCGGAAATGCCATCAGCTGGGCATCGGCTGGAGGCCTTGGCTTCCGCGGAGCAAAGAAATCTACTCCTTATGCTGCTCAGACAATCTGTGAAGCGGCAGTTAAGAAAGCTATGGACTACGGTCTGAGGGAAGTTAATGTCTTCGTCAAGGGACCTGGAGTTGGAAGAGAGAGCGCAATCAGGACTATTGGTGTCCTCGGCCTCAAGGTTCGTTCCATCAGGGACGTAACTCCTATTCCTCATAATGGTTGCCGCCCACGCAAGACAAGACGTGTCTGATTTACTGCGGGGATAACCCGCAGTACCTAGTTAAGGAGTAATAAATGGCTAGAAAATCACTTCTCAAGGGTTTTAAGAAGCCTACGGGAATCACTTCCGAGCACACAGTAAGCACCGCAGAGTATGGAAAATTCATCGCCTATCCGTTTGAAAGAGGATTTGGGACGACAGTTGGAAATACGCTTCGCCGTGTTCTTCTCTCCTCTATTCAGGGATATGCTGTTACGGCTATACGTTTCACTACCTTTAATGGAGAGGATCACACAGCTCATCTTGTTACAAGCGAGTATGAATCACTTACAGGTGTCAGGGAGGATATCAACGATATCATTGCTGCCATTAAGAAGCTTCAGATCAGTATGCCAGAGGATTCCGAGGGAACTGTTATAACAATCGCCTGCAAAGGCCCTGGTGTCATAACCGGTGCTGATTTCGAGAAGAATCAGGTGACTATCACGAACAAGGACCTTGAGATTTTCACTATGATGGATGACTGCGACATGGAGATGGAGGTCCAGATCGACCTTGGACGTGGTTATGTTCCTTCTGAGTACAATGAGAAGTATTCCGAGGAGCCGGGGACCATCTCCGTCGATGCGTTCTTCTCTCCTGTAAAGAGGGTTAAGTACTCCATAGAGCCGACCCGTGTAGGACAGAGAAACGACTATGATAAGTTGATTCTCGAGATCTATACCGATGGTACAATAAGCCCGGAGAACGCACTTGGTGAAGCAGCTAAGATCATAAAGGACCACTTTACGATCTTCATCAATTTCGATGAGGGAAAAATCGCATCCAACGACGAGGTTGATGAGGAAGAGGAGAGAATTAAGAGTATTCTCGATACCCCTGTTGAGGAACTCGAGCTTACTGTTAGGTCTTCTAACTGTCTGAAGAACGCCGGTATCAAGACAATCGGTGATTTAGCAAAGAAAACTGAAGATGAGATCGGTAAAACAAGGAATTTCGGAAAGAAGAGCCTTTCTGAGATTAAGGACAAGCTCAAGGAATGGGGCTTGACACTTGGTATGACAGACTTCAGTGTATTAAAGACGTCTATCAAAGTTCCAGAGAATAAGGAAGTGGATAATGAAGCATAGAATTGGTTTTAACGCGCTATCCCGCACAACAAGCGAGCGCACAGCCCTCAAGAGAAACATGGTAACCTCTCTCTTCAGATATGAGAGAATCGAGACCACAAAGGCAAAGGCACTTGAAGTCAGGAAGATGGCCGAGAAGATGATTACACGTGCTAAGGTGGACAACGTTCATAACCGCCGTATGATCGCACGCGACATCAAGGATGAGGCCGTCCTCGATAAGCTCTTCAAGGAGATTGCTCCTCTCTTTGCAGAAAGGAATGGTGGTTATACCAGAGTCTTAAAGACAGGTTACCGCCTTGGGGATGCAGCTGAGATGGTTATCCTTGAACTTGTAGAAAAGACTCCTAAGAAGGAAAGCAAGAAGGATAGCAAGGCTGACAAGAAAGAAGCCAAGGCAAAGGCCAAGGCAGATAAGGCAGATAAATAAGACCTTATCACAGGTATTGATACCTGAGCCCTCACGGAATGTGAGGGTATTTTTTTTGTATATATTAGATAATATTTTTCCTAATATGGAAAATTTCTACAAAAAATACCAAAAGTTTATGCTAATATATAAATATGATAGAGCGTAAAGAGTATTTAAATCGGCTACTTTCTTGGAAAGATGAGGATGTAATAAAAGTCATCACAGGTATACGCAGATCTGGAAAATCTACCTTATTGGTGCAGTTTCAGAAATACCTGTTAAGGAACGGGGTTGAGGAAGGACAGATTATTTCACTTAATTTTGAAAGACTGGAGTATGAATACCTGCAGAATTATAGAACCCTTTATCAGTATATAAAAGAAAGGATTGTTGAAGGGCGAATGACCTATATATTCCTTGATGAGATTCAGAATGTTGAATCCTTTGAAAAGGTCGTGGACAGTCTTTATGTGCATAAGAATATAGATATTTACATTACAGGATCGAATGCATATACGCTTTCTGGAGACTTGGCTACTTTATTGACCGGTAGATATGTCGAAATATCAATAGTGCCGCTTTCGTTTAGAGAATATAGAAGTCTGCTTGAAGGGAAGAGCAGAGAGGAAGCGTTTGCCGATTACATGAAGAACGGAGGATTTCCTTACATATCCGCTATGAATGATAGAACGGAAGAAAAGGTTGATTCCTATATTGAAGGTATATATAACACGATTCTTATTAAGGATATCGAAGATAGGCAAAATAGAAAGGTACAGGAAGGTGGACGAAGAAGAGTTTTGGATACCGTATTGTTGAAGACTATTGCAAGGTATCTGGCAAGTGTCATAGGAAGTACGATATCCATAAAAGGCATAACCGATTATCTGATTTCATCCGGTAGAAAAGTTTCATACAATACCATAGATGATTATGTTTACTCCCTTGTCGAGGCTTTTGTATTCTATCCTGTAGAACGGTTTGATATTGTAGGCAAACAGATTCTGAAAAACAACCAGAAATTCTACATTATTGATTTGGCACTGCGGAATCATATCCTGCCACGGAAAAAATATGATTTAGGTTTTTCTTTAGAGAACATCGTATATTTCGAACTGCTTAGACGGGGCTATAAGGTATATGTCGGAAAATTTAGAGAACTCGAAGTCGATTTTGTTGCAATGAAACAGGGAATAGTCACATATTATCAGGTAAGTGCGGACTTGACGGCAGAAGAAACCTTTTTCCGAGAGATGAAACCACTTAAAAGTATAAAGGATAATTATAGGAAAATAATACTGACATTGGATAAGTTCTCTGTAGGAAATTATGAAGGGATAGAGGTCATTAATATTATTGATTGGTTATCACAGGAAATGTGACAATAGAAGCCTCTGCTATTGTTGATTTACCATTTATCATGGATTCTATATCTGATTTGTTGGTCTCTTATTCTTGACAGCAGAGGGACTTTAGACCATTATCAATAGATATATGTAGTTATACATCAGGGAGGTTATTTGATGATACATGTACTTATAGCCCTCCTATGTTGTGTACTTGGCATCGGCATCGGATTTATAGTCCGTTGGATATATGCAAAGAGCAAGCTTACTTCTGCAGAGCAGCAGGCCGTCAGAGTTGCAAAGGAAATCGAAGACAAGGCCAATGCGGATGCGAAGGAGCTCATGCTTGAGACACGTGATGCTTTGCAGAAAGAGCAACAGCAGAACGAAAGAGATGCAAGAGAGAGAAGACTGGAGCTGCAGAAGAACGAGAGAAGACTGCTGCAGAAGGAAATGAATCTCGAGCACAAGCAGAATGAGCTTGATGCTGTCAAAAAACAACTGGGAGAAAGGGAAAGCTCCATCTCAGAGAGGGAAAAAGCTATCGAAGAGAGGGAGGCTGCGCTTGTTGCGGAGCTTGAGAAGGTCGCATCCATGTCTAGGGAGGAGGCAAAGAGTCTCATCATAGAAGAGATGAAGGCCGAGGCTCAGCATGATGGTCAGGTGTATATCAACAAGATTGAGAGTGAGACTCAGCTACAGGCTGATAAGGTTGCCCGTGATATAATAGTCACAAGCATACAGCGTCTTGCCACAGAGGTCTCCGGGGATATCACCACATCATCCGTCACGTTGCCTAGTGATGAGATGAAAGGCCGTATTATAGGTCGGGAAGGCAGGAATATCAGGACGCTTGAGACACTTACAGGTGTTGATATCATCATTGATGATACTCCAGAGGCTGTCGTTATCTCCTGTTTTGATCCTGTAAGAAAGGAAATTGCACGTGTTGCTCTTGAGCGTCTTGTTCAGGATGGCAGAATCCATCCGGCACGCATTGAAGAGGTCGTGAACAAGGTAAGCAAGGAAGTTGGCAGAATAATTGTCGATGAAGGAGAGAAGGTCGTATTTGATCTTGGAATCCATAATATGGGGCCTGAACTCATAAGGGCTCTTGGCCGGCTTCATTTCAGGACAAGTTATGGACAGAATGTCTTACAACACTCTAAAGAGGTTGCCATCCTTGCAGGGATGATTGCAAGCGAGGTCGGGGCAGATACAGAGATCGCGAAGCGTGCAGGTCTTCTGCATGATATCGGAAAAGGTGCGGAGACGGAAAGTGAGGCTAACCACGCTGAGCTCGGTGCGGAGCTGGTCAAGCGCCTTGGTGAGGAGCCAAGAGTTGTCAATGCCGTCCTTGCACACCACAACGATGTCGAACCAAGCTGTATAGAGTCTATAATCGTTCAGATCGCAGATGCCATAAGTGCCGCTCGTCCAGGTGCGAGAAGGGAGTCCCTCGATAACTATATAAAGAGGCTTGAGAGCCTTGAGGGAATCGCTAAGGGCTTTGATGGTGTTGAGAATGCCTATGCAATACAGGCTGGAAGAGAACTCAGGATTCTTGTCAATGCTGATACTGTTTCTGATGAGAAATCCAGGGAGATCGCAACAGGAATAGCGCAGAGGATTGAGGCTGAATTAAGGTATCCTGGAAAGATTAAGGTTACCATAATCAGGGAACTCAGGGTCGTGGAGTACGCAAGATAGTGTCAACTGTAAGAGTTCTTGAACTTGGAGATGTTTCGGGCTCCTCTGGAATGGGGGCCCTCTTTCTCTCCCTTTCATCTATAATCAGGGAAGAGAAGATAGATTTTATAATCGCAAATGGGGAGAACGCCTCTGACGGATTCGGTATAAGCCTGGATGATTATAATAATTTCCTTAAAATGGGAATTGATGTGATTACCAGTGGCAACCATATCTGGCAGAAGGAGGAGATCTATCAGGTGCTTGAGAAGTCGGATAATCTTCTCAGACCGCTTAATTACCCATCTGGAACCATAGGAAAGGGATATACCATCAAAAACGGAATTGCTGTGATAAACGCGCAGGGCCGTTATTCGATGACTCCGATTGACTGTCCGTTTCAGACCGTAGGGGCACTGGTTGAGAAGCTGAGGAAAACCACACCTCTTATCTTTGTTGATTTTCATGCCGAGCATACTGAGGAGAAGGAGGCGCTTGCCTTCTATCTTGATGGAAAGATAACCTGCCTTGCGGGGACTCATACCCATGTACAGACCGCAGATGAGAGGATCCTGCCGAAAGGGACGGCATACATAACCGATCTAGGCCTCACAGGTGTTACGGACGGGGTTATTGGAAGCCGGGAGGATAAGGCCATTGAGAGGGTGCTTACACAGCTCCCAATAAAGAGTGAGGTCAAGGAAGGCAAGGCCCATATACAGGGAATAATCGTGGAGGCTGACCGGAATACTGGAAAAGCCCTTTCCATTAAAAGGTTCTCTAAATGATCTGATTATCGACTATTATCGCAACCCTCAGGTCCGGATGCCCGATCCTGAGGGTTTCCTCTATTTGTCTCTTCGCTTTATCCAGATCGGGGGAGGACAGGAAATTCTCTGACAGTTCCACATATGCGATGTCATCCCTTATGCTGAGTCCGATCAGTCGTGTTTTTTCTTCTATGAATGAGACGAGGCCATCCTTTAGGTTTTCCTCTGCCGGAGATGCCAGCAGTGCCTCTATCCTGAGATGATCCGTATCCGTGAAACCGACCTTGCTCTCGGCGGATGTGTTTACAATCCCCTCTATCGAGTATAGAGCAACATCAAGTCTCGTTCTCTCTCCTTCTAGGAGTATTCTCCTGTATTCATTCAGTATGTCCACATAGTCATGCTCGCTTAAATTTGTCCTGATAGCCGGACCGAAATAGAATAGCAGGGAAAGAAAGAAAATGAGGTAGATAAGCAGCCATAGGATATAGGATCGTATGTTTTTTCCCTTCTTCATGCTTTTTTCCTCATCTTTCATCTATTGATTATAGCATATGTGGAAGAAAAATATGCATAATCCCATGTTGTTAAAAGAATTATCTCTTCGTAAACTGTTCTTTTTTCCTTTTTTGTACCATCAGATGATTTTTTACTGTACCGATTCTGCGAATATTGAGAATGGAATGCAGTTAAGGTGAAATGTCAGCATTTTCGGCCTTGTAGAAAGAATTGCAAAAGCCGTATTATAATTAGAGTATGACTGAAATTAATGGAATATCATCATCTCCCGGCTACGCATTTGGAAAGGCGTTCATCTACCGGCATGACAAACTTGTCATTGCTCATGAGCATATTGATGTTAATTCAGTCGATAAGGAAATCGAGTATCTTGAATCCTGCTTTTCATCCATCATAAAGGAATTCCAGAAGTATCTTGATGATGCGATCGGTGACAGTGAGAAAGCCCTTTATACTGTGGAACTTCTGATGCTTGAGGATGTTGAGTACAGGAAGTCGATAAAAAAGCTCATCAGGGAGAAACATTATAGTGCTCCCTGGGCTGTGGAAGAGGCGACAGAGGAGATCATTAAGGTCATAAGCGGTGTGGAGGATGAATACCTCAAAGAGAGGATCATCGATATCCGTGATATAGAGTATGTCGTTCTTGAAACCCTTACTGGAAAAAGAAGGGAGCATATCGAGGTCAGAGAAAAGCGGATACTCGTTGCAGACTACATTCTTACAAGTGAACTCCTTGGCCTTGAAGGACTTGAGAATATCGAGGGAATAGTCCTTGATACGGGAGGAAAGACCAGCCATGTATCCATCCTTGCAAAAAGTAAGAAGATCCCCGCTGTAGTAGGTGCTGTGGATTTCTCTTCAACTCTTGAGGAGGGGGAGACCGTAATCGTCGATGGAGAAGAGGGCAAGGTTATAAGGAATCCTGCAAAGAGGGTTATAGCCCAGTATGAGAGGAAGAGGAGGGAGCGTGAAGCTCTCCTGAAAGGGCTTGATGGCAGTATCGAGATAAAAGGCCGGACATCAGATGGCAAGCGCGTCATCCTTGATGCGAACATCGAGTGGCTCGAAGGTGTTGATGATGCCATTTCCTCTGGAGCGGAGAACATAGGGCTTTTCAGAACTGAATTCATCGCGATAAAGGATGATATTTTGAATAGCCGGGATAAGAAGGATGAGATATACATGGAGGCTGCGCACAGGATGGCTGGCCGTGGCAGCATTGTATTCAGGACCCTTGACATAGGTGGGGATAAGAAGACTGAGGGCATGCTCGCGGAAGACAATCCTATCCTCGGTTGGCGTGCCGTTCGGTACATGCTCTCCCATAGGAAGGATTTCAAAGCTCAGATGCGTGCAATCCTCATGGCATCCAAATATAGGAACGTGAGCATGATGTTTCCCATGATAAGCGGGGTTGAGGAGCTTGATGAGGTGCTTTCTCTCCTGAAAGAGGTCAAAGCAGAACTGAGAAGGGATGGTATCGAATTTGATGAGAATATGAAAATCGGTACGATGATAGAGGTTCCTTCTGCCGCCCTCATCTCGGATGTTCTTGCAAAAAAAGTCGACTTCTTCTCTATTGGAACGAATGATCTCATACAGTACACGATTGCCGTGGACAGGGGTAATGATAAGACGAACTATCTGTATAATCCTCTGCATCCTGGAGTGCTGCGTCTAATAAAACTCGTTGTGGATAACGCCCATAAGGAGGGGATCGAAGTTGGCCTCTGTGGCCAGATGGCATCGGAGCCTCTATATCTTCCTCTTCTTGTGGGGCTTGGTCTTGATGAGCTGAGCATGAGTCCTGCAAGCCTTCCCGTGATAAGAAGTTATCTTACTTCTTTGAATTATGGTGATTGCTCAAGACTTGCAAATGAAGTACTCTCAGAATCTAGCCACATTGAGATAGAAAAGAAAGTTAAGGAATTTTCAAATGAGCGAGAAACTCGAAATCAGAAATAAGGCCGACATCGACAGAAGTCTGCCTCTTATAAGTATAATAGGACGACCAAACGTCGGTAAGTCGACACTTTTTAACAGGCTTATCGGGGAGCGTCGTGCGATTACCGATCCAACCCCGGGGGTTACGAGGGATCCTATTCCTGCACGTTACCTTCTTGGAAACCATCCCGTGACACTCGTGGATTCAGGGGGAGTGAAACTTGATAAGGAAGGGCTGGACTTTGCCGTCAGTGAGAAATCCCTTTCCCTCATCGAGATATCCGATTTGATACTTTTCGTCCTCGAGTGTACTGATCTCACAGGAGAGGACATGATGCTCATCGATGAGCTGAGACCTTATAGTGAGAAGGTCATCCTCGTCGTGAACAAGGTTGATGATGTGTCCCGTAACGACCTTGTATGGAATTATTTCAGCTATGGCTACCAGAGAGTGGTCGGAATATCCGCAGCACATGGACTCGGGTTTGAGGAGCTTGAGGACACGATGCTTGGAATGCTGAATCTTGAACGTCTGGAGGAACCCGAGGAGCCTGAGAGGATAAAGCTCGCAATCCTTGGAAAGCCGAATACCGGAAAGAGTACCCTTACGAACCTGCTTACAGGAAGGGATATATCGATTGTCAGTGAGATCGCAGGAACTACAAGGGACGTCATGCGTGGAACCTTTGAATACAAGGGTACTGATTATACGGTTCTCGATACTGCCGGTATCAGAAGAAAGAGTAAGGTTGAAGAGGATGTGGAATACTATTCCGTGAATCGTGCGATAAAAACGATAGACGAGGCAGATGTCGTACTACTGATGGTCGATATAAAGGAAGGTCTTGCAGAGCAGGATAAGAAGATTGCAAGTCTCATAGTACGTAGGGGTAAGGGTATCGTGCTCGTTTTGAACAAGGTCGATCTTCTTGCGAATGTTCCTAATCAGGTTGAAGCGATAAAGGACAGGGTACGTTTTTTATTCCCGATTCTTTCCTTTGCCCCCATGGTTACCATCTCCGCACTTGAATCTGACGGGGTGGCAAAGATGCTTGATACCGTCTGGGCTGTATGGAAACAGCTTAATAAAAGGATTGATACCGCCGAACTGAATGAGGCTCTCAAGGAGTGGACCTCCACTTATGAGATTCCCCGTGCAAGTGACGGTTATTTCAAGATTCTCTATGGGACTCAGGTTTCTACGACACCTGTTCGTTTCCTCCTCTTCGTCAACAGGATAAAGGATTTTCCTGAGACTTATCTTCAATATATAAAGAATCAGCTGAGAAAGGAGATGGGTTTTGCGAATATTCCAATTGAGATTAATTTAAGGGAGAGACGCCGCAACCCTAGTCTGAGGGATAAAGGACCTAGTCAGGATGAGCTTGATGCAAAGAGGATCGTAAAGAGGTCCACAAGTTCTTCAAGAAGCAAGGGTATCACGAATAAACCTGGTGGAAAGGCCCGTCTTGGAAAAGAGAGGGAGAGGGCGGAGAAGATCGTACGCAACAGGAAGCAGAGGAAGGGAAAGTGAGCTATATCTCGGATAATGGTATAAAAGCCGTATGTTTTGACATCGATGGGACTCTCTATCCGAAGAGCCAGACGAACTGGATTCTTTTCAAGACCTCCCTTTTCCATCTCCCGTTTGCATTGAAATATCTCAAAATGCGGAGTCGGATGCGGACTGAGGACGGATATTCGGATTTTCCTTTATCATCTGCAGAAGAATTCAAAAAGAGGGAGTATAAGATAATGTATCCTAATGGATACAGGGATTTTGAATGGTTCAAAGAGAAGGAGAGACGCGTTTTCCATTCAAAATGGGAGAAGGATTTCATGTCGGTAAGGATGTTTGACGGCATGTCGGATTTCCTTTCTGATTTGAGTCAGGTCGTTCCTATCGCCCTCCTTTCGGATTTCCCGATTGGATGTAAGCTCAAGGCTCTTAAAATTGAGGGAATTGCCGATTATGTCGTAAGCAGTGAGGATATAGGAAGGCTCAAGCCTTCTAAGCTACCGTTCCGCCTTCTTTATGAACACTTTAATCTGAGCCCCGGGCAGGTCCTTTATGTTGGAGACAGTGAGAGAAAGGACGTACTCGGAGCAAGGAATGCAGGGATGAAGAGCCTGCTCATTACGAGGAATAAAAAGAGAGCTCTTACGAGCAAAGCAGATATAGTCGTCTCCTCATATGATGAGATGAGGAAGATGTTACTCTAGGGGGAAAAACATGCTCAATATAGTGATTTCGGTCGCCTTATTCATTCTATCGCTTCTAATCTTCTTCTCAGTGAGGTCTTCTGATAAGAAGTCCCGCAGCCTTGCTAACGTCAATGCCCAGATCAAGAGCTTTAGAAGCGAGGTCTCCGCTACCACGCAGCGTCTTCTTACTACCGCTCAGGATTGTACGGATAACGTGCAGACTCATGTTGATAAGGCCAGAAACACCGTGGATATCGTGAACACCTGCCTTGACAGGCTTGCTCAGCATCAGAAGGACCTGACACAGCTTGAAGGCATCTGCGTCGATTACCGTCGTGCCCTCGATAAGCTCCGCCTGCAGACCGAGCAGGCTGAGAACCGCATAGCAGTGGTCCAGCAGGAGGTGAGGAAAGCAGAAAGCGTATCCGAGTTTGTGAAATCCTTCCATGAGGAATCAGAGCTCCTTGTCAACCAGATGCAGGATCTCAAGGCTGAGTATGTGCGTCTTGTGACATCTACCCAGGAGTCGCTGAAACAGCAGGCAGCACTTCAGAAGAGCGAGAATTCTGATATGCTAAGCCAGTTCTCCAGTGCCGTTGAGAGACAGAAGGCACAGCTTGTGGAGTTCATAAATGTTGAGAAGCAAGGCTTTACGAGAGAATGTGAGGAGCAGACGAGAGTCGCAGAAAGTATTACAGAAAAGGTACGTGATTACAGAAGCGAGGTAGAGGAAGCCATAAAAGGTGCAAGTTCTTCAAATCAGGCACTGAAAGACAGCATGAGAGCGTTCATCGAAGAGGAACGCAGCAGCCTCGAGAATCTCAGAAGTGAGCTCAGCGAGAGTCTTGAGAGCATGAAGAGGAGCGTTGATGATGAGAAGAGGGGTCTTGATGACAAGGTCAAGGAATGTTCGGATCGTCTCAATGCGTCGTTTGATGCCATCTTGCAGAATTTCAATAGCAAAAAGTCCTCATTTGATGAGCTCGTAGAGGAAAAATACAAGGATCTCGATAAGAGAATGAGCTCCAGAGAAGGTGATTTGAAAGAGAGTATCTCCTCAATGGTCAAGGAGGTTGATGACAGGATCCTATCCCTTTCCAAGGAGAAGGACGCTTACTCAGAGAAGGCTCGGATTGGTTATCGTGCGGCTCTTGCCTCTGAACTTGAGGAAATATCTAACAGTTTCGATAAGATAAAGGCATCTGTCATGGAGCAGATAGACAGTCTTGCAGAGCGGGCAAAGGATACAAGGGAGACTGTTGCCATGCTCTCTTCCGGAGAAGCGGAAAAGCTCTCGGAGACTGTGGCAAGGCTCAAGGAGCTCAGTGATAAGATTGCCCTCAGCGAGGCTAACCTCACTGCGATCCAGGAGCAGGTTACCGAAGCAAAGGAGGAACTGTATAAGAGCCAGAAGGATCACGGTAAGCTCGTAGGTCAGATAAATGATGTCCAAAAAGATCTTGAGAAGGCACAGAGCGAATTAAGCGAGGCAAAAGAGAGGAGAATGAAGGAGGAGGCGCAGGTCGTGAAACTCCGCCTTGAGCAGGAAAGGAATAAAGAGAAAGAAGAGGAGAAGGAGAAGAAGAGTCGGGCTGAGACCATCATAGAGCAGTTTCCGGATGACATCTTCATCGGGGATGAGGAGGAAATCGATCTCAGCGATGATGACGATTAACCCTTGACTGTTTTCATCGCTCTTATTATTTTCCCATTTGACAGCTATTGAAAAGGTGCAATATGAAAAAGGATAAACTCAAAGATAAAGAAGATATTCTTGAAGAGGAAATCGAGAAGGAAACTGAAGAGGAAGTCGAAGAGGCTGGTAAGGAAGAGGAGCTTTCCAACAGGGTAAAAGAGCTCGAGGCAGAGATTGAAGAGCTCAAGGAAAACGACCTTAGATACCGTGCGGAGACGGAGAACTATCGCAAGAGGCTTTTAAAGGATAAAGAGAATGCCGTGAAGTTTGCGAATGAATCCCTTGTAAAGGATCTTCTCGATCCGATTGATAATTTTTCCCGTGCTCTTGAGGCCGCGAATAAATCAGAGGATTATAAGGCCCTTAAAGACGGGATAGAGATGGTGGAGAGCCAGCTGCTTTCCATCTTGAAGAACAACTGGGGCCTTGAGGCTATCGATGCAAAAGATAAACCTTTTGACCCTGAGGTCATGGAAGCCTATGCCGTTCAGGAGAAGGAAGGCCTTGAGGAGGAGACCGTCCTCAGCGTGTTCCAGACAGGATATAAGCTGCATGGAAAGGTTATAAGAAGTGCTAAAGTTATGGTCGGCAAGCCTAAGAAATCTTGACGATTGCACCCACCTTTATTATTTTGATTGCGTGGATTGGATAATCCGATATGAAACTTAAAGATAATTAACGGGAGAACATAGAAATGAGCAAGATTATTGGTATTGACCTCGGTACGACGAACAGCTGTGTTGCTGTCATGGAAGGTAACGAGCCAATTGTTATAGCAAACAGCGAAGGAGATAGAACCACTCCTAGCGTAGTTGGATATAAGGGGAATGACCGTCTGGTGGGAAAACCTGCTAAGAACCAGATGGTGACAAACCCGGAAAACACGGTTTACTCCATCAAGAGATTCATGGGAAGGAAGTTCCATGAGGTTGGAGAAGAGATCAAGATGGTTCCTTATAAGGTAATGGCAGGAAACGGGGATGAGATCAAGATCTGCGTCAACGGTGAGCAGCTGTCACCTCAGGCCATCAGTGCCGTTATCCTTCAGAAAATGAAGAAGACTGCAGAGGATTATCTTGGTGAGACCGTCACAGAAGCGGTTATCACAGTTCCTGCATACTTTAACGATGCTCAGCGTCAGGCTACAAAGGATGCTGGACGTATCGCAGGTCTTGATGTCAAGAGGATTGTAAACGAGCCGACAGCAGCTGCGCTTGCCTACGGTTTTGGAAAGGATAAGAGCAAGGATGAGACCATCGCTGTATATGACCTCGGTGGAGGTACGTTCGATATCTCAATTCTTGAACTTGGTGATGGCGTATTCGAGGTAAAGAGTACAAACGGTGATACTCACCTTGGTGGAGATAACTTCGATCAGGTCATCATCGATTGGCTTGTATCTGACTTTAAGGCAAAGAACGGTGTCGATCTTTCAACGGACAAGATGGCTCTTCAGCGTCTGAAGGAGGCTGCGGAACAGGCTAAGATCACTCTTTCCTCTGCAACGACCACGACGATCAACCTTCCGTTTATTACGGCTAATGCAAATGGTCCTCTGCATCTGCAGGTTGAGCTTACAAGAGCTAAGTTTGAACAGATGATCGCCCCTCTTGTAGAGAGGACAAAGACTCCATGTCTCAACGCACTGAGGGATGCTGGACTTTCCGCAAGCCAGATTGATGAGGTAATCCTTGTCGGAGGTTCTTCAAGAATTCCTTGCGTACAGACCCTTGTAAAGGAACTCTTTGGAAAGGAGCCGCATAAGGGAGTTAACCCGGATGAGGTAGTTGCCGTAGGTGCTGCTATTCAGGGTGGTATCTTGAGCGGAAACGTCAAAGATGTTCTTCTTCTCGATGTAACGCCGCTTTCACTCGGTATTGAGACTCTTGGAGGGGTAACGACCAGACTTATCGAGAGGAACACGACAATTCCTACGAAGAAGAGCCAGATATTCAGTACTGCCAGCGATAACCAGACTGCCGTATCCATTCACGTACTGCAGGGAGAGAGGGAGCTTGCAAGCCAGAACAGGACGCTTGGAAACTTCGATCTCGTAGGAATCGCACCTGCACCTCGTGGAGTACCTCAGATTGAGGTTACATTCGATATCGATGCCAATGGTATCGTACACGTAAGTGCTAAGGATCTTGGAACTGGTAAGGAGCAGAAGATCGTTATCGAATCCTCTTCAGGACTTTCTGAGGCGGAGATTGAGAAGATGGTCAAAGAGGCCGAGGCTCATGCTGCCGATGATAAGAAGGCTAGGGAGACGATCGAGGCAAGAAATACCGCAGAGAGCGTCGTATATCAGACAGAGAAAGCTCTTAAGGATTATGGCGACAAGGTAAGCGATGCTGAGAGAAGCTCCATAGAGAGTGCTGTAAATGATCTTAAGAATACCCTTCAGAACCAGAATGCAACTGCAGAGGAGCTTAAGAGTAAGACTGATGCCGTTCAGCAGGCGTCGATGCAGCTTGGTCAGAAGATTTATGAGCAGGCGGCACAGCAGAACCAGCAGCAGGGAGCTGCACAGGATGCTAACACACAGCAGCACAGTGCTGGAACTAAGAACGATGATGGTTCTGTAGATGCTGATTTTGAAGAGGTCAAATAAGATTTCTTCGCAATTGATTATATAAAGGGGGAGACAGCATGGCATACATGCTGTTTTCCTGTGTTTAAGGGGAAAAAATGGCAAAGCGTGATTATTATGAGGTTCTCGGCGTCTCTAAGACCGCTACTCAGGATGAGATAAAAAAGGCATACAGGAAGATTGCCCTTGCAAACCATCCTGATACTCATCCTAATGACAAGGAGGCAGAGGAGAGGTTCAAGGAGGCAAGTGAAGCCTATGAGATTCTCTCCGATGAGAAGAAGAGGCGGAATTATGATCAGTTTGGCTTTGCAGGAGTTGAAGGAGCCGCCGGTGCAGGTAACTACAGCAATGTATACAGGGATTTCTCCGATATCTTTGGAGGAGCCGGTGGATTCTCAGACATATTTGAATCCTTCTTCGGTGGTGGAAGAAGAGGTGCTTCTGCCCGTAGTGGAGGCAGGGCCGGTTCTTCTTTACGCTATGAGCTTACGATAGATTTCAATGAGGCGGTGACGGGATGTAAAAAGGAGATATCCTTTGCCCATAAGGTGAAGTGCGAGACCTGTAACGGAACGGGAGGTTCTGGAAGACGGACCTGTCCTACGTGCCATGGTTCTGGGCAGGTTGCTCGTGGTAGTGGATTCTTCCAGGTCGCGACAACATGTCCTACCTGCCAAGGTACGGGTTCTATTGTCGATAACCCATGTTCTTCATGTCATGGTTCTGGAACTACGAGAAAGAGTGAAAAGCTCATGGTTACGATTCCTGCCGGTGTTGAGACTGGAAGCCGTCTTACGCTCCGAGGAAAGGGGGACGCGGGAGAGAATGGAGGCCCAGATGGGGATCTCTATATCTTCATAACTGTACGGGATGATAAGTACTTCGTCCGTGAGGAGCAGGATGTCTATCTGCAGATTCCAATCTCCTTCTCACAGGCTGTATTAGGTACGGACATATATGTTCCAACTATTGATGGAACAGAACTCAAGGTCGCGATTCCTGCGGGTACTCAGTCAGGAAAAATCCTGCGTCTCAAAGGAAAGGGTTTCCCCTATATCAATTCATCACAGAGGGGGAACATGTATCTAAAAATCGTGGTAGAGGTTCCCCGGCACGTCTCCCTCAAGGGGAGGAAACTCATAAAAGAGCTTGCCGATGAACTTGGAGAATCTGAACGTCCAACTCCAATGGAATACGAGGACTGACATAACGGGCTTTGAAGCCCGTTTTTTTGTTTTCTCCTCCCCGCTTGCCGAGGAAACGGGAAATACAATATCATGATTTACCATGGGTGAAAGAATATACGGTTATCATGCTATAGAAGAAGGTTTGAAGAAGGCAGCAGCAGGTTCCACACTCTACCTTGTAAGGGCAGGGGGAGAGAGGATCAACAAGCTTGAGTTCAAGGCACAGTGCACGGGAAAGGTCGCTGTGAAGAAAGTAAGTCGTGATGAGCTTGACAGGATGGCTCCTGGAATTGACCACAGGGGTGCCATTCTTGATCTTGGAGGACCGAGAAAAGGTGCAAGCCGCTTGAAGGAGATCACGGTCGATGACTTCATATCCTCTTTAAAAGATGATAAGGATTACATTGTTCTCATGCTCGACGGCATAACCGATCCTCATAATCTTGGAGCGATTCTCAGAAGTGCTGATCAGTTCGGAGTTGATCTTGTCATCATTCCCGAAAGAAGGAGTGTGCAGGCTAATGAGACTGTCGTGAAGGTATCCAGCGGGGCAGCCCAGTATGTACCTCTTGCCGTCGTTACCAATCTATCCAGAGAACTCGAGAGACTCAAGAATAATGGATTCTGGGTATATGCGGCCGACATGAACGGTACTTCAAGCTATGAGGAGAAGTTCAGTTCAAGAAGCGTTCTTGTAATGGGAAGCGAGGGAAGTGGAATATCCTCCCTCTTGAGAAAGAATTCTGACTATGTCGTATCCATACCGATGAGGGGGCATATAGATTCCCTCAACGTGTCAGTCGCTGCGGGAATCCTGTTATATCAGTATAGAAAGAATCATGATTAATTCTGGAAGAATCGGTTTCCGATATCGGTTCTAAACCAGCCTCCTTCCATATGTATGCCCTCCAGCGTGCGGTAGGCCTCCTTATTTGCCTCTTCGATGCTCTTTGCTTTCCCTACGACGGTTATGGCCCTGCCTCCCGTCGAAACGGGAAGGCCGTTCTTATCAGCATCAACCGCGCCACAGAATACCAGTGGCCTTGTCGTCATCCCCGCTCTTTTTATATGTGTGAGTCCCTCTACGGTCCTTCCCGTCTTAGTCTCCATTGGATAGCCTTCGCTGGCTAGTACGACTGCGACGGTGAAATCATCTGATGTCTCAAGCTTTATCTTTGAAAGCTCATCTCTGTTCATCGCCATCAGAATATCCAGAAAATCGTTGTTTATCAGGGGAACGAAGGCCTGTGCTGCAGGATCGTTGAAACGTACATGGTAATCGACAAGTATCGGCTCCCTGTTATCTTTTATTATGATTGAGAACGTAAGTACACCCCTGTAAGAGAGCTGTTCGACTTTCATTCCATATAATGTGGGGCTTATTATCCTCTCTTTTATAGCCTCTGCGATATCTTCTTTAATCGGGACAGGACAGATGGCGCCCATTCCTCCAGTCGGCACGTCATCTTCTTCATATCTCTTCGTATATTCACTTACGATCGGCAGTACTATGTAGTTCTTTTTATCAAGGAGTATTGTTGCGGTAATGGGAAGGCCCGGTATGAACTCCTCAAGGAGAACGGGACCTTTCTGCATCAGTTTTCTCGCATATTCAAGAAGTTTTCCCGTGTCGGAGGAACTGAGCGTCTCCCTGCTTGGTGAGATGTTATTACTCTTTACGATGAATTCGTTTCCCTTATGCCTTATCAGATACTTTTCCATCTGTTCGATATCTGCGAAAAGGCTTCGCCTCGGGGTAGGAATGTTGTGGCGGTCTGTGAATGTCCGGCTGAAAGCCTTATCATCTTCAAGTTTTATTGATTTGCTTGGTGCTCCGAATGTCTTGATACCTCTCTCATTCAGATATTCTATGACTCCAGAGAGAAGGGGAGCCTCCGTACCTACGAATACCAGATCGATCGCATGGCTCAGACATGCTGAGTAGACACTCTCCCCATCAGAAGGATCGACCTCTTCCAACTTTTCCGCGATGTCGGGTGTGCAGTAATTGCCTCTTGCGACAAAGAGTCCTGAGATAAAACAGCTTTTGCTAAGCCACCATGTCATCGCGTGATCTTTAGCTCCTGAACCTAGAACCAGAACGCGCATATAAACTCCTTTATTAAAACGCTAGCATATGGAAATTCACAATTCAAGAACAATTTTTTTTCTTTAGATGCAACTTAATCAAAGAGGAGTTTCAATGCCTCTTCATATTCGGTATAGCTTGAGGCCGTGGAAAGTAGCAGCTTCACCCTGCTTGAACCCTTTACCCCCTTTATGTATGCCATGGCGACCTTCCTCATCTCCCTTGAGGCGATATTCTCTCCGTAGTAGTCTATGGCAAGTGTGAGGTGCCTTAGAAGAACGTCAACTCTCTCTCTGATGGATGGCTCTTCATAAGACCCTTTTTCCAGCAACTCTCCTGTCTCTTTGAAGATGAATGGATTTCCTATTGCCCCACGGGCGAACATCACGCCATCCATGTTGTAATCTTTCAGATAGGAGAAGGCATCCTCCGGGGTAAAAACGTCTCCTGAAGCGTACAGAAGGGGAGATGTACTCTCATCTTTTGGGAAACGTGAGCGAAGATGTGTGAAATGCTCTTTTCTGGCCTGTCCTGAGTAGCCCTGACTTCTTGTGCGCGCATGCAGCGTCAACTCATCGGCTCCGTTTCTTACAGCCTCTTCTGCGAAATCCAGATAATTGAGGTTCTCCTCATCCCAGCCGAGGCGGAATTTTATCGAGACCTTTGAACCCGTCTCCTCTTTCAGTACATGTATGATCTCCCCCGCTGTCTTAGGATTCTTCATCAGCGCTGACCCCGCTCCAGTCTTTACGACCTTTGGAACAGGACATCCTGCATTGATATCTATCTTCTTGAAGTCATAACCTTTCAGCATCCTTATTGCACGATGGAAAGTATCTGCATCGGGACCGAAAAGCTGTAGTGTGAGGTTCTCGGATTCATCGAAGCGTTCCATTAGTGCTTCCGTCTTTGCACTCTCTCGTGCAAGACCCTCTGCAGAGACCATCTCAGTCACTGTCTCCTCTGCACCATAATCCGTAGCAATCTTTCTGAATGCCTTGTCCGTATACCCTGCAAGGGGGGCTAATATCAGAGTCATGTGTGGAAAAATACCATTAAAACAGTCTCTTTGTCCACAAAGCGCTTATTGCCTAATTAATTATCTCATGGTACTTTTTTAGCATGAAAGATAAAAAAGCAAGGGCCACGACAGATGAAAAGGCCTATATCTATATAATAAAAAACCCGAGTTACAACGACATATGTCTCTGTGCGTATGACAGCATACTCTATCCCGGCACTCCGGTCGTGTATGATACGCGTTTCGGGCTCGATCTTGGTATAGTAACATCTCCCGCTCCCGATCCGGATAAGACGTATGAATGCGGTTCTACCTCGGTCTGTGGTGCCGGTTGTGAGAGCTGTGGGGGAATGAACATGGAACCTGTTCTGATGGATGTTCCAGATGATGTCGATTACATAGATCATCTTGCCACCCCTGAAGAGATGGAGAAATACGAGGTCAACAGTGGCAAGGAGGAGGCGGCGCTTAGAGTCTGCAGGGAAAAGGTGTTGAAGCATAAGTTGAACATGAAACTTGTCACAGCCCATTTCCTTCTTGGAGAACCTAAGGTCATCTTCTTCTTCACGGCAGAGGAGCGCGTGGATTTCCGTGATCTTGTGAAAGACCTTGTTTCCGTTTTCCGTATGAGAATAGAGCTCAGGCAGATCGGAGTTCGTGATGAGTCCCGTCTCATCGGAGGGCTCAGCGTATGTGGACGTGATTACTGCTGCCATTCGATCACAAGCCAGCTTGAGCCGGTCACTATCAAGATGGCGAAGGAGCAGAACCTTTCACTGAACAGTATGAAGATATCCGGTCCTTGTGGAAGGCTTCTCTGCTGTCTTGCTTATGAGTATGACTACTATCTTGAGGAGAAGGCCTCATGCCCGCCTGAGGGAACACGATTGAGACTTGGACGTGATCTATGGAAGGTGACGGAGGTCAATATCCTCTCCCATAAGCTCACGGTACAGGCTTCAGAGGGACAGACGATGTTCATTCCGTTTACTGAGGTTTCATACAATGATGAGACCGGGTACTGGGATGTCAGTGAGGAGTTTCAGGAGGATTTTCTTGAATAAGGTCGCAATTGGCATGTGAATCTCCCCTTATTCCTGTTTTTCAATATGTAATGGTTCTGTTGTGAATACTATCGTGATTGGGAGAAAGAATGTTAACTAATTTGTTAATCCTTTTACTCATAGAAAGTTAAGAAACACTATTGACCAAAATTACACTATTGTGATAACGTGACTAACGCTGTCGGGAGATAAGCAGATTAATCCTACAGCGAATATGATTAATAATTATTCTTGGAGGAAATAAAGTGGCAAAGAAATCCGCTCAGAGAAGTGAACGCAGAAATCAGGCTCGCAGAATGCTTAACCGTGCAGCAAAGAGCAAGGTAAGGACTTCCGTAAAGAAGTTCGAGGCAGCTCTTAGATCCAACGATAAGGAATCAGCCAGCACATTGATGCATGAGAGCTTCAAACTTCTTGATAGTGCTGTAAACAAGGGTATAATGCACCGCAATACAGTCGATAGAAAGAAGAGTAGAATGGCTCACGCTTTTAACAAGCTTGCATAATGAGATGGTGGAGATATGGACGAGAAACTTACCAAGGCAGCAATTATAGAGAATTTACATAACAAGCTAGGCTTGAATAGGACGGAAATCCATATGGTTATTGATGAGCTCTTTGAGGAAATTAAGGATGGGCTCAAAGATGACAGGGTTATTGAGCTCCGTGGCTTTGGAACTTTCGAGGTTCGTACCAGAAAGGGCAGAGAGAGGGCTAGAAATCCGAAGACGGGAGAGGTCGTGGCTGTTGATAAGCATGGAGTTGCGATATTCCGCCCAGGAAAAGAACTCAAGGAATTCGTCTGGAATATCCGCACAGCTAAAGAACTTGATTAATTATCAGGAGATTAAGGCTTGAAAACTTTGAAGAGAAGAAGCCTCAGGACTGTATGTTCTGAGGTTTTTATATTATTAGTAACGGCATTTGTATTTTCAATGGCATTCCCAGGCTTCATTTTCCCGGAAGGCCTGGGGTTCATCTCGCTTTTTGTTCTCATTCCAGTGTTTGCCGTCATAAGGAATACCAGCTGGGCACTTGTCGCACCATACGGATTCTTTTTCGGCTTCATGTATTATATCTTTTTCAATTACTGGCTTTCTTCCTTCCATCCTCTGGCCATTTTGATTGTCCCCATAATCCAGGGCGGGGAGATGTTTTTCCTCTTTCCTGCATTGAAGGCTGCTGATACATTCTTCAAGAAGAGGGGCTATATTCTGCAGGCTGTGATATGGGTTGCCTTCGCATACCTTGCAGAGTCATGGTTTGCCGGTTATCCATATGGTACCATCTGCTATGCGCTCTATAGGTATCTGCCGATGATTCAGATCGCGGATGTAACGGGTATCTGGGGGATAATCTTCTTGCAGGTCCTTCCCCAGGCATTCCTTGGGAACTATCTGATTGATAAGATCCATGGAACGGATGAGACTTTCCGTTCATATTTCAAGAGCAATCTTGTTGTAATCATAATCTATGCCGTTCTTGTGATAGTGTCTCTTATATACGGTTTTGTAAAGATCTCTGAATGGCAGGATAAAACTCCAGATAGGACATGGCGTGTTGCGACAGTACAGCATAACCATGACTCCTGGGAAGGTGGCCTTGCCACATACAGGAGGAATTTCAACAACTTGAGACGCTATACCCTTGAAGCCATAAGTCAGGATCCAGACATCGTCGTATGGTCTGAGACTGCTTTCGTTCCTTCCATAGACTGGAACATGAGGTATGACTATGAGGGAAACCATGAGATGAGGGTACTTGTTGAGGAATTCCTGGATTTTGCAGAGACACTTCCCGTTCCACTTCTTACTGGAAACGCGGATGGAGAACCTATCGATGAGAATGCAGGCCCTCTCTTGGAGGATGGATCTCAGAACAGGAAAGACTATAACAGTGTCGTCCTCTTTCAGAATGGACAGATAGATGGTAAGTATCGTAAGCAGCATCTCGTTCCATTCACAGAACATTTCCCGTATGAGAAGCAGATGCCCTGGCTTTATAATCTCCTGCTCGCAAATGACTATCAGTGGTGGGAAGCGGGGGATGAGAGCGTCGTATTCGAATCCGATGGTATCAAGTTCTCCACTCCGATCTGTTTTGAGGATGTATTCGGTTATATCTCTGCGGACTTTGTCAGGGAGGGAGCGGATGTCATCGTGAACATGACGAATGATAACTGGTCCGGTTCGGTAGCCGCGGAGAAGCAGCATGCGTATATAGCGATCTTCCGTGCAATA
This sequence comes from uncultured Spirochaetaceae bacterium, assembly GCA_944392965.1. Taxonomy (GTDB): domain Bacteria; phylum Spirochaetota; class Spirochaetia; order Sphaerochaetales; family Sphaerochaetaceae; genus Ornithospirochaeta. The sequence goes on along the minus strand of CALXYM010000002.1, from coordinate 167,220 downwards.
GAAACGAGGAAATCCCTTGTCCGTGGAACCAACAGCGGGCTGACTTGTATGATAACCCCTGATGGAACATTGCATGATCCGATGAGGCCATTCTGGATGGGATATCATGTGTATGACGTACCAGTCTATGAGGATGAAGATAATACATTCTTCGTTGATCATACGGATCTTTTTGCACATGTCGCAATCTATCTGTCGGCAGCAACCCTCATAATCGGAGGGGTGTTGAAGCTGAACTCCTATATAAAGAGCAGGAAGAAAGATGACTAGGTGTTCTCTGATCGTAATAGGAACCGAGCTTACACGCGGTATAATCGCAGACCGTCATGGTCAGCTCGTTTCGAAGGAAATGACGCACATCGGGGTACATATGGCGGAGATTGTAGCCATCCCTGATGACGGATCTATCATATCAGTCTTGAAAGCTCTCAAGAAGAATAACGAGATAATAATCGTCACGGGAGGGCTTGGCCCCACGCAGGATGACATGACCCGCTCCTGCATTGCAGAGGTTTTCAATACCACCCTTGTCAGGGATGAGAAGTGTTTTGAGAATCTCAAGAGAAGAGTTGGAGCGGAGAAGGCGCTCGGTGCTAATGAGAAGCAGGCCTACATCCCGAAGGGATTTGAGGTGATGGATAATCCGAACGGTACGGCTCCCGGCTTTTATGGTTCTGACGGTTCTACATATGTATTCGCTCTTCCTGGACCTCCGAGGGAGATGGAACCGATGTTCTACTCCTTTGTCCTTCCTAAGGTGAAGAGTCTTCTGGATGTAAAGGATGGGACGAGGTATGAGTATACGTCGTTTATAACTGCAGAGGCCCGTCTTGAAGAGCTTAGTGAGCGTTATGGGGATATCGACTGGGGAACGAGGTTTCAGGATTATCAGATAAGCCTTTACGCATCCTCTGATGATGAGCAAAAGGTGAGAAATGCGATCTCTGCATTGCAGAAAGAGCTTGGTCCCTGCCGCCTTGTTGAGGGAAATACATCCGCCCTTGATCTCCTCATAACTACGGTAAAGGAAAAGGGATGCCATATCGCGGCTGCTGAAAGCTGTACAGGTGGTCTCCTTTCATCTCTCCTTACGTCAAAACCGGGGGCAAGTGAGTATTTTCTTGGTTCCGTAGTCTCTTACGATCCTCGTGTGAAGGTTAATGTACTCGGGGTAAGTGAGGAGACCGTAGCAAGATTCGGCGTCGTCTCTCAGGAGTGTGCCCTCGAGATGGCCGATGGGGCAAGGCGTGTATGTTCATCCGATTATGCCGTTTCCATAACAGGGGTCGCAGGCCCTGATGAGAGTGAGGGAAAGAAGGTTGGAACTGTATGTTTCGGCTTCAGTTCATCCTGTCGGGAGAGTCTTGCTGTTACCCTTCATTTCTCCTCGTGGGGAAGGGATTCTATAAGAAGAAAGGCGTCGGTAAGCGCAATGCTCTTCCTAGCATGTTACATAAAGGGAGAGGATGTTCAGAAGATGGCTGAGGAGTGGTCGAACATATGAGTTTGGAAAAAGTAATGGCATATTTAAAGGAGAAGGGATTTGCTGAGCGTGTGATATTATTCGATGTCTCCAGTGCCACGGTGGAGCTTGCTGCAGCCGCCCTTGGGTGTGAGCCGAAGCTTATTGCAAAGACTCTTGCTTTCAAAAAAGGTGATGATGGAGCCATCGTAATAGTCACAGCCGGAGACACCAAGATAAATAATGGGGCATTTAAGCGGCGTTTTGGTTTTAAGCCTACGATGCTCAGCGCAGAGGAGACTGAGCGCCATACCGGGCATAAGGTCGGAGGTGTCTGTCCTTTCGCACTCAACGAGGATCTCGAGGTCTATCTCGACGTCTCCCTAAAGCGTTTTCCTGTTGTTTATCCTGCTGCCGGTACATCGAACAGTGCCATTCCTTTAAGCCCGGACGAGCTGTATTTTCTGGCAAATGCATCCGACTGGGTGGAGGTTGGGAAGATTATTGAATAGAGATTTTAGCTCCGTTTAAATGTCTTTATGCGTTGACAAGTCTTAAAATGGGTAATATAGTTTTAGGCGTTAAGGAACTAAATCCCTTTTATTTATCAAAAAAATCATTATTTTCGTTTAAAGAAAATTCATTCTAATTTAATGGAGTTTTACTCGATGTCTGATGAGACGGTAAAGCAGGAAGCTCAGCCTGGGACGGAAGTCAAGAAAAGGCGGGGTAGACCAAGAAAGCAGAAAGTAGTTGAAGAAAATCAGAGTACTGGTGCAAAAACGGAAGGAGCACAGGAAGAGTCTAATGTGAAAGACGGGGAGAAGAGGGTGTTCAAGATATCCCGTACTCCCAAGATAAAAGTAAGGAAGAAGGAAGAGGTTGTATCTCCTGTAGAAGAGGAGAGAACTGAGATACCAAGTGAGGAAGTGCCTTCTGCGGAAGAGCCTCAGAATGAGGTTGTCCAGGAAGAGGCGCAGATGGAGCTTCCTCTCTCTGCAGAGGAGAGTGCGGAGCCTCAGCAGGAAGCAGAGGTCATAGAAGAGGAAAATCCTCAGAGTGAGAGTGCCGAAGATACTCAGGATGCAAGAGATGAGAACTCTGAGGGTAAGAAGAAGTACGACAAGTACGATCGTTTCAAGAATAAGAAGAACGGAAAGAAGAGGGAGGATTATCCCATGGAGGTCAACCTCGAGGAAAATCCAGATGCTCCAAAACTCTATCTCTCCGTATTAACCACGAAACATATAGATCAGTTAAGAGAACAGGCTAGAGGCATGGGAATAAGCGAGGAAGTCATTCTCGATTCGAGAAAGACGGAGCTTATCTACAAGATGTGCCGTCTGCATTCCCAGCAGGGAGGAGCTCTGCTTGTGGAGGGTGTTCTCGATATAATACAGGAAGGTGCTTATGGATATTTGAGATATCCTGTGAATAACTACCTTCCCGGAGGTGAGGATGTCTATGTCTCTGCTCCTGTGATAAAAGCCACTGGACTTAAGACTGGAGACACCGTTTTCGGTCAGATAAGAGCCCCTCGGGATGGGGAGAAGGCTGCGGCGATGATCCGCGTATTCAAGGTGAACGGGGAGGAGCCGAAGATGGCGAAGCTCCGTGCTCCTTTCGATAGCCTTACTCCGCTCTTCCCGGATGAGAGACTCCATCTTGAAGTCGTAGAGGAAGGCAAGCCCAGTGATCTCTCGACCCGTGTCGTAGATCTTTTCTGCCCTATAGGAAAGGGACAGAGATCCCTCATAGTCGCTCCTCCACGTACCGGTAAGACCGTTTTAATGCAGAAGATAGCCAATGCGATTTCTGCTAACCATCCAGAGGTTACGCTTATCGTGCTTCTTGTCGATGAACGCCCTGAAGAGGTTACCGATATGAGAAGGAACGTAAAGGCCGAAGTTGTCGCTTCTACGTTCGATGAACAGGCCACGCACCATGTGCAGGTTGCTGAGATGGTGATTGAGAAAGCCAAGAGGCTTGTAGAGTATAAGAAGGATGTCGTTATCCTCCTTGATTCGATTACCCGTCTTGCACGTGCCTATAACCAGACCGTTCCTGCGTCGGGAAAGATTCTCTCTGGAGGTGTTGACTCCAATGCCCTTCATAAACCTAAGAGGTTCTTTGGAGCTGCAAGAAACATTGAGCAGGGTGGAAGCCTTACCATCATCTCTACTGCACTGATCGATACCGGTTCGAGAATGGACGAAGTCATTTTCGAGGAGTTCAAGGGAACCGGTAACAATGAGATCATCCTTGACAGGAAGATGGCGGATAACCGCAAGTTCCCTGCTATAAACATAAAGAAGAGTGGCACAAGGCGAGATGACCTGCTCCTCAGTGAGGATGTCCTTACCAGGGTATTCCTTCTCAGGACAGCGTTCGGCAATCTTGATGATATGGACATGTCCGTATCCCTTATTGACAAAATGAAGAAAAATAACAACAATAAGGAGTTCCTTGAGAGCATGAATTCGGCAAGCGTCAATTCTGCGATGAGGAGCGTTTGACATGACGTACCCTTTCTGTGAAAGCAGAGAGAATTACATAGAACTCGGAGGATTAAAATGAAGAAGGATATTCATCCAAAATACGAATTGCAGGAAATACGCTGCTCCTGTGGCAACGTAATCAAGACGAAGACGACAAGCAACAACCTGACAGTTGAAATCTGTTCAGCTTGCCACCCGTTCTTTACAGGAACGCAGAAGCTGGTTGACACCACAGGAAGGGTTGAACGCTTCAACAAGAGATACAACAGAAACACTGATAAATAACAAATCAGTCAGACGGGTTCTTCGGAGCCCGTTTTTCTTTTTCCATACTTGCCCTGAAGTTGACTTTAGGTGTTATCTTCTCTCTTAAGGAGAAATGGATAAATGGAAAAGTCTAAAGTATATTTTACTAAAGAGATTACTCCAGAGAGCCTTGAGAGGATGTTCTCTGTTCTCGGTGTTGATTTTTCTTCTCATAAGGTCGGAGTCAAGATTTCCACCGGAGAGCCGGGAGGAAACAACTATCTCCATCCCGAGCTCATCGGAAAACTGGTGAATAAGCTAAATGGAACGATTATCGAATGCTGTACCGCATACGGTGGTGGTCGACAGGATCCCGCTCTTCATTGGAAGGCGATCGAGGATCATGGTTTCAAGGTCTTTCCGTGCGACATAATGGATGAGAATGGAGAGAAGGAGATTCCCGTTGAGAACGGTTTCCATCTTGATAAGGACATAATAGGGGAGAATTTCGATCTCTATGATAAAATTCTCATTCTGTCTCACTTCAAGGGACATGCGATGGGAGGCTTCGGTGGGGCATTGAAGAACATCAGCATCGGTATCGCCTCCTCCCATGGTAAGGGATATATCCACACAGCGGGAAAGAGCACGTGTAATCAGGGCCTTTTTGAAGGAGCTGTAGAACTTCCTGCACAGGATGACTTTCTTGAATCGATGGCCGATGCGTGTAAGGCTGTGATCTCCTACAAGGGAAAGGAGAACATGGTGTACATCAACGTTGCAAACCGCCTGAGCGTGGACTGCGACTGTGACAGCCATCCGGCAGAACCGGAGATGGGGGATATCGGGATTTTCGCATCTTTGGATCCTGTGGCGATCGATCAGGCCTGCTATGACGCCGTTAAGAACAGTCCTGATCCGGGGAAGGCCGCACTTATCGAGAGAATGGATTCCCGTCATGCCATCCGTACTGTGGAGGCTGCTGCAGAGCATGGTCTCGGACAGAGGAAATATGAGTTGATCTCTATGGACTGAGTTTTAAGGGGGCTTTTGCTCCCTTTTTTGCTCTGATGGAGCAGTTTTCAAAGAATTCTTTCTACATGGTAAAGATTTTATTTCTCAAATCCATTAAAATTTCTTGCGTCTGGAATAAATGGATGTAATCATTTAATGTAGGGAGTTTGGTTATGTACAGGGTTCTTGTGCATCATAGGAACGAGTATGGGGAGGAACCGGAGGTCGTCGTAGATGTCCCCGGTGTCATGACTATACTGGGATCCTATTCTGATTACTGTGATGGATATGCTCTGATGTGTACTAATACACAGGGGCTTCGTCTTGCTATATCTCGGAGAACAGATAACACCGTAAAGGTGTACAATCATACGATACAGGACAGGAAGAAGTTTCAGCTTTCAGGTCTTAAATGTAAAAGTGATGATAAGTGGATCAGCACGGTAAAGGCGGTATTCATAGCACTTCAGCATGATGGTATCACACTGCCGGGAATGGATATAAGTATTACAGGGCGTACCGCGCACTCCGATTATGATACTCTTTCAGCGGCAGTTGCCGCCGGGTTCCTGATCGCTTTCAATGATCTTCTGGATCTTTCTCTCAGCCTGAATGACATGCTCAGGATAGCCCATGCGGCGAATTCGTATTCAAACGGCTCTTCCCGCCTGCGCGATCTTCTTACCCTTTTCATAATAAAGAAGAAAGAACTCGTCCTCTTTGATCTGGAGACGTACAGCTATGAGACGATGGAGAATCCTTTTGATACGGATGAGATAACCACGTACATCCTCGACTGTGGTATTCCAAAAAACATCCTTTATGAGGAGGAGAGGAAGGTTCAGGAACAGACGAAGGAGACGATGGAGCTTTTGAAGAAAACGATAGAAAAGGGTACAAAAGTTCGTGATTATAGCCCGAGAGAACTTAAGTACAAGAGAGGACTTGCCACTGAGAACGCCCTGCGATATGCTAACTTCACCCTGACTGAATCTGCTCGTGTTCTAAAGGCGTGGGAAGCTCTGAAACACAATGACAGGAATCAGTTTTCCAAAATCCTTTTAGAGCAGCAGGATGGAATATATGAGGATCTTGAGGTTACATCCCCGGAGGTTGAATGGCTTATAAAGAGGGCAAATGAGAACCCTCATGTCTATGCCTCTTCCCTCATAAGCATGGGCTTAAGCGGGCACATCCTGATCGTCGGAGAGCGAGGACTTATAGAGCAGTTTGAAGATAAGCTCAATGAGTATGAACGCATCTTCGATTTTCATGCGACCCTCAGGGCCTTTTCTCCGACAGGCGGGGTGAGGATACTCAGAGATGACGATTCTGTTAGTTAATGATGATGGTTTTGGAGCCCCTGGAATAGAGGCTTTAGATAAGGTTCTCTCCCGTAGAGGACATGAAGTATGGATCAGTGCCCCGATGAGGCAGATGAGCGGTATGAGTCATGCGATGACCATAGGTCGTACGCTTGAAATACGTAAGGAGGGAGAGAATCGTTATTCCGTGGATGGTACTCCTGCCGACTGCGTGCTTTATGCGAAGCGCTATGAGGAGGGGCTCTTCCCTTCTGAGCCGGATTTAGTCATATCAGGAATAAACAACGGCTATAATCTTGCGACTGACATCACGTACTCAGGAACTTGCGGAGCAGCCCGGGAGGCCGTGTTCTGTTCATGGAAGGCCATCGCGGTATCTGCTGAAGAGTGTGATTTCACCAGATGCGCTGAAATCATTGCCGATAATCTTTCCTCTCTTTATTCCTCTCTTGATCTTGAGAGTTTCGTAAACATAAACTTTCCTCCCTCTTTCAACGGAGAGATGCGGCTTACCATCCCTGGAGAGGTAAGATATGCGGATAAGGTACGTCTTGTTGAAAAGAAGGGAAAATCTCTTTTCGTGGAGATTACGGATGTGATAAGAACCGATCTTCAAGTAAAAGGGTATCTGAATGATATGGAAGCCTGTGCCATGGGCTATGCCTCCGTCTCTTCCGTTTCTGTTATCAATCACGGGAATTCTGCGGGATTCGAGCGCCTTAAGGGGATCTACCTCTGATGAAGTGGGAGGATATCTGTTCCAACTGTGGCCTCTGTTGTCATGAGAAAGCTGTCTCCAAGGATTTTCTGATCATCTTTGAGAGCGTATGTGATTTCTATGATGAGAAGAATAAACGATGTTCTGTTTATGACGAGAGATTCGACAAATGTGATCGATGTCTGAAGGTAACGCCATTGCGTGCCGCATTTGCCTCCTATCTTCCATCTTCCTGCGCATACGTGCTTTGGGCAAAGAGACATCATATCCGGTTCCCTAGGGATAAGGAGGTCGTTCTATCCTCTGAGGCTTAGAGCTAAAGCTCTAACTTGACTACCTTATTGTTTAAGGCTAACTTATTAGCGTTAAGGACGATATTCAAATGGATAGATATATATACCTAGACAACAATGCTACTACCCAGATGGCTCCCGAAGTCAAAGAGATGATGAGGGAGAACGAGGACCTCTATGCGAATGCTTCAAGCATGCATACGATGGGACGGAATGCGGAAGCGGCCATCACATGGGCACGTGGAGAGGTTAAGGCGCTCTTAGGAGCGGATTATGATAATGAGATCTATTTCACCTCCGGTTCCACCGAAGGAAATAACACGGTGTTCAATACCTTCCGCGATCTGATAGACGATGGAAGCAAGAAGGACAGGATTCTTTTATCCACTGTTGAACATCCTGCAAGCATAGAAACTGCGAAATATCTGAAAAAAAGGGGATATAAGATAGATTACATCCCCGTTGATAAGATCGGCATGGTGGACCTTAATGCCCTTGAGTCTCTTATGGCGGATGATGTCGCACTTGTTTCCGTAATGCTTGGCAATAATGAGTCAGGGGTGATCCAGCCAGTAAAAGCAGTCAGTGCCATAGCCCGAAAATGGGGTGCATTCGTCCATACGGATGCGACACAGGCCATCGGTAAGATTCCTGTGAATGTAAACGATCTCGATGTGGATTATCTTACGCTTTCGGCTCATAAATTCTATGGTCCTAAAGGGGTTGGAGCCCTTTATATGAGGAGGGGGGTTCCAAGAACACCTCTTCTTCATGGTGGACATCAGGAAGGTGGCGAGCGAGCTGGTACATATAACACGCAGGGAATAATAGGGCTTGGAAAGGCCGCAGAACTTGCAAGAAAAGGGGTGAATGAAGAGCGGACGAAGCTATGGGAGCTCCGTTCTGCGCTCAAAAAAGGCATAGAAGAGCGTATTGAGGGTGTCACATTTAACGGTTCTGACGACTATGAGACGGCTTTGCCCGGTACCCTCGACGTCTCTTTCGCATCTGCAGAAGGAGAGAGTATCCTTCTTTATCTAGATCTTGAGGGAATCGAGGTCTCCACAGGAAGCGCTTGCGCATCCGGCTCGCTGGAACCAAGCTATGTTCTTCTTGCCACTGGTCTGGATATCGAGCTCGCACACGGGTCCATCAGATTCTCTTTTGGACGGTACAATACGATGGAGGAAGTTGACATAGTGCTCGAAAAGCTTCCTCCAATTATTAAAAGAATTAGAGAGATGAGCACAAGGAAGGTTTGACATATGGCTAGCAGTTTTTTCTCTGATTGGGTTTATACCGATACAGTAAAGGATCATTTCATGAATCCAAGGAATATATGGAAGGAGGATGATTCCTTCACTCCCGATGGAGTTGGGGAAGTCGGTTCTCTCGCCTGTGGAGATCAGATGAGAGTCGGCATAAAGGTGAAGGATGGCAAGATCGAGGATCTTAGATGGCTCACATATGGCTGTGCATCGGCTATCGCAAGCACTTCGATGATGAGTGAGATGGCGATCGGTATGAGTCTTGAGGATGCTTATCATCTCTCTCCGAAGGAGATCATGGAGTCCCTTGGCGGGCTTCCAGAGCATAAGTTCCATTGCTCTGTGCTCGGAGATAAGGCGCTTAGAGCCGCAATTGATGATTATCTGGAGAAGAACAATCTTGATAACCCATATAAGGCGACGACTGCGAAGATTCTCTGTGAATGCAAGGGGGTCACGGATCAGGCTATCGAGGAGCTTGTGAAGAACGACAAGGTTAAGACGCTTGATGATCTTATCAGACTCACAGGTGCTACCACTGGCTGTGGAAAATGCAAGGAGAGGATTGCTGCAGAACTTTCAGAGCTTCTGCACATCTATAACAAGTAATGGTTTCGATATACAAGGAAGCTGTAAGGGATGCGCTCTATCCGAAGAAGAACGGGGTTGTTTCTAAGAGGAACACCTCACTAAGCGTTACTCCTATAAAGAAGATGAGTGCGGAGGAGATAAAGACTTTGAGAAAAAGTCTGAGGCTCTCAATTGCCGTATTTTCTTCCCTTGTTGGTGTTAGCAGCAAGACACTTGAGGCCTGGGAAGCGGGAACGAATACCCCCTCAGGCCCTTCTCTCAGGCTCATGAACATGATGAGGAGCAATCCTGATTTCCTTATTGATATGGGCCTTATAAAGGAGAGTTTCAGGTAGCTTTATAGATACTTCCTCCAATGAACTCCCTTAGAATAGAGTCACTTGGGACGAGGGTGGAATCCACAGGGGAGAGGAATGAGAGGAACGAGAGGAGCCTCCGTGCTGACGGGTATGCCTCCTTATCAGATTTTCTCACCATTCTCAATAACGGGATCGCCTTTGGTGCAAGAACTGCAAGCTCATAATCCAGGGCACTGTTTATCATGACATCGGCATTATTCTGATAGGGGAAGATATGGTTCTTTTCCCCTCTTTCCACGCTAGGCCATCGCGAGAGCGTTTCGACCGCATCGAATCCTCTTGTCCGGTTATCGCGGACCATTCTTCTTATTATCCTGTTGTCTGTGGTACTGATTCTGGTATTTGAATCGAGGTTCAAAAGCGTGAGTGCTGATATGTATATCTTGAAACTGAGACTCTCATCCAGATCAGGTAACAGATTCGGATTAAGGCCATGAATCCCCTCTATGACCAGATACGTGTCCTTATCCATCCTATAGTTTTCTTTTGAGAAAACGGTCTCCTGTTTTATGAATGAGAAGGAGGGAAGATGCACATCTTCTCCATTGAGCAGTGATGTTATCTGTTCTCTGAAGAGATCCAGCCTCAGAGCCTCCAATACCTCATAATCATAGTCTCCGCTCTCATCCCTTGGTACTTCACATCTGGGTTTGTAATAGTCATCAAGGCTTATTTTTATCGCCTTTTTCCCCATTATGCTGAGTTCATCGCAGAGCTTCAGGCTGAATGTTGTCTTTCCAGATGATGAAGGACCTGCAATGAATATAATCCTTGCACTGCTTTTGTTTAGTATCATATCGGCGATTTTGATTATCTTTCTTCTCTGTTGAGCTTCCATGAGACGTATGTCCCTTGCAATTGTGTTTTTGGCAATGCTCTCATTCAGCTCTCCTATCGAGTGTATATCCAGTACATCCTCATTTCTTCGGCTCTCTTCGAATATTGCGAATAACAGGGGATTGTCAGAAAACGGCATTATCCTCTCTATCGAACGTGATTGAGGGTATCTTAAAAGAAGTCCATCACCGTATCTCCTGAGTTCCCAGAGTGTGACTATGGAGAAGTCCGGCAGTACGGGTTCTGTATAAAGCTGGTAATAAGAACCACATTTTATGAAATCGTAGCCGCTGGCATTTATTGACTCCAGGAGGGTTCTCGTCTCCTTCTCTCCTGTCTTTTCCGCGTAGCTTAGGGCATCATCGTGACTGAGCCGTACCTTTTCTATCTCAGTTTTTTCTTCTACGATTTTTCTCATTTCCTTTTCGAGCGCAGATATTGAGAAGTCACCGTGGTCATCATAGCGGAAGAAATAGCCATCACCGAGGCTGTGTCCTATCACAAGTGGACGCATGGGATAGATTAGGCTGGAGGCATAGGAGAGTAAGAGAGTCAGTGTCCTCCTATATATCCTCTTTCCCAGAGGGGAGAATAGAGGAACGCTCTCAAGTTCCGCTTTCCCGTCAATTCTTTCCGAAAGAGAGGAGAGCTTACCGTTTACAAGTACTCCGACAGTCGGATTATCCTCATAATGCTTGCCCCCGTAATCTAAAATCGTCCTGTGCTCGCTTAGAAAACCTACACTCTTTTCTTTCCCGTCTATATATACTTTTATCTCTTCCATGACTATAAGGATAACAGCAAAAAAAGTGGATGTCGAATTTAGAATGGTGCATTTTGTTAGAAGATGGTATAAAACGGATCTGTTTAGTATAATCTGAGAAGCGATGAGTATTCTGTATATAGATTTGGATAGAGAAGAGATTAGGAGTACAAGAGACCGAGAGGAGAAGGGATATTTCCTTGCTAAGTGTCTTATGGAGGGGAGAATGGACAGGATCGTATTCATCCCCGTGTGTGAGGAGGCTCTGAGAATAAGGGGTGCTTCCTCATCTCCTTATGCCTTCTTCTCCCCCATGCAGAACAGGGTACATTACGGATATTCGAATTTATCTTCAGGCCTCGTTCTTTCTTATCTCGGATATACGGCCCTTGTCATCACAGGCAGGGCAAGGAAGCTCAGTTATATTTCAATACGGGGAAATGCGATTGAGATAAGAGAGTGCGAGGAATTAAGAAAATCCTCATATTCTGAGTTCTCCTCTTTTGTAAGGGAGAAGAGTTCTGATATCGTACTCTCCACGGGAAGAGCAGCTGATTGCCTTATCAGATGTGCCGCGCTCTATGAGAATGGGGAAGAGCTTTCCAGAGGTGGTTTCGGTTATGCTTTCTCGTCCTTGAATCTCAAGGGAATATGCGTCCAGTCTCACATGCCGAAGAGGGCTGAGGATGAGGAGGGAAGAAAATACTTGAGAGCCCTTGACCGGTCACGTTTTGCGAAACTCTTGAAGAGGGACAGTACCACGGGCTGGATTAAAAACGCGGAGAGGTCCGCATTCCTTCCAATTGAGAATTTCACAAGACGGCATGATGCCAGGGCGATCTTCCTCGATGGTTCATATCTGAAGGAGAAGTATGGGGCATACAGTGTATCATGTGCTGACTGCCCCGTTTCGTGCAAACGTATTCTGCAGGATGGATCGGAGTCTCCTAATATCATCCAGATGATGGCTCTCGGATCGATGCAGAACATATTCTCCGCAGATAAGGTCCTCCTTCTAAAGAGCGCGGTGGAGGATGCCGGGCTTGAGACGGTGGAGGCAGGGGCGATGCTTGCCTCAATGGATCTCTCTTTTGAGGATAAGCTTAAGGCTTTGAAGGCCTATGATGGGACGGCATATGCCTCATATAAGATGGGTGGGCAGTCGACGCTTTTTGATCTGAGAGGCTCGGGAGAGGCTGCCATCTTCATGATTCTTGGAGATGATGAGATTCCTGCCTATTCCCTTTACGCTCCTGTACGGGTTACCTCAGACAGGATAGCTGCTATTCTTGCCATTTTTGAACGGATTTACCGGTATGCCCTCTCTTCCCGCAGTCTGCCCGTGATGGGGACTTACGCCGCATATATCTCCACCATACCAAGGGTGTTTTATAAGATACCTCTTCTTTTAAGATTAAGGCTTGAGCATATGTTTTTTTTCAAGATTGATGGAAAGGAGCTAATAAAAGAAGGCCTTGAAATCTTGAACATGATCGGAGAGGAGGAGAATCCTGTTCCTGAACATTTCATTTATACATCATCTTCGAAAACCGAGGTCAGTACCGTAAGACCGGCCCGTCTTCTGGAATTTTATAAGAGGGAGAAGAGGCGTTTAGAAGGAAAGTACCTCAACCGTTTTGAGAAAAGGAAGGGTTAAGAGCCTGATACCCTCCTCGGAAAGAATGCCGAAGCTCCGCCTTCCATCTCTTGGCCTGGAGGGAGAGCCAGGGTTGAATAGGATTATCCCATCCTCTTTTCCCAGGTGTCCTATATGCGTGTGTCCAGAGATGAATATGTCTCCTTGCTTTAGGTTGAAATAGGATGGAATATAGCAGTCTCCATGTGTTACGACGACCTTATGCGAAAGATAATCAAAGATTATGAAATCCTTTGGAGTGGGGAGAAGGGAATATGTGTGATATCGGTCACAGTTACCCATTACGGTTTTGAACTCGATATTATATGCAGAGACCTCCATGCTCATCGTAGGACAGAAATCCCCTGCAGATATGATCCCATCGCATTTTAGTACATCTTTTATCTTGATGAGCCTCTCGAATGTTTTCTCATCTCCATGTAAATCCGAGCAGATAAGGTATTTCATATGAGAAATTATAATGTGGATGACGGGAACATGGCAAATATGCATGAACTTGTTGTTTCCCCTCTTCTTACAAGAATATTTGCTTAAAGGAGGAATATCCATTCCTCTTATGTCATAAGTTCTCTGTTATATGGGAAAGTAATAAAAATTATATGATTTCTAAATGACTTTTACATTTTGCTATGTTATCTTCTATTTACAGGCAGGTTACCACATATGCATGAAGAACGGCTTATAATGAGAGATGGGCATAGGTTATTTTATCGTGTTTGGGAGACTGAGAGTCCGAAAGCGAGTGTGCATATCAATCATGGTATGGCGGAACACAGCTACCGTTATGATGAGTTCGCACGCTTTTTAAACCGTCATGGATATGTCGTTTATGCCCAGGATCACCGTGGACATGGGTATACCGCGGAAGAGGATGAGAAGGGATGGTTCTCTACCCGTGATGGATGGTCCATCGTCGTCGATGATGCGTATGCCCTCGATAGGAAGATAATGGAGGACTTTCCGGAGCTTCCACATTTCCTTTTTGGACATTCGATGGGGTCTTTCATAACAAGGGTATGCATCGAGCGTTACAGTGAGGATTACGATGCTGTTGTAATCTGTGGTACCGGTGCACATCAGGGGCTTATTGGAAAGGCAGGACAGCTTGTTGCACGCAGCCATGTGAAGAAATGGGGGTCTAAGATGAGAGACCCTGATCTGGATAACCTTGCATTCTCATCCTATGTGAAACACTTCAGGGGAGAGGGGAAATACTCCTGGCTCTCACGGGACAAGAGAGAAGTTGAAAAATATGAGAAGGATCCCCTCTGTGGGTTTGTATGTTCATCCAAGTTCTATGATGATCTGATTGAGCTATCTAATCAGGCCAATGATAAGAAGCAGGTGGAGAAGATAAGGAAAAGCCTTCCTCTTTTTATAATAAGTGGTTCAGAAGATCCTGTAGGAGGGTATTCCAAAGGGGTGAGAAAGGTATATTCTCTATATAAGAAGGCTGGCCTTGATAATGTCAAGATGAAGCTATATGATGGCGGGAGACACGAAATTCTTAACGAGATCAATAAAGAAGAGGTCTATCAGGATGTCGTGGCATTTTATGACAGCCAGATGTAAGAAGGATAGAAATGAAAGGGGAAGTTCTTTCAAAATTAGGACGAAGCTATCAGAATTTCATTGACTGGTGGAAGGACTATGGTAAGGTACTTCTCCTTTCTTATACCAGGATATCTCGGGATAATGTGAGCATTCTCGCTTCAGGGATGGTCTATTCCACGCTGATTTCAATCATTCCATGTGTTGCGTTCCTCTTTGCTTTCTTCTCCGTTTTCGGTGTCCTTCAGATCGTGATAGATACGTTGACCACTTTCCTGGTTGAGACCCTTGGCTCTCAGACCGGGCATGAGATTGCCAGTATGCTTGAGATGTATACCGGAAATGCCCTGAGCCTCGGTGTCTTTGGTGTCATATCCTTTTTGATTACGAGCATACTCCTTATAAACAGGGTGTATACCGTCATGAACAGGATCTTCCGTACCCAGCCGACGTCGGGAACGCTGAGGAGACTAACGACTTTCATGACCCTTTTAATAGTCGCAGCTCTTTTGATTGTCGTGATCATAGCCCTTCAGGGGAGGATAGAGAGGACGCTTTCAAATATAATAAGAGAGGATACATTCGTCCTCGCATCTTCCAGTTTCTGGGAACGTACGGTCCTCATTGGAATGCTGTGGATCGTGATCTTCTCTGTGATCTTCTTCTTTCCGAATGCGAAGATAAGGATATCAAGTGCCCTTGTAGGGTCTCTTACCGGGCTTGTCGCCATTCTGATAGCAACGGAGATATTCAAGCACATGATTACCACCTCTGTTAATTATTCCGTAATCTATGGTTCCCTTGCATCTCTTCTCTTCATGCTCATCTATTTTTATATTTTCTGGTACATAATAATGGTCTCTGCCGAGATTACATATGTCCATCAGTTCCGTCCTGATAAGGGGCTTATCAAGGGTCGTCCGGAAAGTCCGCTTTCTCAGATAAGTGAAGGGGTCAATCTTGTATTGCTTGTAGCAGACAAGTACCGTTCCGGTAAAGGTGCCACGACGGAGAAGGAGCTTGTAAGAAAGCTCGCAGTCCCATCAAGCAAACTCTATGGGTATATCAACTGTCTTGAAGATGGGAAGATCATAATGGCTGTGAACACGCAACGCAGTGCATTCGTTCCAGCTCTTCCTCTGGATAAGATATATCTGAAGGAGGTCCTTCATGTCCTCTACGGTAGTGAAAGAAAAGAGAAAGAAGATATCATGACGATGGGGGAGGCGGTTGCCCAGGAGCTTGAGGACAAGGGAATAAAAGGATTAGAGGATATCTCGATAGAGAATCTCATGGAGCGTTTATGATAGTAGATAAGGATAATGCTACGGTTCTTACCGTGCGTGATTGGCCAACATTGGCGGATATAAGGACCGGTGTCGTTATGAAGGATGTGGATGAGGAGAGCGGGCTTGATCTCATTTTCATGAAAAATCCTGCCTCCCTCGGTGATGATTCCATGGTCTCCATCTCTCATTCTGTCGCAGCCCTTCGGGATGGGAATATGATATTCTCCGCTTCCCTGGAATCCCTGGATCTCAGAGCTCTCTCCTCTGCACTTGGGGAGAGTGTGAAGAGCCTACAAAACGAGTATGGGATAAAAGGTTACCTCACTCCGAGCAGGATCATCCTTTATGGAAACGGGGAGAAAGAGGATCTCGGAGTATACCTCGGTGCAAAAGATGACGATTCTGTTTTTGATTTTCTCAGAGGGCTCTTTGAAGATTCCTTCGTTGAAGTGGGGGAGGATGAGGACTATTCAGACTGGATCATTGAGGAGTAGTTTCTCATAAATAGAGGTATAGACCATCCTTCCATTTATTCGGTCGGATCTCATCAAGTGTATGGATGTTACATTCTCCTTGAAAGTATCGAAAGATGGAATGATGTCTTTCGTATAGGCGTTCCTTACCAATGTTATATGAGGATGATATTTTCTCTTCTCCAGAGGAAAACCTTCCATTTCCAGGTTATTATGCAGTTCCCATTGCAACCTGTTCAGGTTCTCAGAATGTGCCATGTTAAGGAAATATGTTCTTTTATTCCTCTCTCTTGTGAAATAACCGATCTCTCCTGTTATGAGGAAAGAGAAGGGATGGATGTTTATCCCATCCATGGCTTTTCTTATTCTTTCCACGTCCCTCTCTTCTTTTTCTCCGAGGAATTCAAGTGTGATATGGAAGTTATTAAGGGGTACGAACACGCCTTTATTATTTAAGTACACTTTCATATCCTTCATTACATCAGATATATACTCTTTACATTCTGCAGAGAGGTCTATTGCCGTAAATAATCTCATATGCCTGATTATAACAGATTTTTTGTATGTCAGCAGAAAGGATACTATACTGAATTTTTCAGAAAGTTCACATGTTTTACTCTATTACAATGAGTTACTACTCTTACAAAGAAAGAAATTGACCAAGATTTCCTGAAAAATCCTGTATTTTCCTTATAATCTTAGTACCTAGAAAATTCATGTCAATAAATTATGAATACTTATCATTGCCATCTTGCATATTGATGAGTTGATGCAGTCAAACGTGGAAAAGAAAGCAGAAAATGGGAAAATAGATGATGTAAACCAATGGTTCAGTTAACTAAACCATTGGTCGGTAGAGTTTATTTTGTCAAATCTGTACTATCATGAAAACGGGAGGTGGTTAGGATGAACACCACATTGGGAAAGAAGATAGCAGAGCTGAGAAAAGGAAAGGGGATGACACAGCTGGATCTTGCTCAGAGAATGGGCGTTACGGATAAGGCGGTATCAAAATGGGAGAGGGACCTTTCGTATCCTGATATAAGTTCTTTTCCACGTCTTGCCGAAATCTTGGGAGTATCCATTGATGAGTTGATGCAGTCAAACGTGGAGAAGAAAGTTGAAAGCGGGAAAATAGATGATGTCGTAGGCCTTATTCTTAGAAGCATAGCCCTTGCCATGGGTGTTGCCGTTACAGTACTTTCCATAATGGATGCTTTAGATACTAGGTCCGCATTCTCCATGCTTGGAATAGGCCTTTTCTCGTTAGCTCTCCATATGTTCAGAAAAGAGAAAGTGTAAGATGGTCCTACTTATCCAGCTTTTCTCACAAGGCGCTCATGCATTATCACCATCAGTGCAAGTATGATCAGAAGGTAGACGGGAAGTAGTGCTATTGAAATATGGTTTGCGAGAATTCCGAAGAATGGAGGCATCAGACAGTTTCCGATATATGCACTTGCCATTTCCACTCCGATGATTGCCTGAGACCTTTCCGGGCCAAAGTGGACAGGGGTGGAATGGATTATCGAGGGATATATAGGAGCACAGCCGAGCCCTATGAGAATGAAGGCAAGAAGGGCTATCTCTTTCATCCCTGGCAGAAATAGCAGGATTATTCCCGTTCCGATAAGGGCCGAACCGAGTCTTATCATGGAATCATCGTTCAATTTGATTGTTAGAAATCCACTTATGATCCTTCCTGCTGTTATCCCTATGAAGAACATGCTTGCAAATGCTGCAGCACTCTCTGCATTGAATCCTGTATAAAGCACGAGGTAGCTGCTTGCCCATAAGCCTGAGGTCTGTTCTATGGCACAATAACAGAAGAAGGAGATCATGATCTCTTTAGCTCCTTTTATCTTTACAATCTCTTTTAGGCTCAGTGCTTTTCCTTTTTCTTCTTTCGTTTCATTCCTCTTTCCCTTCCATGCTGGCATGCTTATGAAAAGGATTGCTGTCAGTACAGTCTGCAAAATTGCAATGTAACGATAACCTGATGTCCACCCTCCTCCTGAGGAGAGGGCATAACCCATTATATATGGACCGGAAGCAGCCCCTATTCCCCACATTGCATGAAGCCAGCTCATATGTCTGCTCTTATAATGCAGTGCGACATAATTGTTCAGGGCTGCATCAACGCTTCCAGCTCCGAGTCCATATGGAATTGCCCAGAATACAAGGGGAAGGAATGAATGGGAGAAGGAGAATCCGAAAATGGAGACTGCCGTTATGAGAACGCTTATGGCGGTTACTTTTCCCGCTCCGAGATGTCTGGTGAGCCTGTCGCTGTTCAGACTTGATATCACAGTACCAATGGAGATTATCGCGGAGATTATCCCTGCGTATGAGATTGGGACAGAGAACTCCTGATACATCATTGGCCATGCTGATCCTAAAAGTGCATCCGGAAGTCCCAGACTGATGAATGCGAGATAGATTATTGCAAGAAGAAAATTTACCACTTGATACTCCTTTGCTATGATTATATCGCTTAAAAAAGGCTTTAAATATGATAATATATGCCTGAAAATATGACAAAACAGTCAAACGAGGTACTTTATGATTTATCCTTGTGATGCTGAGATTGCTCCAGATGGAAAAGAGAGGGGAAAACATGGAACAACCGGTTTTCCCATTGCCTGTTATTATGACGATCTGAATCTGTTTGATGTCCCCCTGCATTGGCATGAGGAGTTGGAAGCAGCTGTCATAGAAATGGGAGAAATTTCTCTTACCATTGGGAATGAGACATATCAATTAAAAGAAGGTGATGGATTCTTCGTAAACTCTGGGATACTCCATGGGGTAAAAAGTTCTTGTGATGGGGAGTGTCGTCTTCATTCGATGGTCTTTCATCCCCGTCTTGTCGGTGGAAGTGATGAGAGTGTTTTCTATCAGGAGTATGTGAATCCGCTTGTAAAATGTGGAGGAAATGGTTGTTTTGTGCTTTCTTCCGCTCTCCCTTGGCAGAATGAAATGTTATCTAGTATTGAGAGTATTTGGCAAAAGTGTAGAGAGGAGAAAATGCATTATGAAATAAAAGTCAGGAATCTTCTTTCTGAAATGATGGTTCTTTTAAAAGAACATCTGTCTTTACCCGATGATTATAGTCGGGATTCAAGAAGCGAAAGGGATGGATTACGCATGAAGAAGATGCTAGACTTCATCCATAATACGTTTGATCAGAATATAAGGCTTGAGGATATCGCAAAAAGTGCAGATATAAGTGAGAGCGAATGTCTAAGATGTTTCAGACGTCTTTTATCAGTTTCTCCGGTTCAGTATCTCAAAGAGTATAGAGTCGAGTATGCGAAAAGAATGATGCTCTCTAGCTCGGCGTTCATATCAGATATCGCATTACAATCTGGGTTTCAAGATATCAGCTATTTTACAAAGACGTTTAAGATTCTTGAGGGCGTGACGCCCAAAGAATACAGGAGAATACACAGGGATAACATCATGGAGAAGTAATTGTGGAAAAAAGGAACTATTTCATATTCACAGGAGGGCCTGGCGCGGGAAAGACGACTGTTGTCGAGCACCTTCGGATAAGAGGGTTTAGTACAGTTGAGGAATCAGGACGAAAGATCATAAAACAGCAGGTTCTTTCGAATGAAAATGCTGTCCCTTGGCTTGATAGGCAAAAGTATGCTTCTATGATGGAGAAGGATTCTGTAATCTCGTACCTTTCTCATAAAGAAGATGACGGAATCTTTATTTTTGACCGGGGTATCCCCGATACATTAGGCTATTCTCTTCTTGAAAACTTAATTATACCAGAATCCCTTCTTAAATCCTGTAGAGAGTACCGTTATAGTCCCTATGTCTTTCTCTTTCCTTTCTGGGATGAGATCTATATGAATGATGAGGAGCAAAAACAGGATAGGGAAAAAGCGGAGAAAACCTCAAAGATTATGGAAAAAGTATATACATCTTTAGGATATGAAATAATCAAAGTACCATTTCTTTCATCAAATGCCCGAGCAGATTGGGTGGAGGAGAGAATAAAAAAGGTCTTTAGTCTCGTTTAATTTTATGTCTCTTTGCCTGTTATAAGGAATAATATCTAGGATATCTTTAATTGCTTGAATGTAGAAAAATGTTCTATATGTGCAAATAGTTAATTTATCATCAAACCGATTGATAAAGGCAATTTTGCAATATATTTATCGGCAATATATCACTTTGGTATGTGATTACTATTTCTTCGATATTTTGCCGATAATATGCTAAAATTATTCCTATCGAGGAATTTATGGAATACTTATCTGTTAAAGAGGTTGCTGCCTTATGGGGTTTATCTGCACGTTCTGTAAGAGATTATTGTGATAATGGTCGTATACCTGGGGCAATACTCATCGGAAAGACATGGCATATTCCTTTCAATGCCGAAAAGCCAATGCGTAAAACCCGGTGTGATAAAAAGTCCTTACCTCTTCTTGAACGATTACAAGAGGAGCAAGAAGCAGCTCTTCATGGTGGAATCTATCATCGAATACAGATAGACCTTACATATAATTCAAATCATATAGAAGGCAGCCGTCTGTCTTCTGAACAGACAAGATATATTTTCGAGACAAATACCATTGGAGTTGAAAATGAAGTAGTGGATATCGATGATATAATAGAAACAGTTAATCATTTCAGATGTGTTGATATGGTAATCAAGGAGGCTTTAAAACCTCTTACAGAGACCATGATCAAGCAATTACATTTCATGCTGAAATCAGGAACAAGCGATAGTCGCAGATCTTGGTTTGCCATTGGAGATTATAAGAGAGTTCCTAATGAGGTTGGAGGACGCGAAACCGTAGCATCTTCTGAGGTGGAAGAGAATCTCTCTAGATTACTTAAAGAATATGTTGGTATCAAAACTAAGACGCTTGATGATCTACTAGACTTCCATGTACGTTTTGAACGTATCCATCCTTTTCAGGATGGGAATGGGCGTATTGGACGACTTATCCTTTTCAAAGAATGTCTAAGGAATGGAATTGTGCCATTTATTATTACCGATGAGTTGAAGTTCTTTTATTATCGAGGATTAGAACAGTGGGATACCACAAAGGGATATCTATTAGATACCTGCTTGACCGCCCAGGATAATATGAAAGCATTGTTGTCTTATTTCCATGTCCCGTATGATTGATTTATATTATTTTTGCTCCTAAGAATAGCTGCTTTTCCCTTGACAGAACAGAGTCCTTGAGTGGTAATGTAATCACCTGCTTTTAAAGTTATAAGTTTACTAGCCTCAGAATTATCTGGATAGCAATAGAAACTCCAGAAAAACAGTTTCTTCGAATCCATTTCCAATGGACCGTCTATTTGATATTTATAAGGATGTGAGCTGTTCCATGAATTTCTGTTTCCATATTCAGGATTGGCAGCCATTGCTGAAATAGGGAAACGCACTGTTATAATCTGTCTGTTATATTTCATATCGACTATTACACCGTTAGTCATGAAATCATTGTATATCGTATAAATATCGAGTACATCAGAAGATTCTTCCGTAATACAAGTTTTTACACTCCATTGGCTTTTGTCTTAAAAATGTGCCATCTGGGTTCTGAAAGGTATTCCAAATAGTAGAATGGGGGAATATGAAAACGGCGCTTATAGATGTCGGTGGCGGAATGAAGGCTGTATATGGAGCCGGCATATATGATTTTCTGCTGGATAATAATCTATATCCTTTCTCATTCGGGATAGGGGTATCTGCCGGGGCTGTAGACCTTGCGACATATATCGCAAGGCAGAGGGGATGGGTCCTTAGATTTTACAAAAATCTACCTTAATAGAAAGGAGTACATGGGATTATGGCCATTATTGCGACATGGTACATTCCTTGATCTCAAGTATATCTATGAGGAGCTTTCTAATCCAGGGAGCGGATCCTTTCGATACCGCCGTGTTCCATGTTTCAAAAGAAGACATGGTGTTCGTCACAACATCTGCAGAAACAGAGACATCCGTATATTTCCCGAAAACAACATTAAAGGATAGAGATTTACGTATCCTTGAAGCGTCCTCAGCTCTTCCTGTTGCATGTAAGCCGATAGAGATTGATGGAAAACTCTATTATGATGGAGGAATAGTAGATCCGATTCCATATATGAAAGCCTTTGAGATGGGAGCTGATAAGGTCGTAGTCATTCTTACCAAACCTCGGAATTTCCATAGAGTTCAAGGACCCGATAAGTTGATTGCAAATCTCCTATCGAAGAAGTATCCCAAGTCCGGTAGAGCCATGGACTACGTGCAGAAACCTACAATAGGCAGCTTAATGGGATGAAACAGTACGAGGATGAAGGAAGACTTCTTGTTATCGCTCCAGACGATACGTGTGGAGTCACAACACTGAAGCATAAACAAGATGATATAATAGCCTTCTATAATAAAGGATACAAGGTCGCAGAGAAAATCATAACTTTTCTTAATCTTTGATTTAGGAAAAACTTTATATCACCTTGCATGTTTCATGATGTGTACAAAGGTACTTGATGATACACATGGAATGTTAAAAATTAACAAAGTACCGGATTCTTTTTAGAAATGTCCAATTGATTTATAGTATCTATATGAATTTGTCTGTAGCCTCTGCCATACTTGCTGCATTACTTTATGCTCTTAGTACACCGCTTTCTAAGATATTGCTGACTTCTGTCTCTTCCACTATGATGGCGGCATTCCTCTATCTTGGGGCGGGAATCGGCATGCTTATCATTGGATTGATAAGAAAGATAATCGGCAGAAATGACAAAGAGAAGAAACTCAGCGCAAGGGATATTCCATATACCATAGCAATGGTGATCCTTGATATCGCTGCACCTATCTGTCTTATGAAGGGGCTTGAGATTTCATCTGCAGCCTCGGTTTCCCTACTGAATAACTTCGAGATTGTGGCAACATCGCTTATCGCGTATGTCATATTCAAAGAGATAATATCGAAAAAACTGTGGTGTGCAATCGTACTTATAACGTTATCAAGCATTATCCTTTCATATGAAGGAATAGAAAGCTTCTCCTTTTCGAAGGGGTCAATGTTGGTTCTTCTTGCTGCAGTATTATGGGGACTCGAGAATAACTGTACTAGAGCCATTTCTGGTTCAGATCCTCTTGAGATTGTCGTTATCAAAGGCTTCGGATCTGGGGTAGGGGCCTTAATAACAGCAATGATTATAGGAGAAAGTCTTCCTCCTACGGATATCATATGGCAAGCCCTTTTACTGGGATTTGCTTCCTATGGTCTCAGCATATTTTTCTATGTCTATGCACAAAGAACGTTAGGAGCGGCAAGAACGAGTGCATATTATGCGCTTTCACCATTTCTAGGAGTAATCCTTTCTCTCGTGATTCTGTCAGAGGTACCAAATCCGTCTTTCTATATTGCACTTATTGTTATGGCTGTGGGAACGTATCTTGCTTCATAATCAATTGCGAATGGTCATTCAATATTTATGAAAAACAAGGAGAATCTTCTTTGGTTATCGTTTTTCGTTCTGTATTTTTTTATGTTTTATTATACGCTTGAACGTACTCTAATTGAGATAAAGTTCTGATAATATGGCTAGAAAATTGAAAATATTTGAACTAACCAATTTTTCATTCAAGCGTGAACGATTCTTCGTTCATCTTCATTGGGTTTAAATTTATTGTATTTGTGGCATGAGATGTTTTAGAATAAATCACTATGTGTTCCAGTTCTAATAAGTTCTAGAATAAGTCTTTCATCTACAATTCTGTATATAAGAAGCCAGGCAGGTTCTATATGACACTCCCTCATGCCTTTGTAATTACGTGAATTCTGTAATTGATGATCTCGAAATTTTTCAGGAAGAGGTCTATTTTCACATAGAAGAGTGATTACCTCTTCCAGCTTTTCTGGTTTACAGCCCCTCTTCAAGGCAAGTTTATAATCCTTCTTGAACAGCCCGGTAAATTCAAGCTTAAGCATTAAGAGCCTCCATCAACTCCTTCACGCTGTTGTATGGGCCATGCATATCTCTGTTGTTTTCCGCATCCGCCATTGCTTTGTATGTAATCTCATTTGGCTCATTTACCTTGACCTCAAACGGAAGGCCATGACACCTGATTGCCTGCCTATAAAAAATACCGGTTGCCGTACTTAAATCTAGTCCCAATGATTTGAAGAGGGCAGAGGCCTCATCTTTGAGTTCTGGTTCTATGCGAATCGTAAGGTTGCTTTTCTTCGTCTGCATATTATTCTCTCCTGTTTAAAATATAACATTATTTACTTATATTGCAAATGCATTGCACATAAATTTTATTATGTCTATACATACTGAAAATTATCATCTCCTTTACTAAAACTAATATTTAATCAAATATTAGCGATAAAATAAGGAGTGGCTCCTTGGAATACCGCTCCTCGTTTCAAAAGTAAAGGTTTTGTATCACCTTTCATGTTTCATGATGGGCTCATTCAGATTTGAACTAAATGCTGAAGGATTATATCCGTATAAGTATCAACCAATGATAGCTACTAATACTTTAATTTTCTGCAGTAAAAATCTATTTGATGGATTGTAATCTCTATTAGTAGGAATCTATACGAATTTTGGTGACAATTTAAGTAACACGGATTGCTCAGTCATCTGATTTTCTTTTTGCCTATATGCCTATAATAATTCTTCATGAATAGATGACGTGAAGTAAAGAACCTCTGTTCTGATTTGGTAGTTCTATTTTCATCCCACCTTGTCTTTGTTTGTTCTAAGGTGCAGATATAGTCTGCAACCTGTAATAACTTATAATCCTTCTGATAAGCCTTTCTGAACTCAACCCTATCTTCAAAGATATCTCCTAATGTATTCTGCAATATACGGTTTACGATTGCTTGCCCTGAGTCATAATAACAAATGATTTTGTCAAAGCTTTGAAAGAACTCAAGATGACTTTCTAGGAAGTTTCTTATCTGATGTTCATAGGCTATCTGTATTTTGCTGGTTTCCTGATAAAACGACTTATCTGCAAAGAATACGGTGTAAGAGATAGGTAGTTTACTTACGAATGAAGCGAATGTATTGAAAATTCTCTTTCTTTCATATCCCATCATAGTTTCAAACGGTTCATCCTGCCTTATCAGAGGCATAGTATGTACAAATGGAATAGGCCATCCTATCTCAGATAATTTCTTATCAAGAAATGCAATCTCTGAAGAGATATCATCATTCTGATTATGGAAAATCATAGTAATGCAGTATTCAGGATTCTGCTTATTTGTAAGATTCAGATTACCGCTTTCATCTATGTGAATTGATAGTACAGACAAACCAAAGCCCCTTCAATAAAAATGCCGAAGGCTTCCTCCGGCTCTATGGCGGGGGCTCGCCCCTGTTCGGCTTGGTGTCCGACCTACTTGTAATATAACATAGAATGCCAGATTAGACAATCTTTTTACCTCTATAAAAGGTCTATAGAAGGTGAGGAGAAGGAATTTCTGTTGCCTTTCCAAGATACAGATTCTATAGAATTAAACTATTTGGCACGACACCATACATACTCTATGTGCTGATGATTGATTCTTAAGTAATAAAATAAGGAGCGGCTCCTTGGAATACCGCTCCTTGCTTCATAAGGAAAGGCTTTGTATTACCTTTCAGTTTCATTATGGGCCCATTCAGATTTGAACTGAAGACCCAAGGATTATGAGTCCTTTGCTCTAACCGCTGAGCTATAGGCCCTTTGCTGTCTTAATCGACATGCTAGATTACTTTATCAAATTTCAAAAATAGGGGCAATGGTTTTTTTCAAAAAAATTTTGCATGTTAATCTTTGGTTAACAATAATGTCTTTTCCTTCTCATAGCGTTTTTTTACTGATACAATTATTTCCACTTGGAGATAACAGGCAATTATATGAAAAAACTACTTACAATTCTTTTAATCTTTATAGTGGCGTTGTCTGGAATATATGCAGAGACGTCATACCGTTTCATTTTTGCGGATATGGATCAGCATTCTGAAATTCTTATAGGCTTCTGCCCTACATATTTGTTATTGGGAGTAGGAATGGATTTCCATCTGGTTGAGAACAATACTTCCGAGCTGCAGATACTTTTAGGGGGAGGATATAACCAGAGGAGGGTATTCCAGGATCCTAATACAGGCAATCCTTATGAGCCAGGAAAGTACATCACATATGATGCTATTCAGGGGGATTTATTCCTCCGCTATGATCAAGGATTCTTAGATGATCTTCTCATCTTCCGAGTCGGACTTGAAACACAGTATGAGATGAATAGGGATAGTTTCGTATCAAGTAAGAATGATCCATTGAGAGACCAGTTAGGACCTGATTTCGATCCTGTGCGTTATCCTGATCTTAATGGTAATGCCCAGTTCTTAGGTTCGGCTCTTACTCTTCGTCTCACATATGATGATATGGAAGACACTCTTTTTACAAATGATGGCATACTAGCTTATGTTGAGGCTAAGTTAGCTCCATATTTTCTGAATTCATGGCTTGATGGAACTGCAAATTATTATTCCCTTACTGCAAATGCGGTCTTTGCAAAGACGCTTTATAATTACAGTACGGAGAATACTGATTGGTTCAGTATCGTCCTTATCGACAGAGTTAACGTTAACTGGACGGATGGTTCTGTTCCTGTGAATGCACAAGGGCCTGTCTCTCTTGGAAGAAAGATGAGAGGATATAATACATACAGCTATAATACTCAGTTCTCAGCTGTAAATAATTTTGATATCCGTTTCGCAGGACCCGGTATCTTCCATGATTCAATCAGGCCGAGGATCAATCTTTTCTTCGATATGGGACTGGGTGCGGGAAACTATTTCAATACTGACATCAAACCTGAAAATGGAGTGAATTTCCTTTGCAGTACAGGTGCTCAGATCACGGTTTCCTTCTTTGATTTCATAGATCTCGGCTACGAGGTTGCCTATATCTTCACAGGCGATAAGATGACCGATCCCGGGCATCGACTTGTTACCACGTTCACTTTCTTTCTTGATTTCTAGCTTCTCTACGGGCCAGGGCTTCAAACCTTGGCCTGTTGTATCTCTGGATGATGATGCAAGGAACGTTTGCAACAATCGTCCATAGGATGATTCTTGAATTCATGCTGCTTGGGGTGATGGCAAGGAATATCAGGGAGAACAAAATGATGAGATCATGGCATAACTCAGCCCGGATACTCTCAAGTAGGTATTGCGTTATGTATTCAGGGCTTATGTCCCGTGAGAGGTTCTTCTTATCAAAAGTACTCACGGAAGGCACGTAATCTTTCCATTGCCTGACCTTGAAGAGATGCTGGTATATCTGTCCATTCTTTTCCCATTTCCGAGTCCTGTAAAAGGGATAAAGCCTTCTCAGAGTTTTATAGTCTATCGCGTTCACTATGAACGAGGAGAGGAACATGGAGGCTATTACTAATATGGCAAGTGGTAGTCCCGTTAATGGGATGAAAATGTCTAAAAGCTGTTTCAAAGATACGGATTCTCTTCGTCCATTCGGACGGCCTCTGGATAGCCCAGGCTGTCCAGAAGAGTCTCTACCTGTGATGTCTGATACTGTGGAATGTATCTTACATACATGTCGATCACACCTTCATTCAATACTGCAAATGGTCTTAATCCATTCTCTGCGAGGGTATTATATAGAACCAGTGCCTCCTCGTTCGTCTTCGGGGAGGTGATCATGTATTTATACCAGCCCTGATTCTCTTCTGAGCTCTCATCATCTGCACTCAGAATTACCTCTACTTTAAGATCTTCGTATCCGGAGTTGATCATTCCAAGACTTTCAGCAGCCTTGAGATTCAACAGGATTTCCCTGTCTGGTGGCATCTCCATCCTGTCATTCACGTATACCGTGGCGCTTTTCCCATCTGCTCCCGTTATATCGAGTATGGTTCCCACAGGATATGTGATGGATGCGGCATTGTTCTCTTCTCTGCTGTATGCCGTTCCCTCTGCTGTCATGTAATCAAGTCTGTCAGGGACATAAAATCCCACACCGACGGAAAATAACATCGTATTTACGATCAGGAATGCTGAAGTGAAAGCAAACAGTCTTCTCATGCCTGTATTCTATCGCAAGCTTTTTTACTTGTACAGGCACTAGCTTGCAAGAAAACAACTACTTTGAGATAATGGAATCTATGAGTGAAAATAAGAGTAACAGCGCCCATTGGGCAGATCAGATGGCGGAGAGGATCATCAGGGAAAAAGGGGACAAGGATTTATATACCTGTGCAAGTGGTATCACCCCTTCCGGAACGGTTCATATTGGTAATTTCAGAGAGATCATAACTGTAGAACTCGTGGTACGCGCTCTCAGGGAA
Organism: uncultured Spirochaetaceae bacterium; assembly: GCA_944392965.1. Classification (GTDB taxonomy): domain Bacteria; phylum Spirochaetota; class Spirochaetia; order Sphaerochaetales; family Sphaerochaetaceae; genus Ornithospirochaeta. The sequence continues at coordinate 138,539 of CALXYM010000002.1, read as the reverse complement.
AGGGGAAAGAACGTAAGGTTCATCTATTCCTGGGATGATTATGACGTGTTCAGGAAAGTGCCTAAGAATATGAAAGATCCTGAGCTTCTGGCGACGTATCTGCGTAAGCCGATCACTCTCGTTCCTGATACTTCGGGGACTGCGGAGAATTATGCAAGGGCCAATGAGGTCCGTGTAGAGAACATACTTCCTGCTGTCGGTATCTATCCTGAATATATCTATCAGGCTGACCGATACAGAAAGAGTTATTATGCGGAGGGGATAAAGCGTGCTCTTGAGAAGAAGGAGGAGATTAAGGCCATCCTCAATGAATGGAGGACGGAACCTCTGGGGGACGACTGGTATCCAGTCTCCGTATTCTCGTCATTCACTGATAAGGATACAACGACCGTCACAGGATGGGACGGGGAATATAAGATAACATATCATGATAATGAGCTTGATAAGAGTGAGACGATAGATATAAGGACCACTCCGAATACGAAGCTTCCATGGCGTGTTGACTGGCCTATGAGATGGGCTAAGGAGGGCGTGGACTTTGAGCCCGGTGGAAAGGATCATCTTACAGAAGGTGGAAGCTATGATACCTCGAAGAAGGTCGTTGAGCTCTTTGGCGGTACGGCACCTGTGTCAATGCGTTATGACTTCATCAAACTCAAAGGTATGGGTGGAAAGATAAGCAGCTCAGGCGGTGAGGTTGCAGATCTTTATGATGTTCTCGAAATCTACACACCTGAGATCGTCCGGTATATGTTTGTTGGAACAAGACCTAATTCAGAATTCGCAATCTCATTTGATCTCGATGTGCTCAAGATCTATGAGGATTATGATAACTGCGAGAGAATCTACTTCGGTCTTATGGATGTCAAGGAGCAGAGGAGGGAGAAGGAGAAGCGTATCTACGAGCTTTCCCAGGTTGATGATAAGAACATTCCTACCGAGCCTGGGTACCAGGTTCCATTCCGTCACCTGTGCAATATGCTTCAGATTCATGAGGGTGATATCGAGAAGGTCATGGCAAGCCTAGGCGATGTCACAGAAGGGCAGAAGGAAAGACTCAGAGCAAGGCTTAAGTGTGCATGGAACTGGCTGCAGAAGTATGCGCCAGAGGAGTTCAAATGGGCGTTGAGAGTGAACGAGGATCCAATCTCCGTCAGCGATGGAGAGCGTAAGGCGCTCAAGGATTTTGCCTCCTATGTTAGTGATTATCTGGATATCCTGAGTGAGAAGGAGTTCAGCCAGTACATATACAAAGCTGCCGCAGATAATGCGATGGAGAATGCGGACTTCTTCACCCTTACTTACAAAGTGCTTATCGGTAAGGAGAAGGGGCCGAAGCTTGCAGGGTTCGTAAAGACGGTAGGAAAGGAAAAGATCTTGGAAATACTGTCGAAATACTGATATATAGGGATGCCTCAGGGCATCTCTTTTTTTGTAATCCGTACTAATTATATACGAGAAAAGGGAGTTGCATAAAACAGCTCCCTTATATTTAGTTAGTATTCATAATTTTTATTTATTTAATTACGTTATAATTATTTATTCATCTCTCTGAATATCTTGTCCAAGACAGCTTGATTATTTCTCCACTTAGCTATGGCCTTTACCCTCAGATCAAGTTCAAGCCGACTTCCTGGGAATATCTTCTTTATATCCTTGAAGGATTCCTTCCTTATTTTCTTTATGTTCTCTCCACCTTTGCCGACTATGATTCCTTTCTGTCCTTCCCTTTCCGTGTTTATGAAAGCCCTCACCCAGACCTTCTTCTCCTCCTCATCGTATTCAAGGTCCGACACTTCAACAAAGATCGTATGCGGCAGTTCGTCAGAGAGGGTGTTTATAGTTTTTTCTCTTATTATCTCTGATATCCTGAACTCAAGATTCTGATCAGTATACTCGCTCTCTGAGTACATCAGCTCTCCCTCGGGGGCGAGCTTGAATAGTTCTATCAGAAGCTCATCTATCCCGTCATCATCCTTGGATGATGTAAGCAGTATTGGAGCTGATGGGAATCGGTTTCTTAAAAAGAACTCCATATCCTCTTCTTCCGCTTTCGTAAGGATGTCCTTCTTGTTTATCGCGCATACCACGGGAACACCTGCCTTTGCAATCAGATCTGCTAGAACTTCTTCCTCCTTCTTTGGCGCTCTCTTGCCATCCAGCACGTACAGGATGATATCCGACTCTCCGAGTGCAGATACAGTCACGTCCTGCATTTTCCTGTTTATAGTTTTTTCTGATATGTGGTAGCCCGGGGTATCGACAAATACCAGTTGTCCTCTCTGGTCCGTATAGATTCCTCTTATCTTGTTTCTCGTCGTCTGTGGAATGGGGCTTGTGATACTGACCTTCATTTCACATATCGTGTTCACCATCGTACTCTTTCCTGCACTTGGCCTTCCTATCACTGAAACTGTCGCACTTTTCATATGATAGATGATAAAGGAAATCCGAAAAGTTTAACAGCTTTCCATCTCTGCGTAGATGTGTTAATTTATAAGACATGGACGAAGAGAAAAAAGAGAATAAGGACCAGGGATATGCGGACCGTCTATTAAAGACGAGGAGCATTCTGATCTCTGGCGAGATAAATAAAGATCAGGCAGACAGTTTTACGAAGCAGATGCTCATTCTGGACAGTGAGAGCAATGAGCCGATCTACGTATATATAAACAGTCCCGGAGGTGATGTGTATTCCGGGTTTGCAATCCATGACATGATACGTTATGTCACATCTCCTGTGTATGTCATCGGAGAGGGCCTAGTTGCTTCTGCGGCGGCTCTTATATTCCTTGCTGCAAACAAGGACAGGAGACTTGGTTTTCCGCATTCAACGTATCTGATCCATCAGCCGCTATCTCAGATGAAGGGAGTTGCTTCTGACATGGCGATACAGGCAGAGAAGATGGAGGCTCTCAGGAAAGCTCTTGACCAGCTTATCGCGGATGCAACCGGGAAGAGCGTGGATGAGGTCAGTAAGGATACTGAGCGTGACTGCTGGCTTACATCTAAGGAGGCTCTTGATTACGGTATCCTCTCGAGGATCATAACTAAAAAGAGTGAAATTTAACATTTCCTAAGTTTTTGACTATTAAGGGATATGAAGAAAATGATCATGCTTCTTATCCCTTTTATTTTTCTCTTATTCTCCTGCCAGCAGGAGAAACGGCAGAGTCTATCAATAATGGCATATAACATGTATCTCCTCTTTGATGATGAAGAGGATGGGGATGAGTATTATCCCTTCGTCAAAAGCGGGGGATATGGTGCATCAGAATATGAGCGGAGAATTGATCTTTACAGGGAATTCTTCCTCTCTGATGAAGGGGTAGCGAATGTCTATGTCCTTTCAGAAGTGGAGTCTGAAAAAGTACTGCTTGATCTCATGAGCGGTCAAATGAGCAAAAAAGGGTATAAATATTATGGGATTATCGATGATAATAATCCTATTTCGGTAGGATTTATAAGCAATATTCCAATAGTAGATGTCAAGGTTCATTCCAATAAAGGGCCCCGAGACATAATAGAGGTGACGTTCTTTTTTAACGGTGGTTCCGTTACATTGTTCGCCCTTCATGCGAAGAGCAGACTGGATGGAGGAGAGAAAGAAAGGGCGAGTACATTTGAACATTTAAGCCTTCTTATGAGACAAAGGTCTCCATCCCTGGTCATCGCTGCCGGTGATTTTAACGAGGACCCCCGTTATGGAGAATCCTTCTTGGATGTCGAGGCCTGCCATGATAATCCTTTGAAGGTCACGGGGAAGGCCTCTCATCTGAAAGGGGACGTGTTCTACGCTCCTGTTCTGGATACCTCGCTTTCCAGTATGGAGACGTATTATTATGAGGGCAGGTGGTATGCATATGACAACATACTTTTAAACAGTGCAGCCTTTGACGGTCTAGCTCTTGAATATGTGACCAGCCGTGTCGTTTATCCTAAGGACGGTGTCGATGAGATGGGGATACCTGTTCCCTATGACATCAGTACGGGCAAGGGATATTCCGATCATCTAGCTGTTAAGACCATACTTGAGTATTATTAGATGTATGAAAGAGAATTTACGAGAGATCCTGATGGGCGGTCAGACCTTTTCATGGACGGAGGAGGCTGACGGGGTATTCTCTGCTACATTGAATGAGAAGGTGTACAGGATAAGAGATCTGAAAGACGCAGAGAATGATGAGTATCTTAGAAGCTATTTCGATCTCGATTACGACTATGAGAAGGCTATGCGTGAAATAGCTGCAAAGGATGAAGTTCTAAGGTCTGCTGTTGAGAAGATAGGCCTTTTGAGAATCCTTAAGCAGGATCATTTCATAGCGACCATCTCCTTCATTCTGAGTCAGAACAACAATATCAAAAGAATAAAGGGGCTTTATGACAGACTGAGCCGGAAGTATGGGCATGAGGTGGAGCCTGGATATTTTTCCTTTCCTACGAAAGATGAATTGAAAGATGTTTCAATTGAAGATTATAGGGCTTTGGGGTGTGGATTTCGTGCTCCGTTCCTCGTTGATGCCGTTGCCAAGGCTGATATGCTTGATGATGTGGAGAAAATGGATTTCGACAGTGCTATGGCAGCTCTCATGTCTATAAAGGGTATTGGGCCGAAAGTTGCCTCCTGTATCCTGATATTCTCCTATCAGAAGAGGGAGGGGTTTCCCATGGATGTATGGATGAAGAAAGTCATGAACACGTACTACCCGGGCAAGGACAAGTCCTATTTCTCCCCCTATGAGGCGCTCAGTCAGCAGTATCTTTTTTCATGGATCAGGGAGATATCCTGACCTTTCTGTTATTCCTCCCTTTCCGCTATTCCAAAGAGGAGACTGTCCATGAAGAGTCTAAGGTTCTTCTCATGTTCCTCTGCGATGGCGAGAATATCCATGTCCTTTGTGATGTTCTCCTCCGTGTAGCAGATGACCATCCCTGTTGAGAGTGTGAGGTATTCCTGGACGAAATCCGCATCCATTCCGTTTCTGAAATGAAATGGAGACAGGAGCTCGGTTATCAGTCTGAAGTACTCCCTCCTTAACGCTCTCATCTCTTTCTCGAGATTCTTCGGTGGCTCATAGATGGAATAGAAGAAGAGTTTTTTGTAATAAGGATTCGCTTTGAAGAAATTCTCTCTTCTGCTTAATATCCCGATAACCTTCTTCTCAATTCCGCTCTCATCATATTCCCCTTTGCTGATGTGCTCGTTCATCTCATCTATGCAGCGCTTGAGCGCGCAGAGATAGAGATCATCCTTGTTCTTGAAGTTATGGTATATCAATCCTTTGGAGAGGCCGTTGTTTTCACAGATCGAGTTCATGGAACCTGTTTCGTAGCTGTTCTCCCCGAATTCGCGGATCGCAGCCTGTAGTATCCTCTCCCTGCTTATTCTGGTCTTTTCTTCCTTTTTCATAGTTTTTCCTTTTTTTAAGAATAACCCGAGAAAAACGATTCGTAAACCTACAAATTTTATTGTATTGCCTAGAATTACGTTGGTTTATTTAATTAAAAAAGAGTTCTTCAGGAAAATTTTAAGCTCAAAGAAGTTAAAAAGACGGGGAAATTTCGGGTCTTTTATCTTTCCTCTCCAGTCTATAATAAAAGGATAGTCTGCCTCTTCAAGCATCGGTTCATCAGTAGGGCCATCTCCGACTGCGACCACTATCGGATCGTCATACAGCGTTCTCAGTTCCTTTATCTTTTCGGCCTTATCCCGTATGTGAGTCACATGGTATATGAAATGGTCGAGCCTGCCGTCTTTTACCGTCATCTCTTTCGCAAGCATGTGCTCCCTGTGTTTCAAAAGTCCCGTCCGTCTTAGAAATGATTCAATCAGTATGTCCGTACCGCAAGAAAGGAGTGCCATGTGGACGTTCTCATTTTCCAAAATGTCTCTCAGCGGATCGAGCTCTGAGGGATCGAAATAGGTGAGGATTCTGTCGACGACCTTTTCTACGATAGCACTCTCCTGTCCTTTCACATGGCTCTCAAGCTGGCTGTTGAACTCATGAGGAAGAAGGCATCCTCTTTTATCCATGTCGATGAAAGTCCTGATCTCCTTCTCATCGTTTCCATTTTCGATACTGGAGAGGGCGAGCATTTGCTCTGAATCATATTGGATAATAGGATACAGTGTTCCGTCAAAATCGAGTGCGAGTATAATGTCTTTCATGGCTCAAAAAATAAGCCCCGACGTTCTCGGGGCACTGGAGAAAAAGGGACTCGAACCCTCTACCCTCAGATTGCGAACCTGATGCTCTACCAGATGAGCTATTTCCCCATTAGTCTTTAATCTTCTTAGGATACTGGATCTCATAGAAGATCTGCTCAAGCTCCAGTGCAATATTGATGTTGTGTACTATTGGACGTAATTCGCCATCAATATTCTGGCTCTTAAGTGTAACCGGAGAGAAGTTTAACACTCCTTTGATATTAGCGTCAATCAGTTTTTGAAAACAGTCCGCCGCTGCATTCTCTGGTACCGTGATTATTGCAATCTTCACATCCAGTGCTTCGATTACCTCCTCAAGCCGTCCCATCGGATAGAGCGGAATGGGGTGGGACGCGTCAGAATATACGAGGGGATCGGTATCAAATCCTGCGACGATTCTTATCCCGTCAGGTTCGAAACCTGAGTAGTGCATGAGTGCCTTTCCAATTCTTCCACAGCCTACTATTATCACATTCTGAGGCTCCCCCTTACCTAGCAGATCTCCAAGTTTCGTCACGAGAGGGAGAATGTCATATCCTCCTCTTTTTTGCCCATGTATTCCTAAAAGGGAGAAATCCTTTCTTACTATTACCGCGTTCACTCCTGCCGCGTCTGCAAGATTATGTGCGAAAACCTTCTCTAAACCGATGGCTCTCAGTCTATTAAGTGCACGATAGTATCTTGTAATTCTTGTAAGCATATCACTATTCATGTCGGGATCTCCAAAATATGTGAATCACATTATATTATTTTTATTTATGTGTCAATAAAACAGTGTTTAAGTGAATACATGTTCTCTACATATAAAATATGTTACTTTCAATTGCTAATCAGTAATTTTTTAGCTATTATATATGAGAATTGAAAGGAGAAGATATATGTCTCAGAATTTATTTTCTGAAGAATTGAATGCTTTCGTTGACGAATGGAAAGATAAACCGGGTAATCTCATCATGGTTCTGCACCGTGTACAGCAGGAGATCGGTTATATCTCTCGTGAGGCTGCGGATGAGGTATCCAAACGCCTCGGAATTCCTCTTGCAAAAATCTGGGGAGTCGTAACGTTCTATCATTTCTTCAAACTTAACAAGCCGGGTAAATATAATATCCAGGTCTGTCTTGGTACTGCGTGCTACCTCAAAGGTGGGGATATCATAATTGAGGAGCTCGAAAAGCAGAAGGGGCTTACCGTCGGAGGCCTTACGGAGGATGGAAAGTTCTCCCTGGAGGCTGTACGCTGCGTCGGATGCTGTGGTCTGGCTCCTGTAATGACTATTGCAGGTGAGGTTTTCGGAAAGGTCACCAAAGATCAGGTGGCGGGAGTTCTGGATAAGTTTGCCTGATGGAGAGAGAGGACCTCATTCTGGAAGGAGTGAAGAATAGTCTTGAAGCGGGAGCGTCCTCGATAGACGTATACATCTGGGAAAATGGATTCGCTATCGTGGATGATGGTTCTCTTGAGACCATTCCATCTTTCAAGAACGGAGCTTCCTCCAAAGGAGAGAAAAGGGGTAGAGGACTTTTTCTTTTGAGTGAGGCTACCAAGGGTAGGTGTGGCATTGAACGTATCAACGATAGGACGGTGTTGAAGGCTTTCTTCGAAAGAAAGCTTGAGGCAGAAAAGATAATACCTTTCTGTTTCAATCTCACTTCTCTTGTAACCTATCATTGCATGCGGGATGGCAGAGAGGCTTATTATCTGGATGTTGATATTCTGGATAAGATGGATATCGATCCTAGAAAGGCTGGAGATGTTGCACGACTGAAAAAGATTATCAGAGAGAAGGAACAGAGGAGTTTATAAAATGGCGAAGCTTACAGTTGAAGATCTTCATAGCATTAGAGCTCGTGAAGAGGTCAAGATGAAAAAGCGTAACATTGAAGGAAAAAAGAGGCACATCGTTGTTGCCATGGGAACAAGTGGCATTGAGAGTGGAGCAAAGGTCATTCTTGATGAATTTGCATCCCTTGCGGAGAAGAAAGGGCTTGATGATGTCATTATCACGCAGTCAGGGGCTATCGAGGGGGTAAAGGAGCCTGCGATTCAGATTCATACTCCCGATTTAGGCCTGGTCACTTACGCCGCTGTCAAAAAAAGCGATGTTGAGAAGATTCTGGATGAGACCGTTGTCGGCGGTAAGGTCATAAAGGACCTTCAGGTCGAGGCTTGAGGAAAGGGAGGAAGATATGGCATTTAAGAACTATATCCTGGTCTGCGGTGGAACGGCGTGTGAGTCATCGAAATCCGACCAGATATATAAGAACCTCATAGAGGAGGCTAAGAATCAGGGCGTTGCCGACCAGGTTCAGGTTGTGAAAACCGGATGCTTCGGATTCTGTGAACAGGGACCTATCGTAAAGGTTCTCCCCGAGGACAGCTTCTATGTTCAGGTCAAACCTGAGGATGCAAAAGAGATAATCAGTGAGCATGTTATAAAAGGAAGGGAGATCACAAGGCTCCAGTATGGCCATCATGTTAGAAAGGCATACGAGGAGGTTGAGGATATCCAGTTCTATAAGAAGCAGAAGAGGGTCGTTCTTCGTAACTGCGGTAAGATAGATCCTGAGAATATCGACGAATACATCGCCTGTGATGGGTATAAGGCTTTAGAGAAGGCCCTTTTTGAGATGAGTGAGGATGATATCATCAATGAGCTCAAGATTGCAGGTCTCCGTGGCCGTGGCGGTGCCGGCTTCCCCACCTGGATGAAGTGGAATTTCACAAAGCAGGCAGAAGGTGATGTTAAATACGTTGTATGTAATGCCGACGAAGGTGATCCGGGTGCTTACATGGACCGTTCAACGCTCGAGGGTGATCCGCATTCAGTTCTTGAAGCTATGACAATCTGCGGTAAGGCAATTGGTGCCCATCAGGGATTCATCTACATCAGGGCCGAGTATCCTCTTGCGATTCACCGTCTTGAGGTGGCGATGAAGCAGGCAAGAGAGTACGGTCTGCTTGGAAAGGATATTCTTGGAAGCGGTTTTGATTACGATATTGAGATAAGGCTTGGAGCAGGAGCGTTCGTCTGTGGTGAGGAGACTGCCCTTTTACAGTCCATTGAAGGTCACAGGGGCATGCCACAGCCACGACCGCCATTCCCTGCAGTAAAGGGTCTATGGGGTAAGCCGACTGTCATAAACAACGTTGAGACATGGGCAAATATTCCAGCTATCATCGTAAACGGTGGTGCATGGTTTGCTTCCATCGGTACAGAGGACAGTCATGGAACGAAGGTATTCGCCCTTACAGGAAAGATCTGTAACTCAGGACTTGTAGAAGTTCCTATGGGAACGACTCTCCGTGAAATTGTATTCGATATCGGAGGTGGAATCGCTAACGGAAAGAAGTTCAAGGCAGTACAGACCGGAGGGCCTTCTGGTGGAGTCATTACCGAGGAGAACCTTGATACGCCAATCGATTTCGGTTCTCTTATGAAGATCGGCTCGATGATGGGATCCGGTGGTATGATCGTAATGGATGAGGATGATTGTATCGTCGATGTCGCCAAGTTCTATCTTGATTTCACCGTCGATGAGTCCTGTGGAAAGTGTGCTCCATGTAGGATCGGAGGAAAGACGCTTAATGCACTTCTGGGTAAGATCACGGAAGGAAAGGCTAGTGATGAAGATGTCGCACAGATGCGTCAGATCGCACTTGCAATGCAGAAAGGCAGTCTCTGTGCTCTCGGACAGACGGCACCGAACCCGGTTCTTTCTACGCTCAAATACTTCCCTGAGGAGTATGAGGCTCATATCCGCGATAAGAAATGTCCATCTGGAAAATGTAAGAGACTTATCTCCTATTCCATTGATCCGACGAAATGTATCGGTTGTACGGCCTGTGCCAGGAAATGTCCTGTCGGGGCCATCTCTGGTGAGCTTAAGAAACCGCACAGCATCAACACGCAGGTGTGTATCAAGTGCGGTGTCTGTAAGGAGACTTGTAAGTTTTCCGCTATCAGCGTGAAGTAATGGGGGAGAAGAAGATGAAGATTCATTTAACCATAAACGGTATTCCTGTAGAGGTTGAGGCGGGAACGAGCGTACTTGAAGCGGCACGTCAGGCGGGAATAAGAATTCCCACTCTCTGCTATCATCCTGATTTGAAGCCTTTCGGCTCATGTGGTCTTTGTGTCTGTAAGCAGGAGGGATCTGCCAAGATATTGAGAGCTTGTGCAACTCCTTGTGCTGAGGGAATGAAGATCATAACCCATGATGCGGAGCTCTATGAGGTTCGTAAGACCATCATCGAGCTTACGATGAGTACTCATCCGACATCATGTCTTACCTGTGTGAGAAACAATAAATGTGAACTCCAGAAGCTCGCAATTGAATACGGTATTCGTGAGCAGCCGTTCAAACCGAGACTTAGGGAGAGGGTTGTCGATGATTCGACGCATATCATCACACTTGATCCATATAAATGTATCAAGTGTGGACGCTGTGTCCAGGTCTGTCAGGAACTTCAGGGGGTATATGCTCTTGAGTTCATTGGAAGGGGAGATTCCACTTCGATGAGCCCTGCTGCAAACCTCCCTCTTAATGAGAGCCCTTGTATCAAGTGCGGCCAGTGTATAACTCACTGTCCTGTCGGAGCGATCTATGAACAGGATGATGTGTCTCTGATGATGAAGGCCATAAACGATCCTAATAAGATCGTCGCGGTCCAGATGGCTCCTTCTGTGCGTGTTGCCATAGGCGAGGAGTTTGGTCTTGAACCGGGAGAGATTACGACCGGTAAGCTTTATACGGCACTTAGGAGACTCGGCGTTGACTATGTATTCGATACCAATTTCGGTGCGGATCTCACGATCATGGAGGAGGCAAGTGAGCTTGTTGAGAGGATTAAGGACGGTGGAGTCCTTCCTCAGTTCACATCATGCTGCCCCGGCTGGGTCAACTATGTTGAGGAGTACTATCCTGAACTGCTGGATAACCTCTCCTCTGCAAAGAGCCCGATGATGATGCAGGGCGCGGTGACAAAGACATACTGGGCAGAGAAACTCGGTATCGATCCGGCTAAGATCTACTCGGTTGCAATCATGCCATGTACTGCTAAGAAGGATGAGATCAGACGTCCTATGAACGCATCCGATTATAAGGATGTCGATGTCGTTCTGACTACAAGGGAGCTTGGAAGGATTATCAGCCAGTATGGTATCGACTTCAAGAATCTTGAAGAGAGCGAGGTTGACAGTCCTATCGGAGAGTATACGGGAGCAGCAACGATCTTTGGTGTGACCGGAGGGGTTATGGAGGCTGCTGTCCGTTCCGCTTATAAGTTCGTCACAGGAAGTGAACTTGACAACGTCGAAGTTAATGCCGTCCGTGGTATGGATGAGGTGAAGAAGGGAACGGTCGATTTCAAGGGAACTCCAGTACGTGTGGCTGTCATACATGGAATGGCAAATGCGAAAGAGATCCTTGATGAGGTGAGGGATGCGAAGCTGAGAGGTGAGAGGGCCCCTTACGAGTTCATTGAGATCATGGCCTGCCGTGGTGGTTGTATCGCTGGTGGTGGTCAGCCTATCGGAACTGATGATGAGGTCAGGGCTAAGAGGACGAAGGGACTTTATGCTGATGATGAGAAATGTACGCTCAGACGCAGTCATGAGAATCCTTCGATAATCAAGATTTACGATGAGTATCTTGAGAAGCCTTTGAGCCATAAGGCGCATGAAACCTTGCATACGAGCTATAAGGCTCAGAAAGTATACAAGGACGAGTAAAAAAGTATATGTTTCCCTCCTTTTCGCAAAGGAGGGAGTTTTTTGTAATATGCCGCAGCACATAACAGTTGTCGATTATGATCCCTCCTGGCCTGATAAGTTTCTCAGTGAGGCGGAGAATGTGAGGGGAATACTGAAAGATAATCTTATAGAAATCTATCACATAGGAAGTACTGCCGTCCCAGGTCTTGCCGCGAAACCGGTTATAGACATGATGCCTATAGTGCGAAGCCTTTCCCTTGTCGATTCCCTTTCCTACCTGTTTGAGGAGATTGGCTATGAATACATGGGGGAGTTCGGGATTCCAGGACGTCGATATCTCAGAAAAGGCGGGGATGAGAGGACATACCAGATTCATATCTTCAAAGAGGGGGATAGCGTTAATATAAACCGACATCTTGCATTCAGGGATTATCTGATCAGTCATGAGAAGGAGATGAGGGAGTATGCTGCCTTGAAAAAACGCTTAGCATTACTCTTTCCTTATGACATAGATGGATACTGCGAGGGGAAGGATTCATTTGTGAAAGCTATCGAGGCAGAAGCTTTAAAGGAAAGTCAATGAAATTCTAATATTTCCGATAGAAGTATCTTTACAAGATGGTTGTATCTGTGTATAGTAACACAAAAGAGGTGTTACTATGAGAAGAATCATAATTCTCGTTGCTTTGATCCTGTCCCTGGTTTCCGTTTTTGCAGAGGGTGTAAGGGAGAGCGATGGTTCTCAGACTTATCTCATCGGAATATCTAAACTTCTTGCCCATCCTGCCTTGGATGCAATAGAACAGGGAATAAAGGATTATCTTGCCTCAACTCCATATTCCTTCACTTATGACGTTCAGAATGCCAATGGAGAGGTTACAGCGGCATCACAGATTGCACAGGTATTCAAGAATGAGGGGACGGATATAAACATAGGGATTGCAACTGTAACTGCTCAGGCTCTAGCCAACATCGATATGGATACGCCTTTGATATTCTCTTCCGTAACAGATCCTGTCGTTGCAGGACTTGTAGGAGAGGGGATAAGCAACATAGCAGGAGTTTCAGACATGGTTCCTGTTAAGGCACATCTGGATCTTATTCAAATGATACTGCCAGACATTAAGAACCTGGGTATGATTTACACCTCTGGAGAAGCGAACGGCATCGTCCTTCTTGAGGCGATGAGCGATGCGGCGGCAGAGGAGGGGATTACACTTATAAGTGCATCCGTCACCAATTCAAGTGAAGTAAGAATGGCAGCAGAATCAATAATCGACAGGGTGGATGCCGTATATGTCGCAACCGACAACACCGTGATAAGCGCGATTACGGCCCTCTCTGAGGTGTGCATCTCGCATTCTGTACCTCTTTTCAGTGCCGATGTGACAAGCAGCTATGATACGGATGTCCTTCTTGCGGGTGGTTTCGATTACTACGCATCAGGACTTCTTACGGGAGAGATAATTGAACGCTATCTTAATGGAGAGAGGCTGGAAGAGATTGGAACGGTATACCTGGACCAGAACAGTCTTGAGCTCTATCTGAATTTAGATGTCGCCTCCAGACTTGGTCTAAGTATACCGGAAGAAGTTATTGAAATGAGTGAGACGCTCATCTCAGATGGTAAGGTCATAGACGGTTAAATGGTTCTTACTCTCATCACCTCGACGTTCGTAGCGTTGTCCTTCGTGTAGAGGATTAGGTAGGATCCATCCTCACTTAGCTCGAGATTCCTGTTTGAGTTCAGTGTGTCTATTATCGTCGCCTCTCCGATGTTTCCGCTTTCATCGAGACTGTAAGAGTAGAGCTGCATGGTCTCAGCACTGACAAGATAGATGTTTCCTGTGATATCGTTGACAGCCAGATCCGTGAATGAGGCTCCACTTATCTTTTTAAAGAATACTTCCGAGTCCTTTCCTCCATCATAAGCGGCAATATAATCAGATCCCAGGATGTATGCGATTCCACTCTCAGAGAATTCAATCTTCCTCAGTCCCTCATATTTTGCGTTATCGAGGGATGGGAGGGAGTAGTCGCTCTTCATTGCCGCACCGTTTGAGAACGTTCTATGTCCGAGTTTTGCTATATTCCCTTTCTCATTACCCACGAGGTAGTACATGCTGTCAGGAGAGACTGCGAGTGTAGTTATGTTCTGCATGTTCATCTTCGTGTTAGTCTCGACCTGAGAGGAGACTTCCCATCCTCTGAATGCGAAATCCTCGGTGGCGTTTACCGATGGGACGTAACGCTCAAGGAGGAAATTATTCTTTCCATCCGTATCTAAGCCGATGAATACGAAGTTATTCATCACCTCATCAAAATCGACATGACCAACGGCTGATGTGTATTTCGCGGTATTCCCGTTAAATGATGTTCTCACCCCGTTGCAGGCCTCTATCTGGGAGACTGTGCCGGTGTTTGGAATGTAATTGAATCTTACCGAATTCGTCGGGCTATTCATTGCCACCAGAACAGCATAGGTTCCGCTGCTGTCCAGGAGATGATAATCAAGATCAACAGGATCGCTTGTCAGGGACGGTAGTGTGGAGATTCCGTATTCTTTTACGATGTCTATCGTATTTCTCATCATCGAAGCAATCTGCAAACTGTTATGTACTCCGCTTATTACCATAAGTTTCCCATCAGGAAGGAATTTCATTACGGTGTTTGCTCCCATCTTCAGACCTGTTGATGAGTCTAGCCTCACGGCGTTACCCGGAACTCCTATCTCGGTTTTCACCAGTGCATTGAAGGAGATGGAACAGGAACCATAGGATCCGATCTTATTCGTATATGCAACTGCATCGAGACGGTGTGCCCCTGGTGAGAATGATATCTCCACATTTGTTCCCGTCGCCTCATATGCCCCATCCACATACCATTTCACGGTTATATCACTCAGGTTTGCCCGTGCCGGTACAAGAGATATTGATACGGCTTCTCCCGCGTTCACCTCGCTTGCGAGTCCTTCCACCGTACATTCAACGGGAACTCCGGATTGGTCCAGCAGCTGAAGGGAACCGGGAGCGTAAGGGAAATCATCTAGATTGAATTCTATCTCCTTCTCACTTGTGGCATCTCCGACTATCCTGACAGCTTCTGTGAAGCCGGACATGAGGATATCATTGGAATAGAGTCTTCCCTGGAGGATGTAAGAGCCTGAGGAAAGACCCGTTTTAGTCATCGTTGCCGTTCCTTCCGCGGCGTTCATGTTTGCATTCAGGCTTTCACTCTCACTCCCGTCCTGAGAAGTCAGTTCCAGTTCTATCCTTGGAGATGATACCACATCCGTATTCCAGTTCATGGATATCGAGAGGTTGCCGTTTCCAACAAGACTGTTCAAACGGACGATGACGCTCGGATTGTTCACGCTGAGAGTGAACGTGGTACTTCCTGTGACTATAGCCTGTCCAAGACTGTTCATTCCCGTCGCGTTTATAGTCCATTCTCCCACCACGACACCACTTAACGTCGTACTTGTTTTCGTGGTTGTTATGTCGAATGTGGCGTCTCCTGGGCCATCCCCTGTGATATGATAGCTCACCACATCCAATGGTATGTCCTCAGGAGCGATTAATCGGGCTGTATCCGAATTCAGACTTATCCGCATGGTAGCCACTCCTGCACTCTCCTCGCATGAGATGACGAGGAGGATCAGCATTAATGCCGTCAGGAAAAAGGTGAATGTTTTTCTCATGTATTTCCTCCTTTTTATAGGTTGTTTCATCTCTTAGTTGTTAAAAGTTCCCAAACTGTTAACAAAAAAAGGTGATTTTTCTATAATTTTTTGCGTGAACAGTGAAATTTATATTTTCAATCTCCTTTCGAAGGAGAAAGAGGCTGCGATAAGGGAAATGATAAAAGCCCTTGAAATTGAGAGGGAAGAGGAGGCTTTTGCCGACGTTATGAAGAGGGAGGAACTTTCCTCAACACTTGTTTCTCCTCTCATTGCAATTCCACATGCGAAGAGCAGTGCGGTAAATAGGCTCTCTTATGTCGTTGCTAGGAGTCTTGACGGTGTTTCTTGGAATGATGGCAAGGCGAAGATTGTTATTCTAACACTCTCCCCCGTAACTGCTAGTGGGGAGCATGTCATCTTCCTTTCCCACGTGGCACGGCTTCTTAGTGATGAGCGCAACGTCGAGAGGATAATGAATGCGGATACTCCCTGCGAGATGGAGGAGGTTTTTAGAGATTATGTTACATAAAATCGCGATAATAGGGGCACTTGCCACGATTCTTTATATCGTATACACGTCTCTTTATAAAGGATATATCCTTATTCCTCTTCTGGTTCTTCTTGCTCTTCTTGCTGCTATATATTACATAACCACGAGCATCGTGACATCCTCAATGGTGGATAAGAAGGAGAAAAAGAAGACAATATCTTTTCGTGGTGGACTTGTAGATGGAAGCAATCTCATCCCCGGTCGTCTTGCCTTCGATGAAGAGAAGATCGTGTTCTATAAGAGAAAAGGAGATCTGGGTGGAGTTTCTGAGTGTTTTTCCATCCCTGTTGAGAATCTTGCAAGTTATAACGTGGGAAAGATAAACGAATATCATTCAGGAATAAAGCTCGTATCATCCGATGGTTCTGAATACTCCATAAAGTGTCGTGACATCTTTAAAGAGGAGGGTACGTTTGTCTCCACGATAGGCTGGACGCTTTCAGAGGAGGATGAGGAGAATGAAGAAGATTAGGCTCATATACCCTCAGTGGCAGGGCGGGGATATCGCTAGATGGATTCCTGAAATCGAGGATGTCTCATTAAGTGCAAGAGGTTATCATCTGGGAGCGGAGCTTCTGGATTTTCTCTCTCCTAGCGAGGATGAGAAGTACACCGTTCCCGTAAGTCTTGACTATAAGAGGGTTATAAAGGATGGAATTTTAGATAAGGATGATATCCTTTTCCAGACGAGAAGTGCCCTTGATATCCTTGAAAAGGCCTCACCTGATAAAATCGTGACCCTAGGAGGGGAATGTTCTGTCAGCGTCGTTCCTTTCACATACTTAAACAGGAGATATGATGGTGATGTGGCCGTCGTCTGGATCGATGCCCATCCCGATATAACTCTTCCCGGGGATGTCTATTCCGGCTATCATGCGATGGCTGTCACCGCGCTGATGGGGAAAGGGGATGAAGAGATCATTAATACCCTTCCTTCCCGTTTTTCTCCCTCAGATATCCTTTTTGTGGGTCTAAGAGACTGGGAGAGGGATGAGATCGTCCATCGTCATGAATCATATGGTATCTCTTATTGTTCCCCTTCTTCTGTCTCTGATGATAGTGCCAAGATACTCTCATGGCTTGAAAAGTGCGGAAAAAGCAGGGTTGTGATCCACTTTGACATGGATGTTCTGGATCCTAAAGACATAGTTGCCGCGGTTGGAACTGTGGACGGAGGCCTTTCTCTTAGAAGTACTGTCAGGATAATCAACGACATAGCAAGGAAGAAGGAACTTGTAGGTATTACGGTTGCTGAACCTATGCCGAGGGTCGCCATAAGACTTAAGCAGATGCTTTCAGAGCTTCCCCTGATTTAGAAATTATACTTTGCAAAAAGGAGAAAGTACCTTAGTATTAGAGCATGGCAAAGTTGGTTTATCTGATTTTGCTGCTTCTTTTCCTATTTGTGCCGGTCTTCGGTTCATCGTTCTATTTAGCTTTCGATATCGTTTCCGTTGATTCCTTCATCGCGGATGGAAAGAGGGTGAGTTTTGACCTTTCATATCGTTTCTCCGATATAAGGGTAAGTCTTCCTATTTCTTATTCATTCTGTCTTGATGATGACATATCCGCATTCGATATCGGCTTTCGTGTCGACGTCTATCCGTTCAGAAATCTTAATCTCTTTTTCGGGGTAGATGCCATCCGCTATTTAAGGTTCTTCGGCCTTTCTAGTCCAGAGAACCGGAATGTTTTCATCTCTTCCATAGTTGCCGGATATACTTTTGAATTCCCATACTGGTTCATTGAGCCGAGGATAATCATTCAGGATCCGGCACGTATCAACGAGACGGA
The DNA here is from genome assembly GCA_944392965.1 of uncultured Spirochaetaceae bacterium. Taxonomy (GTDB): domain Bacteria; phylum Spirochaetota; class Spirochaetia; order Sphaerochaetales; family Sphaerochaetaceae; genus Ornithospirochaeta. Next base: position 120,591 of record CALXYM010000002.1, on the reverse strand, counting down.
GACCGCAATCTTAGATGACCACTTTCCTTTCTATTACGACTATTATGTGCAGTTCCTTGTTGGAATCTGCCTTTAGGAGGAAAGTATGAGAAGATCAATTGACGTATTGAACCGTCTTGTCGCTCTTATGCTCATCGCCCTTATCATCTGTTCATGTACCATGAACATGTCCGGGCCTGAGGCACTGAGTGAGAGGATGCTCATTTCACGTTCGGCTCGTCTGATGGAACTTTACCTGGATGATGTTGCATCTGTGATGAGCGAGGAGGAGCTTCCAGGATTCAGGGAGGCTTATGAGCGGGGATTCTCTGCTGAGGATGTAGCAAGACGCACCTTGGCCGAGGATAATGGACGTTCTTATCTTGAATTCACACTCCACGCGAATGAGTACGCAAGTGTAGATGAGGTTCTCTCATCCGCTTCCTCTCTCGTTCCTGAGGGGGAGCTGGACGGGGTAAGAGAGAATATTGCAGAGCTGGAAGCGAAGCTTTATGAAGGTGTGGAGGAAGAGGCCAGGGTCATGACTGCAGCTCAGAAGAAGGCGTTTTACTCTGAGCTGAGAAAACTCGTAGTAAAGGCTTCTGTACTTCTTACAGCTGCGATAGTCTATGCGTGTGTACCTAATATGATGTTCTGGGGCAAAGTCAGTGCCGCAAGTGCCGTTGCTATTGCTGCAGGTATTCTTGCTGCAACGCTGATGTCCATCATTGAGTACGCCAAGACCGGTTCTTCCAGTGTCACCTTTGAGGAGTGGGTGAAGGAGATAACGAGTGAACCTGCCGCCGCATGGGCGATAGCAAGCGGGCTGATTGCAACAAATTCCGCCATGGGCCGGTCTCCTGTGACTGCAGCGCTGATCATCGCGGTTTTTGCTGTCTACGGAATCGTAGATGATATAAAACCCCTATTGAAAGCCTATCAGAAGTAGATGGGGAGGAGGCTTTCATGCCTCCTTCCATGATGGAATATAGCAGGGAATTGAGACTTTTCCCCTAAGCTCTTTAATTTTACTCCTTCCTATGTAATAATTCCTGCTATGAAAGATTTTAAAGAAGAACTGCTTAATAATTTCATTTTCTATACGACGTTTGATACCATGAGCAATCCTGCCATGGTCGGTAAGTCAAGACCTACGACGGAAGGGCAGAAGACCCTCTTAAAAGAACTGGAGAAAGAACTCAGGGAGATGGGTTTGGAGACGACGCTCGGAGAAGAGTGGGTGCTGCGCGGTTTTCTAAAAGGGAATGGAAAAGGAAAGTGCCTTGGTTTCATGGCTCATGTCGATACTGCGGATGATGTTATGGGAGATAATGTGAAAGCCCAGGTCCTGGATTACGAAGGTGGGGATATAACACTTCCATCCGGGCTTGTCATAAAAGCCGAGGATAATCCCGAGCTGAGTAAATACGTGGGAACGAAGATCGTCACAAGTGATGGTACTACTCTTCTTGGCTCCGATGATAAGGCTGGAGTAGCGATTATAATGAGTGCCATTAAGTATCTGAGCACTCATCCTGAGATAAGCCATCCTGATATCGAGGTGTATTTCACTCCCGATGAGGAGACGGGCGCGGGGATGGACGGTTTTCCGTATGAAAGCATGAAGTGCTCTGTCTGCTATACCATAGACGGCTCACGGGAAGGGGAAGTTGAGGCGGAGTGTTTCAATGCTGCTACAGTGACCGTGAGGGTAAGAGGGGTATCCATACATCTTGGCTCTGCACGTGGGGTGATGGTGAACGCCCTTACCATTCTCTCTCAGATTGCTTCCACCCTTCCTCAGGCGGAGAGCCCGGAGGCTACGGATGGAAGGTATGGTTATTACTGTCCCTTGGAAGTGAGAAGTACTGGAACAGAGGGGGAGATGCAGATATTCATCCGAGACCACGATGAGGAGATGTTCAATTTCAGGATTGAGGCTGTGAAGAAGCTCGTAGACGCCATAGCATTCATTTACAAGGGAAGGGCGGATGTCGATGTCCATGTGAGCTATCATAATATGGCGAATGTCAATAAGAATGATCCCTCCGCACTGGATGCCGTGTTCAAGGTGGCAAAGGAGCTTGGAATAGACTGTCGCGCTGAGATAATAAGGGGTGGCACTGATGGGGCAAGGATCGCAGAACGTATGAAGATAAGCTCTCCGAACCTCTTTACCGGTGGTCATAACCTCCACTCTCTCTCAGAATGGGTAAGTATTGAGGCTATGAACAAAGCAGTAAACCTCGTTATAGGATTGGCAGAGGGAAGATGATCAGGAAACTCCTTCTCCTTCTATTGCTGATAGCCGCTCTCTCTCCGCTTTCTGCTGCCTTGTCCTTTCCTCTGGATATAGGGGCAGAGGATGAGGCTTTTCTCTCAGCATGCTTTTCCTCTGCCATTGGAGGAAGGAAGGATGTGTCAATTGAGGTAACATCTTTTGAGAGGAGTGAGGGGTATATCCAGCTTACATTCTTGATAGAGGGGGAGGAGAGAACGATAACCGCATCAAATGATGAGGAGGTAAAGGCCTTCATAGGCAATGCCCTCTCTTTGGAAGAACTGCTCTACCTTGATGGCAGTACGCTCTTTTATGTTACTGATGACATCATCGCAAGTCATGACAGTTATTTACCCGGAACCCTTGTAGAGGCATACGATGTAGATGGAAGGACGAGAGCTCTTTTGGAGGTTACCGATTCTTCTGATGGTGTGAATCTCTATTCATCCATCTATGAGAAGGACTTGAAGGCAGGGCTTTCCTTAAGGAGGGGCCCCTCGTTCTCCTTGTCGTTGAGGGGGTTATCAAATATATCGTTTTCCTCTTTTTCCTTTGCTCTCGATTTTTCGTATCTTCCTCTTTTTTCATATTTCAATCCCGTCCTCTCACTCTATGTATCTTATGATGGAAGCTTCTCCTATTATGGAGGTCTCGGAGTTGAGGGCCGTCTTCCTCTTGAGCGGCTTATAAGAACCCATTTTACCTTGATTGAGGACGCCTCCATTGTAGCTTCTGTGATGCTTTATCTGGGCTATGATGGTGCATTCTCTCTCGGCTCCGGGTTCGCGGTAGCATATGAACACCATATGACCAGCCGCTTCTATTGGAGAGTAGGCTATGAGACGAGTACGATGATTCCTAATACGATGATGCTTTCTTTTGGAGTAATGATTTGAAAAAGTTCATTCCTTTCTTTTTAGTCATCCTTTTCATGTTCTCTTCCTGTTCCAGCTTTGAGAACTTCGTCAGTCTTGAAGAGAGTGGACTGCCTTCGTGGGTAAGGAATCCCAGAGTACAGGCAGGACGTATAGCATATGTCACGGAAGGCAGTGGCCTAAGTGCGGAGGAAGCCCGGACGGATGCCATGGCGAATGCTCTTATCGAGATGGGGGATGACCTTGGCTGGGATGTATACACGGAGTATTTCAGGGAGCTTGGAAGTACGGGGACGGTAGCAGATCTTGATGGAAGCATACGAGAAACGTTCACCAGGGAATACAGAGGAGGGCGGTTCTCCTGTTACATCCTCTTTGACATAAGTGAGGATAGATTCCTTTCCTTACGTGATCCTGAGCTGACTGCGGTGCTTGAAAGGGAGGCCGAGATACGTTCCTTGCTGGAAGATGCGAGAACCTCCTATATGGAAAACAGGGATATCGAGGCTCTTTCAAAGGCCCTTAATGCCCTATCCCTTTCGCTTGATAGGGATCTTGATGACCCGTCCCTGGATCCTGAGAAGATTCTTGAGACGGTGATGTACTATCTCCAGCCGCTTGAGATAAGAGTCAGCCAGAGGGGTAAAAGCATGGATTCCTCCATCTTTGTAAGACGAAACAGGGGACTATTAAGTCCTCTTGTATATGATGCTACGCTCAATGGGTATTACCCGATACGCGATAATGCGGGAGTCGTAAAGGAGGAGGAGATAGACTTTAATACTTCTGAAGGAGTCTACCGGTATACCAATACGAACCCCTATGCTCTGAGAAATGGGGAGATGAGGCTTTCCTTTGCCCTCGATTCAGAGCTCCTTTCAGCAATAGAGAGTAAGGCTCCTGATGGATTTATGAATGAGTTCTTGGAAACACTTTCATCGAAAACCGTATCCTATGAGTATGATGAGAGGACAGCGGATAGCACATTACCTTTTGACGTTCTTATAGCCGAGTACGACATACATGGTGCTCTTCTGGATGATACTGTTGCCCTTTCTTCTTTCAACGCATCTCTTTCTGACTCTGATAGAGTACTTGAAGCAGACAGGGGATATGGAGATGATGATGGGGAGATACTCTCTTCCTATGTCTCAGAGGGGGGAGATAAGAGATACCTCGTCATAATGAGGCTTGGCGTATCCGACAGCGTAACCGTCTCCGCTGACAGATATATGGTTAATGTCAGGACAAGCGTGGATGTCTATGATCTTGAAGAGGATATGTTGCTGACATCAGATGACTCTGTTTCCTCAATCGGTTATGGATCGAGTTATCAGGAGGCTCAGCAGAATGCTTTGGAAAATGCGGGAAAGATGTTAGCTGATGTATTCCTGATAGAACTGTAACAACGTTTTTATCTCTTCTTCCCAGAGGCTTTCATCAATTGTTTCTAAGATCAGCGGACGCTCTTCTGCCGCTTTATGGCATACGATTTCTCTGAACGCTTCAAGTCCGATCTTTCCTTTTCCAAGACTGTCGTGCCTGTCCTTCCTGCTTGCAAGATCTGCTTTACTGTCATTGAGATGCACCCCGAGGATTTTGTCCTTCCCGAAGATTGAAAGGGCTTTATCGAGAACCATAGTGGCTTCATTCCTCATATCATAACCGGCACCGTAGAGGTGGCATGTGTCGAGAGTAATTCCCAGACAATCCTTCTTTTTTGACATGTCTATTATCTGGGCTAGCTCTTCAAGTGATGATCCAAGGTTACTTCCACTGCCTGCGGTATCCTCAAGAGCTATCATGAAATCATCAACGTCAGAGAGGGCCTGATCAAGCATCTCAGCACTTCTTCTTATCCCATCTTCCCTCTCTCCCTCAATATATGCTCCTGGGTGGATGTTGAGCTTTCTTATGCCGATCTCCTTTGCCCTTTTTATCTCATCTTTCAAAAGAAGAAGTGATTTTCTCCTCATCTCTTCATCAGGGCTTGCCATGTTTATTAGATACCCTGCATGGGGAAGGATCATATCATCATTGAATCCCAGAGCCCTGACATTCTCTTTGAATGAGGATGCACTCTCCTTTTTTATATCAGGAGCGCTCCATATCTTCTGGTTCTTGAGGAAAAGTGCGAATGCCGTAGCCCCGAGTGCTTTTGCCCTGCCAGGAGCAAGTGAGATGTCTTTTGCTATTGATATATGAGGTCCGACGTAGATCATGGCAAAAGGGTATAGCCTTAACGATATATTGTCAAATACCGCCTCTTAGGATATTTTTCTTTTATGGGTTTTTACGGTTTTAGACTTTTAGGAAAGGAAGAGGTTCCCTCTTATGACGGTAATGCATCCCTCTATGTTCACGAGAATACGGGATTCAGGGTCATAACGGTTGAGAACAAGGACAGGGAACAGTTTTTCTCATATGTAGTGTATACCCCTTGCAATAGTTCCAGCGGGGTTTTCCATATAATAGAACATACGGTACTTTCAGGAAGCAGGAAATACCCTGTCAAAGACGCGTTTACGACGCAGATGTCCCGTGGCTGTCCGACTTTCATGAATGCCATGACGGGGGCAGACAGGACATATTATCTCGCTTCCAGTGCGGTTAAAAAGGATTTTGAGAACCTTTTCAAGGTTTATACGGATGCTGTGTTCGATCCTCTTCTGAGGAAGGAGACCTTCATGCAGGAGGGAATCCGTGTCTCTTATAAGGATGGAGTACACTTCGATGGTGTAGTGTTTTCCGAGATGCAGGGCGCGACCAGCCAGCATGAGAGCGTGCTTTCATCCCTATCAAGCCATGGCCTCTTTCCCGGTTGTCAGTATCAGAATGAGAGCGGGGGACTGCCGAGTGAGATAGCAAAGCTCTCATATGAAGAGTACATTGAGACCTATAAGAAATACTATGTGCCGTCAAATATGTGTCTTCTTCTCTATGGGGATATAGAGAAGGAGGAGATATTGAAATTTCTTGATGAGGAGTATCTTTCAAAAAGGGAGTATATCGCTCCTCCTGAGAAGGTGGTCCTCCCTCCTCGTTGGACAGAGCCGAGAAAAGCCTATGCGACATCCTCATCCATTGATGGAAATTCAAATGGTAAGGCAAGCCTCCTTTATTCATGGCGACTCAATCCGAGCATGGACGGTGTAGAAGGGGCGACCCTCACAGTCCTTACGGATATGCTTCTAGGCTCTCCAGGCTGTCCGCTTTACAATGCGATAACAGAGTGCCCGTATTCAGAGGACATCTCGACAGAATCGGGAATGATCTGGGATTACAGTGAATATGCCTTCGCCGTTGGTATGGCCGGAGTTGCAAAAGAAGATTATGAGAGTGCTGCGGACTATCTTCTTTCTGCCATGAAAAAGATCGTTGAGAACGGTTTTTCCGAGCGGGAGAAAGAGGCGGCTTTGAGACGGAACGAGTTCAATCTGAGAGAAATATCAGGGGGGAATCCCCAGGGAATGAAGGCTCTTTTCCGAATTGATAAACCGTTCGCATATGGTGGGGATATCCTCTCTGCGCTCTATCCTGAGCGAGACATGGCCGAGGTCAGAAGAAGGTCGGAGGCCAATCCAAGGTATTTCGAGCAATACATGGAGAAGAACTTCCTTAATAATCCCCATAGGCTCCTATCCATCGTCGCGATGGATGATAAGAAGGATGCCGAGATCGAGGCGGAGATGGAGAGGATTCTTGAAGAGGAGAAGTCCAAGCATCCTGAGAGTGAAGAGGCTCTCTTTTTGAATTTCTCATCAAGTGAGGACGATGCCGAGAGCTATAAGAATTTTGGAACACTCAAACTAGAGGATGTCGAGGATGTGAAGTTCGAGAATAATCCCGGCTCCCGTTCTGATAAGATTGTCTCCGTTCCCTGTTTCTCAAATGGGATAGTCTATCTTGATGCCGCCTTCGATGTCTCAGATTTCTCGATGGAGGAGCTTGAGAGCCTGAATGTGTATGCCCGTCTCTTGACCATGTGCTCGACGAAAGAAAAGGATATGAGGAGCGTTCAGACCGATATAAGGTATACATCCGGCGGTTATGCTTTCTATCTTGAGAGTGGTCAGAGTCTTGAGGGGGATGTGAGAATCTACTTCCTTTTTAGGATGAGATCTTTAAAAGAGACGGCACATGACGCACTTGGAGAGTTCATAAAACTATTAAAGGATGGCAATGTTGATGAGGCGGAGCTGTCAAACGCCCTTACCGATATCTCCACGGACTATAAGGCAGGGGTCGTGCAATCCGGGCACAGCTATGCTATCAGCGCATCATCGGCCCCTCTATCATCATCCTTATACATAGGAGAGAAGCTCTCAGGACTCTCTTACTGGTATACGATTGAGAGCAAGAGGAAGGATGTGGATGGGGAAATCGGACGCATACTGAGTGTCAGGGAAAAACTTCTTGATGCCGACAGGCTTTCCATTCAGACACTATCAGATAAGGAGAACACGTCTTTCATGAGAGCTGAGGCAGAATATTTCCTCTCTTCTTTCGCTAGTAAAGGAGGGATAGAAAAACGATGTGAAATAAATCCTGATTTTCCGAAAAAGGCAGCCTTTCTTCTGAGTACGCCGGTCTCCTATAGTGCGTTAAGTTCTTCTGTCTCCTCTCTTTCATGGCATGACATGCTCTCTGTGAGGATGTTCCTCTCCGTGCTCTCTACGGACAGCCTATGGGATCTGATAAGAGCAAAAGGGGGTGCATATGGAACAGGGTGCATGCTTGACAACATGGAATCGAGGCTCTTCTTCTATACCTATCGTGATCCAAGGGGCCTTCTGAGTTTTGATGATTTTACCAGATCTGTGGAGATTCAGAAGATTGACAAGAAGAAGCTCGATGATGTCAGAATTAATATAAAGAGTCAGGACAGGAAACCTCAGAGCCCATCTCAGAAGGCTCTGATATACCTGCGTCGCAGGCTTTTCAGCGTAAGTGACGAATACCGTCAGCGTCTGCGTGCGGATCTGAACGGGCTTGATGTGGAGGATGTTTACGCAATCAGGAATCATCTAGCTGGCCTGACAGGGGAGGCATCATCTTCTCAGGCCATCATAACCGATAGAAAGGAGGAAGAGGCACTTAAGGATAGGGGATACGATATCTTTATCCTGCCTTTATAAGAAGATGAAGAAAGGAATGGTTTTGGAAGGGGGTGCGATGCGCGGTCTTTATACCGCAGGATGTCTTGATGTGCTTATGGAGAATGACATCAGCGTGGACGGATATATAGGAGTGTCCGCGGGAATCACATTCGGCTGTAACTATAAATCCCGGCAGATCGGACGCTCGATAAGGTATAACCTGCGTTTTCTGAATGATCCGAGATATTCCGGTCTCCGTTCCCTGCTGAAGACGGGAGATATCTTCGGTGCTGATTTCTGCTATCACGAGATTCCTGAGAAGCTCGATCCCTTCGATTATGAGGCATTCGTGAATAATCCCGTAGAACTTTATACCGTGGCGACAGATGCCTATACGGGCAAAAGTGTCTACCATAAGTTCCCCAATGGTATGGATAATGATATTGAGTGGATGAGGGCGTCCTCCTCGATGCCTGGTGTGTCAAGAGCTGTTAAAGTGGATGGTTATACACTCTTCGATGGAGGTGTTTCCGACTCTATTCCAATCGAATATTTCATGAGTCTTGGCTATGAGAGGAACCTGGTCATACTCACCCGTCCTAGGGGATATAGGAAGAAGGAGGGAAAACTCAATCCCGTCATGAAGCTGATGATGAGGAAATACCCTGCTTTGATACCTGCTATGGAAAGGCGTGCTATGGAGTACAACAGGGTTCTTGATCTGCTTGATGAGCTTGAGAAGGAGAAGAAGGTTCTCATCATCGCACCTACAAAGGATTTGCATGTGAAAAGGGTAGAAAAGGATAAGGAGAAGGTAAGAGCGATATACGATCTCGGGGTTGATGATACCAGAAAGAGGCTTAGTGAGATAAAAGCCTTCTTCGGGTATTAATCCTGTTTTAATCTTTCTCGATTATCTTCTTCTTGGGAGGGTAGAGAATGAGGATTCTTGTTGCCGATGATGAGAAATCTCTTGCCGATGTCGTATCCAAGAGATTGAAGAAGGAGGGATATGCTGTTGATACCGTGTATGATGGTTCATCCGCATTGGATTATCTTGTGGCAACCGATTATGATCTGGCCCTTCTGGATGTGATGATGCCAGGCCTTGATGGATTTCAGGTTCTTAAGAAATATAGGGGTGAAGGAGGCATCTCCCCCGTGATATTCCTTACTGCAAGGGACGCGCTTTCAGACAGGGTATCGGGACTGGATTCAGGAGCGGATGATTACATCGTGAAACCGTTCTCATTCGATGAACTCCTTGCCCGTATACGATCGGTTTTGCGCCGTGCGGGAAAAAAGAGCATTTCCAGCGTACTGAAAGTGGATGATCTTACACTTGACAGTGCAAGTGGAATCGTAAAGAGAGGGGAGCGCGTGATTGAGCTCTCTCAGAAGGAATATGCGCTTTTAAAATACATGATGACGAATGAGGGGATGATCCTCAGCCGAGATATGCTTTTAAGCCACGTATGGGATTACAGCTATGAAGGGCAGTCTAACATGGTGGACGTGTATATAAGATATCTCAGGAAGAAGATCGATCAGGGGGAGGAGAAGGAGCTTATCCATACCTACAGGGGGAGAGGCTATATGATAGGAGGACCGGATGAGTCTTAAAAAGAGGATCGTCAGCTGGTATACCCTCTGGACGTTGTTCCTGATGGCACTCATCTTTCTCATGTTCTTCGCCTTCTCCGATGCCGTATCCATCCGTAATCTCCGCAGTGATATCGAAGGTGTACTCAGCGATGCTGCCGATGATGTATTCTTCAATAACGGGATAGCCCGTTTTGATGAACTGGATGAGGTCGAGGATGGGGTATATGTATTCGCATTCTCCTTGGATGGATCACTTCTTTTTGGAAGACGTTCTTCTCCCGTGGAATCCATTGCCTATCAGGAGGGACAGAGAAGTCTACAGATTGCAGATCGTACATGGATCGTAAGTGATATGATGATGGATTCCTTCTACCTGAGGACCGCTGCCTCGGTATCAAGCGTTTACGCTGTTTTCACATCAGATTATCTTCCACTGCTGCTTATTGCTCCCATCCTAGTTCTGATATCCGCCCTTGGAGGGTATTTCATCGTTAAAAAGGCATTCCGTCCGTTGGAGGATCTGATTGCTACCGCCTCAACCATCGCTTCCGGTGATGATCTTAATATAACGCTGGAGAGTTCCAATACGAAGGAGGGAAAGGCTTTAAGCGAGGCTTTTAATGCGATGCTCTCCCGTCTTAAGACGTCGTTCCTGAGGGAAAAGGAGTTCTCCGATGATGCTTCTCATGAACTCAGGACTCCCGTTGCCGTCATAAAAGCGGAAGCTGAATACGCGCTCAGTGTCATTGATGATGAGAAAGAGGTCAGTGAATCCTTGAGCGTGATAATCAAAGAGAGTGACAGGATGAGCCGTCTAATTGATTCCCTTCTCACACTTGCAAGGGCCGATAAGGGAACTATTAAGATAAACAGGAAGGTTTTCTCCCTTTCTGAGCTTGCGAATACTGTATCTGAGAGCATGGTGGAGATTGCAGAGGAAAAGGGTGTTAATCTTACCTCTTCTATTGAAACGAGGATAAACATTTTTGCCGATGAGGATATGATCACCCGTGCAATGATAAACCTCATAGACAATGCGATCTCATATTCAAAAGAGAAGGGACGCGTGGAGGTCATCCTAAGAAAAAATGACAGAAAGGCTCTTATCGAGGTGAAGGATGATGGGATTGGAATCAGCGAGGAGAATCAGAAGAGAATATTCGACAGGTTTTTTCAGGTGGATAAATCCAGAACCTCATCCTCCTCAGGCTTGGGACTTGCAATGGTGAAGGAGATTGCAAGTCTCAACGGAGGCTCTGTGAGTGTTGAAAGCCGACTGGAAAAGGGGAGCGTCTTTACCCTTACCTTGCCTCTTTCCGAATAACAGTTAAAAAAATAAAAAATTCTGAATTTTAATTTTCCTCTCATTTTTCTTCTTTATTATGTAGGCATACAAGGAGAAGAAAAATGAAAAAGAAGATTTTAGTATTATTGGTTATGGTTCTAGCATGTTCAGCCCTGTTCGCGCAGATCACGAGGGAAGAGGCTGAGAGCATTGCGATAAGAGATAGCGGAGTAAACAGTGAGAATATCCTCTCAATGAGAAGTCGTCTTGATTGGGAGGATGGAGAGAGGATCTATGATATCGAGTTCTATGCCGATGGAGTGGAATACGATTATGAGATCGCACTCTCTGATGGAACGGTTCTCTCTTTCGATAGTGAAGCAGAGCGTCTCCGCGGCAGTGAAGGGTTAAGCGGCATAAGCCGTGATGAGGCTGTCCAGATCGCACTTGAGAATGCCGGATTCACAGACTCTGATGTAAGCAACCTCCGTAGGGAAAGTGACAGGGATGATGGGATTATCGTTTATGAGATAAATTTCAGAAATGGTGATTTCAACTATGAGTATGAGATTTCTGATTCCGGAGAGATCCTGTCTTACTCCATGGAGAAGAGGGGCAGGAACAGGGTAAGCCGTGATGTCGCGGTAATTGAAAGATCAGAGGCTGAGGGAATCATCTCATCCTATCTCCCGGAAGGAGTAAGCTTCTCCCGTCTTGAGAGGGATTACGATGATGGACGCTACTCATACGAGGCGAGTGCTTACAGTGATGGAATCGAGTATGAGGTCGAGATAGACGCCGTCACAGGTGAGCTTACTTCCTACCAGGAAGAAGTTGAGAGATGGAGATAGTGAGGAAGGGAGCTGCGGCTCCCTTTTTCAATAAGTATTCTACAAATTGATGACTTTCTCTTACTATTATACTTAGACATAAAGAAGAGTTGAGGTATGCATGAATCTTGCTAGAATGTCGCAGAATGGATAGATTACAGTTCCCATTGAAATACGCCGACAATTAGGTCTGAAAATGGGAGATAACATTCTTTTCTCTCTGAATAGCAGTGGGGAAATAGTAATGAGCAATGCGTCTGCTTCTGCACTTTTGAAAGCACAGAACGCCTTTTCCGGTGCTGCTGAAAGACTTGGCGTATCAGATGAAGAGGATGTTCAGTATCTTGTTGATTCTATCCGATATGAATATTGGAGGAATTACACCTCGGAAGGAGGACGCGCAGTGTCCTTGCAGGGATGTGAATAGTGTCATGTCCAAGCTGATTACAGGTCGGTGATTGGCATAATCATTGTAAAAAAGTCTGCATGCTGGTTGACAGTCACGAAGCCGTTTTCTTCGTAGAAGGGGATGAGTTTCAGTCTATTGCGACAAAGCGGCCTCCGACAATGTCACGGGCGAGTTTTAACAGGATCTTTGTTTCTGAGAACATGTCAAAACCTGAGATATCATCATGGGAGTAATTGTCATCACGGGCGAATTGTCCAATGAGGTAACAGCCGACAGAACGGGCGTCACGTTTGCCATAACCACGGAGAACGGACATGATGGATTCATCAATATTAGAGACGAGATCTCCGAGGATGATTGAGTGAAGGGAGAGGGTGAAGAAAGCGGCGATTTTTGCCTTTTCTGTGTCAAAGGAAAAATAATTTCTTGTGTTGAAATCCTTCTCATATTTTGAACATTCAGTGTGGATGAAGTTTTCAACATCAGCATTGCGTGAATACGAAAAAGAAGCCCGGAGTTTTTTGAACTTCGAGCTTCCACTTGATTCTTTTTTGAGGGTATTGTAATCCATCAGTATCAAAGATTGTTTCATGAGAGTTTCTCCCTGAGTGCTTTCCGCTCTTCCTGGGAAAGCGGTCTAGTAAGGCGTTCATGTCTTTCAAAATCCTCTTTCGTCAGGTTCTTCAGCTGGTCGCCTTTCTTCATTGCTTCGAGAAGGTTTTTTACGCCCCAGTCGGGGTTGATGGTGACAGGTCTGTTGTAAGATATTGTTGCCATGAATTTTTCCTCCTGTATGAATAATATAACAGACAGTCGATAGAAAGTTAATTCAGGCACTGAGGATTAGAGGAAGGGAAAAACAGATGAGGGGCAGATCATCCTCAATGCCGTTCTTGCCAGCTTGTCCACTTTTTTATGGTAGCTGTTTCCGATGTGTCCCTTAATGCGTCTGAAAGAGATTCTGAGACCGGATGATATGGCATAGCGGACATACTTCTGCGCGACAGGGGAGCTTGCCTTCCAGCGGTTCTCTCCCCCCCCCCGGTAGCGCAACCGACGATGTTGTCGAGTCCGTGTGTCTTGCAGAAATGCAAGACGTTCATGATTGCGGAGACGCTACGGTTTTTCAGGGCCTCTGAATCGGCCTCCCTTACATTCTACCGTAGCCTCCTGAGTATAACATTCTGAATTTATCTCATGATGGAACTTTTGCTGTTGTTCTGGTATTCGGTGACGATATCTTCATCATAGAAGCAGGTTGCAACTCCTTCTTCAAGTGGAGTGGCTTCGAGGATTTCTAGCTGTACATCCTCCGGCTCTGCCTCCTGCCAGGGCCAGAACTTCTCACGCCCGGGGTAGGTGTAGGGGACGCTGAAAAGATAGCTGATGTCTCGGTCGCCTTTTATGTTGCACCTGAGATTTGAATCGAGGTTCTCAGAAATCCATTTCTCTGCTGGTGGGATGTTCGCACGGTTATACCCATGCAGGACGTAAAGAGGGTCCGCGAAGCAGTCCGGGAGAGTGACGTAGAAATCAGCATCAAAGGATGTCTCCAAGGTGCATCCATCACTATTATCCTTGCCTTCGATTTTGATGTTGCTGAAGGTATCCAGAAGGGCGGTGTGCTGGGGTGAGTTCGAAAAGTACAGCACGCACTGCGCAGTCGCTTCGTCCTTGGGGCGGATCTCATGGTTCTCTCCAAAGTCGAGTATGATGTTGTCAGGACTTTTGGGTGTGAAGAAGCCGTTTGTGCGACTATTGTGTGTGGTGTTGAAGCCAAAGAGACCGTCTTTCGCAAGAAGGGATGCCTTCGCCTCTTCATGTGTCCTTCCTTTGAAGGTATACCTGTATGCGATATGGTATCTTCTCTTTACCATGTAGTTTGAACGGTCGAAGCAGACATTGTCCACATCTCTCATCTTGGATGCAGGCAGGATGTTTATTTTCATTGAATGACCTCCTTTTCTTTATCTCCGTTATTATATCAGAAATTGAATTTGATGTTCAGTGACGGTTTACCCATTCGTCCAGGCGGGCTTTCCAGTCCTTGATGATGTTGTCCTCGATGCTCTTCTCAAGGTCGGGTGAGCCTTTGGCGAAGAGCCCCGCATCCGTCAGGAGCTCAAGGTCCTTCTCCGTCATGTCTTTCTTTGCAAGGCTGTCCTTCATGCGGTAGTTGTTTGTTTTGTCGCCGTTGAATATCGGGGAGAGCCCGTCAAGGACGCTGTACGCGATATCCTTCCTGGTTTCCAGGTCTTCGAGGTCGGCATAGTCCATGTTACACTTCAACCTTTTCAAAAGACGCAGTCCTTCTTCGTCCCTGAGGTCATCGAGGGCGGTGATGAGCCTTTCTATCGGGTTCATGAGCTCAGGCTCCTCTTCTTCTTCATCCTCATCCCAATCATCATTTTCTTCATCTTTCTGAGAGTCAATTCCAATAAAAAACGTGAACGGGATTCTGTAATCGTATATGTTGCCCATTCTTGCAATCTCAGCAGGCACTGTTCCAACTGGAATAAGTCCCCGTTCAAAACCATACTTCAGGAAGAAGTCCAGATAGAACAAGGCAAGGCCATTGCTATCTTCCGTGTAGAAACGATCACCGGACTGTTTCCAATAATAAGGCGGGATGAACTCGTTGAAATTCGAGACATTCCAGGTGCTCTTTACTACAGGTTTATTAAGAAATGCCCTGAAGTGGTTACATATGGATTCAGCCAGTATCGTATCCGTGGTGTTCGTGGCTATGTGGGCGATGTATAGGGCTTTTGCCTGCTTCTCGTTGAAGGCGGGGATGCAGTTATCCAGGCTGTTCCTGAAGTACGAGGACCTTCCTTTTTCGGTGTCCTCGTCGACAAACCTCATCGGCTTGAATTCATAGAGCGTCATCTCCTTTATCCAGTCCTCGACGCCCATGACCGTCCCGTCCGGATGCCTGTACTGCTTGAAGCATGGAGTGTCTATGATCCTCTTCGGATCTGACAGAAACTCTGCCATTGTCTCATGGTCATTCAGCAACCCTTTGAACGGTTTGTAGTAAGGAAGTTTATTGCCACTCTTTTTGTATATCGCTTCATACTTGTTCATCGTCTTCTCCTTTTGTGATTAAAACGAAGACAGCTTTTCATTTTATCACGGAAACATGATAGCAATGCAAAGAATGAATACAGAGGATATGCCAAGGACATTGACAGTCTCTGTTCTTCATTCTCTATCTCGGTTACTGTCTCATGATTCTAGATGGATTTTCTAACCAGTTCCAGAAACATGATTGCGTTATCGAGAGCTTTGCGATCTGCTTCGTTTATGTGCAGGGGTCCTTCTCCGTATGCATTCGGATCAAGAGGATCTACTTCCTGCCTTTTCTCCGGTTTTTCAATGCCTGAGTCCTCTTCTGCAGCATTGCTGCTTTCTTGAGGCTCAGGCTTTATAAGTTTTTTGAGAGATTCTCCGCGATGATCTGGAGTGTCTCTCCGATTTTCTTGTCCGCTTCGGACAGTTTCATGTATGTCACGGCGATCGAGCATGTCGTTTCGGATATGCTTCCGCCTGCTGATGTGCCACCGCTGTATGAGGTGTAGTGACCCTTTGAGCTGAACCACATTTTTCTTGAGATTTCGGAGATGGAGTGTATTTGCCACCCCATCCTGATGCGGTTGTTGAGGATTTTCTGTACGTCTTCCTGCTTCTTATCGGCTATGATTTCCGTTTCGAATTCCATATGTTCTCCTTTTCTTACATGTTATCGTTTCCCTCCTTTCCTTTCAATGGAATAACTCCTCAGCTTTTTTACTGACTTGGATTTTCTACCAATCCCAATACTAAGGATTATTCGATTCTAGGTAAAAACCTATGTGGATTGGCAGATGGTACAATAGGGGATAGGTAGTTTGAGTCCTCATTAATCCACTTTCCCTATAAGGAAAACAATCATGAGGAGGATCATAGTCTCCCTTTTTTATTTCCTTTTCATTTCTCATGCCTTATAATTTTGCAAAATAAGGAAGGATTTATGAAAAAGGAGTATGTAGGTGCTATCGATCAGGGAACGACCAGCACAAGATTTATAATTTTTGACAATGAAGGTATGATAGTCTCCCTTGCACAGAAGGAGCATAGGCAGATATTTCCCCGTCCAGGCTGGGTTGAGCATAATGCGGAGGAGATTTGGGAGAACACCAAGGCTGTCATAAAGGAGGCTTTGGAGCTTTCTGGCCTGCAGGGGAGCGATATAAAAGCGGTTGGAATAACGAATCAGAGGGAGACGGTCGTTCCATTCTTACGAAAGAGTGGTAAGGTCCTTCATAATGCGATAGTCTGGCAGGATCTCAGAGGTTCTGAGATCATTGAAAGAATTAAAAAGGATACTCCTGAGAGTTTCATCAGGGAAAAGACCGGGCTTCTCTACAGTCCGTATTTCAGTGCCAGTAAGATCCGCTATCTGATTGAGAACGTGCCGAAGGTCAGAGCATATAACGGCAATCCTGATCTCTGTTATGCCACGATGGACGCATATCTTGCTTATAAGCTTACGGGACGGTGTGTCACGGATGTCACGAATGCAAGCCGCTATATGTTGATGAATATAAAAACGCTGAAATGGGATTTTGAGATGATGACGCTCTTTGGAATCGATGAGGTCAATCTCCCTGAGATAGTCTCTTCCACGGGTCTTATCTATGGTTATACCGATGAGAACGGTCCGTTTGGGGAGCGTATTCCGCTCTGTGGTATCCTCGGCGATCAGCAGGCGGCACTCTTTGGTCAGGCGTGCTTCAATCCCGGAGATAGCAAATGTACCTACGGTACCGGCTGTTTCATGCTCTCCAATACGGGACATGAGCTTTATTACAGCAAGCATGGACTCCTTTCCACTGTCGCATACAGAAAGGAAGGGGAGGATCCTGTTTACGCACTCGAAGGATCGGTTGCTGTCGCTGGTTCCCTTGTGCAGTGGACACGGGACAGCCTTAAGATGGTGAAGGACGCAAAGGAGCTTGATGCCCTTGCTGAATCGGTTCCAGATTCTGCCGGAGTCTATATAGTTCCCGCATTCGCAGGTCTTTTCGCACCTTATTGGAGAAGCGACGCCCGTGGTGTGATTGCAGGTCTTACCGGTTTTGCCACGAGAGCTCATATATGCAGGGCGGTTCTTGAATCCACGGCGTTTCAGGCTTATGACATCTTTACCGCAATGGCTCTGGATTCGGGGATAAACCTTACAACGCTCAAAGTTGATGGAGGCATGACAAACTCCGGTCCTTTGATGGCCTTCCAAAGTGACATTCTCCGTGTTCCAGTCATAAGGCCACAGATTGTTGAAACGACCGCACTCGGAGCCGCTTATGCCGCAGGATTAACGGTTGGAATATGGAAAAACATCGATGAGCTGAGAGAATATTGGCGTGAACAGCTTAGATGGACTCCGACCATGGATGACAAAGAAAGGGAAAAAAAGGTAGGATTCTGGAAGAAGGCGGTATCCAGGACGCTGGACTGGGTATAGCTCTTAGGAGGAACGGCGGAATGATTGAGGTACTCTCTACTTTAGGGGTCGTCGATTACATAAGATTACTTGCTGAGACCATGATCCTGGCCTTTGTGTTCTACAGGGTGTATATCGCTCTGGATCAGAGCAAGGCGAAGCAACTTGTCATGGTACTTTTATATTTCGCAATCTGTTATGCCGTGTGCTATCTTCTTTCCTTTGATGTCCTTACGTTCATAATGCAGGAGCTTTTCGTTCCATTCCTAATGCTTCTGTTCGTGTTCTATCATCCGGAGCTGAGAAGGGCCTTCTCGATGTCATTCATCAAGAAAAGGAGGTTCTTCCGTATCGGCCAGCAGACAACGGGCGAGCAGATTGATTCAATATTGAATGCATGTAACATCCTTGTCGAGAAGAAGAGGGGTGCCCTGATAGTCTTTCCACGCCATATAGATATAAAGAGCGTGCTGGATTCGGGAACGAAGCTTAATGCGGATCTTTCTTCAACACTCATTCTCACGATCTTTGATCATGATACCCCTCTCCATGACGGGGCATGTGTCGTGCAGGGTGGAAGGATAACATATGCCGCTTGCTATCTTCCTCTCAGTGAGCAGACAGGAATAAAGGCAAGCTTCGGAACGAGGCACAGGGCCGCTTTAGGGCTTGCCGAGGTCAGTGATGCCGTTGTAATCGTCGTCTCTGAAGAAACCGGTGCGATAAGCCTTGCTTATAACGCCAACATCTATTACGATCTCTCGAACGAGACGATAAAGAAGGTTCTGCTGGCACTTTTCACTTATCGGGATGTCCTGCCATCAGAGATAAAAGAGCAATCGGGTTCTGAAAATACCGAGGCACAGGCATAAGGAGGGAATAGATGAAACAGAACATTAAGATTTTCTCCTCCTGGGGGCCGAAGATATTCGCTTTCCTTCTGGCTGTGACCGTCGTCCTGCTCGTGGAGTTCTCAAATATTACGAACCGTGTGGTTACTATTCCTCTTAATGTGACTCTTCCAGAGAATCTTTCTGCTGAGTCTCTGGTACCTGAGACGGTCGAGATCGTGATAAGTGGTAGTGAGGATCTCATTTATCTTGTCGATCCCGCAAGGGTTTCTGCTCATGCCGATTTCTCTTCTGTAGACAGTGCGGGAATTGCCCGTGTCCCAGTTGTTCTTGATTTCAATCAGGATGTGTTCAGGGAAAGCAGCATAAGCGTCAAGGCTCAGCCTTCATCTGTGCGCATCCTTTTCTCCCTAGAGGGGCAGTGATGATCAAAGGTATTGGCATTGATATCGTTGAGAATCTCCGTTTTGAGAACAAGAGCACGAATTTCCTGAAAAGGCTCTTTACCGATTATGAGATATCCTCTGCCCCTGAGAAGAGGAAGAGTGAATACTATGCCTCCCGTTTTGCTTCCAAGGAGGCATTCTCGAAGGCTCTTGGTACGGGATTCTCATCCATTCGACCCCTTGATATCGAGATAAGGGAGGATGAGAAGGGTAGGCCATATGTTGTGAAGAATGAGAAGATTCTCTCCCTCCTTTCATCCGATGAGGTCTTTCTCTCGATAAGTCATGAGAAATCATGCTCTGTTGCTATGGTGGTCATAGATGGCTCGCTCTGATTGGAACCGCCCCTCATCCTTTAAAGGCCTAGAAGAGGGGGAGAGGAGGATACGGCTTTTCATCTCTTATGATGGCTCCTCTTTCTCCGGCTGGCAGAGACAGGATGGGGAGAGGACTGTGCAGGAGGAGATTGAGAATACTCTTTCTTCCATCCTTAATGAGGAGATCACACTGTTTGGTTCTGGAAGGACGGACAGTGGTGTGCACGCCCTTTCTCAAGCGGCTCATTTCGATACGAGAAGCCGTATAGCTGCCGAGAAGTTCAGGATAATACTCAATACCCATCTTGCGAAGGATATCAGGATCTTATCCAGTGATGAGGTCGGCCCTGATTTTCATGCGCGCTTTTCTACAGAGAGCAGGGAATACTGGTATCTTATAAAGAGAATGGAGGACATGCTTGCCTTCGATGATAAGAGGATAACCCCAGTTCGCCGTTTTTACCCCCTTTCTGAGATGAATGAGCTTGCAAAGGTCCTTGAAGGAACCCATGATTTTACGACTTTCTCCTCAGCCAGGGACAAGAGCCTTTCGAAGATGAGGGACATATACATCTCCGAGTGGGATGAGACTGAGGATGTCTATGGCTATAAGATATTAAGATACCGTGTCGCAGGAAACGCGTTTTTATACCATCAGGTCAGGAGCATGGTAGGTACGATGCTCTCATTCCTTTCAAAAGGTATGAAAAAGGATGAGTTTGAGGCTATATTGAAAAAGAAGGACAGATCCCTGGTCCATAAGACGGCCCCATCCGATGGCCTTTATCTTGCGGATGTCAGTTATGATAGGATGAAATATGAGTGGTTTGAAAGAGAGCATTGAGGCGCTTCTTGATTTAAATGATGATGTTAGGCGGGCGTTTTCCGATCCTCTCGGCGAGGACGGGGTATATGAGTATTCCGTTACTCTGATGAAGGAGGAAAAAGGGAAAGCGGATGATGATAATAAGAAGGATGTACTCATCCCTTCCAACTGCCACGCATGTCCTCTCTGGGAGAACCGGAGGGATGACCTCTTCTATTTCAATCCTAAGAAGGCCGACGTCCTTTCTGTAGTTGCCTCCTCAGAGCGTAGCGGATGCATACTTCTTCCTGATGCGGAAGAGATGTATGAGAATCAGATGAAGGCTCTGAATATCCCGCGCTCAAGACGTGCTCTGGTATCACTTTTAAAATGTCCGTCATCTGAGCTGAAAAAGGAGAATGCCGATAAGTGCCGCCCGTTTTTAAAGGCTGATATGGTCTCTTTCAGCCCGTCGGTGATGATCCTCTTCGGCATGGATCTCGCCCATTACATACTTGGAAATAACCGGAGTTACGAGGAGATAAGGGCAAGTAAGAGAAGCTTCAAAGTCAACGGTATCAGAACCTTTGTCACTTATTCTCAGAGAGAGTGTATCGACAACCCTTCTTATAAGAGGGTAGTGTGGGAAGACTTAAAGATCATCGGGAAGGCTCTAAGTTGAAATATGCCCTTGTAACCCTTGCCGTTCCCCTTTATAACAGCACTTTCACATACTCTTATGATGAGAAGGAGGTCCCATCTCCCCTTTATAAGAGGGTGAGTGTTGATTTCAATCACAGAAAGATGACGGGATTCGTGATCGAGACAAGTGATGACAGGCCCGAAGGGGATTACGAGATAAAGGGCATCAAACGGGTTCTCGACAATGAGGAGGTCATAAACGAGGAGCTTGTACGCCTTGCGAAGGATATGAGCTATCTTTATAAGAACTCGATAGGACAGTGCCTGTCTCTGATGGTCCCGAATGCGAAAAGAGATGTCGATGCCGCACCTTTCTTTGAAGAGGGGGATTTTACTCCGATAGAGAAGCTTAGTGAAGCTCAAGAGCGTGTGATAGCCGAGTACAAAAAAGGGGTAAGAGAGGGCCGGAGGCTCTTTTATCTTTATGGAGTGACGGGATCGGGAAAGAGTGAGGTGTATCTGCGCCTTGCAGAGGATGTGATAAAAGAAGGGGGACAGGTGCTATACATGGTTCCGGAGATAACCCTTTCCGAGCAGCTCTCAAAAAGCGTTAAAAGCAGGTTTCACTCCCGTGTCCAGATCCTTCATTCATCCCTTACTCCAGCCCAGAGGCTTAAGAGTGCGAGACTTGTGAAAAGTGGGGATGTCGATATCGTGATAGGTGCACGGAGTGCGGTTTTCGCTCCGTTTAAGAATCTGAAACTGATAATAATGGATGAGGAGCATGAGAGCTCATATAAGGCATCCAATGCTCCACGTTACCATGCGAGGCAGCTTGCACAGCTGAGGAGCAAATATAATGACGCACCCCTTATAATGGGATCTGCCACCCCCTCTTTCGAGTGCTACAGGCTGATGAGGGAGGGAAAGCTCGTAACCCTTAGTCTCCCAAGGAGGATAGGTAAGGGGGCTTTCCCCCTGATAAGGATTGTGAACACCCTCGGACAGAAGGGGAATATAAGCAGGATATTGCAGGATGAGATGAGGTGTGAGCTTGATAAGGGCAACGGTGTAATCCTCTTTTTAAACAGGAGGGGGTATTCAAATGCCATCACCTGCAACAGCTGCGGAGAGGTCATGAAGTGTCCTCACTGTTCCATAAGCCTTACCTATCATAAGAAAAGTGGCATATTGAAGTGTCACTCATGTGGCTACGTCACATCCCTTCCCGATGTCTGCCCCTCATGTAAAAGCCATGATCTATCATCCTCCGGCTTTGGAACGGAACGCATAGAGGAGGAACTTAGAAGCCTTTATCCGTTTGCCCGGATAGCCCGTCTTGACGGGGATGTTGTGCAGGGGGATAGGAAGCAGGTTTCTGAGATCCTCTCCTCATTCGAGAAGGGAGAGGTGGACATACTTCTTGGAACGCAGATGATTGCAAAAGGACTTAATTTTCCCAAGGCGACCCTTGTGGGGGTCGTCAATGCCGATCAGGGGATATTCCTTCCCGATTTCCGAGCTAACGAGAGGTCATTTGAACTGTTACAGCAGGTTTCAGGGAGGGTTGGCAGATACAGGGATGACGGTCGAGTGATAATCCAGACTTCTCAGGTTGCGAATCCTGCGATAAGAGCCGTTGAGCTAAATGATCCTGAGGAGTTCTATCGCTCAGAGATGGAGGATAGGAGGAAGATCGGCTATCCCCCGTATTCGAGGATGGTGAATATAAGGATAAGGGGCAAGAATGAGGAGCGGACAGAAAGAACAGCCGAGGCTGCAGAGTCATTCCTTTCCCCTTATTTTCAAGATAGAAATGGAATTGAGATGTATCCGGCGACCAGTTCTTTAATCGAGATGATAAACAACTACTGGCGCTATCATGTGCTTATAATCGCCGAGGACAGCTCCTTTTCTTATCTGCTCAAGGTCTTGGAGACGTTCCGCGCCTCCTTCAAGGCCGATCCTTCCACGCAGGTGGAGATTGATACAGATCCCCTCGACATGTTCTAGTGCACAAAGCACGTTTTTAATGTTATATTTCTCTTATGCTAGATATTTATACACTTGATGATGAAGTATTAAGAGAAGATACAGAGAAGGTCACCGTATTCGACAACTCTCTCAAAATGCTTGTTGATGCGATGTTCGATACCCTCGTCGAAGCGGACGGGGTAGGTCTTGCTGCACCTCAGATCGGGGTCAGTAAGAAGTTCTTTATAGTCGATTTAAGAAGAGGGGATGACAGCAGATATGTTTTTATCAACCCTGAGATAATCGAGACGAGCATGGAGGAAGGTCCTTATGAGGAGGGATGTCTTTCCATCCCCGGCTTCTACAGGGAGGTCATAAGACCATTGCGCGTGAAGGTACAGGCACAGGACCTTAACGGTAAATATTTCACGATCGATGCTGATGGTCTACTTGCAAGGGTCATCCAGCATGAGAACGATCACTTGAATAAGACTCTTTTCATCGATCACCTTACTCCGGAGGAGAAGGAGAAGGTCGAGAAAGCTTTCAGGAAGAAGAACAGAAGGAAGAGGAAGAACGGGTGAGGATACTTTTTGCCGCTACAGGAAGCATCGCCATTCCAACCCTTGAGAGATTGAATGAGATGGGGCTCATCAAAGCCGTTCTCACAGGTCCTGATGAGAAGGGTGGAAGGGGAAATAAGATCATCGAGCCGCCTGTCAAGATCAGAGCAAGGGAGCTTGGCATTCCCTTCTATCAGCCGCAGACGCTCAAAACTGAGGCAAGGGAATATGTTAAGACACTTGACTGCGATACCCTGGTCTCTTTCTGTTATGGGAAGATATTCGGACCGAAGTTTCTCTCCCTCTTTGAGAGGAAATATAACATCCATCCGTCCCTTCTTCCGAAGTACAGGGGATGCTCACCTCTTTATGAGACGATCAAGAATCAGGACAGAAAGGGGGGAATCAGCATACAGGAGATCGCCCTGAGTGTCGACAGCGGAGATATACTCTCTTCTATGAGCTATTCTCTGGATGGAACTGAGACACTTTCATCCCTTGAGGAGAAGGTCGCACTTCTCTCCTCTGATTTAGCCTTTAGCACGTTTTCAAATCTGGATGCATTGCACCTTACTGCGCAGGAGGGGGAAGTTTCCTTTTCCCGGATGCTTAAGAAGGAGGACGGGGAAGTTGACTTTTTCTCTTCCGCATCTTCAATCCACGCATTGATCAGGGCAAGTTATCCCTGGCCAAAGGCATACACGACATATAAGGGAGAGAAGCTCATTCTCTCCTCAGTCTCAGGCTCGGGTTTCAATCTTGATGAAAGGTGTTCGGAGACACCCGGCAGCGTCATCACCCTTGATAAGAAGAGGGGACTTAAAATCGCAACGGGTGATTGTTATATCTATGTTGACAGGCTCCAGGCTCCAAGCAGGAAGGAGATGGATGCCGTTTCCTTCGTGAATGGTGATAAATCAATAATAGGAGCTCTGCTCGGGAGGTAGGAATGAAAAGGCTCTTATCCTTCATCCTTGTCTTCTTTTTATCTTTTTCTCTTTTTGCCTCTGATAAGACTTTCGCTCTCGTCCTCTCCGGAGGCGGGGCCAAGGGAATAGCCCATATAGAGGTCATAAAGGAACTTGATAAGAGGGGTATCCACCCTGATTATGTAATCGGAACGAGCATCGGGGCCCTTATAGGGGCCTTCTATGCTTCAGGATATTCAGGAGAGGATCTTGAGAGGCTGATAACGGAAAATGATCTGCCTGAGCTTTTCAAACATCTGTATACCAGAAGTGGTAGCTATATCATGGAAGGGGGGACGGAGACTCCCGTGTCGAACATCCTTAGCATCGACTTTTCAAAAAATGATGTGGGATCTGCAAACGGTATAATAGATGACCAGTATGTCGCATCGTTTTTCCGCTCTAACCTTGTAAATGTTCTTGATGTGAGGAATTTTGATGATCTCTCGATTCCCTACAGGGCCATAGGAACCGATCTTGAGACGGGGGAAGAGATAATCTATTCCCAAGGATCCCTTTATGATGCGATGCGTGGTTCGATGGCCATTCCGATAGTATTCACCCCAGCTCGCACAGGAGATGGACGATATGTAGTCGATGGAGGGATGGTGAACAATCTCCCCACCGATGTTGCGAGAGACCTCGGGGCGGATATCGTACTTGCTGTCGATCTGAATGATGTCTTGAAGGAACATACGGAGGGCAAGGTCTATTATGATATAGACACGCTGACAGGACTTACTTTTCAGGTTCTTGATCTTGTCACGGGCCCCAACGCGGCAGAACGCTATCCCCTTGCCGATTATGTGATCGTGCCTGATCTGGCAGAGATCGGAACCATGGATTTCGGACGTGCTGATGAGATACTCGCGATAGGCCGGGCCGCTGTTGAGGACAATATCTCCGTTTTCGATGAGATAGAAGAAGCTTTGAAGAGAGATGAGGATGAAAAAGTTCCCGAGTCCTATTTTGCAAAGGAGCCTTTCGTCATCAAGGCTGTCCTCTACTCGGAAAGGCTGAACCGTTATGCGACCATCCTGGAGAGTTTTGAAGGAAGACGTGCCGACTATGAGACAGCTCTCGCCTTTGAAGATGTCCTGATGTACATAAAAAAAGAGGAAGGGCTGAAGAGTGTGGGATACGAGGTCTATGACGGTGTGCTTGTCATAGAGATTGAAGAGTTCTCAAATCTCTCTTCCTCCCTTTCCATTGGCCTTAACCTCGATATGGGGGTAAAGGGAGGGATCGCACGGGATTCTGGGACGCTTTTCTATTTCATGCCACATTTCAGCGCATTCTTCGATATTGGCCTGCCATCTGACTACGGCTCCCTCATCATCGGTCTTGATATAAAGAACAATACGGTGCTCTTCGCATCATATTATTACGATTTCGACAACTCATTCTCCGCATTCGCCTCTGCACGTGTTGGAAGTGGTGATATCTCGATGCTCTCAATTCCTGACAGGATAGACAGGATGGATACTTCGGACTTCATCTTCTCCCTGGAAGGGGGAGTGGCATACGATTATCTGGAGGAGTTGAGAATGGAATTCTCCGTGGATTTCGATCTGATAAGCCTGGGAAGTGTAAAATCACTGGACCCTTCCCGCCTTCCTGACAGAGGCCGTGCTCTGTATGCTGATCCCAAGCTGAATTTCAACTTGAAATACCATATGCTCAATCTCGCGAGTCTTCATGATGACGGGATAAATGTCGATTTCGATGCGAATATATATCTCCGTGCTCCTTTCATGTATACCCTCTCCCTCTCCTTTGAGAGTATAATCCCTTCTCCTATCGCATCTTCCAAGTTCTATATCAATGGAGAGCTCTCTACTTTGAGGGGGAATGAGAACATAGGAGAGAGCTACAGGACGAATAAGAGTGGTCTGATCACCCGTGATTACATCCTTCTAGAGCTTGGAGGAAGGGTTGTACTTACCGAGGCTCTTTTCATGGATGTCGGCTTTTTCTCGGAGTTCTATGAGAAAAACAAGGAAGCAGTGAGACTTTGGACGCGAGACGGGGATTATAACCTTATTCCATTTGCAATGCTGAATTCCTGGGATCTTGGATTCTCCATGGCCCTTGGATACAGGACTTCAGTCGGTGATTTCCGTATCAACGTGAACATAACGCATCTTGGTACGTTCTCCATAGGAATCGGTCTGACATGAGGTGGAATACCTATTCTGAATATCTGAGAAGAAAATACGGTATGCGCGTATTCCGGATCGGCGTGGATGCCTCCTTCTCCTGCCCTAACAGGACGAAGGAGAGGAAGGGAGGATGCGCGTTTTGTGATGGTACGGGCTCTGTTGCCGTCTATCAGAGGAGCGGAGAAGGAGGATTCCATCATGATTCCGCTTATGACAGGGGCGTAGCTGAATCCACCATCTCCTATGATGTGGATTTGAAAAACCAGATAGAGAAGGGTAAGAGGTTCTTGAAGCGTCGTTATGGAGCAGAGGCGTACAGCCTTTATTTTCAGTCTTTCACAAATACTTATGGAAGCATAGGATATCTTAAAAAAGTCTATGATGAGGCCCTCGGTTATGGTCCTTTTAAAGAACTCATAATCTCCACCCGCCCTGATTGTATCGATGATGAGAAGCTTTCTCTCATTGCCGGGTATAAGGAGAAAGGGGTTGATGTCGAGATAGAACTTGGATTGCAGAGTGCGAATGATGATACTCTGAGATATATAAACAGGGGTCACGATACGGCCTGTTACGTGGAGGCTGCACGGAAGATAAAAGAGTGGGGCATCTTTCTTTCAACTCATGTCATCCTTGGACTTCCTGGAGAGGGCAGGGATGACTATATAAGGAGTGCGGAGGTCACGAGCCTCTATTCGGATGCCGTGAAGATACATAATCTTAATATCGCGGGAGGAACACGTTTTGCAGATGAGTACGCCGCTGGTAAGATAAGCCTTCTCTCTCTTGATGAATATCTTGATGCTATCGAGGTGTTCCTTGCCTGTTTGAGACCGGATGTGATAATCCAGAGACTCATAAGTGAGACGCCGGCACACCGTCTGATCGCACCCCGCGATTTTCCTGATAAATCGAAATTCATCTCCCTTCTTGAGAAGAAGATGGAGAGTGACGGACTTTGGGAGGGATCCTTTTATGAGAAAACTTGAAGAGGTTATAAAAAACAAGGTCATAGAAGCCTCCAGGAAACTGGATGAGAATGTCCTTGAAAAACTGAGAAGTGCATATGAATCGGAGGATGATAAGAACGCCGGGATAGTTCTTAAAGCCATTCTGGATAATATCAGCATTGCTTCTGAAACGGGACTTCCGCTCTGTCAGGATACAGGACTTTTCTGGACTCTCATCTCCTATGCGAAGTCCTCTCCTTATTCACTCTCAGATCTTGTATCTACCACATATGAGGCGTTGGAAAAGGCGGCTGTTGAGGGTTTTTTCCGTAAGAGTATCGTAGCCGATCCTGTGTTTGAAAGGGTGAATACGAAGACTAATCTTCCCCCGGTGGTCAATATAGAACTTATAGATGGCGATGTGAGCACTGTCGATGTTCTTTTAAAAGGGTTTGGAAGTGAGAACTGCTCTGCAGTGAGGATGCTCAATCCAACTGCAGGGAAAGATGGTGTGATAGATGCCATCCTCTCAATGGTGAGGGAGGCAGGAGGAAAGCCATGTCCTCCTATGTTTCTTGGTGTCGGAATCGGAGGAAGCCTTGATAGGGCAGCTTTTTTAAGCAAGAAGGCGCTTATCAGGAAAAGAGAGCATGAGGACTGGAGATATACAGATCTGGAAGATGAGATACTTGAGCGAGTGAATACTCTTCATATAGGAGCCGGAGGCTTGGGAGGAAGGGCTACGGCACTTGAGGTTAACATAGAGTATGATTCGACACATATCGCAGGGCTTCCAGTTGCTCTTTCCGTCTCATGCTGGGCAGATAGGAAGGCACATATAGAAGTTAGGGAGGAGCTATGGAGAGAAGACTGAGACTTCCTTATGAGAGTATTGATGAGCTGAGAGAGGTGAGAGCTGGGGATTATGTGCTTCTCAGTGGTACGCTGTATGTCGGGCGGGATCAGGTACATAAGAGGCTTGGCATCATGATAGAGGAAGGGGAGAGCCTTCCTTTCCAATTCAAGGGTAACGGTATATATTACATGGGTCCTTCTCCCAAGATGCCGGGATTCGTACTCGGAGCCGCAGGCCCCACGACGAGTCAGAGAATGGATCCATACTCGCCAATGCTGATGGAGAAGGGGCTTCTTCTCATGGTTGGAAAGGGCCCGAGGAAGAATAACGTCGTAGAGGCCATGAAGAGATATTCAGGACTTTATCTGCAGGCTTTCGGAGGTTGCGGAGCACTCTATTCCCAGCGGATAAAAAGTGCGGATGTCGTGGCGTTCGAGGAACTTGGTCCGGAGGCTCTTCTGCGCCTTACAGTCGAGGATTTCCCGACGATCTGTGCGATTGACAGTACCGGTGCCTCTCCTTTCTTCTTGTCTTAGTATCTTCCTGGTGGTAAGGTTTTTCTATGAGACGGATCTCTTTAATTGTACTTTTGATATTCTTTATAATCTTTCCTTCCTGTTCCTCAGACAATGACGAGGATGTCGTGGAGGCTCCCGTGTATGAGAAGCAGATGGAGTTGGGAGAATATGATATCGATACCCTTCCTGCTCCTGAAAGCCTGGATGAAAGGTTCAGTTATGCTTATGGTAACCTCCTTGCAGAGAGCCTTGAGAGGGCGGAACAGAACGTGGATGCACTCTATTTCGCACGGGGATTTTTGGATTATTATGGTTCTCCGTTCTTCTCTGACAGTGAGCTTGATAGCATCTTCCTTGAGTATCAGAACAGGATGCTTGAGGAGGCTGCAGAGGAATATGAGCGTGAGAGTGAGGCAAATTTGGAGGAGGCGGAGCAGTTTCTTGAAATAAACGGAAGGAGAAACGGTGTTATTACGACTCCAAGTGGTCTTGAGTATGAGATTGTCCGTTCTGTAGAAGGGAATGCACCTCATCCTGGCAAGGATGATATCGTTCTCATCGATTACACAATGACGTTGCTTAACGGGCAGATCGTGGAGTCCAGTTATGACAGGGGAACTGAGTCTCAGATAAAAGTGTCTGATCTCATTGAAGGGGCAGCTGAGGGTATACAGCTCATGAAAGAGGGAGAGCGTTTCAGGTTCTGGATTCACCCTGAGAAGGGATATGGGGAGAACGGTGTCTCCGTAATAGGCCCTAACGAGCTTCTAATCTTCGAGGTCGAGCTTGTCGATATACTCTAAGAGCTCATCATAGGATGATATGCTGTAGTCTGCGAGGGGACTTTTTTCTCCTGTAAATGAGATGAAGATGCTCTTCAATCCTGCGTTATGTGCTCCCATGATATCGCTTTTCTCACTGTCTCCGATGACGATGGAGCGTTTCTTATCAAGTCCAGATCCGGACAGGACGATATCGAAGAACGCCTTGTCAGGTTTCTGTACTCCCATCTCTGTGGATATATATATCCTTTCGTAGTACTTCCTCGTATCAGTTCCGTCTATCCTGCCGTGCTGGGTTTTTGCAATTCCATTTGTTATTATGTAGAGCTTATGCTTTCCATAAAGTTTATCAAGCAGGGTGACGGCACCATCTATCATGATTCCGTTCTCTGCGAGAAGATCCGTATAAAGTTCTCCCGCCTCGTGGCCGTCATAATCGAGATCCAGTGCTGAAAAGAGGTCTGAGAACCTCTTCCATTTTATCACATCCTGCTTTACCTGCCCTTTCTCGTAAAGCTCCCAGAGCCTTGAGTTCTTCTCATGATATATCCTGAGATTTTCCGTGCTGTACTCTATACCGTAGTTCTCGAAAACCTTTCTCAGGCTGATATCCTCCGTGGCTTTGAAGTCATAGAGGGTTCCGTCTGCGTCAAAAAGAAGGTTCAACATGGTCTAATGCTACAAAAACATGCTATAATTTAAAAGAGGTCCTGAATATGAAAAAACTTATATCTTCAATTGCATTGGCATTAATCCCCCTTGTTCTCTCCATCTTGATGCTCGCCTTTCCATCCAGGATTGTGACGGTGGTGTTCTTCATGCTCTCGCTATATATCCTCTTCGGATCGCTCAGGGAGCTGTATGTTGTCCTGAAAGTCGATGAGCTGCCAGCGGGAATACGGAACGTCTCTGTGATCAAGAACGCGATAAATATAATACTTTCGGTGATTGTCATATTCATGGCATTCAGTAACCCGGGAATCCTGATGGATATCGTAGTGTACATCGTCGCTGTCGATCTTCTTCTTACCGCGATAAGCGATACAATCGACTCTATCATCCTGCGCAGGATGGGATTCAGGGATATCCTGGCTCTGGATGTGATTCTCCGATACGTGTTCTCTGCCATCATGTTCTTCTTCCCCTCCTTCATCTCCAGTACCTTCATAAACATCGTTGCGATAATAATCCTCATCCTCTCAGTGTTGTATATCGTTCTCTCCATCGTCTCTTATAGGAGAAGGAAGGATGAGATCTTCGTCGAATATGAAGAGAGAGAATGAGGTGATGTGAAATCTTTCTGGCCTTTCTTCCTTTTAAAAGTCACGTTTTTTAATCTCTCTTCCATTACTTCCAATTGACCAAAGCCATGTATTCAGTTTTTAATAATGGTATGAGAAGTTCAAACAGACATCATCACCACCCTATACTCTAGTCAAGCCAGGATAGGTGGGTTTTTGTCATATCAAAAGGTCGTCCTTTCCGGTCGGCCTTTTTTATTTTCATTCAGGAGGAGAGAATGGAAGAGGTATTGAAGATCGCTATTCAGAAAAGCGGAAGGCTCAGTGAGAAGAGTCTTGATATAATCAGAGCCTGTGGAATTGATTTCACGACGGATGGAAGGGTTCTGAAGGAGAGGGCAACTAATTTCCCCCTTGAATTCCTCTTCGTCCGGGATGATGATATCCCCACATATGTGCGAGATGGAGTTGCGGATATAGGTATCGTGGGCAGAAATGAGTTTGATGAGTCCGGATTCTATCTTGATGTGGTTAAGGATCTGAAATTCGCGAAATGCCGTCTCAGCATCGCGGTTCCGAACGGTTTTGAATATGAGGGGCTTACGAGTCTTGAGGGAAAGAGGATCGCAACGAGCTATCCAAACATATTGATGAAAATTCTCAAGGAAAAAGGAGTGAGTGCTACTCCCCTCGTGGTCTCCGGTTCGGTTGAGATCACACCCCAGGTCGGAATTGCGGACTGTATCTGTGATATCGTGTCCACGGGAACGACGCTCAAGATGAACGGACTGAGAGAGGTTGAGGAGATATACCGCTCTTCTGCCATCATGATTGCCCGTCCCGGATTTAGGAACACCGTTTCCAGGAAGAATGACATACTTACCCGTCTTTTGGAGAGGATAGAGGCCGTGGAGCTTGCGAAGAACAAGAAGTATGTTCTTTTCAATCTTCCATCTTCCCGTCTTGATGAGGCTGCGAGGATAATAGGTGGAATGAAGAGTCCGACGGTCACTCCTTTGATGGATAAGGACTGGGTGAGCGTACAGTCGGTGGTCAGTGAGGATCGTTTCTGGTCGGTATTCGAGGATCTCAAGGCCATAGGGGCCGAAGGTATCCTTGTCATGAACATTGAGAAGATGACGGAGTGATATATGCTGGATTTCTATTATGAGCCTGAGAAAAAGGATCTGGGATTCCTTTTAGAGAGGAACAATGAGGAGGATGAGAAGATTCGCTCCTCCGTGATAAGCATAATGGAGGATGTGAAGAGAAGGGGGGATGATGCCCTTTACGACTATGCCCTCAGGTTCGATCACTCCACACTTTCATCCCTGTTCGTGTCAGAAGAGGAGATAGAGTCATCTGAGACCCAGATAAGTCCCGCCTTAAAGGAGGCGATGGATCTCGCTGCAAGGAACATAAAGACATTCCATGAGAAGGAGATGCCCATAGGGGAGGATGTTGAGACCATGGAGGGCGTCCGATGCTGGAGAAAGATCGTTCCTATATCACGGCCCGGGCTGTATGTTCCAGGAGGAACTGCGCCTCTTTTCTCAACGGTCCTCATGCTTGCCATCCCTGCCCGTGTCGCAGGTTGTGATGATATCATGCTATCTACTCCTGCGAAGGATGACAGGATAAATCCCGCGCTTTTATATGCGGCCAAAATAGCCGGGGTTCACAGAATTCTTAAAGTCGGAGGAGCTCAGGCCATAGCGGCGTTCACATATGGGACAGAGAGCGTGGAGAGGAGGAACAAGATATTCGGACCGGGAAACAGGTATGTCTCCTTTGCCAAGATGGAGGCAAGCCGTACTGTTGCCATCGATATGCTTGCCGGTCCTAGCGAGGTCATGGTACTTTCTGATTCCTCTGCAAATCCTCTTTATGTCGCAACAGATCTCCTTTCCCAGGCAGAGCACGGCCCTGACAGCCAGGCGATAATGGTATTCATTGGAAAGAGAAATGATGCGGAGAATATGAGACGGGAGGTGATGGCAGAAGTTGAACGGCTATTAGAGACGCTTCCAAGAAGTGAGTATATGAAGAAGAGCCTTGCGCACTCCAGGATACTTGCCTTCAATAATGAAGAGGAGGCCCTTTACGCAGTCAATGAATATGCTCCTGAGCATCTGATCATAAACACGAGAGCTCCTGAGAGCCTTCTTGACAGGGTCACTTCTGCAGGCTCCGTTTTCCTTGGCCCATACAGTCCGGAGAGTGCTGGAGATTATGCTAGTGGAACGAACCATACTCTTCCGACAAGCGGGTTCGCAAAATCGTCCTCCGGTGTTTCCGTCGATTCCTTCATCAAGAAGATCACAGTACAGCACCTTGATAGAAAAGGTGTGGAGAATATAGGAAACGCGGTGATGGAGATGGCCGCTGCTGAGAGTCTTTTCGCACATAGGGAGGCAATGAGGGTACGCTTATGTTAGAAGATATCATGAGAAGGCATATACTGACACTTGAGAGCTATACATCCGCACGTGACGAGTTCTCTGGCGAGGCTGAGGTATATCTTGATGCGAATGAGAACTGGAAGGATTTCTCTTCTCAGGGGAAGAACAGGTATCCAGATCCTCATACCATCCGTCTTAGGAGGATGATTGAAAAGGTACTGGGGTTCAAAGTAGAAAACACCGTTATCGGGAATGGCTCCGATGAGCTTATCGATATGCTCATCAGGATATTCGCAGAACCGGGAAAGGACTCTATCCTAATCGAACGTCCGACATATGGGGAGTACAAGGTGTTTGCCGAGATAAACGGTGTTGATGTGCTTGACGTCCCTTTGACAGATGATCTCGATCTTGATGTGGAAGGTATAAAAAGAGCTATCGATGAGAAGAGACCGAAGATCATATTCATCTGTTCTCCCAATAATCCTACGGGACAGAGTTATGATATTGAAAAGATAAAGGCCATCGCAGACTACAATCCATGTCTTACCGTCGTGGATGAGGCCTATGCCGATTTCGATCCCTCTTTCATAAGTTCTTATACCCTTCTTAGGGAGAATGAACGTGTCGCAGTACTGCGTACCTTCTCAAAGTACTGGGCTCTTGCCGGTTCGCGTATAGGAGTTCTCATTGCATCTCCTCTCGTCATAAAGGCCGTCAATAAGATAAAAGCACCATATAATGTCTCCCTATCTGCTCAGGAAGATGGATGTGATGCCCTGGAGAGAGCAGATGAGAGGAAAGCTGTTCTGGAGGAGATCCTTTCTGAGAAAAAAAGGCTGGAAGAGGAGCTTAAGAGGTTCTCTTTCGTGAAGAGGGTATATCATAGTGACGCGAATTTTATTTTAATAAAAGTTGATAATGCCGATGAGCTCTATTCATATCTCATGAATCATGGGATAATCGTGCGTAATCGCAGCCGGGAACCTTTACTGGAGAACTCACTAAGGATCAC
Organism: uncultured Spirochaetaceae bacterium; assembly: GCA_944392965.1. Lineage (GTDB taxonomy): Bacteria > Spirochaetota > Spirochaetia > Sphaerochaetales > Sphaerochaetaceae > Ornithospirochaeta. Next base: position 86,251 of record CALXYM010000002.1, on the reverse strand, counting down.
GGTAGGGTCAAGGCGTGAGAATGAAAAACTTCTGGAGGCGTTAAGTGAACGGGAAAAGGGTCTTATTTCTTGACCGTGATGGAGTGATCGTGAATGAGGATCAGGTTGATAGTTTTGATAAGCTGATCTTCATGCCGCATATGTTTGAGGCTCTCAGGAGGCTCAGAAGGGAAAGTGATTTCACTTTCGTGATGGTTTCGAATCAGGATGGGGTCGGGACCCCCTCCTTCCCTTATGAGGATTATAAGAAGTGTCAGGACAGGATAATCTCGACCTTGGAGGGAGAGGATATCTATTTCGATGATATAAACGTCGATTTCTCCTTTCCCGAGGATAACTGTCCCACACGTAAGCCAGGAAGTGCCATGGTCGATTCATATAAAAACGGAGAGTGGGATCTCTCATCTTCCTTCATGGTAGGAGATAGGCTTACCGATATGATGCTGGCAGAGAATATAGGGTGCAAGGGTATCCTGTTAAACGATGGAGTTTCTGTGCCAGAGGATTTGAAAGGAGTAGTCGCCCTGCAAACCGGTTCATGGCTTGATGTGCTCGCATTTCTCCTTCCCGATGCTTTTGTTCCCACTCATCGTGTGGCAGAGGTATCAAGAAGTACGAAAGAGACGGAGATTGAGCTTAGAATCGATCTGGATGGGACAGGTAAGGGAGAGATTGTTACGGGTTTGGGGTTCCTTGATCATATGCTTTCCCAGATAGTCAGGCACTCCCGTTTTGATATCAGCGGAACCCTTAAAGGGGATTTTGATGTGGACGAGCATCATAGCACTGAGGATCTTGCCCTCACTCTCGGTTCTCTGATCAAGAAAGCATTAGGCGATAAGAGGGGGATAGAACGCTACGGTTATGAGGTGCTGACCATGGATGATGTCGTAGCCACCGTTGCCCTTGATTTTTCTGGGCGACCGGATTTGATCTATAATGTCGATTTTAAAAGGGAGTATATCGGTACATTCCCGACTGAGATGATAAGGCATTTCTTCAAGTCCTTCTCCGACAGTGCTGAGATGAATCTGTATATCAAAGTAACGGATGGAAATTCCCATCATCAGGCGGAGGCTATCTTTAAAGCCTTCGCACGGACCTTAAGAAAGGCCGTGCGAAGAATACCCGGTTCTACTGAGATACAGAGTACGAAAGGGGTTCTCTGATGGTTGCTGTCATAAAGTACAATGCAGGGAATGTTCAGAGCGTGATGTGTGCTCTTCACCGCCTTGGTGCGGATATTGTCTTAACCGATGATCCTGATGTGATAAGAAGCTCAGATCACGTGATCTTTCCCGGAGTCGGGGAGGCCGGCTCTGCTATGGCTTATTTGAAGGAGCATTCCCTGGATGTCCTTATTAGATCACTTGAAATGCCGTTTCTTGGGATATGCCTTGGAATGCAGCTGCTCTCCGCGTGGTCAGAGGAGGGTGCTACAGACTGTCTTGATCTAGTCCAACTCAAGATAAGACTCTTTGAACGGGGAAGGGGGTATAAGATTCCTCATATGGGGTGGAACACGATCGATTTCAGCCCTTCAAATCCTCTTTTCAAGGGAATAGCAAACGGCAGCTATTTCTACTTCGTCCACTCCTATTACGCGGAGAGGTCTCCTTATTCAATAGCATGTACGTCTTATGATGACATTCTTTTCTCATCTGCAATTGCGAAGGATAACTTCTACGGGGTACAGTTCCATCCTGAGAAGAGCGGGGATGATGGATTGAAGCTTCTTTCTAATTTCCTGGAGATGTGACATGGATATAATACCGGCGATAGATATAATAGAGGGTAGGTGCGTCCGGCTTACGAAAGGCGATTATAAAAGTGTGAAAAGCTACTCTGATAATCCAGTTGAGATGGCGAAGGCCTTTGAAGCTGCAGGCCTAAGGCGTCTTCATCTCGTGGACCTTGATGGTGCGAAAGGGGACGGGGTCAGGAATCTCAAAGTCCTGGAGCGCATCGCACACGATACATCTCTCATAATAGATTTCGGAGGCGGTATAAAAAGAGAAGAAGATCTAGTATCCTCTCTTAATGCGGGAGCTAGGTATGTCACCTGCGGTTCTGTCGCGGTAAAGGACAGGGATATGACTCTTTCCTGGCTTGAGAAATATAAGGGGCACCTCATTCTCGGAGCAGACTCTGAGAATGGTTTTGTAAAAACCTCCGGATGGCTTGAGGATGGGAAGGTGGATGTGATCTCTTTCATCAAGAGTTATGAGGGTGCGGGATTCTCGTACCTTATATCGACGGATATATCAAAGGATGGAATGCTCTCCGGTCCTTCATTCAGGCTGTATGAGGACATTCTTTCCTCTTCCTCGATTCCTCTTATCGCATCAGGTGGAATCTCCTCGGTCATGGATCTTTTGAGGCTGAAAGAGATGGGACTAAGAGGTGCGATAGTCGGAAAGGCCTATTATGAAGGGTATATATCTTTAAAAGAGCTGAAGGAGGCCGATGATGTTAGCTAAGAGGATAATCCCCTGCCTTGATATAAAGGATGGAAGGGTTGTAAAAGGTATAAACTTCCTCTCCCTGCGCGATGCAGGAAGTCCTGTTGAGATGGCCAGGCTTTATAGTGATCTCGGGGCTGATGAGCTTGTCTTTCTGGATATCACGGCTACTGTAGAAAGAAGGAAGAACCTCTCTGCCCTCGTGAAAGAGATAAGCGAGAACATAAGCATTCCCTTTACCGTCGGTGGGGGTATAAGGACACTGGAGGATGCATATGCGGTTATCGGAAGCGGAGCGGATAAGATAAGCGTCAACAGTGCCGCTGTAAGAAATCCCGATATCATAGATGTGATGGCAGGAAATTTCGGTTCGCAGTGTGTCGTGCTTGCCGTCGATGTCAGAAAAAACGATGAGATGCCCTCCTCCTATGAGGTCGTTATAGATGGGGGAAGAACGGGAACGGGGCTTGATGCGCTCTCATGGATAAAGGATGCTGAGAAGAGAGGAGCAGGGGAGATCCTGCTTACCTCAATGGACCATGATGGTACAAAAAACGGCTTTGCTATTGACTTGAATTCAAGAATAAGTACTAATATTGATATTCCCTTAATAGCTTCTGGTGGAGCAGGAAAGGTGGAGGATTTCTACGATGTTTTCACATCTGGAAAAGCTGATGCCGCACTGGCTGCCTCGGTGTTCCATTTTCATGAAATAGATATCATGGAGTTGAAAAGGTATTTAAAAAACAGGGGAATAGCTGTTAGAATTTAGAGGGAGGAAGAGATGACGATAGATTTTGCTAAGGGAGATGGACTTGTACCGGCTATCGTACAGGATGCCGTGACGAGAAAGATTTTAATGCTCGGCTATATGAACGAGGAGGCATACCGTCTCACCCTTGACCGTCGTCTTGTGACCTTCTGGTCTAGAAGCCGTAAGAGAATTTGGACAAAAGGGGAGACGAGCGGGAATTTCCTTCATCTCAGAGAGATTCTTGCAGACTGTGATGGGGATACTCTTCTTGTAAAAGCGATTCCATCCGGTCCTGTATGCCATACCGGCAGTGATACCTGTTTTGGGGAGGAGAACCAGCCTTCCGAGATCTCATCATCGGAGTTCCTTTTCTATTTGGAGAATGTGATCAAGGACAGGCGTGATAACCCTGTTGACGGAAGCTATACCAACCATCTTTTCTCAAGAGGTTTGAACAAGATCAGTCAGAAGGTTGGCGAGGAGGCAGTCGAGCTTGTGATAGAGAGTAAGGATAACGATAAGGATCTTTTCCTTGGCGAGGCGGCTGATCTGATGTACCATCTTCTTGTTCTCCTCGTACAGAAGGAGTGTTCACTCTCCGAGGTCGTCGATGTCCTTAAAGCAAGACATTCTAGATGAGGATGAGATATCGGATCTTGAGATAGAGGGGGAGGATTTTTCTTATTTCGATTTCTCCAATAAAACTCTGGAGAACGTGGTTTTCAAAGATGTGAGACTTATTTCTGCACTCTTTGAGAAGGCGAGCCTTCGTGGGGTTTCCTTTATCTCTTCAGATCTCACATCGGCACTTTTTGATTCAGCTTTCCTCTCATCCTGTCTCTTCTCATCATCCCTATTAAAAGGAACGTCGTTCTTTTCCTCTGATATAAGAAAGACTACTTTCGATACTGTGAACGGCCTTTATACGGTATATACATCATCATCTCTCAGGGATACGTATATTAAGAATTCCATTTTTAAGGATTCTGATTTCTCCTCCATCAAGGCTGCAAAGAGCGGTTTTAATGAGGTGGAATTCAAATCAACATCGTTTTTCAATACGAAGCTATGTTCTCTCTCAATGGAGAAAGTGACATTCATAGCTCCTAATCTTTCAGAGAATTTGAAGGAATTGAGGGGATGTCGGATAAACCTTGAGAGTGCGGCATCAATATTAAAAGGAATGTCAATAGATCTGGATTTATCTCTTTAGATGAGTTCTTCCTTATAATCCTCTATCATCCTTTTTTCTGAGGAGAAGCTTATTCCCAGAAGATGTATTTTGATGCCTCGTTCTGCAAGGGGGAGGTACTTCGCATAGTATTTCCTTTCTCTTATCTGCTTTATAGCATTCTCTGCTTTCCCATCCACTTTCAGCTCACAAATATAGACATGGCTTTTCGTTCTTATTACATTATCTGCTCTACCTCGTAGGCCGTGGTCCTCAACATATACATCTGACCCTGAGGCTACGAAAAGTGCATGAAACAGTATTTGGTAGGTTTTTTCCTTATCCTTATAAAGTAAGTCGTAGGGGAATGCCTCGTAATATTGTTGCAGTTTCGTTATGAATTCCCTTATTTCTCCTCTCTCCAAGGTTCGAGACATGCTGTACGCTATCGAGCCGAGTTCCGCTCCTTTTTCCATATATCTTGTGACCAGTGATGCGGAGAATGAACTAGATATTTCCCTGTTGGGGAAAGCGAGGGTGAGTCCCATCGCATCTCCCTCTGCTATTGTAAGGTAACCTGTATAATACAAAAGGGCATATATGCTTGAAAGTCTCAGTGTTTTCTCCGTCAGAAGTGATATGTCAAAACTTGTGAATGCTTCTATTCCGACATCAGGCTTCTCCTCGACAAGACTTATAAGGTCATAGCGTTTTGCCATCTCCACGGCAAGGGACGAAACTCCGGTTGATTCCCAGTAGTTTTCAAAGGAGCAGCCATTTGAGAAGAACTTTCCAACTGAGACGGGATTGTATACTTTCTCATCGCTTCTGAATGAGAATCTGTAGCCATCATAATAGTCCCTTATGTCTGTTATGAGTTCCTTCCTATTCTCGTATGGACAATCCTCCGATGTCAGATATTCTTCGATATATTCAGCAAAATTCTCTTCCAGTTCCTCTTCCGTATAGCCGAAAGCTGTTGCATATTCAGGGTTCATTGATATGTCGTTGAGGTTGTTCATTTTTGAGAAGATTGACATGTTTGAAAGTTTTGTTACTCCCGTAAGAAAGAAGAACCTGACTTTCTCCCCAGTGTTTTTGATTACGGTATAAAACGAGGCGAACTCATCCCTTATCTTGTTTGCCTTCTCCTTATCTGTGATACTATCAATTATGGGTGCGTCGAATTCATCGATTATTATTACGACATTTTTAGGGCTTTGCAGGAGATACTTGTCCAGCATTATAGAAGGAGGATCCTCTTCTGATACAAAACTTCCATTATCTCTTATTTTAGTCGCCACCATTTCCTGAAAGCTCTTATAAAACTGTTCAAACGTCTGGGTTCTCAGTTTTGCAAAATTAAGATGAAGTACCGGGTATTCCTCAAAAGAATAGTCCGTATGTTCTGTTATGTATAACCCTTTAAAGAGATCCCGTCTCCCACGGAATAGGTATTCGAGCGTGGAACAGAATAGGCTTTTCCCGTAGCGTCTTGGACGGGAAATGAAATAGTAATCGGCTCCTTTCTGTTTCACCATATCATAGATATAGGAGGTTTTATCCACATAAATATTATTCGTATAGATTAACTGCTCGAAATCCGAGATTCTCGTTGTGATGGGCTTTTTCATACCTTTAATATAACCCATAAGAAAATATCAGTGAACCTCCCATTTCATCAAAGATGGGACTTCCCTCTACACGGTCTTTGCCTCCGACGCCTCTATTTCCGGGCACGCTTTCAGGAGCTTCAGCCTTGTCCCCATCCAGGATGAACATGCTTTCACGATAGAATGTCCTCTTCCTGTTCAGCCCCATCTTACAGAAGATGGAGAGTGATAGGTCAAATGATAGGTTCCTCTTGATGGGGGATAAAAATCGAGGCCCCAGCTTCTGCTAAGGCCTCATCTTTCTTAACGGATTATAAGCTGTTCCCTTTCAGGTCCGACGGATATGTATGTTATCTTCGTGTTTATGAGCTTTTCCAGTGCTTTTACATAGGACTTGGCTTTCTCGGGAAGATCATCCCATGTCTTACAGTGCGTGGTATCCTCCATCCAGCCGTCGAATTCCTCATAAATCGGTTTAGCCCTCTCCTGGAGTGCTGTTTCAGGAAGGTGTGAGAAATATTCCCCATCGATCATATAACCTGTACATACCTTGATCTTCTCAAAGCCGTCCAGGACATCCATCTTCGTGAGTGCGAGATCCGTAACCCCGTTCATATAACATGCGTAATCCGCAGCAACGGCATCAAACCATCCGCAGCGTCTGGGCCTTCCTGTGGTTGCTCCGTACTCTCCTCCGATCTCACGTAGCTTCTCCGCAGTCTCATCAAAGAGCTCGGTCATGTATGGCCCCCCTCCGACGCTTGTGGAATAGGCTTTTGCGACTCCGATTACCTTCTGTATTGCCCATGCGGGGATCGCAGAGCCGTTTGCAGCTCCCCCAACGGTAGGATTGCTTGATGTGGTGTATGGATAGATTCCCCAGTCGTTGTCCCTCATGATTCCAAGCTGTCCTTCAAGGAGTATCTTCTTTCCACTTTCCACGGCTTCCCTTACTACTGGAACGGTATCGATGATATGATCTCCGAACTCCTTCTTCCACTTATCACATAGAGCCATCAGCTCTTCAACTGTGTATGTTTTAAGCCCATAGTATTCGAGCTCCCTGTTCTTCTTTGATAAGAGCATCGTGAGTCTTTTTTCAAGGAACTCCTCGTCTTTCAGATCTCCCGCTCTTATTCCGCTTCTTGCGGCCTTATCGGTATAGCATGGGCCGATACCTCTTTTCGTCGTTCCAATCTTCTGGCTTGAGTCCCTTTTGGATTCCTCCGCTCCATCGAGGTCGCAGTGGAATGGCATTATGAGGTGTGCCCTGCTGTCAATGAACACGTTATCGATCTCCATGCCTGATTTTGTCCTTATATTCTCAAGTTCCTCGTGCATGGTGTTGAAATTGACGACTGTTCCAGCTCCAACGATATTCATCGTCTCTGGATTGAAGATTCCACTTGGAAGGATATGGAGGGCGAATTTACCCTTGTCGTTTATTACGGTATGTCCCGCGTTGTCTCCTCCCTGATAGCGGATTACTATGTCCGCATCCTGAGCGAAATAGTCTACAATCCTGCCTTTTCCCTCATCTCCATATTGAACACCTACTATTGCTGATACATTTGTTTTTTTCATACAAAGAGCTCCTTTCCTTCCTTCTTCATACGTTCAAACATCTCCTTCTCAAGTCTTTCCTGCTCGTCGATGTCCTCCGCATCCCATGGATATTTTATCCACATATCCTCTACCTCCAGCGCAGGGTAGTACCTCTTTATCTCAGGTGGAAACTCGACATCCTTCTGCTTTATCTTGTTGTGAAGGATCAGGACGGCAATCTCTTCCGGCTCATAACTGAGAAGTTCTCCGACGCAGTATGCCAGTGTCGCCCTCGTGTCATCGACCTCATCGATGAGAAGAACCTTCTTCCCTCTCAGCTGTCCCTGGACCTCATCAATCCACTGGATCTTCGTGGGGTGTTCCCTGTGCTTATGATCGATACCGTAATAGGAGATTCCAACCGCATAGATGGGCCTGTTTATGAAGGTCTTGATTATACGGGCGGGAATGAATCCCCCAGAACCGATTGCGACGATCACATCTGGATCGAAACCTGAATCAAGAATCTGTTTTGCAAGTTTCTTAATCAGCTTGTGAACCGTGTTGTAGCTTACATAGAGTTTTTCTTCTGCCATCTTCTTTCCTTCTACTTTTTAGGATACATCTCCGCAATATAAGGTAGGGTCCTATACTGCTCTTTATAATCAAGGCCGTAACCTACGACCCAGACATCCGGAATCTCAAAACCGACATATTCTACAGGGACATCGACCTCGTGTCTTTCTGGCTTGTCCAGGAACACCGCGGTTTCGATACTCTTTACTCCTCTGCTCTTAAACGTCTTGAGAAGGTATGAAAGGGTGTTGCCGCTGTCTAAGATGTCTTCCACGATAAGTACATGATGGTCTGCCAGGTTCTCTCTCGTATCCATCAGCAGACGAACTTCACCTCTCTTATCTCCTTTTTCTCCGTAAGAGGAGATTGCGATGAAATCCACCACATGTTTGATTGACAGCTTTCTGGAGAGATCTGCCATGAAAATAAAAGAACCTTTGAGAACTCCGACTAAGATGAGGGGCTCCTCAAGGTTCTTGTACTTCTCGTCGATTTTATGCGCAAGCTCATCCACTCTTCGAGAGATGGTATCCGCATCGATAAGAATCCTACTTAAGTCCTTTGTTAAAGGTGGAATTGATAATGTTGATGCCATTGGTACTTCCTTAATAAAAATACCATTTAATCTTATAGTATTAAGGTGGTAATGAAAAGGCTTTTTGGAAAATTGGTGAATCTATTCAAATATCCCATTTGTTTAGTTCTGATTATTTTCATATGGAATAGAACCGTTTTTCTGCTAAAATCTATGGTATGGAAAAGATGCTGAAATACTTAACGACGGATTCAAGATCCTTCAAGGACCTTATCGAGGGTGGATATCTCTATATCGATAAGACTGGTTATTTCTATGAGATGTTGAAAAAGGGAAGCCCATCCAAGTACTGGTTCCTCTCCCGTCCTCGCAGGTTTGGAAAGAGCCTTACGATAGATACTCTTGCAAACATCTTTTCCGGGAATAAGGAGCTGTTCAAGGATACCTACATCTATGATAGGTATGATTTTGAATCCTATCCAGTAATAAGGTTCAGCATGAACAATATCTCCACATACAGCGAGGAGGAGTTTCTATATTCATTGAAGCATGATCTGATACTGCCGATAGCAAGGGAGTATGGAGTATCAGATTCTTTTCCTGGTGAGGCTACAGCTCCGTCCTCATGGCTGAACTACCTGATATCCGCAATGGCAGAGAAATATGGGAAAAAGGTCGTGATACTGATAGATGAGTATGATTATCCTCTCCTGGATACGGTGAGGGATGAGTCGTATGCGAGGATAAAGACGAGGCTGGAAAGCTTCTATGGTGTATTGAAACCAAGGGAGGAGGATATACGCTTCTGTTTCATAACAGGAATAACGAGGTTTCCTCAGGTATCGATCTTCTCCAAGCTCAACAATCTTCTTGACATCTCGAACGATCCGGTGTACGCGTCCGTCTGCGGATACACGGATGAGGAGCTGGATTATTACTTCACCCCTTACATTGAAAAGTACTATGAGGAGAACGGAGTAGAGGGAGAGGCTCGAGAAGAATTCAGGAGGAGGATAAAGGAGTACTACGACGGATACCGGTTCAGCATAAGGAACGAGGTGACGGTGTATAACCCCGTATCGATAGGGAAGTTCTTCATAGGGGGATGCTCGTTCGAGAACTTCTGGATAAGTACGGGGGCACAGAGCATAGTCGACAGGATAATAACCGATCATCCTGAACTGTTCAGAGCAGGAACGGGATTCTCGATGTTTCCCGAGTCCATGAGCACGTTCCAGGTGGAAGACGTATTCTCCTCCACACCTGAGCGGGAGGCAGTATACTTCTACCTCGTACAGGCGGGCTATATGACGCTGAAAGGGGAAAGAAACGGTCAGTACCTGCTGGATTATCCCAATAAGGAGGTGAGGGATACGATGAACGCGAAGGTCCTCTCGACATACGGGCTCAGGGTAAGGAGTTCAAGCCTAATGCTTCTGAGGGAGTCTTTCTCGAGGGAGGATACTGAGAGCGTGATGTCGATATTCCATGACGCGTATGTGAACATCCCGTATGACATGTTCATGGAGAAGGAGAACAACTACCAGATAGCGTTCTACACGGCGCTGATGTTCCTCGGCTTTGATGAGGTAAGAGCAGAGGAGAGGACGAACATGGGGAGGATAGACATAGCCGTAAGGGTGAGAAAAGGGCTTGTGTACATAATAGAGCTGAAGCTCGATGAGAGCGGGGATAAGGCCCTGAGCCAGATAAAGGAGAAGAGGTATTACGAGAAGTACACGTCCGAAGGATGCAGGGTACACCTTTTAGGGATAAACTTCTCTTCAAAAGAGAGGAACATCTCAGACTGGAAGGAGGAGATCATCCACGCTTAAAATCTGCATATTTTACTTCGGATGTTCTTTGGAATCTAAATTTCATTAATTTTCTTGTTGTATAATGGTGAAAACTTGTCAAATGGCATTGTTTTTTTCATTGACAGAGTAATATTTAGTCACTATGCTCAGAAAAAAGAGCTTATTGGACTCGAGATCCTTGGAGGCTTAAGTGACTGATATCGAAATACTGAAAGCTATGTTGCGTTCCAGACGCTTTGAAACGAAGCTTTCAGAACTTTTTAAAAACGGGGTACTTTACGGAACAACACATCTGAATATTGGGCAGGAGGCCAGTCATGTCGGGCTTATCGCCGGACTAGATAATGCTGACTGGATCGTCCCCACCCATCGCTGTCATGGCTTTAACATCGCAAGGGGCACGAGCCTGGAGAAGATGTTTGCTGAGATGTTCGGCTCCAGACACGGGGTATGCAGGGGCCTTGGCGGGTCAATGCACATGACTGAGATTTCAACATATAATGCGGGCAGCAGTGCTATTGTCGGTTCTGGTGTCCCCATTGCGACGGGGCTGGCTTTCGCACTTAAGAGGAAGAGCATAAGAAATATCGCAGTTGCGATCTTCGGTGATGGTGCGACGAGCAGGGGAGCTGTGCATGAGGCGATGAATCTTGCCTCCGTATGGAATATTCCAGTCCTGTTCTATCTTGAGAACAATCATTATGGAATGAGCGCCTCCGAGAGCAATGCAGTAAGTACTGATGACATAGCGCAAAGAGCTTCTGGGTATTCGATCGAACATGCAAAAATCGATGGCAATGATGTTCGTCTTGTCCGGGACACAGTGAAGAAGGCAAGGGAATATATTCTCTCTTCTTCCCGTCCTTTCCTCATCGAGGTCAATACTTACCGCATGTGCGGACATAGTAAATCAGATAAGCTCGTATACCGGACAAGGGAGGAAGAGGAGTACTGGAAGAAAAAGGATCCTATAAAGGCATTTTCATCCCTCCTTATTAAAGAAGGCGTCCTCGATGAGCCCGGGTATGATGAAATTTCCTCCGATATAGACATGGAGGTCGAGACGGCTTACAGGAAGGCTGAAGCTGAAAAGGATGATACCCTTACACTCAGAGAGCTGGACAGCTATCTTCTCGCTCCTTCCCCTGTTTCTGAAAATGTACGAGGAGAAGTTCATAGAACCAGTTACAGAAAGGCGATATATGAGGCTCTTGACGAGATCCTTAAAGAGGATGCCTCATCTTTTCTCATGGGAGAGGATGTTGGACTTTACGGAGGATGTTTCGGTGTAACGGCAGATCTATATAAGAAACATCCGGCTAAGGTTCTTGAAACACCTGTCTCTGAGGAGGGATTTACCGCCGCGGCCGTAGGAGCAAGCATGCTTGGACTGCATCCGATAGTCGAGATCATGTATGCCGATTTCTCAACCCTTGCCTCCGATCCCCTGATAAACCATGCGGCAAAGACTTATTTCATGTCTGCCGGACAGCTTAACTGTCCTCTTATTTATCGGGCTCCAATTGGAAGTGGAACGGGGCATGGAAGTCAGCACACCGGCAATATAGAGGCGATGTTCCTCAACACCCCAGGTCTGATCGTCGTCGCGCCAAGTGATCCCTATAGTGCCAAAGCCCTGCTCAAGAGCGCAAACCGGAATAACAATCCGGTCCTCTTTTTCGAGCATAAGGGGCTTTATGACGAAGAGGGTGATGTCGGAGATGAGAATACGTTCCTGCCTCTGGGGAAAGCATTCGCATCCTCATTTGGAAACGAGTTGCTGATCATAGGCTATTCTCATGCTCTTTCGACGGCGCGGAAAGCCACAAAGGAGATAAGAGATAGGATAACGTATCTTGATCTGGCAACCATAAGTCCTTTGGACAGCGAGACCATCATAGAGTACGCATCCCGTTTTAATAAGATCCTGATCGTGCAGGACACACCTGAAAACGGCAGTGTTGGAAGTAGCGTCGCAGGCATGATCGCCTGTGAGTGTAAAGAGAAGAAAGAGATGAGGATCATCTCCGCCCGGGCTCTTCCCATTCCGTTCTCCCGTGATCTGGAGAAGAATGTGATTCCTACGGACAAAGAGATAAGTAACGCCGCTTTTGCCCTCCTTGACGCTTAACATTCTCCCCGTTTCCTTTGTATAATCTTCAAAGATATTTGTTAAATAACTTTGAGGAGCATATATGGATATTGATGTAAAGAAACTGCATCCCCTTGAAGTTAAGCTCTTAAGACATGTATCTCTTGAAGAGAAGATCGACAATGAGAGACTCATCAATGAGCTTGGCTATAAGGTGGGGCAGTGCAACCAGGCGTTCTCCTGGCTTTGCCAGAAGCAGCTTTTAAAAGAAGTCGACAGAAGCGTTAAGGTCGTTTATGAGCTTACTGATTTCGGTAGGGCTATTGAAAAGGATGGACTTCCTGCGGAGCGTATCTTTACATTCCTCGGAGAGAAAGGGCCTCATACGATGCCCGAGATCGCCGAGGCTCTTAAAATGGAAAACAGCGAAGTCGGTTCCGCATTCGGTGCACTTAGTAGCAAGAAGGCGGTCATGCTTAACTCAGAGAGAAAGGCTGAGCGTGTCTCTGATGAGCTTCCCGATGATATAAAAGCACAGCGGGCTCTTTTGGAGAAGGCTCTTGCAGATGGAGAGCTGGATGATGCCGCTCTAAACGCTGGAGAGAAGAAAACGATATCCCAGATGGCGAAAAAGAGAGGGGCAAGTCAGTCTCCTTTTAAACTCTGCGAAAGAGAGAGTGTCGTCTATGAGCTGACAGAGGCGGGCGCTGAAGCAAAAGGGGAGCTTGAGAAGGCGAACATAACAGGTGAGGAGTTCGGCCTTCTTACTCCAGAGATGCTTAAAAGCGGTTCCTGGAAGAACGGTACGTTCCGTCCTTATGGTGTTGATGCCCCGACAGCCCGTCTTATTCCTGGCAGAAGGAATGCTTATGGAAGCTATCTGCAATGGGTCAAGGACAAGCTCATATCCCTCGGTTTCGAGGAATTCGACGGACCACTTGTTGAGAATGAGTTCTGGAACGGAGATGCGCTTTTCATGCCTCAGTTCCATTCAGCCCGAGACATTCATGATGTCTACTATGTGAAGGATCCGAGACATGCGAAGAGGATAGAGGAGCCCTGGCTGAGCCAGGTGGCAGCTGTTCACGAGAACGGTTGGACCACGGGGTCCCGTGGCTGGGGATATTCATTCGATCATGAGTTTACACGCCGTCAGGTTCTCAGAAGTCAGGGAACTGTACTTTCTGCCCATCAGCTTACAAAGGCGAAGGTCCCTGGCAAGTATTTCGGTATCGTCCGCTGTTTCCGCTACGATCAGGTAGATGCCACACATGGTGCGGATTTCTATCAGACAGAGGGTATCGTCCTTGGTGATGACGTGAATCTCAGGAACCTCTTGGGGTTGCTCAAGATGTTCGCAGAGGAGATTGCAGGAGCAGAGGAAGTAAAATACGTTCCAGGCTATTTCCCATTCACGGAGCCGAGTATAGAGGTCCATATCAAACATCCTGTTCTCGGATGGTTTGAACTTGGAGGTTCCGGCATTTTCCGTCCCGAGGTCACAAAGGCCCTTGGCATTGACGTGCCTGTTCTCGCATGGGGACTTGGAATCGACAGGATGGCTCTCATGCATCTTGGTCTCAATGACCTGAGAGAGCTGTTTACTCCAAATATCGAATCTGTAAGAACAAGGAGGGGAAACTGATGCCGAAGATTGACGCACCTGAAAAGATATTCTTCAGCCTTCTTGGAAAAGAGATGAGCGATGAGGAACTCGTAAACATCTTCCCTGTTGCGAAAGCCGAGCTTGACGGACATGACAGGGATGGAAAGGTCATAAAGATTGAATTGAATGATACCAACCGCCCGGATCTCTGGTCCGCTGCAGGAGTTGCACGTGCTCTCAAGACATATGAGACGGAAGAGATCAGGCATTATGATTTCTTCAGTACCTCAGAAAAGGTCCTTCCTTCAGCGGAAAGAGCTGTCATTGATGATGAGAGTGCGATTGGTATAAGGGATTTCTCCATCGGCTTTGCGGCAAAGGGGAAGAAGGTCGATAACGATCTTCTTGTGAATCTCATACAAAGCCAGGAGAAGCTCTGTACTAATTTTGGAAGAAAAAGGAAGACGATTGCCCTTGGCATATACCGCTCTGATCTGATCAAGTATCCGGTACACTATGCGGCAGTCGATCCTGACAAGACGTCTTTCGTTCCCCTTGGTATGGATGAGTGCCTCACGCTCAGAGAGATATGTGAGAAGCATCCTAAAGGAAAAGAGTACGGGTATATCGTCTCTGATAAACCCCGGTTCCCATACCTCTATGATGATAGTGGTGAGACGCTTTCCTTCCCACCTGTCATAAACAGCGCGCGTATAGGTGCGGTTGAGATAGGGGACTCGGATCTCTTTGTTGAGCTTTCCGGACCTATCCTTGATGATTTACTGCTTGCTGCATCAATCCTCTCCTGTGACATGGCGGATATGGGTTTTGAGATCCTTCCTGTGAAAGTCACCCTTGCAAAGGATACGAAATATGGAAGGGAGATCACCGTCCCGTATTATTTCCAGAGTGAGGCGAAGTGCTCGGTGAAGGCCGTGGAGAAGAAGCTCGGTCTGGCGATAAGTGCGGAGGAATGTGTGAAGGCCCTCAGAAGAATGGGGGTTGAGGCCACTTGCAGTGGGGATGAGATCACCGCAAAATGTCCTCCATACAGGAATGATTTCCTTCACGAGGTTGATGTCATAGAGGATATCATGATCGGCTATGGTCTTGATAACTTCATTCCTCTCATGCCGCACGATTTTACTGTCGGCAGACTCAGTGCTGCTGAGGAGTTTTCCAGGAAAGTCAAGGAGATCATGGTTGGTCTGGGATTCCAGGAGATGATGTATAATTATCTTGGTTCCAAGAAGGAATATATCGAGAGAATGCATACGGACGGGAAAGAATGCGTGTTCATCATGAATCCTATGAGTGAGAATTACGAGGTCGTGCGTCCTTCTGTCATTCCAAGTCTTCTGGAGAGCGAGAGCGTCTCTGCACACGCAGTCTATCCTCATAACATATTTGAAGTGGGCAAGATCTGTATCAAGGATGATGAGGATAACAGTGGAACCGTCACCAAGAACAGTCTTGGATTCCTCTCTTCAGATAACCAGGTGGGATATAACGAGGCTTCGAGCCTTATCAACACGCTGATGTATTTCCTCAGAAAGGAATATAGGCTTGAGGCTGTTGAAAGTGATCCCCGCTTCATCCCCGGACGAGCGGCGTACATCGTTTATGATGGTAAGAGGGTAGGTATATTCGGAGAAGTCCACCCTCAGGTACTTGAGAGCTGGGGCTCCGAGATGCCTACGATTGCAGCCGAGGTGGATTTGGATAGCCTTATCTGAGATTGATGAAACCGTCGCAGAAATGCGGCGGTCTTTTACTTTCCGGAGAAAAAGACTCTCATTCCTGGCTCACGTCCTTGTTTAAAGCGACGAATTCCTCCATGCTCCTGTTTCCTTCTCCGAATACATGGTATGTCTCCTGGATTATCATGAAGGCCTTCGGGTCTGTCATGTGTACCATGCGTGTCAGCTTACTGATACTCTGGTTCGGGATTACGACCATGAGCAGGGGCCTGTTCTTCATGGAATACAAGCCTTTTGATTCTATGAGCGTTCCACTCTTATCAAGATCATTGAGTATGAAGTTCCTTATCTCATTCAGCTTATCGGAAATAATATAGCAGGTCTTCGCATAGTTTGTTCCCATCATGAGCACGACCTTGTTTACAAGCTGTTGTGTGATGTATGCGACTATGATCGCATATAGTGCGCTCTCAATACCGAATATGAATGCCGAACCGACGATTACTACACCATCCACTATGAAGAGTGCCGTTCCCAGTGGGATATGGACATAGCGTGCTATTATCTGTGCGATTATGTCCGTTCCTCCCGTATTCGCTCCGCTCTTCATTACAAAGCCCAGTCCTGCACCGGAAAGAACTCCTCCGAAAAGGCAGCTGAGCCATACATTCATATCTCTGGAGAGATCGAGGATGCCGTCATATCCGAATACCATGCCGATCAGGCTGGAGAAGATGGACAGCAGGATGGCTCCTATCAGGCTCTTGACGCCAAATTGCTTTCCAAAGAGCATCGTTCCTATTATAAACAGCGGAATGTTCTGCAGTAACATCGTAAGACCGAGATCAAATCCGAATGCGTGATAGAGTATCGTGGAAATGCCCGATACCCCTCCCGGCGCGATCTGTGCAGGGTTCAGAAATACGGTTATTGCGAATGCTGTGATGAAAGATCCCAGGACGATGTAAAAGTATTCAAGTGCTGTATATTTCTTCATCATAACTTACTCGGTAAATCGTTCGCATTGCGTTCTAGAAGAGTAATCGTGTCGTTTACATCTTCAATCACGATGAGCTCTTCTAATACCTTTGCATTCATGAATCCCTCGCTCACCATCTTTTTCAGAAATTCCAGCAGATGATCATAATATCCCGTGCTGTTGAGAATCGCGATGTTCTTCTTGTGATATCCGAGCTGCCGCCATGTGAATATCTCACTCAGTTCCTCAAGGGTTCCTATTCCTCCAGGAAGAGCGATGAAGGCATCTGCGAGCTCATACATCTTCTCTTTCCTCTCATGCATGTTGTTTACGATTATCAGCTCTGTTTCAACATCCGCACTTCTTACAGAGGGAAGATCCATCGCTTTTGGAAGTACTCCTGTAACCTTGCCACCAAGCCTTTTCACCTCTTTTGCGAGGATGCCCATTATTCCCCTGTTTCCTCCGCCGTAAACAAGGGCAATGGAATTGTCTGTAAGTATTTTTGCCAGCTTCAAAGCATCTTCCCTATACTCCAGCCTCTCCCCGCATGTGGAACCGGTGAAGACGCATATCCTTTTTATTTTTCCCATAAGTGAGAGTATAGCACTCTGCGATCCTTTTGCAACAATCTGGCAAAGTACAAATTTTTTCCTTGATAGTGTCACTTCTTTTAGATAAAATCATTTTATAGATATAAAGAGGGGGAGTTTGGATTTTTCTAAATCTGATATCTTCTTCTTTTATAGATGAAAGGAGAAATAAATGGTTCTTCTTTTGTCTGAAGGGTTTTGCCGTTTGCGTTGCAGGGGGCTTGCCCTTGATGAAGAGAATCTAAATTTAATTAGGAGGAAGGGCGGATTCCTCCATCAGCTGAGCCGCTGATGGTTTCTGCGCCAAATAAATTATGAGAAAAGTTCTATTGATTCTTTCCGTCATGTTACTTTCCCTCTCTGCGGTATTCGCAGCACAGGAGATGAGTGTCACATGGGAGTGGCTATTAGATGATCCAGAGGTAAATTATTACCGCTATCAGCTCAATGGCACAGACGATGATGGTTGGACCGTAGTCTCAGGGGATACTGGTCTCTACGTCGCAGAGGGACTTGATCCATATCAGAACTACACGCTCTATCTTCAGAGAAGTTATGATGGTGTGAATTGGTCGGAGACTGCCAGTGCTACGGCAGAGGCTCTCCTTGTAGAGGAGGCTCCGGTAACGGAAGAAGTCGTAGTTGAAGAGCCTGTTGAAGAAGTTGTGATAGAAACACCTGTCGAGGAGACGACGGTTGAGGAAGTTGCTCCTATTGAAGAACCTGTAGCCGCTCCTGAGGAGGTTGCTGCTCCTGTTACTCCGATTGCACCTGTTGCTCCTGTTGCGGCAGAACCTGCAGCCCCATTTGAATTCTCCCTGCTCTTCAGACCTTATGTCGAGATGGGATTCAACTGGAGTAATAAGGATAACGTACTAGCTCCTATCGGAGTTGGTGGCGGAATAAGTCTTGATTTCGATAATATCGAAGCATATACGGAGAACGTTGGATTCGGTATCAGGCTTGATGTCGGTTCTACTCAGTATGCTAAGGATGGATTTACAAATCTCGTATTTGAGAGTGGAAAGTCCAAGTGGGCATTCTGGGATTGGAAGTGGGGTGAGATGTTCAATCTCGTAGATAACTATTACCACGACTTGAACGCAACACTTCTTCTTACTCTTGATATGAGAGCTGGATTTGCTGATTTCTCACTGGGTATCGGCGGTGGTGCTAATCTGCTCTTCAATGCTGGTTCCGATGCTGAGAATTATAGAGCATACGAGACCTGGGGAAATGATAAACTCGATCTTGGTGCATTCGCAGCTGCGAACTTCGGCATGAAGTTCTATATGGGATCTGTATTCTCTCTCGGAGTTGATGCCGTTTACAAGGTATACTTCCCGAATTACGATTACAACGGACTTGCAGCGTCCTTGGTACTTGGTTTCACTTTCTAAGTGGACAACCTTTTCAGTTATCTGAAATGGAGGGGAGATCTGGAGTTTTCCTGTCTCCCCTTTAATATTGAAGACCAGCTGATACTCTCGACCCTCATATATGTGAATTTCGGACCATTTATAAAAGAAGGGGAGCGCCTTACCATAAAAGAGGCCTCTGAACGGGTCTTAGCAGTGCCATATAAGGCGGAGAATTTCAGGGTCAAGAATGATTTCAAGCTCTTAGAGGCGATAGTGAAGGCTCCCCGTTTCTCCTCCCTGTATATAAGCGATGTGGAGGAGCACTTCGATACGGGATCAAGGCAATTCTTCGCTTTCACGGTACATCTTAAACGGGCAAAACTCATAGTATTCAGAGGAACGGATAACACCGTCACAGGATGGAAAGAGGATTTTGCCATGGCCTATGAGGATGAGGTTCCCTCCCAGAGGGATGCTTTAAAATATCTCATGCGGGTTGCACGGCGTTACAGGGGCTCTCTTGTTATAGCAGGGCACAGCAAGGGTGGAAATTTAGCCGTATATGCAGCTGTTAATGCATCGGATGTTGTTAAAAAGAGGATCTTGAAGGTGTACAATAATGATGGTCCCGGATTCAATGAACATAACCGGACTTGCCAGATGGTTCATGGCATGGATGACAGGATTGTGACCATAGTACCTTCATCCTCGATAATAGGCATGCTGATGTGTCATAGCTCGGATTATCTGGTAGTTGATTCATCTGCTCGGCTTATCTTCCAGCATGATCCATATTCCTGGGTATTCGATGGGCCCTGTTTCAAATATCTTCCTGAAAGGAGTCAGGATTCAATCGTGTTCGAAAGCGTCATCTCCTCATGGCTCAAGGATGCCAGCCGGAAGGAGAGGGAAGTGTTCGTAGATGCCGCCTACAAGTGCTTTTCTGCAATGGGAATCGATTCGTTCGCTGGAAACAGTCTGGAAATCCTTTTCCGTGCACCTGAGATGATAAAACAGTATAAAGCTCTTTCAAATGATGAAAAGAAGGTGATGAAGAAGCTCATTTCAGGTCTCATAAGAGCCACCAGAACAAATCTTGTAACAAAGGAATAAAAAAACGGCTATCGAGTGATGCCGTTTTTCAAAAAAATATTTCGGGCAAGCGGGAATTGAACCCGCGACCTTCTGGTCCCGAACCAGACGCGCTAGCCCCTGCGCTACTGCCCGATAATCCGTACTGATAAAAAATATCATAGATTCGGAAAGTCTTCAATGGCTTTTCATGTTATATGCATAATTGTATTTCTTAATACAGCAAATCATGTTCCACGTCTCGAAAAACCAGATGAGAAAGAGAAAAAACACTACAATTCCTTTTTGGTAGTTTTTAAATGCTTTAGCAATTCATTGTCAGATGCTAGGAAATTGCCAGATAACAAAGGTGATGCATCTTTTTCAATGAACATTACCATGTATAGGGGAAGAGAGAGAATTCCTCCTTCTTCTCCTACGTTGCGTCTTGAGAGTCTAATTGCCTGATCTATCCCATATTTAGGAGTAGTTAACACGGTCTTTAAAGATTTCGATTTATTATTATCTCCACTTTTTACTTCTACCAGGCATGGTTTTCCTTTATGCATGATGACAAAGTCTATTTCCAAGGATTGGGAGGGGAAGAAATAGTAGAGCTCATGTCCAAGCCGTTTTAAACATCCTGCCACAATATTCTCAAATATCGCACCCTTATAAACTCCACTTTCTCCGTTAATGATACGATTTGCGGTATCGCCTCCATACATCGATACCAATAAACCGTTGTCATCCATGTAGACTTTGAATTCATTGTTTATGGCATAAGCTTCCAATGGAGGCTCCAGACGTGACAGATTTTTGCAGAAAGATACGATGGAGGCATCCCTTAACCAATCAAGGGAGAGTGCGTACTTTGAAGCTCTGGCCCCTTTTTCCACAACAGAATACTGGAACTTCTTATAATCTTTTGCCAGCTGTGTCGGAATAGATTCCATTGTACGGAGAATTTTTCCCTTCTCCTTATCTTCTGCATATTTAATGACATCTTTACGATAATCCTCGATAATACCCTGCTGTATCTTATCTACTAGAGCGAAATTTCTGTTTTTTGCAAAAGAATCTACCGCTTTAGGCATTCCTCCGATTACCATGTAGGTTGAGAAATAGTTAAGCATTGCTTCATGGATGAAACTATCTACAGGCAATATGTTCATATAGCAATTTCTAAGCCCGTCAATAATGTTTTCAGATATTCCCAACGCCCATAGAAACTCTTCAAAATCCAAGGGATGCATTTGAATTGTTTCTGTATAACCTACAGGAATGGATTCTATTTCAGAAAAATATAAACCTAGAAGGGAGCCTGTGGCGATAACATCAAATCTTTTGTCTTTTGCAAGAAACTTGAGTGCTGTTCTTGCATTAGGGCAATGCTGTATCTCATCTAGGAATATTAACGTTGATCCTTCTTTTAAATTTAGATTTGGAAATTCCAATGAAAGGCGGGAAAGGATTGTATTGGAATCTAATGAGTCATTAAATATTCGACTAAGGTGAGGATGCTCAAAGAAGTTAATGCTGTAAACTGTCTCATAATTCTTGGCTGCGAAATTTAGAATGCTTGTTGTTTTTCCAACCTGCCTTGCCCCTTCTACAATAAGGGGCAGTCTATCTTCCGTATTTCTCCACTTTATAAAAGTTTCCTCTATTTTCCGTCTTAGCATAATCAAATCTTACCTCATAGAAATATCTATTTCAACAAAAAATATGGCTAAAAAAAAGTAAAAATTACAATTTTAATGACGAATTAACTGATTAAATTAAGACAGAAATTTTAATCTACCTGTTTACTGCTATTGGATCCGAATTTAGCGTATCGCTCTTAGTTGAATTCTTTATATGTTTTGTTGTTCCATCCATTCCATGTACTTAAAACTATAAGAGGCACATATAATTAGAAATACTATTAAAAAAACAGGGCAAGATCATGCATACCATCTCTTATGATTATCTTCACAATACTCTATAGAATATAAACATACTTTAGCTTATCAGCATTAGGTATTTAATATATACTTAAAAATCGCTATGAGTGATGCGAATAAGGGACTGCCGTTCTTTACAAATATCTTCTATCATCTGATGAAGTTTGTTACTAGATTCAACATACCTGTTTTAATACTCATTGCCTTAATAACAGTCTTTTTTTCGTATGAGATTACCAATTTGAAGATCAATGTGGATGAGGAATCTTTCTCATCCGGGGTAGAGGAGAATATATATGTTCAAACACCTGCTCAGAAGCCGGCGGAAGGGGAGAATTTAGTATACATCTCTCCTTCAGAACAGATAAGAGACATACCTCACTATGGATATAGTGAAAGAGCCGAGAGTGAGAAGCTTAAAATGGACATTCCTCCTCAGAGCGGGATAAAAGCAGGAAGTTATCCTGATGAGTACGCTCTTTTATTCACCTCGGATTTACTCTATACCCCTGAGGTTCTTACTCTCTTAGAAACTGTGAAGAATCAGATATCATCATTGGATTTCGCCGGTCCATGCCTGTCTCCTTTCGATTTCGTCACCGTTGAGAGGAACGGTTCACGTCTTTCTCTTATTCCCATGAATCCTCTTTCTGAGGGGGCTGTGTGGGATGATGAGAGTGTGTCATTATTCCAAAAGCATCTGATGAATGATACCATGGCTCGCGGATATCTTTTAAGTAACGATGGAAATTCAATCATGCTTTACTGGCGCATGGATCATTATTCTGCTGATGAGATAGAGCTGTTGAATGCCATCATAGATCCCCTTAGGGACTATGGCAGGGTCTGCGTGATTGGAAATGGCATAATCTCAGATCGTGTCACATATTATATAGAAAGGGATTTGACCCTTCTTTGCATACTCTGCTTTTTGATAATCCTTCTCACCCATTACCTTGCGTTCAGAAATAAGAGGAGTATTCTGGTTCTCTTTTCAATGTCCATGATGGGAATAATATGGACTTTTGGAACGATGGCTCTCATGGGTTATAAGCTCACCTTAATATCGATACTCACACCCTGCCTTGTACTTATATTGGGTTCATCATATTCAATTCGTATAATGATTGAGTACTTCTCTGCTGCAAGATACCAGGATCATGAGAAGATGAATATTGCATATGCGAGGATAGCTAAGGCCATCCTTTCTGCAGCTCTGACTACGATAATAGGTTTCACATCGATGCTGATCTGCCGCACAGAGCTTTTAAGAGAATTCGGCGTGTCTGTCTCAATCGGTGTGTCATATTGTGCACTCCTGGCAATCGTGTATCTTCCTGCGATTTTTTCTGTACAGAGATTCCCTTCTCAGCAGAGAGCCAGGATGATTGAGAACGGCGTGATTTCGAAAACCGTAGATATCATCATAAAGGTTACCCTAAAATATTGGGGCGTGGTCTTACTCGTAGTTGTTTTGATTTTCTTTGGTTTCATGTATGCAAAAGACAGGGTGGGCTTTAATGCAAACTACATGGAATATTTCCCCTCTGATGATGTTTTTGTCAATGATGCTCTTTACTTTGCCCATACGATGGGAGGAACGACTCCATATTACATGACGATAAAAGCCCCTGATGAGGCGTCGGGGTTTTTCCTTCAACCTGAGAATTTGAAGAAGGTATATGATTTCGAGAAGACCGTACTGGCATCCTCTACGGATATCATACAGGTTTTCTCCTTCAGTCAGTATGTGAGCTTTCTGAATCAGGTGTACACGGGTAAGGAGGGTATTCCTGATAATGCAGGAATGATGAATTTCCTATACAGGTTTCTTCTGCAATTTGAGACACAGCTTGGGGCTGTCCTTTCCCTCATGATAAACGAGGATGCCACTGAGGTGACACTTTTAATACGGAACTTTGATTCTTATGAGCAGGATTTAACTACAACGGCAAGTTCAAGAAGGGTGGAGGAGATGCTTGATTATTACAGATACCTCCTCCCAGAGGGGACAACATCGAGGATTTACGGCACATCTTCTGATATGCTGAAAGCCAGTGACATGATGAGGAGCGATCAGAGTATTGCCACATTATTATCTTTGATAGGTATCATAATTGTTGCAACGTTCATTCTGAAATCTTTTTTCAAAGGGCTTATCGCTACAATACCCGTTGTCATTGGAATCATGTTCAGCTATGTATTCATGTATATCACAGGAATACCCTTTGATCTTGTAACGATAGGATGTGCCTCTGTGACTATCGGAGTGGGAATCGATGGGGCCATGCGATTCCTTCTCAGATACAAGTTTCTCAAGAGGGAAAATCCTGATATGAAGACAGAGGATATCATCAGAGAGACGCTGAAGGAAACAGGACGGGCGATAATTCTTACATCTCTTGCATTCGTTGCTGGACTGATAGTCCTCCTATTTGCTTCTTATGTACCTATCCAACACTTTGGATTGCTGATGATTGTATCTTTAACGGTTTCTATGCTTGCAACTCTTTTTGTCCTGCCTGTCGTGTTGCTGCTGTCGAATAGGGGTAAAGACAGGTTGTTTAAAAAAGCCGATGAAGAATCATTTACATTATAATGATCGATAAGATCTTGAAAATATTGCGGAATTCCTTTCATAGCTGTCTTTTATACATTTATGTTTGATCATGATAAAATCATCCGAGGAGAAGATTTCATCGATATGATTGCATCATCCGCGATTGTTGATCAGCCATATATCTCATTGAAAAGATTTGATGGTGTATGTGGAACATGCGCTTTATCTTAGTCTTTGTAAGAATCCTTTCAGTTATGTTCTGAAAAACGGGAGTCATGATTTATGGAAAAAAGATCAACTGAAATTATCATGGAAAACGGATAGTCTTTTTTCTAGAGTGATCACCACAACAGGACTACCATGCTTGTTATAAAGATACTTTACAATTAATCGTATGAACTATTTTGCCACGAGTATAATTACATTATTTTGCTTCATTAGATAAATATTATTTTTTCTGTTGCCTGAATTATTTTGCAATGTTACTCTTACAAGGTAAGGGAAGTGGAGAGTACATAGATACCAATGAGGATATTAATTACGACTGAGTTCAGTCTGTCGTTTCAATGTGGTGTTACTACGGCTGTAACCAATGAAAAAAAATGTCTAGAGAATTTAGGACATGAAGTTCGTATTTTAACTATACACAATGAGAAAGTCTCAAAATATGAGGATGGGGTTTATTATATCAGGAGTAATTTTCCTCAGTTATATAAGGATTCTTATGCCACTTTAATCGTTTCAGATCCTCTATTTGAGGATATCTATGAGTGGCATCCAGATATTGTTCATTCTCAGTGTGAATTTTTTACCATGATATGTGCTAAAAAGGTTGTTCGTAAGCTTCATATTCCTCTTGTCCATACTTGCCATACTGAGTTTGATGCTTATGGAATACATTTTACCCGATATGACAGACTTTGGGATTGGGCTGCTTCAACATTCGTACCGAAGATCCTGAAACGTGTAGATTACATAATCTGTCCAACAAAAAAGAACTATGATTTGCTAAAAAGTTATGGAGTTTCTAATCCCATGGTGATTTTCCCCAGTGGAGTGGAACTTTCCCGATTCCGTAATTCACTTGCTTCTGAAGAAAGGCGGGCCTTGCGAGCTAAGTTCGGGATAACAGAAAATGATATTGTTCTTGTATCTGTATGCCGACTGAGTGAAGAGAAAAACGTTAAAGAAAGCATTGAGCATTTTAATTCATTATTGAAAAACAAATCTGGTATCAAATTCCTTATTGTTGGAGATGGAGATGAGAAAGCGAATCTGGAGGAACAGGTTCATAGTCTGGGACTTGGGAATGATGTGAAATTCGTTGGAGCCGTTCCGATGGAGGAAGTTTGGAAGTATTATAAGCTTGGTGATATCTTTATCAGCAGCTCTGTTAGTGAGAGCCTGGGATTAACATATATAGAAGCTTTAGCTTGTGCTGTTCCTATTGTTTGTCGGAGAGATGAAGCTCTAACAGCATCTCTTTCTGAGGGGATAAATGGTTTCTCTTTTTCTGATGATGAAGAATTTCAAAAGGCGATTATTCCTTTGATCGACAATCCTTCTCTTCGAAAGAAAATGGGGCAGGTTGCGGAAAAGAGTGTAGATAAGTTCTCACTTGAAAAATTTGCTGAAAATCTCATGACCATATTCAATAAGGTACTAGAGAATAATAAAAGAAAATACATGGAAAAGGATTAAGCTGCTTTAGTGTTGGCTATAATACTCTTCCGTATCTTTTATGATTTGCAACATGAACTTATCAGAGCTGAATTCAACGGGAAGATTTGCATAACGAGTTGCCATATCGTTCAGGAGTGATGAGTTGTTGAAGTAGGATTCTACTATGCTTACCTGTTTTGAGACCCGTCCCTCGCACCAGCCGACCTCGTTTTCCGCAAAAAACTCTCTTGTTGCCCGTGCTGCATAGAGCAGATCTGAGATGATGCATGGCCTGTGCAGGTATATTGATTCCATTAAAGCATTTGCACCTGCTTTTCCAATTTGGATATCAGAAGCTATTAGATATTCATTCACATTGTTTACAAATCCAGGACGAACAAAGTCAACATATGGATATTCTTTGCAGAATTTATCAAATGCCGCATTTGTAGTCTTGCTCATTCCTCCAATTGCGACAATTTGCCAATTATAGCCTCTCTCTACCATTTTATAGAGGAATCCGGGATGTCCTATACCTTCTCCTCCTAGTGCAAACAGGACTGTGAACTTATCTTTCAACCCTAATTTAGCTCTGGCTTCTTTCTGTGTGATGTTTGGCGTGTTTTTTATATATGACTGCAAGGGAAAAGGGCAAATGGAGACTGTCTCTTCTGGTTGTCCCTTTCTTATTGCATTCCTACATCCCACTTCTGTAGGAAGATACATTTTTGTCAAATTCTTATTGACTCCGGAGAGCGGGGTATCGAATACATCTGCAGCATACTGAAATACGGGAATGCTGATTCCAAGTTTTTTAAAAGCTGCTGGAAGTATTATTCCTCCGATAAAGTTTGTCGATACGATGAAGTCCGGGGTATGCTTATCATACCATCTTTTCAAATTGGAAAGGTGGGATTCTGTTAACCCCTGGTTTCTTATGAGTACTGTGCTTAATCTGTTATCTGTAAATTTGTGACATACACCTTCCAAATGAGGATGATGAAGCAAAAAGCGCCAGTCATATTTACAGAACCATTCCCAGAATGGGGCGCCCACGACAACAAATAAATCTTCAACAATTGCGCTGTGTCCCGCATTATTGAAACTTTCAGCCAATGCGATAGCTGGAGTGTAATGTCCTTTTCCTGCATTTACATATAACATTGCGCCACGCATTAACTAATTTGAACCTCCCATCCTATAAAGCAATTGCTCAAACATCATATACAAAAAGTATGATTTCAGACAAGTATCTGTATTTGATATTATACTTGTTCCCAATCCTCCATCATCCGCTTAAACATTTCTTCCAGATCTGTAGTCGGCATCCATCCAAGTTTACGCAATTTGCTGCAGTCGAGATTTGTCTTGTTGGTAGGCAAGTAAATTCTAGAAGCATCTGGAGTAATATCATAAGTGATTTTGCATTTATTATTTGTCAACCTTGCACAGAACATTTCCGCCATTTCTTTTATTGAGCAATAGGTTTTCTCATTTGCAATATTATATGCATCTCCTGCAGTTCCTTTTAAGATTATGGTCAGTACTGCACTTACCATATCTATAGTATAAAGATAACTTTTTTTCGATTCTCCTTTTGATTTTAAAATAATGTTTTCTCCATTAATATATGCTTTTGCGAATTGAGCAAAAACTCTATTGTCGTCGACTTTTACTCCAGGCCCAAAGGTCTGTGTTAATCTCAGGACGAAAACAGGTACACCATATTCATCGAAATATGATTTGCAGAGTGTTTCACAGATTCTTTTCCCTTCACTGTAACTTGAGCGACTGGACATGGTTAGAGGACAATTGTTTATATACTCTTCTGTAATTTTCTCATCTGTCGTTGGAGTCCCATATACTTCTAGGGAAGAGAAGTATACGAATGTTGCTTTTTTTTCTTTTGCGAGTTCTAATAAGTTCTTAGTTGTCCTATATGCGAAATCTATTACCTCTACAGCATGGTCTACAAATTCCTTACTGGCTGTGGGGCTGGCAATGTGCAGTATATAATCATAATTGAATGATGTGTTGTGGAAGTTTTCGATATCCTCCAAGAAGAAATATATTTTGTCATATGAAAGGACATCGGAGGAAAAAGTCTCTTCTATTTTTGTTCTGCTTCTTGCTAATGCATATATATTGATATCCAGATTTAATGTTTTAGACAAGAATACAAGGGCATGAATTACATTCTTCCCGATTAGTCCAGTACTTCCTGTAATAAGGAATGATTTATTTTTTAATTTCTCAAATGGTATGTACTTTTGCTTTAATAATCGGCTGAGATCTTCTTCTAATATTCTGCTGTTCATTTGTGTACTCTTTTATTTAATAGCTTTATGTATTTTCAATTGTATTATATACTAGTTAGAGTCAAAAACTGCAAGGAAAAGATAATTCATGAATCATGTTGTAATATTCGCAGGTGGAATAGGGTCAAGAATGGGGATAACGGATTGTCCCAAACAGTTTCTTAAGATAGACGGTAAGGAAATCATAGTTTATACCATAGAAAAATTTCAGAACCATCCTGGCATAGATGGAATATATGTTGCATGTCATAAGGATTGGATGGATTATATGTCGTCTCTTGTTAACAAGTATTCTCTCTCTAAGGTGAAATCGATAGTCCAGGGTGGAGAAACAGGACAGTTATCCATATACAATGGCCTTCTAGAGGCCGAAAAATATAGAGAAAGTGAAAAAGATATCGTGCTTATCCACGATGGAGTTAGACCAAATATCGATGAGGAGTTGATTTCTGCAAATATTTCCACTGTTAAAGAAAAGGGGAATTCCATTTCCTGTTCTCCTGCTATAGAAACGGTTTTGTTAGTAAATGAGGACAAGGATATTAGGCATGTGGAGGATAGATCGATGTGTTTTTATGCAAAGGCTCCTCAATCTTTCTATCTTGATGAAATCTTATCCTGTCACAGGAGAGCTGTTGGTGAGGGGTTAACTCAGTTTATAGATTCTTGTACTATGATGAGCCATTATGGAGTAAAGCTTCATCTTGTTCCTTGTTCCAGTGAGAATATAAAGGTAACCACTCCTAAGGATTTTTATCTTTTAAAAGCATTGCAGAATCTTTCTGAAAGCGATTATGGGATTTAAAATTGAGGTGATAAAATAACGAGTAGGATTTAAGGGGATAACATGAGGAAGAGGTTAGTTTGTATTTGTTTTGTCATCGTGATGGTATGCATGGCTCTTTATGCAAATCAGGTAACTTATGACTATGATGATATAGAATACAGATATGTTAAATATATTCTGCAAGTAAGGGATATGACTGGTCCTCACGATACCACTCCTGTCTCGGGATCCCTTCTGGTTCAAAATTTGAATAAGGTAAATAAAGAAAATTTACCAGGACAGGTTCAAGATCTTTATGACGGGCTCTATTCTTATCTGAATAATACCCCCAGCTTATATAAGTCAAAAACAATGATGTTGGACCTTGATACATTTATAAATCCGGAAATTTATCTGAAAGCTGGGGATGAGGCAAATATGCAGGATTGGTATTATGGGTATCCAGATAGACTTGCATTCCTTTCGCTTGATATAGATTTCGCATGGTCTGAATATGTATATGGAAAAATAGAATTACCATATAAGATAAAGTTGTATGATCAGTGGAATGATACATTCTCCCAGAATATATTCAAACCAAATAGCGGGGAGAGCTATCAGAGGCGAATGCCTTTTGATGCTGGTATATCCGTAGGAAATTCTTTTATTAATTTTTATTTAGGTCGTGGTCAGCTCAACATGGGAAATGGCTTTACTGGGAACATGTTTGTTGCTGATAATTTTCAATATCAGGATTTCGCAAAGTTATCTTTCTATGATGATTTCTTCTCTTATGATTTGACATATACTCATTTTGATCAGGAAAAAGCACGGGAAGAAGGTGAAGTAAATAGCTTAGAAGAGGAAATGTCGTTTGATGGCCCTCATCAATCAAGAATTACTCATTCATTTACTTTTGATTTTTCCGATAAGGTTACCTTATCAATACGAGAAGGTGCTGTTTTGCAGACAGATAATGCCATTGATTTAAGAATGTTCAATCCCTTTATGTTCCTGCATAACTGGAATGGATTCAGCGCTTCTGCTGGCTATTGGGCAAATAACATTCTTGGGCTTGATCTGACGGCTGCTTTGGGCTTCGGATTTAGATTGAATTTTCAGTTTGTTCTGGATCAATTTCAACTTTCTAATGAAAAAGATTCCGGCTCTAATGCTTTCCCCAATGCCATGGGAGGGTTGATTAACCTTAGCCATGTTATGGCTATTGATAAAGGGTTTTTAGAAAATCATGTGGAGTTTGTCTATACAAGCCCATATTTATATTTGAATGCTATTGGAGAAGGAAACGAAAATCAGGATTTCATCTTAGGCTACTATCTTGGGGATGGAAGTTATCTCTCTTATTCTGGATATAAATATGGCCCTGATTCCGTAGCCCTTGCTATTGGAGGGAACTATCTGACTTATGATGGTAAACTGGACATATCATATACTCTTATGTATAGAGTTCATGGGGAACATGGGATAAGATATTCCAGTGATCAGAATCAAAATCCTGTCTCTGTTTCGGGAAATGCTGATTTTTTCAGGGATTTCGTATTAACAGGAACGCTGGAACATACTTTACTTGCAAGTACTGCAGTAAAATATCAGATAATAGAAAGTCTGTCTGTTTTGACATCTCTTACTTATCAATATAAAATAAATTATAATAATAAAGTTGGCGATTGGCAAAATTTGCAAGTTGCGGTTGGGTTATCTTTTAATCCGATGATGTTTGCGGGTAAAAGATAATGCTGTATATCTTTCCGAAGAATACGGTCGAGAGTGATATCAGGTATTCTGTGAATGCTTTCTTCTCAATGTCATATTGGTAGTTAATAGATAACATGATATGTTCCCAAAGGAATATAATAACAATAATAGACTTTAACAGGCTCTTCCGATAAAATAGACAAGTATGAATAATTTTCTCAAGGTGATAGGAAAGCATTCTAGGATTGTCCTATTGGTAATTGCTTTGTTAACGTTTTTTTTTCTTTACCATGCTTTAGACATAAGGATAAATGCTAGCTTTAGCGCCTTTATGCCTTGGGGAGAGTCTACGGACTATTATGATGGTGGAATCTCTGGGCAAGTAGCTAAATTGGGAACAGAAAAAGCCGAAAGGGAGAGTATTGCTCTTATAAACAGGGAGAATAGCGAAAGGGTCATATTAAATGATTCCGATACAAGCATTCCTGTGGCTCAAATTCCTTATGCTGATGTTGTGGATGTGAGAGATCTCCCCCCGATAAAACCTCAGGAAGGTGCTGATTATCCGAGAAGTACGAATTATCTTATTCTTGTTCAATCCGATGATTTGTTTACTGCGAAAAAACTTAATCTTGTTGAATATGTGATGTCAGATTTGGAGAACATGAATGAGCTTTTCAATAAGCAGTCCGTTCTCGATTTCATAACTGTGGAAAAAAGAGGGACAAGATTAGGTGTCCGGCCGATGGATCCAAGAGAAGGTGAGTATTGGACGGAAGAGGAGGCTAAGCTTCTTGAAACTAGAATAGCTAATGATCCCGTTGTGAAGTATTATTTAGTAGGAGGATCTGGAGATTCTCTACTGTATCAATTTTCGATATCGAATGTCTCTTCTGCCAAGCTCAAAGAAATTGATAGCAAGCTGGATTTATTACGAGAGAATGGTATAGAAGTTTACTTGAATGGTGGTGCTGTAATAAATGATAAAGTGATGGAGTATCTAAATCGAGATTTGATTACTCTCGTCTCTTTATCTCTTGTTGTGATTCTTGTAGTTTTTTTCATTTCTTTCAAATCAATAAAAAGTGTTTTTATAACGGCATCTCTTTCGATAATTGCATTGATCTGGACTTTTGGAACAATGGCATTAGTTGATATTCCATTATCGATATTAAATGTCGTTACTCCATGCATGGTTCTTACTCTTGGATCTGCATATTCAGTACATGTGGTAAGTGAATATTATTCAAAACGAAAAGAAAATCCTGATATTACTGCCATTGAAGGTACCAAGGGGATATATAAAACAATAGCGTACGCCTGTATCACCACTGTCTTGGGATTTTTATGTTTATGTATATCTCAGACGGAAGGATTGAAAGAATTTGGAATCTCCGTATCCTTTGGGATTGCATATTGTGCTATTCTCGCATGTTTCTATCTTCCCGCAGTATTCTCTCTGATTGGACCACCTAAAGAAAAGCAGGTAAGAAAATATGATTCAGGGATCTTGGTTCGTTTTGTTTCATTGATTTCAAAATTGGTTGTCAGGTACTGGGTTCTGTTATTAGTTGTTCTGTGTCTGCTGATATGTGCTTATTTTTATGTAGATGACAAAATATCTGTAAATTCAAACTATATGTCATATTTCCCTGAGTCCGATTTGTTTGGGCGGGAATCAAAGCACTTTGCAGCTGAATTGGGAGGGGCTACTCCCTATACCATTACCATTACAGCTCCTGAAGGTTCCACAAGATTCTTTACGCAAAGTGAGAATCTTGCGAAGGTACGGGCTTATGAAGAGAAGTTAATGGAGAATCCTGATTTCCTGCAGGTTATTTCTTTCTCTTCTTATGTAGCTTATGCAAATAGCATTATGAGTGGAGAGCATGGAATCCCGGAGAGCGCAGGATTGGCAAATATGCTGCATCATCTGATTTTGATGATGAGTTCAAGTGTTAGTCAGCTTTCTACTATCATATCGGATGATGCGAATACTATTGGTATAGTTTTACAACATTGGGATGCCGAGGAGCAGGACTTGATGACTGCAGATAGCATAACGAGAACATATGTAGATATCGTATCTAATCTTGGTATGCTTCCTGAGGGAACATCCGTTAGTGTATATGGCAGTCCGCTTCCAAATATAAAATTCTCCAACAGGCTTTTATCGGATCAGAATCGGAGTACGTTATTATCACTTGCTGTCGTTTTCTTGTTTGCCTGGATCACAGCCCGTTCTTTACGGCAGGGATTCTTAACGATCGTACCTGTTCTTTGTGGCATTATGATAAATTATGTTTTCATGTTCCTTGCGGGAATCCCATTTGATATTATAACTGTATCGTTTTCTTCCATCGCAATCGGTTGTGGTGTCGATGACGCGATACATTTCATGATACGGGTTAATGAAAAGAGAAAAGGACATCCAGCTGTTAAAATTGATGATCTTATCGCCATGACAATCAGAGATACTGGGCGGCCTATCATCTTAACAACCACATCCATTATCTGTGGAATGCTGATGCTTTCTTTTGCTT
Source organism: uncultured Spirochaetaceae bacterium (assembly GCA_944392965.1). Classification (GTDB taxonomy): domain Bacteria; phylum Spirochaetota; class Spirochaetia; order Sphaerochaetales; family Sphaerochaetaceae; genus Ornithospirochaeta. Next base: position 52,865 of record CALXYM010000002.1, on the reverse strand, counting down.
CGTACACGCCTATAAGATATTTTGGATTGTTGATGAGTGTTACGTTATTTGGCTGTATGGCTTCAACTTTGATATTCTTACCATCTGTTGCTATTTTAGTTGATAGGATTAAAACAAGGTTCGTAACTAAAATCAGGAGGAAGGCTTAAGCGTAATCAAAATGGGAAAGGAAGAGCGAAATGAGGCTCGCGTACTAAATAGCGTTCGTAACATGGCAACATCCGCTGTCTTACAAACGGTTTTAGGTATTCTTGCTTTTGTTGACAGGACCATATTCATACGATGCCTGAGCCTGGAATATTTAGGCTTGAATTCTCTCTTTTCCAATATCTTGAATGTATTATCGATGGCTGAGCTTGGAATGTCTTCAGCTATTGCTTTTGCTTTGTATAAACCGATTGCAGAGAAAAACTATGATCTTATCAAGTCCTATATGGTTTTCTTCAAGAAGGCTTATCAGGTAATAGGAACAGTAATCCTTGTTATCGGCATATTCTTAAGTCCTTTTGTAGATCGTTTTCTGTCAAATGAACAGGAGATAGAACACGTACCTGTTTATTTCCTGATTTATTTATTCGGTGTAGGCCTGACATATTTTTACTCCTATAAACAGATTCTTATCGAAGCTGATCAGAAAAAATATATAAATCAGGTTGTAATATGTTTAGGTTCAATTCTTAGAATACTAGTACAATTAGCAGCTGTTTCAATTACTCGCGATTATGGTGTTTATATATTCATCTATCTGGTTTTCAATGTGGGCAAAAATGTAATTCTTGCTATCTGGGCCAATAAATTATACCCATTTTTGAAAGAGCGGAATGTAAAGAAGCTGGAGCAGAAAGAAAAGAAAGATATAACAAGAAATATTAAAGCCCTCAGTTTACATAAGTTTGGGGAAGTGGCGATTGGAAGCATTGATTCTTTGCTGATTTCTGCTCTTGTTGACTTGCGTACATTAGGACTTTATGCGAATTATCAGATTATAACCAATGCATTACGAAGTGCTATGAGGGTGTTTTATTCTTCCATGGGAGCAAGCATTGGTAATATGTGTGCAACTGAGGATAGAAAACAGATATATACTAGTTTTGTTTCTCTGGATTTTGCAAATTATTTTATTTCTTCTGTTATAACCGTTTTAATGTTTTCTCTGATTCAGAGTGTAATGGTTTTATGGCTAGGCCCTGCGTTTACACTGAAATCTTCGACGGTTTTACTGATATCCTTAGTATTCTTCATTGAATCAAATCGCTATATGGTTTTAAATTTCCATGATGCCTGTGGCCTTTTCTGGGCTGATAAATATAAAAGGATATTGGAAGCAGTTATAAACCTTATCGTGTCCTATATTCTTGGCAGAAAAATAGGTATTGATGGCATCTTTATCGGAACAGTTGTCTGTAACTTGGTGGGGTTCATGATTGAAGTAAATGTTGTGTTTAAGAATATCTTTATGATCTCTCCTATAAGATTTCTGTTTAAATATTTCGTCAGAACAGTTACAACCACATTGATTGCAGTGTTTATTTATTTTGTCTGTTCCTTGTATAAAGGTTCTGCCATAGTTTCAATGTTATATTCTATTGTGGCATCCATTATTTTAGTAGCTTTAATATACTATTTATTATATCATCGTAACAAAGATTTTCTTCTTGTTAAAAAGAGTCTGAAAGCTATAGTGGGGTCTTTCAGAAAACGAATTGGAAGAGCGGAAAAGGGATGAGTAAAACGGATTTAGCCTTGGACGAAAGAAAGAAAGTAGGGCTTTTAATTCTTGATGAGATAGAGCGTGTTTCAAAAGTATTAGGAATTAAATATTATCTCGCGTATGGAACGCTACTGGGAGCTATAAGACATAACGGATATATACCATGGGATGATGATGTTGATATCTGGATGTTAAGAGCAGATTTTGATTTGTTCCTTTCTAAGTTTAATGAAATTTGTTCTGAAGATTTTAAGATTCTTTCCTGGTATGATAATCCAGATTATCCCTATTATGTACCGAAAGTTGTTTATTTGAAAACTGAAGTTAGAGAACGATGGATGAAAAAAAGAGTAAGGGACTTAGGAATCTGGGTTGATGTTTTTTGTCTTAATTATATTTCTGCTGATACATGGGAGTCTGGATTAAAAGAAGAAATGTATACCCTTGAACTTTCTAGACGTGCTGCTCTATTCAGATATATGTGTTTCTTCAGTAAATTAGATATTTTGCGCATGGTTTTTCGAAATCGTGATAAGCATGTTTTGAAATGTATATTTAAAAAACCTTTTGATTATACGATGATCTTATATTCTAAAATGAAAGGAGATAAGTCTGGAGATAAATTAATTCCTGTAGATCATCTTTTGCTCGGTAGCTATATCTTTGATGCTTCATGGTTTTGTAATACAGCGTATCATGAATATGAAGGGAAAAAATATCCTATCCCTATAGGATGGAAGGATATTCTTGAAAATATATATGGTGATTATATGACTCCTCCTCCAGAGAAGGAGAGACGGTTAAAACAGCATATTGCTTATGCAAGGTGGGTAAGATAATGGCTAAATTTAAAATAATGGAACGTATAGAAACACTTGAATATATTATAAAAAATAATGTTTCTATCGCTCGATTTGGAGATGGGGAACTTATGCAAATGTGGTTTGGTAGGGAAGGATTTCAAAATCATTCTAAAGAATTAAAAAAAAATTTAATTAAAATTGTTAACATTAAAGAAAGTGGGTTTCTTGTTTGTATCCCTCATCAGTTGGTCACTCTCGATGGTTTAAAACCAGATTCTGTGAAGTGGTTCCGTAAACAGCTATTATGGACTCGTCCGTTGTGGAAATATTATGTAAAAGATAAGAATATTATATATGGGGATTCTTTTATTTCTCGTCCTTGGATGTCTTTTTTAGATGTTGAAAAAGCGGAAAAATCATTTACTCTTTTGAAAAAGCTATGGGAAGGAAAAGATCTTGTTATTATTGAAGGAGATAAAACAAGATGTGGAGTAAATAATGATTTATTTAAAAATGCTCGTTCAATAGAAAGAATCATTGGGCCAGCTGAGGATGCTTTTTCAGTAATTGATGATATCTATAAGGAAGCTCTCAAAATGGATAAATCGAAAGTTTTTGTCTTGGCGTTAGGTCCTACTGCGAGTATTCTTTCCTATAGATTATTTAAAGCAGGCTATACCGCATATGATTTAGGACATATGGATGTTGAATATGAATGGTTTAAACTAAGAAGTGATGGAAAGGTTGCTATTCCTGGAAAATATGTGAATGAGGCTGGAGGTGGAAAATCTTTCACTGATATAGATAATTTAAAGGAATATGAAAGTCAAATTATAGTCAGAGTCAGTAATAAATAATCTTTGTAAGGGTGGCATATATCATATGAATATTGATAGTTTTAAGAAAAGATTAGAAGGTATCTATTGGCTTAATAGTTTATTACCTTTAATGATCATTCACATTGTTAATTCTGTCTTTTTCACTAATAGGTGGTTTAATGATTATATAGAACCTTTTTATCAAGTAATCATGACTGGATATGCAATTGTTATCGCAGTTTGTAATATCATTACAGGTAAGCTTAAAGATGGAAATAGAATTTTAGTATATAGCATGTTAGCTTTTTGTATTATTAATCTAATGTCTTTCTTCTTAACTTTTGATGGAAGTTTATTTGCTTTCATAATGATTTATTTGATTATTGTACACTATTTATCAATGGGAATACCTCGAACGGATTTGCCTAAATTACAGAGAAGAAAAGAGATTGAGATTACGATTTACGTTTTTATCTGTATTGCAACAATTTGGAATATTTTACTTCTTCTTATTGAATCCTTTACGAATGGCCTAGGTGTTTATATCTATGGCGGTAGAAGATTGTTAGGAATATCTTCTGCCGCGGATCAAAATGTACTAGGATTTATTGCTGCGGCAGCTGCATATTTTTCTGTTTATTTATTTGTAAAAAATAAGACACTTTTTTATAGAATTTTTTCTGTTATTGTTTTTTGTGTTAACATATTTACGTTAATACTTACGAATTCTAGAGATTCAGAAGTTTTTTTGCTCGTAAGTTTTTTTATTCTTGCTCTAATTTTTGCATATAAAAAATTTTCTACAAAAGTTTTTATATTGATATCAGTTTGCTTAGTTATATTTGCAACTTTAGGATGTTTGTTTGTTGTTTTTTCTCGTGATTATTCTTCCATTTCCTCCTCCGAAACTTTATTTGAATCTTTAAATCGACTCTCAACGGGGAGAGTCAGACTTTGGGTTAATGGAATAAAAGCTGGATTGAATTCGCCCCTATATGGTAATTCATATTCTTATTTGCTTGATGTATATAAACCTAATCAAATGGCACATAATATGGTTATTGATATTTTTTCTCGCTATGGCTTGTTTTCGATAATTTCTTTATTGTCATTTCTTGTAATTATGATGGTCTATTCTTTGAAGGTTATATATAAAGAAGGAAATAAAGAAAATCATTGTTATTCCAATGATTTCATATTTTTTGTTTTTTGCTTTTCCATGTTAATTGGAATGTTATTCCAGCATTTAATTGATAGTACAATATTCTTTACGGGATACAGTACTAGTAATCTTTTCTTTGTAATTCTCTCTGGATACATAACATATTACATATCATTTTTACCTTCAAAATTTAATCCTGATATTGAGATGATGGAACAATAAGGTTAATTGCATATTCTCCAGTTGGAATCATATTCAACTGGAGAATATAAGTATTTTGAGTTAGTGCTGAAACCAAGTATTATTAATCCCCGTCCATTTAATACCTATAGTAGCTTGTGGTAAAAAACTTATTTGAGACTCAAAGTTATAATTAAAATAAGTACTGAATGCCATAGCTGCATATAACTCTAAGTTATAATAATTCCATTTGTAACTACCATAAATAACGGGTTGTAATAAATGTTCTGCTTTATTCCAGCCTGTTGTTGGTGTACTTGCATAGAAATCATCACTATCCTTGATAAAAGAACCAGACATATCTATTAGTATGTCATCAGCTGAGGCCGTACCGAGACGGTTATTTCCTTGTACTCTGTAAAGAACTTTTAATCCAATATCCCAGTTATTATTATCGGAATATTCGCTACCTGCCGCAAATAGTATTGTATCTGGGCCATAAACGTATCCGGAGTATCCAAACTCAGGTATGAGACTTGTTCTGTATCCTGTAATGTAATCTAGGTTGTAATCTCTACCGTTGTCATCATATTTGCCATTCAGATATAGATATGGATTAGTATATACTATTTCTATCCAGGTATCTAAATGACCTTTTTCTTTTACTGGAGTTGAGTATTTTATATTTCCAAGTACTCCCCAAGCATTCGGTATTGTTGCCTTTTCAAAATACATTTGAAACTGATCAACAGTAAATTGAGCTCCTAATGTAAGGCCCTTTACTGGAACGATTTCTAGAGAAAAGGTCATTAGATTATTTGCTTCATCATAAGTTTCTTTATATGTTTTATTTGCATAATTAAAATAGTTGTGAGAAATAACGAAAGGGTAAAAGAATCTTATATCAAAACCATAAGTGGAATTGTAGATTGTTGCCAAATCTAACGCAAAGCGTACTTTATTGAAAAAATTAATATCAAATCTGTGTACGACTCGGAATTGTTGCATGCCATCAAATTCACTTCGGCTGAAAGAAGCCAAATCTTCATTATTTTTATCCTGTTCCATTTGGTCAAAACGTGTGATTGAGATGTTATAAGTAAAATAATTAGAAATAAACGAAAGATTAGAAATTTCCTGATAGAGAAAATTATCTCCTACTGTTAAATTTCCTGTGATTCCACTTCCTATGCTATGGGGATATCGACCAAGAACAAAATGGAGATAATCATTTCCTGCGGATATCCCTGCTTTAAATGGAATTTCCGGTGACATGGAATTATAGTAAGCTCCATTTCCAAATACACTTAAACTTCCTCCGGCTCCTGTTAAAAGCCATCCCAAAGAGCTTTCATATGTTCTTTTGTTATTGTTTTTAATTTCAAAATCTCCTTCCATGAAGATGTAATCTCCAAAGTAAAGTTTGGGATTTGCGGAGATAAATCCATCGGCATCTCTATATGGGATTAATGCATCATTCCGATGATCTATTTTTTGATTAGAATAATCGAACTTCTCATAATCCTCGATATTGAAAGTTAAATTTGCTCCTAGTCCTATATCTAATCCAAAATTATCAGAATAAAATATTGTATGATTCTCTTGGTCTTTAGTTATTTCGTTGTATAAATAGTTGTATTCATCCAATTGAGAAGGTGAAAGTTTTGTTGTATCTATTCTATTTAAAGCGATCTGCAATACTCTCCCAGACATTGGAGAAAAGCTTGAAGGTCCTATAACACCTGCTTCCCTCGTTAACCTGTCCACACGTTTATATATTTCGTCATCAACTGTATAGGTTTTTTGTAGATTGCCAGCAAATAGTGATATAACCGTACAAAATAAAACAATTAAAAATAAAGCACTTCTTTTAATACCAGACATCATCTTCTAATCCTTATACTTAGCATAAATTAAATGCTTCGCAAGTTTCCGTTTTGCCACAGGTGGTAATTCCATATAATTGTTATATACGGTTTTTAATAGATTATCATATCCAGAAGGAATAGGCATATGTGAGTTTTCAAACTGAATATATCTTATATTTTTAAAATCATCAGTATTGTAATAAATCCTGAAACTGCTTTCAGATGTTGGGCTTCTTACCATATCCTGATAGTCTAGGCAACGATGTATTTCATGTATTCTATTCACATATTCTGCTGGATTTACAGTGAAATCAGAAAAACTGGTATCATTTTGAATTAAATTGTATCCCAACAGTTTTAATTTTCCGATTATTGTTGATTGTTTATATAAGGCACACCAGCGTTTATGTTCTAACTTGATGAGCTCTCTTGTGTTTGATTTTCCTTCTTCTGTAAGATAGTCTATTGGGAAAATATCAACCCAGATCCCCAAATAAGGAAGTTCTGAATAAAACTTCTCTCTTACATGGGTGTTATTGTCTATTACTTTAGGCATCAAGAAAGGGTAATTAGGGATATTTTTAGTCGAATATACAGTATATCTGGAAGATGCTAATTCATTGAATTTATTCAGAAATAATTCGTAATCAGATCTGAACATCCAGATGTCGATATCATCATCCCATGGAATAAATCCCTTATGTCGTATTGCTCCTAACAAAGTTCCATATGCTAAATAAAACTTTATATTCAAAATATTGCTGACCCGTTTTATTTCTTCTAGAATTGCTAGCCCGATTTTTTTCCGCTCTTCAAGTGATATTTCTCTCATAGTCTAACTATATTATAAATATGTAGTATTTTGCAAAATAGTTTGTATGCTATATACTACACAGAAGTATGTTAAAAAAATATTGCGATGGTGAAAGAGATGAGATTATCAATAATAATTTCTGTCTATAATGGAGAACGATTTATAAGTACATGCTTAGATTCTCTTTTTTCTATTATAAAAGGTGATGTTGAGATTATTGTAGTCGATGATGGATCCTCTGATAATACATCGAATATTCTTAAAGTGAAAGAGATCGAATACAAGATTAAGGTAATTTCTGTCGAAAATATAGGGTTGCCGGGATCCAGAGTAGAAGGAGTTTTAGCAGCCTCTGGTGATTACATATATTTTATGGATGTAGATGATACCCTATCTGATGAATTCTTTGATGATATTCCCTTAGAGATAGAGAAAAATGCACCAGATGTAGTCATCTTTGGAGCAAGAAGAGTTTTCCCAGATAATCGAGAACCTGTAAAAATAGATAACATTATTGAATATGGTGTTTATAGGAACGAAGAGATCATGGATAAAATAATTCCAAATCTTTTTTGTACTCATGAGGTTTATGGGAATCGCCATATCATTCCAAATGTATGGGCAAAAGTATTTAAAAGAGATGTTTTATTATCTTCTATTCTTCCTTTACGAAATAAGAGGATTATTATAGGGGAGGATCTTGCCATATCTGTTGGCGCGATACTTAAATCCAGATGTATATCTATTTTACCTTACAAGCCTTATTATAATTATCTGACAAATCCTCAATCGATAATGAACTCATACAAAAAGAATGTGTTTGAGGATACAGCTTTTCTATGTTCTTATTTGGAAGAACTTTCAACAGATAATAAATATCTCCTTGGCATTTCTTATGAACGAGCTTTTTTTGCAATTGCTACTTATTACAATGAATTCTTTTACAAAAGTAAACGGAAATTACGAGATAAAATACACATTATAAAAGAACTCAGCAATTCTGAAAAAATAATAAAGAGTATCTCAAAGATAAATTTAAAAGAGGTTGGATTCCCCAATAATCGAATCTTAAAACATTTAAGTAAAAAACAGGTATTTCCTCTTGTGTGTTTAGGATTGTTTATTGAAGTTTTTAAATCTATATTTGCGAAACTTATATTTGCATAAATTTATTTTTTTTATAAAGAGTTTCTATAACTTAATTACAAGATTTTATTTAAGTGTATTCTAAATTATATGTATGTAATTGATGTAATTAACTTTCAATATCGAGGACTATAACAAGTTTGAATATATAAACCAAGATATTGATCATCGGAATGATACTATCCTTCCTTATCGATATCAGGATGATTTTTTAGCTCTTTATCCTGAGATGTATTTTGGTAACTATGTTTTTCTTGAAGGGAAATTTGGTATTAAGAATGATAATAAGAAAAATCATATAAGCTCAATGGATTTCCTGTTGGGATATGTGAATCAGTTTACAGGATATCTTACTGAATTCGCGGATGTAAAAATAGGTGAATTCCCTGTTAGGGCAGGGGCTTCAATCGGCAATGATTATTTCAGTTTTATTCTAGGCCTCTATCCTCACAGCATAGGAAGCGGGATCACAGGGAATCTTCTTGTCGGAGACAACTTCATGTATCAGGAGATATCCAACCTGTCTTTAATCAGCAATTACTTCACATATAACATCTCCATCACAAGATTCGACCAGATGGACAATATCGGAGGCGGGTATGGGACCATGAGCAGGAGCGAATTTGACGGGATGCAGCAGTTCCGTGTGGTACACAGATTTGATGTCAATCTCTTTAATAAGGTTCGCTTTGCCATGGATCTCGCTACGATTTACAATTCCCATTACGGCTTTGATATGAGATTTTTCTATCCCTTCGTTATTTCTCATAATTATTATAATTACACGAATGAATTAACAAAAAGGTATTTTGATGAAGCGAACAATCTGCTGGGATTGTATCTTGAAATAATTCCTATCTCTGGATTAGCACTAAATTTAGAATTTGTTCTGGACCAGATGCAGGTGATAACAGAGAACCCTGAGAATATTCCCAATGCTTGGGGATTTCTTGCAAATGCAAAATATTCTTTCGATGGACCTAATGATGGAATGTTTGATTTATGGGGTGAGTTCGTTTATACGAATCCCTATTTATACCTGAATGGGAAACGGGAAGAGAATGGGGCGATTGATTATAATCTTGATTATATCGTTGGTTATCGTTCCAGTGGTGTTGCAGATTATGGATATTCTGGCTACCAATTTGGGCCAGATACAATTCTATTGGGGGTAGGAAGTGAATATAACAGTAGCGACTATGTATGGAGTATTGGATTTAAGACCGTTTATAGAATTTCAGGACAGAAGAGATTAGGAAATTCTGATGGTAATACCATTGATATGGGAAATTCTATAATTGAAGATGATTCCAGTATTTTTATGAATGCAATAACTCCGACGGGAGGATGGGGCAATGCGGAGCATTTGCTTCAACCTGTGATTTATAGCAGTTATACTTGGGATTATTATAATCTTGAAGTGTATGTATCCACAGCTTTCAGTACGTATTTCAATTATGATTTTCATAAGGGAGAAACTAGATTTCTGCCACAATTCACAATAGGGGTGAGGTGGACAGGTATCAATAATGATTGGTTTAAATAATTAGGTGTATTAATTTTTTGAATGATGAGTGTTACCCTTGTTTTTCAGGGTGACACTTTTTTATTATAAAACTATTGCTTTGAGACATCAAAATGGTTGGTTTGCATAAAGATCAAGGAAAACTTTATAGAAAACACTGAAGTTTATAAATTCCCTTTTATTTGCAGAACAAATTAAACTATGTTTTCTAGACAGAGCAAAATAATTTATAAAACGATGAATTCTATTTGAGTATCAGGGGGGCATTCAATGCGAACTTCCATGCGGGAAGGATATATACAGTACCATTTTCTGTATTAATCTGTTTTTCAATTTCAGTTCCAGTTACGATTAAACCTCTTGTTACTTTGAGTTCCTTCATCGCTGTAAGAAGCCCTCTTAATTCCCTTTCTTCTGCATTTTCATAATCATCCGTTACTTGTATTAAGTGGTATACAGTTCCATCTTCATCTGATAACACAAAGTCTGTTTCCAAATCCTCTCGGCTTCTATAATAATTGATTTTGAATCCTGAATATCGTTTGATGGTTTCAAGGACTATATGTTCTAAGATTATTCCTGTAGACGTACTAAATTCCCGGAATAGTACTCCCATCTGATGATCGATCGTATATAGTTTCCTGGGATTTCTTTCCTTTTCTTTTTCCGTCCCCCAAATTGATATTTCGGTAAGAAAACAAGAGTCACACATCATTTCGATATATGTTGAGACAAGTGCTATGGAGGTTGGATATCCTGCGCTAGAAAGAGTATTAACCAATCTCCGTATTGTATATGGTGATCCTGAATTCTTTATTGTCCTTCTCATCAGATAGCGTAGCATTGCACTTCTTGATATGTCGTAACGTTCTATGAGATCTCTTGAGAATGTTAAATCAAAATACGTGTTTAAAATAAGTTTTTTAAGCCCTTCATCATCGTTGTTGTATAACTGTGGATAGGAGCTTCTTCTCATGTATTTTTCAAATTCTTTTGAGATTATGTTTCTCTCGCTGTCGGAATATACTTCTCTTCTTTCATGTGGAACACCATTGAAATAGAGAAACTCATGAAATGAAAGAGGATGGAATCTGAAAGGAATACTTCTCCCCCTAAGTTCATCAGCTATATCAGTACTCAACATTTTCGCGCTTGATCCAGTAATCACGACATGACAGGGATGTGCTTCCATAAGATGGGCAACTCCTCCTCCCCAGTTTTTTATCCCCTGTACTTCATCAAGAAAAAACCATACGGAGGAATCTTGTTGATATTCGGGGTAGATGCCATAATAAGCATCCTCTATAAGGGAAAAAGGGAAATCTAGATCTGCAGAAGTGAAGAAACTTAAATAACATATTTTTTCAGGAGGGAGTCCTTCTCTTATAAGCATGGAAGCATGCTGTTTCATGAAAGATGTTTTACCTATGCGTCTTGCTCCCACGATTACAGTTGCCATTCCTGGAATTTCCTTATATTGAAATTCTCTTTCTTTAAAAGTGTTGGTTAAGATTAATTCCCTGTCGCTGAGAATCTTCCTCTTCATTTCTTCTACTGTCATATGCTTTCTTTTTTCTATTATTTGATAATTTGATGTTATCAAATTTGTGGTTATTTGACAATTTAAAATTATCAAAATTGTGTATGTCTGTAGTTTTGTACTGAATGTCCCGTCTCGTAAGTTTTATTTCTTTCTCTTGATTTTCTCCAGTAAGTTGTGCTAAACAAAACTTAGTGGAGAAAATATGGTTTTTTCAACGGGTGAACTTATACAAAAATATAAAAACTATGCGGATGTAAAAGGAAAAATAATGCGACTCGTCAAAAATGGAGAGCTTATTCCAATTGTTAGGGGATTGTATGAGGATAATCCTAATGTAGAACCTTCTTATCTTGCACCATGGATATATAGTCCATCCTACCTATCATTTGATTATGCGCTTTATATCTATGATCTAATTCCGGAAACTGTATATGTATACACGTCTGCAACATTTGGGAAACGGAAAAAGAAAACATACAATACTGCATTCGGCTTATATACTTATCAAGATATTCCCAAGAACGTCTATCCATATGGGGTCCTAGGAAAGACTGCTGATTCGACTTATTCATATCAGATTGCAGTCTGCGAGAAGGCACTGTGTGATAAGCTATATACGATCAATCCTGTAAAAAATATGAAGGAATTCAAATATTTACTGTTTGAGGATCTAAGAATAGATGAGGAGAATTTCTGGTCCCTGAATATGGAAGATATTCTATTCTTAGCTCCGCTTTATAATTCGACAAATCTGAATTATCTATCTCGGTTTGTCAGAGGAGGAAGGAAATGACAAGTATAATAGAACAGATGTTATCCCGATATAAGACGTCCAATATAGATGAGGTACGTAATGCTTTGAAGGAGGTAATACAGGAAGTTGTATTGGCAGGGTTATCCAAAGCAGGTTTCTTTAATGAAGCTGCGTTTTATGGAGGAACTGCTCTAAGAATATTTTATGGGCTTGATAGGTTTTCTGAAGATCTTGATTTCTCATTGTTGGAACCGAAAGCTGATTATGATCTATCTAGATGCTTTTCTGCCTTATCCGATGAAATTTCTTCCTTAGGATTAAATTTTGCAGTAGAGGAGAAGAAGAAAAATATAGATACATTCGAGCGCTCTGCATTTGTAAAAGGTAATACCAGAGAGCATCTTCTTAAGTTTTATCCACAAAGTGCAGGAAAAGTTCCCTATAATGAATTGATTAAAATTAAATTTGAAGTTGATACTAATCCCCCCGAAGGAGCTATGTATGAATTCAAGACACTGTTGCTTCCTTCTCCATGTAAGATCAGGGTGTATGATGTCGGTTCATTATTTGCTGGTAAGATTCATGCTCTCTTGTGCAGGGGATGGTCTAGAGTTAAAGGAAGAGATCTTTATGATTATCTATTCTATTTGGCAAGACGGGCAGAGATAAATATGCAGAATTTGAAAGCAAAACTGGTTGATTTTAACATGATCTCGAGAGATACGGATTTTACGTTATCCGTTCTTGTCGATTTACTTGATGAAAGATTTAAAAAACTCAATTATATTCAAGCTAAAAACGACGTAAGACCTTTCATAAAAGATACAAGTTCCCTTGAGCTCTGGGATGCAGAGTTTTTTATATCTGCAACACATCAATATTTAATCAAGGATTTCTAATTTAAAATAGTCGGTACGAGAGAAGAATATTGAGTAGTTTATCTTAGCTACATTTTATGTTTAGGTATCATACATATAGAATCATATTAATCCCCTAACTCTAAGATATTCTCATATCCATCATAAAAGAGTGGAGTAGAACCTTTTACAAAAAGCATGATAATCTCATCCCCTCTTTTAAAAAGGAGTTTGTTGCTTTCTTTATTAAACGGAAAAATATAATTCGTTCTTCCATCAGAGATGATAACATCAAGTCCTATCTCTTTTCTTTTAAACTCGATTGTTTTCATATTCTCTAGGTTGAAGAGTGTTTTAACTTTTGCTTTCTGTTCTTTATTCAGTGTATAGATGGAATTATCAAGAATGGAGATTATTTCTTCTAATTCGATTTCGTTATGAGAAGGAGGTTCTGATATTAAAGAGGCGAAAAAGATGGATGCAATGCATAATATAAATATGATGATTACTGTTAATATTAATGCTTTTATGAGTTTATTTTGTTCCTCTTCTTTCATATTATGATTATAGCTGTAAGAGCTATATAATATTTTCTACAAGCTATCTAACGTCATAGTATGTTATTATTAATATAATTCATATATTTTAAATAATTTCTTATATTCTAATCTTTTGATTTGTTGTAAATGCGACTTCTCTTTTCTGCTTGTACCCTACAGGAAAGGAGGGTTCTTTATGTCAGATGAAAAACAGGTAAATTCAGATGATTTGATAAAGTACGTAGTAGGGGAAGTTCATCTTCTTTATTACCTGGAAAAGGAAGTTTCAGAAATAAAAAAGAACATGGAGAAGTTTCTCGTTTTACAAAGAGAACTTGAAGAGATTAAGGAGAAGAGAATGAAAATGGAAGGAACATTGAGAAAAATACGAAGAATAGCGACGTGTGTGATTGTTATAGCTCTAATCGGAGGAGCTTTGTTTACCTTGATAAGTTGTGATGCACTTTTTCCTGATTTAGAGTCAATTATTGATGAAGAGCGAAGCATGATTGAAGATACAAGCTGGTTGGCATCTGGAGAAGCACCTTATGTGTCTTTAGAGTTTTCCCAGGATGGGGCAAGCTGTACAGCTATAGATGAATATAATATCCCCTTTGATGGAATTGTCATCGGAGATACTCTTGTCATAAATGACATCTCTTATGCTTTTGTTCGTTCGGGAAATACTCTGACGCTCCAAGAAGGCAGTACCACATATACTTATGTTCTTAGCATACCTTGAATCCCCCTTTCATGTGTATGAGCTATACCCATTCTTAGTTATTAAATATAACTTTGAATGGGTTTTTAGAAATTTAAATTATGAAAAATATGATATAAGAAACTTTATTAATTTCTTTTAACTTCATAAAAGCTACATAGAAAAGTAGTTTTTTAGCTAGTTTATCAGTTTTTTGAATTTACATATGTACTTAACTAAGTCAATAATATTATAGAGGGGAAAATGTATATGATGCTTATTTTCATTTGACTTTGCTGGATCCAACCAGTGCATTCCTGGTCGGACTTCCAGAGTAAAGGTGTATGGATGCGAATGGGGGACGGGATTTAGAGAATTCTCTTTTGGAGAGAAAAGGGGAGGTTATGATTGCATCCATTTATTTTACGATATAAGATTTTCATCGCTATAAACGCAAAAGGATTAAAGACAACAGCGGCTTTGAAGGAAGCAGGACTTGCCGCTTCATTTACAAATCTTACAAGAAACGAGGAGGATATGAATCCTCGGCTTATTAATCTTGTTGTCCTATGCCGTGTACTCAGCATATATCCATCAGATCTTTTTCATCCTAATATGGATAAATGGAATACGAAGAGTACACCACATTCACCTCGTCCAGAATTAAAGGATTTTATCATCATTGAAGATGATCTATCTCAGGCCTTCTTGGAACTGCTTGATAAGAAGAAATTCGTAACAAGATACAGATATGAGACGTATTATGGATTAACAGGAAGAAAAGGATGGAAAAGACGAAGTCCTACTCTTATCATGGCAAAAGATTATTTAGGGCTCATGGGAATAACGATTTATGAGTTCTTCCTTCATGTAGAGAAGATTGCCAAAGCCAGAATTAAAAGAGGGAAGAATGAAGAAACTGAGAATTCATGATTTTCCGATAAAATCAGAGCTTATGAATAGGAGAAAAGATAACGTGTATATTCAATTTTACTTACTTTTGTTGATGCTTTGTTTATAAGACTCTTGAATCAACAGGATTTCATCTGATTATAAAAAATGAACCTATATAGCATTGTTTCATTTATACGGAGGATTAAAAGTTTACAGGATACGGTAATTGAGGATTACATAAATTTTTTTGTGAAAATAGAATAAATCAGAGAGAAAAACCAAATATATGGAAATCTTTTTAAATTTTTTATTTGTATCTGAGATTTCTACTGTTACAATCAACATATGCTTGATATAGGAAAATATAATATAGAACTTACTGAAGAGGATGTTCAAATTCTTGAATCGATGAAAACTGTGATTGCTGGCCTTGCGGATTATTTGGGTGAGGGATACGAATTTGTTCTGCATAGTTTAGAAGACATAGAGAAATCTGTTATAATGATTATCAATGGACATCATACAGGGCGTAAGGTTGGAGCACCAATTACAGATAAAGCTCTTGAAATGTTAGATGAAATTAAGGCGGGGGGGAACTCTGACTATATTACTTATTATACGCATAATAAAAACGGTGCCCCTCTTAAATCGTCGACAATAGCGGTGAGAGGTAAGGATGATAGGATTATTGGGCTTCTCTGCATAAATTTCTATTTAAATACACCTTTTCTGGATATATTAGAAAGTTTTAGTAATGAAAATCGTAGAAAATATCAGCAGGAAAATTTTCTTGATAACAGTAATAGCATTATCCTGGATTCGATAGAGACCGCTCGGAAAAGTGTTTATGGTAATAAAGAGATTTTAATTTCCCAAAGGAATAAAGAAATAATTTCTTTACTAGATCAGCAGGGAATATTTAAAATGAAAGATGCTGTTAGCGAAGTTGCGAAGGAATTAAGATTATCTAAAAATACCGTTTATATGCATCTTCATCGGCTATCTTTAAAAAATTAGTTTTTATTTTTATATGTAATCTTCTCTTCGATGAGAAGATTTTTTTTCTGTCAAATGAATGAATAAAAATCTATTAAAATTAAAATAATAGAAAAAAATCTTGCGTTTTTTATGATGTATCTTATACTACAGGTAAAAGGAGTTATAAAAAGGAGGAAAACGTGAAAAAGTTTTTCATATTCGTTTTTGTTTCGTTATTGTCTTTTAGTTTGTTTGCAGCTGGTTTTTCTGAAGCTTCAGATATATCTCAGGCTTCTTCCGCTGACAACTGGAAAATTGCAGTGATGACTTCAACTGTAACTCAGGGAGAAGAACCATACAGGGCAGGACAAATGGTCGAACAGGCTTATCCTGGAAGAATAGTGCATGTTACTTATCCTGATAATTTTACGACAGAGCAGGAGGTTGCTCTTTCAACATTGTTGAGCCTAGCTGCTGATGAGGAGGTAAAAGCAATTATTATTGCAGGAACGCCTGCAGGTTTTTCTGCCATGATTGACAGAGTGAAAGAACAGCGGCCAGATATGCTTGTTTGGGCAGGATCTCCGTCTGATGATATTTCTGTTATTTCCGCTTCTGCTGATATATGTTTTGACGTCGATATCGTACAGCAGGGCGTTCAGCTTGCGGATGCCGCTTATGAAATGGGATGTGATACATTAGTTCATTATTCTTTCCCTCGTCATATGGCTGTAGAAAAGCTTTTAGCTAGAAGAAATGCTATGGAGGAAAGATGTAATGAACTTGGCATTACGTTTGTAGATCGTACAACACCTGATCCGACTTCTGATTCTGGCACTACAGGTACACAGCAGTTTATTCTAGAGGATGTTCCTTCCATGATACAGCAGTATGGAGAGAATACTGCTTTCTTTGGAACAAACCAGGCCCAGGTGGAGCCAATGATAAAAACAGTTCTGGATAATAACGCATATTTCCTTATGCCAAATGATCCTTCTCCTTTCATTGGTTTTGCTAGTGCTTTAGGGATTTCTATTCCTGATGAGTATCAGGGGGATCCAGAATATATGGCAGAACAGATTTCAGCAAAACTTGCAGAAAGAGGTTTAACAGGTCATGCAGGAAATTGGAACATCTCAATTCAGATGCTTAATCTACAAGCTGGGGTTGTCTATGCCACTAAATATATAGAAGGTGAAACAGATGGTCTGTTTGATCCAGAGGCATTCAAGGATGCTCTCATAGAGGTTGCAGGAGAAGGTGTTACGATAAGTTCGAATCAAGATGCACAAGGAAATGAACTTTCCAATTATATGCTGATACTTGCAGATTATATGACTTATTAAGTTTTTCAGAGGAGGTAGAGGGAAATATGATTAAGAAAATAAGCACGGATAAAGCTCCTGCAGCAATAGGGCCATACTCTCAGGCAGTAAAAACAGACAGTCTGATATTTGTTTCCGGCCAGATTCCCGTGGATCCGGAAACAGGAAAACTTGTGGATGGGATTGAGGCCCAAACAAAACAGGTATTTGAGAATATAAAAGCCGTGTTAAAGGCAGCTGGATCCGATTTAACGAATGTCGTTAAGGTAACGGTATTCCTTTCTGACATGGATAATTTTCAAGTGGTAAATAATATTTATTCCTGTTATTTTACTGGTTCCACCCTGCCTGCTCGATGTGCTGTTGAGGTAGGTGCCTTGCCAAAAGGAAGTCTTGTCGAAATCGAATGCATTGCAGTGTGTTAAGAGGAGGATTTTTCATATGAATGTATATTTAAAGAATGTAAGAATTGTTGATGGCACTGGTAGCCCTGCCATTGAAGATGGATTACTTGTTTATTGTTCAACAGTAGGTAATCCAGATAAGCATGGTATTTTGTATGTGGGACCTATGAATTCGGATGTTTTAGCAAAAGCAGAGAAAAGTGATCGGATTATGGATCTTAAAGGTGAGTATACGGTTACCCCAGGATTGGTCAATACCCATGTACATCTTGATTTACAGATGCCTGGTGCCGGATTCAGACTTGATCCGTTGGGGCCAGCTTTCAGAGCTCTAAAAGCATATAGAAGAGCCGCTGAAGCATTAGAAGTTGGAGTTACTACTCTACGAAATGTCGGAGGGGGTGATTTCTTTGATGTAGCAATAAAAAACGCTGTTGATAAAGGGATGCTTTTAGGCCCTCGTGTCATATGCTGTGGATGGACTCTCATGGCACATGGTGGCCATGGCTCACAGGATTACGGAGCAATAGAATGTACAGGTCCAGTAGAATTTGCAAAGAATACTCGTTTAAACTTAATTGCTGGATGTGATTGCATTAAAGTTGGAATGACTGGCGGGCTTGAAGGAGCTCATGAAGGATTATGCGATAGGCAGGTAACGAATGAAGAGCTTGAGGCGGTTATTTGGGTTGCCCATCAGGCTGGGAAGAAAGTTGCAGCCCATCTTTCAGATGATCAGACAATTTATGATTCGGTATCACGGGGACTTGACTCAGTTGAACATGGTTATGCCATGAAGGAGAGGACGGTAAAGCTTATTGCAGAGAAAGGTAAGTATTATACCCCAACTCTCAGTGTATCATCAGAAGACAGTATAGATTACATGAATAAACATGGATTCCCTGCAAGAAATTTTGCAAAAGCCGATACGGCAAGGGCCGGTCATTGGGAAGCTGCAAGATTAGCTCACCAGTATGGTGTAAAAGTTTGTGTCGGAACGGATATGGTTCCATCTGATCCAGTAAAACGCGGTTGTACCGCAACGCAGTTGGAGATGGAACTTCTTGTCGAGCATGCGGAGTTTTCGCCATTGGAGGTGATTAAAGCTGCGACTTCCGTAGGTGCGGAACTCTGTGGAGTTGCTGATATTACGGGAACCCTTAAGCCTGGGTATGAAGCCGATCTATGTGTTGTAAAAGGAAAGCCGGATTTGAATATTTATGACATGAGGGATATTCAGATGGTGGTGAAAGGTGGCGGGATTGTTTTCTCAAGAATTCCAAATTATGAGGCCCGTAATTTCGGGGTTGTTTCTGAAGGACATATCGCAGAAGGCGGTACGTTTGGAAACTGGTAATAGAGTTTTGGTTGTTTCTGAAGAAGGCAGGGCTACTGCCTTCTTCTTCAATTGGGTATTTATATGAATAAAGATATTAGAAATAGAATGAAGAAAAACTTTGCCCGGATACAGGGAGGTCTTTTCGCTGAAGTTACAAAGGCTGATGTCGGTAATGGATTTAGTGAATTACAGAAAAAGGGAGTGTCTATGATGGGGTGGGCAGATCCGTTTTATCCTGATTCCTCTTTCCCTCCTCAGCTCATAGAAAAAGCTAAACAATATATTGATCAGGGATTTATCTCCCACTATACAATGCCCATTGGCAATGAGGAATTAAAGAATGAGATAGCAAAAAAACTAAAAAAGGAAAATAATCTTTCTGTAGATCCTGTACGTAATATTCTTATTACTCCAGGATCTGATTCTGGGCTATTGTATGCAATGATGCCTTTCTTGGAAGAGGGGGATGAAGTCTTGGTCCCAGATCCTAGTTATCCTTCTAATTTCTTGAATGCAGAATTATTGGGTGGAAGAACAGTTCCTGTTCCTCTCAAGGAGAATGATGGTTATCGCATAGATATTGATGCATTTGAAAAAGCATTGACGGCACGTACGAAAATGGTCCTTCTTACTAATCCAAATAATCCGACTACAACAGTTTTTCTTCGAGAAGATTTGGAGAAGCTGGCAGAGTTTATCATTTCTCATGATTTGGTTTGCGTTGCTGATCAGGCATTTGAGACTACAATTTTTGACGGTAGGGAAATGGTCACTATCGCATCTCTTCCTGGAATGTTTGAACGGACTGTTACCGTATTCTCAATCTCCAAAGGAATGGGGTTATCCGGATTACGAGTAGGTTATCTTGTGGCTCCGGACACTATAATGGATGTTTTTTACGGAGCGGCTGTTAATGTTCTAGGGGCAACGAATACGCTTTCTCAAATGTTAGCAATAGATGCATTTAAGGATTCGTCTTTTATAGATGAATATAATAGAAAGCATGACAGGAGAAGGCGATACGCTTATTCTGTTTTCTCTAAAGTTCCTGGGGTATCTATTACAATGCCTGAAAGTGGTTTTATGTGTTGGCTTGATGTCTCTAGATTAGGGAATTCTGGGGATATATATGCTTATCTGTTGGAAGAAGCGAAAGTTGCCTGTAATGATGGTTCTGCTTATGGTAATCAAGGAAAAGGTCATCTTCGCCTGATCATCGGTTGTTATTGGGAGGATGAAAAAGCTTTCGATGCAATTAACCGAATGGCAGAAGCCCTTGAGAAACTTGCAAGAAGTAAGGGCATTACTGAATAAAAGGAGGCTTTTGTTGGAACCGAAATATATTCTTGAAATGCATGGTATCTGCAAGGAATATTCAGGTAATCCCGTCCTTAAGAATGTAGATCTGAGGATTCGTCCAGGAGAAATACTTGCACTGGTAGGAGAGAATGGAGCAGGGAAGTCTACCTTAATGAATATCTTGTTTGGAATGTCTGTAATACACTCAACAGGAGGATTTAAAGGCGAGGTGTTATTCAATGGGGAACCGGTGAGAATATCAAGCCCTTTAGATGCGATGAAATGTGGAATAGGTATGGTCCATCAGGAATTCATGCTCATAAATGGTTATGAAATTTCGGAAAATATTAAACTTAACAGGGAGAATCTAAAGAAGAATATTTTACAGAAGATACTAGGTAATAAATTAGGAATACTCGATAGATCTCAAATGCGTTCAGAATCCCTGGCAGTGTTGAATGAATTAGGATTACAGTTGGAACCTTCCACTATTACGGGTACGCTTCCTGTTGGTCTGAAACAGTTTATAGAGATTGCCAGAGAACTGGATAAAAAGAACATAAAGCTTATTGTTCTTGATGAACCTACGGCTGTTCTTACGGAAAACGAGGCAGAGAAATTCCTTAACTGCGTGAAGGAAGTCAGTAGAAAAGGTATTTCCTTCATATTTATCACTCATCGATTGAAAGAAGTAAAAGCATATGCGGATAGTATTGTCATTTTACGTGATGGGGAACTTGTTGGAGATTATTCTACTGAAAGTATTTCGATTGAGAGGATTTCAGAGCTCATGATAGGCAGAACTGTTAATTTTGATCGTTCTGTTGATAATGATCGGAAATTTTCTGAGGATTATGAACTGGAGCTGAAGAATTTTTCTGTAAATATGCCAGGAGAGATACTTAAGAATGCCAATCTCAAGATTCGCAAGGGGGAGATTCTTGGTATAGCGGGCCTTGCTGGCCATGGAAAAGCTGCAATTGCGAATGGTATCATGGGATTATATCCCAGTATGGGAGATATCTTCCTAAAAGGAAAGAAAATAGATGAAACGGATACATTACAGACCTTGCTGGATGGTGTTGCGTTTGTTTCTGAGGATAGGCGAGGAGTAGGACTGTTATTGCATGAATCAATTGAAACTAATGTTGTAATATCTTCACTCCGTGTTTATAACAAGTTTCTAAGGCGTATTTTAGGAATTAAATTCTATGATAGAAAAGCTGCGAAAAACTTTACAGAGGAAATGATTAAGCGATTTGATATTCGTTGTACTGGTCCTTCTCAGGAAGTTGGTAGATTAAGTGGGGGAAATCAGCAGAAAGTTTGTATGGCTAGAGCCATTGCCTTGCATCCAGAGTTATTACTTGTATCTGAACCTACAAGAGGAATTGATGTAGGTGCAAAAAAAAGGATTCTAGATGAGCTGGTAGAAATGAATACCAGAGAGGGAACGACAATCATTGTCACTTCCTCAGAACTGGCAGAATTGAGATCAATATGTGATCGGATCGCAATTGTTTCAGGGGGAGAAGTTGTCGGGATTCTTTCTCCTTTTGACGATAGCTATAAATTTGGATTGCTTATGAGTGGAATTACGGATCTAGGAGAGAAGGGGGAGTCTGATGAAATTAGGGATTAAAGTAAATGTTGGAATTTCTCAGTTCATAATGGGAGCATTCATTATCTGTCTTCTTATTCTTTCTTCTTTTTTGGGAATGAATACACCATCTTTGATTTCTGATTCTATTGTAAGAATTGGGATGCAGATGATTTTTGTCTTGGCTATGCTTCCTACCATTCAGAGTGGAATAGGATTGAATTTCGGCCTTCCTCTTGGAATCATCTGTGGTCTTGTGGGCGGATTGATTACTGTTGAATTCAATATGACGGGTTTCTCCGGACTCTTTACTGCAATCTTAATTGGAATTCCTTTGGCTGTGGTGGTCGGTATCTTTTATGGATGGCTTCTAAATCATATGAAAGGCTCTGAAATGACGGTTGGTAACTATCTGAATTTCTCTGTTGTCTATCTCATGTGTATTGGGTGGATGATCTTGCCTTTTAAGAATGGTGCGATAGTTTGGGCTATGGGAGAGGGAGTTCGAAGTACAATTACCTTAGATAATAATTATCAGCAGATATTGGATAATTTTCTAAGTTTCTCTATTGCAGGTGTCCGCATTCCTTTAGGTATGCTTCTGTTTGACATCATTCTGTGTTTCCTTGTCTGGATGTTCATGACCAGTAAGACTGGTATTTTAATGAGATGTAGTGGAGGCAATCCTGTTTTCGGGGCTTCTTTGGGAATAAATAATGATAGAATGAGGATTTTGAGCACTGTTATTTCTTCTGTCTTGGGAGCTGTTGGCATTATAGTCTATTCTCAGAGCTATGGGTTTTATCAACTTTATACAGCTCCTCAGATGATGGCTTATCCTGCTATTGCTTCTATTCTGATCGGTGGAGCAACAACCCACAGGGCTACAATTATAAATGTTTTATTAGGAGCTGTTTTGTATCAGTCCCTTCTTACCATTGCTTTGCCTATTGCAAGTGAGATCCTTAGCAACAGCAGTTTATCTGAAATACTGAGAACTTTGGTGAGCAATGGCATCATTCTTTATGCGCTTACAAAAATGGGAGGGAAGAAAATATGAAAGCAGATAAATTTTTGGCGGTTCTCAAAAGCAATGCAGTAACAATATTTTTCATAATCCTTTGTATTTTCTCTACTGCTTTTTCTGGGCAGTCTGCTACATTTATCGTTCAGGAACTTGTAAGTAGATTATGTCGTAATTCAGTTTTGATTCTGTCTCTTCTGATGCCAGTTCTTTGTGGTATGGGGCTGAACTTCAGCATTGTCCTTGGTGCGGCAGCTGGACAGATTGGACTTATATTGATAACCAATTGGGGAATTGGAGGATTTACTGGAATGCTAATATGCATTCTGATTGCAACAATAATTTCCGTTCTATTTGGAATCTTTTCTGGTTTTCTTTTTAATAAGACAGTCGGACAGGAAATGATAACAGGTATTATAGTGGGGTATTTTGCAAAAGGATTCTTCGATCTGATTTTTCTAATTTTGGCTGGGACAAAAATTTTCCCAATCGGTAATCCTGAATTGTTGTTGGCAGGGGGTGTAGGTCTAAAAAACACAATTGTTTTTGGTGAAGGTGTTCGTTATGTTTTTGATGATGTGTTCAAGCTAAGTTTGATAAATTGTCTTCTTTATGGCGTTTATATAACTCTTGCTATTACGATTGTCGTTATATTGATACACAAGATAAAAGGTAATAAATGGAAGGATGCTCTAATAAAATCTAAAACGATGATTATTGTTTTCAGTTGTTTCCTGATATGTTTCCTTCTTGTATTCCTAATTCCTTCTTTGTTTACAGCAGGGTTAAGAACAGATGTTCCTCTTTTTACAGTTTTATTGATTGCTGTTGTCTGTTTATTGAATGAATTTCTCTGTAAGACGAAACTAGGACAAGATATAAGGACATGTGGATTAGATATGCAGGTTGCTTCTGCTTCTGGGATAAAAGTAGGACAGACAAGGATTATTGCTACTGTCATTTCAACAATAATAGCAGCCTGGGGACAGATTATATTCCTTCAGAACATGGGGCTTGTTAATACTTATACAAGTCATGAGCAGGTAGGTACGTATGCGGTTGCCGCGCTGCTTGTTGGAGGTGCTTCCATACATAAGGCTACAATTAAACAGGTTTTTGTTGGAGCAGTCCTTTTCCATTTATTGTTCTTTACGATGCCTCTTGCCGGTTTTAATCTTTTTAATGATTCTCAGATTGGCGAATACTTTAGGGTTTTCGTAAGTTATGGAGTTATTGCTATTTCATTAGCATTACATGCCTGGGAAAATCTACCAAAGGTGAAGGCTAAAAAGAAAATAAAAAGTGATGTTGTTGCCAATTAATTTGTTTCCCTATCTTATAGATGTTTTCATTTTTAGGATAGGGAATATCATTTTATAAAACTGGTCTTTGTAGGAAAAAAGATAAGAAAGGAAAAAATTCAAAAAATGCAAAGGAGTTATCTATGTATCTTGAAAAAAAATAAAATTATATAAATCTATTTTATGCTTTATTATATAATAAATTGTTTATAAGAAATTTTATTGTGCAAGAATTTCTATTGTTTTATCATCCACGCTAATTTCTTTCCCGAGTTGTATTTCTATAAGTTTAATAGTGGTATTTGCAAGAATTGTATGAGAAACACATCTTTTTATTTCAATAATATCCCCTGGCTTTGCCATACGTTCTTTTCCATTTAGAATAACTTTTCCTTGTCCTGATATAACTATCCATATCTCATCCCTGTATTTATGACTATGATAGCGCATGGATTGTCCTGAATTAAGAGTTACTTTTATAGTAAGGCTTTCATCTTCTATATTAATAACCTGATAACTGCCCCAAGATTTTTCAGCAAACATTACCTGCTGATCGATTTTATCTACAATAGGTTTTATGTATGATGATTGTTCTTTATCAGAAACAAGAATTCCTTCTGGCGAAGCAGAAATGACTAAATCATTTACACCCATTGCAACGACAGGGACGGCGAGTTCATTTATTATATTCACATTATGGCAATTTTCACTTATCGCTTTACCTATATTATTTTCAGTCATGGCCTCAGCAAGAGTATTCCAAGTTCCAATATCTTTCCATTTGCCAGAAAACCTTAAAACTTGTATATTGGGTTCTTTTTCTACGACTGCATAGTCAAAACTAATTTTAGTTAATGATTCATATTTCGCAAAAAGATCATTATAATCAGAGAAAGTTAAAAGCTTATGTGCAGTATCTAGTAGATATCCAAGTTTGAACGCAAAAACACCGCTGTTCCAGAGAGCTCCTTGCTTAATATAAAAGGTAGCCATATCTTTATCTGGCTTCTCTTTAAAAGAGGCGACATAACTGACGTTATCGTCTGTAAAAGGAATAATATACCCGTATTTTTCACTAGGATAGGTCGGAGTGATTCCCATAAGGGCAATGTTAGACTTTCCAGTTTCAATGATTTTTGAAAGTTCCTTAATGCATTTAAAATAATCGTCTTCAACAAATGGATCTACCGGACAGACTACAACAGTTTCGTTTTTATCTATATTCTGCACATCTGATAAATATGCACTAGCGAGTACAATGGCTGGGAATGTGTCTCGTCTATATGGTTCTATGGATATCCCTACTTTTTCTCCTAATTGATTATGTATAGTAGAAACTTGACTTTTTGATGTTGCAATCGTTATTCGAATAGATGGATCTACGGACATTATTTGTCTATAGACTCTTTGAACCATTGATTCATATTTTCCATCATTGGTTTTTAAAAATTTAATAAACTGTTTTGATCTGATTTCATTTGATAGGGGCCATAGTCGTTTACCTGAGCCCCCTGATAAAAGTATTAAATTCAATGACATTTTTCTATTTTATAGCGAGGAAATAAACGAATCTAAAACTGTGATAAAATAATCTACTTGAGTATTATTATTACAGCTATGATTCCCGATAAATAACCCATGATCATGTATCTCATCGGCATTTACTAGTCTTTCTGGAATTACATAATCCATATATTTTATAACGGGATTCCTTGTGAAATTTCCAGCTACTATTGGCCTACATTCAATATTTGCTGCCCTCAGAATGGATACAAGATCTGAACGTTTATCGGCTAAATCCTCTGTTAATACTATTGAGAATCCAAACCAAGAAGATTGTCCAATTTCCTTTTGAGTTCGAATATTCGTGTATTTTTTCATTTTATCAAGGAAGTATTTTGCATTGGATTGTCTGTTTTCTATCATTTTATCGATTTTTTTCAGCTGTGCTAATCCGATTGCCCCTTCCATATCAAGAGGGCGTAAATTATATCCAGGAACAATAAAGTTAAAACTTTCATAGAATGGATCATTCTTTTTTTCATAGATCGTACTATCTGCAGGCAAATTCCGAGTCCATCCGTGTGCTCTAATAGCTAACATATATTCATATAGTTGCTTATCTTCCGTAACTACCATACCTCCTTCCATTGTGCACATATGATGGGAATAGAAAGTAGAGAATGTTCCTAATAAACCAATTGTTCCTAAGTATTTCCCTTTGTATTTTGCTCCCAGAGATTCACAATTGTCCTCAATCAGGATAATATCATTTTCTTTGCATATTCTTGTTAATTCATCGTATTCATTTGAATTACCCAGCAAATTAACAGCAAAAATCATTTTAGTATTAGGATTGATGGCATGTTTAACATTTTCTATACTCAGATTAAGAGTATTTTTATCTATATCTACAAAGCATAATTTCATGCCGAATTGTTCTAGAGGCGCATATGTTGTACTCCAAGAAACGGCAGGTACAATTACTTCAGCTCCTCTTTTTAGTCTGTTGGAATATACCAATGCCGAAATAGCTAGTAAATTAGCAGCAGACCCAGAACTAACCATAACAGCATATTGGGTTCCAAAGTGTTCTGCAAATTTTTTTTCATATTGAGCTACATTTTCACCCATCGTATACATTCCACTCTCTATAACAGATTGAATAGCTTTAATCTCTTCATTATTCCATGGATTATCACAAAGTTTGTATTCCATTTTTTACCTCACTAATTAATACTTATTTTTAATGCTTTTTCTTTTCTGGCCAGAGCTCTGTCATGTTCTGCCATTATCTTTACAAGTTCTTCATATGTTGTTTTTTGTGGATTCCATTGTAGTATTTCTTTTGCTTTTTGGGGATTTCCTAGAAGGTTATCGACATCTGTAGGCCTAAACCATAGGGGATTTACACATATAAGCATTTTCCCTGACTTTGCATCATATCCCTGTTCCTTGATACCTGTACCTTTCCAACAAATTTTTATTCCATTTACAGCAAATGCTTTTTCTACGAAATCTCTTACGGTGTGCTGAACTCCTGTTGCAATAACAAAATCTTCTGGTTTTTCATGTTGAAGCATTAACCACATGCATTCTACGTAATCCTTTGCATAGCCCCAATCTCTAAGAGAGTCTAGATTCCCTAATTCCAGATGATCTTGTAATCCTTCCGCAATTCTACCTGCTGCAAGAGTGATTTTTCGAGTTACGAAGTTTTCTCCTCTTCTTTCTGATTCGTGATTGAAAAGGATTCCATTGACTGCAAACATTCCATATGCTTCCCTATACTCTTTTACAATCCAGAACCCATATTGTTTTGCAACAGCGTAGGGAGAATATGGGTGAAATGGTGTTGTTTCGCTTTGAGGAATTTCCTCAACTTTCCCATATAGTTCCGATGTTGATGCCTGATAAATCTTTGTCTTTGTCTGAAGTCCAAGGATTCTACATGCTTCAAGAATCCTTAATACACCAAGAGCATCTACATCTCCAGAGTATTCTGGCACATCAAAAGAAACTTGGACATGACTTTGTGCTGCTAAATTATAGATTTCATCTGGCTGTACCTTATTAATAATCCGAACTAATGACGATGAGTCTGTAAGATCACCATCATGAAGAATAATTCTTTCTTTTATATGTGCAATACGCGAAGTATTAGCAATGGACGCACGCCGTATAATGCCGTTAACTTCATAACCTTTGTCCAATAACAATTCTGCTAAATAGGAACCATCTTGGCCTGTAATGCCTGTAATAAGTGCTTTTTTCATTGAATACCTCTAAAATACTTAATTGTTCGCATAATTCTTAAGAAACCACTTATATGTTTTTTCTAATCCGCTTCTTAAATCAGTCTTGTATGACCAACCTTTTTGTGTTAATTTACTGCAATCCATTAACTTCTGGGGCATACCATCTGGTTTTGTTGTGTCATATACCAAATCACCATGATAACCAACAATCTCTTTTATCAGTAAGGAAAGTTCTGAAATTGATACATCAAATCCAGATCCTACATTGAAGAACTCGTTACCTGAGTATGTTTCCAAGAGAAAAACACAGGCATCAGCCATGTCGTCTACAAATAATAATTCCCTTCTTGCCTTTCCTGTTCCCCAGATGGTAACTGTGGAAGAGTTACTTATTTTTGCTTCGTGAATTTTTCTAATAGTTGCAGCTACTACATGGGATCGTAAGGGATCAAAGTTATCCCCTATGCCGTAAAGATTGCATGGCATTATACTAATAAAATCTGTTCCATACTGCCGATTATACATTTCACACATTTTCATTCCAGCGATTTTGGCAATAGCATAACTTTCATTCGTTGGCTCTACTTTTCCATCCATAAGGTATTCTTCTTTCATTGGTTGCGGACAATCACGGGGATAAATACAGGAAGAGCCTAAAAATACAAGTTTTTTTACTCCATTTTTATAAGCAGAATTAATGACATTGCTTTGAATCATTAAATTATCATATAGAAATGTAGCAGGAGATTGGATATTTGCCATTATTCCCCCAACTTTTGCTGCGGCTAAAATAACAATATCTGGCTTTTCTTTTTTAAAAAACATTTCGACATCTATTTGTGATGTTAAATCTAATTCTTTAGAAGATCTTACGACAAAATTATAGTAACCTTTTTCTTTTAATTTTCGGTAAATTGCCGAGCCTGCCATCCCATTATGGCCTGCTATATATATTTTTGATGTTTTCTCGATCATATATTATCCTTTTTAAGATTTTGATTGCGCTTAAAATGTCGTGGAGCAAAATTATAAATTGAAAAGTTAAACTGGAATTCGTATCCAAGAAGGCGGAATGATGTCTATTTTTTTGTTATCAGCAAACCATTTTTCGGGGCAAATAACTATTTTTTCTGGGTTAGAAATCATTCTAGCTCCCCACCAATGAAAGGTACTATTGGGAATAATTGCATGTTTACAAGATGCCATTATAAATAGCTCCTCAAAATCATCAATTCCATTCTTGTTATCAAAATAAGTTACTTTTTGATCAAAATTCATGTTTGATTTTACCCATTCAATATCATTTGAAAAAATATAAAATTTAGGTGTCGGAATTTTTTTACACATATAGTTTATCGAATTTTGATAATATTTGTTACCTATATTTCCATAATGAGATGCGTATTTCAAATAATCGCCTCTCCTTATTCCGATGAAAACAGAATCTTCTGTTTTTACTTTTTGTATCATTGCATTTGTTTCCTCATTAAGAGGAGTTTGCGGAATTAATAAAGGAGATAGGTCATCCCAAACAAGTTGTACATTTTTCCAAGATTGCCAATAACCATCATAATAGGAGTAATTAGATATCAATGACGGATTAGTATATTCTCTACTTTTTTCAAAGTAGTATTTTTTATTGAAGATAGCTTCAAATATAATTTTTAGACGATATTTATTTGTTGTCATCCTATCAGAATGATTTAGGATACAAAATTGCTTTATTTCTTCATTAGTCGCTATCTGTAAAGGTATTTGAAATTTTAATAATCTAGGTTTACGGATTGAATCAGATTGAGAGAAATTAAATGATGTTAAGTCAAGTTTTACGATATCATTAGTTATTTTCTGCAATAAAAGAGCAAACGAATATTGAAATAACTGATTTCCTAAACCACCTTTTACTTTTACAATTTTCATTACATATTCCTTATAAGATGGTATTTCCTGTATTTTCTATTTTATGAAGCTTTCACTAAAATTTTTTCCGTATGGGATATTTATTTAATCATTATATTTATAAGTTTTTACCGCTATTCAATTGTTATGCATTAATCTGTTTGGATTATAATTTAAACTATGTTTTTGTATTGAAGACATTTTTTTCTGTGGAAACAAAGTAGTAAATAAAAAGAAGAGTGATTAATTTACAACAGGTAGCCACTAAAGAACCTAGACAGAATCCGAATAATCCCCAGTAATGAAGTAATACCATTGAACATAAAACGTATATCAATACGTATACGGCATTAATAACAATTTGCCATTTCATTTCGAAAAATTTTAGGACAAAAGGATTTATAATGGTAATTAATGATGTAATCACCATCGTTATCGTAGTGATTGGGATGAATTGCATAGCATCTTTTACAAACCTGGGATATAGAAACGAAAGTATTGGTTTTGTAATTACTAAACAGAAAATATAGCCAATAAAGCAAATGATAGAACTACAAATAAGAGTATTTTTAAATAAAAAATCATTTTTCGTATCTAGTCTTGATAAGTAAGTTAACATTACACTACTAATGGGTATAATCACAATAGAAACAACTTTTCCTAAAAGTGTTGCCGCATAATAAATAGCTACAGTTGTACCTCCTAAAATAGGAAAAATTAATAATTTATCAGCATATATCGTTATCCTAGTTAGTATATTAGATATACTTAATAACCCGGTCTCTTTTGCTAGATAGTTAAAATTTTTATCTCTTCGGATTCCTTCTTTTTTTAGTGGACTTTTTCTTAGAATATAAATAAGTGATAATAGCTTTCCTAGTATGTATATATGCTGCCAATAGCCATGGATTAGAAATAAAACATAACCAATACTATAACCAAGAACAAGAATAATGTTACAGATCAATACTTCCGTATAATTAATTTGTAATCGAAATGTTACAACATAGTATTCTTGCATAAGCCAAATAACAGAAGCCAAAAGGGTAAGAAATAAGTTTATAAGTGATATATTTTTTTCATAAAAAAAATCTATGCAAGCAATGATTATAATATTAAATACACTAAGTATGATTAACAATAGATTGTAATTTCCGCTCTTTGGGGTGCCTCTATCTGATATTAATCTGATATTGTTGAGTACATTTCCAAGTGTAGCTGGAATTACGTTTAAGAGTGCTAAAATTGTAACAAGCATTCCATATTGTTCGTCGCTCATATGATTGGCAATTGCTGGCAATATCATCAGTTGAAGAACAAACGTTGAGATTGTAGCAGAACCAAGGTTTAGAAATATGTCAAATATAACTTTTTTATATTTCATATTTGATTTCCTTTTGTTGATCATTCATCATCCAAAATAGTAATATTGATATCAATAATCCATGTGTAATGAGTACAGTAGATAAAAAAGAACTTAGTAATAAATAAGAAATATATAATCCAGAAGCTATGGTAATTCGTCTATCAATGTTTATTGAGCTTCGATCTAAAATATGAAGAACTTCAACTACTATTATAGGCATTATAAAGCAACCTATTATACCAAGATTTGCAATTGCATCTGAAAATAGGCCACTATTACAATTCATTCCAGCATGGATATATTTATCTCCAATTATTTTTCCAATATCATAATATGGACTTTCTATACCTAGAGGCCTAAGCAATGTTCCCCTAAAATAATCGGGAGGATTATCTGAAAAGAATCTACAATAACAGTCGCAAATATAATTTGTTAAAATAGATACTCGACGAGTAAATAATTCTATGATATATGATGAATTAAGAAATTCTAATTCAAATACGCCCACAATACTTACACAAGTCAAACCATAAATTATCCAATATTTTATTTTATCTATTGGAATTTTGTTGTAAAATTTTACTATTACCAGTACTACAAAAGGCATAAATAGTGTGGATTTTAAACCATCTACATTAAAACTTACAAGTTGGGCTATAAAAAAACATGTAGCTGATAAATATTTGTTATTTACTAAGCAATATGCAAGGAGAATAGGATTAATTGCTCTTGTCCATTTGAAAATATAAGTGACAAAAGTAGTCATATTGTAGTTTCGGGCTGCAACTCTTAAGTTATAAATATTGAATACATTAAAATTTAATCTGAATTTGCCATAATATCCCCATACAAAAAAAACCAAAATTAATGAAGTGATGCTAATAAATGTTAAAAAGGTATTATTTATTTTCCATTTATCAATTCGTATTTTGGGTAATGGCCGAATTCTTTTTTTCAATTTTGATAAGCCAAAGATCATCAAAATAGTCCAATAAACAAGATTCAATATTATATATTTTATAGTTAATATTCCAGCATAAACACATGTTGTAAATGGAATATACATTAGGCCATATAATACAGTAAGTATGATAGAAGAAATGTGTTTATTCCCCGAGTATAACATGCTATTAAATACTGGATATAATAAAAAAAATAATAACCATGATGCTAAAAAGCTATAAATAGTTCTATTATCTATGAATCCATAATAATCATATCGTTTTATACAGAAATTAAAATACCCCCAGTCGACAGCAATTCTATACATAATTGAGAATATTAATGCATATATATTTTCTTTTTTTAATTTATTTTTCATTTATTATCAGTCAGTTTTTATTTAGTAAAGGCTTCATAATACATTTTAGAGATTGATTCCCAATTAAATAGTTTAGCTTTTTCTATGCATCTTTTGCTTCTTTCTGTATATCCATGGAGACATTTCAATATTGCATTTGCTACACTTTGTGAAGATTTACTATTCACTGAAAAACCAACTTCTCCTTCCTCAAAAAAACCATCAAAGCCTTGTTGCTTAGTGTATATTACAGGAAGGCCTTGACTCATTGCTTCTACATAGACTAGTCCAAAAGTTTCGGTAAATGATGGCATGACATAAATATCAGAATTTCTATATTCATTGATTAACAGTTCTTTCGGCATTTTTTCTTTATATATTGTATGACTATCTTTCACAATCGTTTTAAAAACACCATAATCGGAAATAGGTCCTATTATTTTTAATGTACAATAAATTCCCTGATGTCTAAGTATATTCATAGCTTTCTGAATTGTTTTTATGTTCTTGTTTTGATCAATTCTTCCTACAAATATCAGGTTTAACTCTTTTTCTTTTTTTGATATTTCATGTGGCTTGGATACGCAATTCTCAATCCAGAAATTATCGATAGCATTAGGTATAATATAAGTCTTTTTATTAAGTTCTTTTTCTTTTGCAGAAGGAATATATTTATCAAAGAATATTTCTTTATATATTTTTGATATAAATATTATCCCGTCCGATTCTTCAAGTATTTTTTGGCCTTGCTTCGATAACCATGGTTTGTATTTCAAAAAAGCATTGATATCCGTATTCCTAACGGCGACAGCATAAGGGATGTTGAATTCTTTCTTTAACATATATGCAATATTGCCATCACTAAATAATGTATTCCCATATATGAAATCAAATTTTTTGATTTGGCCTGTTTGCAATAATGCTCTGTATATTTTTTTTTGTTTCGTAAAAAAGGAAATACGGTCAAATTTGTTAAAACATTTTGATGTTATAACTTTTTTTTTGACGGTTGTTTCGCTGAAAGTATATGCAACTGGTACAAAAAAAGTAGTACTTATTCCATAAGTTTGTAAAGATTTGGCCCAATCCTCATGTAAATGAGAACCATAATAATTGCAATTAATATTTAATAAATTCATAATACTGTTGTATCAAATTATTCCAACGATTTAACTGAATGTTAAATTGCCATTTACAATCGCCACCAAGAAATTCCCGATTCTTTCAAGTCTTTTATTTTATATATACCTTTTACATCTATGAGTACTTTTTCTTTATCTGGAACTTTGTTAAAAAAGGTTTTTATTTTACTAAGTCCTAAGGTTCTAAATTCGTTATGAGAAACCGCTATGATAATACAATCAACATTTGTAACATCTTCAATTTGTTTTAGTGTTACACCATATTCTTTTCTCGCTTCTTGCTCAGAAGCCCAAGGATCAACCACATCAGGATTTATTCCATATTCATTTAGTTGTTTTATTATATCTATGACCTTACTATTTCGAATATCTGGACAATTTTCTTTAAATGTAAGGCCAAGGATTACGACTTTACTTTTTTTAGGAGCTTGTCCTGCTTCAATCATCTTTTTTATTGCTGCATTAGCTATATATTTTCCCATCGAATCATTTACAATACGTCCATTAATAATAATCTGGCTATGATAACCAAGTTTTTCTGCTTCATATGTAAAATAATAGGGATCTACGCCAATACAATGTCCCCCTACAAGACCTGGTCTAAAACCTAAAGCATTCCATTTTGTATTCATTCCATCGATGACTTCATTAGTATCGATATCCATACGATCAAATACCATAGCTAATTCATTCATAAAAGCTATATTAATATCCCGTTGACTATTTTCTACGACTTTAATGGCTTCTGCAGTGCGTATATTAGAAACAGGATATGTCCCGACTTCAATAACAAGATCATACACAGCTTGTATTTCTTTTAATGCCTCTTCATCCATTCCTGATACAATTTTTTTTATATTTTCAAGTTTATGGATTTTATCCCCTGGATTTATTCGTTCTGGCGAATATCCTATTTTAAATTCCTTACCACACTTTAAGCCACTATTTTTTTCCAAAATTGGGATACAAATATCTTCTGTACATCCGGGGTATATAGTAGATTCATAGACAACGATAGAACCAGGTGTAAGGTTTCGACCTACTATTTCAGATGCACTAATAACCGGAGTTAAATCAGGTGTATGATCCTGATTTACGGGTGTAGGAACTGCAACAATAATGAATTGGGCTTTTTTTAGTTCTGTTTCTTGTGATGTGAAGTGTACTGAAGTTTTAGAAATTACTTCATTGCCTACTTCTTTTGTCGGATCAATTCCAGACTTATAAAGCTTTATTTTTTCATAGTTTATATCAAATCCGATAACATTAAGTCCTTTTTTTGCAAAAGCAACTGCTATTGGCATGCCTACATATCCAAGACCTACAAGAGCTAAGTTTTCTTTATGCGATATTAAATTTTTTTTGTGCAACATTTTACTTCTCCCATATTTTTATTTTTTTCATATCGTTTTTTTTTATAGAAACCAAATAAAATATTTCTACAGGTATTGAAAAAAGCCATAACTATATTTTCCTTCTCTGCAGATCTAAATAGTTTATAATGCCATTGTATTAATGTTATTAGGCTTTGCGTACTTATACTTCCAGCTCTTCCTTGGCGATAATAAGCTAGATTTTCATTTAGCAAATAACAATCTACTTTTTTACATATTTTTAACCACATCGCATAGTCATTATTTTTCTTTACATCTTCTATTTGAATAAGGCCTACAATGTTCGAATCATACATTACTGTTAGGCAACCGGGCCAACAATAATTGAAAAATCCTATTTTTGTTATTTGAGGAGGACCTGTTACAAGAGTTCCAGTTTCTTTTCCATTCATATCAATTTTCATATAATTGGTATATGAAAAATGGTAATCATTTTCTTCCATATATTTGATTTGCCTTTCCAATTTCTTTGGTGCCCATAAATCATCCGAATCAAGAAAAGCTATCCATCTTCCTTTAGCTTCTCTTAATGCTTTATTTCGGCTTATGGCAGCTCCACTGTTTTTTTTATTTTTAAAATATCTAATACGCTTATCATTTAAAAAAGGTATAATGACATCGTCTGTATTGTCTGTAGAGCAATCATCGACGATAAGAAGTTCCCAGTTTGCGTATGTTTGTTCTATAACGGATTGGATGGATTCTGCTATGTATTTCCCCGTGTTATAGGATGGCATTATTATAGAAACTAAGTCTGTATTCATTTTATTTACTTATATTCTGCAAAAAAACGGCTTCTTTTTGCTTTCTTTCGTATTCTTTTTCTGTTATTAACCCTCTATTAAGAAGATAATCTCCAAGATCTGTAGCAGTAACTTCACCATCTTCTGAAATCCCTTCTCTTTTGAAAACTTTTACTACAGTCATGAAGATGATTTTAATATCTAATAAAAGAGAGTATTTTGAAACATACTCTAAATCTGTTTTGAGTTTGTCTTCCCAGCTAATTGCATTTCTACCTCTAACTTGTGCAAGTCCTGTAAGCCCAGGAAGTACATCGTGTCTTTTCCGTTGTTCTTTCGACATGAATACCATATCCCTTACAAGTTGAGGTCTTGGGCCTACAATGCTCATGTCTCCTTTAAAAATATTGAAAAGTTCTGGTAGTTCATCCAAAGAAGTTGATCTCAGCATTTTTCCGTATCTAGTGAGTCTTACTTCATCTGAAAGATATTTACCTTCTTTATCTTTCTCCTCTGTCATTGATCTGAATTTGATAAGAGAGAATATTTTCTCGTTTCCTGTTTTATCTTTTTTCCCTGGCCTTTTCTGGATGAAGAATGGATTACCTTTCATCTTTAAGGCTCCAAGAATAGTAAGAATAAGAAGTAGGGGAGATAGTATAATAATAGCTATTCCACTAAGAATAATATCATAGATGCGCTTAAAAAAAAGTTTATAGAAAAGAGCTGAAAAAGCAATGAAACTTGCGATACATACAAAAATAATTAAAACTATAGAATCCCAATTCATCAGTCAAAGCACCTTCTGATAACGGCGATGACTATATCCTGCTGTTCAGTTGTCATCTTGTTGTCGCTGGGGAGGCACACTCCTCTGGAGAAAATGTCCATGCCTATATCCTCGACCGCTCCTGAAATATAAGCATTTGTCCGTGCCCGCCCATTGCCTGATTTCGTGATAAAAGGGTTCATCCTATAGATAGGTTGCATGTGCATCGGTTTCCATATCGGTCTGCCTTCCGCATTGATGCTTGAAATCGCTTCGAGTATCTCATGCGGGCAGCTTTTCCCCTTTTCTGGGATGTAAGCATATTCCGTTTCACCCCGTATTTCTTTGCTCATCGCATCCTTATCAATGAGAAGGCAACTTAGCCAAAAGTTTGGCGTAGCCTTATCATTTTCAAATGGATTAACAGAGACGGGAAGATCACCTAGCTCCTCTTTGTATCTATTGTAAATTGCTGTTTTCTGTGTGATATGTTCATCAAGGTATTCGAATTGCCCCCTGATTATTCCGGCAATCACATTAGACATGCGGTAATTGAATCCTATCTCTTCATGCTGATACCATGGCGCATTTTCCCTTGATTGTGTCGACCATTTTCTTACCTTGTTCGCATCCTCTATATTATTAGTTAGAAAACATCCACCAGAAGAGCCTGTAATTATTTTATTCCCATTAAAACTGATGGCTGCATAATCTCCGAATGTTCCAGTTTCTTTTCTCTTATAAATTGCTCCAAGAGACTCAGCGGCATCTTCAACAACTAGAGCGTTATGTGCTTCTGCAATTTTTTTTATTTCATCTATTTTACCTGGCGTCCCATAAAGATGGGCAATTACAATCAATCTTACTTCAGGATAGATTTCAAAAGCTTTTTCAAGAGCTGCAGGATCCATGTTCCATGTTTCCCTCTCTGTATCGATGAATACAGGTATCCCTCCCTCATAAACAACTGGGTTTACAGTAGCGTCAAATGTCATATCAGAACAGAAAACCCTGTGCCCTTCCAGGGAACCATGTCCCATGGGAGGTTGGCCGTATAGTCTTTCTCCTGCCAGTTTCATACACATATGGAGTGCCGCCGTCCCAGAAGAAAGTGCTACTGCGTGCTTTACCCCGATATATTCAGATGCTAGTCGCTCCACCTCATTTATGTTTTCCCCGATTGTACTCATCCAGTTGGTCTCATATGCTTTCTTTACATATTCCAACTCCGGGCCGTGCATTGTTGGCGAGCTGAGCCATACTTTCTTGTCAAAAGGTCTTATATTTGCATCTCTATAGAACATAATATTCTCCTTTCCGTGATTGACTGGAGGTCCTATGAAAATTCGAGCTCAGGTATCTCCAGTGTTTTTAAGTCATCCCGATATGAATTCCCAACTTAGTGGCTGGGGTTAACTGCCGATAGGCCGCGCTATCAGCAGCTACATAGATAAACACTTTTTATCTTCCAATAATCAATTGGTTGCTTTACTATTTATGACTTCTGGCCTTACAAACGTCGGAACAACCTTTCTTAGTGCTTCTCTGACCCCATCATCATCCTGTGAAGCTGTAGCTGCATGAAGAATTTCAAGTTTTTCTTGTAACTGTTCCATGGAGATAGGATTTTCTTTCTCTACAAAGATTAAATCGTTATCGGTCTTTTCTAACTCATCCTTTTTTACGAGAAGTTCCTCATAGAGTTTTTCTCCAGGACGAAGACCTGTTTCTACAATCTCTATCCCTTGTGTACCAGAAAGATTAATCATGTTGGTTGCAAGATCTAGGATTTTAACTGGGTTCCCCATATCCAGAACAAAAATCTCGCCGTTGTTCGCCATAGCACCTGATTCCAAGACCAGCTGACTTGCCTCTGGAATTGTCATGAAGTATCTGATGATACGCTTATCCGTGATGGTAACTGGACCTCCTGCTGCTATCTGTCGTTTAAAGAGCGGGATAACGCTACCAGCACTTCCCAGTACATTGCCAAAGCGTGTTGCACTGCATTTTACTTTACCTCGCGTACTATAAGCTTGCATGATCATCTCACACATACGCTTTGTCGCTCCCATGACATTAGTCGGATTGACAGCCTTATCAGTCGAGACCATCATGAATCTTGCTGTACCATATTCTTCACAGAGTTCAATAACGTTTAGACAGCCATATATATTGTTTTCAACAGCTTCTATACAGTTATGCTCCATAAGTGGAACATGTTTGTGAGCTGCGGCATTGATGACAATATCAGGATGATAAGCTTCAAATACTCTTGCTAATCCCTTTTTATTTGTTATTGAAACAATTTCTACTGCAAGATTTAATTTCCCTTCATAGGCAATTCGAAGCTCTTGTTGGATGTCATATGCACAGTTCTCATAAATATCAACAATGATTAACTGTTTGGGATCCATCTTTGCGACCTGCCTGCACAGTTCGGAACCGATTGACCCACCTCCACCTGTAATGAGAATAGATTTACCTTTGTAGTATGAAGCAGTTTTATCATCAACAACTTTAATTTGCTTTCTAAAAAGAAGATCTTCAACACTGAAACTTCTAAGTTGTCTTTTCTTCCCCGGAGAGTCTAAGACAGGGAAATCGTATATTTTTACACCAAAACCAGCTTTCTGATAGTAATCGAAAAGTTTATACCGTCGTTCACTATCCATCCCTGGTACTGCAAAAACTACTTCTTGTATTTGATGATCTTGTAAAAGTTCTAAAGTTGCCTCATCTTCAGAATATACAGTTAAACCGTGTATTTCTCGCCCAATCTTATCTTTTCGGATATCGATAAAACATCTAGGCTCATACTGTGCTTTCTTATTATTAAGAAGTTCTTCCGCAAGGCTTATTCCAACATTACCAGCCCCGATAATTGCAATTTTGATCTTCTGCTCATCGCTGTTAGGTTCCGTTTCAACTCTTTTTCCTGCAAAAATACGTAAAAGTATTCTAAGAAATTTCCCTAATCCCGTGTCTTGGCTTCCACATTTATATGAGAAACGGTAGAACATTCTCATTGCCAAAGATCCCAGACAATTCATGCTGCAGAATGCTACCAACTGAATAAATGGAATATGTTCTATCGGAAGAATTCTCTCGATAACAAAATAAATAACACCAGATAATAAATCACAAAGTAAAAGACGGATATAGCATTGTATTCCACCGTATCTCCAAATCTGACGGTAGATGTTTCCTATTATCCTAATCCCAAAGACTAGGATAAAAGCTAGAACATATTGGAATAAGAAGCCTCTTACACTTAAAATCCCTGTTCCTTCATACCACCAGTAGAAGACGAAAGCTACTAGGGAAAAAATGATAAAATCATAAAAAGCCAACGACAGCTTTACCCCTGCCTGTTTACCTGCTTTTCTCATTATACAATTACCACTTTTACTTAAATGAATAAGTTAAAATTTGCATTTTGTTTTGATAGTGCGGGCTAGCGGAACACCAAAATCTATCTGCTATTGCATTCATCAGCATATCAATCTGGATGATGAAAAGTTACAATAACCCCTTTCCCCATTTTCTCTTCAAAACTTTAAGAACGAAACATAATAAAAGCCGAAGCGAACTTCCCCCTCACTATGCTTATCGGCAAATTATTTTACCCTATCGTTTCAATGCAAGTGTAATATATCATATATTTGTACTTTTGGTAATATCTATGCATTAGTATCCTTGTATACTTTGAAATTTTGATCTTTTTATAACTAATAGGAAAGATTTTGTTTTTATAATGAATAAAGGAATGTCAAAATTAATTCCAAAAGTTCGTTTTTACCTTTCTATAAACACTACTACATTGCTAACTGAAATAAGTTTATAGCAATATTAATTTACCTTTTAATTAGCACAAAAATACCATATTCCATTCATTTCTTTTTGTTCCGATAGCGCGGCCTATCGGTAATAAATAGCATGAAGATTTCAGATGCAAACAAGGATTTTTTTATGGTTTTTAATGTGATTCAAATAGTATTATTCTTTCTCTTAATTGTATTTGTTTGCCTTAGCTTCATTGCCATAGTTAAAAGGAAAGATTCTGTATATGGAAATGATCATGCTCAGTGTAACCCGTTTGAAGGGAAAAAGGTTATCTTTATTCCCGATGATTGTGATGAGGTTAATGCTGATGGGGAAAGAGGACATCTTGAAGTAGTTTGCGACAGTGATTATAAGATGTCTTTTTATGGCAGATATGTAAAGCGAGTTTTAGATATTATTCTATCATTTGGCGGGCTTGTTGTTCTTTCTCCTCTTTTCCTTGTTTTATCTATTGCTATTAAAGTTGATGATCCTGGTCCCTTGTTTTTTACTCAAAAAAGGCTTGGTTATAGGAAAAGATATTTTAAACTCCATAAGTTTAGATCCATGAAAATGTCCACACCTCATGATGTTCCAACCCACATGTTAGAAAATCCTGAACAGTATATTACTAAAGTTGGAAAATTCATTAGAACTCATAGCTTAGATGAACTTCCTCAAATATGGGATATTTTTATCGGTAATATGTCTGTAATAGGGCCTCGTCCTGCGCTGTGGAACCAAGATGTACTTACTGCAGAAAGAGATAAGTATGATGCTAACGATGTAAAACCCGGACTCACTGGATGGGCTCAGATTAACGGTAGGGATGAGTTGGATATATCGGAAAAAGCAAAACTTGACGGTGAATACGTAAAAGGGATGTCCTTTTTCTTTGATGTTAAGTGTTTTGGGGGAAGTGTTCACGTGTTTGGCAAAGATGAAAGTGTGGTAGAAGGGGCTCAGGTGGAAAGAAGAAAATAAAAAGATTGCTAAGCTACGCCAAGTATCACATAGTTATATTTGCACATGTGATTGTGCAAATTTGCGAGGGCGAAATAATTAGTTTTAAGGGCATAATTGATTTCTAATACCATAATAAAATACATACATATATGTCTATGAAATCAAAAAGAACTAAGTTTATTTAATTTAAAGTGATAGAGATATTTGAATGGAACAATATAGTATTTTAATGTCCGTTTATAAAAACGATGATCCTGTTTATTTAAAACAGAGTATAGAGAGTATGCTTCGTCAAAGTATTCCATCTAATGATTTTGTAGTTATTGAAGATGGCGAATTAACAGAAGAACTTTATTCTGTGTTAGATGACTATAAACATAACCCAACTATAAATAGATACAAAAATGAACATAATATGGGATTAGCATATTCTTTGAATAGAGGGCTACGACTTTGTAAAAATAGACTTGTGGCACGTATGGATGCTGATGATATATCTGTATCGGTAAGATGTGAAAAACAATTGATGGAATTTCAGAAAAATACAGATCTTGTCATTGTGGGAACCGCTTTGCTTGAATTTGAGCAGACTGTTGATAATGTTATTTCTAAAAAAAATATGCCGGAGACAAGAGAGGAAATATTAGCATTTGCAAGGAGGCGGAATCCTTTTAATCATCCTAGTGTGATGTATGATAAAAATATAATACTAGATACATTTGGGGGGTATAATTCGAAAAGTTTGAGGGCTCAAGACTTTGAATTATTTTCTGCTATTGTTTTTAGAGGTTTTGATTGTATTAATATAAACGAATTTCTTCTTTTTTATAGAACGGATTCTGTTCAAATTAAAAGGCGTTTTTCATGGAGAACCTTTAAATCTGTACTTCGAATAGAGTTTATGAACTATTTGGATAAATATGTGAGCTTATATGATTTATTGTGGGTGTTCGGTGTGCAACTTTTGGGTCTTATTACACCTAATTGTATATTACAAAGAATTATGAGAAAAAAGTATAGGGATTAAAATTCATAAACTAGAAATATTTAACATTTTATGAGCTTTAACATTTTTGCATGAAAATTATTTAAGACATAATTTTGTAATAATAGAATTTATAAAATACCTAAAGGTGGTTATTTGTATGGGGTTGGAACAGAAAATTAACTATTTACTAAATCAATATCCTTATGTAAAAAAAATAATTAAACGGATTTACCAATTGTGTAATTATTTAATTTCTCCTAAAAAGAGATTTGAAGGAGATATTATTCGAGTTTCCCCCCTAGATATGAATCATGAATATTTCTTTGGGTATTACGATAAATCACCTTGGGATAAAACAGATAGGTATATGCTTTGTTTGCGGGTTAAAAAAACTTGGAGTGATGTTAATCCCCGTGAAAAAGCTGATATCCTTTTAATAGATACCCAATTACCAGAAACAGATCCCGTGCACATAAAAAAAATTGCAGATACAAGTACTTGGAATGTTCAGCAAGGTTGTATGTTGCAGTGGTTGGGCCCTGATTTTACTAACAAAATAATTTATAATGATTGTATAGATGGGCAATATGTTTCGGTTATTAAAGAAATTGGGAGTGACAAGGAAACTATTATTCCTTCTCCTGTCTATTCCGTTTCCCCTGATGGAAAATTTGCTTTATCTCTTGATTTTTCTAGATTATATGAACTTAGGCCTGGATATGGATATTATAATATTCCAGAAAAAACAAAGGGGCAAGCTTTACCTGATGGTGCTGCAATTTGGAAAATTGATTTAGTTTCTGGTGAAATTACTGATCTTTTAAATTATTCTGATTTTGTTAATTTTGAACCAAGACCGGAAATGATAGAGAAACAAAGTATTCACAAGGTTAATCATATTATGATTTCTCCAAATGGGAAAAGATTTATGGTTCTATATCGATGGTTTTGTGGAACACGTAAATATTCAAGGCTTATTACTTGTAACACTGATGGTAGTGATATGTATCTCCTATCTGATGATGATATGGTTAGCCATTGTTGCTGGAAAAATAATGAGGAGATTCTTGCATTTGAAAACAAAAAAGGAAGTGGTGTGGGATTTTATTTAATGAAAGATAAGACCCAAAATTTTAAACAAATTTGTCCTCATTTAATTAGTGACGGTCATCCAAGTTATAATCCTGATCAATCAGTATTTGTTATTGATTCATATCCCAATAAGAATAGAATGCAGGTTTTAAAAATTGTCAATGAGCATTTTAATGTAGTAATAGCAAAGGTTTTCTCACCATTTAAATATGATAATGATACAAGATGTGATTTACATCCAAGGTGGAACCATAGTGGCGATAAAATATGTTTCGATAGTGTGTTTGAAGGCCGTCGAGGTTTGTATTATACGAGTATAGAAAAAATTAAGATAGCAAAAGAAAAATGTATTGGAACTAAAATTAAGCAAAGTTTTGTAGATAAGAAAAAAATTGTTTATATAATGACCTCTTGTAAGAAAACAGGGCCAGCACAACAGACATTGAATATTATAAAAGGCCTAGATCCTAATGTTTTCACCCCGATTTTAATAACTCTTTATGATGAGGAAAAAGATAGCTTATTATTTAAATATCTTCCTTATGTATCTGAACATTTTTTCATAAAAACGAGTAAAAAAAGCATTTTGATGGGAAAGGATTTTGCTTTAAGAAATAAATTAAATGATTTACATCCAGATATTATTCATACAGTAGGTGTATTTCCTGATTATGCTGTTTGTCGTATGCGAAGCTATTCTCAAGTCTTTACACTACGAAACTATGTATACGATGACTATTTGACAAAGTTTGGATATATTAGGGGATTCATCTTAGCTAGGATGCAAATATCTGCAATAAAACGTAGTAAAAACGTTATTTGTTGTTCAAAAAGTTTATCAGAAATTTACAAAACTAAATTGAATATGAATTTTGATTACATTTGTAATGGAGTAGATGTTGAACAGTATAC
This sequence comes from uncultured Spirochaetaceae bacterium, assembly GCA_944392965.1. Classification (GTDB taxonomy): domain Bacteria; phylum Spirochaetota; class Spirochaetia; order Sphaerochaetales; family Sphaerochaetaceae; genus Ornithospirochaeta. The sequence goes on along the minus strand of CALXYM010000002.1, from coordinate 8,127 downwards.
AATGCCTACTTTTGAGGAAAAAGAGACTATCCGTCGAGAATTAAATCTACCATCAAATAGTTTCATTTGGGTGTATACAGGACAGTTTATAGAACGGAAAAATGTTTCTTTCTTATTAGAGAATTATGTGAAAGGGTTTTCTAAAGAAAAAAAATCATATTTGTTGTTACTTGGTGATGGCCCGGAATTTACTAATCTTAAAAATAAGTATGCTAGTTATGATGTAATAGATTTCCGGGGTAATGTTCCAAATGTAAATTATTATTTAAAAGCTTGTGATGTATATATTTCAACAAGCAAATCAGAGGGGCTACCTAATGGAGTGCTTGAAGCTATGGCTACTGGATTACCTGTTATTCTTTCCGATATTAAACAACATAAAGAAATATTTGCTGAATGTAATGATATAGGTTTTTTATATAAGCAAAATGATGCGGCTGATTTTTCTTTACAAATGAATAAGTTATTTTCAGCGGATTTAAGTGAATTTAAAAATATGGCCTATAAGTGTTGCCAGAAAAATTTTAGTGCAATTGAAATGAGTAAAAAATACCAGAATTTCTATAAATTGATTTTGGAAAAAGAAAATGAAAAGTATTATTAGTACATTAAAAAATCCTAAAAGGATATTTCTTGCTTTGGGGAATAGGCAATTATTAAATTGGATGAGTGATGAGATGTATTTAAAGATTGCCTATAGATTAAGTTTTGGAAAAAAAATAAATTTAAATAATCCCAAAACCTTTAATGAAAAGTTACAATGGTTGAAACTTTACAATCGGAATCCTGCGTATTCTCAAATGGTTGATAAAATTACAGCAAAACAGTATGTTGCTGATATTATAGGAAATGAATACATAATTCCAACATTAGGGACCTGGGATCGATTTGAAGATATTGAATTTGATAAGCTTCCTAATCAATTCGTGTTGAAATGTAATCATAATTCAGGTGCTGTAATAATCTGTTCTGATAAAACTAAATTTGATCTAAAAAAAGCTAAGCTTATTTTAGATACAAAATTGAAAAAAAATTTTTTCTGGGGCGGGAGAGAATTCCCCTATAAAAATGTAAAGCCAAGAATTCTTGCCGAATCGTATATGGTTAATTCTAAAACAGGAGATTTAAAAGATTATAAATTTTTCTGTTTTAATGGAGTTGTAAAGTTTTTTAAAATTGATTTTGATAGGTTTTCTTGTCATAGAGCAAATTATTATGATGCACAAAATAATCAGTTATTAGAATTGATGGAAGCAGATTATCCTCCCGATTTTAATCGGGAAATAGTATTCCCTTCTTGTTTAGAAGAAATGAAGCGATTGGCTGGAGTCCTGTCTAGAGATATTCCCTTTTTAAGAGTTGATTTTTATGAAGCGAATTCGAAAATATATTTTGGTGAATTAACTTTTTTCCCAGCTTCTGGATTCGGAAAAATTTTACCAGAAAAATTCGATTACTTATTAGGTGAGTATATTAATCTACCATGAAATTATAGGAGTCGATTTTATGCAGGTTTCAAAAATTAGTGTTGTTGATGCAGGAACATTTAATTATAAAGAGCAGTTAAAAATAACAACTGCTATATGGAGAGCTTTGGAACTTATAGATATTCCTTCTTGTTATTTTAAACCAGATATGAAGGTTTTAATCAAGCCTAATTTGGTCATGGATGATAATCAGAATAAAAGAGGTGGAAATGATTGTCTTTATACTCAGCCTGAAATCGTAAAGGCAGTTATTGATTTTGTTCTGTTAAAGACCTCTGGAAAAGTAAAAATTACTGTTGGGGATGCCCCTATGCAGGAATGTAAATTCAATAATTTTTATTCATATTGGAAAATGGTTGATGAGTATAAGAATAAAGGGGTTGATATTCAGTTAGTTGATTTCCGAGAATTGAAGGCAATTGTAGTTGGAGGTGTTCATGTTGCTGAAGTAAAAAAAAATGCATACGGATCAATAATAAATCTTGGTTCTGATAGTGAGTTCTTTGGTATAGATAATAATACTGCTCAAAAATTAAGAATTACAAACTATGATCCATCTATTCTTCCTTTGCATCATAAAGGTGATATACAAGAGTATTATATTTCTAATTATGTATTGGATGCTGATCTTATTTTTAATCTTCCTAAACCAAAATCTCATAGAAAAGCAGGTGCTACGATTTCTTTAAAAAATCTTGTTGGAATAAATACAAGGAAAGAATTTTTGCCCCATCATACACAAGGATCTTTACAAGAAGGAGGAGATGAATATCCGGAAAAAAATAGAATAAAAGCAATACAAAGTAAGCTTTTTGATAAGAAGAATTTTTACGAGGCTCAAAAAAAATATATGCTAGCTAGAATAATAAGAGGAGAAATTAAAATATTATCATTGTTTTTGAGAAAAGGACGGGCTAGTTATTTTGAAGGAAGTTGGTTTGGTAACCATACAATAAGTAGAACTATTGCGGATTTAAATAAGATTGTTTTTTATGCAGATAAGAATGGAAAAATATGTAATCAAAAACAACGACATATGATAATACTTGGCGATATGATTGTCTCTGGAGAAAAAGAAGGTCCTGTTTTTCCTAGTCCCAAAAATGTTGGTCTTATAATAGGTGGATTAAATCCTGTTTGTTTTGATGAGGTTGTTAGTACAATTATGGGTTATGATTATCATAAGATTCCAACAATTGTTAATGCTCGAGAGCTGACATCAAAACTAAAAATTGTAGAAAAAGATGTTTTTCCTATTATTGTATCTGATAGAGATGAGTGGAATAACATTTTACTTAAAAATATCCCTGATAGCTTAATATTTCATTTTGAACCGTCTTCTGGATGGAAAAATCATATTGAGGTTGAAAGATGAGGATATCCTTTTTTGTTGGCAGCCTATATGGTGGTGGGGCTGAGAGAGTTACATGTAATCTGGCCAATTATCTTGTAGCAAAAGGCCATTATGTAGACATAATTACTATGTCCGAGTCAAAAAAAACATATAATTTAAGTCAAGATGTTCATAACACAATTCTTTTATATGATTTGGAAAGAAAAAATTTTGTATATAATTACATTTTGCGGATTAGAAGATTAAAAGAGTATCTGCAATACCAAAAAGTTGATTGCTTTATTGTTTTTCTTCCGGTAACTACAATACTTTTACTTTCTTTGCATAGATATACAACAGCTCCAATTATTGCTTCAGAACGTGTTGATCCTAAAAATAATCGTATGTGGGAAAAAATATTGCTTAAAGTATTAGCAAAGAGGGCTACACGGTTTGTATTTCAAACTCAAATAATAAGAGAGTGGTACGGGAAAAGCGTGGAGGATCGTAAAGCTGTTATTATTCCTAACGCAATTAATAAAGATTTTTTTAAATCATGTGTTCCTATAAAGAAAGAAAAATCATTAATCATTTCAGTAGGGCGCTTGACGCCACAAAAAAACTTTTCATTGCTAATATATTCTTTCGGAGAAGTTAATAAGGACTATCCCGAAAGTAAATTGATAATTTATGGAGAAGGACCTGAACGAGATAATTTAGAAACTTTAATACAAAAATTAGGGTTAAATAATAAAGTATTTCTTCCCGGTAATATAGATGATATAAAAAAAGAAATGAGCAAGGCTGAAATTTTTGTTTTATCTTCTAATTTTGAAGGCATGCCCAATTGTTTAATAGAGGCATTAGCTCTTGGTATCCCATGTGTTTCAACTAATTTTGACGGTGGAGGTGCTAGTTTTTTAATTGAAAACGGCGTTAATGGATTGTTAGTTCCTAAGAACAATAAAAGTGCTATGAGTTCTGCCATAAAAACATTGTTGGGTGATTTTAATTTAGCTCATAGATTGGCTGAAAAAGGAAAAGAAGTAATTAAATTATTAGATCCAGATATAATATATGAACGATGGGAAAAAATTATAATTGATTCTTATAAGGAGACAAATAATAATTAAATGTTATTTAATTTTCTCTTGCCTTTTTTTTTGTTTGTTTTATTTCTAATAGACTATTTTTTTATAGCTAAAAAAATACTTTTTACGCCTTCCCTTATAATAATTGCTTCTTTTTTTTTAGCTACGATAATATTTTCTACCAATTATTGGATGTTTTCAACAGTATTAGAAATTAATACGATTGTTGTCATTTGTGTAGCTATAATTTTTGAAATGGTCGGAGAATATTTAGGGCGGGACATTTCTTTAAAAAGACATAGAAAGATTAAGTTTTTTCCTTGCGTGAATAAGCATGATAATTGTTTAATGATTGTGCCCAATATTATTATGTTTATAATCTGGATTGTAATGTTTTTTGTCTTATATTGTAGAATAAAATCTTTAATGAAAATTGCTTCAATGGGGGGTGGTGCTAGTTTATTACGTGCTTCTGGATTTGCTAGAGAATACTTGCTTACTCATGAAAATGTATCTATCAATACTGGACCTATAGTTAATCAAATGTTTGTATTTTGTAAATGTTTTGCCTATTATTGTGCTTTTGCTTTTTTTAACAATTATATTAAATTCAAAAAAATAAGTATTCGATATGTGATTACCATAATTTTAGTTAGTATTCAAATTTTATGTGATACGTCTCGAAGTAGCGTTATGAATTTTTTTATTACAATAATGTTTATGTTTGTATTTCATATATATGCCTGTAATAAGTGGAAAGTTTTTTCAAATAGAAAAGTTTTCAAAATTATTATTATCTCTTTCTTTATGGTTATGTTTCTGTTTTCTGCCTTAGCTATTCTAACTTCTAGAGAAGGTATTTCCAAGATAGAGAATATAATAAAATATATAGGGTCTCCTATTGTTGGGTTGAATTATTATTTAAATTCATCGCATATTCCCAATATAATATGGGGACAAGAGACTTTATATTATTTTTATCAATTATTACGGGAATGGGGAGCTGATATACCTTGGTATAAATGGCATCATGAATTTTATTCATATGGTATAAATTCAACTTCGAATTTATATACAGGGTTAAGAAGAGCGATTCAAGATTTTGGCGTACTGGGTATGTTTCTTACTCGTTTTGTTTTAGGGATATTCTATATGAAACTTTTTACAAAAATCAGGAGATTTAATTCTTCTGATTATAATAACATTCCAATTATTATTTTTTGTTGTATGTTATGTGTACCTCTTGCTATGATGTCTATTACGGATGCTATTCCAGAATATATTTCAACTTCAACATTTTATACTTTGTTTTATTTATATTTTATAAAAGTATCTGGTATGTTCAAGTTACAGGCTGAGGTAAAATAACATGAAGATAACGGCAGTAATCGTTACATATAATCGAAAAGAATTATTAGTTAGAAATATTAGTAGTTTAGCTACTCAGTCCATTAAAATAGATCATATTATTATTGTGAATAATAATAGTACAGATGGGACTGAAGAATATCTTAAATCACAAAAAGTATATAATGATAAATGGATAGAGATTATTAATCTACCAGAGAATACTGGAGGGGCCGGAGGTTTTTCTTTTGGGGTTATGTATGCTTATAATTCTGGATTTGACTATATTTGGCTTATGGATGATGATGGACGAGCAGCTAACGAGAATACTTTTAGAGAACTGATTTTGTTTGCTCAATATGCATATAATAATCTTGAAAGAAAAATTTTTATTAATTCATATGTTACATATGATGGTATGCAACCGTCTTTTGGTGATTTTCACGGCAATCAGCTTGTTGTTAATATAAGAGGAAAAAAATACTATTATATTGAGAATCAAGCTAATCCTTTTAATGGTACTTTAATTTCTAGAGAAGTTGTTGAAACTGTAGGAGTCCCCAATAAGGATTTTTTTATTATTAACGATGAGATGGATTATTTTTATCGATGTCAACATAAAGGAGTATATATTGCAACCTGTTTTAATTCTGTATATATTCATCCGAAACAAAAAATTATTCAACGAAAATTCTTATGTTGGCATTTGGTTGTATTTAATTTTACTCCATTTAAATTATATTATGATATTCGTAATAAGGTTTACTATTTGAAATGTGCTCAAGAATATAGTAAACTTCGAAGGGAATTATTAAATCGTTTCTTATCAATACTTATGTATGAAAATGAGAAATTGCGAAAAGTATTCATTTTTTTTAAAGCTGTCCATGATGGATGGCGGGGCCTATTAGGAAAAAGAGTATAGATTTACGAATTCTTACAAAAGAAATATTGGTCTGTGTAAATGTAAATTTATTGGGATTCCCGTGAGTAAAATTAATTTTTTAGTTTTAATTTAAATATGGAACAAAAATCATTAAAATTCAACTTTATAATGAATGCTTTGTTGACAATATCTTCATTCATTTTTCCTCTTATAACGTTCCCTTATATTTCAAGGATTTTAGGTCCTATTGGCATAGGAAAGGTATCTTTTGCCTTATCAATAATATCGTATTTTTCGGTTTTTGCTCAGTTGGGTATTCCTATATATGGCATAAGAATATGTGCACAAGTTCGAGATGATAAAAATGAATTGACACGTATAGCACAAGAACTTTTAACAATCAATTTGATAATGAGCGCAATATCTTATTTATTGTTATTTTTTTCTGTGATATTTATTCCAAAACTTCAATCTGATAGACTTTTATATTTAGTTGTGAGTTTTACTATTATCTTGACTTCGATTGGGATGGAATGGCTATATAAAGCATTGGAGCAATACACATATATTACTATTCGTTCTTTGATAATGAAAATTATAGCCTTGATTGCTATGTTTTTATTGGTTAAGAAACAGTCTGATTATGTAATTTATGGTGGACTTTCTGTTTTAGCTGCTTCGCTGTCGAATCTTTTAAATTTTCTGAATATTCATAAATTTATATGCCTTAAACCTATTGGTGGATATAATTTTAAAAGGCATTTAAAACCAATTTTTACTTTCTTTGCGATGTCCTGTGCTACAACAATTTACACGAATTTAGATAATATAATGTTGGGTTTCATCAGAAATGATGAGGAAGTTGGATTTTATAATGCTGCCGTGAAAATCAAATCCATCTTAGTTGGTCTTGTGACATCCTTGGGTGCGGTTCTTTTACCTCGTTCTGCATATTATATTGAACATAATCAGCAAAAAGAATTTTTTTCTATAACACGGAAAGCTCTAGCATTTGTATTTATTGTGGCTTGCCCATTGGTGATATATTTCATCCTTTTTGCTGAAGAAGTGATTCTATTTCTATCTGGAGAAGCTTTTCGGGGGGCGATACTCCCAATGCAATATATTATGCCAACACTTCTTTTTATTGGAATAACTAATATTTTAGGAATGCAAATTCTTGTTCCATTAGGACAAGAAAGGGTTGTATTGGAATCTGTTGTTATAGGCGCTATTATTGATGTTTTAATAAATTGGATTCTTATTCCAGATCTTGGTGCTGTTGGGGCTGCTATTGGTACACTTGTTGCTGAATTTGTTGTTTTAATTGTTCAGTATATGAAATTAAAGGTATATGTGACAGAAATATTCAGGGAAATACATTATGGAAGAATATGCTTAGCTATTTTCCTTAGTTGTATCTTTTCCTTATGGGTAAAATTTTTGAATATCAGTAATTTCCTTATCTTGCTTATCTCAGCTTTTTTATATTTTACTTCATACTTTTTATATCTTTTATTAAAAAAAGAAGAAGTAGTTTTTGAGGTTTGGAAAAATATTATTTCAAGAATTTTCTCCTCCTAAAATATATTTATTTTTAGTTAATTGCTAAACTACAGAAACGAGACAATTCTTATATTTCAAGGTAGTCCCCATGCGGTATCCTACTAAAGTAGCTCTTCTCGCTGGTAATAGCTAAGGCATAATTCCTTTCCCTCCCCTTGCTCATTACATACTTCCTTATTGCACTTTTTATTTCGCTTTTACCCTACACTCAATACATAATACCTGTGCAAGTTATCTTATCTTCTCTACTTATGCTATGGCTGGGCGGCGGTATTTCATCGATGTACAAACTGATTATCAGGTGTTCGATACGTTGTATGATCAGTATATGTGAAAAGACCCCTTCAAGTTGGACTAAAAACCAAATTGGAGGGTTTGTTCATGAAGTTAAGGGAAGAGGACCTTAAACGGGAGTTG
>CALXYM010000001.1 GCA_944392965.1 uncultured Spirochaetaceae bacterium | reverse complement strand
AAGGACACTGTAAACTATCATATTGCCATCTTCTCCTCATTTCATCAGATAGCATATTTTAAATAATCTAAAAATTACAGAACTGGATATGGAATACAAGCATTTTTAGCGATATCATTCTCTACTTGATATGAAAACAGGATCCCATGAAATAGATATGACGGAAGGAGCTCTGGTTCCTAAAATCCTTTCGTTCTCAATCCCCTTGATGCTCTCAGGTATTCTGCAGCTACTTTTCAATGCTGCGGATATCATAGTCGTCGGACAGTTCACAAGTGCACAGGCGATGGCCGCCGTAGGCTCGACAGGTTCTTTGAACAACCTCATCATAAACATATTCCTCGGCCTTTCGATCGGCTCAAGTGTTTTGATGGCCCGTTACTATGGGGCGCACAGCCAGAAGAACATACATGACCTTGTACACACGTCAATACTTCTTTCTCTTGTATGCGGCCTCATCCTCGTCGTCCTTGGCCTCATACTTGCACGCCCACTTCTTACTCTTATGGGAACCCCGTATGATGTGATAGACCAGGCAGTGCTGTATATGAGAATAGTGTTTCTCGGAATGCCTGCTATGCTCACCTATGATTTCGGTGCCGGGATACTCAGAGCCATAGGTGATACGAAAAGACCTCTCGCATATCTCTTCATATCAGGAATAATCAATGTCTGTCTCAACCTGTTCTTCGTAATCGTATTCAGCATGGGAGTCGCAGGAGTGGCACTTGCCACAATAATATCACAATACATATCGGCAACCCTGATCATAAGATGCATGATGAATACTGACAGCTCCTATAAGCTCAACTTAAAAGAGCTCAGGATTGACAGGGACAAGTTCTTCCATATAGTCAAGATCGGTCTTCCTGCAGGCGTTCAAGGTGCGGTATTCTCCATCTCAAACGTGCTCATCCAGTCCTCAATCAACTCCTTCGGATCAATTGCAGTAGCAGGAAACACAGCCTCATCAAACATAGAGGGATTCGTATACACCGCGATGAACTCTATATATCAGGCTTCGACAAATTTCACCAGTCAGAACGTGGGTGCACATAAGAAGGAGAGAATCACTCCCGTACTCCTTTCGTGTCTTGCAATCGTAACCGTCGTAGGCGTCGCATTAGGAGGAATCGCGGTACTCTTTTCCCACCAGCTTCTCGGCATATACTCATCGGATCCCGATGTAATCGCATACGGAATCGGAAGGCTGAACGTGATCTGCCTTACATACTTCCTATGCGGTCTCATGGATACCGTCTGTGGTTCAATCCGAGGGCTTGGATACTCTATCGCCCCCACGATAGTGTCCCTTACAGGTGCCTGTGGACTGAGAATCCTCTGGATCTATACGGTATTCCAGGCGAACAGGACACTATTTACACTCTATCTCTCATACCCAGCATCATGGCTCGTCACATTCATAGTACACCTGATCTGCTATATCATATTCTTCAACAGATGGAAGAAAACAGACAGTACGACAGCACCTGTCAGAGCCTAGAGAGTACCCTTCTGTATACGAAAAGGGAAACGAAAGCAGAGAGGATCTCCGTGATCCAGAAGGAATGCCATACCCCCTCCGGTCCGAAAAAGTGGCAAAGCAGGTACGCGAGGGGTATTATGAAGATGACAAAACGGCATAAGGATATGAGAAGGGATTCCTTACCTTTACCAAGCCCTTCCAGTGCTCCGGACGCGGTTACAGATATGGAAGAGACTACAAAGCCGATGGATATGATCCTGAGCGCCTCGGCCCCTTCCTCAATCACCCGTTCATCTTCAGAAAAAAGGGAGATCAAGCTCTCTGGAAAGATGATTGCTATCAATGTACCAACACTCATTATCGCAATACAAAGCAGGAGTGTGGTATTGAACGTCTTTCTTACCCTGGCCATCTCTCTTGCCCCATAGTTATATCCGATAATCGGTCTCATCCCCTGTACGATTCCGCTAGATGGCAGATATAGAAAGCTCTGCAGTTTATAATATAAGCCGAGGATGAGGACATATATCTCAGAAAAAGAAGAGAGCATCGCATTGAGAGCTGTAACCAGAAGGGAAGAGAGCGCGAGATTCAGCGTCGCGGGAAGTCCCACTGCATAGAGTCTTTTAGCCATTGCTTTATCAAAACGGAATAAGGAATAATGAATCCTTACCCCCATCGGACGTACTTTATAGAAGATGAGGTAGACCAGTAGAGAAACGGTCTGTCCCAGTCCTGTAGCAATCGCAGCTCCCTCAATTCCCATGGAGAATGTAAAAATCAGAACAGGATCCATCACGATATTGAAAAGACAGCCTGCTGCGAGTGCGACCATGGATATCTTCATACGCCCCACAGCCTGGAATATCTTCTCATATGAAAGGCCCGCCATGTTTATGACAGAAAAAAGGAATACGATTACAGAGTAACGCATCCCGTAATCGATCAGGACTGGATCAGAAGTGAAAGATCTCAGGAAAGAGGGCATCACTCCAATAGATATGACTGTCAAAACCAGCCCATGAAAAATAGAGAGAATGAGCCCCAGGGAGGCAGCCTTGTCCGCCCCTTTCATATCACGAGCCCCAGAGAAATATGATATCGCTGCATTAATTCCTATACCAAAACCTATGGCGACAGAATTGATGGCATTCTGTACCGGATAGACAAGAGAAAGTGCCGTCATCGCACTATCGCTGAGCATTGCAACGAAATAACTGTCAACGATGTTATAAAGGCTATTGATCGTCATCGAGAGCACCATCGGAAGTGCCATCGAGACAAGGAGAGGGAATATTCTCCTTTCCTTCATGAAAGAACCGTCTTTTTCCATTTTTTCATCCTCTCTCCGGGCGAAAAGAGGGAAAATCCCTGGAAAAGTCCACGAAGATCCATTGTTGTTTTCGCAAAACTATTAACAGGAAAAACATGGGATGTCAATCATTTTGCAAAATCATACCAAATCCCCAAATTAGGAGATAGAATACAAAAAGGGAGGCATATATGAATTATAGGAATCTAGGAAATACAGGCCTAAGCGTCAGCGAGATAGGATTCGGTGCTGAGTGGCTTGAAAGGCATAACAGGGAAGAAGTATGTGAGATCATAAGATATGCGGAAGACAAGGGCATCAACATCCTCGACTGCTGGATGTCAGAACCAAACGTACGCTCAAATATAGGAGAGGCGATAAAAGGAAGAAGGGACAAATGGATAATCCAGGGGCATCTTGGGTCCACATGGCAAGGCGGGCAATATGTGAGGACAAGGGATCTTGATAAGGTCAAACCCGCATTCGAAGACCTTCTGACACGATTAGATACGGATTATGTCGACCTTGGAATGATACATTTTGTAGATGAGGTGGCAGAGTTCCATCGCATCATGAGTGGAGATTTCTATGCCTATGCGGAAAGCCTGAAAAAAGATGGCGTGATCCGCCACATCGGAATGAGTACTCATAATCCGGATGTGGCACGTCTTGCTGCCGAGAGCGGGAAGATAGAGATGATCCTTTTCAGCATAAATCCCGCATTTGACATGCTGCCCGCCTCTGAGGATCTGAATGAATATTTCAAAGAGGAATATGATATCAAAGATGGGGGGATAGCCCCTGAAAGGGCTGAACTTTACAGAATATGCGAGAAAAACGGAGTTGGAATAACCGTAATGAAGGGTTATGCGGGAGGACGGCTCTTTGATGAGAAAACCTCTCCATTCAAAGTCGCACTCACTCCTGTACAGTGTATCCACTATGTTCTTACCCGCCCGGCGGTGGCAAGTATCTTGGTAGGATATGACTCTAAGGAGCATATCGATGCAGCAGTGGCATATGAAAATGCTACAGAGGAGGAGAAGGATTATGCAAGCGTACTTGCAAATGCTCCAAAACATGCTTATAAGGGAGGCTGTACATACTGTGGTCACTGTGCGCCATGTCCGAAGAAGATAGACATCGCGATGGTGAATAAACTTTACGATCTGGCATTGATGCAGAAGGAGATTCCAACCTCCCTGAAAGCCCATTATATGGCACTTTCTGCAAATGGTGGAGACTGCATTGAATGTAGGTCCTGTGAGAAGCGATGTCCATTTGGAGTATCGATCGCAGAGAGAATGAGGAATGCGGACAAACTGTTGAGAGGCTGATCAGAAAATCAGGAAAACCTTTTAATCTGTTTCCGATACTCGTAATAACAGATTGCGAAATAGATGAACCAGCCTACAGGAACGACCTGCCAGACTGTCTTAACACCATAAACGGGGGCAAGGAGTGCTGAAGCGATGACACGGAAAGCAAGATTTAACAGGCTTGCCAGAGTAAAAAGCTTCATGTCCCCGTTTCCCCTAAGAAGTCCCCCTGTTGTCATCGCAGCACCGAGAATCCAATAGAAGAAACCAAGGAATCTGAGATAGTCCTCTCCGGTTCTGAAGGCATCCTCCGTTCCTGCAGTACCGAGGAACAGGCCAATCACTTCATGAGAGAACACCTCAAGAATCAAAAAGATAAGAAAGCCGAAGGCAAAAATGGTAACAAGTCCAGCCCTGTAGCCTGCTCTCACTCTTCCCTTTCTTCCGGCACCTATGTTCTGAGCAGTGTAGGAACTCATCGAGTTCATCACGGCGGCAAAGGGAACAGTCACTATGTTATCTATTCTTATCGCGGCAGAATATCCGGCAAGTACATTTGATCCAAAGGTATTCACAACACCCTGCACAAGCATCATTCCGATGGAAACCGTACTCTGCTGCAAGATGGATGGAATGGCAAGCCCTGCCATCTCTGAGAAGATTGAAGGTGAAAACAGACGCTCAAAACGCACTCCCAGCTTTCTTAGTTTTGAGAAGAGTATAAGGAAAGAAAGAAAAGCTGAAATAGCCTGTGATATCAGAGTCGCCCATGCCGCTCCCCGGACTCCAAGACCGAGGTTTATTACGGCAACAAGGTCGAGGACGACGTTTAAAAGGGATGAGAATATCAAGAGATAAAGAGGTATCCTTGAATAACCAAGACTGTTGAATACCGAAGAGAGGATGTTGTACATGAAAAGAAAAGGAAGTCCCAGGAAATAAATACGCAAATAGGCATTCGCATCATCCATTATATCCAGAGGTGTATTGAGCAGGTTAAGAATCCAAGGTGAGAACACGTATCCGGCCAACGCGAGTATCACGGACAGGATGAGGAAGGAAATGAGTCCCGTGCTTATGCTCAGCCCAAGAGCCCCGTAGTCCTTTGCTCCGAATGCCTTGCTCGTAATGACGGTCGCTCCAGCCCCTCCTCCTATCGCAATCGATATGAATACCGTAGTCAGGGCCATGGAAGCGCCTACTGCTGCAAGGGCACTCTCCCCTACGAACCGTCCTACGATTATGGAATCGGCCGCCGTATATAGCTGCTGAAACAAAGATCCCGCCATCATGGGAAGGGAGAACAGCAGGAGGGCTTTCAAAGGGGAATATGTAATCAGATAGTCATCATTCATCCTTTCCACGTTTCCTTCTTCAAATGGGAGTTTAGAACCAATACTACAGTTTTTCAACCAAAACGAGGAATATTTTCATCTTCAGCTATCGTCCAGATGGAAAAGGACTGGAATTTATGATAGATTTCCATCCGGTCGAGAATTATGAAGATACTTTATCAGATTGCGATAATATTTGCCCTCTGCCTTCTAGGAGAGGTTATAAGCACGCTCCTGCCGTTTCCCTTTCCTTCGGCGATTACGGCGATGCTGCTTCTATTAATCGCCCTTTTCACAGGGGTATTGAGAATAGACCATATCAAGGAAAAGAGTGATTTTCTTCTATCAAACATGGCGTTCTTCTTCATTCCAGCAGGGGTAAAGGTAATGGAGAATTTTAATCTTATAATCCCTGTCTGGTGGCAATTTCTGCTCATAATAATCATATCGACAGTCCTGGTGTTCCTGGTAACGGCCTGGAGCGTAAGCCTCGTGATAAGATTTGAAGAGAGGAGGAAGGCGAAATGAAAGAAATCATCTGCTCTTCCCCTTTCTTCGGGATAACGCTCTCGATAGTAGCCTACAGTATCGGCATATGGCTGAACAGGAAGACGAGGCTGGCTATTTTCAATCCACTGCTCATTTCCTACCTGATAATCATACCTCTGCTCTATTTTCTCAACATTCCGCTAGAGTGGTATAATGAAGGGGGAGATATAATAAACATGTTCCTCTCTCCTGCAACCGCAGTTCTTGCGATAACCGTATACAGGCAGAGAAAACTTTTGAAAGAGCACATACTCGCAATTCTTGCAGGAACAATCACAGGTTCCCTCTGCTCCATCATCGTAGTCTACCTGCTTGCACATCTGTTCGGATTAAGCGAGGAGATGACAAGTTCCCTCATACCAAAGAGCATTACGACTCCGATGGCAATTGCTGTATCCGACAGCATTGGAGGAATCCAGTCAATCACGGTACTATCGGTTATAGTTACTGGAACATTGGGAAACATCATAGGGCCGACACTCATCCGCATCTTCAGGATAAAGAATGAGATCGCACAGGGAATGGCACTCGGTGCATCCAGTCACGCAGTGGGAACAAGCCGGGCAATAGAACTTGGAGAGATTCAGGGTTCCCTCTCTTCCATAGCACTCGTCATGTCAGGAATCATAACTGTGATACTATCCCTGATCCTGTTCTCCTGATCCCTTATTTCCAGAAACCGATATGATCGCGGCAGATTTCTTCAAGAAAGGCCTCATCCTGAACAGGTCCTTCTATTATTATATCTTTCTGTCCATGAGAGACAACTTCCCTTGAAGAAAGGGAGAACGTCGGATTCTCCTCATTATCCCCGGTGAACTTCAAAAGATCCTTCTCTGTAGCCCCGAATACCAGACGCCCCACGTTCGTCCAGTAGAGAGCTCCTGTACACATGCAGCAGGGTTCAAAATTCGAGTAAAGTGTACAGCTCTTAAGAAATTCAGGAGAGTACGTCTTCGCAGCTTTCAGAAGAAGAATCGTCTCCGCATGGTATGCGCTCCCTCCTTCGCTAAAAGCATTCCCCTGCTCCATGAGGACATTTCCATCTTTATCCGCGAGAAGGGCTCCAAATGGATGATTACCCCTCTCCATCGACTCATGGGCAATCTCCTTAGTCCTTCTTAGAAGTCTCAAATCTAATTCCGTCATGGTTACAATTTAGCATAATCCATGCGTTAAATATACATTTCATACATTAAGAAAACTCCATCTTCCATGATAGTGAAAAGATGGAGATCCTATATTCATTTACTTTTCATCTCCATTTATAGAAAGCAACATGGCAGCAGAATCGGAATCAAGGAACAGATTCCAGTCCGGATGGGTCTTTAGAATCGTAGCGGGAACATAAGGAGAGATCTTTCCCGTAACTGTATTCTTAATCGCTTCTGCCTTTACAGAGTGAGGAACGGAGCTGATAATCTTCCTAGAGGAGAGAATCGCCTTCACAGTCATGGAAATCGCTTTTTCAGGAACGTCGGAAACGCTCTCAAACCAGCCTTCCCCAACCTGCTGTCTCCTGCATCGTTCGTCGAGTTTAACAACCTTATATATCTCATCTGTATTGAAATCCGCAGGAGGATCATTGAATGCGATATGTCCGTTCTCCCCTATCCCGATAACCCCCACGTCGATTGGAGCCTTTTTAAACGCCTCAGATAAAATCGCAATATTCTTTCCTACGTCCCCTTCTCCATTGACATAGAAAACCTCTCCTGGATTGACGACTGAGACAAACCTCTCGTTCAGATATTTTCTAAAACTCGCCTTATGCGTCACAGGCAGGTCTACATATTCATCTAGATGGAACATGGTTACATGGCTCCAATCCAGATCCTCCTTGACAAGAGTGGACAGCGTCTCAAACTGCGAGGCACCTGTAGAGAGCAGGATTCGCGCCTCTCCCTTCTCCTCCAGGGCTGCCCTGATAGCCTCTGCAATAGCCTTACCCGCTCTTTTTCCCAGTTCCAATGAATCTTTTGCAATATTTATGATCATAAAGCCATTCCCCCCTTATACAATATGCAATATTATATTGTCTCAACAAAATGAACGGAAGAGTTATTCCAGTATTCCGATATACCCTCTCTACATCCCCATCAAGATTAAGTTGTTAGAGCCTGAAAATGACGGGAAAATTTTTCGGCATCCATAATTCCTCATAAGAGTACATGTATTTCATTCCAAGCCTTTTCATCACCTCCCCGCTCCGGGGGTTGTTCACATCATGGGTTGCCGTGAGATAAGGAATCCCATCATCTCTTAACCGGTCAATGAGAGCCATACATGCTTCCGTGATTATTCCCCTGTGCCAGAATTCTTTTCTAAGCCCATACCCCAGATCAAACGAAGGAGGAGAAGAAACATTCACATAGCCAATGGGATAATCATCCTCTTTCAAGCACACAGCATACTTATATCCAGTCTCATCTATATAGCGTTCTTTATAAAATATTTCGGCTTCCGGAAGTGAGGCAAGAGGGAACCAGGGGAGGAAACGATTAACATCCCTATCGCTGAAGATCTCATAGATGGCGGGAATATCATTTGGAGCAAAACTCCTTAATTTAAGGCGGTCTGTCATCAATTCATGGGGAACCATGCCACAATAATATCCAATTTAAAAGTTCAGTCCAATACTCATCCCATTAGACCGGGAAAGGCACTATAAGATGTGCACATTCCCGAGCCTCTTTCTTAAGAGCAAAGGATAGAATAATATTCCAACAAGTTCTGTTGTTTTTACAACAAGGGAATAAAAATGAAAGAATACATGGAACAATTGGAAAAGCTGGATCTATTCAAAGGAATAAACAAAGAAGAACTTACTGCACTGCTTGAGAACCTAAAAGCGGAGAAAAAAACTTACAAGAAAGGTGAATATATAATCAGGGAGGGAGAGAGGATCACCGAAATCGGAATACTGCTGAAAGGACATCTATTCATCCAGAGTATCGATTACTGGGGAAATAGGAGTATCATAAGTGAGATAAAAGAAAATGATATATTCGCAGAGGCTTACGCCGTCTCCTCTTTCCTCTCCCTTAATGATGTCATAGCCTCTGAAGAGAGCATCATCATCCTCCTGAATGTAAAGAAAATTCTCATCTCTCCTGATATCCCTAGACAGGCTCTCATGAAGAACCTCCTTGGCATATTAGCCGAAAAGAACAGAAACCTTGTAAGAAAGAACGGACATCTTGCCAAAAGGACAACAAGGGAGAAACTGCTTTCCTACCTTTCTGAAGAGGAGAAAAAGCGGAACAGTCCCTCCTTCTCAATCCCATTTAACAGACAGGAGCTTGCCGACTTTCTCTCGGTAGACAGGTCCGCAATGTCCTCTGAACTTGGAAAACTGAAAAAGGAAGGACTCATCGACTTTAAAAAGTCGGATTTCATACTAAGAAAGCTGTAATCAGCTTACCCTGTTTGATAGTACTCTACCCTCCTCAAACTCTTTGACGTTCTTCAGTGTCGTCTCACTTATGGCGGTAAGAGCTTCCTTCGTCAGATATCCCTGATGAGACGTGATGATGACGTTCGGCATGCTTATAAGACGTGCAAGGGTATCATCCGCAACTCCCTCATCGCTCTGATCAGTATAGAAGATCCCTGCCTCCTCCTCGTAGACATCGAGAGCCGCTCCTGCGATCTTCTTGTCCTTCAATGCTTCTAAAAGCGCTTCTGAATCAATCAATCCGCCTCGGGAGGTATTGATCAGGAAAACACTGTCCTTCATCTCTTCAAGCGTCTTTGCATTGATCATATGTCTGTTATCCTTTGTAAGCGGACAATAGAGGCTCACGACATCGCTCTTTCTCAAAAGGGTATCAAGATCAGTGAACTCAACCCCTTCAATCTCCGCCGGGTATGGGTCATAACAGAGAACATGCATCCCGAATCCCTTCGCTATCGAAATTGCTGCCCTGCCTATCTTACCGGAGCCGACGATGCCCATCGTCTTTCCATAAAGATCCATACCAACAAGACCGGAGAGTGAGAAATTGAACTCCCTTGTACGGACATAGGCATGAGTAAGTTTTCTCACCAAAGCCAATAATAGGGCAAAGGAATGCTCTGCAACTGCATGAGGGCTATACGCGGGAACCCTCACCACAGGAATCCCTTGAGATTCGGCATATCTATAATCGACGTTATTAAATCCTGCAGAACGCAGTGCGATAAGGCGTACACCCTCTTTTTTCAGAATATCTATTACCTTCTTATCCACAGTACAGTTTACGAACGGGCATACGACATCCGCTCCCGAGGCCATAACAGCTGTATGACTATTCAGCTCAGGGGCAAGATAGACGACATCATATCCAAAATCCCTGTTCGCCTCCTCAAAGTGTACCTGATCATATGTTTTTGTATCAAAAAGAACTATTTTCATTTTGCCTTCTCCTGAGATTAATATAACCAGAAAAGAAGAAAAAAGCAAAAACGCCCTTCTATAGGAATGGGATATGCAGAGTAAGGAACTACAGTGAAAAACTCTCTAAAAGAGAGGCACATTCATCTTTTAAAGAACTCATCTCTTCATCACTCAGAACAAGTCCAACCTTTCCAAACCGTGCACCAAGAACAACCCCAGTGATCTTTTCACATACATCACAGGAGCACATTTCCATAAGTTCCCTTAGCTTCTCCAAAGCGAATGAGCCAGCGGAGGACCCTGCTACGGCACTGAGTGCAACCACCTTTCCTTTTATGACAGGAGAGTTATAATCCCCGGGAACCGTCGGGCGGGAAAGCCAGTCTATCAGGTTCTTCAACACCCCTGAGTAACTATGATTATACTCAGGAGTAGAGATCCAGAGAGCATCGGCAGACTTCACCTTCTCCCTGACCCGTTTAATCGACGGAAGATCATTGAATTCAATATCCTGATTCATATATGGGATATCATCATAGGAAAGAATCTCACACTCCAGCTTACCAGATAGGATACCCATGACCTCTTTTAACAGATAAGTATTAAAACTCTCCTTTCTCAAGGAACCTGAAATCAATAGAACCTTCTTCATAAGAAAAGGATTGCACGAAGGTCCACCATAGTCAATCAGCATTTAAAATGATAAGAAGAAAACGTCTCCCAATGGAAAAAAGAGGCTTAAGGAGCTACTATGGAATAAAAAGGAGGTCGAGAGTGATAAAAATAGGGAAAATAATTTGCATCATCCTATCATCCATATTGTTATCATGCTCCCAGCCGAACATATATTCAAACCTTGGCCTCTATGATCCGATAAAGGAGAGAGCATTTGAGACGGTCAAACTAGAAGAGAATCGCGCATTTAATCTCCTTTCCATCTCCCCATCCTATTCCGGGAGAATAAATCTGAAATACACGCCAGGAGCGGACTATGAAATACTGAAACAGTTAAAGAAGAACGATGTGACCGCTTTGATACAGACGGTCTCGTATCTTTCCAGATTCGGAGGGCTTGAGGAGTATCTTGCAACACCTTTAACGGCCAATCAGAAAACCGTATGTAGAGAAACAAAGGCGTTCGCAACGGAAATAATAGAAGAAGTGAAATCATGCATAATCGACGTCATAAAAGAGATTGAAGAATACAACCAGAGCATAGACAGCTTGGTCGTAACCGATTTCTTTGATGGCTTAATTGAGCTCATCTCCCCAGACAAAGGCTGCGATACCATTGAGGACTACATAGCAATTCAGCTCACTCTTGATATTATCGCCTCCTCCATCGACATGCTCTATACGATCCTGATAGACCTTCCTACGGAGGCTACCACATATGCATGGGAGGAGCTTACAGAGGGAGACGGGTTCCTGTCGAGAGCAGATACGATAACTTCAATCAGGGAAAATGCACTGACTATTGTCAGCATACTGCTTAATTCAGCCTCTGAAATCGATCTGATCGGAGGCAACATCCCATCCTTCATCAACTTGGAAACCATCATAGGAAAACTCATATGAGAAAATCAGTTCTAAGCATCTGTGTGTTACTCTTCCTTATCATGCCGCTCAACGCGACATCCTCTCTAAGCGCACTCTCAAGAGGAGATGCTGTTCTAACAAGCAACGAAGTGAACTACGCATTTTCCCACAATCCTGCATTTCTCACATCAAAGAACTTCTCCTTCCTCCTGCCAGTAAATGCTCAGATATATAACATATCGGGCCTGATCAGTAATGATCTTATAGCGAATATCACAGCCATATCCTCCATGGATGAGGAGAGCATGGTGAATGGACTATTATCCCTTTTGAGGGAATTCAGTGGAACGATGCCACTCTTGTCCATGGATGAAAGCCTTTCCTTCACGGTAAAAGGATTCGGACTGAATCTTGCTTTAAGAGAGGAGGTCATTACAACGGGAGGTTCTGTCGCCACGACCCTCTCTGCGTGTATAGAGGGAGAACTCTCAGCGGGATTCGGTTTTGACATTCCCCTTGACGAATATCATATCTCTTTGGGAATGACTCCTAAACTGCTTTACAGGGTGTACACAAGTCCTGTCGGGATTGAGACAGCCGTGGATTTCATGCTTGACTCAAGCCTCTCGGAAGCAGTGACGGTGTATGAGGCCCTTGCCCTGTCTATGGATATCGGAGCCTATGTATCCTTTCCTCTTGGATTCTCAAGTGCTCTCGTCCTGAGAAACATAGGTTCCGACTATGAGGCCGCAGGAACAGACGGAAGCGTGGAAGAACTCGAGAATCCTTTTGCCATAGATACAGCCATCGGATGGAGCGGGAAATGGTCTTTCATCTCACTTCAACTTGAGCTGGGACTCAGGGGATGGAACAATATAAGAGACACCATCGATCTCATGAGAAGTTTCAATGCCGGCATGAGCCTCGGCCTTACGGATTTTGTCAGCATCAACGCAGGTATAAGCGGAGGCTATCCTAGTCTAGGACTGGAACTAGACATATTCTGCATAGATCTCATAATCGCCTACTACTGGCAGGACTATGGAATAAACTACGGACTCAATCCCCGTGATATAATCGCACTTGAAGTAGCGATAGCCTTCGATTGAGAACCTGATTAGAAACCTTTATTAAAGACTGTTTTTCAGCATTTAAAAAGATACAGCTCCAGTATTCCTATTCTGTTTTCATTATCTATAATTCTGAACAAAAAAGCCCGACATATAAGAAGTCAGGCTCTTTCCATGTTATCTGATTTTTCTGTTTAACAATCTCCTGCATAATAGGAGATAACAGCCATATAGTCCTTAGATTCTTCTATAATCAATGAGAGCGGCAGACATCTGCCATTCTCCAGGTATTGCTTCTCCATTTCCTTTTGAACAGCGTATTCTCTTGTTATATTCATTTTCTGCCCACCTGAGGAGAGCACCATGATACGGCCATGACATTGATTCACAGTCTCAAGAAATCTTTTCAAATTCAGAATATTTACTTTTATCATAAGGAATACCTCCTAACAGATTTTATTTATCTGCTATTATGATAGTACCGCTTATGATACAAGTACGATATCTTCATCCTGTCATTTTCTATCTCGATTCTGCCATTTACTACGATATTGTAATGGAGAATCTCCAGTATATTCACGGAATATTTTCCCGAAATAGCTGGCACTTCCAAATCCGCATGCATATGCGATTTCCGTTATTGGAATCTGACTGTCAGCAAGCATCTGCCGAGCAACCTGTATACGATAACCTCTCATATACTCCAAAGGTGTCATATGCAGATGATCCTGGAATGTTCTATAACACTCTCGTTCGCTTAAAAAAGCAATTTCTGCCAGTTCTGGAACAGATATCTTTTCTGCATAATGCTCATGTATGTACACCATCATCTGTTTAACCTTATCCACAGCACGGTTAACAGGCTGAATTTTCTCTTGCAAGAGGGGTGTGCATACTTTAAATAGATATAACCATATTTGAGAAAGAGCCTCCCTTATACTAAGTTCATGCCCTATTTCATCTTCTGACAAAAGAAAAGCATTCCTGATTAAATCTATGACCGCCACATCATCAGCTCTTTCGGGTTTTAGTTCAATTATATCTATCAAAGATGAGGTAATGATCGGCATAACATATTTCTGTTCGATGATACTACCATGAGCACCTGCGATCAGCTTCGGATCGAAAAGATGTAACAGCTGTATGTTCTTATCGTTATGCGTCCGAACCTCCGTCATATGCAGTACATTGGAATTGACCATACCTGCAGAACCCGCGGGAAAACTTATAATCTTATTAGGTGTATAGTATTTCAGCTCTCCGCTTTCTATGTAAAATAATTCTACGGCATTATGCCAATGCCAAGGGACAAAAGGCTCGCGAAAGAAATCCAGTTCTGCTCGGGAAGCAACGTACGGAAAAGCAGAAGTATCATAAGGAAGTTTTTCCTCTTTACTGTTGACGTGAAATTCAAGATCACGAGTAATCCTCATACGAACACCTTCCTACTTGAATTATATCATATAAGTAGTTCTTACCGTCACAGACTCATGACTTCTCCCGGCTTTATTATCAAGGCTATATTTCATGTATGCCTCGCAATATCCATTTTTTCAGCAATGGTCAACTAATCTTTTAGAACGTGCTTATGTACAAAAAGTGACTTATGATACAGCAAAATATTATAATGAAATTATTTTCAATATCTTTTTCACCTAATTATGCAAAGACCTGAAAACTTCGTCCTAATCAGACCTACTTGCCATAAATAAAAACAGGCAAAAAGAACTACCATCCTATCCTGCCCCTATTCGCATTTTCTCGTACGAATAGATGTACATTCACACAGGAATATCATGTGAATGCTAGACATCATTATTTGTTGCTTTCCCATTGCATCAAATATGCCATGACCTTTTCTATCCATGCAACAAGATAAGACAAAAAGACCCAAACGTGTCACAGCTCATAATTCTATTAATGCTTTAGAACCAAGAGATTCATCAAAAAAGCGATCATTATGTCTTTTTCCTCAGGTCTGGATTCTGCAATCATCAGAGTAATTGAAACCAAAGCTCCATTTGAAATCACCTGTTTTCCATCTGAAGAGAAAAGAATTCCATTCTTATGTAAGAAAGCTAGGAAAAGTGCAGCACCGATTCTTTTACAGCCATCATTAAATGGATGATCCTTTACAAGAAAATAAAGTAGATTTGCTGCTTTTTCTTAAATAGTATTATAAATATCTATTCCATATACGGATTGATATACATTATAAATAATTTCCAAAAAGGCTCCTTCACTCTTTTCCCTTCCAAAAAGATTGGAAGTTAAACTAAATCGCATGGAATCAATAAGGTTTATATTCCTCATATTCAAGACGGATGTAACCTTTATTTCCTTTCGGCTTCTCTAGGTGCTGATGATCATAATCATCCAGAATATTCAATGCTTCTGAGTAGCTATCAATTACTTCAAGTAATTCTTTTTCTTCTGTATTTGTCGCAGGGGATATTATCCTTGATTGAATTCCTATTGTTTTCCCCTGAAGTTCCAGACTTCTCCTATTTTCTGCATAACCGTTTAAAAGATAATCATGTAATACGCCACATACCCATTTTCTGAATGAAAATCCACGCTTTGGACTGACTCGAAATCCGACTAAGATTACAGCTTAAAGATTATACAAAATTTCATAATAGCTTTTACCATCTAGATATGTTATCGCAAAATCTGAAACAGCGATTTTCTCGTCCACCTCTCCTTCAGCAAATACATCCTTTATGAGATTGATAATCGTGGATTTTTCTTCTTTAAACAAAATCGCAATCTGTTCTAAAGAGAACCAAAAATCATTTCCCGAAGAATAAACCGTAATGTCAAATCCAAATGCATCCTCTTGAAATGTTATGGAACTACCACTATTACTTCTCATACTAGGCACCTCATTTACCAATTCAGAATTATAGTAGCTTGAAAAGGGAACGGCATCTTCAAATATGACAAAAAAATCCATTGCATATTCAAGGGAACACACAATGGACGAGAACTAGAACAGATCCTTTACAGCAGGATAAATCTTTTTAAACCGCTCATACAATCTCTTATAATGTTCAACCCGGTCCTTTTTAGGATTGTAGGTCTGGGATTCATGACGTTTCAAGATGCCGGAGATGAAAGATGAATAGGATGGAATCATCTTCTTCCCATGGAGGACAGCGGAAGAAAGTGCGATGCTTGGAAGCACTTCTGAATCCTCGAATACAGTTACCGGAACGTTGAACACGTCGGAGAATATCTGATTCCACACAGGTTCAGTCGCACCTCCTCCAATAAGGGACACGCTTGTAGGATTAACCTTGTGCTGCTCCATTCCCATCTTCAAAGAGAAGGCAACCCCTTCAAGAGCACTCCTTGCAAGATCTGAAAGCCCTGTATTGAAATCCAGCCCTATGTAAACACCCCTGACCTTGTCATCAGCTACGGGGAATCTCTCTCCGACAAGATACGGCATGCAAAGCAGGTTCTCATTTGCCCCTTCATCTGATAAAAGCATATCATGGAGAACATCATACCGGTTCCTCTCTCCACTGGGATAAATCGTCTTCGATATCCAGTTATGAACGTTCGCAGCATTCAGAACGGGAATGACATTGATATATAACCCTCTATTGATCGCGGCAAGATTGAATACCCCGTCCATAGGAGAGGAAGAGAGAGATGCAACCCAGCCGCTCGTACCAAGGTTGATGCTGAACTCCCCGGCATTGGCAACCCCTGAGGCAAGGGTCGTTGCTCCTGCATCTCCTGAGCCTGCGAATACCTCCACATCTTCTCTGAATCCCGTCATTTTTGATGCCGTTTGAGTGACGGTACCCACTATCTCATCTGAATACATTATCTTGGGAAGAGTGGAAGAATCTATGATGCCATCCAGATTGACATACTCCTTCGTATGGATGTTCATCATCCCGGAAGTCGACATGTTCGTCGCATCGGAGGCAAGGACTCCTGTAAGCTTATAGATGAGATAGTCTTTCGCTCCTATAAGAAGGTGCCGGGCTTTTTCAAGAACATCAGGACGGTTCTTTCTGAACCAGAGCAGCTTCGCAACAGGAATGGTGCCGTTCATGGAGACTGATGTCTCTTCTGCTATATATGGAGGAAGGGCATCCACGAATGAAGCTCCCCTCTGGTCGTCATAGAGAACCGCGTTTTCAATCACAACACCATTCTCATCAAGGAAATAAAGATCCTGCATCTGACCGGAGAAGATCATATAATCCACAGATGATGCATCAAAACGGGAAGAAAGCTCAATAAAAGCCCTCCACCATTCATTAGGATCCTGTTCAATGAACCCGTCTTTTCTTATCGTATTTATATTCACCTTTCCAGAGAATGAAATCTCCTGATGCTCATTAATAACAACACACTTCAGAGCCGTCGTACCAAGATCAAAAGCTGCAATCACCGCCATGTTTCCTTCGCCCTCCCTAAATCCTCAAGATAATTCTTCAAACTCTCAAAGGACTCATTCATATGCCTGACTATCGCAGTTCCGATAATCGTACCGCAAAAGCCCTCTTTAAACTTCCTCTCAACCTGTTCCCTAGTACTGATACCGAAACCTGCAAGGCCCGTGACATCTGGATATCGTAAGGAGATATCAAGCATGTGATGATACATCTCAACGCTCGATCCCTTTCCCGTTTCTCCTACATAAAGCTGTTCATATACAAGGGGAAAAGTGGAGAAGATGTCATCAAGGCCACAGTCATCCATGCTAGGGTTTGAAAACCCCACAACATCTATGCCATAGTCCTTTGCTGCAGAAAGAAGGGAGACTCTACGAGCCTCATCGAGATCAGGGATGACAAGCCCGTCTATCACCCTCTCCTTACAGAACTCCTTGTATATACCACTGTCAATGAAATCACCCGCATATGCCATTAGCCAGATGGGTTTATCAGTGACAGTCCGTATCTCCTTCCAGTAATCAAGAGAACAGCAGATACTCCTGTCGACCTTAGCATGTGCTGCAGCGATGACAGAACCGTCCCTGTACGGATTGGCAGAAGCAAATCCTATTTCAAGGATATCAAGAGGAGATGATCCAAGGATTCCCATGACCTCCATGAAACTCCTCTCATCAGGATAACCTGCGAGGACATACCCTACCAATAACTTATCTTCTCTCTCCACAACACTCTTAGTACGATTAGATGCTATCTCATTCATTTTTACCACTTCCCATCTTCTGGAACACAACTGCGAACACGATTATGATTCCCGTGACTATGTTCTGCACGAACGTCGGAACCTGCATGATCGTCAATCCATTGGCGAGTATCGTAAATAGTGCGACACCGACGACCGTTCCAAGAACATTTGGAATGCCTTCTCTGAAAAGCGTCTTTCCTATGAATATCGTGGCATAGGAGTTGAGCATGTACGCATCCCCTCCAGTCGGAGAAGCCGATCCTATACGGGAAGCTAATAAGACACCTGCAAATCCCGCCATCGCTCCTGAGATCGTGAATGCAATCGTCTTATATGTCTTGACCTTTATACCTGCGACCTTGCTTGCCATCTCATTGCCTCCAATGGCATAGAGCTTACGTCCCATCGCGGTACGTGTCATGAGGTACTGGAAAACGATGATAGCAACGACCATCAAAACGGTTAGATATGGAACGGGACCGAATTTTCCAGTTCCAAGGACCTTGAAACTCTCCGGAATACCATTAAACACGATCGCACCATCGGAAAGCCAGTAGGTTATTCCGTAGATGACCTGTCCCATGGCAAGGGTGACGATGAAGGACATGACACGGAATCTCGTAACGATGAAACCATTTACGAATCCTACGACAGCACTAAGAATTATGGATATCACCAGTGCGAAGAAGAACGGTACCCCGCTTATGGCGAGCAATGCGGAAAGCACACCGCTGAAAGAGGCTATATTACCAACCGAAAGATCAAATTCCTCAACGCTCATAATAAGCGTAGCCCCAAGGCTTATTATGCAGAGTATCGCCATCTGGCGTGTAATATTCCAGAAGTTCGTAGATGAAAGGAATGCACGGGGATTCAGGGCCCCGAATATTACAATGATCAGAATAAGGGCAAATATCATACCATATGCCCTTACAATCGCTTTCATATCTGTCTTTTTCTTCTCCATACTCATCTTTCCTTATAGCAATAGCTGAGTACCTGCTCAGAAGTCAGGCCTTTATTCTCAAGATGCTCCCACGTCCTGCCGTTCGATATTATCGTTATCGTATCGGCAACTTCCAGCATCTCTTTCAAATCACTTGTAACGTAGACGACCGCACTGCCATCTCTGGCACACTTTCTCAAAAGATCATGAATCTCTCCACGGGTCTTTACATCGACAGCCTGGGTAGGCTCATCACATAAGAATACCTTCGGAGCACTCATCAAAGCCCGGCCAAAGACGACCTTCTGCTGGTTTCCTCCTGAAAGTTCCCCGACACATTGATCCTGACCCTGGGAAAGAACGTTCATCTGATTTATCTTATCAGAGGCTTCCCGCCTCTCTGCTTTCACATCAAAGATACCATGTTTAACATATTTATCGATTGTAGAGAGAACGATATTGTCCTTGACTGATCTTGAAATGACCAGTGAGTGTCCTCTCCTGTCCTCATGGACCAAAATGATACCGTTTTTTATACATTTTGAAGGAGTAGGCTTCTCGATCTCTTTTCCTTCGAATATTATGGTACCGCTTTTTCTCGCCCGAAGTCCGTACACGGCCTCGAGGCTTTCCGTACGCCCAGCTCCACCAAGTCCGAAAAGTCCCATGATCTCACCTTCATGAGCGGTGAACGAGACGTCCTTCACTATACCATCCTCGGTGGAAAGATGTTCGACTGAGAATACTTTCTTTCCATAATTCACATGGATTTCATCATCGCGCTTTCCACTTATCCAGTTGTCCGTCATCATCCTGATAAGCCCACTCTGATCCACACTGCTAGTGGCAACCGTATCAACAAGCTGACCGTTTTTGAAAACAGTTATCCTCTCCGTAAGCTCAAATATCTCCTCCAGACGGTGAGAGACATATAGTATTGCAGTCCCTTCCGAGTTAATCTGCCTGATAAGAGAGAAGAGTTTATCTGTCTCCTTATCTGTCAAGGAAGCCGTTGGTTCATCCAGAATGAGAAGTTTTGAATTATTCATCACGGCCCTGACAATCTCCAGCATGGTTTTCTGGGATGGACTGAGCTCTTTTGCCATTTTCTCCAGAGGCAGATCTATGCCATACTGTGCCATCACGGCCTCAATCTTCTTCCTCATGCTCTTGAAATCGATGCTTATGCCATGAGTTTTCGGAGTATCCATACCAAGATAGACATTCTCCACCCCGGAAAAAGAAGGAATGAGGTTCCTGTCCTGATGTATGACGCTTATTCCAAGAGCACGGCTTTCGACAGGAGAATCTATCTCGACAGATTTTCCTGAGACGAATATCTCTCCACTCGTCTTGGGATAGACCCCTGTCAGAATTTTAATCAACGTGGACTTACCTGCCCCATTTTCGCCAACAAGACCATGTATCTCACCTTCCCTAATGGCGAAATCTATATCTTTCAGGGCATAAAAAGAACCGAATTTCTTACATAGTCCCCTAGTTTCTACAATCATAAGTCCTCCATAAATCCAGATGCCCCATCAAGGGGCACCGGATTAACGAAAATCATGCTTCCGCCGTAATCAAGAGCGCTGGTACATACTGGTTACCGCTCAATGCCTCCTCTCCATTAAGAAGTTTTATGACCTCCTGAGCACAAAGGCGTGACATTCCATCAAAATCCTGTGCCAGAGTGGCTTTGAAGTTCGTGCCCTGATTGATAAGCTGCACGGCCTGTTCATTACCATCAACACCGACAACGATCACCTCATCTCTTCCAGCTTCCATAAGAGCCTGAGTCGCTCCAATCGCAGGCTCATCCCATGCACAGAAAATCGCATCAAAACTTCCCTTCTCAGGATATGCAGTAAGGATGTTCTCAACGATGTCCTTCGCATTGTTGATCTGGTTTGGAACATCACAATGGTATTCAGCAATCATCTCGACATCAGGATATTTAGGAAGTTCATCAACCATGGCCAGAGTTCTCTGTACGACACTCGGCTGCGGACGGTGCGTGATATGGAAGAATTTGCCCTCATTACCCATTAAGCCAAAGAGATATTCACACATCTGAACGCCCATCTGATAGTTATCGCTGGTTGCATTCATCTGCATGCAATCCATGTATCCCGCATCCACTCCGAAGATAGGTATACCTGCGTCTGCTGCCTCCTGAATCTGTGTCGCGACGAGATTGGGATCGACACTTACGATAACGATCGCATCCACGGCAGAGATGGTGGCCGTCTCAATATCAGATGCAAGTCGGCTTAAATCATTTGCAGAATCGAATACGGAAACGTTTATTCCCGCAGCCTCAAATTCCGCGCTAAGAATGTCCACATCCTGCTTCGTCGTCACAGAGGACATGTATGGAGTACATATCGCAACCGTTTTCTCCCCGGACTCAGCTGATCCGTTAGCGAATACAATTCCGCTCAGGGAAAGCAAGCAGATTAATAGAATCAGAACCTTTTTCATTCATTTCCTCCTTTAAATGGCTAAACCATTGATTTCCCGATTATATTCTTAGCCGTCTCCAAAGATGTGATGATGACGTCTATCACACCCCCCTTAAGGACGGCTTTTATAGCCTCCGTCTTCTCAACACCGCACGCGATGCCGAAAACCTTTGAATTCTGAATATCCTTAATGGATGCGCCTATCATCCTGTCACTGAGGCTTGTACGCAGGACATTGCCATCCGCATCCAGATAAGAGGAACAGATGCTGGAAACGGCATTCATGCTGCTGAGAGCCTCAAGATCCTCCTTCGTAAGTCCGCTGGCAAGACTTCCCGTGGACGTGGCATCAATATTTCCTATTCCTACGAGACATATGTCGCAGGTGGGGATAAGATCCAGAACCTGCCTCACGCTGGGTTCGGCTACGAAAACATTCTTCGCATCCTCATTCTTGGCAAAATTAGGAGCAGTGAATACGTAGTATCTACCATTTGATTTCGATGCCATCTCTTGCGCAATTACGTTGGCATACCAATCAATACCGTTGCCAGAATAACCACCACAGAGGGGAACATATTCAAATCCATGCTTCTTCGTCACAGGGATATTGTCAGCGATGTATTTGACAGTCCTGCTGGACATGATGCCTACCCTGTAGCCATCCTTGATCTCTATTGCAAGATAATCTGCACATTTACCGGCAAGAAGTCTGAGTTCCGCATCCCCCGAGGCGTTTCCCAGATCAAATACAATAGCATCAACACCATATTCAGCCTTGATCAGATCCTGGTAGTGCGCTTCAAAGGAGTTCGGATAATTAAAACGAACGGTGACGAGATTGCGTTCATTCGCAATTGCAATAATCCTCGACACTTGGGGCCTGGAAATACCAAGCTCTGCGGAGATCTCCTTCTGACTGAGACCATCACGATAATACAACTCGCATACTTTGAAGATGTATTTAGTATTATCCAGTACACCCATGGAAACTCCTTTGAAATTAATTTCGACCTTATAATTAATTTCCTATACAAGGAATTGTCCCCTACAAGGGTCAAGTTGTAAACAAATATTTCTGAAATGAATTTCAAAAACCCCGGATAGCTTCGACAATCTCTTTTACAAATCTCCTGACATAGGGCGCAGCCTCCTTTCCATATTTTGCAATGATCTTTACGATTGCAGAACCTATTATCACACCATCGGAAAGTTCTGCCATCTTTCTAGCGGAAGCGGCATCTGCAATTCCAAAACCTATGGCAACAGGAATATCAGGACGGACGCTTCTCACGGTTTTAACCATCTCCCCGATATTGGAGGAGAAACTGCTTCTGACCCCTGTCACGCCAAGGGAAGAGACGGCATATATAAATCCCGTGGCCTCTGAGGCTATCATCCGTATTCTGCTGTCACTTGTCGGAGCGATGAGTGAGATGAGGGACACGTTATGAAGAGCGGCTACACTTGCAAACTCCCCTTTCTCCTCATAAGGGACATCGGGAAGGATGAGAGCAGAAAAGCCTGCATCCTCCATTTCAGAGAGGAAAGAATCTATCCCATATGAGAATACGACATTGGCGTACGTCATTATGGCAAGAGGCACATTCACTCCTTCTCCTCGAAGACTTCTCACCATGGAAAAGACATCGGAGGCAGTAACTCCCGCTCTAAGCCCCCTGTAGTTCGCCTCCTGTATCACACTCCCTTCTGCCATCGGATCTGAGAACGGAATACCGAGTTCTATGAGGCTTGCTCCCTCTTCTGCCATGACCTTTATGATCTCCCTGCTTGTCTCTATATCCGGGTCTCCTACCGTTATGAAAGGGATGAAAGCCTTTCCATTCTCAAATGCCCTCTCAATATCATTCATAGATGTTCCTCCCCCTGTATCTGGCAATCGCAGCCGTATCCTTATCACCCCTGCCAGAGATGTTTATGACTATGATCCTATCCTTGTCCATGGTAGGTGCGAGCCTAATGGCATATGCAACAGCATGGGCAGATTCTATCGCAGGAATTATCCCCTCCGTACGAGATAGGTATTCAAAAGCCTCTACAGCCTCATCATCGGTCACAGGCATATACTCTGCCCTCCCTATGGAAGCAAGATAGGCATGCTCAGGACCGATACCAGGATAGTCAAGTCCTGCCGATATCGAATAAACAGGAGCAATCTGCCCCTTCTCATCCTGGCAGAAGATGCTCTTCATTCCATGGAAGATTCCCGGTCTTCCCGTAGCCATCGTCGCTGCTGTATCTTTTGAATCTATCCCTCTTCCTGCAGCCTCGCATCCGATGAGGCGCACACTCTCGTCATTGATGAAATGGTAGAAAGCCCCTATGGCGTTCGAGCCTCCACCAACACAGGCGATGACGGCATCAGGAAGACGGTTCTCCTTTGCAAGAATCTGTTCCTTGATCTCTGCGGATATCACAGCCTGAAAATCCCTTACCATCGTCGGGAAAGGATGCGGTCCCATCACAGATCCGATCACATAATGGGTATCGGAAATACGCCTTGTCCATTCACGAAATGTCTCACTGACTGCATCCTTAAGCGTGGATGTTCCAGTATCAACGGCATGGACCTTTGCCCCCAGGAGCTCCATCCTATATACATTCAGGGCCTGCCGCTCCATGTCCGTCCTACCCATGAATATCTCACATTCCATTCCAAAAAGCGCCGCGGCAGTCGCAGTCGCAACACCATGCTGCCCAGCTCCCGTTTCTGCAATCAGACGAGTCTTTCCCATCTTCTTTGCAAGCAGAGCCTGCCCAAGTGCATTATTTATCTTATGCGCTCCCGTATGATTGAGATCTTCCCTTTTCAGGTATATCCTCGCACCTCCAAGACGCTCCGTCATGTTCGCAGCATAATAAAGCCGGGAAGGACGGGAGGCATATTCATTCAGGAGATATCTCAACTCCTCTTTAAACTTCGCATCATCCTTATACCGCTCATATGCCCCGTCAAGCTCTAAAACGGCATTCATCAGAGTCTCAGGAATATACATTCCACCATATTCACCAAAACGTGTACCCATTTCACCACCTATTTGAAAGAGGAAGCATCTGACACCTCCTGTTACTATATACAATAACAAAAGAGGATAATCAAAGTCAATTACTATCAAAAGAAACAATACGAATATTTAACATATTGCGAAAAAACAGCAGGAGAAAAACGGCTGTCTTTTTGGTATAATGTCCTTTAGTTGCTTTTTTCTATTCAGGAGGTTATGCAAATGTGTGATACTACGCTCAAAATGAAAATATATAAATCGATGCTCAATGACATACTGGAAGGGAAATATATACCAGAGAGACCCTTTACAGAAAAAGAGCTTACGGAGAAGTATCAGATTTCAAAGTCCCCGATAAGAGAGGCCCTGATAGAACTATGCAACGAAGGAATTCTCCGCTCCATTCCCCGATATGGTTACGAGGTGCTCAGGATAAAAGAGAAAGAGGTGAAAGATGCGAAGGAGGCACGACTGATCATAGAATGCGGTGCTCTTGATAAATACTTTGAAAGGATAACACCTGAGTGCATCACGCACCTGAGAGCTATCCTCGATATCGATCATCCAAGGGATGAGGCCATCCAGCAGCATTGGGACAGGAACAGCCATTTCCACATTGCGCTCATGGAAAGCTACGGAAATGATTACCTCGTCTCCGTTCTCAGCCGTTCAATGATCCTGATGAAAAGGGCTTATGTACAATATCAGTATAACAAATGGAAAAAACCTGGATTCTCAAGTCAGGGAACATCTCATCGGATACTTCTTAATCATATCGAAAACGGAGATAAAGATAGCGCAATAAGAACGCTCTCTGAGGACATCTCCGCATTCGACACGTCTTTTCTCTCCTAATCTTCCAGCATGAGATGGAGGATCTCTATATCAGTCTCCCGCATCCCATCCTTGCCGACCTTTCCAAACGTCTCAATCGTTTTCTCGATGTTCTCCTTCACAAGACCCTCTCCACCCTGAAATGATTTTTTCTCTTCATCTGCAAGTTCAAAACCCATTATCGCTGCCTCAAGAGACGATGATATCTTCGCGGCACAGGATGCTTTTGCACCGTCACAGACTATTCCACCAACGGAAGCAAGGGTATTGGTAATCGAAGCAGATATCGTATTCACATCATGGGTATAGAGGAACGCAATTCCCGCAGCAGCCCCTGCCGCGGCAGAGACGGCTCCACAATATGCCGAAAGAGGTCCTATGTACTTCTTCTGATGAATTGCTATGAGATTGGATACAGCAAGAGCCCTGATTATCTCATCCTCCCTCTTACCTGAGGCTAGGCCGAACTCGACAACGGGAAGGGAGACTGTAAGCCCCTGGTTTCCGCTGCCTGAGTTTATTACGACAGGCAGAGGACAGCCTGACATTCTGGCATCAGAACCGGCAGCGGCTTTCGCCCTCGCCCTTATCCTCACATCCGAACTATCATAGTGTTTTAAGAGCGTCTTTCCTACCGATACCCCATACGAGTCACTTAATCCTTCCTTGGCTATCCGCTCATTGAGGATCCATTGTGATTTCAGCACGGCATAAACACCTGAAAGATCGGAATTGATGGCATAGTCGACAATCTTCTCCACAGAAAGGGATGCCTTCTTCTCATCCAGATCATCTTGCCCGTCCTTTCCATGAAGATCCCTCTTCTCAAGCAATACGCCATTGAGAGTTATAGAAGATATCTCATTATGGCAGTCCTTTATAGCTGCTGTAGCGCTGTCCTGCCCACTTTCTGCAGTCACGGATATGTATAATCCAGGAACACCTTCTGCAAGGTGGACGCTACAGATTCCTTTTTCCAGAAGTTGCCGAGTCTCTGCCCTATCTGCATCCGTAATAGAAGAAAGAACTTCAAGAGAAAGGGATGGATCACCCCCTACCGCTCCGAGGATGGCGGCAGTCTCTATGCCTTTCATTCCTCCGGAGTTCGGCACGGTCACGCTCTTCACATTCTTAACTATGTTTCCACTGCAGGAAACCAGAATACGTTCAGGCATACATCCAAGCGTCTTTCTGGCTGTAGCGGATGCCAATGCTATTGCAATAGGCTCAGTACATCCCAGAGCCGGTTTCAATTCATCAAGTAAGATATCATCACATATTTTATAAAAATCATTCATTTCCCAATCATCCTATCCAGATACCTGAGAGCCTCGACATAGATAAGGAATCCATTCCTCATCCTCTCTATATGTACGGACTCGTTCCTCTGATGAGCCCGTCCCTGTCCAGCAGGAAAAGGCGGTGTGACATTACCTGAAGGAGATCCCATGCCAAACGCAACCGCCCTCTGCATGAGCCTCGCGTACGTTCCTCCCGCCATCACATAAGGTGGTTTATCTGTTCCATATACACGGTTTGCGATATCATTAAGCCCCGTTATAAGAGCATCCGGCTCAACCCTGTAACCTCTGTTTGAAGAGAGAACTCTTACCCTGGGGATAGTTGCAAGTTTTAACAGTACACCATCAATGTCCACGCAAAGAGGCAGCCTTATACTCAAAGTGCAGATGATGGATTTTCCTTCAGTGTGGACATGCGTGACCACGGCCGTCAGTCTTCCAGACTCCTCATCAGAGGCAGCAATGCCAAGACCTGTTCCGTAAAAATCCGGAAACAGAGATATGTAAGAGTCCACGGCATCATCCTCTATGCCCATGTCCCTGAGCCTGTTCATCAGGATAAGAACAGCATCCTCTCCCCCCTCCGGGGTCGCAGGGTGACGCCCTTTTCCAAAGGACTCGGACTCTCCTTCCTTTAAAACGGCAACAGCATGATCTATGACGGAAGCGCTACCCCCTCCTTCTATGGAAAGAATCGCATCTGATGTAATAGGCAGTGAGATCTCTGCTTTTATGGATGATTTCTCACCATAGGCGACGGGAAAACCTGAGTCAGGGACTAAGGTGAGAGTCGGCATCTCCTCACCGCTGAAAGCCATCTCCACATCGCTCATGCCGATCTCCTCTGCAGATCCGATGCGAAGGAGGAAGTCATTCTCAGGCTTCCATCCCGATTCCAGGAGATACCGGAATGCGAAGAGAACCGCTATTCCGGCTCCCTTATTATCAGTACTTCCACGCCCGACGAGATGATCTCCTTTCTGATAGAGTTCAAAAGGATCTCTTTCCCATTCCCCCTCTGCAGGGACGACATCACCATGACAGGCAACAGCGATACTCTGCCTTCCAACACTTCCCGCGATCTTCCCTTCCGCAAAGACATCGTTTATGAGCCTCGTACTCATTCCAAGCCCGGCCATCTCATTTCTCATGAAATGAAGCATGTCGAGATTGTCCCTGCCGAAGGGAAGCCCGTCCTTTCCCGGTATGGCAATACTTTTAAATGAAACGTAATTTCTAAGCGTTTCGATGTATTCATCAAGATGTTCATTCCACCATTCAAAAGCATTATCCATATTATCCTCCAAGGACGGGATCTCCTATATCCTCTTAATAAAGAAGATTATTTTCCTCTGCGACCTTGATACCCTCGGCTTCCCATTCCTTTCCTCCGAGTTTATCAAACTGTTCTATGAAGGCTGCCCAGGACTCTGGAGTCAGCTCCTTATTGCCAGATACGAATTCCGCAAGGGACTGTTCGTAATAGCGCTTCAGATCCCCGTTAGGAAGAGGCAGGATATCAACACCGGCCTGCTTTATCCAAGGACATGCCTGCATCTCCCTGAGGGTCTTCAAAGCTGACATCTCCTTTCCTGAGACTGCCGTAGTATATGTCGGATAGCGTGATTCAAGCTCCGCTTCTCCCCAGTAGAAGGCAAGTCCTTTTAGCTGCAAAAGTGGCTGTATCTCACTCTTCGTGAATCCCTTTGATGGATCTGGAAGTCCATCGGTGACAGGAACGCCTCTCTCGTCGAGGATGAAGTTGACACCCTCCTCTCCCCATCCGATCATGTAGTATCCTGGACCGGCCATCCATTCAAGGAGCTTTGCGATAATCGGCTTCTTTCCCTCATCCGCCGCTCTCTGGGAGACCGCGATAACACCATCGTTGACATTCGTATAAACACCTACTGCGGACTTTCCATCCGGTCCTACAGGAGGATCTATGACAATCCACTCGCCATCTGGGAAGTTAGCGTCAAATGGTGCGTAATTCGATTCGGATGCATAAGAAGAGTGCTGCTCACGCATGATACCGAACCTGCCACTCTTCCAAGCTGCTTTGAAATCATCCTTCTTCTGGCTGATCCAGTTTGGATCTATGACACCTTCCTTGCACATCTGGATTATGAACTGCATGGCATCATAATACTCTGGCTTATGAATGTTGAGTCCCGGAGTCTCCTTTGACAGATCCCATGTTCCTGCACAGCCGAAAGCTCCGAAGAACGGGTCAAGTCTCCTTCCAAGTCCTTCCTCATAGCTCGTGATCTCGATGAAACAACCATAACCGTATGTGTCATCCTTTCCATTTCCATCGGGATCATCATATGTGAATGCCCTCATGACATTCATGTACTCATCGAGGGTGTGCGGAATCTCAAGACCGAGCTTATCGAGCCAGTCTTTACGGATAAGGATTCCCTCATTCTTCTTGATATCCCCCGTGGAAGGGGCGAAACCATATACATGGCCATCAATGGTCGCGTATTTAATGGAATCCTCACTGTACATCTTTGATGTCCTGTCCGGCATCAAAGCGAACATATCATCGACTTCTGCAATAAGCCCCTGCTTCTGCAGTTCAACCATTACAGGACGACGAAGGCTCATCATGTCAGGAAGATTGTCCGCAGCCCCAGCCGTAAGCATCCTCATATCCCTGTCGTTCGCATCGGCAGGCAGCATTGTGAGCTCAAGATTGATACCAAGCTCTTCCCTGATCACATCAAATACGAACCAGTCCTCTGGTGGTGGACCGGCCTCAACAATAGCTGGATTGTACCAGAACGTAATAGTAGTCAATCCATTCTCATCAACAAGGCTCTCACTTTCCTTGGAGCCTCCTGCAATCAGCATTCCCATTGCGAGAATGAGGATCAACATGATGGAAATTATCTTTTTCATGTTCCCTCCTTTCTATTAGAAGCTATCATGTGCGGCATCCACCGCAGTTCTTATTCTCTCTAAAGGCAGATCGCCTGCCATCGTACAGTCAGCACCAAGGATGAAGCTCTTGCCTTTCATCTCCCTTCTGAGTCTGTGGACCTCATCTTTTATATCCGACAGGGTTCCATCCACGATGATGCCGCTCCTGTTCTCAAGCCCGCCAAGAATTGTCTTTCCAGGGAAAAGACGCTCCCCCTCCTCTATTGAGATGTTGTTCTCGTATATGCCCCAGTTAACGGCATCCGCATAGGGGGCATAGCTGAGATACCGTTCGATATCGAGCTTCTTCTTGCACATATGCAGGATGACAGAGCCTCCGGCATTCTTGGCACATTCCATTATCTGCTTGTCAAACGGCGCCTCTGCGATTTCAAACTCCTCACGGGTATAGACATCGCTCTCTCCTCCGAGGGATGCGAAATATATTCCGTCACACCCCGCATCGATGACACTCTCCACCAGATAACAGAGCCCTTCCGTGATCCTTTTCTCCGCATCAAGGAAAGGCTCCGCCTTCTCTCTGAAAAGTCCCACCTGAACCCTTCTTATCTCCTCAAGCGCCTGATACTGAGGTCTCATCGTATGTACCAGCGATGCCGTTATACCGTGTATAGTACATACGACATACACATCTGATCCAACTTTGTCGGCAATGGCCTTCACCAAATCTGTCTGATGGACTATGAAAGGAGAATCCTTCTTAAATGGTCCGATTCTCAACAGGTCATCGGAAGTCCTGACCCCAGGGTTCGAGGGTACGAGATTCTCATTCATGACTTTCATGATGTCCATGTCCGTGGCACTAAAGAAATCCAGATGCTTTCTTATCGCCTCATCTCCATATTTATAATCGTTTCCAAAATGTATCGAAAACGATGCAGGTACAATTTCCTGTATATCCCCTTCTAATGTTTTTTGTACTAATTCCTTCTTCGTCATTGTTTGCTTTCCTAATATCTTAATAGAATATTAGCATAATATTTAGATAATGCAACAAGAAATTGAATAGTTTAAAATCTTTTCTTTACAAAGATGAAAATTTGAACGGATATTGCTATCCTCTATCGTATGAATGAGCTCGAAAGCGGAATGGAAGATATACTTATAAATAATGCTATACCCTACCCTCAGGACTCAAGACCCGTGATTATAGACAACTCAAATGAATACCAGAGAGATGTTCTTTCCCATCTGAAAAGAGGTCTTGAGATGGCTGATGAATTCCTTTTCGCGGTCTCATTCATACGATTAAGCGGTATCGAAATGCTTCTTCAGACATTCAAGGATATGGAGAAAAGGAATGTCAAAGGCCGGATAATAACTACCGACTACCTCGCCTACACAGAACCGAAGGCGATAAGAAAACTTCTCAGCTATGGCTTTATCGACGTGAGGATAATCACAGAGGAGGCTTTCCATGTAAAAGGTTACCTGTTCTCCTCCAGCATTACAGATACCGTGATAATAGGAAGCTCTAACCTGACAGGAGGAGCTCTGAAGACAAACAAGGAATGGAATCTTGAAATAACCTCTTTAAAAGGGGGCAAAGTGACAAAAGATTTCAGAAAACTGTTTGAAGCGCTCTGGAAAGAGGCAAGACCGGTAAGGGAAATCTGGATTACAGAATATGAGAAAAGATATAATAGAGAGGCAGAAATACGACGGAAAATAGAAAGGGAAACCAGTAGAGAGTCTTTCCGGATAGAACCGAACAAGATGCAGAGGGAAGCATCCCTGGCATTGAGAACACTCAGAAAGGAAGGGAAGAGGAAAGCCCTGCTCATCGCCGCTACGGGAACGGGGAAAACGTATCTATCAGCATTTGATGTCCTCTCATTCAATCCTGAGCATATGCTTTTCATCGTACACAGGGAACAGATTCTTAATGACGCGGCAGAAAGCTTTATTGACGTGCTGGGAAAAGGAATACGGAACGATATAGGATTCCTAACAGGTGGAAGAAAGGATTATGACAAGAAGTACATATTCTCTACGGTACAAACGATATCAAAACCTGAAGTGTACAGTAAATTCCAACAAGATTTCTTCGACTATGTGATAATCGATGAGGTACATAAGGCAGCAGCTCCCTCCTACAGGACTATAATGAGTTATTTTACTCCCAGGTTCCTGCTAGGAATGTCCGCGACACCGGACCGCCCGGACAGTGAGAACATCTATGAGATCTTCGACTACAACATCGCTATAGATATAAGGCTAAAGGATGCTCTTGAAAACAACCTACTCTGCCCTTTCCATTATTTCGGAGTATCTGAGATAAAAGTGGATGGAAAGATACTTGGGGAAGATGCCTCTTTTTCAGATTTGACATCAGAAGAACGTGTAAGAAATATAATAGCGAAATCAGAATACTATGGTTTTAGTGGACGGAGGGTAAAGGGTCTCATATTCTGCTCACGCATCGAAGAAGCGAAAGCCCTCTCAGAAGAACTTAACAAAAGGAGGAAAAACGGAAAGAGGAACTGGCAGACAGAATACGTCACGGGAGAGACGAAGATAGAGAGAAGGGAGGAATATGTCAGACGTTTGGAAATGAATGAGGATGATGAAAGAACATTGGATTTCATCCTCACGGTCGATACTTTCAATGAGGGGATCGACATACCTAAGGTTAACCAGATCATAATGCTTCGCCCCACAGAGTCATCAATCATTTTCGTCCAACAACTTGGAAGAGGACTGAGGAAGAATGATGATGAGAAGGAGTTTCTTGTCGTGATCGATTTCATCGGGAACTACAGAAAATCCTTCCTGATTCCAATCGCACTCTCAGGAGATAACACATATGACAGGGACAACCTTCGCAAATACATTACAGAAGGTTCCTCTATCATCCCAGGATCATCCACGATAGATTTCGATCCGGTTGCAAAGGAGCTTATCTACAGGAACATTGATTCAAGTGATTTAAAGCAGTACACGATTCTTAAAAACGAATATTTCCAATTAAAGAATCGCCTTGGAAGGATTCCAACAATAGCGGATTTCCGAGAGGCGAAGGCAATGGACATTCAGAACTTCGTGGATAAGGAAGGGTCCTATCATGCATTCGTAAGAAAGGTGGACAGTGAATATAAAATCAGCTTCACGGAAGATGAAGAAAAGGTGATAAGATATGTATCAGAGAAGTTTTCCAACGGAAAAAGAGATGATGAACTGTTGTTTCTGAAAGGTGCGTTAGAAAGAAGTCTTGATCTGGAAGAGTTTGTAAAGCGAAGAGGTTTTTCCTCCATGGTGGCGAATCTGGATATGACCTTTCTCAAGCAGCAGGAGACAGTCAAATACGGTTCCACTCCGCTAATAAAAATAAAAAACAATGCTCTCTTTCCTTCTGAAAGATTGCAGAAGATGCTTTCTAATCCCGATTTCAGATCTATCCTGAATGATATAGTAAGTGATGGGCTTATAAGGAACAGGGAGAAATACAGCGTCAGGTATGATGATACACAGCTTGTCCTATATGAGAAATACACCTATGAGGATGTATGCCGTATTCTTCTCTGGGACAGGAATATGAATGCAAACGGCATCGGAGGGTATTTTTATGATAAGAAAACCAAGACTCTTCCCGTATTCATAAATTATGAGAAAGCAGGAAAAGCGATACAATACCCGAATAAATTTCCTGACAATTCCAATATTACAGCATATTCAAAGATGCCAAGGAGAATCGGCTCCTCAGATTATATGCATATTTATAAAACAACAGAA
This sequence comes from uncultured Spirochaetaceae bacterium, assembly GCA_944392965.1. Lineage (GTDB taxonomy): Bacteria > Spirochaetota > Spirochaetia > Sphaerochaetales > Sphaerochaetaceae > Ornithospirochaeta. Next base: position 367,497 of record CALXYM010000001.1, on the reverse strand, counting down.
GAAGATAAGAACAATAAGATATACCTCTTTCTGAGAAAGAACTCAAAAGACGACAGGAAAGAGTTCTATTTTCTAGGGGAGATCGAAGCTGTGGGAGAAGCAAGAGAAGTAAAGATAAATGGCAAGGATGCATTTGAAATACATTATCATATCTTAACACCGGTACGGCGAGATATATTCGATTATATTACATCGTAACACTTCTATACTTGCGTATTATATATGTTTTTCAATTTTTCATACTTGCGTATTATCGATAAAAATATGGTATTTTTACTTGCGTACTATGATATTTTCTTTTAATATAGAGACATGCTATTTGAAAGAAAGATTTATAGTAAACTATTGACATGGAAAGAGCGTAATGGACGCACCGCCTTACTGATAGAGGGAGCAAGAAGAGTCGGAAAATCGACAATTGTTGAGGAATTTGGAAGAAGAGAATACAGATCCTTCATACTGATAAATTTTGCAGAATGCCCCAATATGGTGAAAGAGGCCTTCATAAATAATCTTTCTTCTTTAGGATCGTTCTTTCAGATTCTCTCAATAGCCTACGATACTGATTTGTTTGAACGAGAAAGTCTTATAATTTTCGATGAAGTACAGCTTTACCCAAAAGCTAGAGAGGCAATAAAAACTCTTGTAAAAGATGGACGTTTTGACTACATCGAGACTGGCTCCCTGATTTCCATAAAAGAAAACGTGAAAGATATTTTAATACCATCAGAAGAAGAAAGCATAAAAATGTATCCGATGGATTTTGAGGAATTCAGCTGGGCTTTAGGAGAAGAAAAACTAATCGAATACATAAAAGAATGTTTTAACGGACATAAACCTTTAACGACGGATTTACATCGGAAGGCTCTTAGTCTCTTTAGAGAATATATGATAGTCGGAGGAATGCCTAAAAGCGTTGAAGCATACATAAGTAAAGATATCAAGAATTTTAAAGATGCGGATTTTGAAAAACAGCTAATACTGAAACTTTACCGTTCCGATATCATGAAAATCGACGGGAAATATAAAGCTAAAGTTCTTACGATATTTGACCAGATACCCTCCTTACTAAGCCGACACGAGAAAAGAGTGGTTTTTAGTAAAATAGAGAAACAATCTACGTTTGAAAAATATGAGGAGACCTTTTTCTGGCTGGAAGATTCCATGATTACCAATATCGCATTCAACACATCAGATCCAGAAGTAGGATTGTCACTGAATGAGGATAGAACATACGTAAAATGCTATATGGGAGATACGGGACTTCTCTTAAGCCATACCTTTGATGAAAATGAAGAGATTGCAGCAGAGTTATATAGGGAATTATTTCTTGGAAAACTTTCAATAAACGAAGGGATGTTTTTTGAAAACGCCATTGCTCAAACATTGAAAACAAATGGACACCGGCTGTTCTTTTATACGCATTACGACGAACAGTCAAAGCACAATGACATTGAGATCGATTTCATCATATCAAAAGGCGGGAAAACAAAAAATAAGATATTTCCGATTGAGGTCAAATCCTCTGAAAAGTATTCTTTAAAATCTCTATTAAGATTCAAAGAAAAATACTCTAGACGTATTGGAGGGGCATATATAATCCATCCTAAGAACTACAAAGAAGAGGATGGTATAATCTTCCTCCCCTGTTATATGGCATTCCTCATTTGATACCTTTGTTAAAATTTTCACCCTTTACAGAGGTGGAGTTAAATATGGACGTCAATGCATTTATGAAATCATTTAAAGAAGGCCTTATCAATGATGGGGAACTCTCATCACTTATCCCTCCACTGACAGAAGATGACCTTAAAAGGGCTGGAGTTGAGCGAAGTAAATGAACGTCAAGCCCGCCTGCTTGCCCAGCTTTCCTCACTCGAGACCTCATATCTGACCGTAGAAGAATACCGATCCATGAATGGTATCTGTACCCAGACTGCAAGAACGGACTTAAGACATCTTGTAGATTTGGGATACTTAACAGAATTTAAAATCAATGAGAGAAAATCAGGATTCAAAGCAAAACATCTCTGATAATAAATCTTTTACTAACTTCTGCTAATTTTACATAAATTAGCAGAAATTTATCTTCACTCTAATATGTGGTGGCAATTATTTACCACCACAGGGAAACTATAATTACTAGATGAATTCGATCTCCACATTCCCATTATTTGCAGATACATTCAGCTTTTTTTCACCATTTGGCATTGGATAAAAATCATCTATATTGCAATTACCTTTTTTGATGTTACTTGCAATGGTAAAATCCATGTAAGTACCTAATATAGATCCATTGATATTTCCATTCTTAACTTTGAGAGTTAAAGAATCTCCTACTTCTAAGTTGGAGAATGCAATATTGCCGTTGTTAGAATCGATAATTATATTCCCTGTTACGGATAATTCGTTGACCGTTACATTCTCATTCGAGTTCTTTATCGAGAGATTCTTCAAAAGATCCTCAGGTACCTGTATGGATATCACCCTGTATGCAGCTGATGGTTTCATACCGATGAAATCCATCCAGTTCTTATTACTTTCACTCTTCATCGTCAGTACCCCGTCAGAGAGGGAAATGCCATAGAACTCCTTATCGCTTTCAAAGTAATCGATATGCACCTGATCGTCAGATGAGAGGGATACATCAACCTTTCTGTCCGTGACATCGATATTGATTGACTCCACCTTAGAGCCCTCCTCTACAAACGACATCGGAGTAAACGTATCGTTGTTGGCACATCCTGCTAAAAAGCAGATGCACATCAAACATGTTATAAGTAAAAATCTCTTTTTCATTTTCTCTTCCTCTTAAATAGATTTAATTTATAGTGTTAATACATATCCCTCTTCGGAGATATGAAAACCGAAAGCACGATATAAGTCCCTAGCTGTCTCATCCGCCTCACTCAGAGCAAGAAAGACCTTCCTGACACCTTGGAATTTAAGCCCTCGTAAGATATGCTCAAACGCTTTTTCCTCCTGTTCCTTATGCCTCGTTTTTCCACCAAGCATGAAGCTGTAGATCGTCGCCGTCTCCGCCATCTCCTCTCTTCGCTCATACATGAAGTAACCAATCACCGTATTACCCTCATAGATGGCATTGACGTACATATCCGGGTTAAATTTAGATCTGGCTATGGAGAGCGCGGTACAGACAGAACACGGAGACTGCGTCGGACAGAACTCATGCCCTGCCGTCAATCCGCACACGTCAAGTATATTCTCAGTATCAACCGCCTTTATCTTTATCATAATGATCTCCCTATAGCGTCTTCCTCTTTAATACCATCAGTCCAAAAAGGGACAATGCGGCAGAAAGGAGAACACAGATGGCAATATGTAACAGGGCATTGCCATTTATCATGATGAGGCTGAAAAAAACGGAAAGGACCGCTCTTAAAGGCGTTATTGGGGTGAAAATGCAGATGATTGCAATCAATATCACATCAGTCAGCCATCCATACCAGTATGCCTGCATCGATAAGAGGACATGGAGGAAAATCATGACAAGAAACAGGAAGAACATCTGCTGCAGAGCGGCAACGAAAATCCCGTTCTCAGTCCACCTGCACACATCCATCATGTTGATGACAGTCTCAGCAGAATATATGGGATCTATCACCAGATGTATTCCCGTGTTTACAAGGGAGATTACAAATGCAAGTGCCATGTAACTGATTAGACATGCGATATAATAATCCTTCTTATTCGCTCCGAGATGCATCAGCTTCATGAAATCATAGAACACGAAGAAGAATGGAGTTAACACGGCAAGCAGCCAGGTATAGTTCCCGTTGCTCAAAACAACATTACCAGAAGACGTTGCTAGGAGAACTACGGTACGGCTAACGTAATAATAAAACTTATCTTGTTACTGGAAATCAAACGCTTCACGATTGCAAAAACAGATGTCATTTTCTTACCCCTCCCTTATGACCTACCAGCTGAATAAAGAAATCCTGCAGAGAGAGCGGATGGATTTCTAATGAGGACTCCGCCAGCGGCTTATCGAAGATGTAAGCTGTCATGAGGACGCCTACACAATCCTCTCCGATGACGTTCAGATTCCGAACTGCAATTTCAACATCATTTTTAAGGCCACTGACGCTGTATGCCTTCTCCTCCACAGCTTGAAGGGTATCAAAGAAGCAGAGGGTACCTTTATCGATGATTATCAGTTTCTGTATGGCCTTTGCAATCTCCTCAATGATATGCGTTGAGACGATGATGATCCTCGGATGTCTCTTGAAGCTCTCTGAGAGCATGTCATAAAACTCCACCCTCATTAGAGCATCAAAGCCAAGAACTGGCTCATCCAGGAGAATCACGCTCTTATTACTTGAAAGACAAATAATCGTTGAAATCATCGTCTTCATACCGAGACTGAGATGATTGAATTTCTTCTTTCCATCCAGCTCAAATCGTTCCATCATCTCCAAGGCGAAATCATAATCGTAGTCAGGATTTACTTTTGAGGCTATCTGCAGAAGTTTCCGAACAGGAAGATTGAAATGCTTTGCAAAGTTCTCTATGTAACTGACTCCAGTATCCAGCAAAGCTGTTGAAACCTCCTTACCATCCACCTTGATGGTACCGCTTGTAATGTTCTGGTACCCCGCAATCGACTTAAGGAGGGTCGTCTTCCCAGCCCCGTTCCGACCAAGAAGACAGTAGATTCCAGCCTCGTCGATTGAAAGGTTTAAATTCTTCAGTACGGTCGCATCCCCGTACCGTTTCGTCACTTGTTTAAGTTCTATCATATGGATATTCCTCCCATACATAATTGCTTTTTCCAATTTACAGTGCTAGGATGAACCTTTGTGTAACACAAATGTCAATAGGAAAGAAAAAATGACAAAAAAAATTTTTTCAGTTGGAGAAGCTGCAAAAATCGTCCATACCACGAGTGAGACGTTACGACATTATGATCGTATCGGATTGGTAAAACCAAGTAAGAAGGATGAGTGGACAAATTACCGATACTATACAGAGCAGGACATCGTGCGTCTGAATACCGTACGAGCCTTGCAGATGATGGATCTATCCCTTAAAGAGATAAAAAAAGTCCTGGCCTATGACAACTTAGAGAAAATAATTGACTTCTTGACCCAGACGGAGAAAAAAGCGGATGAGAAGATTGCCACATTGCAATACAGCAAGGAAAAGATAAACCTTGCGAAAGCTGACTATGAAAGGAAACTTAAGTTACAGCAAAATGTTCAAGGAACTCTTCTTAAAAACCTTCCAAAACGGGTGATCCTGCTCTCTGACACTCTGGAGAAACCGACACTCGACAACCTCTGGAACTATCTTGAACATTTCTATGAGAAAGTGACGCCCCAGCTGAAAGACAAGTTTTATTTTGAAGACCTGGCTGGCATTTATACGGATGACAAGATTACGAGGCTCTTTGCGCTCTGCATTCGGCATGTGGATATAGATGGGATAAAAGTATTACCAAAAGGAAAGTATCTATGTGCAAACTGTACTGAAGAAGACAGGGAAAAAACGATGGATAAACTGATAAGCATGGCGAAAACAGAATATGGTACAGATCCCAGCTTCACCGTACAGATTATCATCATCTCAGGTATATTGAATTGGTACTATGAAATACAGGTCCTTGTCGACAGACAATGATCATTCATAGTGTCTTTCAATCCCGACCTATGGGAATATGAGGGAAAGACAACGGGCAGGAGAAATTACTGTATGGCCGAGATAGAATATCTGTTAAAACATTGCATCCAGAAATAGAAAAATATTGATGATTCTTCTTGGAGTGAAAAACTAGGCTCAATATTAACAATCAGAAGTGATTCAATCTCAGGTGATTGCTTTTTTACCTCATCATGATAAAATGTGTACATGAAACAATTCATTGGCAGGCAAAAAGAAGTAGAAATTCTAAGAAAAAGTGTTAGGGATAAAGTTAAAGGCATCATGGTCTACGGTCAGCGACAGGTTGGCAAGACCACTCTTATAGACGAAGCCTTCTCCTCTGATGATTTTATCCTTGTTAAGCATGAATGCGTAAAAGGTAGCTATGCCTACAATATGGAGTTGCTTGCATTAACGGTATCAAACATAGCAAACATTAGCTACGCAAAAAACTCACGCGACATCTTCGAACTTTTAACAATCATGGAAACTTCAGGAATAAACAAACCTATCGTTGTAGTGCTTGATGAATACCAATATCTAAGAGAAACCAAAGAAAAAGGTGTAATAGATTCGTACATGCAGAGATTCATAGACTCTATTAAGGGAAATATCACCCTTGTACTCTGCGGCTCCTATATTACGGTAATGCAAGAACTTCTGGAATATGGAAATCCCTTATTCAGCAGATTGAAAACAGTCGTCAAACTTACTACATTTGATTATTTGGATTCCGCTCTTTTCTATCCTAATTTATCAATAAGGGATAAAATAGCATTTTATGCTGTCTTTGGTGGCTATCCATTCATACTAGACAGAGTGGATGCGGCTCTGAGTTTGGAAGAAAATATCAAAAATCTCCTATTAGCCCCATATAGTAATATTAGGATCACAGTTGAGAACGTCCTACTTCAGGAGGTCGGCAAAACGGGAATGCCTTATGAAGTACTATCTAAAATCGGTAATTCAAAGATCAGATACAAGGAACTTCAGGATCTTATGGCTGGAGATGTCACAGGGACTTTAGACAGGATACTGAAACGTCTTATCGATATGGGAATCATAGAAAAAGTCACTCCTATCAATAGAAGGGATGACAAACGCAAGACCTTCTATGAAATTAAGGATAATCTCCTTCGTTTCTATTTCACATATATCTATCAGATGAGGACAATTCCTACAAGATTGAATCCTGATGTTCTTTATGATCGCTTGATCAACCCATCCATCAATACTTGGATTTCAAAGCGATTTGAAGTCCTAGTACGTGAATATTTCGAACGCATTGGCGATATTACGATTGAGACAATCGGTAGTTATTGGTATGACGACCCTATATCGAAAAAAAGTGGTGAATTTGACTGTGCTATCAAAAGAAATGGAAATTACAGCCTTTATGAAGTGAAGTATTTAGTAAGTCCGATGTCATTCAATCTATATAAGGAAGAAAAAATAAAGATGGAAAATGCGAAATACATTGATGTGGCATCAATTGGTTTTGTCTCTTCATCAGGTTTTGCCTTTACTCTACCGGATACTGATGAGTTTATCACAGGAGAGATGCTGTATTTTTAAAGAGACAAAAGTGCCTTTGTAGAGCCATCCTCTAGAAATCCTCCGCTGCCAGGCTTTGTTTCGTCAACATAATCGTAATTCTATCTAGAATTGTCACTCAAAAAGAGCACATTCCTTTGATTAAGAATGGATATGATATAAATCATCAAGAGAGAAAAGCCTGGTCGATGGATATACCTTTTTATGAGAGATAAAGCCACTTAGGATATAAGAAAATATGTTTAAATATAATAAACAGTCCCTTCTTTTCTTTAAGATATGTGAAATCCAGAGACTGAAGCCTCCCTCCCGAAAAGCTCATCTCTGTTTATAGCATCGTGCAAATGAAGGTGATCTCACTTATCAGAACAGTATTCCTGCATCCTCTTTTCCAGAAGCAGACGGTATGCATCAAAACCCTTAAGGGGATCTTGTCGCAACTCCGTCAAGGAATGCCTGCCTTGTGACGGACACAGCCTCATACTCCATTAAACGGGGATTGAACGGCTTATACAGCACTTCTATAGCAATTTATTTCAAAACCTTGCCTTGATAAAATGGTAGCTGAAATCAATCGCCCTGCAGCTTAAATCCTCACACAGATGCGGTGGGTCATCACTCTTGAAGCCTCCAGGTCTTAGTTCCCTGCATCTGAGAGAGGAAAACTCTCTTTCAAAGGCCGAAGCAAAATCATAACACAAGGATACAATCCCATCATTAGTCTTGCCCATCGCCGTACCATAGACACCAAGGAACATCAGAGTCCCCTCTACAAGACCGCACTGTGCTCTATAATATCCCGCACCATGCATTCCAACCGCACACGAAAGAACATCTTTTTCCAGAGGGAATGAAAAAAGATGAGACAGACACAGCAGGACAGTACGTGCACAGTTCTCATTACAGTCATAGTAAAGATGATGTACCTCTTTTTTTATATATTCCATCATTTGTAAATATATTCCATCAAAGCAGACAATTCCATATATCTATGTAGAGATAGAAGAAAATATTAGAGATGTATATGTCTTAGTTGAACATATTTTTTGCCATTTTCATTCTTTCTACAATATGTACGCCGAAAGGACATCTGCTTTCACAGGAGTAACAACCAATACATTCATCAGCTTTATGGGTTAATGAATCATAATGAGCCTTAACAGTCGGGGATGCTTTTCCTTCCAACAATGCCATATCCAGATATTTTCCTATTTGGGCAATATCAATATGATTAGGACACGGAAGACAATGATTACAATAAACGCACTTTCCATTCATTGAGAACTGAGGAGAAACAGAAAAAATAAAAGAATAATCCTTTTCTTTATCACTCATTGTTTCATATCTCAGGCAATCATAGACATCTGTCATACTCTGCATGCCAATCATAACACTGTCAACCGAGGGACGAGAAAGCGCATAACTCATACATTGGTGGGGTGTCATCGCGACACAAAAAGGAGATGTCCTCGCATCAAGAAGTGCCCCTGCAGCAAATGTTTTCATAACGGTCATTCCAATACCATGGGATTCGCAATAATGATACAGATCATTCCTTACATGATTAATTCCATTAAATGTTTTACCATTGAAAAAGACATTATCTAATGTCCGGGGACGTTCCGCATCCTCATCTAGTAAATCATAAGCAGGATTGACACTAAAAAGTATTGTATCAATTAAACCACTTTTTGCAGCCTTTAAGGCCTGTACAGGATTATGAGAGCTTATGCCTATAGCCCTAATAACGCCCTTTTCTTTTAATTCTTGAGCATACTCGATTATTGGCCCAGAAAAAATACTATCATAATCATGATCATTATCAATCATATGAATCATACCAATATCAATATAATCGGTCTGAAACCTTTTCAATAAATCCTCAAAGAAAAACTGTACTTTTTTGATATCCAGTGTTCGTGCATATTGATTATCATACCAAATTGATCTCAAATGACCCTGAATATACATTTTATCTCTCCGGCCTTTGAGAGCCATTCCTAAGTTTGTTCTAACTTCCGGATTGGACATAAAACAATCCAAAATATTTACTCCCCCTTCCATTGCGGCAGCAACGACACTACTTACAAGATTAGATGGTTTACCTTCTAAATATTCTCCTCCTAGTCCAATTTCTGATACCTTAAAACCTGTATTGCCTAACTCATTATACTTCATTTACTTTCCCTCTTATAAAACTCAAATCTACCCTCTTGCCTTAAGAATGATTTTTCTTGCTCTATTTACATCAACCGGCTTATCCAATTTACCATCGATTTTTATTGCGGTACCCACAATAAGAATATCCGCATACATCATTTTTTCCTTTATATTTGTTTCGGTTACACCACTACCAGCGGCTATAGGGACATTACAAACATCTCTAACCTTTTTTAAATCCGAACTCGAGGTTTCTCTCCCGGTAGAAACACCAGTTACAATAATTGCGTCAGCTCCTTGCTTTTCTGCCCAAACAGCAGATTCGCAAATATCGATGTCTTTAAGCATATGGTAATGTTTTACTTGAATATCAGCAAAAATTTTTATTTTCTCGCCCTGAATCATATTACGGTAATTTATTATTGACGTACTACACGGAGAAATTATTCCGTTGTAGTTCAGCAAAGTATCTACAAAAACCGGAGTCCGGATAAAATCAGCGTCAACAACAGCAGCAATGGATAAGGCTTCTTCATAATTTAGACAACCAAGGGATATGCCAATTGGAATACTAACATGCTGTCTTACCGCATTTACAACAATGCTCATGGCGGCAAATTGTACTTTTGAGAGAGTTGATGCAACACACATATCCTCGTTCTCCACAATTAAAGCATCAAAACCGCTTTTTTCAATTATTTCAGCATCAGAAATGGCTTGATCAATAACATCTTTGATTGTATTGGACGAACGAAGAGTTCCTGGGAGTGGCAAACAATGAACCATTCCGACAATAAGTTTATTTCCTTTAAAAAAACTAAGATTCTTTCTCATTTATTCCTCCACTTAGCAAACCTATCAAGCAAAACATCTTCTGTCGGCAAGTTTGTAATACTACCTTCATCCTCTAAAACAAAGGATGAAAGAGTGCTTCCAAGAAGAGCACAATCTTGAATTGAGTACTTCTTTGCATATCCATACATAAACCCGGAAACAAAAGCATCTCCAGCACCTACAGAGAACATTCCACCTTTTTCCGGCTCTACCGCAACAGTTTTTATTTCATCGATTTTACCATCAGCATTTCTAAAAAAAACTGAATTTCCACGACCACCTCTTGTAACTATGATATATTCTAAAAATGGGGATGAAAAAAGGTCTAAAAATGAACTAAGATTAAATTCCTCCTCAATATAATCCATTTCAATTTCATTCCCAAAAATAAATGTGGAATATTTGAGTGCCTGTTCCAGCATATTGTGGGGGAAGGCATTACTATCTTTTCGCATTGATAAGGCAAGAGTTTTTTTACTTCTTGTTATTGCCCTTATAATCACCTCAGAATTCCGAGGAAGAGGAGCTGTAAGAATTATACAATCAGAGTCACATAAAAAAGAATCTTTTATCTCTTGTATATCAAAAAATAAACTAGAGGCTAACCGATGGCTATAATCTGTTATCAATGTCATATGGTTCTTGCATGAGTCTTGAATCATTATTGTGGTGCCATATGAATTTTGAGGAGGATCCATTATACCATCAACAGGCATCCCGAATTCTTTAATATAATTATGCAGAAATTCTTTTTGCCGAATATCTGCATATGTAAGGACTGGATAAATAGAAAGTCCTAAAGTTCCAAGAGCCGCACAAATATTAAGTCCCATTCCTCCATTTTCATATTCACAAATTGATCCTTCATATACAGGAGTTGATTTGCCTGTTTCCGGCATATTATCCACTTTTAAAATAGATACTGTCGCGGCTGTCCCTATGACAGTATAGTTATATCTATTCATTAAAACTCCCCCTTTTTAAGCCGTTCGATAACTTCTTCAGATGAAATAGCTTTGGCAAAGTATTTTGTCATTTCTGCCAAATGGAAATCATTTATTTCTTTCGTGTTTGTCCCAACCATATCGGAAATCATATATGTTCTAAATTTATAACTATACGCATCGGTTGCTGTTGCTCGACAGCAAACATTTGTCTTAACACCACAGACAAGAACATTTTCAATACCATTACTTCTAAGAACTCTATCAAGATCGGTTTTGAAAAAAGCGCTTGGCACATACTTCCTAAAAAGGATATCTCCATCAAGAACCTTAATCCTGTCATCAAGCTCACTACCTTTACTTCCTGCAACTAGAGAAGCTTTTTTCCCATTATGAAACATCCGTGTCAATTCAGGATTAACTTCCTTTTCATTCTCAGGATGGACTGTATATACATAAACGATAAGAGCTCCAAGACTCCTCATCTCTTCAAGTTTATTAAAGAATGTCTTAAGCATTACACCAGTCGTTTCAGGATAATAAAATTTTCCATCCGGCGTAGTAAAATCTTTCTGCATATCTATTACAAGAACAGCTGTTTTTGCCATTTTTTCCTCCTTCTCACAATATGGACAAACTAAGCGAGATCTCTAAAACATCTAAGATGGTTTTTCCTTGCATTTGGGATTTCAACAATAAGCAAAACGACAATAATCGCAACATATGGCATAATCCCCAGTAATGATGAAATAGCAACGGGAACAAAATTATTAATTATGGTCTGTAAAGCTCTCACAAATCCAAATATTAATGCGTAAATACATGCTTTTCCTGGTTCTTTACGTCCACAATTTATTGCACTGAGACAAATAAAACCTCTATTAGCGGACATGTTAATTGTATACATTCCAAGTTTTTCCACAGATAGATTAAGTCCAGCAAGCGCACAAGTAAAAGCGGAAATCAAGAGACAATACATTTTTATTCTATTTGTTTTTATTCCAACAGCCTGTGCTGCACTAGGATTTTCACCCGTTACGCGAACATAAATGCCAAACTTTGTCTTATACATTACTACAATAAGTCCAAATACAATAAATGGAGTAATATAAGTTATCAATGTCTGCCTATTGAAGATATCATTTAAAACTGGAATGCTACGTAAAATAGGGACATCATACATCATGTTTGCAGGATTAATAATGCTTGTGGCTATCAAATTACTACGAGTAAAGAATAAAGCTGAAAGTAAACTTGCAGGTACACAGGCAGCCATAAGATTTATTCCCGTGCCAACAACACTTAAATTTCCATTTAGCTTGACCGTAAAAATATAAAAAACAAAATTAATGAACAGGGCAAGCAATATTGAAGATATCACACCTACCCATATTTTTCCTGTTACAAAAGTAAAGAGAATGCCCGCAAATGCCGCGAATTCAGTACAACCTTCCATTGATATATTGAAAACCCCAGCCCTAGCAACGAAAACGCCTCCTATTGTTATCAGAAGGTAAGGAACTGAAGCTTCAACGGTCATATTAAGTAAAGAAAGAAATAGATCCATTATTATTCCTCCTGCAGCTGCTTTGCTACTTTTGTTGCCTTTTTTCGGCTGAAAAAACTCTTTATCTGCTCACTATATACAGAACAGAGCTTAATCGCGCTAAAAAGGACAAGCGTACTTTTTATCACGTTTATCAAATCAAGCGGGACACCAAGCCAAGTTTGAGCTGCTAGTGCACCATACCTCAAAGCACCAAAGACAATTGAATAAATAAGAATTCCTACAGGATTACTCGCAGATAGGATACAGGCGTAGAAACCATCCCATCCGATGCCAGGATTAGCCGAGAAAGTGTTGACGAAGTTATAGTTTACCCCCATAATCTCAGTTGCTCCCGCAATTCCAGCGATTAGGCCACCTAAAACAAATATAATGATAACCTTTCGGCTTACACGCATCCCGACAGAGTCGGAAAACTCCCATTGTCTTCCGATGCATTCAATCTCATATCCAAATTTAGTTTTTTTCAGGACAAAATAAATAATAAGCCAAATTACAAGAGCAATAAAAATAGCGGTTGTACATCTGTATTTTGAAATAATCTTTGTTAGTCTCGCCGATTCCAATATAAATTCCGTATGCGCATAAGCATCTCCAGTACCTAAATAACTTTGAGTAAGGAATCCCGTCACTTGAGTTGCTATGCTATTCATCATTACAGTGGTAACAACCTCATTAATTCTTAATTTGGCCTTAAGTAAACCGGGGACTAAAGCATATAAAGCACCACAAACAGCTCCAATTAAAAGGCATAATGGAATATGAATGAAAGCTGGTAATCCCTTAATCATATAACCGGCAAGAGCTGATGCAAACGCTCCGACAAAAACCTGTCCTTCTATTCCCATGTTGAATATTCCAGCCTTGATGGAAAATGCAGTTGCAATACCTGTCATGATTATTGGTGTTGCATACCCCAATGTATTAAGTATTCCTCCAACAGAGAAAAAAGCCCTTTTTATGATATATCCATATAAAGTAAAAGGATTACATCTTGAGAGAATCGAGAAAATACTTCCTATAATGAAAGCCAATAAAAGAGGTATAATTATATTACCAAAAGAAATAAATCTCTTTATACCATTGAGATTAGTTTTATCTTTAGCCATTTGTAAAAATTTCCTCCCTTGTCATTCGTTTAACACCAGACATATAAAGTCCCAATTCATTGAAACTAACTTCACTTGAATTGAAAACTCCGACAAACTCTCCCTTGTACATGACATAGACACGATCAGATAAACCTACAACTTCTGAAAGTTCTGATGAGAAAATTAAAACGGCTGCACCCTTATCTCTCATTCTAAGTATTTCATTATGAATAAACTCAATCGCACCAATATCAACACCTCTTGTAGGTTGACTAACTAATAGTAATTGAGGATGTTTACTAAACTCTCTAGCAATAATAACTTTTTGAGCGTTTCCTCCGGAAAGAGACCCTACAGCAGGATCGTCAGAACCAAGACGTATATCAAAATCCTTTACAAGCTTTTGCTTATTTTCCTGCATGGATGCCTTCTGCATTATTCCATGCACACAAAATGGCGAACTTCCATGTATTCCTGCGATTAAATTCCAAGAAACAGGAAGTCCTAAGCATAGCCCCTGTTTATATCTATCTTCCGGAACAATTCCAATTTTATATCGACGCAATTCATCAGGCCAAAGCCCTGTAATATCTTCATCATTCAAAGTTACTTTGCCTTCTGAAATATCAAGCAGCCCAGAAAGGGCTAACATCAAATCAGTTTGGCCATTACCTTCAACCCCAGCAATTCCAATAATCTCATTTTCATGTATGTTAAAAGAAATATTATTAAGTATCTTTTTCCCTTCAAAATCATTCGCACTAAGACCAGATACACTGTATACTATTTTTTCGCCAGGCATCTTCCCACTTTTTTTTACGCGTAGTAGAACTGGACGGCCTACCATCATCTCAGCTAAATCAGAATCCGTGGTGTTATCATCATTATGTACTGTACCAATTACTTTTCCACCTCTTATTACAGTAATATTATCCGCACACATTTTTACTTCATTGAGCTTATGCGTGATAATTATGATGGTTTTTCCAGCTTTCTTTAAATCTTGCATTCTTTGGATTAAATCATCTACTTCACTAGGTATTAAAACAGCTGTGGGTTCATCAAGTATGAGCAAATTTACATTACGGTAAAGCATCTTAAGTATCTCCACCCTTTGCTTTGCTCCAATAGAAATATCACGAACCTTCGCAGTGATATCAAGATTAAAATTGAATTTGTCTACCAAGTCTTGAATCTCTGCCATTTCCTTTTTTCGATCAATTAGAACCCCTCCAAAACTTTTCTTTCCAAATTTTATTTTTTTTATGGTTTCTGAGCCCAGGACAATATTCTCATATATTGATAAGGATGGCGATAATTTAAAATGCTGATGTACCATTCCAATACCAAGTTCTATCGCATCCCGCGGAGACTCAAAGGAAACAGGTTTACCTTTATATATAATCTCTCCGCTCGTTGGTTTTAAAATACCATACAGCATATTCATTAAAGTAGACTTGCCTGCCCCATTTTCGCCGATAATAGCTCTGATTTCCCCTTCTTCGACGGCAATATTTATCTTATCATTTGCAATGAAATCACCGAATTTTTTAGTAATTTCTTTTGTCTGAATTAGTATGGATCCCATACCCCGGTCCCTCCGCAAAAAAGAGATACTGCAGGGAAACCCCTGCAGATCCCACCAACAGTTTAAGCTAGTACTTATTTATTTTTCAGTTCTTCATATGTCACGAATTTTCCAGAAGTCTCAATCCAATCATCAAGACGCTGTCCATTTGCTTCCACACTAGCAAGCCTTGCATCAAAAACCTCAATGGTACCATCGGCTATCCAATCCTTACATTCCTGAATAATGGATTTGAGTTCTTCAAAATTCTCCTTGTTTGTGACATATTGCTCAATCACGCTCATATCAGTAATACCAACACCACCATTTGAGAGATTAAATACATCTGGTTCGGTCTGTTCTATCGTTCCTTCAAGATACTTCTGGACATAGAATTCTATCAATGATGAGTTATCTCTAATTGCAGAAGTCACAATGTATCCAGGGTATACACTATCCTGATTGGAATCAACTCCAATTCCATATGCATTATTAAGTTGGCAAGCCTGTAAACCTCCTAAACCAGCGGTTCCACAACATGTCCATATAACATCACAATGCATATTATTTATCATATTCTCTGCTATGTTCTGAGCATTTGCCGTATCAGAGAAACCTACAGTATAATCAACAAATACAGTCGCATCAGGATTATAGAAACGAGCACCTTGAATGAAGCCATCACCATACTGATAAAATCCTACGCTCTCAGCTCCAAACAATATTCCAATATGACCTTCTCCATATTTTCCTACACCATCAATTATCGAATGTCCTTTTTCAGAGAGGTATCCAGCGATAACACCAGCTAAGAATGAATGTTCATTAAGGGATATATAAGACTCAATAACATTTTTAGGCCGCTCTGTAATTCCATCTACTGGATTGAACATTAATTGTCTACCTACAGCAACAAAATAGACTTCAGGGTAGTCAACGGCAACATTATACATATTACCCGAAATACCAGCTTCAAGATTTATAATTAACCCGTATCCTGCTTCACAAAGTTCACGAATTAACGTTTCTCCCTGAGTCGTATCAGTACATTCGACAGCATTAACTTCCAAACCATACTTATCGGCACACTCTACGAGGCCAGCATAAGCAGTATCATTGAATCCTAAATCACCTAACCCACCTTGTTGCATAACAAGGGCAACTTTCTTTACAGGTCCGTTAGATGATACAGCTTGTTCGCTTGATCCTCCAGCAAATAACGAACAAGAAAGTAACAAAACAAGTACCAATGTAGTTATTTTTCTCATTTTTCTCTCCTTTTGTTTTTGAATAATCATTAGTAAGCCAATTTATAAATCTCCAATGCAGAATTCTCATCTAGAACCCTAAATGCATTTTTAAAATAATCTTTTCCCACAATAGATGCATTATGGGCCATAACAGGAAGCATGTCTTTCTCAATCCCAATATCCCTAAGTCTTGCAGGTAAGCCAAGGGAAGCAAAATAGTCCTTTGTCTTTTCTATTGCAAGATGAGCAGCTTCCATCTTATCCATGCCAACCGGATCAATTTCAAATGCCGCTTTTAAATATCCGAGATACCTATACGCATTATCCTCAGTAAGACAATATGTAAGCCATGCTGGCATTATAATTGCCAGACCTACCCCATGGGTGACATCATAGAAAGCAGACAACTCATGTTCCAATTTATGCATTGACCACCCTACGGGATTACCTTTCACGACAAGCCCATTAATTGCCCAGCAGCAAGCCCACATGATATTAGCTCGCCCTTCATAATTCGTCGGATCGTCATATACAATTTTTCCATAATGGAAAAGAGTATTGAATAATGCCTCTCCAAACTTCGCCTGAAGATAAGCACTGGGAACATTTGAAAAATAAGACTCCATTACATGGCTAATAGCATCAGCCACACCAGCTGCTGTCTGCCCCTTTGGCTGAGTAAACGTGAATTCAGGATTAAGGAAAGCTGCTCTTGGACGCATATCGGGACTTGAATATCCCGCTTTCTCGTTTGTATCCATTTTTGTAATAACAGAACTTGTTGACATTTCGGATCCAGCAGCTGCAAGTGTAGGAACCGCAATGATTGGTAAAACCTTTCCAACAGGAACTTTCTTGGTAATCATATCCCAAGGATCCCCATCATAATATGCTGTAGCAGCAATTGACTTTGCACAATCAATAGAACTTGCCCCTCCTATAGGAAGGAGAATATCGCATTTTTTCTCTTTTACTATTTTATTTCCCTCTAACACCGATTCAAGACGAGGATTCGGCTGGACACCACCCATTTCTTCAAACGGAATTTTTGCTTCAATCAATCTTGAAACAACCGCATCATACGCCCCATTTTTCTTGATAGAGCCTCCTCCATAAACAATAAGTGGCTTAGTACCCCATTGCTTTACCGTATCAATAAGATACTGAAAACATGAGGGGCCAAAATTAATCCTCGTTGGTACATAATACCAAAAGTCTTTCATCTAATTACCTCCTAATCTTCTGCAGATTCTTTGTACTCTTTTATTAGTTCGACAAGTTTTTCCGGTTCATCATATAACTTGATTATTGAACTACCGACAAAAAAACCATTTCCTCCTGCTTCTTTCACTTTTTTCGCATCTTCAGGAGATTTTATACCCGCACCACAATAAACAGGTTCAGAAACCTTACGTTCCCTTAGATATTTAATGCATGTAGACAAATCCTCAAAACCAGGTTTTACGTACTGTCCCTCACTTGGGAACGCCTGCATATATGTAAATCCATCTGTCTCTATGCACCGCTGAATATCATCTTCATCCATCTTGTAGTTAACGGAACGAGCAAGTTTCACACCATATTTACGTAATGTTTTTATTGCTTTCTCATCATGTAAATCCCCAGATATTACATTTACAATCCGATGTTCATTACAAAACTGCCCTAGCTTTTCGGCACCTATAGCCATAATTACTTCATGGTAAAGTACAAAAAAGAATTCAGTTGACGGATATTGCCGCACCATTTCTGCTATGCCATCTAAATATCTGTCATAATTATCGCATTGCGACAGAGCCACAGCATACAAGTCCTGAAGAAACTTACTGTCCCGATATGGATTTTTAGGCGGGATGCTTACCTCTATGGCATCACACCCTCCCTCAATATATTTACCTGCGTATTCTATGCTCTTAGTAATTGAGGGATATCCAAAAGATAAATAGCAAATTGTTTTTATACCCATTTTAACCTCCTAATTTACTTGACTTTTCAAGTTCATCAAGTAATATAAACACCTTCGCATCATTACCCCATAAATTCATGAGACAACTTCCAATAAAAGCACCATCTGCACCAGCATTTTTGGCTTCTAAAATATCTTTTCCATTCTTAAGTCCTGCTGTCGCATAAATAGGAGCCGTTATTCCAGAATCACGTAAAAAACTTATCCTTTCTTCCCATGAAATCATTCCATCACGAGGAGTCATTCCATTTCTTATATTTCGCAGCATCACAGATCTACCTGTTTCAACTGCGATGTCAATTTCTTTTTGAGGCATATTGAAATCAATAAAAGCGAGGGTATCTATTCCAGAAGCATTGAAATCCATTCTGGCTTGCTCAATAATTCCATCGCCAGCAATTCTTACTGTCTTTATATTGTTTTTTTTGCAAAAGTTTATATACTTGATTGTCCCAATAGACAGTAAGACATCTTCGTATGAGACCATCTGCAACTCAAAATCAGGATGATCTTTTCTAAAACATGAAATTGCATCAAGAAAGATATCATAATCCCCATTGTATCGACTCCAAGCCTTTGCCATATGATCTTTGATGAAGGGAGTTTCCCTGTATGGATTCCGAGAAGGCAAATCAAATTGAAGAGCCTTGGCTCCATGTTCAAGATATTTTTTTGCCATTTCCAATGAAAACTCTATGCTTGGCTCGCCCATATTAATGTAGTAAATCAGGTGGAACATACTCGTATTCGTACTCCATATCATTATATTGTCATTACAACCTAACAACATAATAATACTGATTCATACATCACGCAAGAAAATTATTTGACGGAATCAATAACACAGAATAATTTCATAGATCCGGAAAATATTTAATACGATCTGTAGCATAATCAAATATATAATACTCTATTGGTATCTTTTCAGATCCCTTAAAAACTGCCTTCAAATCAGAAACTCTAAGAAGAGGAAAATTTTCAGGAACATCCAAATACTCAGCCATTTTATTATCGGCTGCAACTGCTTTCAATTCCCTTTCAGTACACCGCATTTCTATCCCATATTGACTTTTTAATACCTCAACTATCGATCTATTAGAAAAATCGATTGCCTCCAATCCTGGGACCTCAATTAAATTGAAATACGAACAGCAATAAATTACAGGAATGCCATCAGCATAGTAAATTCTCACATACTTAAATACTCTAGAGCCATTCTCGATGTTAAATTTTTTTGCAACATTATCAGGACAATCATCCGCACCTGAAAAAAGAATTTTTTTTGAAGGTAGCTTATTTTGTGATTTAATTAATGAAGAACAACTAACAATATCATGAAAGTCCTGTTTTTGAGGCTGTCGGTCTTTTACAAATGTTCCCAATCCTTGAACTCTATAAATATATCCATCCCTATATAGATCATCTAAAGCTTTACGTATTGTTTGCCTGCTACACGAATAAGCTTCACAAAGTTCCATCTCGGTAGGAACTTTAGCTCCTATTACGAGTTCTCCAGACTTAATGCGGTTCATGAGGTCATTCTCAACTTTTACATATTTAGGTACGCTGTTAACCAGCATTGAAAGAATTTCATTGGGATAATTATCAAACACTTATAACCCCTCTCCCCCACCACAATAAAGTAATGGCACAGAATACAATAAATTTGTAAACCAATCGGATGTATCTATATATGATTAATATGATACATTAAAACTTCAAGTTTGTAAAAATATATCATGTTGCAAGGATAGTCAATTACAAAACCTAATTATTGCTTAGAGGAAAATAAAAAACCGTCACCCAAACAGGTGACGGCAGTAGGAAACAATACTCACCATTACTGGTAATCAGTTCCTGTAAGATAGCGGTAGAACGCATTGTTAACATATCTGTAATCAGCTACAGCGTAGCCATCATCCGAAAGCTCCTCCTCCGTTGCGATAAGGGCAT
Source organism: uncultured Spirochaetaceae bacterium (assembly GCA_944392965.1). Taxonomy (GTDB): domain Bacteria; phylum Spirochaetota; class Spirochaetia; order Sphaerochaetales; family Sphaerochaetaceae; genus Ornithospirochaeta. The sequence goes on along the minus strand of CALXYM010000001.1, from coordinate 346,947 downwards.
CGGAATTCTCTACCGTCGTAAACGGATGAATCGAATAGGCTCCGTCCGCAGAATACAGGACATTGTCTACGATTGCAGTGTAGGCACTCTCATCTGGATTGAACCTTGCACTGTAAAGTGGCTGCCACCATGCTCCAAGGATGAGGTTTACGCCACTTCCTTCAGCCTGGTTCGCATCATTCTTCTTCGAGTACTGGTTCACGATGGAATCAAATCTCTGAAGATCCTCAATCGTATCGAACTCAATCTCAAGATCGAATTCCGTAGCATGTACAAGATAAAGATCTTCTGAATACTGCTCAACACGGTATGTCGGAGTAGGCTCAGGCACAGGACCCCAGTCAAGAAGATACTCATAGATTGACGTTTTTGGTTCAATCTGGATAAGAGCATTGATATCCTCACTTACAAGAAGAGCAACAAGCTGCTTTACATGATCTTTCGTATCATGACCATATCTGAGGGTAAGGGAATCGAGGAAACGTGCATTATCACTCTCTCTCTTAAGGTTGAAGCCCGTGGATGCACCGGTTTCAACAAGCAGAGCTCCAATCGAGTCAAGCTCATCATTGGAATAAAGCCCGACATTCTTGAACACGTTCTCAATTCTTGCCTGGATGTCAGCCTCGCCTGCGAATCCGATATAATTCCTTCCCTTACCTGTAGCGTTGGCAACAGCCATGAGAAGGGAAGCTGCATCTTCCGCACTCAGGGAATCAGCACCGATAAGACCGTTGACCTGCTCTACAGAAAGGACTCCCGAATCGAGGGCTGTGGCAGCATACTGAGGTTCAGAAGCTCCTTCAACTCCGTATTTTGCAAGCCTTGCAGCGGCCTTCTCAGCAGAATAAGTCTTGGCAAGTTCATCAAAGCCAGATGCAGCAACTGTAAGATGTATGATATCCTCGACAGTAGCAGGTTCTGCGACTTCCCCTCCTGTCACGATGGACAGACCAGCTGCAAAATCTGCAAGAGATACTGTATCACCTGAGTACTCAATCCCAAAATACTGGGAAAGATATTCGCTGTTCTTCTCGTAGGTATCAAGAGCAAATGTGCCCTCTGGTACTTCAGCGGCAAACAGAGAAAGACTCATCACGATACACAAAGCGAACATGACAGTTTTCCTTACTTTCATAAAAAGCTCCTTTGATTTATCTTTTTCCTTTATCATAGACCTCTCCCAGACTCTTCGGAGCCCTGTTGGCTCTTGATACGAAGATTAGGAGTATGACCGTGATAATATAAGGCAGGGTCAGAACGAGATCGGAATATGCACTTGGAAGAGCCAGGACATTGACAAGGGAATATCCTGCACTTCTTGCAAAACCGAACAGTATGCATGCCCAGAATGTTGGGCCGATCTTCCAGTTACCGAAAATGAATGCGGCAATGGAAAGATATCCATATCCGGAGAAGATGCTGGGTGATACATTGGATGATATCGAATATGCAAAGCACATTCCACCAAGACCTGACAGCGCACCGGAGACCATCACTGCAGAAAACCTTATCGCCGAGACATTCGCACCTGCAGCATCGACAGCCTGCGGATTGTCTCCCGCAGCCCTCAGCCGTAAGCCGTAGGGGGTCTTTTCAAGGACATACCACATGATTGCGGCAACGATGAGGATGATGATCTCAAATGGATATATCGATGTGAAGAACGCCCCTATAAAAGGAATCTCAGAAATAAGCGGGATAGAAAAACGGGGACTCACCTCAAGTACGAACCTATTTGAAGCTCTTCCGAAAAGAGACGCATTTATCTGGTTTGTGAGGAATGCTGTGAGTGCCGTCGCCAATATGTTTATAACAACTCCGCTGATTACCTGATTCGCCTTGAACCTGATACAAAGCAGGGCATGGAGCATCGCATATACCATACCGCCGAACAATGCAGCAATGAGTGCAATATACATGCTGGCAGTACCACCGATCGAACTGTATTCATATATTATGGCAGCTGTCAGTCCTCCCGTGAATGCTCCAAATCCAAGAAGCCCTTCAAGTGCGAGGTTCGTTATACCGCTCCGTTCAGAATATATGCCACCGATTGCAATTATGAACAGAGGCAGGGCAAAAGAAAGACCGTCAATGATTATGCTGTTCATCTGCTGCCTCCTTTTTTATTCTCACTCTTCAATTCCTCCTTATATCTGTCCGCAAGGGCCTTGAAGGCACCACCACATGCAGAGAAGAGAAGAAGAATTCCCGTGATCAGGGATGCTATTTCCCTGAGCACACCAAGACGGGAGGACATGTAGGTCGTTCCATTGCTTATCGTCATCACGAGAAACGATGCGAGAAGGCATCCTATGGGACTGTTGTTTCCCAGAAGAGCCACGGCTATCGAATCGAATCCCAATGTAGGAATCACTCTCGGCTGGATGGAACCGAATGTCCCCATATAATAGCTCACCCCGGCAAGTCCTGCCAGGATGCCTGAGAGAGCCATCGAAAAGATTACTGAACGCCCGATTCTGATTCCCGCATAACGACTTGCGTTATGGTTCATTCCAACAGCCTTCAATTCGAAACCTATTCTTGTCTTTGAGAACATGAAACCGATCAGGACCACAGCAAGGACAGCCAGAGGGAAAACGTATGATATGTCCATTCTCAGATCTCCGACCATAGTATCAACGCCAGTGAGCATAGCATTATCCCCTACTCTGACGGACTGTCTTGTCGTAGGATCTACAAACATCGTCTGGATGAAGAATGAGATCACATAACTGACTATATAGTTGAACATGATGGAGATTACGACCTCATTCGCATTGAATCTGTGCTTGAGCCATCCGACCAATGCTCCGGAGAGGGCTCCGGAGATGACTCCAATCAGAACCACCAAAATCTGAGCAAAGGGTGCAGGTATGGATGAATACCCTACGGTGATTGAAGCGATAAAACCAGAGAACAGCATCATTCCCGATATATTGATGTTGAAGATGCCGCAACGCATCGCGACTGCGAATGACAGGGATGCGAATATCATCGGCGTCGTATAGTTCACAAGGCTCATGAAATCAGTAAACATGCTCCTGTGCCCGGCATATCTCGCCTTGGGGAGGAATCCCGCTCCCTGGAGTATGCTAACATATCCCTCCAGAGGATTTTTCCCAAGCAGGGCAAGGAGTACGGATCCTGCTATCAAGCTTATGACGATACAGAACAGAGAGACTCGCAGGTATTGCGTCCTACCAGGCCCAAGCATTCTCACGACAGCCTTCTTATAGCCTTCATGCTTCATGTTTAGCCCCCATCATGTAGTAACCGATCTCATTGGCAGTCACCTCACTTCTCTTTCTGACCGTCTGAATACGGCCATTGTACATAACGATGACAGTATCTGAGAGATTCATTATCTCCTCCAGTTCAAGGGAGATGAGCAATACTGCCTTCCCTTCCTCACTCAGAGCAAGTATCCTCTCCTGTATATTCTTTATCGCACCGACATCAAGTCCTCTTGTCGGTTGAACGAATATATATAGGTCGGCATCAAGGGATATCTCACGAGCAATAATTGCCTTCTGCTGATTTCCTCCTGACATGCTCCTTACAATGGTGGAACAACCCTCGCTTGAACGTATGTCATACTGATCTATGAGCATCTCTCCGTTCTTTCTGAACTCAACAGGTTTTAGAATACCCCTGCTGCAATACGGCTCATGATAATAACTCTTAAGCGCCAGATTCACAGCGAGGTCGCAGTCGAGTAGAAGTCCGACATCCTGCCGATCCTCCGGGATATAAGCGATTCCCTCCTCGGTCCTCTCACGGATGCTCTTTCCTGTGATATCCATACCCTTGTAGACGATACGGCCAGCTGAAGGTATCAGCATTCCAGCAACGACATCGGCAACTTCCACCTGCCCGTTTCCTGCGACACCGGCAATCGACACGATCTCTCCCTTATGTACGCAAAAGGAGACATCATCGACGACTTTAACCTTATCCTGATTATAAAGAGTGACATTCTCCACCTGCAGGATCGTATCGCCTCCTGAATAGTTTTTCTTGTTCACCTCATCCGTATACTCATACCCAACCATCAGGGAAGCCATTTCCTGTGTAGAGATTGAGTTAACATCATATATGCCGACAAGTTTTCCTCTGCAGAGAATGGCACATCTGTCCGCGACCTTCTTTATCTCATCGAGCTTATGTGTAATCAATATGATTGTCTTGCCGCCGTCTCTCAGCGCCTTGATGACATGAAGAAGGGAATCGATCTCCTGCGGTGTCAATACAGCGGTCGGTTCATCAAAGATCAATATCTCGGCATCCCTGTAGAGCATCTTTAAAATCTCCACACGTTGTCTTGCCGATACCGGAAGATCCTCTATTTTCGCATCGGGATCAACATCAAGGCCATAATCGGATGAGAGTTTCCGTATCCTCTCCCTTGCACCTTTCATGTCAAGTCTGGACAAGATGCCAAGCCTCTTAACGGTCGGCTCTATCCCCAATATGATATTCTCCGTGACGCTCTGGTCAGAAACAAGCTTGAAATGCTGGTGCACCATCCCGATATTGAGTGCACTCGCCTCCCTCGGAGAATGAATCTGAACTTCTTTTCCCCTTATGATGATCCGCCCCTCATCCGGTTCATACAATCCGAACAGGACACTCATAAGAGTTGACTTTCCTGCACCATTTTCACCTAAAAGCGCGTATATCTCCCCTTTTTTTATGGAAAGTGAGATGTCATCATTAGCTACAATACGGGGAAAACGCTTCGTAATGTGATCTAGAACAACGATATCGTCAGCCATGTGACTCCTTCAAAACAGGGCACCCCAAAAGGTGCCCCATGATATGATTATAATTTAGACTGTGAATTCGTCAGGTGTGAATCCGCCAAAATTTGAAGCAGGAACAACCGTTCCATCCTTTACCAGTTCGTATGCCTCATCAAGGACAGTGATGGTCTCATCGCTCATCTGATGATGGCCTTCCGTCTTCACGAAACCGGTGGAATCCGTATCGGCTTTAAGAAGGACATTCCCTCCCTGGAAGGTTCCATCGACAACGGACTCAAGAGTCCTTTCCACATTGATGGCCATGTTCTTAAGCACGGAAGTAAGGATGATATTGGTATCTCCGTTCTCACCATCCGCCCACTGGTCGACATCACATCCGATGACCATGCACTTTCCACCGCTTTCTTTTGCCGCAGTGAATACACCATTACCACTATCTCCTGCCGCAACAAAGAGGATGTCACAACCTGCCTCGATAAGCTGCTGTCCTACAATTCTTCCCGTTGAAGGATCGGCAAATGAACCAACATAGTTTCCACCTACATTGACACCAGTCACATCGGTACCGGCACGGGAAGGAAGTTCAACGCATTCGACGCTCTTTCCAAACTTCTCATTCACATATTTGACACCACACTCGAAACCGTACTGATAATTGACATTCGAAGGGAATGCAATACCATTCACGACAGCGACCTTGCCACTCTCTGTCTCCATGGCAGCTGCAATTCCAGCGAAGAAACCGGATTCCTGCTCAGCAAACTGCATGGCATATACGTTGTCAAGCTCGACAGTCGCTCCTGTGGAATCCGTCGGATAGGAATCTACAAGAATGAACTTCGTCTCAGGATTCTCGCTTGCAAGATCTCCAATCCCTGCGAACTGGAATCCTGTACAAACCTCGACATCATAATCCGCAACGATATCCGCAGCAGCCTTTACAGCAGCCGTGGTATCCCCTGTCGGCTCTCTTACAGGTGTGACTGTTGAAGCCGGATGATTCTCGATGAATGCCAAAATACCATTATAGTTGTTCTCATTAAAAGAACCATCATCGACGCCAGAAGGACTTGAAACGATTGCAATCCTGAGCGCATCGGCAGCATCAGTGCTTTCCTGAGCACCACCGGCAAAGGCTAGAGAAACGATACACAAAAAGACCAATACAAGAGCGTATACCTTTTTCATTTCCTCTCCTCAATGAAATATTATGATGAACGAATTTTAACACTCAACAGGTTTTATTAATACCACTTTTCATAAAATCTATAAACTTTTAGAAACTTTAGATATATAATCCCTCATATGAAAACCTTGATAAGAAACGGACTAGTAATCCCTATGACAGGGAAAAACGACATCAGAAAGGCAGATATTCTGATTGAAAACAATAAAATTTCCCAGATAAAAGACTCTGTCGAAGGAAAATTCGACAAGATCATAGATGCGGACGGCAGTTTCATACTGCCATCTTTTGTGAATGCTCATACGCACCTTGCGATGGAGCTGATGAGGAACTTCAAGGATGATCGGGAAAACCTACAGGACTGGCTCTCTGAAATATGGCCGATAGAGGCAAAGCTTAACGACAGGGACATCTACTGGGCCAGTAAGCTCGGCATAGCGGAACTAATAAGAAACGGATGTACGACTTTTGCTGACATGTATTACCATGCCTGGGAAACGGCTAAAGCCTGCAGGGAAAGCGGCATACGGGGGATACTGGGAGTAGCCATAATAGGTGATGGAAAGGTGGCAGAAAAAAATTTCAAAGAGGATGCGACCCGCATAAAAGATGCCGCAGATGGTTATGAAAACATAAGAATAGATGCTGCACCGCATGCCATTTACACCTGTTCGGACGATGCCTATGTCATTGCAGCTGAATGGGCTGCTGAGAACGGTGCTCTGCTCAATACACACCTGAGTGAGACGCAGAAAGAAGTAGATGACTGCATCAGAACAAAAGGTGAACACCCGGTTAGCTACCTCAACCGCCTAGGTATTTTTGACAGGGTGAAAACATACCTTGCCCATGGAGTGTTCTTTGATGATGCGGAGCTTGAGATACTGAGAAAAAAGGATGTCTCAATCGTTCACAACCCATCATCGAATGCAAAGCTTGCAAGCGGCATCGCCCCTATTGCGAAATACAGGACGAATGGCATGAATATCGCACTAGGCACGGATGGAGCAAGCTCAAACAACAATCTCAACATGATTAACGAAATGAGATTGGCATCAATGCTGAGCTCTGTATCCACAGGAAAGCCCTCTGCCCTATCATGCTACGACGTGATAAGAATGGCCACAGCAGACGGAGCAAAAGCTCTCGGCCTGGATACAAGAATTGGAACTCTGGAAGAGGGCAAGGAAGCCGATCTACTGGTAATGAATATGAAGAAGGTCAACACATGTCCAGTGAATGATCCGTATTCTGCAATCGTATTCTCTTCCGATGCTAGGAACATAGAATATGTGTTCTCTTCCGGGGAAATGCTCCTGGAGAAGGGGACGCTTACGACCCTTGATGAAGATGAGATAATGAAAAACGTGACCATGCAATGGAATGATATTTTAAGGAGATAGAGATGCAAGAAGATTTCAAAGCAATAGAATTTAAGGATGAAAGCCTTGTGCTGATTGATCAGAGGGTTTTGCCTGGCAAGCTTGAATACCTTACTTACAGGACAAGTGAGGATGTAGCCTTTGCGATCAAGGATATGGTCGTAAGGGGAGCTCCTGCAATCGGAGGGGCTGCCGGGTACGGGATCTATTTTGCCCTTAAAGAGGCAAAAGGCAGCTGGGATGCATTCATACAAAAGGCAGAACGCATCCGTTCCTCCCGCCCTACCGCAGTCAATCTTATGTGGGCTGTGGACAGGATGGTCGAGGCCGTAAAAAAAAGCGGCATGGATCTGGTGGCAGCACGAAAAGAAGCGGACAGCATCGTAGAAGAGGATATTGCCATGAACCACAAGATGGCTAAAATCGGAGCAAAGGTGATTCCACAAGGAGCGAGGATCCTCACCCATTGCAATACCGGCGCGCTCGCCACATGCGGCTGGGGAACAGCCCTTGGCGTGATAAAACAGGCATTCTATGACAATAAGGGTATTTTCGTTTATGCGGATGAGACCAGACCCCGCTTTCAGGGTGCACGTCTGACGGCATGGGAGCTCTGCAGGGCACACATCCCGTCAAAGCTTATTCCAGACAGCGCGGCAGCTACTCTTATAAGGGACGGGAAGGTCGACCTTGTGATGGTCGGTGCTGACAGGATCACGACCGATGGCGATGTAGCCAACAAACTTGGTACGTTCACCCTTTCAGTGCTCTGCAAGGAATATGGAGTCCCGTTCTATACCGTCGCCCCCATCACGACCATTGACTTCAACATGAAGGAAGGAAAGGACATCCCCATTGAAGAGAGGGATGCGGATGAAGTGAAAAGACCGGGGGGCGTACTTGTCGCACCTGAAGAGATGGAGGTGTTCAATCCGGCATTTGACGTGACCCCGCATCAGAATGTGACTGCGATCATCACAGACAAGGGAATAGTATATCCTCCCTTCAGCATGAACATTGAAAGGATTAAAAACGGAGAAGAACTCTGAAAAGGGAACAATCTACTCTTAGTTTTCTTATCCGGAAAGCATGATACTTATAAAGAATTTTCTGTGAAAACCGCATTAATATAAAAGGGATGGCATCATGAGCCGGTGCCATCCCAAATCCGTTATACAATGAAATAGTTATCCACGTCTGGGTAAAAAGGAATGGATTCCATCGCCCCATCCCTTGTGACAGCAATTGAGGAGGCAAGTGTCGCCCTTTCCATGGCAAGGCACTCATTGTCCCTCCCCATCATTCCTATGGGAGCGGCAAGAACCATACATATGCTTTCCTCCTACTGGGGATTCATCGCGATATCGATGCATGCCGGCCTTAATATGGCACCACTTGTAAGAAAAGTAGGGAGGAATCTTACAGGAAAGGTTACCATACTGATTATGATAGCAGGAGGATTATACTCTTTCATCAAGGAAAGAATCCCCTACTACCTCCTCTTTATCGATGAGTTTGTTTTCTTTGACTTCTCCACTCCCCTTTCTGTTTTAGTCATAGAATACATGCTCATCATGTGTCTTTTCATGATGCTTGGAGCTTTTTCATCACGGTAAAATAGACTACCAAGTAGTTGCTGAGGATGTTGATGGAGGCATTCACATCTGCATGCATCTCATTGCCACAATGTCTGCAGATGTATCTGTTCCCCTGCCTCGATGCCTTGTCTATGGTAGACATTGCATTGCCGTTTATCATTCTTCCTTCTTATAAGAACTTATTGCTCCCATATTTAAGGGTTGTCTCCAATTTGCTTTTTTATCTTTTCAATTGTTTGATCTTTGAAGTAAAATTGTGGATATCCACAAAGATAATTCAAGTCTTCTTGATAAGGCTTTCTTTTCATGTTAGTCCACACCATTTACGCTTAGTTAATTCATCTCATTAAATGAACTCATCAGTCATAAGAGAACCATCGCCCTTTTGCACCGGTTTCTTAAATCAATCAAGTCATGGATTTCTTCATGAATTATGCCTTTTTCATAAGGAAGGCTTTGTTAATAGAGATCGTCCAGATCTATGTTAATTCCTCCATTGAACAATGAGACTGCACTCTCAATTACATAACCATGCGTGTTTTATCAAGAGGGATACTCTTCCAATGTCTATCTTCAGGAAATGAATATTTTTCCTCATTTTGGGCAGTTGTTCTCATCTGAGATAGCTCAGAGGATTCCTGAGCAGGAACTCCTCCAGAGGGATTGTCATCGAACCAGCATCAGCCTTTGCTGATACGGAAAACACCTTGCTCCCCGGGTATCTCTTCAGAAAAGCATCCATGCCCCTCCCATATGTCCGACCTCCGCTTTTCACCTCAAATGCGACTGTAGAATATTCATTGTACAAGACGAAATCCACCTCATTCTGCTTCTCCCTCCAGTAGCCAAGATTGACATCCTCCCCCGCCACCGAATTGAGGAGATGCATTCCTACAGCAGATTCCACAAGGCGGCCCCAGAACGTGTCATCATCCTTAGCCTTAGCGAAATCCATCGGGTGCCTCGATGAAAGCAATGCATTGTTAAAGACCTGTAGTTTCGGACTGGAGGCACGCTTGCGGACCTCGCTACCCGAATATTTCTGTAGTCCTGCAAGGAGACCACTCTGCCGGAGCAGTTCGAGGTAATATGCCAGCGTTGTCGTGTTCCCTGCATCAGACAGCTGTCCCAGCATGTGTTCAAATGGCATGATTTGCCCAGAATAGTATGAACCGAGCTCCATAAGCTGTCTCAGCAGTGCCGGTTTCTGGATGGGCGTGAGCATGAGGATATCCTTTGTCAGACTCGGCTCCATGATTGAATCACGTATATATGCCTTCCAGCGCTGCACGTCTCCTATGAGGTCGGCAGGTCCTGGATATGATCCGAAGTATATGAATTCATCAAGTGAGAAACCAAACACCTCCTTCATCTCTCCATAAGACCAATGGGGAACAGGAATCAGTTCAAACCGTCCCTGAAGAGATTCGGAGAGCCCCTTCATCAAAAGGAGCCGGGATGAGCCTGACAGGACTGCCTTCACATTCGCTCCTGTATTCTTGTCTTCATCCCATAACTTTTTCACGGCTTCGCTCCAGTTAGAGATCTTCTGTATCTTATCGATCACGACCAACGCTTTACCGTGCTGCTTTGCAAGGATTCTTGCCCTGTCCCATATGCCCTTCAACCATGAATCTCCCGAAACAGTGATGTCATCGGCACTTTCAGAGACATATGGAATAGCCACTGTCGATAGGACGTCGGCGATAATCGTGCTTTTTCCAACCTGTCTCGGACCGGCAATAACCTGTATGAATCTCCTCTTCTCTCTGAGCCGACTTCTGAGAATCTCCGTGTACCTGCTTCTCTCCATATATTCTCCTTGTATTTATCTCAGGATATTGAGATAATTATCTCAATACGTTGAGTAAATCATGACATAGAACAAAAGATTCTTCAATGCTATCCTTCCAAAAGAATGCGGTAGTCCAAATGGCATTGCCGAGACAACAGGCGGGACCTTCATGGGGAAAATCTGGCTAATTAAAAAAATTAACTCCTTGTATTCAAAGAAGTTAATTTGTATTAAACCTATTTCCACTCTATTATTTCATCGTCTCATACCTTCAGGATTTTCTGGGGGCAAATCTGGGTCAGGGGGAGTATTCACACCGTGCTTCCTGCAACATAATTACAAGATCGGGTTTCTGCGATATGAGATAAATCAGATTCTTAGCTGTAGGGGAAGGTGTATTCCGGCCTGTTTCCCAGGCTTCTACAGTTCTTTTAGATACTCCGAGCACATTTGCAAAAGCCTTTTGCGTCATACCAAGAGATTCACGTTCAACTTTCACATTCACATCTGGAAGACTTCTCTTTCTGGCGATCGTTTCAGAACTTGCTTTTCCCTTCTCATATGCAAGAACTTCTTCAAGACCTTCCTTCATGCTGCTGAAAAAATCGACATCTTTGAAATTTTTTTCTATCTCTTCCATGCTATATTTTGATTTGAAAACATGATCACTCATATCTATTCCTCCATTATGGCCTCAACCATTCGCCGAAGCAGCTTACACTGCTCAGGAGTTAAATCCTCCTGTACATTCTTTGGATAAGCAAACAGAAGATACAGCTTTTCTTTCTCAAGAACATCAAGATAAATCACTCTGCCACCGCCGCTCTTTCCTCGACCTTCAAGCTTTATCCGTAGTTTCCTTACTCCTCCTAAACCTTCTATCACAACACCTTTCCGTGGATTCTCAAGCAAGATGTTTTCAAGGTAATGCTGCTCATCATCACTCAATCCCATTGCTTTCCAGCATTCCCGAAAAGGCTCTGTATATATGAATTCTCTTTTCATTTTATTATTATATACGATATTATCGTATAAATCAACTGAATAGGAGCTCATCTATACCCAGATATTCAGTTGTATTAAAGTCCTAAGCAAATTCCTCCGCAATCCTTCCTGCATCGCTTCCGTCGAAATGATCTCACGACCCCTCACTGCCTACTCCGAAGCACAGCCTGACCGTACCGTCCTCAAGCCCCCTCATAAGAGAATAATACTCTGAGAAGATCAGGTCCTTCGTATTCAGCCAGTATCGCACCACAGCAAAAGCCACACTTCCCAACTGTCTTGTTCTTAGAAAACATCACTATCTGGATCTATACGATACAACTCATCTTATCTTCTGCTCTTACATGTTTTGTAACACATATTGCCATCTCTGTTACTACTATCACAGGGTGCAACACCTTGTTTTGTGTTACTTTCTTTGGGACTGGTATGTTCTAAATACGTTACCTTACAGGCGAGCAGATCATAGTACAAAATCAGAAAACAACCCAAAATGTGCAACTATTTTCATACCATATTATTTCCAGACATTTTTAGTTGCACAATTTGGGTAAACCCAGGGTCAAATCAAATTTCAATCCTATATATCACAAAGATATCATATCAGGTTAATGCTATTCCCACTCTATTGTTCCATTGTCTCAAATACTATATATTGGTTACCTCGTATCAAAATGACGCTATATATCTCTCTAATCTCTCGTTTCATACGTCTCAGGAATTTTTGTGGCAAAAACTGAGTCATAGCATTAATACATTTGATCCCCATAGGCAAGACTCTGGGAGACGTCAGCCATAGCATTTCCCAGGTCCTTCTTGCACCATGGGAAAGAGGAAGAATAGATCATACAAGCTGTGTCATATAGACAGGGAAACATTCAATCCCGTCTCTGACCATGTAGTCTCCAGCATGTATGATAATCGGCTCTGCAGAATAGCTCTGAAACTTTCTGGTAAACTTCTTCAGCGATATAGTTTTGTAATGCGTTGTTGATTTGACCTCAACAGGGACGATATTATGACGGCTGGTTACATTCCTTTTTCTTATAAGGAAATCTATCTCCATACGGTTTTCTTTGTCTGCAGTATCATATGAGGAATAATAGAACAGTCTGCGTCCTGACGCAGTCAGCATCTGCGCTACGACATTCTCAATGACAATGCCCAGATTCACTTCAAGTTTATCCGATAGTATCTTTTCATAAATCTGTCGGTCAGCCAGTCCGTTTTCATCGAATATCATGCTCACCAGCAGGCCGGTATCAGCCACATAGGGCTTGAACCTTAAACGTTCAGCATTCATATTCAAGCCTATATTCGGATCCGTACTGAGATAACACATATTACAGATTCTGGAATCATTCAGCCAGAAAAACGCCTTCTCATATTCCCTCATACGAGCCTTATCACTGATAGAGGAAAGCTTGAAAGAGATTTCATGCCTTGAAAGTGAAAAAGGAATCTCATCAAAGATTGCCATAACCTTCTCCTGATACCCTTCTGCATATTTAGCGATATCATCGCGATAAAGATCGATGATCATTCTCTTGGTTTCTTCTGCCTTGAGAAAATCATTGGTTCTGTTGAAAGTCTCGACTACCTGAGGCATCCCTCCTATAAGAAGGTATTCCCTGAATCTTTTCATTATCTCCCTGTGTGCGATCTGCCCGAGAGGTTTTCTTTTTTCAAAACATGACCGGATGATGTTCATCGTAACATTATCGTTGCGGGCCCAGAGATACTCCTCAAAGTCCATAGGATTAAGCCTTATGTGCTTTTCTTCGGAAGGGATTACAATACCTTGGATGTTTTTTCTGATTGAGAGCAGCGAACCTGTTTCAATGTAATCATAACGACCGTCCTTAACCAGGTATTTTATTGCAGCTCTTGCCCTTGGATACATCTGGACCTCATCGAAAATGATGAGCGTATCACGTTCAATCAACTCAGTACGGAAGATGAGGGAAAGACGTGAGAAAAAGGAATCAAGGTCGTCAAGATAATCTTCAAAAAGCTGCCTAATCTGGGGGCCTGCCGCCATGAAATCGATGAGTATGCAGCTTTTGTAGTACTCTTTACCAAACTCTTCCACGATATAGCTCTTACCTACGCGGCGGGCTCCTTCCACAAGAAGGGCCGTACACCCCTGATCTTCTTGTTTCCACTTAAGTAATTCTTCTGTAATCTTTCTTCTCATGATACCTGTCTCACGTTTTTAAGAATTTACACTAATCATTTTATCACGTTTTTAGAATTTTCAAAGTGTCAAACTATCACGTTTTTAAGAATTTAGAGTATAGTCCAGATATCAGATCCCCATTCATCGATGATACGAATCCAGGAGATAATATCATGATTTATGGTGTCACCAAGCAGCAAATAACCGCTATATATCTCACATGTCTCAGACGTTTCAGGAATTTTTGATATCCAATCTGGGTAATATTAAAAATTAACTCCCTACTAAGTAAGGAGTTAATAACAATCTAATTTATTCCCACTCTATCGTTCCAACAGGCTTTGGAGTAAGATCATAGAGGACCCTGTTCACCCCCTTTACCTCATTGGTAATGCGCTCTGTTATGTGCTGAAGAAGGACAAATGGGATATCCTCGACTGTTGCACTCATTGCGTCTTTTGTGTTCACTGCTCTTATTATTACAGGATACTCAAAACTTCTTACCCCGTTTCTCACCCCAACGGATTTAAAATCAGGAACAACTGTGAAATACTGCCATACCTTACCTTCAAGACCATTCTTGGCAAATTCCTCCCGTAATATGGCATCTGATTCCCTTACGCACTCCAGGCGGTCCCTCGTGATTGCACCCAAACAGCGTACACCAAGACCAGGACCGGGGAACGGCTGTCGATATACCATGCCGTCTGGAAGGCCAAGTGCCTTTCCTACTACCCTTACCTCATCCTTGTACAAGAACTTCAGCGGCTCTACAAGTTCAAATTTCAAATCCTCGGGAAGGCCACCGACATTGTGATGGGCTTTCACGGTTCCGCTTTCAAGGATATCCGGATAGATCGTCCCCTGTGCAAGGAATTCTATGCCGTCAAGTTTCCTTGCCTCTTCTTCAAATACACGGATGAACTCACTGCCGATTATCTTCCTCTTCGTCTCCGGTTCCTTCACTCCAGCAAGTTTATCCAAAAAGCGGTCTACGGCATCGACATAGATGAGGTTCGCATCCATCTCATCCTTGAATACTTTGATAACCTGCTCGGGCTCTCCCTTTCTTAAAAGGCCATGATTTACATGTACGCATACGAGATTTTTGCCAATCGCCTTTATCAGAAGAGCTGCGACGACGGAGGAATCAACACCTCCGGAGAGTGCAAGAAGGACACGTCCTGAGCCCACCTGCTGCCGGATCTTCTTAATTTCTTCTTCAATGAAAGCCAACGCCTGGGCTTCAGTCTCAATTCTTGCCATGGATTCAGGTCTTTTATTCTCTTCTTTCACCATCTATTGCCTCCGAAATTTAGAACTACATCCTATCGTATATGTTTATAGTGACAATTACCAGAGCCTACCTTATCTTGGTACTGGTACTTTCGATAACAGGGATGTCAATGAAACTGTCATCCAGCCCCGTCCCCTCATGAAGAGATGCAAGATACTCTACGGCAAGAGCACCAAGCTCCCTTCTCCTGTTTTCCCACCGGGTCCATATTTCATGGCCGCCAGTCCAGTCATCCTCTAATATGGCCCCAAAGACGTCCTCTCCTATTATAAGATTGTTTTCTTTAAATACAGGAGCAAACAGATCTGCAATGAAAAGCCTATCGAAGATCACACTCCGGCTGGCTAAGACTTTCTCTCTGGCCTCGCTTGTAATGGAGTCTGAAATGATGACATCCTCAATAGGGATATTCCTCTCCTTGCAATAATTGTGCAGGAACAGGGCTTTATCCTCACTGGGTTCCGCATTAGAAAGAGTGGATGTGATATATACTATCGGTCCGGCAGAACATCCATCAACAAGATCGACGATCCTCTGGACAGAAGGCTCATAGGAGAAAGTGACATAGCGGACAGGAATACCACTACTTATATGTCGCCGTCCTACGAAGACAAGAGGGAATTTCTGTCTCACAAGTGATGTGATATGCTCATCATCCCTCGTCACTCCAATCATTATCGCACCTGAAGCAAGCAATATCCTTGAACTTCTCGCCTTATCCTTTGCCCAGTTATTTAAGATCAGGATATCATATCCCTCCATCTCGGCTTCAGCCTGGATTCCAGCAAAGAACGGATAATACTCACTATTGGGATCGAAAGGGAATGCGTTCTCATACGTGAAAACCGCGATAATATGATTGTTATCCCCTGATTTAAGATACTGGGCCGCCGTATTAGGCACGTAGCCGAGCAACTTCGCTATGCTTAGAATCTCGGCCCTCTTCTCCTCGCTTACTCTGATGCTCTTTCCGATTTTCCCACTCAGGACAGCAGAGGCGGCAGCCCTAGAAACCCCTGCTTTTTTCGCGACATCAGAAAGAGTCACCCTCTTAGTCAATTACAGCACCATCCTTTCTCAAGCTCTCTCTTAATTCAAGGACATCCACATCCGTCGGTAGTACTCCCTTTTCCACAGCATTTGCAGCTGCCGTTCCTGCAGCCTGACCTGTAGCCATACAGCATGGACTGAGACGAAGAGAAGCATGCGCTTCGAACGTAGAAGAGATATCCCGTCCTGCAGCCATGATATTAAGAACTTTACTGTTAATCAAGCATCGATACGGAATTGAATAATAACCACCCCAACGGAGGAAGGTGCTCTTTGTTTCCGCACCATCGGAATGGATATCAATGGGATAGCCACAACAAGCGATTCCATCATCGGCTTTCTTTTCAGAGAGGATATCCTCAGCCGTTATCGAATACACCCCAGCCATACGGCCAGAACTGCGAACCCCTACCCTCGGCCCGGATGTCAACAATACGGCATTGGAGAATCCTGGAATACGTTTTTTGAGGAACTCATACATCTCCCAGACCTGTCTTCTTCCCTCAGTTTCAGCCGCCGAGATATCAAAAGGATCAAGTGGATCCAGGCCATGAATCCTCGTCATGTTTACAATCACCTCATTAAGGTTGTTTGTCTCAAAGCAGAGTACGATGTCCCTGTCTATATCAAGTTCCCCCGAGGCGATTGCAGCCTTCATTATATCCTGGAATCCGGAGAATGAGAGCCTGACGGCCTTTTTCTCAAGCCCTTTCTCATGTGGAGCAAGGAACGGGAAAAGCTGGACATCTTTTTCCATCAGTTCTCTTATCACAGGAATATCAACACCAGAGAGTTTGAAATTCATCGTCATAGGCTGATTCACCCCATCCCCAGTTCTTCCTGAGACAACAGGAACGCCTGCGAGTTTTAAAAGGATGGCATCTCCTGTGGCATCAATGAATACCTTCGCACTTATATTGATAAGATACCCCATTGAGGCGACGGTTATAGCTTCTGCGTTTGAGGAGGAGACATCACAGGATACGATCTTAGCATGATAAAGAACCTCCGCACCACTCTCAAGAAGCATGAGCTCGAGTTCCCTCTTCATCCCTTCAGTATCGAAAGGAGTCACGGTATAAGTATAACCGGTACTATCCACGGTATGCCCGGGAGAGAGACCTTTATCCTTCAATCGTGAGACAAGCTCCTCACCCAAACCCTTTATGACCTGCATATCTCCCGCATGGAACGTCATCATCGGTCCCGTACCACATGTGGTAAGACTGCCTCCAAGCTGTCCCGTCTCTTCAACAAGCAACGTCCTTGCACCATGTCGGGCAGCAGCGACAGCGGCCATCGTACCGGCAACCCCTCCTCCTACTATCACAACTTCATAATTAAGATTATCTTTCATCCACCTATCTCCTATTTCATTCCTGAGGTAACCATCGCATTAGATATCTTATTCTGGAAAATCAGATAGAAAACCATGACAGGAATAACAGAAAGCGTCGTGGCTGCCATTTGCAGATTCCACTGTGGCAAGCCATAAGTATCATTGAAATTCGAAAGAGCCAGAGGCAAGGTATACTTCTCCACGCTCGAGACGAAAATGAGTGGCTCCAGATACATGTTCCACACGGAAAGGAACGCCAGTATCGCGGCAGAACTCAGGACAGGAACGGATATCGGAAGCATTATCCTGAAAAAGATCCCTGTCGGCCTCAGGCCATCAAGGCGTGCAGCCTCCTCCAGCTCCTTAGGAACGGTTATGAAATGCTGACGGAGCATGAATGCAGAGAATGCCCCCTGAGAACAGAAAATCGGTATGAGTATCAAAGGTACGAGTGTATCATTTGCTCCTATATCGTTCATCATGAAATACATCGGGACAATGGTGACCTCGATAGGCATCATCAGAGCCGTCAAGAGCAGGATGAAAAGAGCAGACCTTCCGGGGAAACGCAACCGGGCAAAAGCATATCCGCTTAAAGACGCGATAAGGACATTACCAAGCGTACCGAGAAGTGCAACAGCAATGGTATTCATATACTGTCTGGCAAACGGCTGCACTTGGAATATCTCAACGTAGTTGCTCCACATCCACGACTTAGGAAGAAGTGTGGGCCTCCCGAATATCTCATTGATATTATTCAGGGAATTAGTCGCCATCCACCAAAAGGGATATACGAATACGACCACTATGAGTGCGATAACGATATAATAGACAATGTTATATATCAATTTATTAGTCTTCATAGAAAGAAGCCCTCCTTCTAAGTGACCACTGGATAATCGTCAGGATAAGAACAATTATGAAAAGCACGACGGATATCGTAGCTGCGTATCCGATATTGAATGTCTTGAACGCCTGATGGTAGATGTAATAGACGAGAACCATCGTCGATCCTTCCGGACCACCATCAGTCATGAGCTTAATAGTATCAAACACCCTCATAGAACCTATGACCGTAACGATCATCACCATGAGGATTGACGGCATCAGGAGAGGAAGTTTTATCTTGAAGAATAACAATGGCTTATTGGCGCCATCTATGCGTCCTGCTTCAAGGACGTCCTGAGGAAGATTCATGACCGCTCCCATGAATATAAGCACGTTCATTCCCAGATTCTTCAAGACCCTGGTAAGGATCACGGAAAGCATTGCCCAGCCCTTTTCATGCAACCAGTTCGGACCTTCTATCCCGAAAAAAGAGAGCATGTAGTTTATCGGGCCTGCAGTACCCCCCTGGAAAAGGTATTTGAATACGATCGCCCAGGCAACTCCAGATGTGATTACGGGTAAGAAGATCACACTTCTTACGATTTTCGTCCCTGAAGCATTCGCCCCCAGATAAAGTGCAAGGGCCAATGATAGGACAAGGTTTAACGGAACGACGCCCAAGGAAAAAACAATGGTGTTCTTAAGCGTCGTGAAAAACAAATCATCACTTACCAGTTTCTGGTAGTTATCTAGTCCACTGAATCCCATATTCCCAAAAAGCAGGTTTCTTGATTCAAAGGAATAGACGAAGATCATGATAAGAGGAACCAGGACCAAGATCAAAAAACCGATCATCTGAGGCAGGATGAAAAGATATCCCGTCAAGGCCTCTCCTCTTTCAAGTTTAGAATATTTTCTTGGCATGGTTCCTCCTTACATCAATCAGTTAATATAGTTGGCATAAACCTGAGCTACCGCATCAAGAACAGCCTTGACATCGGCATCAGCATTCCAAAGCCTATCCCATACGATTCTTGATTCAACCTCGATCTGAGGATACATGACATGAGATGGAAGTACCCTTCCCGTCTCGATGGATGAGCCGACGGCCATATCCATCTGTTCCGCAGTAAGAAGAGGCTGAGAAGAGAGGAAGTCGTCGGATTCAAGAACACTGTACCTTGCTGGTGGCCAGATTCCAGCCATACGGGCAACGCACTCTTCATTCGTCATATAAGCGACAAGTTTCTTTGCGATATCAACATTCTTTCCACGGCTGTATGCTCCGATTCCTGCCTGTCCGATGACAGGGACATCCCCCATAGGTCCTGCCGGCATTGGAGCTACACCCCAGGCAAAATCAGCCTCAGCGAGATTGGAGACCCTTGAAACCTGAGCGACAGTCATACCTGCAGCACCAGCGAAGAAATTGCTCTGATCTCCAGGAGGAACCACGGAACCATCGACATAAACCATGTCATGGAAGAGCTGGACAGCCTCTACAGACTCAGAGCTGTTTATCAGGATCTGTCCATCATTCGTCCATGCATCTCCGCCATAGGAACGGATGATCGGACAAAGATTATGAAGAATCCTTGCGTCATATCCACCACCGTCTACTGTCTGGAATCCCCATACACCAGTAGCATCCTTTATCGCCTTGCTTGACTGACGGAACGTATCCCAGTTCCAGTTTCCTTCCGCAACGAGATCTGCAGGAGTAGGAATTCCGGCCTGTGCGAAAAGGTCTGCATTATAAATTACGAAGAAAGGACTTGTTGAGAATGGAACAGCATATGTGACTCCATCCTTCTGCCAAAGTTCCATCGCCTTTGGAGAGAAGTCATCAGGATTGTACTCTGCAAGCTCCTCATCAAGTGGTGCAAGGAGTCCCGATTCGATGAAGGCAGGTGCGGACGTCTCTAAAACCCAGAATACATCCGGGGCTTCCGAGCCCTGAAGCTCCAAGGAAAGGAGCGTATTGTACTCATCGAACGTGATGGATTCGAAGGTGGCATTGATCTCCACTCCCTCCTTTGCGGCAAACTCATCAACGAAACTGCCAAGTAAGTCAAGCTGATCCTGATTGCTGGTCCAGGTCGCGATCTTGATATCGATCGGACCGGAGGTCTGCTGCTGGCTCTCACCAGAACCCTGTGCCATCACAGGAAGTACGGCAACAAAAATCACAAGAAGAGCGCAAAACACTCTTTTGAGAGATGATTTCATAATTCCTCCTTTTTTGATTAATTGATTAATCATATTGTAACACGGATTTCCAAACGGTCAAGAAAATTATCTTACCAATAAAAAATAAAAAGCGTCCAAAAAACGGACGCCGTTAAAATCAGATGCTGTCGATGATCTCGATGACCTTCATATACATTCTTGGAATATGGAAAGGACCTTTATAAAGATTACCTTTCAAAGGTGTTGCAAGGCTTCCATCCCTATGAAGATAGCCATACCACTCTCCAAATTCGGTATCGATGAAATGTTTTGATACATATTCATCTACGGTATTGAAGCGTTCAAGGTAAGATGCATTCCCTGTCAGTTTATAAGCCATCATCGATGCAATCATGGCCTCACACTGGGGCCACCAGAATTTCATATCCTGATGATACTCACTCAAACTCTTGCCAAGGACATCACGATACTGGATTATTCCTCCACCATACTCTTCATCCCATCCTGCATTCCACATCCAGTCAAGGACATTGAGCCCCGTCTCGACATAATCCTTGCGTCCTCTCTCTGCCCCTTCCTCCATTATGAACCACGATCCTTCGATTGCATGACCTGGATTTACTATCCTGCCTTCAAAATGATCTGAAAGGAATTCCCCATCCGGGCCGACGGTCTCCAGCACGGTCTTCATTTCAGGGCGTATGAAATACCTCATACATGTTCCAATCTCCCTGTCAATCTCCTTTGTAAGATAATCAGCCTTTTCAGGAATAGCCTTTCTGAGTTCGGAAAGCACATTGATCATGATCATCGAGTCAGCGTGTCCTCTCATCGGTCGGACTGAGGAATCGAACTTCGGGGTAAGGATTCCCGGCGTGTCCCTTACGGCTTTCGCCCGTTCATAGAGCTCTAAAGCCTTTGCCTTATACTCATCCTTTCCTGATGCAATGGCATATGCGGCATAGCCGATTATGGCAAACGTCTCACTGAAGAAATACCTTATCCTCTTTATGACGGGACGACCGTCTGCCGTCACTCTGAAGAACATCCGTCCATCTGTGTCAAAGCAATGCGCATCGATGAATTTCACAATCAGGTCCGCCGCTTCTAAATACTCTCTTCTCTTATCTATCTGATTGTATGCCGTTGAGAAAACCCATAGAGCACGTCCCTGAAACCAGACGGATTTATCACTTTCTAAAAGGGATCCATCCCTATCCACCCCTGTCCTGATACCACCGTTTTCCCTGTCAAGGCCATACTGTAGCCAGAACGGGAGTATGTTACCTGTCAGTTCCTTATAATATCTATCACGTAACTGCTTCAAACTTTCCATGTAGATAGGATATCACAGTGAAGCAGAGAAAACCAATGAATATTTCTTTTTATCTTTCCCTTAGGAAAGGGCAGATCCGGTAAGCCTATCCCATCTTGAACCGGTTACTCAATCTCTTCAATATGCGATATGTAATCAAGAGACTTCAAAGCCTCAATGATCTCACTGTGTTTCTTATATTTCTTGAGTTCATTGCTGCTAATAGTAAAGGCAACGGTATACACGCTGAGTCCTGAATTCAAATATGCAGGATTGAGCTCTATATCATCAATTCTCATACCAAGACGTCTGATCGTCGTAGAGAAATTCTCGAGATCATTTTTATTTTTAAGCTCAAGCTGAACTTCAAGATGGTTCGATCTGTCTCTCAGGTAAAGCTCTAAGGTCGAAACTATGGAGAGAGTACAGATCAAAGCCAGAAAAGAGACGATTGAGAGTACATACAGCCCCATACCGATTGCAATTCCAATGATACTGCAAGTCCAGAGTCCGGCAGAAGTTGTCAGCCCCATGATCCTTCCTTTCGAGCTATAGAATATCGATGGACAGGATATTACAGCAACACTTATAATTATTGCAGGGATAATCCAGGAAGAGGGATTACCAATTTTTCTTAAATAACAGTCGATTATCGCCCCTGTCGTGGATGCAATTGAAACGGCAATGAAAGTTCTCATTCCCGCAGTATGTCTTTTAAGAGATCTTTCATATCCTGCTATGGATGCCAGGATTACAGATAGAACGATCCTGAAAACAATGGAATATGTGTTTATTTCAAACATGTACTGACTCAGGTCACTCATAGTCCATTCCTCCTTCCTCTTACTGCAAGTGTTGCCGCATAGTACTCTTCAGATGCCTCCTGGAAAGCCTCTTCCTCTGGAGATATTTCATTTTTACCTGCAATATCTTTCTGAATAGCCTCTATGCGTTCAATTAGGAGTTCAACCGCACTTGCTTTTTTTACTGGCAGTTTTTCTTCTGGAACCATCTCTTCAAGCTTCGTTGAATATGAGTGTGAAAGATATAGTGAGAGTTTTGCGCATCCTGGTCCTAAGAGCTCATAGAGTACGCTGGATGCGAGAATAACGGTCTCAAGAGCCGCACCTGCCCCACCTCCAAGTGTTCTTGCGCCAAGGGCAGCAAGACCTATTGCGACTCCGGCCTGAGGAATCAGTGCAAGTCCAAGGTAGTTCCTCACTTCCTTTGGCCTTCCCGTTATAATCGCTCCAAGAGTCGCGCCTGCGTATTTTCCAACAATTCTCGAGATGAAATAGAACACCCCGATTACAAGAAGAGAGACGCTTCCGAGACTCACGGCACCACCAGTTAACATATCAAGTTTGAAAGCAAGACCGGATCTTATGAAAAAAAGCTGTAATATTGGAGGCGTGAAGTAATTAAGCTGCATGAAAAGCTTATTATCTTCCGTCACATTTATATAGACAGTACCCATCGCCATGCAGCCTAACAGCGGGGAGACACCAAGGACCGAGCATACTCCGCAGAATGCAAAGATCATGGAAACGGATATGATAAGACGATTATCATCTGAATGTTTCTTCAAAAGAAGAAGCTTTAGAAGTAAGCCGAATACGCTGCCAAGAACGAATACTCCACAGTTTACGGCAATAGGCTGTAATATGCTCAGAGCATCAACTCGTGTGCCCTGGTTAAGCGCTACGGCAAGGGATATCGCAACGCTGTAAAGCACGAGGCCAACAGCATCATCGAGAGCAACGACCTGTAAGAGAGTGTCGACAAACTCCCCATGAGATCCCGTCTGCCTTATCGTCATCATCGTAGAAGCTGGTGCGGTTGCCGATGCCAAGGCAGAAAGGACGATGGAGAATGCAATATTTACACCAAGGAGAAAATAAGTGACTATAAATACGACAACTGATGCCATACAGGCTTCCAATATCGTAAGAATTACGATTTTCATTCCGTTCTGCTTAAGCGTTGTAATACGGAAAAATTCTCCTGTGCTGAATGCTATGAAGGCCAATGCGATATCAGACAGGAAATCCGTCCCTTCAACAAAAGTCTCAGGAATAAGATTCAAACAGTAAGGACCAATTAAAATACCTGTTATGATATAGGCAGTTACGTTAGGAAGCTTGAGGCACTTTGTAACACGTGTCATCGAAAAGCCCAAGAAAAGCATTAAGGCTATTGATATGATTACAGATGCAATTGAATTGGAAAGCATCGCATTTCTTATGAGCTGTGTCACCTAGAAATACCTCCTTGAAAAATATTGGATTCATGGTATACTCGAAAATAAATAAAGTAAAATTATTTATTTTTCTAAATCTATAAAAAAATTTTATGAAGAATTATTGTTATGCTTAGTACAAAAACACAGACACTTATCACCGTCGCAGAGACTAGAAATTTTACGAAAGCCGCAGAAATCCTGTGTCTTACCCAACCGGCTGTAAGCCACCATATAAGCCAGCTGGAAGAAGAACTCGGTGTATTTTTGTTTATCAGGAAAAAGAATGGACTTGAGCTGACTCCTGAGGGAGAAGCGGCGGTAAAATGCGCCAAAAGGATGGGAGTGCTATATAACAAGCTTATAAAAGAAATTTCGGATATAGAACAACAGCCTACAAAACTGTCTATTGGTATCACCCATACTGCAGAAAGTAATCTCACAACTGAAGTTCTTGCAAGATGTAGCAGCAATGCAGATGGACTAAGTATTATGATTATTACTGATACCATAAAAAATCTTTATGCTAGACTTGGTGACTATGAATTAGATCTTGCGATTGTGGAAAGTAATGGATGCCCCGATCCTTTCAGTTCCCTGGTATTGAATACCGATTTCCTCGTCTGTGTCATGTCGAGTGAACATCCCTTTGCAAATAACGCCATGATTACTCTGGATGAGTTGAAAAAAGAACCTTTAATTCTTCGTCTTCCCACATCAGCGACCAGAGTTCAGTTCGATCAAGAGCTTAGAAATCTGAATGACACTCCAGACAACTACAATATCATAATTGAAGTAGATAACATCGCAACGATAAAAGACCTTGTAAAAAAGAATCTAGGGCTTTCCGTTCTTCCCAGGAGCGCATGCTTAAAAGAAATTAAGAAAGGAAATCTTATCGCACTACCGATTGAAAACCTCAGCATGGTACGGGAGACGAGACTTGTATATAACAAAGATTTTTCCCGCAAGGATGTTCTGCAGGCAATTACCGCGACCTACAGGGAAACACTTGGGAAATATAGCAGTTAAAACTGTCAAATGAAAAAGATAAAGGGGTTACCGCTATTTGCGGCACCCCCCTTAGAGCTTACTCTACTTCCTTTATACCTTTAAGAATCTTATCCTTCTTTCTTCTCTTAGGATCAATCGCATGTTCAACTAGGGTTACAAGCCTAGTAAGAATCGCGGAGATCACGAAATACATTATCGCAGTCACGATCAGAGGGAAGAACGCCTCATACGTTCTGCTTCTTACAAGATCACTTATCTTAGTAAGGTCAAGGACAGCAATATAACCAACGACTGACGTCTCCTTGATCAAGGTTACGACCTCATTGCGGTATATGGGGAGGAAATGCTGCGCAGCCTGAGGCAGGATTATGCGGAAAAAGCTCTGTCCATCTGAATACCCCAGAGCTCGGGATGCCTCCCTCTGACCCTTTCCGATCGCATTACACCCCACACGGAGCATATCAATCATTGAACAGGCGAACATGAGAGAGAAACCGACAACCGAGACCCATGTGCCACTGAGGGATGAGGATCCGAATATGATATAATAAAGGATCATCAACAGAAGTACTGTCGGCATTCCATGAATAAGCCAGAGGAAGAAGTTCGTTGCACCATTCATCACCTTATTGCCCTTTCTGCAGAGCATATAGACAACAAAGCCGAGGGCCGTACCTACGAGGATGGAGGTAATCGTGATGAGAACCGTCACACCCGCCCCCTGGACAAAGAGCTTCCATCTGGATTCCCTTAAGAAAGTCTTCTCAAAGCTCTGTCCGAGCTGCTCAAAGAAAGTGAGTCCCGACTCATCCTCACCTAAGATGACAAGCCGTATTGGAGTCGAGTAATACACGTCGGAAAGCGTTCCAGTCTCATTACGCTCCTCACTTACGACGATATTCATACCGATATCATATTTACCGCTCTCAACACCGGGAGCGATAGCCTCAAATGGGACCTCATAGAACTCCGGGGTATAACCGTATGCACGTGCGAAACGGCAGATGAAATCAACATCGAATCCGGAGATGTTTCCGTTACTGATGAAAGAGAACGGCTCATATCCACCTTCAACAGCAACAGCTATTGTCCCGTTTTCTCCTGTGAATCCAGTGATGTCACATGTGTCATTCACAGGATCGAAATCCGTGATCCAATAGTCATAGAGCTCATCGAGAAGACCATTCTCATGACTTTCTGCGATAAATGCGTTCAATTCGCTAAGAAGTCTGTCCTGCCTTTCATTGTTACCGATGATACAGGTTGCATTTATGTACCCCGCAGGTTCTTCCAGAACCTCAAGTTCAGGATGATTCTTCTTCTGAACGCCGTAGCTCACCTCTTCGATAAGATATGCATCCACTTTTCCCGAAGTGAGGGCAAGAATCATATCATTAGGCATCGTATAGTACTGGATGGTGCTATCAGGGACCCTGTCCTGAATCAGCTCCTCATACAAAACGGCAGTCTGGACACC
Source organism: uncultured Spirochaetaceae bacterium (assembly GCA_944392965.1). GTDB lineage: Bacteria > Spirochaetota > Spirochaetia > Sphaerochaetales > Sphaerochaetaceae > Ornithospirochaeta. The sequence goes on along the minus strand of CALXYM010000001.1, from coordinate 320,284 downwards.
GATGTTCTTCCCGTTTAAATCCTCTATCGTCTCATATTTAACATCTGCAAAAATGGAGAGGGAGATAAATAAAAGAGAAAATAAGAATACCGTCAGCTTTTTCATCATTACTCCTCCACCCATCTGAAACGCATTGAAATCATATGCTCATAGCCCATCGGGTCATCCGCGATGTCATCCTGACGGACTTCCGTAGTCGGCTCTGCAAGAAGATCTAAAAAGAGCTTGCTTCCTGATGTATTCACATCAAACCTCTCTCCCTTATAGCAGATAAGCATAGTGAGGATATCGAGCTTCTCTGAATACTCCACTTTCATGAGGATATCCGGATTATCAGAGGAAGGAATGAGGTTGTTCATACATATCTCTTCAAAGGCAAGGGCAAGCTTACTGAGACGCTCCGCTTCAATAAGCAGCTTCTCTCCATACGCAAGGAGCTCCTCATTCATCGCCTCAATGTCAAAATCAGCAGATGTGATCTTATATGTAAGAGAAGAAAGCCGCTGGATAAAACGTTTGGTAATCTCCTTCTGAGGATGCTCGAAAATCTGCTTCGGCGTTCCCTCCTCATAAATGTAGCCATCATACATGAAAATGATGCGGTTGGAGATCTTCCTTGCAAAATCCATCTCGTGAGTGACAATCATCATCGTCCTTCCACTTTTTGCAAGCATCTTTATTACAGACTGCACCTCCCCGATCATCGAGGGATCAAGAGCACTCGTAGGCTCATCGAACAGTATGATATCCGGATCCATCGCAAGGGTACGGGCAATCGCTATTCTCTGCTGCTGTCCCCCAGAAAGCTCATCTGGATATGCGAACACCTTTGAGGCTAGACCGACCTGTTGCAACAGGTACATTGCCTTATCATACGCTTCCTGTCTGCTCCTTCCAAGTAAGGTGATCTGGGGATTCATGATGTTCTCGATTATCGTCAGATGGCCGAAAAGATTGAAAGACTGGAACACCATTCCCATCTTCTTTCTTATCTCATTGAGATTACAGCCTTTTTGTGTAATATCCTGCCCGTCCACGATAATACTTCCCTCCGTGGGTTCGGTAAGCATGTTGATACATCTAAGCAGGGTTGATTTTCCAGTTCCAGACGGTCCGATAATGGATATCACATCACCATCGTTTATCGTGATACTTATGTCTTTCAGCGGGACCGTATCATCATCAAATTCTTTTTTAAGGTGCTTAATCTCTATCATTAAACCCTCCTAAAAAACAATGATAACTACAAATAAAATTGCCTCTTCACTTGTACCCTAATTATTATACAATATCAAGCATTTATCTTAAATAAAAATAATAATAGACCTGAAACAGGTAATGAACATGTGTTTCCCCGTGAAATGCAGGAGAAAAGAGGATATACGAATGCCATGGCCATACCCTTCATCAAAGGAAAACTATCCCAGTTTATCTCCAACAATTGAAATCAAGAGAAGCACACATATTATCTTTAAGTGGATATACAACATTCCTCTCCCATCTTAGGATGGGATACACCTTTTTCATCTCAGAAAAATCGTTGCTATAAACAAACCGATAATGGAAAATACATTTTCCGTATGATAAAATATCAGAGTGACAAAGTATCAGAAAGTTATAGAGGACATAAAGAACAGGATAACGAACGGGATATGGGCAGAAGGTTTCCTTCTTCCGTCGGAGCTTGAGCTCTGTTCAATATATGATGTCAGCAGGATAACGATACGACGGGCGCTGGAAGAACTTTCGGACGCAGGTTATGTGGTCCGTGTACATGGCAAAGGGACATTCGCCTCCAAGCCGATGCAGTTCCGTTCTGGCAATTCGGCGCTCGGATTCTCCCAGCACCTTAAACAGAACGGGATTGAAGTGACATCTAGATTAAGCCTTGATGAACAGATAGAAGCAGATTCCGTAATAAGAAAAGAGCTTCTTTTAAAAGATGTGGAAAAAGACGTATGGCATTTCAGGCGGGTAAGAATCATAAGGGGTATACCTATTGCCGTAATGGATACCTATGTCCGTCTGGAAACCAGTGAATTGATGCACAGCTATGATCTGGAAAAAGAGTCATTCTTCTCCCTCTATACAAGAATATATGAGAAGAACATAGGCAAGAACATATTCTCAATCTCAGCTCTGATACCAGAGAAAGAAGTGACAAAACTGTTAAAAATAAAAGAGGTCTCAGCAGGAATACTTTTAGAGAGTACGGCATACCTTGAAGATGGAAGGCCCATACAGTATGACAGGTCCATCTTCAATCCAGCATATTATAAGTTCACAGTATCGGAAGGAGGGAATATCACTCCCACTTCCCTTTAATATATTCGTACTCAGAAAGGTAGCTGGTTATCGCATCAATGCTCTCTGAGAAGAAATAGTCCTTCTTCGTCTCCTCTTTTATGAATCCACATTCAACCATGTGGTCAATCTGTGTCTTGAGACCATCAAAGAAACCGTTCACGTTTAAAACGGCCACGGGTTTACCGGAAAAGCCGATCTGGTGCCAGGTGGATATCTCCGCATACTCATCAAGGGTACCGATTCCACCAGGGAATATTATGAACGCGTCCGAAAAGCTGTACATCTTCGCCTTCCTCTCGTGCATCGTATCAACAAGATGGAACTCGGAAGACATCTTCTCATCTCCCTCCTTGTAGAACCTCTTGGGGGAGACTCCTACCGTGTGTGCACCATTTTGAAGCATGTATGCCGATATCTCCCCCATCAGGCCCCTGTGTCCTCCGCCGTAAACCAGTCCCCACCCCTTTTTCAAAAGGGCATCGGCAAGAGAGATTATCTCAGTCTTAAATACGGGATCATTTCCCATGTTTGAGCCACAGAACACTGCGACATGTTTTATATCCATTATCTCATCTCCTTATTAAGCCATATCGGATTAGAAAGAAACCTCATGCTTTTCTCATCCCTGTGAGCCATGCCCCAGAACTTTGCCTTCACGACATCCTCAAAGAATTCAACACGAATGAACGCAGAGTACGATCTCAACATATGAATATCCTTTTCAGGAATCCGGAACGTATATGTTCTCATTTCATTAGAGGCATTAAGGTAATGTACCGAGTGCAGCTGCCCGGAAATCATTATAAACAGATTCCCTGACGGATTTGAACCTATTTCAATACTCAGTTCAACATCACCCCCCTCATAAGGAACAATGTCCCCCATATGATAGTATCGCAACTTATAGGAAAGCGTCATGTCCATCCGGGATGTACCAAAGGCGATGAATACACGCCCCCTTCTTATACCATCGATTATCCCTTTTGATGAGAGGGTATCGGCATAGACGTACGTATAAAGCTGTCCGAACCGCCATGGACCTTTCTCCTGACGGGGATCATGACTGTCCGAGGAGCCGACCGCTGTGAGCCTATATCCCTGTACCAGATAGGAATCATAAAGAGTCGGATAAGAGAGTGTGGTAACGCCATCAGGAGAAGCCCAGATATCTATCATATCGGCTTTCTCAATCGGGAAATCCCCATACTGCCAGCCGACCATACCACTAAGAGGATGGTTGATCCCAAAGATACCTCCCATTGAGTGAACGGAATCTGCAATTACTTCCATGCTCGGCTGATCCTTCAATCCAAGAAAGCGGAAAAGACGCTCATTATCATCGACTAGGGGATTGATCCAGTCTGCAAGGCCATGAACATTCGCATGCCCCCTATCCCCGGACACCTCCATGGATCTCAGACAAAGTACCTTATGTTCTCTGTAGAATTTCTCAATAAGCCTCCAATGGCTTGATGTGAAGTGATCCGTTATCGCGAGAAAGTCCAGCCCTGCCTCTTCCGCAGCAGCAAGAACATCCTCAACAGACCGTCTTCCCGTGCTCTCAGAAGAGTGTACATGAAGTTCTCCCCTGTACCACCCTTCAGAGGCATTTATCACCCGGTCAGGAAAAGAAAGACCATTTCCCTCATTACTATCAGAAGCGATTCCGGAAACCTCCACGACAATCTCCATCTCGATATCCTCACAAAAGCGCCTCTTATAAAGAACGAGTTTCCATTCGCCCTCTTTTATAGGACCGGGCACGGCCCCGGAAGAAGCGCTTTTCCCAGAAATCTTATAATTGTCAGTGTAATATCCCTTCGCCCCTTCTGAAGCACGGAAAATGCGCATGTCCCCGTCACTGTCGAAAAGAGCGACGGGAATCTGCGCATCACTATGTGTAAAACGTGAAATGGAGAGGCAAAGGATGTCACAGGAAGAGGGAACGGTAAAGGAGAACATGAAATATCTCCTGCTCTGAAAGTCATCCTCTCCTGAGTAAAGCAACCTGCACTTCCTGCGACATATCTCCATATCTATCTCCTAATTAATAGATGAACTCGCCGAAGCTCTTCTGTTCATCGATCTCTGCCTGGAACTCGGCAGTATACTCATCTAGAACGGTCTTTGGATCCTCTCCATTAAGAATTATGCGGCTCATCATATCGTTCACCCTGTTAAACACGTCACGGATGTTCTTCGTGATGCTTGGAGCGGGCTTTCCATACTCGAGCTGATCAAGCATCGTCTGGTATGAGGGATTCTCCGCAAGATATGCTTTGACATCATCCCGCTCCATGATACTCTTCCTTATAGGAAGATTACCAGTCTCCATGAAGAACTCGGTCACGATGTCAGAAGAGGACATAAACTCAAGGAACTTCACAGCCGCAGCGACTTCCGCATCACTGGTACCGGAACAGATCGCGAAGTTTCCTCCTCCTATCGTTATGGCATTGCCACCATTACCCGCGGGGATGAACTCAAAGGACCAGTCACAATCGAGTATCTGCTCTGCAGTCGGTGCGAAGGATGAGGTCTGGAACACGGTTGCGACATTACCAGAGAGGAATGCGCCGTTAAGTTCCTCAAAACCTCCGACCAGAGCAGGTGGCATGAGAAGAAGCCCGTCATTATGCATCTTCTGGAAATATGTCATCATCTCAACAATCTCAGGACTGTTGAGTTTTACAATCCCGTCCGGCGTGCTGATCTCTGCTCCCCATGTATATGCAATAGCATCGAAAAGGAACTGATTGAAAAAAGCATAACCGTAGTAATAATCACTGCCAAGCTCCTTAAACTTCTCCGCATCCTCTAAAAATTCATTCCATGTGGATGCAACCCTATCGATCCCAGCTTCTTTAAGGACATCGTTATTGACATAGAACCCCTGCGTACTCCTGTTATATGGAATGGCATAGAGTTCTCCATCATATCTGAGATCAACAAGCATCGACTCATAATAATCTGAGATCAGCTCCTCGCTGAAAAGCCCTTCAAGACTTCTTAAAAGGCCAAGCTGTGCATAGTATGCGACATCGATATAGTCACAGATAAGCATATCGGGCATGTTCTTCGCATTAGCAGCTGCGGCAACTTTCTGTCTGAGAATGTTGTAGCCACCCTGATGGATTACATTGACGATGACCTCATCCTGAGATGAGTTGAATCTTTCGACCTGGGAATCAAAAACACTTGCCTTCGTTCCACTCAAAGAGCTCCAGAGTTCGATAGTAACCGGCCCAGTACTCGTCTCCACACTCTCTGTGCTTCCGCCCGCCCACAGGGAAAAGACAGATGATACGATAAGCAGTGCTACGATAAGTTTTTTCATAATTCCTCCTAAATGTGGCCTCACCACATGAATTACCCTTTAATAGCTCCCGACATGTAATCGTTGGTAAAGTATTTCTGCAGACAAAGGAAAAGAATGAGCATCGGAAGAAGGACTACCAGCGTGGCAGCCATGAGAAGGTGCCATTGTGTTCCTCCATCGCTAACCTCCTTCATCATTACGACACCGACAGGCAGCGTCCTCTTATTTATACTACTAGTCATTACCAGAACCCAGAAATAGTCATTCCATCGCCATTTAATCGCCATGATTATATATGCGATAAGAGACGGTTTTATAAGATGGGGCATAATCCTGAATGCTATCTTCCCATGTCCCATCCCTTCTATCTGGGCAGCCTCTACGAAATCACGAGGAACGGATAGGAAACTCTGCCTTATGAGGAAGATACCATATGCATCAGCTGCAAACGGTATGATGAGCCCCGCGTACGTATCAAGCCATCCAAGCTTCGTCATTATCGAGTAAAGGGGGATTATCGCGACCTGGGAAGGCATCATGAGCACAGCAAGGACGAAAAGGAATACCACCCTTTTAAATGGAAACCGGAGAACAGCAAAAGCATAAGCGGCAAGGATAGCCACGACAACCTGGAGAAACGCCGTAGTCAAGGAAACAAAAATACTGTTTATCCCATAGATTCCGAAAGGTTCCACGCTCCAAATCTTCAAATAATTGCTGAACGCAGGAGGAATAGGGAATTTGATTGGACGCTGAAGAACAGCTGCCGATGACGGCTGAAGGCTCGTCATTATCATCCAGAGAAATGGAATGATGACCACGATAGCGGTAATGAGAAGAAAGAGAATCTTAATAATGTTCTCGACACTGAATTTTCCATGATTAAGCATATGATTCCTCCTTCTTCCGACTTAATATCTGCTGTATTACCGTACAGAGCAGAAGAATTAAAAAGAGTATCACGGAAAGAGCCGCGGCATACCCTGCCCTAGAACGGCCGAACGCCATCTGGTAGATATAAAGATTCAATACGTTCGTAGAATCGTAAGGGCCTCCGCCTGTCATTACAGAGACGATATCGAATACCTGCATGGCCTGGATGAACATCGTCAGAATAAGGAAATAGCTTGTGGGCTTCAGCAGAGGCAGTGTTATACGGAATACCTGCTGTGTACTAGAGGCACCATCAATCCTTGCAGCCTCATATATCTCATCATTTATTCCCGAGAGTCCGCTCATATAAATGAGCATGACATATCCCATGCTCCTCCACACGGAAAGCGATATGATGACCCACATAGCAAGATCCGAATCTAAAAGCCATCTCGGGCTAGCCTTTCCCAATGCGGAAAAGATCTGGCCAGAAAGCCCGAAATCGGGATCGAATATCCACATCCATAAAATAGCCATTGCACTTGCTGTAGTTACATTAGGTACGAAAAGAAGGGTTTTCAATATCCTCGGCAATCTTCCTTTCATTCTGAAAAGAGAGATTGCAAGAAAGAAACCGATGACGACGGATATGAAGGTGGAACATATGGTGTAAAAGAACGTGTTCTTCAGTATCTTCCAGAAGGTATCGGAAGAGAATATGTTGATGAAATTCTGCAGCCCCACGAATGTCTTATGCTCACTGAAGAAGTTCCAGTTTGTAAGACTTATCCTGAAATTGTCTATCAGGGGATAATACTTAAAAACAAGGAACAGAGAGAGCGCGGGAAGCAGGAAAAGCACTGCGGTCAAGACTTCCCGACGCCTGTATTTCATACCACTTTTAGCATGTATCATCTAATCCCCTCCTTCTTTTGCTGATATCACTCAAAATCTTATCCAGTACGGCATATGATACGGCATATGTCGCCTCCACTCCGTCTAAGGCCAGCGCATGACTTAAGCCAGGAGAAGTGGAGAACGGATTATCGGAGACGTAATGTGCGATTCCAAGATCAATGGAATCAGAAGGAATCGTTATTATCTCCTCCTCCGGATACCTCTTGGGATATACGATCTCATAGAATGCCGCGAGATACGGGCCGAACTCCATCTCTATGTCGGTGATTCCTGCGGCAAGTATATCGTTAAGCAACTTCCTGTTCTGCAGAAACGTTCCAAGTACCGTTACCGCCCTCTGCTTATCATAGATACTGTGAGACCCCTGACTTATATATTTCTCCAAATCGGATGCACCTATCGCATTTGAAAAATAATAATTGTTACCGTTATGAAGATCTACGACGGAAGATGGAATGAGGACATCTCCCCTTTCTGCGAAAACGGAAGCCGCCTTGCCTATCACATAGACCCCACGAAGTTTATCAATATGCTCGCTCACCTTACTGAGAACGAAATACGCGGTCCTTCCGAGTGGATAATCTATATTCAGGATAATGGCGTTTGAGTCACCGATCCTATCGGACATCCTCGTCTTGGCGACCGTACCAAAATCTATAATCTGGGTGGGGACATCAAGAAAGCGGGAACTCCTTATACGCTTTATTCCCAGACTCTCTTCCCACGCTATCCTCTTCTTCCTCAACACACCACCATCGCAAGACTCGCACTTCATCAAAAGATAATAGAGCAGATTGCTCTTATAAAGGGAGGAAGATGAGCATTCATACGTTCTTACAAGTTCCTCAAGATCATCTATACTCGACGCTGTTTTAAGGATTTCTGCCTCAGTTCTCTCTGCGAATCCCGAGATTATATTTATGAGACTGTGGGTATTGGAGGAGACGAAATAGACCTCTCTTCCCTCTATATCAGGAAATGCAGAACAAATCTGATCCCACCAGGAAGAGGTCTCCTTCATGTATCTGGAATAGCTTGCCTCAAAGTTCTGAATGCTGAAATTACAATCAAAGGAATATAAGGATTTAACCGTACCTTCCAAATCGGAGAAGACTGAATTGACATAGGAAGAATTTGTACCTGTGGCCTTTACAAGAAGCCCTTCATAATCTGAAGATAATCCCTCTGCAGATAAAAGCCGTATGTTCTTTGCAAGCTTATTCCACTCTATCTGAAAACAGAGCAGCGTGGGGATGACATCATCGATATCGGATTTGCTTGAGATGAACGCTGCAACCGTATCCTTCCCATCATAAAGATATCGTCTGCGTCTTGCTTTCGCATATACCTCCTCCCATTTTGAGACGGAGATTCCGACTTCCTCAAAATACGTGATACTCTGCCCCAAAATCACATGTTGGGCTTTAAATATGCATGAGGGCAGACGGGCAGAGGCATACAGGAATGCATCGCTATCAAATTCAGCCGATTCTGCTTTGGCATGCATGAACGGCCTCATGGCCTTATATGATTGTTCCAGACGGGATAGAGGAAACTTAACTGTACTTCTAAGTGTCATATAAGCAAGTTTTATGAACCTGTCTATGGCTTTATTGCCTATCTTCATATCCCCTCCTGCTTCTGGTTAATCGCGGAATTCTGAACGCAGTTCCATCAAGAGCTTTCCAAGCATGCTCTTACCTGATCCATCTGCTCCGCAACCCCAGTAATAATCACGGTCCGAAGCCTCTATGAGAACAGCGTCATCACTTGCAAGAAGAAGAGCTTTCAAATCCTCATGCTGGGAGAATTTCGCTTTTATCGCAATCCTCATAGCAGTATCCTTATAGGTATCCCAGTCAGTACGGTAAACGCACTCCTCACTGTTACCAAGGTTTTTTGCGTCATCGGGAGTTGCCGCAGTACGTATCCGCTCCCTGAAATCGGGATCAAGAGACTTGCATGACTGGTAATAATGCTCGGAAGAAGGCCAGACCTTCTCCTCCACAGTTATCGGAGCAACCCAGTAGTTGGAGAAATAACCGTAATCATCATATTCATGGTAGAATCTGATTTCCTGCATAGAACCTCCATTATTATAACATGAGGATATAACAAATATGTATTATATTATGTCAGCCTTATCAATCTGTCAACAAAATTCACAATCAACCTTAGATCACATAATGACAAGGATAGTTGAAACACTATCAGGGATTATTGCTATTCACCCTTTACGCAAAAGATTCATCCTGAGAATATCCACTATTCGCATTAAAAACAACTTTTACCTTAGGGTTCTTCATCTTCAACAGGAAGATAAGCATCATTATTAAGTATCTGGTCTACCCTGTCCTCAGGTATATTACATATAAGCTTATCTTTTCCAAAAGGAAGTACTATATCCATTGAATAATTCTCAATAATATGCCAGCTATCCCAATCTATAGAGAGATAGCTGGTATATGGCATTAGAGGTTACAAAACACAAACATTCTTAGGATTTCCTTCGATAAAGGAAATTACATTGTCAAATTCTATTTTTGCTCTTCTTACCATGGCTTCCTTTGTGAGGAACGCAACATGAGGGGTCAAAAGAGTATTTTTTGCATGCAAAAGAGGATAATTCTCAGGAAGAGGTGGTTCCATATCAAATACATCAATAGCTGCTCCTGCAATTCTATCCTCATTTAAAGCTTTAGCGAGTTCTTCATTATCTACAATCGGGCCACGTGCACAGTTAATGAATATCGCATTCTTCTTCATCTTCATAATAGCATCTTTTCCAATCATGCCTTTTGTTGAAGCATTATTAGGGACATGGAGAGAAACAATATCTGAAGTACTTAAAAGTTCGTCAAAAGATACATATTTAACTCCTAATGATTTGACCTCTTCCCTTTCATGTCTTGCGTAGGCCACAACTTCCGCACCGAATGCAAGAAAAAGTTTCGCAGTCATCGTCCCGATTTGTCCACAACCAATTATTCCAACCCTTTTTCCTGCAATCTCCTGTCCAACAAGACCACTGCTTGTTCCATTCTCCCTTATTGTTTTATCACACTCTGTAAAATACCGATATAAGGAAATTGCCATCCCTACAACCTGTTCTGCGACACAAACATTTGAATAACCAGCACAATTACAGACTGTGACATTGTTTTTCTTACATGCATCAAGACCGACATGATCAATTCCAGTGAATGCAACAGCTAGCATTTTTAAATCATGAGCAGAATCAACAACATCAGAAGGATATTTGTTGTTTGCAATCATTATAATATCCTGCCCCGCACTCCTTCTTTTTAATTCTTCGGCATCAGTAGTCTTGTTGTCATAATAAGTAAAGTTATGTCCTGCTTTTCGTATAGGTTCAGCAAGTTCATCTATCATTGAAGCAGGAACTCCAAGTGGTTCTAGTAAACTTATGTTCATAATGAAAACTCCTATATAGATGATATTAAAGATTATGCCTTATATAGGGAAGAATGTGAAATCAAGTTACGATGCATTCATGTCTCAATATACGATGTGACAAGTGAATGACACCATTATTCGCTACCGCTTAGTGGAATCTTCTTACCGATATTTAGATAAACCGAATGCAAAACCTTTCATCTTTTACCTAGAGGACCCATTTTCTCTGATTCATCTTACAGCCATTTGACAAACTCTTACAGAGAGCCAATACTGAAACCGATGAAACACATAATTCCTCTATTGATTATCTTTTCTCTTTTAATATCCTGTACGGCAGGGCCTGAAAATGACTTTTCAGATGGTACGGATCCAGGGGAAGATATCTCCATCTCCAGAGATTTAAACATTGAGAATAATGAAATCTCATATCTCACATCATTTGCTTTTGATTCTACGACTAGGGCAATAGATGCGACAGGGGTTGCTGAATATTTATCCTATGCAAATGAGGAAGGTTATGCTCCGTTATTGTTCAACACATCTTCCGACTGGGGAAAAATACTGATTGGAGCCTCTAATGTTCTGGGAAAAATAAATCTATACCCCGTTGGAGATAACTGTTTCTTATGTGTTTTCGACCGCCTCATCTCCATAGCATCCGATCCTAATATAACCATAAACAGGGATCCAGATGGAAAAATAATATCAATTTCACTATCTATAGAGAGCAGAGCTGTTGATGAGAATAAAAATATCGCATTCTTGAACATGGAGACAAACAAGGCATATTTATTGAATCCTCCTGTTTTCTCCGGAGATAGACATGCATTGAATTTTTTACTTTCTGATGGCAAGGAGGATTCTTACGGGTATTCTCCCAATAGAGTATACCTACTTGCAGATGATGATGGATTATATACCTTTAAAAAAGATAATCCTGATGGGTTATTCTGCGTAAATAATACACACTACGATCCTCTGAAAGAGAATGCGACCCTATATACAGATGATTATGTAATCTATGCAGAAGACATTGAAGAGGAAGGGAAAGTATCGGGCAAGGTGACTATATTTGATTCTAATATCAAAGTGTCAAGAAACAAGACAGAGTTTTCCAGTGATAGTCCTCTTTCCGGGGCGTATTTCAGGGTTGGAAATAATATATTTTCAAGAGAACTGAGAAGAGATGATACAAAGCATAAATATTATTTTACCATTTATCCCCTTTACATATCTGAAGAATTAAAAATAAGAGCAGGAGAAGGAATAGAATATTCCCTTGCAGATACGGGTGAGATAGATGGAAACAATAATGTCAAGAATTCCTCAATGAGCATCTATCAAAATGATTCGGAAACTCTCCTGATAAGAGCGGAGAATGTCTATAAAAATCCATTGCTTATCGCAGTAACGGCAAATGAGGATGGAACACTTCTTGATCCAATACCCCTATTTCTCCAGGAAGGAGAGAAATTTCCATATCCGATTTCATCCAATACTGAATTTGTAAATAACAGCCTGTACTGGGTCGATGATGATTTCTCTAAAATATATAAGGCAGATTTCAGTACAAGAAAAATAGATGTATTATCTCCGCCCTATAATCTTGTAAGCTCAGATATTTCAATAACGAATAATGGAGAAATCATCTATCATAGATTCATAGAAGGAACAGGAAACACGGTCGGAACTTATCTTTGGAATGCTGAAACAAATGAAGAGAAACTCATTTCATATGATGAGATGAAGGTCTATCCAATCTATCCGCTTTAGCTTTCTTAAAAGATAAGATTTAAATCGGCAAAGAACCCCTTTCCAGTTTTCTATATGAAACAGGTTCAAGACCTCTAAACGTCACCACATAGCCAAGGCCATTGGGAACGAACATTTTTAAAAAGCAGCTTCTTTCAAGATTGAATAGACTTATTATCAGGGCACGCATGAACCCTGAATGCGTTACGATAAGTGCAGAATGTTTTCCAGTCCCCTCAACGTTTGCAATCGTATTTAGAATTACTCTCCTACTCCTTTCCATGAGATGAGTCATCGTCTCCTCATCCCTGTACGTTTCATCTTTAATCCAGGAAGAGAAATAGGACATCATCTCATCCCTTGTGGCCAGTATATGCCCTTCAAGAGAGTGGAAGTTTATCTCCTTGAAATCGTCACTAATAACAGGTTTTTTGGAGGGAAAGAGTATATGAAAAGTATCTATGCACCTTGTAAGAGAAGATGAGAAACACTCCTCGCTCTCGGGATAATCCACGCTCATCCTCAGCTCTTCAAGTGCTCTTCTGCCATTGACCGTGAGAGGTACATCCATCCACCCTGAGAGCATATGCTTCACATTCGCCTCACTCTCTCCATGACGAACCAATGTAAGCGTAAAATCCATAGAATACCTCAAAAATATTTATTGATGATATTATGAGGACATCGATGGATAATAGCAATATAGAATTTATCCCCTTAAAAGATAGAACAGAGAAAGCCTAGACTATAATAATCCAGCTTCTTTCAATTCATTCCTTATATCGATGTTCTCCCCCTTGATACCGACATAAGCACCCTCTTTCGCCTCCCTCGTCTCCTCATGCGCAAGAAGCCACTTATTGCGTGCCCATAAAAGCCTGTCCTCAAAAGACACAATGCTGATATCCGGAATATCCGTATTCGTCCCCTTCATAAGGGTGACGATGGTTTTAAAGCGTCCGCACGGGGCATAATGCAGACTCGTCTCATAGATAAGAACCGGAGTACGGGGCGGAACAAGGAAAGCCTTAACATTGCCAGAATCAATCTTTCCGTCCCTGATCTCATCCACCTTCGCAAGAAGAAGGACAAACGGCATTGATGCCACATTCATCTCACTCCCCCGATGGTACTCAAGACAGTTAAGCCTGCTGTTCTCTCCCGAACAGTATCCTATCTGGATATCCATACCACCATACACGTTATTCTTCAAAACAGTATATACATCCAGAGAAGAAAACTCCCTTGCATCAGGGACATAGACCGTTCCATCCTCCGGACACGGAGAAATGGACTCAAGAGTATCTAAAAGCTCATCGATATCAAGGTTTTCAATAACGTGCCCATAAGGCAGGAACATCTCATCCCTAACGCTGTAGATTCTCATAACATCCTCCTCATACTGTCAGCTCAATCCGTTTGATGATATGATCTTGATAGCATTTATCAAGTTCAACGAAATAACCGCTCCATCCCCATACCCTCACAATAAGGTTCCTGTACTTCTCGGGATGGATCTGTGCATCAAGAAGGGTATCTTTATTGACCGTGTTTATTTGAAGCTGATGACCTCCGAGATCGATGTATTCTTTTATCAGACGGGCAACCTTCTCGATACTCTCATCGTTGCGGAATATTGAATCATGCATTTCGATAGTAAGAGGACCTCCGTTGATGACCTTCTTGAGATCCGGATAAGCAAAGGATTTTATGATGGACACAGGACCGTTGACCTTTGTAAAGAGCGATGGCGAGTAGTTTGCGGGGATGACCTCACCCTTGTGTCTGCCATCCGGCGTTGCACCCATATCAGCAGAGTGCCAGATGTAATACATCGCCGATCCCGTACCGGCACGGAATATTCCTCCCCGATCATTCCTTCTGCCCTGCAGTGCAGAGTGGAATACGGAAAGAAGATGATCCGCGATCTCATTAGTCTCCGGAGTGTCGTTTCCGAACTTATCCTTATCATAGCGAAGCCTGTTACCGAGTATCTTATCGTTCTCGAAATCACTCTCGATCGCCTTTATCATCTCATCCCCTGTAACCTCGCCATTCTCGAACACGAATTTCTTAACAGCCATGACGGAGTCAACTGCGGTAGCGATTCCAGATCCATGGATGCCGTAGTTATTGTATTTCGCCCCCAGTGAGATGTCCTTGGCGTTCTCCGTGGAGCCTTCCATCATCAAAGAGAGGAACGGGGAAGGGAAGATATATACAGGCTTCAGGGATGATATGATTTTCTCAACATCCTCTTCTATCGTCTTATCAACCGCGGCAAGAAACTCATCATATGTCCTTGAGGAAGAAAGGTTCTCGACAGTCGCCCTGCGCACGGCACCTGCGAAGGAAAGAGCTTCCAGGTTCGGGATATCCATGGCCTTTCCGGGAATGATGAACTCCCAGCATGCAGCCACGACATAAGAAGCGGCATCCTCCTTGTCATATCCAAGGTTTTCAAGTCCAGGAATCACCACGTCATCATTTGAATACTGTGGAAATCCCAGCCCCTGCTTTGTCATGTGCGTACCAAGTACATATCTCTCAAGCGGAGTCCTTTTTGAAACACGCAGATTGATCTTTGGATCTATGAGCCTGAGATCCAGACTGGCAAGAAGGCAGAGTTCGGAGAAATCGGAATATGTGTCATTGCCATCCTCATCATAGCCTCCTAGTACGAGGCTCTGACCGTTATCCCCCTGCTGCATTCCGGGATACAGGTCACTATCCCTGTTAAAGGAGAGAAAGAATTCCTCTAGAAGATCAAGTGCGGAATCCCTTGAGAGAATGCCTTTCGAGATGTCATGTGCATAGAATGGATAAAGGTACCTGTCCAGATGTCCCAGCGTATTATGGTAGTTTCTTCCTGCCCACATCGTGAAATGGATAATCCTCATCATCTGCATTGCTTCAAGCAGCGTCTCCGGCTTTGAAGAAAGCAGATGGGCGACAGTCTTTTCAACAACCTCATTTCCAACTTCCCTGGCCTTCTCAACATATCGGGACATGAGAGAAAGTACGGAATTGAGAATCCTTATTTGTAAAGTCCAGTAATGCTTCTTTCCTTCATCCCCGCATCCAGCGATATAGCCTTCAAGCTCAACAATCTTATCCTTGAAAGAGGTGCTAAGGAGCATCGAGTAATCAACACTTATATTGGAAACATCTCCTTTCTCATGGATATGATACTTCTTTGAAAGAGTCTCCATCTCTGATTCTGTAAAGATTTCAGGAATCGTCACCTCCGTCCTCGTGAATGCGATCTTCTCGAATGGATAGACTACGGGAGTCTCACGATCCAGGACCGTACAGAGACGTTCTGCCGCCCTGTCCACATCGGGGGTGCGGGCTTTTTCGAAGGCTCTTGCAAGCTCATAGGGATCTCTGGCCTTCTTTCTCGTCCCCTTCTGCTTCTTCTCCTCTACGAAGAACCTCTTCATATCCTTTATTCTTTCACTCATCATAGTTTTATGCTCCTTATATTCTTTTCTTCAAAAACCTTATGATTGACGATGGGAACATCATCCGGGTTGAAGTCCCTGGGATCATAGTCCCGTCCAATCATCCCATATTTAGCTCCTGCGACTTTCAGATACGGCAGGAGTTCAACCCTCACAAGGTTCTTTGAACCGGAGAGAAATGATGATATCTCCTCATAATTCTCCTTCGTGTCCGTAACTCCGGGAATAAGAGGAATCCGGATTACAAAGGGTTTATCACCATCCCTCAGATAACGGGCGTTTTCTAATATGTTCCTGTTATCAACACCAATATGCCTCTTATGCTCCTCAGAATTGAATATCTTGATATCCTGGATCACGAAATCAAGGTTTTCATAAACCTCTTTATATATCTCCGGCTCCGTGTATCCCGAAGTCTCTATGGCCCTGTTCATATCCCTCAATCGCTTAAGGGTCTCAATAAGGAAGGTGCTCTGAAAAAGAGGCTCCCCACCACTGAAGGTGACACCTCCCCCGTTACGTTTATAAAAATCCGCGTCCTTGCGTATCCTCCTCTCAAGTTCTTCTGATGATAGATACTCTCCTACGATGTGACGGAGATTCAGAGGACAGACGTAGATGCAGGTGCCACATGCGATACATCTATCAGGAGAAGGACAGACCTTTTTACAGGCATCACAATGAGTACAGGAAGCATAGGATACCATCAACTGCGGTCTAGAACTCTGTCCCTCCGGGTTATGGCACCATGAACAGTGAAGCGGACAGCCCTTCAAGAACACGGTCTGCCGCATACCAGGGCCATCAAAAACCGCAAACTGTTTTATGTCGAAAATCGTTCCATATTCCATAGCTTTTCAGAAATAAGGATTCAGATGGCCGAAACATACGGATATAAATACTACATGAGACGATGAATTCCATTGCGTACTCTCAGCTTCTCAGGTGTCCCATGCGAAGAGAAACCAAGGAATATCTATTCCCAAAAGAGGGAGAACAACTCTGATCAGGAAGCACGTATGACAGGGTCATGAGATAATCAGCTGTCGTTATCTTCCAAGGCATCATCATAGATTGAGCATGAGGCATCAATACCCACCGATAAGCAAAAGGAACACAGCGTTCCTTCTTACCCTAAGCCGATCTGATCCTAAATTATCCTATCCTCCTTAGCCAGTTTAAAAGTCTAGAAAACTAAACCTGTAAGGTTATCCTTAACCGTTAAACGGCGAAGCAATTTCTCTTTATGCACGATCAGGTTCATTCAATATGAGAAGGACATATGCAAAACTTCTTATTACCCATCTTCTGAAATTGACTTACCTGCATACTAACGATCCATGTCGCATAAACAAAAATTACTGATTAAAACCTCCTAAAGCCTAACATTATCGTTAACATTAACGTTAATATAAGTCCATAGTACTACAAATCCATCCAAAGTCAATAAATTTTATTTCCTCATGTCTAATGCTCTTTACGGCAAGATTCAGCAGATGATAATCGTCGCCGCTGTCGGTATCAGGGATTCGATCACTCCATCGTCTCCTTAGCCTCCTGTATTGCCTTCCAAGGTGTATTCAAGACAATTGAAGAGAAAATAGAATCCTTTCTGGTATACTTGATGTCAGGTCGTATTCATCCTGCCCGTCGCAGGTTCATTGGAAGATATGTCAAAGAAGTAGAAAATTCATGGATAATCTAATGAACATTCATAATCAGAGAGTGTCTTACCATCCTCTGTACTTTTTATCATGTATAGATATTTAAGTAATCGATGAAACACAAGATGAAGATAAAACCGATAATGAAAAATCATCTCACATATTTTTAAAGGGCTGGGGGAAAACAGCCCCTCATCAGTTTACAAATTAAGGCATCTCATCAAATTCGAACTCATAACTGACACACCAGGAAAGTTTCCTTGAGGGGAACACAGTCGTATCATAATATGGCTCAACAGAACAGGTATTGTCATTAGCCCATATAGGAGTGAAATCAGAATAGTAATCACTCTTCATATGGCACCTGTATCCCTTCGAGGTAAAAATATAAGCATCAAGGCAATCCGAATGGGTCCTCAGAGGTTGGAAAGAAACATCTTGAGAGATGCCCTGGACGCGCTTGAACAACCTTCCCTCCTGTTTGAAAAAACCGGTGGGAACGTCCATCATTGAAGTCTCAGGGAGAGAAAAGAGCACGTTATCCTTAGCAGGAGGAAAAAACGGATGAGGATACCAGGATATAGGCAGGTATACAGAACCAGAATTCTTAATCTCCGTCTCTACGATTACCTTGAAGCTGGAGAGGGAAACAGTTCTCTTGAGATATATGTCATAAGAGTCGAATGCATGTCTGGTTGAAAAGGATATCCGAGAATCCGATATCTTTTCTATCTTCCAAAGACAAGGTTCTACAATGCTATCACTCTCCATATTACATCGTCCAATACCCAGAATCATGACATCATCCGAACCTTGTATGCGCAGTGGGATATGATTGAACGTGTCGGGAGCACCCTGTCCATGCACGGGAACGAAATCATACGGGTACGTGGGACCAGAGAGAAGTTCATCCCCATGCGTGTTCTCTACCTGAAAGATATAGCCCCCGGTGCAGAACCTCAGGCCGAACCGATCACGATCAGTGACAGGATCCAATATATGAATGCTCAGCTTATCGGAGGAAACCGTATACATATCAACCTCTCAATGAAAGTTCCTTCTTCACCTCGAAAAGATAAAGAAGTGCAAGAGCCGACCCGTAAGGCATGTTCCTGTACGGAATCTCCTTATAGAAGTTCTTGCTCTCTCTTCCCATGGGGGTACCATAAGAGACCATTGTGACGACGCCATCATCCCGGATATTGTCGAGGATGCTGTCAAGTGCTTTCATCGCGGAATCCCTATATTCCTCTCCGAGAAGTCCGTTATGCCATGCACGAAGCATACCGAAACCAAAACCGCAGGAGGCGCTCACCTCAAGGTAGGATGACTCATCATCGACAAGAGTATGCCAGAGCCCGGTATTCTCATCCTGGAAAGTGAGAAGGGAGTCACACTGGTTTTTCAGAAGCACATTCAGATACTTCTTCAATGACGGTGAGACCTCCACATATTCCTGGAAAAGAGGAATGAATGCTGTTATCCAGCAATTTCCACGCCCCCAGAACGCGTCTACGAAATTATTTCTTCCGTTATATGTCCAACCATGATACCAGAGACCGGTCTTGTTATCAGAAAGATACTTCTGATGGATCAGGACCTGGAAAATCGCCTCCTCGGTGTACTTCTCCTCTCCCGTAATGCGCCCCATGACGGCAAGGAAAAGAACACACATGAAAAGCGTGTCATCCCATAGTTCTCCGTTATTCAAAGTATCGGAGGTAAGATGCTGATATCCGCCGTCCTCCGTTCTTGGCATCTTGGTAAGGATCCAGTCAGCCCACTCTCTGCATAATTCAAGCTGTTCCTTGTTCCCACTCTTATCTGCAAGCAATGCGAGGGTGAGCATAGGAGCACATGTATTCACATTCTTCGCAGGCAGCCCGATCTCGAAACATCTCTGATAATAATCTTCGAGCAGATCAAGATATTCCTTCTTGCCTGTCAGATCATACAACATATAAAAACCATAGAGCCCGACCCCTTGGGTCCATTCCCAGAACATGTAATGCCTCGCATCATCTCCTGCGATGTTCCTGGTCTTCATGTCAGAGAGAAAATTCTCATCAACATCATACAACACGGACTTAAAGCCCTTACTCAATTCATCTATTTTCCTATCAATAATACTCTCTATAGTTTTCATATCCTGTACCTTGTCAAAATTAAGGCTCCACCTTTGCAGGTGGAACCTGATGGCTTATCAAGCTTTCAGACTTACTCCACGCTCAGGAACGGGAATGTATCCTTATAAACCTTCTGGATGTATGCAACTGCCTCATCGGATGTGATCTCTCCGGCAATAAGCTGGTCGTGCGCATCACGGATACAGTTACCGACGGTGACTCCGGAATTTGCACGTGCGAAATCCGCATCATGCTCAGGGGCATTTGATGTCGCATTGATCTCCATGTTGAAAATCTCCATTCCTTCTACATCATAATCGACCTCGATACCGGTCAGACCTGGCAGGTAATTTCCATCCTTACAGTACTGAGCATAGTTCTCGGGCTTGTAGAACCAGTTGATGAACTCCACAGCCTCCTCTTCATGCCCTGTTCCCTGGAAAGCGAACAGATAGTTTCCACCAAGACAGGTTGCTTTCGCATCCTGATAAGGCATGAGTACTGGAATCCACTCAAAGTCAGTTATATTCTCCGTATAGTCGGAATATACCCAGTTTCCTGCGATATGGGCAGCGACCTTACCTGTCTTGAACATCGACTGAGCATTATCCGTACCGAGTCCTGCGGAGACAGGAGAGTATCCCCTATCATAAAGACTCTTGATAAAATCAAGTCCCTTCTTTGCTGTGGAGATGGTTGCAACATTCTCCTCATCCTGGCTGATCCCCTGATATCCGAACTGATAGAGAATCGTGTTGATCCTCTGCTGGGAATGATCGATGACAAGGCCATAATCACAGTCAGAGTTCGCGACTACCTGGTCAAGAGCGGCAAGGAACTCATCCCAAGTCCACCTCTCCTCCTCCGTTGTCGGATAGCTTACTCCAGCCTGATCGAAAGCGGTCTTATTGATGATGAGGCCGACAGCGGTGACATTCACAGGAGTGACCTTGAGTTCCCCCTGCCTTATACCGCTTCTTGCGAAGTTGGAATCATCGACAAGACCATCAAGAGGAAGGACGAAATCGGAGAAGCTGTTATCATCCGAAGTCTTGATAAGATCGGGAAGATCCTGTGCCTTAGCCCTGTTGAGAACCTGTGTTTTCTGGTCGGCATAGGCAATCTCGTTCATCTTGACCTGGATTCCCTTATCCTTATATTCCTCATTGAATCTAGCAATGGCTTTTGCCATAGGAGATCCCTCAAGGGTATCATCAGATATCAGGAGTTCAAGCTCCACCACATCACTCTCTTCTGATGAACCATTTGCAAATACTGAGAATACTGCAAAAAACATCAGAACGAACGGCAATATCTTTTTCATAATATTCTATCTCCTTTTCGGATAAAGTTTTTAACCTTTCACACCGCTTGAAACGTTCGAATTCATGATCTGCTTATTAAAGATGATGAAAACGATCAGAACGGGAATCATAGTGAGAACAGATGTTGAGAGCAGCAGACTCCAGTCAACGGCTTCCGCCCCACTGAGGGTCCTCAGCGCAAGCTGAAGAGTGTACTTCTCAGGATTACCGAGTGCAAGCAGCGGCCAGATGTAATCATTCCATCTCCAGCGGAACGAGAATATCGCAAGAATGGCAAGCTGGCTTCTGCAGAGAGGCAGCATGATACGCATGAAGATGCCTCCCTCATTTGAACCGTCTATCCTTGCAGCCTCCAGAAGCTCATTCGGAATCGAGACGAAGAACTGCCTCATGAGGAACACACCTGTCATCGTTCCCACTGTCGGCAGGATACAGCCCCAGAGGGAGTTATACAGTCCGAGTTTCAGAATAACGGTGAAACTTGGGCTCATCATGATCTCCGTCGGCAGCATCGTAGTCGCAAGAAGACACATGAAGAAGAAGTTCAACCATTTATAACGGTATTTTGCCAATGCGAAACCGCACATCGAACTCATCAGAAGCGTGATTATCGTGGCCATTATCGTTATGAACGTCGTATTAAACGTATATCGTATGAAATCAAACCGCTCAAAAGCCTGAACATAATTGTCTATCGTGAAATCCTTCGGCAAAAATGTCAGAGGATAGCTGAACAGCTCCCGCTCAGGCTTAAATGAGGAGATGATGAGCCATACTACAGGAAAGACCCAGATCAGTCCGAAGAGTATCGCAAGGACTGTCTTCACTACAACTGACGGCTTTACACGCTTATCCAATGTATTGGCGTTAACTGCAATGCTTTTCATACTCACATCTCCTTTTCAGATCTTGCGTTGATTCTTGTCTGAATGAACGAGATCACCATCAGTATGATGAACATGATCATTGATGCGGCACTCGCATACCCGACCTTCATCTTGTCAAAACCGGTCTTGTAGATGTACTGGATAACATAGGTCGTACTTGTTCCCGGTCCTCCGTTCGTGAGTGTCTGTACCATTGCGAACACCTTGAACGAATTGATTATCGAAAGCATTATCACCATGAAGGATACTGGTTTAAGCGCAGGAAGGGTGATATGCAGGAAACTCTGAACCCGGTTCGCACCATCTATCCTCGCAGCTTCATAAAGATCCACAGGAATCTGCTTAAGTCCTCCGATGAATATCAGCATGTTGACACCACAGCCGGCCCAGGTTGAGGCAACGACAGTCGTCCAGAACGCGCTCGTAGCCTCACTGAACCACTTTACGGGCGTCAGGTTCAACTCACCAAGCAGGTAGTTGACGACTCCGAAGGATTCACCGAATATCCACTTCCATGTAATACCTACCATGATTGTCGAAAGAAGGGTTGGCCAGTACACGAGTACACGGGTAAGAGAATTGCATTTGATATTGTCATCAACAAGAAGAAGAGCAAGGAGAATCGCGGCAAAATATCCTATCGGAACGCTTACAATCACATACTTCACAGTATTAAGGAACACCAGGATGAATTCATTATCATGAAACAGATCCTTATAATTCTGCAGGCCAATGAAATCCATCCTGAAAAGCCCGTTATAATTGGTGAAAGAATAGTAGATTCCAATTATCGCAGGGCCAAGGAAGAACACAATGAAAAAAAGAATGTTCGGAGCGCAGAACAGAAGCGCCCACTTCTGGTTTTTATCCAGAGAATTTCTCCTTACCTTTGTCATACAAACAGGAACTCCTTTTGAATCTATTTTTTTCAGTTACCCTTATGAACTGTCACATTCTTGAACCGGACGGGATTCTCGCGGTCAAAATTTCCATAATCGGAAACGGTATGGGTAAATCCATCGAGAATCAGATTCTCAACATTCTCGGCATCCAGTACCCCTACCTTGCCACCAAGAAACGAGGGTTCATCGTACTTTGGACGGATATCATGTCCCTCGGTTTCCCATTTACTGTGTTTCACAAGTGATATATCAACATTCCGGAATGTAATATCGCGGATCTTGCCTGCCTTACCTGCAAGGAGGACTCCGTTCTCTCCCCTGGCGCGGATATTCTCAAAACTGACGTTCTCTACACTTCCGACATCCGACCCCTCATCCCTGTCATAACATGTGATGGCTATGGGTTCCGCTGTACCCCACCACTCGTGACTGAAACGTCTTGTCTCTATCAGGATATTTTTGAAATGCACGTTTCGAACACATCCGGAATCCCTGATCTGTATGGAGATACCGCGATTTGAGGACTCGATGATACAGTTCTCAACAAGGACATTCTCAAAGTCTGCAACACCTTCTGTTCCTATTTTCAGCGCTGCGCTGGTACTCATCAGATGGCAGTTGGAAATGATGACATCCCGGGTATTATGATATTCATTGTTTCCACTACTGTTTTTAAGGCAGATACAGTCATCGGCCGAGGATATGGATGAATTCACAATACGCACATTCCTTGAATGATCAGGATCAATGCCATCACTGTTCGCGGCATCCAGAGGATTATCAATTGTTATTCCATCTATAAGAACATTGTCGCAACCTGCAGTGTGGATCGTCCAGAAAGGCGCATCCTTGAACGTGAGCCCTGTGAACTTCAGATTCTTACAATTCTCGAAATATACGGTTGTCGGACGTGGATACACTTCAGAATCTCTATGGTACCTTGTCACTCTGGTAAGAAAAGCATCACAGTTACCAGAGATGGTGCCAGATCCCTCAAATGAGATGTTCCTCTCCCCTAGAGCGTAAAGAAAGACGAAAGCCGGTTTTCTTGTGACAGGTGTACCGACCCTCCTGTTCTCATCATTGTCAATCTCAGCAGGATGGATATACGATTTGATATCCCCGCTTGCTTTTAAAATCGCACCGGGTTCAAAATAGAGTGTCGTATCCGAATGGATGATAAGGGATGAACAGAGATACGTCTTTCCACTTTCAAAAACCACAAGCCCTCTTTTATCAAGAGCCTCCTGTACAACCTTCGTATCATCAGCCTTTCCATCACCAACTGCATTGAGAATCTGTGTCATATAACGCCTCGTTGCATTAAATCCTATGACACAAAACTGTAGTAAGATATGCGGAATTTTTCTTCAATACCGCAAAAATATCGCATTTCTTTACTTCGTGTAAAAAATTAAATCAGGAATAACTTAAAGATCAAGACGGAGAAGATCGGCCTCTCCTTTCCTGCTTTTCTTCCTGAAAACGCTGGCAGGCATGGAGCAATATTTATCAAATACCCTGTTGAACTGGGAAAAAGAAGAAAACCCGCATCTTTCTGCAATAAGCTGTATGCTCTCATTTGACTCGATAAGCATCTTCTGTGCATTCCTTATCCGGGTCATTTGAATATACTGGACAAGAGTAAATCCCAGGACTTCCTTAAACTTCCTTGACAGATAACAGGAGGAGATGAAAAACCTTTCTGCAATTGAATCAAGAGTGAGATCTTCCATGTAATTCTTATGTATGAAGCTGGAAATAGAGAATATCTTATGAGAGATATGATCAAACGTCTGATTCGTATACTGGTTTCTCGGTGCAAGCTCAGTCAGCCTGCATAAGAACCTCATCAGCAACGCTATTTCTTCCAGATCCTGGTAACTCGTACTTCTCTTGCAATGCTCATACATCTCAAACAGGATGGAGAGCATGCCTTCACTATCATCGACGGGAAGGCGGATTATCGGCACATCGAGATTGAATATGGAAAGCGTCTGTCTCACGCTCCTGAGAACGGATTCTATCGCCTTAAGGGAAAACGATATAATAAACCTCTTCGTTGGCTCCTTGCCGATATACACGGTCTTATGGAGAATACCTGGCTTTAAAAGGACTATATCTCCTCTCAGGAGATTATAATACTGCCCCTCGATGATATGCCCTGCGCTCTCATCGACAAGGATCATCATCTCATAATATGTGTGGAAATGCTGGAACTCCATATTCTCGCTTTTTGATCTGACATCGTAATCAAAGAACAGGAAGAGAGGATCTGTATCTCTGTTGACATAAAGATGAAGACCTTCCTTCGAGTTTATCGGTATGTTTTCCATACAGAAGATTTTATGTCTCAAGGTAAAAAAACACAATATAATAACGCATTGGGGAGAAAAACATACTGATAATCACCCATTAGTCATCACATTATTCATGAAAAAAGGAAAAAAATGCGAACTATTTCAGGAACGGGGACAAATAAGAGATGGTATTTAGCCCTACAGTAATTAAAATCAATATCTATTGAGGAGTGAATATGCAGCAGTATCTCGACTATACGATCAGAAGATGTGAGAGCGTCACACGCTGGATTGTGACAGATGTCAGAAAAGAGTATTTTGAATCCCCGAAGGAGACCTTCTATGCTCCTGTGAACATGGGAGAGGGCTATGTCCAGATCGTCTATCCTGTGAGAAAGGCATTCCTGAAAACGAGGGATATAAGATCCATCACGAGATATGAGGGGAAATATAATAACGTATACTTCCCGTTCGAGAACACGCGTGTCGATTTCTCCACATTCATACATACCCCGCATATTCTCAGTGTGAACGCACGCACATTCATCTCCACTCCAGATGATGACTATTACGAATTCGCCATGATAACCTGCGGTGCTGTCAAACTCTGGATCGATGAGGAGAGCGTACTTGAATTCGCTCCATATAACAGGAACATCGCAGAGAAGAAGGTTTTCAAAGTCCACCTGTCAAAGGGAATGCATAAGCTTGAAGTCTATGCGGACGATCTTGCGGAAAGAGATGTATTCTTCTTCTTTGAACTAAGATACCTTGGAGAGAGCCCGATTCAGGGACTTGTGGAAGTTGAAGAGGATCCTGCATACATAAAAAGAATGGAGGCCTTCCTGAAAAGCCTCTATCTCCTTCATGGCACATATGAGGATGGGGATCTCGAAATCTTTTATGACGGCTCACTTTTAGAGGAAGATACAGAAGTCAAGATAACGGGAACATCCGATCTCGCGGTCGGAGGGAAATGGGCAGGAAAAGACTCATTCACAGCATACAAAGATAAGAGTTCGACAGTCATAGCAAAAGTCTCTGACTGTCCCTCGGGAGGATGCACGTTCTCCTTCCATGTGGATATCGGAAGATACACAGTCTCCAGAAAGACATTCTTCTCCATAACACCATCTACACTGACAGAGAAGGTTGCCCCCGATACGATTGAAGAAAGAAAAGCAGAGGCCCGAGACTTCATTTATGGCATGGGCGATGAACACATCATGAGGGCAATGGTCATGATGAGAAAGGCCGGCTTCATCTCAGATGAGGCGAGGCGTTTCATCAATATAAGTCTTAAAAAGATAAAGGATAAGGCAGACTGCGCGGATTTCGTCCTTGTTCCGATGCTATGGAGCATCATGCAGGATGGAAGGCTGTATGATGATGCTCTCTATGGCGAGATAAAGAAAGCCATCCTTGATTTCCGCTACTGGATAGATGAGCCGGGAAATGACGTGATGTGGTACTTCAGCGAGAACCATGCATTCCTTTTCCATGCGGCAGAGTACCTTGCAGGATATCATTTTGAAAATGATATATTCACCCAGTCTGGAAGAACAGGTGCCGAGCAGAAGGGAATAGGCTATGCAAGACTTATCGAGTGGTTTGGTAATTTCAATAAATACCACTATGCCGAGTGGAATAGTGCAACCTATCTTCCAATAGATCTTATCGGACTCTTTACCCTCTATGAGGTTGCTCCGGATGAGGATATCAGGAGTCTGGCAAAAGAAGCACTTGATTATACTTTCCACATCATTGAGAACAATACGTACAGGGGTATAATGGCCTCATCCTATGGCAGATGTTATGAAAAAACACTGAAATCGAGAACGGAGATCGAAACGAACTTCCTCTCCTGGGTCGCGTTCGGGAAGGGTCGCCTAACGAGCTCTAACAGGGCGACAGCACTCATGTGCCTCTCCTCCTATGCCCCTGAGGCTGCTGGAACCATGGATATCGAAGAAGGTAAGGCTCTGATGGTAAAAGCAAAACAGGGACTTAATCCCGTATATACGTACCTTTATAAGACAAACGGTTATTCAATGGGATCGACGATCAGGTTCAAATGCTTCAAGCATGGACATCAGCAGCATGTATTCGACCTTTCATTTGGAAAGAAGAACAGGCAGTTCTTCATCAACCATCCTGGAGAAAGGGCCTTCAGCGGAGAGAACAGGCCTTCCTACTGGGCAGGAAACGGGACATGTCCGATGGTTGTACAGTACAAAGGCCTTAGTATGATGTTCTATGATATAGATGAGGAGGAGATGGTCCACTATATCCATACATGGAGCCCTGTCGCAGATTATGATGAATACAGGTTCGATGGGAAATTCGCATTCTTCCGAATAGATGAAAGTTATGTCGCTGCCTATTTCTCCCAGGATTTCACATTAACAACTAAGGGGATCAACGCTTTCAAGGAGATCATAAGCCAGGGGCTTAGACATTTCGTATTTGTCAGGGTATCAGATCGAAGGGAAGCAAGTTCTTTCGATGATTTCATCAAAAAGATCATGGCGACAGAGATGGAATACGATCTGGAAAAGCACAAGGCTGCACTCCGAGATTTCAAATATGGCAAAATTGAGATTTCTGAAAACGAGACGAGGGTAAACGGCACGTTACGACCAGATATCTGGGAAGATGAGCTCATAAAAGAGGATTATTGATATATCGAGAAAGACTTGGGGGCTAGCTGCCCCCATTCTTTTAATTCCATGAAAGTCTTATCTTTCTCTCATCACATCCGATTCCAGAAAGACAAAGGTGGAACCTCTTCCTATCTATTATCTCCTCCCCTCTCATCTCATCTGCATGATGTGATGAAAAACATGGCCAGATATGGATCTCGTCGGTTGCCTTTCTATAAGTAAACTCTCCCCTCTTTGCAAAAAGAACAGCCTCAGGAAGCGCTTTCATATCGATATCGGAAGAGAAAATCCTACCACCGGCGATAAATGAGAAATCCAGTTTGTAGGGAAGTCTGGAAGGCCCCTTGATACAAAACTTTATCTCAAGTGCATTCTCTTCCGGCGTCAAAGTAAGGGAATACTCCAGCCTCTGCTCCTTCACATGTCCCCTGCTTCCAAAATCTATATCCTTCCAATCAGGATAAAGACCAGGGGTATTGAAAAGACGGACATTCGCCCAGGTGCCATGATCCATGTCTTCCCAGACGTTGGTATCCGGCTTCTTATCAAACGGTCTGATATACCCGTATTCAACGCTCTTATGGAGTATGAATGATCCGTCTTCATACCTTATGTCATCAGCTTTGAACTGACCACGGGAGAAGAACGAGCTGTAGATGGAGAGGAACATATCAATCTCCCCTTTCTTCAGATGGATAATACCGGGATTGGAGGACGAGACTGTTACGGTATACCCATTACCAAGAACCCTTCCCAAACCTAAATGGGACATGAGGAAGCAGCCTTCGGCACGGTCAATAAGCGTCTCTTCCTTGATTTCATTGATAGGATGAAGCATCTCATCTGAAAGGTATTCGAATTCTATTCCATTCCTGTTTATATTATCGATATCATCCCCACCGAGATAAGAGAACGTATAGATCCATCTTGAATCCCCTGTGAGAACAGCCATCTTCTTGAATACTCTCCAGTACTTATTAAAGTTGATACTCATCCTGCTGTCCTGTCTGAAAGAAGAGAATGAATATAGGGTTCCATCCGGCTGTATCATCCTAGAAACAAGACGCAGATTACGTTCTACATACCCGATAAGCTCCCTCATATTGAAATTCTCAGCCAGGGCAAGAAGTGCCATATCCACGACCGCATCATAATTTCCAATGCTTTTCTCAGAAAAGGAACCATCCTCATGGATGTCGATACCCTCTGCAAGATAACGCCTTGCTTCCTCTAAATATCTCTCATCCTTGAATTCCGCATAAAGATAAGAGAGTGCTGCGGCGATGGCCCATCTATGGTTTGGAGTATGGAATCCACCAGAGAGTATCCCCTCTCCTCCTTTTTTGAAAATTACTTCAAGTCTTGTCTTGAGACTTGATAATTCAGGATTGGAACTCTCATACTTCTTCAACAGACAATATGTCGGATAGAGCTGCTCTATAGTGAAGGCTGCTGCCGTCGCGTCATGGTAATTGGAATTTCTGAGATCCCATGTGCCATCCTCATTCTGATTTCTTTCCATGTCTTCAAAGTTTAAAAGAGCATGAGTAAGCATTTCAGGATCACCATGATAGGGACTGTCCACGCACAAATAGAGAGCAATGGCATTTGCAAATGCTATTCCAGATCCCCAAGCTGCAGATTCGACAAGCCCGGTATCTCCATTAAGATAGCCACCCTTGTAACCACCATATGTATCAGAATCCCTATCCAGGTCCTGATAGACTCTCGTCCACTCATATCCGAGAATGGAGGCCTTCAAAGCCTGCTTATAGTACCTATTTTCCACTTTAAACCTCCTTTTCCAGAGAGGAAAGAAAAAGTTCCCTGTCATTAAGACTGCCTTCTATGAGGAAAGGAATATCCGGATATCTTTCATTAATAAATGAGCATGCGAGATTCCAGTTGATCGCACCTTCATCTGCTTTAAGATCCGATATCTTCGCACCCTTTCCATCCAGAGCGTAGTTCTTAACATGGACGGCAGCTAGATGAGGTCCTGCAATGGAGATAAAATCGGAAAGGAACGCGCAGAGTGCATTATCACTCGGCTTTGGAAGGCTTACCCCGTCTCTCTCCATGATTCCCGAGAGGGGCGTGATATTTGCAACATCAAGGATTATTGCAAGATTATCTGAATCAAAACGCCGTATCATATCCTCCATCCTCTTTAGAGTGGATATCGTATGATTCGTGCTTACAGGCTCGATTGCAACCCTTGCATTATACTTCTGAGCAGAGTTCATCATGCACTCTAAACTACGATAGAAAAGGGAGAGTGTCTCCTCCTTTCCAGTATCCGGATGATAGCCGCAATCTGGATCAATACTTCCTGTTTCCGTCGCAACAGCATATGCACCATAAGCATTAGCAACAGAGAGGAACCTGTTAAAAACATCTATACCATGCCTTCTCTCATCCTCATCAGGATGAACAGGATTGATGTAGGATCCGAGTATCCGTACATTCAGAAGAGAAGAGCAGAGAGAAGCGAAATCTTCTAAGAACACATCATCTTTCTTTGAGGGGAAAGATTTTAAAGGAGCAAGCTGCAACGGAGCATTATTGATTATGGAATTCACCTTCTCCGAAAGCGCCTCAACAGACTGATAGGAGCCGAAATCATGGGCTCTGAAACCTATATTATACATATCCCCTATCTTAATATTTCCCCGTTCATTTAATTGCCGGAATTTGTCTTATTTCAGAGAAAAACCTCGCATAATTTTCATAGAAATATATAGTCTCTACTGTTTTTGAATTTATAGTTTTAGAATAAATAAAATAAGAAAAATTCTAAGTTTATATTTTTCAGAAGTATAAACTTTGAAAAATATGGGGAAATAGATAAGCCCTATCTTTCTCGGATAAGGCTTACTTTTCTATAATTTACTTTTTCTTTGAGGTTTTCTTTGCACTTCCCCCACTCTTTTTTGAAGGAGTTTTCTTAGCCTCTACTTTTTCTTCTACAACTTCAGGTTCTACATTCTCTTTTGGAGGCTCTTCTTCAATTACAGATGTTTCAACATCTTCTACTTCGGGAGCATCAGAAGCCGCAACCTCTTCCAGCTTTTCTTCTTTTACTTCCTCTACTGGATCTGCCTGCTTTTCAACAATGGTAGAATTCTTATTTGGCTCATCCCATGCAAGATTTCCTTCCCTATCCGTGTAAGTATAAGCAATCGCATAGTAGATGACAGGATCCTTTACCTTCCATCTCCGGTAAGCGGCGGATACGGCAGAAGCCATACCACGGTTATTAACGTAATCTTTTCCCTTATCGAGCATGATAGCCCTTAAAGAACCGAGAGAAATCTGGATCTTCTTTGAATAAAGAGCTATTGCCAGTTCTCCAATGAAATCATAAATTTCATCATTCGTCATAATACCCTCCTACTTTAAATATTAATTCACGTGAATGTAGAAGGAAAGGAAAAATATTATTTATTATCTACATTTTAGTTTATCAACAGTTAGAACTTCCCCTATACTTGGCAATAAAAATTTTTTTCTACTGAATAGTTATATATATCAATATACTAGTATTATTGATAAGTATAACCTATTTTATGTTATTCTTTACATTACAATAAATTATATGATAAAATCATAGCAAATTAGGAGGCACTATGGGATATTCCTGTAGCATAAGACATAAAGATGGATCGGAATATAAAGTAGCAATGAATCCGATAGGTGGAACATATATGGTAAACCCGCCTGTTCCGACAGAGGCTTGGTTCAGCATCACCTTCAATTATTGTAGAATTTTCGAAAAAGTTTTACCGGAAGGCGGTATAAAATTCTTCAATGGAAAATCTGTTGATGATACTTTGAACATTATTCGTGAAGCTATACCGAAGCTGAAAGATGATTATTCAGATAATTATTGGGAAGCAACAGAAGGAAATGCGAAACTCGCACTGCAAGGACTTGCCTTGCTTGCTGCCCAATGTCCAGGAGGGATATGGGATATAAGCTGGTAAATCACGATATAGACTTGCCCCGTTAGATTATATTTTAATATTTTGTAATATTTTTACGAAAATTACAAATATAAACTTGTTTTTCAGGATTATATCCATTGTCCTCAAGTGTGTAGGAGAGCCATACATGCTTGTTTCATTCAAAGTGAATAATTTCCGGTCATTCAAGGATACAGCAGAATTATTAATGAAAGCATCCATATCAAAAGAACATCCAGAAAACCTTATAGAAACAGTGTGGGGAACAAGACTCCTTAAGTCAGCCGTAATCTATGGAGCTAATGCTGCAGGAAAATCAAATCTGATTAAAGCCCTTGTCGCAGCAATCATGATTGTAAGGACTTCTACATCAAGACAAATTGATGCCACTATTCCATTTATTGAACCATTTGCCTTCAGAGGAATCATGAATCCATACTGTTCCTTTGAATTCGAATTCATAGCTGAAAAGAAGCGTTATATTTATGGCTTCTCCTGCTCCAATGAAAAAATCAATGAAGAGTATTTAACCATATACACATCTCAAAGGCCGACAAAAGTATTCTTACGTAAAAACGAAGAATATGTTTTTTTCAGCATGGAAACATCAAGGGTTCTAAAACCGTTAACGGAAAGAAATACACCTAACAAACTTTTTCTTGCCACGGCTACGAACTGGAATGCAGAGATAACGAAAACACCTTTTCTTTGGCTGAATAAGTTTATCGATGTCTTTGATTCAGAACAAACCATACTTCAATCTTTAGAATTATATGAAGCAGATAAAAATGGAGAACTAAAAGAATTTACAACAAAGCTATTGAAAGAATCAGATTTAAATATAAATGACTATACTATTGAAACCAGAATAGTAGACAATGCTATTTCACAATTAGGGAGTCGAATACCAACAAAAGAATATAAAGTTTTATCAGAGCATTTTATTAAGTCTAAAGAAGGAAAAAACACTACATATAACCTACCAATGGCAAACGAATCGAAGGGAACACAGAATCTTTTCTTTCTCAGCCCCCAAATTAAAAGAGCATTAGATAACGGTTATGTATTCTGTGTTGATGAACTCGATTCTAGTATGCATCCAGATTTACTTTGTTATCTTATCCGTCTTTTCAACTCGGAGGAAATGAATCCTAATGGGGCGCAACTGATTGTCACCTTACATACGACAGAAGCAATGTCTTTAAAGCTCCTGCGAAGAAAACAGATTTATTTTGTGGATAAAGATAACGATACGGGAGAATCAGAACTATATTCTCTAGATGATTTTCCAGTTCGTTTAAATGAAGATGTCCGTAAAGCATATCTTTCTGGTAGATTCGGAGCTGTTCCTGATATCATTTAGGAAATATATATGGCTAGAATACAGGTATCACATAGGAAAAAGCCGAAAATAAGAAGCAGAAAGCGACTAATCATAGGGGGCATATGAAATCAATAGTATGGACCTAAAATCTATTCTTGCAAGCCTCTTATCATTAATTAGATATTTAACCTAAAGTCAAAGTTTAGATTACTTATAATTCAGCATCAAATTCTCGATAAAAAATCTTTTTGCTCATCTTCGTTTAGCTGCCTATATTGAGAAACCAAAAATTCTACTTTCCTTTTCGATATTTTTGATGAAACAACCATTCTAAGCTCTTCAATTTCTCGTTTATCGGATTCAGAAAGATAATCGGGTTGATTATTTAACATAGCCTGAAATGTAATTAAATCATCCATAGTATTAGCACAATTATATCTCCTAATCTGTTCATCTTTCCATTCTGTACTCTTCTGTTGAAGATCATAATAAGCCATCCCCTTGAAACTATTTAAAACGGATTTATAAGGAATCGGAATAAAATCTAATTCCTCGAACTTATCATTATATGCATTAATTGTTGATTCAATCATAGCATCAGAAGAAACTTTTTGCGATAACACTAGGAAAGCTCTCTTTAATAGTTCAATCTCTGCTTTTGCATGCTTTGCTAAAGTATATTCTTGATACTCAGGCTTCCCTTCTTCATTCTGGTAGAACTGCAAAACAGAATTCACAACACTTTCCGAATCCTGAATTTCACAAATTCGATCACATTTTAAAGAAGGAATCGAATCGGCTTTTTCTTTCATCTCTTGCAATTTTGTTTCTGTTATGTTTTTTAGACCAATAAGACGCGCTTTTATACCATTAAAATTCAAGTATTGAGGGAGGCCAACATATGAATCTGAAAAACTTTCTAACCGCCCCATCAAAATATCGATATCCTGCTTACAGCCGACAGCAAGATTATAAGCTACAAGTCCGTATTTAACATTCTTCTCTATACTAGAATACTGATTCTCATACAACTGCTTATTCTTATTAAACTCATTGATAGCCTTTACTGTAATACTTGCGCCATCGTAGGCTTTTCGTACTTTATCTGCTTCATCTTTGAGAGAAAGACTTTCTAACTGTTTTATAAGAGAAACATAAGCTGAAAATTTCTGTCTGTATTCAGAAAAATTAACTACCGGATCATTAGAATTAATCCAACCGTCAATATTATTTTTGATATAAATTTTTGTATTATCTATCACGTCCTTATAATCATCAATATCGTTCTCATAACGTGCAGCTTTTGATTGCCCTATTGTTTGATTATAAAGTTTTATATAAGTAAAGAATACATTTATAACCTCATCAATAGGCTTACGCTGGTTACAAAGCTGATTAATATTAGCATGAATAATACTTCCTTCTGCTTTCCATTTTTTATTGAGAGAACAAAGAGAACCTGTTTTTGTGCGTAATAGAATGATATCATCTAAGATTATATTTGGAATAGAAATACTACTCTCTATAAGCTGATTATAAGTATTTAGACATACAATATAATCAGGAAGTAATTGAGCATTTGTCCAATCTTCTTTTAACTTAAACCATTTTGCATCATCCCTAGTAGATTCTTTAACAAAAACATTATGCCAAAAAGCTTTTTTCATGGCTTTTTCTTTTGTAGAGAAACAGCCTTTTTGTTGAAGTAAATTGCTTATAGGGACCTGTGTATTATTTTGGGAAAATTCCAAAGTGCTCTGTCGCCCCGCATAATACACAAATACGAGCGCTGTAGCTTGTGTAGAATTACATCCATACGGCGGTGCCAAAAGAGGAGCATATAAATCAGCATAGACATTTATAATTTTTCTTCCTCTAAGAACTTCATCAAAACTCTTAAATAATTCTGCTATTATTTTATCCCCTGGATACTTTTGGACATTTCCATTATTATCAAATATCTTCCATCCGTCTGTTAAAAGAGTCTGTGCCCTATTTTTTTCACTAGAAGTTAGTGTTATAAAATCATTATGCGTTACGCCACTCCTAGATAATATATTTACAAATTCATTTACAGTATTAGGCCCATTAGCATTAACTTGTTTGAATCCATCAATATAGAAAGATATAGCAGATGTATAAATCTTGCTAAATATCTGAGAGCCTGTAATAAAACGGGCTTTCGAACTACCGATCGGATATACAAGATTTCTTTGTGCTTTTAGTTCATTTAGGATATCAAAAGCTGCATTATAGAGTTCATCATAACGATTATTAATCAGATTACCATACTTTTTAGTCTCTGAAGCATTCAGAGAGTCTAAAATATCCAATTCAATAGCAACATTAAGAAGTTTGTCGTCCTTATCGTATAAAATCAAAACCATTGCAGGAACAATATTTCCTACACTTTTTTCATAATCATCAAATAATGCTTTTATTTCCGTCTTTGCTCTACCTAAATCCTCAAAAGAAGGGAGCACAAGATAAATCATTCTTCCTTTTTGTTCGGCAAAATGAATAGGAGGCTCTTCTTTCAATTCATTGAGTACATATCTTATAGAACTGATATAACTGTTTATTATAATTCGATGTTCATAACCCCATTCCCAGGATAAAATATTATGATCAAAAGAAAACCGACACTCGATATCTTCAAAAAACCTTTCTCTCCAGCTTCCAAAATCATTAGAATCTCTAATTTGCTTTTCCAATGTAGCATATCGAATTTTGTTATTAATTTTTTGTTGAAATGCATTAATCTCTTCTTTTATGAACTGTGCAAACTGCATTAATGTAGCAGCATTAGAATGTATCTCATAAAGGAATGATGCCGTATTAAAAGAAATACAATTATATATATTGAATAACTCATTCAAACTTTTCTCTATTATAGCATTACTTAGGCCAGATAAAAAGGCAAGTAATTGCTTGGATTCTTGCTCTGAATTACATTCAGCTTTAAGCTTTTCAGCTAAAACAATCGCATGTAAAACCTTTATATCATTTGCACTCAACTTTTGACCGTATTTATTTATAACCGCATTACATTCATTGGCAATTGAACTAGAACTTCTAGAAGATTGTTCTGCAATCAAGAATTCCTCACCTAATCCACAGTCATATAAATCTACAGCTTTAATTGGAAACTTATTATTACCAATATCGATTCCATTTAACGAATCAAATAAAGTAGAAATAATATTAAAGCCAGAGCGTTGCTGTAAAATATTGTTTACTGATGTAATATAAGTAAGCGTCCAGACAGCTGCAGATGAAAGAGGCCAACAACCTTTTCTAACAATCTTTGCAAACTTATCTTCGTCAGTCCAAACAGGATAATTCTTAGCCGCAGAAAAAACTTTAGAAAGCATTTTTATAGCTTTTCCCACTTCTTTTGGATCTTCTAACCCTTCTGGTTCGCTATTTTTAACTATTAAGTTGGCAATTAAAGATTCAAAACATGTTCCAAGGTAGTATTTTTTTGCATTACTAAATCGTGTTACATACCTATTCATATTGTTATTCGCAGCAACATTATTAGCCAACCCCTGCTGATACTCTTTTAAATCAAGTTGACTAAGCCCCCAAAAAAGAACAGGTACATCTTTCCTTACTCCTTGCACACCTTCGTAAAGTTGTTGCATAATGCCGGAGCCTGCAATTCCTTCATTTGCAGCAGAAAAACTCATATATTTTCCTAGCTCATCAAAAACTATTAATAGTCCTCTAAAGGGCTTTCCTTTACCACATAATTCTTCTGCCAAAGCAATAATAAGATCCTTTAATTGCCCTGTTACAGCTGGTACATAGTATTGTACCCCCACTATTTCCAATGCAGCAACTATCCTGTCATAAACATCATAGTTATATACATCCATTTCTTTTGCAAAATCATTTCTACTAGAAATACCAGCAATTCTTAAGGCTTTATCAACTTCTGGTCCATTATAATACATTACCTGCTGCTTTAAAGCATTAAATTGGGGACGAAATCTAGTTAAAGCTATCTTACTTACCTGATGCAACTCCAATACTTTTTCCGCAGAATCAAAAAATAAATCAGCAAGGCCACTATTTCTCATACCATTAATAGGAATAACTAGATATGGCCGTTCATCTCGGAATATCTCATTTCCTATTCTAATTCCAGCATTACTATCTATGTTTTTTATCTTATTTAAAATTTCTTGCTGATTTCCTCCTATACCAGAAAAAAGCATAGAAAGAGCAACAGCCAAATGTGTTTTTCCTGCTCCATATCCAGCAATAGACAATATTAAACGATTATCCTGCTTACAAAGATTTTCAAGCAAAATCTCAGTCATAGTAATAGAATCTGTCACCTTATACCCACCACTTTGGCTGACATTATTTACCGAATGATACTGCTTGCCATGAAACATATATGCTTCAGAGACATTTCTAGCATTATCTAGATCGCACAAATACCAATCGATATCGATTGCTCCAGCGAAATATCTTCCACCTTCAAATTTTACATCTACCCCGTATTTCATGACGTTTCCTTATCTTTAAATTTGATCAATATAAATTTCTTCCCAACACTGCCCTTCATCTTTTAGCATACTAAATACTACAGGTAAAATATGTTTATCTAATTTAATATATCCCTTGGCGGAAAGAGATTCCATCAAAGAAGCAAACTCATCTTCTTTCCATCCTAATATTTTACATATTTCTGTTTTTTGAATGAAATCATCAACACTAATTTGACCTTTATCTGCAAAATACTTATTTACAAGATGCGAGATTAATGCGCCATACACTACTGTGTATTCTGGATATTTAGGGCAACCATAAAACCATATTTCTTTTTTGTCCGTATCTAAAATTCTGCTTTTCTTAAAGGATTCTGCCGATGTATACATCCCACAAAGCGCAGTGAAATGAGAATCTACATTGTTTGCAAAACTTTTAACAAGCGCTTCCCTTTGATATTTTTTATTGACAGAAATCTGAGTAAATAATTTGTTGTACAAAATTGCACCATCTGTTTTGTCACACATATTTGCATGGCAAACTATCTGAGTAGCAATTTGAGAAAATAGGATATCTGTATTTAATACAATTTTCCCAAAGGGTGTGAGCTTATACCAATTATCATCTGGGGTGCTTTCAATTGCCCACATACCTTTCAAATAATTTAATGTAGGAGCAACTTTACCAGAAGAAGCACCTATAGGGATACCTGTAAGTTTTGAAATATCTCCTTGTGTCATCTTTTGCGGCATCTTTGACAAGAACTGAAGCATTTGTGCTAAATATATACGCTCTGGAGCAAATGAATTTGCAAATGATAAAGCCAGTGAAGCCATTAGAATCCTCTCTCTTCCATACTAGTGATTTTTATTACTCTCGCCTTTCTTTTACCGCTGTTCTCATCACTAGATACATATATGCATTCACCTTTTTTCAATCGTCCAAGCTGAATGTTCCACTCGTCTTTTGTCTTCGAACTATCTATTTGATTAAGCATTTTTGCAAAGTCTGACTGGTCGTTCGATTTGGGCTGGAATATTAACATAGTTCCTGCATTAAGTAATGCATCTAGCCCTTTTGATTTTAGTCCACCAAGACCAGTTATACCTTGAGATGCTGCAATAACACCAAATCCAAATTTTCTGCCTTCCGTGAGATATTTAACCACAGGTGCATCATCATTATTGATGTTTAAATTTTGTATCTCATCTAAAATGATAGTATGTAATCTTTCTTGCTTTGCACCTAGAGCCACAATATAATACCATAAATCCCATAATACAAATTCTGCTACTGCAATTTTAATATCTCCTGTTAAATTCCTTAACTGGAAAATAGTTATTTGCTTATTATTTTCATAATTGAAGAAAATATCTTTCCATGGATCTCGTCCTTCCTCAGGAATAATAAAAGGATTA
This sequence comes from uncultured Spirochaetaceae bacterium, assembly GCA_944392965.1. Lineage (GTDB taxonomy): Bacteria > Spirochaetota > Spirochaetia > Sphaerochaetales > Sphaerochaetaceae > Ornithospirochaeta. Next base: position 281,154 of record CALXYM010000001.1, on the reverse strand, counting down.
GATTTGCAGAATGGTTTTATTTTTGTAAGTAATGTAATAAATGACGTTTTTTTCGGACCTTTTTCCTGTGAACCTTTCTCCAAGTCATTCAGGAGCATATCCATAGTATAAACATCATTATCAAATAGTCCCCTTTCAATTGTATCTGCAAGTATACTTTTTTGGTTATCACCTATTTGATATATTCTACTGAAAACATCAGAAACTCTTTTACCAACATCATATGGGTCATCATAATTCTCTTCCTGCAACTTAAATGGATTAATAGGAAGACGATCTCCTTTTTTTACATAATATTGAGAACTTACAAATCTCTCTATCCCACTTAGTCCATCATCTATGAAACCATCGGTATAATCGACTATTAAAGAAGATTGAAGTTTTTTTGATAATTCTCCCATGATGGCCTTAATAGCATAGCTCTTTCCGGTTCCGGATGTTCCCAAAATAAACATATGTCTATTAGGCAAATTAGACCTACTAGCAATATTCCAATAAACAGGTTCTTCTCCTCTTAATGTTTTTCCTATAAGAATTAAATTATCGTCAATTTCAGATGCTACCGCTTTTATTTGATTAGTATTACTTGCACTTTCTTCTTTTCCCCAATTTTTTTCCACCATCTTCATTTTTTCTTGGAATTCTTCTCCTGTGTGCTCACTAAACTCAAATGATATTGTTTCTTCTGGAACATTAGCTAACTCTGGTCCAGCAAAAGAATACTCTTCAACATTACCAAAACTCTCATCATTTTCAGCAAAATATAAAGAATCATCCACCCCAGAATCTTCAGTTTTCTTCTCTACTACTTTAAAACCAAAGGCTTGTAACGGCTCACCTGATAATTCCATCCTCTTCTGTCTTTGTTCTTCTTCTTTTGCCTTTTTAAACTCCTTCTCTCCCATACTAACCTTATATGGAATATTATTTTGATTGATTCCTTCCATAAATTCTTTGAAAGACTCTGTAACATTATGACTCATTAAGTCTTTAATTCCACAAGGATGCATGATAACTGCTGTAACGGCAGAGCCTTCGTCATCTGAGACCTCTATCTTTTCTATTGTTTTTGAAGAAGAAGTCTGATTGAAAGAAAAAATATAAGACTCCCAATCAATAGAGAAATCTCCTTCTGCTAAGTATTCGAGGGCTTCTAATGTATCCGTAGCTTCTTCATCTTTCTTAATATATGTATTTGATGAGACTATGCGATGAAGCTGCATCCACCAATATCTAGAATCGTATTTATCATCTATTTGGGTTGCGGGCATAAAATATCTTTGAAGTATTTTTATCGTAGATTGTATTTGTTTATATGCTTTATCTAGATATTTTTCATCTGCATCATACCCTAATTTCGACTCTATTACGGTAAGTTTCAGTTTTAATGTATGTTTTATGCTACCATCTAATAATTTTTCTGTCTGTTTATATGCAACAACCCACAATAAATCAGCACGGATATCATTAGAGGAAAACCAATGCCTATAAGAATCTAAGGAAATGACAACATCACAAAATGGGGTCTCTCCATCTTCAGGCTTTAGGACATGCCTTATCATCGCATAACCAAGATAATTATTAGAGTAATAGTTATAACAGCTCAACGTCCTTACCAATGATAAATCCGCCATTTCTTTACTATCGGCTAACAACTGCGAAACTATAGCTTTACTCTCAGATGCTGAAATACTCAAGAATGTATCTTGAAATACCCTACGTATATTTTCTTCTGCAAAATTATTTTCATAAAGCCTTGACGCTACTATATAATTTAGGCTTGCATTAGCACCAACGCCAGAACCAAATCCTACGATATCAACAGAATTGTTTTTACTCTCATTTTTGTTAAAGTTGTTTGCATTAAGAATAAGATCTTTATCAATTTCTCCACCAATTGCAATTACTCTTTCAGATCTATCCAAGCACCAATTCAATAGGGTTAACCACTTTGAAAAGTCATACTGTTCTGCAACAACAATAGATTCATTAGCACCAACTTCAACATCATGATCAACTGAATATAAAAGTTTCAAATAAGAATCATATGTCTTGAATTGCCTGTTAGAAATCAACTTAGACCGGTAGGCAGAATTTCCTATATTTGCACTTATAGGACGTTTGGGATAAAGTTTTTCAAGCATAGGGAATTTCATCACAACTTTACGTTCATCAATTTGAGGTATCTTAATAAGTGATGTCTGCAAACCCCTATTAAACTCCCAAATTGAAGCATCATGAGATTCATAAAGAATAGAAATATCTGCTTGAAAATCCATTTCTATTCCCTTTGTAATGATATTATCGCTACCTGTCTTAATCATGCGATATCCAATTGTTAAATCCACATTGGCAAAATCGTTATCATTAAGGGTCTTTTCATTGAAATAGTTATTGAATTTAGAGATCCAAAGACCAATTCTTCCTTCGTCTTCCGGATCTGAATAAAATGAAATATTCAACTTAAATGGATAATAAGGATACCTCTTACTTTCATTTTTAGATACTGGAGGATAAATCGATGTCTTAATGAGAGAAATGATAGCTGCCATTATTGCTTGGATGTTTACTGGCATAAAGATAGCAATTTTCAGACTATCAGAAGCAAAACCATAAGAGTCTATATAATCACTTAACAAATTGCATATGAGTTTTGATTCGTCTGTCATTCTAGTTAAATCTGAATCAGAAATCTCATCTGCATCTAAATCCATTTCATCTTCAAATGTTACAGATAAAGGCATATCATCTGATTTTGCATCTTTTATAGATCCAATCTTGAAAAGAAGATCAGAACCTTTAGTTTGAGTTTTTAACTTATCATCGTCAAGAACACATGGAATAGGAGCTTGAATTGTGGACAAGTCTTCAATCCTTTGCCATTGATCTTCCGTAATCCGCTTTTCTGGGTCTCCTTCATCTTTCCCAATTCGAAGTAATGCAGCAACATTATCTCTTATATAGCAAATCTGTGCATAAAGCATTTCAATCATTGCAGGATGTAGAATAGATAAACATCCTGCCTTAAAATTTTTATTAGAAAGCTGTTCTTCTTCTGTGTCTTTCTTATCCATAATCCAGTATGCTTTTAGCATTCTTATTCTTAACGATTGCTGATTTAATCTCTCTTCAGAAGAAAGCTCTTTTAAAATATTTTGATATTCTTTACAAAACCCTATAGACTTTTCATTGACAATAGCAAAATAAATACCATTTGTCGCAGCACAATTTATAAAGTTCTCATAGCATGCTCTTAAAGAGTAAAATTTATTTTTTATATTATCATCTGCGTTTAAATCTAAGATATTAGAGGCATTAATACCATACTCGGAGTCCCATATAAGGCCTTCAAAAAAATCATCAGATTCAGAATCCGTTTTATCAAAGAACTCATTGAATTTTGAAAAAGAAAATACTGGTATAAAATGAGTTGTAGAAAAGTGCGATGTGGATATTCTATCCTTTTCTTTTAAAATCAATTCCCTAGAATAATTAATTGGGGAACTTTTCTTAAATGGTATCTTAAATGAATATGTCCTGCCTAATTCTAGAGCCCTTACTGTTACAGAAAAAAGCAAAGACGGTGTAGCTGTTGCTTTAAAAGGAGTACTCAAGTGATCATTATCTGCTGGGCAAATATGAGAGTTAATCGTTACGTTAGAAAATAGGCCTCCGATATCATTTTTTAAAGAAGCAAAAGTATTTTTAATCAGCTGATCAACTCCACCTAAGTATGGCCGAATAAGCTCTTGAATCACAGCCTCATTATTTTGTTTATCTTTTGGATCTGAAGAAGCATAATTATGCGTAAATTCCTTCGAAACAATTTCTATTTCTTCAATTCCAACTTCTCTTGATTTTATTTCCTTCGAGTTTTCGACTAAAAAATCATGCAAGGAAATCCATACAGCATGTAAAACGGCAGTAAAAGGCATTCCCGAAATAACCTTTATGGTTGATTTGTCTTCTTTCTCTGGCTTAAATCCTAAAACTTTTAATACAAAAGTTGCAGCATCAGATTTGATAAACTTTTTCCTTTCTTCATCACTCGCTGATCCACTTACAATGCTCTTACATGTGTTCAGATACTCTGAAGGAGAATCAAATTCTGGATATTTATCCTTATCTTGAAGAAATTTAATTTTCTTATCATCTAAATTTATATCTTTTTCGACTTTCTCAATAAGCCTCTCTATTTTCTTAATAGCTGTACTGATTGTTTCAAGAGAAGCATTCCTGTTGTAATAAGACCTAGCCTTACTTGTTATTGTTAAACTCTTATCAACATTTGTTTGAGAGGAAACATCTATTATCTGTAACCCAAGCTTATCAAAATTATTTCCGATATTTCTAGAAAGCTTATTGCTAGAATCGGTTAACCCCCTTAAGAAATCATCAATCCTAGGCAAATCTGAATATCGTAAAGCTGTCTGAAGAAGTTTTACAGAATTGTCAATATCGTTCTTATCATCTTCATCATACTTATATTGAGATATAACTAAATTCACCCATGCCTTAAAACTTCTATCTAAAACATTCTCCCATAATGTTTGAATACCACAATCTAAGAAGTGCGAAAGACTTGCCTGATCATCAATCAGATCATCACCTACTAATATTAAGAGAATTTTATAACCACTTTGTGTACTATTTATTTTATTACGGTATGCAGTAAGATTACCATGCTTATCCTCCCATGATGGATGGTTTTTAAGCGCAGCCTCCACTTTTTCTAAATCTTTATCATTTGCATTCTTTCGATAATATATAATAGCCTGCTTTGCTATCTTTATTTCCCCTTTGCAATTAATTACAGAAGAACATAACTTATCTATCTCATCCAGTAAATCAAATACAACACTTATGGAATATGTTTTTGCTGGAATCCTAAACTGTATGATATTTTCAGAATAAGCATCTTTTACTTTTTCTTCTATATAACTACAAAGAGATGAAACAATAAGACTTTTCATATTACATTCCTTTTACATTTGTGTTTTTCACAAGAGAAAGTGAGTCAGATAAACGCACGTAGTAATCACATTCTTCCAACATCTGAATAAACCAATCGGAGATACCAGCTTCATTAATATCCTGTTTTTTTCCCATCATCATATTTGCTTCTGTAAATCCATCACTATCTAACACAATACCATAACGTATCTTTATATCGTTTAAGAAAGTATCAAAAGGTAACACTAGACCGTCTGGAACTAGTGTTGTTGAAACTATGTAAGTAATAAGATCTTTTGTAAGCACAAAGTGTTCCAAATTACCTTTTGGAGGAAGAACAAACTCTATAGATTTTGCTATTTTTTGAAATAGCTTATGCCCGTATCTAACATAATCTGTAGATTTGAACTTATGATCCTTGAGATCTTTTTTTCTTTCTTCTTCAGCTTCATTATCTAGAGCATCTTTTATAATTTGCTGACAATATTTAAAGGCATCATTAGAAACCATTTTATGAATTAAATTTCTACAAGTTGGAGATACGACAGGAAGTAAAGGATATCGTTTTTTCTGATCATTAGCACTTTCTCCTAGCATAGTTCTTATTTCCTGTAGAACACAAGCAGACTCTAAATGGTTCATAGTTTCTACGATGTCAAAAGAAGATCTAAAGAATCTTGAAAGTTCCACAGCGAAAACATAACCATACCCCCAAGTCCTGCTTGGAATAAATCCAACTTTTTTTTCGCCTTCTTCATCTTTATAGCCATCTAATTTCAAACCTTTTACATAAGTATTAAAAAATTCAGGACTCTTATTTTTATAAATATTATTAAATGCATTATTTAAACAGTCTTTCAATTTTGCAGGATCTTTCTCATCGTCAGACAGATTCATATCCTTAAAAGGATTACTTTCATCTTTTAACCATTTTTCAACATCGGTTTTTGTGTGATTCAAAGCAGATAAAAGCTGTAAATAAATAACTTCCCCACCTCTTGCATAAAACAGACGACTATTATGATCTAAAGCACGAATAGCACCTTCTTTATCTGAAATAGCATTGTTTTTCCTTTTCCAAATGCTCTCATCTGCTAAAAGAGCATCCGATATAGGAAGAAAGCTCTGAGCACACCAATCCCTATTCTTTCCAACTTCTTGAAAGCCTTTATATAAAGATTGAAGAATGCTTACCTTAGCTCTTTTTTCCTTATCTTCAGCATTTCCATTCATGTTTTGTATTTTGCTCTTTTCTCTATTAATTATAGAATTATATGCATCTTCAAATCCTCTAACCTCAGTACCGCCTGTTTTGTGATCATATAGAGCGAATAATTTCAATAAAACATTATATTTCGGCTTATATTTGATTTCTTCTATAGCTTCCAGATTATCAATGGAAGGAAAAGGAATATCACAAAGATGCCTATGATCTTCTTCTTTTATATCTTTCTTAGAAATGCAGATCAATAGAAACTCCGAAAGAAGCTCAACCTTTCCTTGATCTCCAAAAAATCTATGCCCAAAAAGTTTGCTTGCAACATTGGTTTCTTTATCATCAAGACCAACCTTATAAGGGAATATATCTGCCATCAATCAACCTCCACACAAAAGATTTCGCCTTCTTCTTCGATAAACTCTATGACATGCGGATCATGTTTACTCCCTAAATATGCTATTTTTATTCTTGTATGATCATTTTCTTGCCTATTTTTTAGAATACCATCCTTTATCTTATCTAATCGTTTCCTATAGCTAGCAAATGCAGGATCTGACATAACACCTAAATGACAAGAAAGTAGATAGTCCAAAAACGGTAAAGGTAACTCAATTTCCTCTTCTCCGTACTCAGCTATTTTCAAGCAAAACTGCCGAATCCCCCTATAATCTGTATAAACATTTAATGCCTTATCCCCTTTCCACTCAAACTCATCAAGTATGACTTGTGCAGTTTGTTTTATTTTTGAAGTATTTCTTGACATAGCTATGTAAATATTCTGTTTAGAAGAAGGACTTATAGAAGATTCCGGAATTTTCATTCCCAAAAAATATTCCCTTATAACATGCATAATTTTTGAAGCAATATAAAGACTATCCCTACCACTAAGTTTTCCATTCTTCTGAATTTTATCAAAATAATAGAATGCAGGAGAGCTAAGAAAAGAAGTCAAAAACCGCCAAGCACACTCAGAATCTTCAAGCTCAAGATTAAGGAAATATAACATCCTAATTATAATGAGTCTTTTCTCATTTTGAGATCGCCTTCTCAGAAAATTTGCACGGCTGTTTTCATATAATTCCATAATTTTAGAATTAGAAAAACGGATTTTGTATTTTTCTTCATTAGTTTTAAGCCAAATTCTCCTTTTCCAGTTGGCATCGATATCTATTCCGAAATGGGCTTCGTTAACAACAATAGCTCCCGTCATTCCATTTAATACCGCATTTTTCGAAAAGAAATTACTGAAAAAGAGGTCATCTATATCTCCATTCCACTCTTCATTACTTTTCTTATTCTTTGTTATGGTGTAAGAGAAATGCTCTAATAAATTTCTAACTGTAAGCCTGTGTCCGTATTCATAAATTCTTCTATAAATCTGCATCATCTGCTTTAGTGCATGATAATCATCAGAGCGCAATAACTGTCTATTTATATATGGAACAGACCTCCTTTCTTTTTCGGAGGCAGAATCCCAATCTGGATGATCGAGAATTTTTCTAAATATTTTTTCAGCTAAAGATAAGTTATCTTTCTTTACAAGGTTAAATGTTATAATAGATAAATCGTCCCCTATTTTAATTTTTCCTTTATAATTTTCCATCCCTTCAATACCACTTAAAATCTTACCATCGAATTGAGGCTTACTTCCTAGTTGGTATTTTTTATTTAGTCTTTCATAAAGTCCAAGAAGCCGTTTTCTTATTGTTCCAGTGTTAGATACAATCATCAAATCCTGATTGTCAGAAATCAAGTCATCATATAAAAAGTCTTCATCATCTCCGATTTCACTTAAGTCTTTGATAGCAACAAGAGGCCTATTTAGGGTTGGAATAGAAAGAACAGTTCTTACTTCAGTAAGAATTTTTCCTGCAACGATATTTGCTATTGTAGTTTTTCCATCTCCTGCAAATCCTGTTAGGAGAACCTTATGGTTTATCTTCAGAGCTTCTATTACTTCTTGTACTATCTGATCATCGTCAACTCGGATTTTATCAGCATACTCTTTATTTTTGCTATTATAATTGGCCTCAGCCGTAGCATTACTGTTATTACCGCCCATTCTATGAAGGGTATTCAGATATTCTACAAACTCTCTCACTTGTGCGCCCCTACAACGTTTTCAAAGCTTTAATCAGTTCTGATATGTCTTTTTCTGAGTTAAAAGCACCAAAACTAACTCTTATTGTACCACCATAATCAATGCTTTTGATAAAATTATGTACTAATGGAGCACAATGATATCCTGTTCTTACCGCGATATCAAATTCATCCGAAAGTATGATCCCAACATCATCAGATAAATACCCTTCGATGGCAAAAGATACGATACCTAGCATTCTAGCTGAACTTTCCGGCTTAAATACTATAATATTATTTAAGCCTTCTAATTCAGATAATAATATCCCTGTAAGCTCTCTTTCCTTCTTTTCTATATCGACCTTTTTATGCCATTCAAGTGAAGCTTTTAGTCCATACACAGCTACAATATTAGGACTACCTGCTTCATAGCGAGAATAGCCGTTATCAGGCATATTTAAATTAAGGCTATCTGCCCCCGTTCCACCGGCTTTTACTATATTTAACACCACATTTCCTGTCTTAATAAAACCTGCGATACCAAATCCTGCATAAAGTGACTTATGCCCCGCAAATACTATGAAGTCTATGCTTGTTGTCTTCTTTATTGGTAGTACAGCAAAACCTTGAGATGCATCTAAAATATTAACAGACCCAAATGTTTTAGAAAGTTCAAAAATACTCTGATAAGGAAGGCAATAACCAGTAACATTGCTAACTTGAGAAAGAAAGACCGCTTTGGGTGGGTAAAGAGCAAAAGCATTGATACATTTTATCTCATCTACCGCCCATGTTTCGTCATTAAAGGGAATAACTTTCACGCTTATTCCAATTTTTTCTTCTAACAGATGAAGAGGCCTCATTATCGCATTGTGTTCAAAAGGAGAAACATAAACATTGTCACCTTTATTCAAATCAAGACCATAAATAATTTGATTCAAAGCTTCTGTGGCAGAGGATGCAAAATAGACATTTGACTTATCTGCAGAAACAATAGCTCCCAATAGGCTACGCGTTTCCTCCATAATACTAAAACATTCTCGAGCAGAATTATAACTACTCCTCCCTATATTAAATGCATGATTTCTATTGGCATCATCTATAGCAGAATAGAAGACCTCAGACTTTGGATATGTTGTAGCTGCATTGTCTAAGTAAATCACTGTATCTCCTTAATTAGTTTATATAACACATTTAGTTTCTGTACCTTAGATAAAGCATCTCCAAATGAGTCTAGATTGTCTCTTAGCATATTCATCAAGCTCTCTTCAAATGGGCTTTCTACATCTTCACTTAATGGAGTAAATGAATCAGCTGTTACGAAACTATCATCAAAACTAGAAAGTAAATCGCTTACACTGTCTATAAGGTCTTCTGTTCTATCATAATTCCAATCTCTAATATGCAAATGAAGTAATTTGACAGATAACATATCTATCAACTCTTCTTTACTTACATTTCCGATATGAGCAAATTCCTCCTTCTCAATAAGAAGAGAAACAAATGAAGCATAAGAAAAACATCCTACATTAAGAATTTTTTCCAAAATGCTATTTTCAAATTTTATAAGAACATTATCGAGTTCATTTTTTATCTTACGGACTATTTCAACTGTTTCAGCATAAGACATTTTCTTTTTTGTATTAATGCATGGAAGCTGATCGAATATCTTCTCATATGGATTAATATCCATCTTTAAAAAACTAGACACGAAATTTATAGAGATTTCATTCAATTTAAGTATGTTTGATTTCTCATTTGAGGCTTTAACAAGCCCCGGAAGATTAAGACAATAATTTTTAATAGCATTAATAAGCTTTATAATATCCTCTCCAAAATTTGAGGAGGGTACAAGTTCGAATATAGTCATAAGCTCAGATATATATGCCCTTTTTTCTGCAAGGTTTCTAATAATCTTAAACTTATACTTATTATCTTGAGATTCTATTGCTTTTTCCAAATTACTTTCATTTAAAGGTATTTCTTTTCTATCAAGTAATAGCATGAAGTAGTTTTCAGGCATATCTCCTAGGACTTTTGCGACTAATAGTGGAATTACCCCTTTCCGTAATCCATATGGTTGTTGCCTTAATGGCTCCACTAAAGATTTTACGGTAGTAGCCTGATCACTATGTGTAGAAAGCAATTTATTATTTATCACATCAAAGCAATCTTTAATGGATTCAAAACATTCACCTTTGTTACCCCTAAAGATTGAGTTGTAAATCGTAACCTCAGGTGAACTATATTTATAGTGCTGATTAATGGACTCTCTATTTAGCAATACCTTAATCACGTTTTTTCTTGCTTTACTGTAAGTAGCAGAAAGGTTATTCTTATTAAGAAGTTCATTATTAATAATTGGGGTATTGGTAAATACATTAAACATTTCAGTAGACATTTCTTCGGAAAGAGAACCCGTATTCTCTGGTATCCTTATAACATCATTAAAATAATCTTTAAAAATCTTTGCTAAATCATTTTTCAACTCAGCTCGCATTAACTTAATTTCTTTAGATACAAGATCATCTTTAAAGATTCTTTCAACTTCTTCTAAAGCACGAAACTCTTTCAGCAGAAGCTGTCCTTTTCTCGATATCGAATGCTTTGCAAGCAAAACTATAGAAGTTTTAGAATTAAATGTCGAATACTTTTCCCTTACTTTTTGTTCAAGATTCTCATTTTCCTCACAAAAAAACATTTTTATTAAAAGTCCATCTGCAACATTATTAGCATCTAACGCAGAAAGGCTACCAAGCTTCAAGAATGTATCAGCAGAAATATAAATAACTTTATAAAATCGCGTCATTTTCATTTTTGCATTATACTTTCTAGGAAGAGCAAACCTTTCTTCCGTTACAGTTTCTAAAATGTCAGAAAGTCTAAAATCCATATTTGAATCTTGAATAAGATTATTTATCTTTTCGTTGATGGCAGCACTATTCGCTCCTGAAAAAGATAGAAAGCCGTTAAAAGAGCTTTTTCTAATAAAACTATTTCTCTCTAATTCTTCTATCGCTTTTACAACTTTCCCTTCTGGCATTGCTAATGAAAGAGCAATAATTCTAGCTATTGGAGGAACAATAACAGGATCATCTATCATAGTGGAAACAGCCAATGCCTTGATAGTTTTCTTTTGTTCTTCTTCACTTACTGTAGATAAACATGCTTCTGTCTTGTAATAAATCCTTTTTATCAGTTCGTCATCTGTTGAGGCAAGAATAGGAGAAAAATAATCATATATTCGATCAACATTCAATAGTCCTTCTTTTTGACTACCAACAAAAGAATTTAGACTGTTTTTGTCTTTATCTGAAATAAAAGAAAAAAGAGTTCTTTCATTCTGTGCAACTTTTTCAGATAGCTGAATAAGAGAATAAACGGAATACGGGTTCAAAGGAAAGCATCCTTTAATAATTTTATCTAAATCAAAAACCGTACAGATACTTTCTACTTTCAGTTTCTGATAATATTCTTTATGTGTAGCATAGATATCTTTCCAAAGATTATTAAAAGCTTTCTTCTTAATAATAGCTTTTTCAATCAGCTGAAAATTTTCATTTATGCTTCTAGCAAAAAGTATTTCTTTCACTCTACCTTCGATAGTCTTAAAAGAATTTCTTTTTGCTTGGCCTTTACTATTTGCATAGAAAGAAAGAGGTTTATGAATTACACAACAAATATGAATCTGGGATTTTTCTTCTGTTCTATTACAAAGTTCAAAAATATCCTGAAGAGTCTTTAATTCTTCTGAAAAATATGGAGTCTCCGAATCAAGGAATTTACTAAATTCATCAAATACAAAATATATGCCGCTAAAATCTGTCTGAGTTTTTAAAGAAGTTGCTACACTTTTTAGAATTGATACTATTGAATCACTTATGAAAGGATTAAATTCCTGGCCTGGAATTACAGAGTTGTATAGCTTCACAAATAGGTTGTAAAAATATTTTTCTTTATTTCTTAGTCTTTTTTTTAAGTCTTTCAAAGATATGTTTTCTGCTTGTAATATCAAGTTTATATCTTTTATAAAAGATGAATTACTCTCCCATTTATTGATAATTTTCAATGCAACATCGAATGATGTTTCTGGCATTAGTTCTTTTATTCCAAATTCATTAAGAGCTGAAGAAAGAGCAACAAGAAAAACTTGTTTCAAATCTTCATAATCATTATTAAGAAGAACGGGCATAAGCTTGATTTTTCTCTTACTGATCTCATCCATCATAAAAGCAGTGTCTTTGTTTATTTCAGCTATCCTATTTCTGAGATTTTTCCATGTCCTATTGTTTATATCATGAGATATGATAAAAAGAAGTACTAAAAGAAGGAACGATTTTCCTTTTCCATAAGGGCCAACTAAAGTAGTTGAATGGGAATATTGGTTTCTGAAAGTATTATCTAATATGGAATTCAAATAATAGTTGAGAATTAAACAACCCTCTGGAGTAGGTATATATTGTTTTATTTTATTCTCGTCATTTAAATCAATTTCTAGATTTATAGAATTTTGAAATATCGAATTAATCCCAATTATTTCACTATAATTATTCATTTAGTATATCCTTTACGACTTCATTATCTTTCTTTTTCTTTTCAAAATATACAGTATTCAAACCTGCTGTTCTATTAAAAGAAACAAGTCCCTGTTTCTGCATCTTCTCTATCAAAGAAATCATTGTTGAGCGTGATATGTTAAAAATTACCCCAGGACCTTTCTCTTTACTTAAAGCATCATCAATTGTAAACCCATTAACATCTTCGAATGCACGCAACAATGATAGATACACAACTTTATAATTTATTGCGTCTAAACTAGGCTCAGTTTTTACCACCTCATTTTGCCCTATTTTTCTTAAAAGTCCCAATTGCCAAAGTGGACACGTATAGTTATCTTCTGGAGTTTTCCATTCTTCTATTATTTCATCAGGGGAATAAGATCTTATACAAACGGACAAATCAGATTTAATATAATCCTCTTTTGCTTCAATTCCACATTTATCTTTTATTGCAGAATATATTATCTTAGCAAACTCTTCCCTAGTTGCTTTTTTTCTGTCAACTAAATTGAAAAATGCATAATTCACAGGACAATCAATAAGATTTGTAGCAAGATTATAATGAATTATCCACCATGTATTGATATCTTCAAAATAAGGATCTATTTCATAAATTAGCTTAGAAAGATCAGTCGCAATATTTTTTTGTTTTTCTAGTAATCCTGCCGCAATCATCCAATACCTTATTGAAGATACCATATTAGAACCCACACCTAAATATGAAACTCCGTTTGCAGATGAAAAAACATTAACATCCTTGTTTTCATTCATGACAGTGAGGGCTTTCTCAAACCACCCTGTCCTTATATAAAAGCTTTCATTACCCTTAAATCTGTAGTTTATCATTGCTTACCCTTACAACTTTCTTTATGTAACAACCATTATTATGATGTAAAATACATTCTAAACATCCAACACATTTTTTTTCATCTATCTGATAATTTATAGTTGATGGATCTACTCCTCCAGGCTTTTTATTTTCAACTCGTATTGCAGAATGCTTACATATGCTTGGGCAAGAATAACACCCAATACAAGTCTGATATTTTGTTATTTGTGCTTTCAAATACGATTCGACATTATTTCTAGCCCTAAAAGGACCTCTATAATTCAATATAGATAGTCTAAGTCGATTCTGTCCAAGCTTTCCTGCAATCTTCAATAGAGGCATTGAATCAGACCTATTAAGGACATAAACTTCTCCAAGTCTCTGATTTCCCATTGTTTTATCGATAATTCCAAAAGGTTTAAACAGCTCATATAGTGCATCTGTTATTGGCCTAGTTAACTCAAAGTTATAAGCATTTTCATTATTTACACACTCTGTAACTTGAAGTATCGCACTTTTGCTATTTTCTAAACCGTTTCCACCTTGTCGAGCTTTCCAGTTTCCTGAATCTATATACTCTTTCCAATCCTTTTTCCCTACTTTTTTTGCAAAATCATATAAAAGATTCGTGAATGCCATTGACTGTTCTGGCATATAAATCTTAGCTAAGTATTCAGCCCAGTTACTATTGTTTGGGCAACACCAACACCCAACACGTGAAAATCCTTTTTTATATGCATCATTGAAATCTAGATTTCTTGAAAGTATGTATAGCCATACATCAAAATCCATCCAATCTAAAATAGGCTGCAACACAACTTGTTTAGTAATTTTAGGACTAACAGAAACTCTATCGTATTTTCTTCTTGATGAGGACTCTGCTCTTCTTATCCCATGGAATGCCAAGACTTGAGATTTTCCTTTGAATAACGTCTCTAAAAGGATATTAATTGAACCTGTTTTAAAAACAGTACAACACCATCTTAATACTCTGCTAGGAGGTCCTAAATACATACATAAATCCAAAAAATCCTGATCTTTTGTTTTAGAAACAATTAAAGGCATTTTGGGATGTTCTTTTTTAAATCTAGATAAATATGAAAATGAATCTGGATACTCTAATGTAGTATCGCCATAAATATGAATTATCTTCTCCGTACCTAAAGCTTCACGAACAAGGTTACTCGTTACGGTTGAATCTTTTCCACAACTAAACGATACAAACATAGAAGAAAGATTAACATTACCCGCTTCATTACGAATAAATGACATAGCTTCATATTCAATACTCTGAATATGTGTCTTATTTACTTCTATAGCACCTTTTAACCATTTTGAATCAGAATAATTTGAATATTTCTTGTTTAATTCTTCGTACTCTTTAAGTTTTGATGCAACAATAGCTGGTTCATTTTCATGAATTGCTTTCACTAAATTAATTTTTACTTTCTGCCCATCTATAAAATAAACCCCTCCGCCAGCAGCCCAAACAGAGGATTCTACGAATTGCATTGGCATTCCTAATATTATTTCAATTAATAGTCTTTCTTCTGCAAAAACGGGCCTTATATCTGTTGAAATATAATCACAAATACTATGACAACAATCACAAGTCTTTGAATACGATGGAACATTACAGGTTTTACACCAATAAATTTGAGTATTTACGGAATCTGTTTTCCCTCCACAAACAGGACATATGCTTGAAGTACACTCTAAGTTATCACAATGATGGCATATATACCTCTGCATACTTTCTCCCCCCTCGTATTTTTTCCGATGCCAAGCTGTTTTACGACGGATTTAATATATATTAAAAAATCTTAAAATGGTACCAGAATTCCTTAGAGAACTCCCAAATTCCTAGAATTTATTAAAATCTGCATAATAACACCTAACTTTAAGCCTACCCAAAATTATTATCTACTCTTTTAAATAGAATTCATATATCAGAATATGGAGTTACATCAAAGATTTTCTTTTTTCTCATGTTTAAAGGTAATTAAATTCTTGAGATTTTCCAATGCTTCAACACTAACAGAAACTAACCTCAACATATATTAACTCCTTATTTTAAAGGTTCAATTTGTAATAGCCATCTCCGAGTGACAACATTTTCCGGTTAGCCACTAGCTCATCTCGATGCATTCTCATGACTCAAGAAAAAGAAATTTCCTTATAATATTTATAGAGCATTTGTTTAGCACAAAATATATTCCCATCTATTTTACAGGGATAGCTTTCTCATAAAGATGCTCTGGTGCCATGTCACTATCATCAGGCCAAACGACCGTACCATAAAGAACCTTTGCCTGCATGAAGAAATCTATGTTCTGCTGCTTTTTAAATATTGAACGTGACAAATCCGGTCTGAAATCATAAACACCGCTCTTCCCATCTTCAAAAGTAATAAGAAGAGTATAATCCTTTCGTGGAATGACTTTTTTAACAGCCCAAGCAGGATTTCCCATATCAAACCTCCTTTATCTAAGGGGATCAATCCTGAATAAAGACTGATCTTCTTTCGCAAGTTCCCAGTTCGCTAATAGTTCATCTTTATGCAATACAGCCCATGCGGAAACCAATTTCTTCTGCCGATCGGGAAAATCGCCCTGAAGGATATTGCCATCCATATCAAAAGTTGCTTGAGTACCCTGATATAAGGCATGAAAATGCGGTGGATTATGTTCGTCATAATACATTCTTATCAATATTCCAAAAAACATAGAGATGGTTGGCATCTTATCTCCTCCTGTTACAATTATAGCATTACAGTATTGGATATATCAAAGCTTTCTATTTATACAGTCATACTTAAAAACTGTTTTAGCATTAATTGGGTCAAATCAGGGTAATTAAAAAATCAACTCCTTGCATAACAAGGAGTTACTTCATTTTGCCATTATTCCCATTCAATCGTCGCAGGCGCTCTTGAACATAGGTGCTCTGTGACCGGAAAGAAGAACAGCAAGGGAAATATGGAATGGTCCATAGGCTATAAGGCACATCTTGCAGTAGACGACAATGGCATAATAGTCGCCCACCATGTTACAGGAGCAAGCGTGCATGACAGCCAGGTTGCGATTCCCCTTATGAGGATGGCTGACAGGCGCTGTAATTATCTTTATGCACTGATGGATGGTGGATATACCAGCCAGAGAATAGAAGCCTTTGCCTCCTCCATCGGCAAGGTGCCGATCATCGACAGGCATGCTGACAGGAACGGGAATAAGAAAGAGATGGAACCATGCAAAGCTGAGAGGTACAAGGCAAGGACAACAGTCGAGAGGACGAACAGCGAGCTGAAGGAGTGCTTCCTGCCTGGCAAGCTCTACTCTCGCGGCAAGAAAGGCATCTTCCAGATAGAGCTTTCAATCCTGATGCTGGATATAAAGAAGATCTCGGCAAGACTGAGAGCAGAATCCATAGCCCAAAAGACCGCTTAATGATCTTTTTTCCCTTTCAAGCCACGGCGACGGGGCTGCCTTTGCATGCCCTCATATGCAACTGGTTGAGCCTTCTCCCCTTATTGTCAAATGAGAATGGTTTTATGAAGGGATGGAACCCTATCATTTTGCATATTCATGTCCTTACAGGCGTATTTTCATTCAGCCATTTCGAGTTTTGAAAAAAGCTCTATAAATTTTCTATAATAAATATTTTTCTATTAAATTCTCTATCGCACGGGAATCAATAGCACCATTACTTGTATCTCTTGAAACAATTAAATTTTTCCCTTCTAATATTCCATGCTTTTCATATACTTTCTTTTTCTCTTCCCATTTCTTTTTGTAATTAGCATCCTCTAGCATACCACAATGTTCCCAATAGAATAGCATACCACTCTCTTCATCATTTATTGTGAAATCAGGATAACGTACTCCATCTTCCCCCAAACAAAGTTCTTGTTCATATTCATAATCTATATCTTTTGCATAAAGCATATTTGCAATAATCACTTCTGATTTTGAACGAACCATCTCTCCTTTAATTGTTGTATGAATTAAAGACGATTCATAAAACTGATTTTTATATTCTACGATTCTCATTCCATCAAACAAACATGTAAATCGCTTTGCAATCACAGAATAACTATCTAAAGCATAATCACGTAACCGAATAGCATTTTTGTTATATAAAATGATAAGTCTCTGTTTATGTCTAGTTATTGCAGTATATAATAACTCTTTTGACAACAACCTACTGGGTTCTCCCAAAACAAGTATTACCTTATTAAACTCACTTCCTTGTACTTTATGTACAGTCAAGGCATAAGCTAATTCCAAATCTGAATTTTTCTCATCTGAAATACTTGATGGAAAGCAATATATATTTTCAGCTGGTTGTGAAGAAAAAATAATATTTAATTTATTTCCTTCTTCCCAACAGACAATACCTATTTCACCATTAGCAACAAATCCGTCATCAGCCCCCTTCCTTTTCACAAACTGATTTCTAACATTGATTATTTTATCTCCAAATACGATTTCACATTTTTGATTAATTTTACGAATTTTAATTGATTCTTTTATCTTATCTATTTTTCTAATATCATATTTTTCATGTAGATATCTGTTAATTGTACTAGTTCCGAGTACAGCATCATTTCTTGATGCAGAAATAATTTGCCAATCCTCAATTTTTCTATGATTCTCATTAAACGACAACCAGCCATCTTTATTTTTAGAGCCTCCTGTAGATAAGTGGAATCTCAATACATCATCTTCATTTTCCATTATCGTTTCTTCTGATATTGTTTTATAAATTAATCTTTCAAGCTCCTCCGGTGTATCCCATTTTCTAAAAGAAACATATTTAGATAACTCGCCGTTCTCAAGTTCAAAAAATAAGTTTTCATTCGGACTGTCATAATCAGAAGAAAAGCATTTTGCCAAATCAATATCCTTGCGTGCTACACCATCTGTAGTTTGACGCATTGTCACGGTAAGCTGTCCAAAATTCCTGCAAACTTTAGGATAACCAGTAATATTCTTACTCAAATACCGTACTAAATCAACAAAAGGACGCCCTGAGCCTATTGGAGGTAACTGGTTAGGATCTCCAGAAAAAATAATTCTCTCAGCTTTTTTTAATGATTGCAGAAGGGCTCCAAACATTTCTTCAGTCAACATGGAACTTTCGTCAATGATTACTGTACACGGAACATTATCTGCTTTTTCCTCGGATAAATGATATCTCATCGTTGTACAGTTGAATCTACCATTCTCTGCCAAAAACTGTGCTACTGTTTTAGCTGTATTAGGAATTCTATGTTTTTCCATCTCTTGACTTAATCGAACTCTTGCCTTACCAGTAGGAGCAAGCAGTAGGATACCTTTTGCATTGATCTGCTTTGATTTACATAGCAGCGAAAGAAGTGTCGTTTTCCCTGTTCCCGCACCTCCAATTAGAACAGAAATTCGAGAATTAGCTAGTTCTTTTAGTATTACTGCTTTTTCTTTTCGTGCATTTCTATCATCCAAAGAAGCTATATTATTATCAAACTCATTATTTATAATTTGGATCCAATCTTCATCTATATCAAATCTAGCCCCATTTATACGCTTTTGAACAGATTTCCTTATAACTTCATCAATTTCATGCAATCTATGCAATTGGTAAGCAGTCTTACCATTGTCATATTTAACAGTATGTAACGCTTCATCTAGATATTCTGAAAAACTATTGATAATATCACCTGTAACACGACAAGTAGGCAATATCGGCAACTCGTTCAATTCTTTCATAAGATGAGTCAATGGATATACTGTATGCCCATCAATAGAATGAGCTTCTAGCAAGCTGATAAAATATGCTCTGACTCTTCTCTTGTCATTTTCAGCTAGTAATTTTGAAGGAAATTCTAAAGGATTTGTTGACTCAATTATGCTAGGAGGAAATACTGCCATATCAATCTTTTTTAAATGTATGACATAATCAGGTGCGTTATTTACTGTATTTTCAAACAGAATATAAGGATTGTTGATTATAGCCTCATCCTTACAATATATACCCAATCTTTCTCGATTTTCTACATTAAAAATACAGTTTGCTTGCTCATCAGATAAAGACATTCTGGATAAAAGCCAAAAAAGCTCTTTCCTTTTGGGGGGTAGATTATTAAATGTATCAAGGACAACGAAATTCATCGAATCTAAAACTCTTTTCGAAAAGTAATTTTCAGGATTTTTAAAAGCATCACATACTATTGATTCGTAGTTTGAATTATCATCTACATGTGCTCTTATTTCTTTTGCAAGCAAATGCCCTCTATCAACACCTAATGCTGAAATCATTGCACCAAGTCCAGGAAAAGGACCACGATCTTTGATTACTTCATTTAAACGCTGAATAGACCATTCAATACATTCGTCCCAGTTTCCCTCTATACAATTCTTTACTATATTCAAAACTTTTATAATTTGTAATAATACATTAATTACTGCATCATAAGATAAATGCTCGGTTGCATACGAAAACTCCTCAAAATAATCATCATCAGCAAAAACACAAATCGTTTGAATATCAAAGTCTGGATGATCTGTAGCATATTCGATCATTTCTTGGTATGGAATTAAAAAACCATCCTTTCTATCATTCCTTATAGAATGACCAACCATTGTCTCCCACAAAATTGACCTTAAAGAACCTGAATCCAAATGATTGTGTTCTGGAGGTTCAACTATAGAAGTTACCCGACCAATTCCCATAATAATGCGTCTTGAGTCATCAATGAAAGGAACTTGTTTTGCATATGGTACGATTAGAGACGAACCAATATTCACATCCTCATAAAAAGATTTAAAAATTGCTCTCTGGTTTTCTGCAGCTTGAACCCAATTTGTATTAAAAGATAATCTGGGCTCTTTTCTTTCTTCAAACCCAATATCAAATTGTTGTTTTAAATATTCTATATTATTTGTACCGCTTTTTTGAAGCATCAACCAACCAAATGGTCGAGCAGGAAATGAAAATGGGGGATATGTCAATTTTGTATCCAAGAAGTGCTTGTGTTCCTCAGAAGTTTTTTTATAAGGATGGACTGTAACCCTTTCAAGCGTATACGATGACATAAAACAGCCACCTTCTGCTAGGCAAGGTATTTTATCTTCATGTCCTTGAATAGATTTACCTTTTAATTCTTCCTCTAGAGTATCATCTCTATTACTTGAAATATTTTTTAATCTTAAACATGAATTATTATAACATGGTTTATCACATATCAAACCATTATAGCCATTATCCTTCCATGGTATCCTAATCGACAAATGCTGTGCCATATCATCCCCTACATTAAAACATATTTATTACTCTAGTTAATTATAAGCCTTACAGTTATTTGGTTCAAATCAAATATGGCAGTACTACTATATGTCACTCCCACTCTATCGTTCCTGGTGGTTTACTCGTAATATCATAGAGTACCCTATTTACCCCTTTTACCTCATTGCAGATACGGGAAGCACACTTCTGCATTACGTCATAGGGCATCCTGTACCAGTCTGCGGTCATGGCATCTTCGCTTGTTACAGCACGGAGGGTACATACCTCTCTGTATGTCCTCTCATCGCCCTGTACCCCGACGCTCTTAACAGGGAGAAGATCTGCAAGTGCCTGCCAGATCTTATCATAGAGTCCGGCTTTTCTTATCTCTTCGATGAAGATGGCATCGACATCCCTTAGCGTATCCAATCTTTCCTTTGTAACCTCTCCGATACATCTAACTCCGAGGCCTGGACCTGGGAACGGATGGCGGTAGACAAGCTCATCAGGAAGTCCAAGCTCTTTACCAAGTGCTCTGACTTCATCCTTAAAGAGTTCTTTTAATGGTTCAAGAAGCTCCCATTTGAGATCTTTTGGAAGTCCTCCAACATTATGATGACTCTTAATCGTGCTTGATGGACCACCGAAAGCACTCCGCGATTCTATTACATCTGGATAAAGCGTTCCTTGGGCGAGGAATGAGATATCTCCACATTTTCTTGCTTCATTATAAAAAGTATCGACAAAGAGTTTTCCGATGATCTTTCTCTTCGCCTCAGGTTCTGTGACACCCTTGAGGGCATCAAGGAACTCCTTCTCAGCGTCTGCATAATGCAGATTCATATTGAAGTTCTTTCCAAAGAGATCGAGTACGTTTTCAGCCTCATTCTTTCTGAGCATGCCATTGTTAACGAATACACAGACAAGCTGATCACCAATTGCTCTATGGATAAGAACAGCAGCAACAGAGGAATCCACACCACCGGAGAGGCCACAGAGAACCCTTCTGTCCCCTACCGTTTTCCTGATATCCTCAATTGCATCATTGATGAAAGATCCCATGTTCCAATCCGCTTTTGCCTTACAGATATCGAGGACGAAATTCCTTATCATCTGGGTTCCTTCGAGGGAGTGTACAACCTCGGGATGGAACTGCACTCCATAGAATTTCTTCTCCGTGTTCTCAACTACCGTATATGGGCAGTTAGGAGTATCGGCAATGAGAGTGAATCCAGGTGCGATTTCAGAAACCGAATCACCATGGCTCATCCATACCTGACTGTTCTGAGATACACCTTTCAATAGGTCTGATCCCTTGATGATGTTTATATTCGCAAGCCCGTACTCCTTCTTCTCTGGACAGTCAACCTTACCACCGAGCATGAGGGACATGACCTGCAGGCCGTAGCAAATCCCGAGAATAGGGACACCAAGGGAGAATATCTCACCATCTGGACGAGGTGAGCCCTCATCCTTTACGGAGGCAGGACCCCCAGAGAAGATTATTCCCTTTACGTTCATCTTTCTTATCTCGCTTGCAGGGGTATTGAAAGGTACGATCTGGGAATATACCCCGCACTCACGGACCCTTCGTGCGATAAGCTGGCTGTACTGTGCTCCGAAATCCAAAACGACTACTGAATCGTGATTTGCTAGCGCCACTCTTTTCCTCCAAAGTACTTTAGATGCAACAAATATATTACATTTTGCCCAAGAAAAAGAAGTCCCCTCAATAAAAATGAGGGGAACAAATTCAATCTTCGCTTACACCGAGAAGCCGTACCCGTCCGGGATCGAAGTCAACAGAAACCTCAGATCCTTCTTCATATACCTTCTTAACCCTGGGATCATCAATCTCAACAAGGACCTCTCCAAAATCGGTTTCGAGGAATGTCTCGATACTGTTTCCAAGGTATACATTGAGCTTGACCTTCGCATCGAACTTCCCCTCCCCCTTATCAACAAGACGGAGGCTCTCCGGGCGTGCCATTATCACGGCATCATCCCCTGCCTTCACATCAGGAGCGGCACTATGTACATCCACCTCTTTCCCATCAAGGATTGTCTTAAATTTTCCATTATCTTCACTCGTAACCTTCACAGGGAAGAACGCGGCCTTACCGACAAAGCCTGCAACGAAACGGGAATTGGGTTCCTCATAAATCTCACTAGGCTTTCCAATCTGGCGGACGAAACCATCCTTCATTACGATGACCCTATCTGAAAGACTCATGGCCTCTGTCCTATCATGGGTTACGTAGATGGCCGTTATGCCAAGGCTCTTCTGGATCTTCTTGATCTCAACCCTCATCTGTTCCCTTAAAAGGGCATCGAGGTTAGATAGGGGTTCATCAAAGAGAAGCACCTGAGGGGCAACGATAAGAGTACGTGCCAAGGCGACACGCTGCTGCTGTCCACCTGAAAGCTTACTTGGAGCTCTGTCCCCATAGCCTTCAAGACCTAGGAGCTTCAACATCTCCTCCACCCTCTCCTTGATCTCCTTCTCATCAACCTTTCTAAGCCTCAGACCATATGCGACGTTATCGAATACCGTCATATGTGGGAAGAGTCCATAGGACTGGAACATCGTTGCGGTGTTTCTCTTATTCGGAGGAAGCATGGTGACATCCTCGTTTCCTATATAGATCTTTCCTTCCGTCGGCAGCTCGAATCCTGCAACCATCCTCAGCGTGGTTGTCTTACCACAGCCAGAGGGACCGAGAAGTGTTACAAGCTCTCCCGGCTCGATGACGAAGTTGGAATCATTAACCGCAATTACATCAGCCTTACCTTTTACGTTTTTAAATTTCTTCGTAACGTGTTCAAGCGTTACTGCTACACTTTTATTTTCCATTCTTTACCTCGGAGATATCGTCTTTTGGGTTAACTTGTCATCCTTGACAAGGACGTTCATCAGGAAGAAGACACCAAGTACTATCACGATAAGGACAGTCGAGAGCACGCTTGCAAGTGAAAAGCGCAGGTTCTCACTGAAATTGAAGATGAGTACCGTAAGGTGATTCCAGCGTGCACTGATGAGGAATATGATCGCACTGACTGCCGTCATTGAACGTACGAACGTATAACTCATCGAAGAGAGGAACGCAGGACGTACGAGAGGAAGGACTATCGTGCGGAATACCGTGGTGACATCAGCACCGAGGTCCGCAGCAGCCTCCTCTATCGCAGGATCTATCTGATGAAGTGCGGTAATACCGTTCTCAACTCCCACAGGAAGCTCTCTTATAACATAGTTGATTATGATGATGGCAGCAGTTCCAACAAGGAGGATCGGTGGCTTATTGAACGCAAGGATATATGAGATACCGATAAGTGTTCCAGGAATCGCATACGGCGTCATGATGAGCATCTCAAGAAGCCTCTTTCCAGGGAACTTCTTCCTGACGATGAGCATTGCGGCAACCATCGCGAGGATTCCAGCAATCGGAGTCGCAATCGCGGCAAGAAGCACGGTGTCACGGATACTCGTCCAACCGCGGCTTAATGCCTCTCCCCAGTTATCGAGGGTGAATGAGTAATCAATACCCCAGTTACGCACGAAACAGCCTGCGAATATCGTGAGATATAAGCAGAGGATGAATCCCATGATAACCCATGCGATCGTCGCAAGAATTCTTCTGACAGGGGTGTTCGTAAGTTCGGTAAGGTTCGTATTCGGCTTGCCGGTAACTGTAACGAAACTCTTCTTTGAAACCCAGAAACGCTGTGCAAGGAACGCAGTGAGCGTCGGCAGAAGGAGGAGGAAAGAGAGTGCGGATCCCGCACCAAGATTGTTCCTTCCCGTTACGATCATATAGGCCTCTGTTGATAGCACACGATAATCTCCTGAAAGGAGAAGCGGGTTCGCAAAATCTGCAAGGGAATTTGTAAAGACAAGAAGCCATGCAGAGAGGATTCCCGGCATCGCAAGAGGAAGGGTTATCGTCCTGAACGTCTGAAATCTCGTCGCACTCAAGTCAAGGGCAACTTCCTCAACAGTGGAATCTATCTGTTTTAAAACTCCACTTATCGTCATGAATGCGATTGGGAACATTCCGATCGTCTCAACAAGAGTAAGTCCACCAAGCCCATAAATTGATACATCCAGATCAAAAAGCTGTCTCGTAATCAGTCCGTTGTTTCCAAAAAGGAGGATTATTGAGAGGGAAAGGGAGAATGGCGGGGAGATGACTGGCATAGTAGCCAGTGTCGTCATCAGCTTCTTCTTTCTGAAACTTGTCCTCTCAATGAGAAATGCAAAAAGAAAACCGACGATCGTGGAGAACGAGGCAGTAAGCACACCAAGTTTCAGTGATCCCCATAGAGCCTGCAGATATGTCGGGGAAAGACATGCCTTCCAAGTATCGAGACTCAGTCGCCCATTGACGACGAAAGAAAGCCTCACTGCCTCAAAGAGAGGATAGGCGACAAAGAGGGCAACGATTACGAACAAGCCAAGAACCAGGAAGCCCGTCATCGGATCGCGTGTGAACATTATGATGAAGGAGACGATGACAAAGGCTATTCCAAGACCAGTAAGGAGCGTTCTTAAAAGGCTCTCAAAACCAGTACTTGCGATATCAGGAACGGCAATCATCACTGCCCCCGAAGCCTCATATCCGGATTCCGCGACTATCGGGATAAAATATAGAAGGCTGTTCTCTACCGTCGAAACCGTCTCATCCGAGTCCATGGAGTAATCCACGGGATACATCGTATCAAGCCTCATCGGCACAAGATAATAACAGCTGTCTGTTGCATTTATGAAATCATTCGTATTCTGATTGGCATTATAAAGATTGATTAATGGTTCACTACCTAAAGCGGCATTGAATGTAAATGTATCAAAATCATATTCCAAATATGCGCTTCTCGCGCCCGGTATCATTTCCGATACGCTCTCCAGCCAAGCATTCAATTCCTCGCTGCCCGCACCCTCTTCTGGACTTGTCTGGGCAAAAAGCTCAATCTCGTTGAAATTCCTCTCCTCGACATAACTTTCGAAATTAGTAGAAAGCTGACTATAAATCCAGATATCGGCGGCAAGGAATATGATTACAAGGGCCAGGAACTGTATAATTCTTTTCTTTGTGAACATCTACTTTCCTTGTGGTTTAATCTAAAATAAGGCCTGCCCCAGAGGAACAGGCCCTCACGAATTAAAATTTAAAATCAGTTACCGCGCTTGTTTCCAATCTCGGTTGTCCACATATCAAGAAGTCTTTCCTTGTTAGCGGCATCTCCATCCCATGCGAAATCCTGCTGTACGGTCTTGATCTCATCGATGGAGAGTGCATCTGGATGCTTTGCTGCTCCTTCTGCTACGAGAACAACATACCACTGTGTGAAGATCTGCTGTGCATCCGGGTCACTGATGATCCAGTCATAAAGCCTTCTTGCATTAACGGCATCAGGGCCACCCTTGACAAGGGACATGGAAGCAAGTTCATATCCCGTTCCCTCACTAGGAGCTGTGATCTCAACATTCGCACCCTCAACCTTAAGCTTAACCTGGTCGTGGGCATAACCGATCGCGATTGGGATCTCTCCTGTCGCAACACTCTTACCAGGAGCGGAACCACTTCTGGTGTACTGGTCGATATTAGCATCCAGTCTCTTTAGATAATCCATCATCGCATCCTCATCCTCATTGAAGATGTAACGGATTGTCGTGATCACATTGTAAGCCGTACCGGATGAGTTAGGATTGGCCATTCTGATATATCCCTTATACTCAGGCTTTGTAAGATCCTCCCATGAATGAGGAACCTCAAGACCGAGAGCTGCAGCCCTGTCGAGGTTTGTCACGAATGTAAGAGGTCCAACATATAGACCGATCCAGTAATTGTCAGGGTCCTTGAATTCTGCAGGGGTGTTCCTGCTGTAACGTGAGATGTAAGGAGTCGTAAGGCCCTTACTCTTTGCCGTGATATGGTCAAGTCCTACACCTCCGACCCAGATCGATGCCTGAGGATTGGCACTTTCGGCCTCAAGACGGGCAACACACTCACCACCTGAGAGACGGACGAAATTAACGTGTATTCCAGTCTCCTCTTCAAAACGTGCAAAGAGCGCTGCAGCAAGAGGCTCTTCGAGCGTGGTGTATGCATTTACACTTCCAGATGCTGCGAAAATCATGGAGGCAGAAAGCAGCACCATCAAGAGAACTAATAGCTTTTTCATTTATTCTTCTCCTTTTATTTGTTTCTGCCTTCATTTTACCCTTACTAATTGAGTTACGCAAAGAAAAATTTACATGTATTTAATATACGATAAATACCCATGGTCCATTTTACCCCCTTTGCAAAACATATTTTTTCATTTAAGATACAGAATAATATTTTGCAGCAGTCATATAGTGGTTATTATCCGAGCTTCCCAAGCTCGTGATGGGGGTTCGATTCCCCTCTGCTGCTCTTTTCCCGGCTCAAAAAGGAGCTGGGATTTTTTCTTCTTATCGGTCCTTTCTTGTTTTAACATCAGGATACAAAAAAGACATAATTTAAGATGTGAAAAAGTTATGAGCTCCTCCCTGTCCGTCTCTTGACGACTATAAACTGTTATTATATATTTTTAATTATCTTTTTACCGCACAGAGAACAGTGCAAGGAATTTAACAGAAAGTGGACGAAGGCCCTGGTAGTAATACCAAATTACATGACGATTCTGACGTACCTTACCATTTGCGTCGGTTCGTAAACAGAAAGATGCTCCTCTGATTCCTGACTAGGATGGAAGAAACTTAATAATCAGAGGAGAAGAAATGGAAAGCGTCGTATCTATACCTAGGCAGATACTCATACAAGCAATACTTATATTAATTAACGCGTTTTTCGCGGCGGCAGAGATCGCCGTGATATCATTAAATCACAATAAGCTGAAAAAACAGGTTGAAGAAGGAGATAAGACCGCAAAGATTCTTTTAAAGATGGTCGAAAAACCTTCAAACTTCCTATCAACCATCCAGATAGGAATCACGCTCGCAGGATTTCTGGGTTCAGCTCTTGCTGCGGACACCCTTGCAGAGGAGCTGACAGGGGTGTTCATCTCCTGGGGAGCCACTCTACCCTACAGCGTACTGAATACGATCTCGGTATTCGTCATAACGATCATAATATCGTTCTTCACACTCATCTTCGGCGAGCTTGTTCCAAAGAGGATTGCACAGCAGAAGTCAGATGCCGTAGCACGCTTTTGCTGTAAGGTACTCAATGTACTTGCCAAGATAATGAGACCGGTGATCTGGCTTTTAAGCTTCTGTACGAACACGGTCTTGAAAATCTTCAGGTTCAAAGCAGATGCCGAGGAAGAGGCGGCTACAGAGGAGGATATCAGGCTTATGGTCGATGCCGGTGGAGACTCTGGCTCCATTGAAGAGGATGAGAGGGAGTGGATTCAGAACGTGTTCGAACTTAATGACACTCTCGTCTCAGAGATCATGACCCGTGTAAGCGACATCTGGGGAGTACAGCAGAACATGCATAATGCAGAGATACTCGCACTCATAAAGGAGAGTGGCAGGTCTCGTTTCCCCGTGTATGATGAAGATCTGAACGATATAAAAGGCATCTTGAACGCCCGTGATTTCCTTCTGAATCTCAATGACGACAAGATGAAGAAAGTCACGGAACTCATGCGTCCCGCATATTTCGTACCTGATACGATCAGGGCAGACAAGCTGTTTTCAGATATGCAGATGAAGAAGCAGCATATCGCAATCTGCGTCGATGAATACGGACAGACAAGCGGCCTTATATCTCTTGAAGACCTCCTGGAAGAGATCGTCGGCAACATCTATGACGAATTTGATGAGCAGGAGGAAGAGGAGCTTGTAAAATTAGGAGACAATCTCTGGAAGGTATCAGGAACACTCCCTGTCGAGGATCTCGAGGAGGCATTGGATATCGATCTGCCAAATGAGGAACTCGATTTTGACACGGTAGGAGGTATGGTATTCTCATGTCTTAACGAGATTCCACAGGACGGCACGCAGTTTGATGTCGAGGTATTCGGTCTCAAAGTCCATGTCACAAAGATCGAGGACAAGAGAATCGTTGAAGCTCTTATAAGCAAGGCCGAACCGGAAAATGAGGTTGAGGAAGAGGAGAAAGAGAAAGAGAAAGATAAAAAAGAGAGTTGATCTACTCTACAAGTTGAAGTATGAGCCCTCGGATAAGAGTCCTGAGGGCTTTTTTCATATCCTTTATCTCCTCATCATGGAGCATGAGAAAAAAGATGGAATTGAACGCCACACGGAATGAGGTGATATCATCCTCATCCTCTATTGAAAAGTAATATAAGATCTTGTCTATATACTCATCGCGGGAATGAAGCAGGCTGGCCCTATCCTCCGAGCTGAGGTTACGCATTATCATATTAAGCTGGTTATCATCCAAGAACCTGTAAAGCCCGCTCTCATAAAAGGAGATAGCCATTTCAAAAAACACCGTTGTAAGGCTTGTAACAATATGATTCTCATCAAGCTCTTCAAGCATTGCTAGATACTTCTCCTCTTCCTCCTTCACAAAAACAGAGAGAGCATCAAGAAAAAGGCTCTCCTTGTTGTCATAGAAAAGGTAGAAAGTACCTTTCGGGATATTGACCATCCTTACAAGTTCATCAACGGTAGTATGGCGTACTCCGTATTTTTTCAGACAGAGAGACGCAGCTGCCCTCAGCTCTCTCCTTATGTTCTCCCTTTCACTCTCCGTGTAAGTTTTTGGCATTTTATCCTCTTTTTGACTAAATTTGATTATATAGTCAACAAAAGACGTTTTTCAATGTTTTTTCCGGTATTTTTCCGCATTTTTCCAAGAAAAATTGTTTGACGGAAGGCAAATACAGATCCTAGACTAGATTCATAAGCAATTTAAGGAGAGACAAATGAGTGCAGTTGTATTGAAAAATATCTGCAAGATCTATGATGGCGGTGTTAAAGCTGTAGACAACGTTAATATCGACATTGAAGATCAGGAATTCGTCGTTCTCGTAGGTCCTTCAGGTTGTGGAAAGTCCACTACCCTCCGCATGGTCGCAGGACTTGAGGATATCTCCTCCGGTGAGCTCTACATTGATGGAAAGCTCATGAACGACGTTCCCCCAAAGGACAGGGATATCGCAATGGTATTCCAGAACTATGCCCTTTATCCACACATGACCGTCTATGATAACATGGCATTCGGTCTTAAGATTCGCAAATTCCCTAAGGAAGAGATTGATCAGCGCGTTAGGGAAGCTGCAAAGATCCTCGACATCGAAATGCTTCTCGACAGAAAGCCAAAAGCCCTCTCAGGTGGACAGAGACAGCGTGTTGCTGTAGGAAGAGCCATCGTTCGTCAGCCGAAGGTATTCCTTTTCGACGAGCCTCTTTCAAACCTCGATGCTAAGCTCCGTGTTCAGATGAGAGCTGAGATCTCAGCACTCCACCACCGCTTAAAGGCTACAATGATCTACGTTACACACGATCAGGTCGAGGCTCTTACGATGGCTGATAAGATCGTCGTTATGAAACTCGGTGTCATCCAGCAGATCGGAGGACCGCTTGATCTCTATAACGAGCCGGATAACAAGTTCGTAGCAGGATTCATCGGATCACCACCCATGAACTTCCTCAACATGACGGTCAAGAAGGAAGCTGACGGAACATATGTAGAGGAAGGAACATTCCGCCTCAAGGTCACAGATGCACAGGCAGCATTCCTCAAGCCGTATGAGGGAAAAGATGTCACATTCGGTATCAGACCGGAAGATGTAGAATTCTCTCACACCCCTGTAGATGGAAAGACCATTGACGGTGCTGTAAACGTCGTAGAACCACTTGGATCAGAGACACAGGTCCACGTAGCGACAAGCAAGGCAAACGTCGTAGGTAAGATTGACCCATCCATCACACCTACAGTCGGTGAAAAGGTATCTCTCGTTGTTGAAATGGAGAAGGCAAGATTCTTCGACGTTGAGACAGAGATGAGAATCCGCTAAAAACAATAAAACATCCATTGGACGGATAGGAGAAATCCTATCCGTTTTCTTTTATGTGACACGTAGAGCAGAATGAACAACCATTACAGATTAAAAGACTTCCACAGGTCTTACAATATTCTTTGAATCTCTTCTTATAAAGCTCATCCTCTCCTAAGGGGAATCCAAGGGTGTCTCTAAGGGAGAATTTAATCTCCTTACCTTTATAGCTCATTCCCGATTTGTAAGCCATCAGGCTCTGCAGACTCTTTGATTTCAGTCTATACTCCCTGCCATCCTTAATGAAAATGGTCCCAGTCTCTATGAAGGCAAACGTGATACCGTGATTTTCACACTCTTTCCTCAGCCGTTTTATCCAGTTGAAATCGCAGGGACGGCTTCCCTCATAGTTCTCCCCTCCTGCAATCACCTGTTCAATCTTTCCAGATGCAAGATACTTCTCAATACTCACAGAGCCGATGAGGGGAGCACACATTATCCCCTTATGCTTGAATGGAAGTTCTAAAAGAATCGGGATCCTCTCATCTGCCCTTCTCTGATTTTCCGCACTGACGTTGAAGAAGATGTTCTCCCAGCCTTCATTCCAATCCGAGGGAAGGCATCTTAAAACTCTTTCAGGACGCTTTGTGAGAAGGAAGAATATGACATCACTCCTTTCCCTCATCACGCTCCATGCCTCAGGGCGCCATGAATCAGCCTCTTCAAGGAAGAAATCGCTTGTCATGCAGACCCGGATCATCTCCCCCGATTTTATCCGATACGCACCCTCCTTCGTCTTGGAAAGAGGGTAATAGAAGTTATTCGTCTTATAGATTCTACTGCCATCCTGGTCTCTCACCTTATCGAGAAAATACATGTAGCAGTTGGCACAGCCTTCACTTATCTTCCTACAGCCATGCCATGGATTCCAGATATCATGCATTATCTGAAAAGCGCATCATATACGGCCTTGACAGCCCTCTCCCTATCACATTCAGCGATACCAAATGAGTAGGATACGTCACTTGAGCCGTAATTAAGGAAGGAGACAGGAATTGAAGCATCCTCAAGCGCTTTCGCAGCCCTTATGTAAGAACCATCAGAAGGCACTGAAGACCCCACGACACCCAGGATCGCATGACCATGATCGACAGATACTTCATCAAGCTCAAACTCACTCTTCAGCCTCTCACACATGGCTGCAAGCACGCTCTCTGAAGCCATCCTGCTGTCATAGAACCAGACGATGGAATCTATCCCGTAAAGGGAGAAGGAAGGACGAATGCCAAAAATATGAAGCATTGTCAGAAGAGCATGACGCATTCCATGCTTTTTGAAAAGCATGAGCTTTCTTATTTTGATTCTTGAAAGCCCCGCTTTCGCAGACACTCCCGCGAGCTTTCTCTCTCCTCCCTCCGGGGTTATCAGAGTGCCTTTATCCTCAGGAGAATTCGTATTCTTAATATTTATTGGAATTCCCGATTTCATGACAGGGGCTATTGCTTCCTCATGGAATACTGATGCTCCGTAATCTGAAAGCTCCCTGACCTCGTTATAACTTATCGTATCTATTGTTTTCGCATCCTCAACGATACGGGGATCTGCACTTAAAAAGCCTGAGACGTCGGTCCAGTTCTCGTACAGGGCTGCCCCTACCGCCCTTGCGACCACACTTCCCGTGATATCTGATCCTCCACGGGAGAACGTCTTGACAACTCCATCCTCGGTTGAACCGTAGAAGCCGGGAAATACGAACCCCTTCTTCTTCGAGTTATCGACGATCATTCTGATCTTATCATAACTGTATGGATTTACAGTACCATCCGAATTGATGACGATACAGTCAGAGGCATCAACAAACTCGAAATCAAGATACTGACTGATCAGGAATGCTGAAAGATACTCTCCCCGGCTTGCTGCATAGTCGGCACCACTTCCCGCATCTATGAGACATCTGATTTCCTCAAGCTGGGAAATAAGAGCTTTCCTATCGACATTCAGTTCATCTGCGATGGATAAGAAACGCTTCTCGATCGTGGAGAACATACTTTTACAGCTGCCACCATTCTGGACCATCTCATTGCATTTATATAAGAGATCCGTGATCTTCTCATCATCCCTGCACCTCTTACCTGGGGCGGAGACGATGACGACATTCCTCTTACTGTCACTATCCAGAATCGCCTTCACCTTCTTTATCTGAGACGCATCCGCAACACTTGATCCACCAAATTTACATACAGTCATCCTATTCTCCTCAACTGGATTGATTTTATTTATTTTTCCACCCTTATTTCAAGATACATGTTATCTGACGGCATACTAAATAATTAGCACCCCATTGACAAGTACTTTTCTCCTGCTGTACGGTATTCTGTCATGGAAGAATCAGAAGAAAGAAAAATCAAAGGAAACATAATGGGATACGAGCCGATTGGAAAGCTCATAATGAAGATAAGTCTTCCAATCATGATAAGCATGCTCGTACAGGCACTATATAATATAGTTGACAGCATATTCGTCTCCTGGCTGAGTGAGGAGGCCCTTGCAGCAGTAACCCTCGCCTACCCTCTGCAGAACCTTATGATCGCATTCGCCGTGGGAACTGCGGTTGGAGTGAACAGCCTTTTAAGCAGAAGACTGGGAGAAGGGAAAGAAGAGGAAGCTGACAATGCGGGTAGGAATGGCCTTTTCCTGGCATTGATGACATGGTTGGGATTCGCACTTTTCGCATTTCTTTTCGCAAAACCATTTCTTGCTCTTTTCACAGATGATCCAGAACTGCTTTCAATGTCTCTCGTCTATGCGAGGATATGTCTGATTGCCTCTGGAGGAATCTTCCTGGAAGTCACGGGAGAGAGGATAATGCAGGCCACCGGAGACTCATTCCATCCGATGATAACCCAAACAGTCGGAGCCATAATAAACATCATACTCGATCCGATCTTCATATTCACATTTGGAATGGGCGTATCTGGAGCGGCAATCGCGACTGTGATAGGACAGGTTGTAGCAGCCATGCTTGCCCTCTATTTCATCCATAGGAATAAACATATAAATCTCATGATGAAAGGTTTCAAACCTGAAAGCCACATAATAAGGGAGATATATTCGGTCGGAGTGCCAACCATAATCACGAACAGCATTTCTACTGTGATGGTAAGTGCTCTCAATGGTATCTTGATAGCATTCAGCACGACAGCTGTCTCCGTATTCGGAGTCTACTTCAAGCTGCAGAGCTTCGTTTTCATGCCAGTATTCGGCCTGTCTGCAGGTATGATTCCCATCATAGGTTTCAACTACGGGGCAAAGAACCGTCATAGGATTACCGAGACAGTAAGGAAAGGATGCATGATATCCTTTTCCATAATGCTCGTCGGCTTTCTCATCTTCCAGTTCTGTCCGAGGTTCCTTCTTGGGCTATTCAACTCCTCTGAGGAGATGAACGCGCTGGGTATCCCCGCACTAAGAATCATATCCTTCTGCTTCTTAACGGCAAGCATATCAATCGCACTTGGAGCCACGTTCCAAGGGACGGGAATCGGCGTATATGCCATGATAATCTCAATCCTGAGACAACTTGGAATCCTTGTACCCGCTGCGTTTATAATGAGCCGCATCTGGGGCATAAACGGTGCATGGTGGGCCTTCTCCGTGGCGGACCTGATCGGCCTTGGACTTTCCATCGTGTTCTACCTTGATGTGTACAGAAAAAAGATAAAACCACTCCAGAAGAAATAAAACTTTACGTTATTCCAGATCCCCTCTTACAATTAAATAAACGGAGGGGATTTATGAAAAAAATTCTGCTTATCGGTTTAATTGCGATAACCGCCATCACTTCAGCATATTCAAGAAATTATATAAGCATAAGCATAGCCCCGTATTTTGACGGAGGTAACATCCTCTGGACAGGCGAGGAGAACATTGGAAAGGAGTATTCAGAATTCGGAGCGGAGATAAACCTTGATGTCGGGCTTTATGCTAACCTCGGCTCTTTCCTATATGGAATACAATTCGGTCTTGGAGCGGCATTTCCGATGATGCGGGAGATGCCTGAGGGAGAATACCTGTATGACTATGCGATCACACCATATGTGGCAACAGCGATAGGAATTGAATTCAATGAAGATTGGATGCTTGATCTCTCCGTCGGTTATGCAATGCAGTATGGCTGGATAAATGCAAAAGATGAAGGACATTCTATAAAAGGGATTACATTCGATTTCATGGATATGTTCGCCTCCCTTTCCCTTCTTTACAGCTTCAATACTCACTTGGCACTCCGTGCGGGCATTTCTGCGACACTAAATCCATTCTTCCCCCTAGCCTATTCATGGCACGATGAGAGAGATCCAAGCCATACAGGAGGTGCAGGAGGAGGTGTGATGCTTTATCATGTGGAACCTTTCATAGGAGCGGCTTTCACCTTCTAAATCCTTCAACTTTACGTTACCGCATTATTTGATTATTCTTTTTCTGTTACTCGAGAAAGGAATAAATCATAGAGGAACATAATGGCGAAGATAGAGATAAAGAACCTTTATAAGGATTATGATAGTAGCGGGAACAATACGGTACATGCGGTGAAAAACGCATCCCTTACCGTCAATGATGGAGAAGTTGTTGTGATAATCGGTCCTTCTGGAAGCGGTAAGTCTACGCTTTTGAGAACCATAAACAAACTGGAAAGCGTCACCAGCGGACACATATACATAGACGGCGTGGACATTACAGACCCAAAGACTGATATAAGAAAGATAAGAGAAGAGGTCGGGATGGTATTCCAGTCATACAACCTCTTTCCTCATCTTACCGTCCTTGATAATGTCACAATAGGACCGAGAAGGGTAAGGAACATGGGAAAGAGGGAGGCTGAGAAGCTCGGCATGGAGCTTTTGGACAGGGTTGGACTCGCAGAGAAAGCAAAAGCGCATCCAAACATGCTGTCTGGAGGACAGCAGCAGAGGGTGGCAATCGCAAGGGCATTGGCAATGCAGCCAAAGGCGATGCTTTTCGACGAGCCGACAAGCGCGTTAGATCCGGAGATGATAAAGGAAGTATTGGATGTAATGCTTTCCCTTGCAAAGGACGGAATGACGATGCTTCTTGTAACGCACGAAATGGGTTTTGCCAGAGCAGCTGCAGACAAGGTGATCTTCATGGATGCAGGCGAGATAATCGAGGAAGGAAGCCCTGAAGAGCTCTTCACGAATCCGAAAAACGAGAGAACAAAGAGCTTCTTAGATCATATTCTTTAAAACAAAGTGCCTCAGATGAGGCGTTTTTATTCACAAAAAAATTGTGGCACGAGAGTGCAATGGCTTACAAAGGAGTTCTCGTACCACAATCAAGCTTAACCAACAAGGAACTAAAAAGAGGGAGATATATGTTTGTTTAAGCTAACATAATAGTACACTAAGGTACCCTCGAGTTCAAGTACTTTTTCAAAAATTTTTAATTTTTCTATTTTATTCTTTTCTTATAATGAATTATATGAAAACAA
The DNA here is from genome assembly GCA_944392965.1 of uncultured Spirochaetaceae bacterium. Lineage (GTDB taxonomy): Bacteria > Spirochaetota > Spirochaetia > Sphaerochaetales > Sphaerochaetaceae > Ornithospirochaeta. Next base: position 244,789 of record CALXYM010000001.1, on the reverse strand, counting down.
AAATCCTGTTCCAGAAAGAAAAAGGAACAGGAGACCGGTAAATCATTTTAGTTAGATATATAAAACTTATTAGAATGCCTCATCGAGGATTTTGAGGATATCATCCTTATCAGCATTGCGGGGATTGACGATGAGCGCCCCATCATTCATCGCACGAATGGCAATCTCTTCAAAATCACTTTTCATCACTCCACGCTCACTCAGTCTTGTTGCAATTGGAGCACTTTCCTTTATCTTTGCTATAAAATCCTCCACAACTGCTATCGCCTTATCAGCTCTTGCCGCGGCATCCGTTGATGCGTACACATCAGGGGAAGAAAGATATAGCAAAAGCTCAGAGTAATCTTCTTTCGCGTAATCTCTGTTATAGCGCATGCATACAGGCAGAAGGATCGTCATAGCCTCGCCATGGGCAACAGAACAGACTCCTCCAACGCTATGGCCTATCGCATGTACGATACCTACCATGCTGTTAGAGAATGCAGCCCCCGCGATATAGGATGCAATAGCCATTGATATACGGGCCTTTTTATCCTTCGGTTTTCTCAGAGCCTGTTCAAGATTCGCCATTATGAGTTTTATCGCAGAGATCGCATAGCACTGGCTTATGGGATTCTTCTGCAGACAAGAATAGGCCTCAATCGCATGGGTAAGAGCATCAAGACCTGTAAGAGCCGTGATACGAGGTGGCATGGATTCAAGTACACGGACATCCAGAACTGCGATGTCAGGGAGGAGGAAGGATGAGATGAACTCAAGTTTTACCTTCCTCTCCCCGTCTTTGATCACCGCAACCCCAGTAGCCTCGCTCCCGGTTCCGCTCGTGGTTGGAATCGCGGCAAAGGGGACGTTCTGCCCCTTATTGAGCATCTCCGAACCGACGTAGCGCATTATATCCCTTCCTCCCTGGCTGATAAGCATCCTGAGCCCTTTCGCCGTATCTATTACGGAACCACCTCCAAGGGCTATGATGCCGTCTGCGTTCCTCTCCCTGTAAATCACCGCTATCTCGTTCACTTTCTCTATCGAGCTGTCAAGCGGGATATCGGTATAAACAGAAGAAGGACGCATACCACCTTTTGCCAGAGCATCCGTCAAAAGTTTCACAGAACCTATCTTCTCCAGAGTCGCATCCGACAGGATGATCGGACGGACAGAACCAAGGAGGTTCATCTCTGATGCAATGTTCTCAAGCGCGTAATCTCCCGAAAGGAGCTTCGCAGAATTCACAAACTCAAAATATGAAGGTACATACATCATCAAAATCCTAACAAAACCATTCTATAGACACTTAAAGAGCTTCTTTCCTTGCTTGGAACCGCTCTTAGAACCCTTTTGGACATTATACGAGGAAAGAGATATGCCTCAGCGATGTCTATCATGCGCACAAGCGTCATCACATCCGCGATATCACCCTTGACGGTGATCCTGTGCTCGGCATATGCACGGCTTATCCCCATCATTCCGGTAAAGACAAGGAAAGCAGAATCAATACTCTTGAATTTAAGTTCCAGATCCTCCCCTTCCGCTTCCTTGATCCACGAAAGACGCCCCGCCTCCTTACGCATTACGACGGACGGACCTTCTGTAGAGAGGGTGATGCGGATGGTAAAGCCATCTTTAAAAGAGGAAAATTCATGCCTAATGCGGCTATCCTTCCTGACAAGAACCTTCAATGCCCTATATAACACATGCAGAACCACACTGCACACTGTCGTTTTCAAGAATGCTTTCATATCAATTTTTATGACAGATTCTCAAATATATGTCAATTATGACATATATTCAAAATATGTAATTTTCAGAAAAAATACGGAACAGTTCAATAACGACATTCCGAGAGCTATGCATCCTGCCGTTTTTCAGGAAGAGTCCTTGTAAGAATAAAAGCGTAAGCAACAGTAACGAAAAGCAGTATTAACTGAAAAACAATGCTCTTTCCCACTGTCAGACCAGAATTATCTGAGAAAGCATCCGTTATATTTATCAGAGAATGGGTAATAATGCATGGTAATAGGCTCCCTCCCCGATAATAAAGGATGACAAAGAGGAAACCAATTGCGATGGCTCCTGTAATCTGGAATAGGTTTTCTGCCATTCCCATTCCACTGCCATTGATCAGGTTCAGAAAATGTCCCAATCCAAATGTAACACTCGAGATGACAGATGCCATCCTTACGCTGTCTTTCACAATCGCTTTAAATAAGAAGCCTCTGAAAAGCACTTCTTCAATAAATCCAACAGAGATCATATAGATGACATAGCAGATAGTTTCAGTCAATGTAAAATTAAATGCCACTCCATTCCAGAAGTTCCTCGTTATCAAAACAGCCAGAGGAAGATAATAAAGAAAACATTTAGATGGAATGGAAGATCTGCAAAGCCCGTAATCTTGAGACAAATGGTTTTTCATGATAAAGCACAGAAGGAGAACAGCTTGAGAAACACAGAAAACAGCACTCATGGAGTAGTCAATGCCTGTAATTTGATTCATTGGATTTGCCATGGATTGCAACACGCAATAAACTGCTATAGCGATCAGAGTAAAGGCTAGCTCGCTTTTATTATATAACTTCATCATTCTGTATTCCCCTTTATGGACAGCATCTCATCCACATATACACTTGTTTCCACCGTATTCAAAAGACACAGGAATGGAACGCCCTTATTTCCCAAACAGTATCAATAACCATTTTCAGTGACGTGGCTACATTATTCATCTCCTATAGTAATATTATACATGTGGCGGATGGAACAAATGAAGGTTTTTAAGAGTATGGAATCCACAGGGAATGCAAAAAAACAGAACGGCAAAGCAAAAATGCTCCACCGCTCTGTAAAACTACTTACTTTCTCTATTTCTGATCAGGATAATACCTGATTATGCCCCCGGATGGCTCTTATGCCAAAGATCATCAGCAACAGGAGCCCACTTATCAGCCTTTTCATGACACTTCTCACAAAGCTCATCAACATCCTCCTTGTTCTCAAGATCGGTTGAATAAGCTCCGCTTTCCTTGACGACTTCTGCAAGTTTTCCATAGTTATCAAGGAGGGGACATGGCCTGAGATGATTCCTATTATAAGGCTGATGTGCCTTATAGGACTGGAAGAGCGGAGACTGCAGAGCCTGCAGCAGGGTCTTTTCCCTTATATTGCTGTCTGAATAGTGGATGAACGCACATGGTTCCATATCTCCATTCGCATTTATATGCAGGTAATATCTTCCACCTGCGACGCATCCCTCAACGTACTCTCCGTCATTCCAGAAATCCATTGTCCAGATCGGCTTGGTCTTCCTGAATTCCCTTATGGTCTCGTACATCTTCTTTCTCTGTTCTGCTGTAACCATGAGTTCCGTTGGAGAACCGACTCCGACAGGCATAAATGTGAATAGCCAGCAGAATTTTGCCCCCATTTCAATCATCCAGTCGAAATACTCATCACTTCCGATGACATCGACGTTCTTACTGGTGTAACAGCAAGAGATTCCGAATGGAAGCTTATGGGCCTTGAGAATCCTCATGGCATTGACGACCTTAGAGAATGTTCCCTCCCCTCTTCTGAAATCAGTAGCTTTTTCAAAGCCCTCGACACTGATTGCTGGCACGAAATTCTTCACACGGAGCATTTCTGATGCGAATTCCTCATCAATAAGAGTTCCGTTTGTAAACGCGGAGAATACGGAATCATTATGCTTCTCACAAAGTCTGATGATGTCATTCTTCCTTACAAGCGGCTCGCCACCGGAGAAGAGGAAGAAGTTCATTCCAAGCTCCTTTCCCTGGGTAATTATACTGTCAAGCTCTTCAAAAGATAGATTGAGCTTATTACCGTACTCGGCAGCCCAGCATCCCGTGCAATGGAGATTACAGGCGCTCGTCGGGTCGATGAGCATCGTCCAAGGAATGTTGCAGTTATATTTCTGCATCAGCTCATCATGTTTGAGCTTCCATCCGTAGAAGGCATTGACGATGAAGTTTGTGAAAAGAGTCTTCCTCACATCGTCATCGATATCGGTATACAGACTCTTTACGAGGATGTTCCAGTTGTTATCCTTATCCGTCAGATATTTCTTAATGGTATCAAGCTGAACGGTTTTAGGAGCAACCTTTTCAATCATACCGATAAGTTTCGGTATGTTTTTCTCTGGATCCTTCTCCAAATATGAGAGGGCTGTTTTCAGCCCCAGTTTCTTAGCATTGTCTGTTATATTCATACCGTTAAATATAACACTTTGAAAAAACAATCGAAAATAAACCGGACTCTTTTTTCTTTAAATATAGACAACATCGGCATGGTTGTCTAAATTTTTCCTTCATCAGTAGATGCTATGATGGCATCCAGCCCTATTTCAATAAAATCTATACGTTTTTGGAGCCCTATATTGTCATCCAGACCATCTTCGCCATCTATCCAGGAGAAGAAACTGCCAAGGAAGAAATTAAAAAGATATTGGAAGATCGCGTCCTTATCCTCGCTGCTGATCGTCCTTGATGCAGTCTTTGCCTCCACCATCTCCCGGACAAGGGGTGAGACCATGATATCAACAAAACAATGAAACGTCCTGCTGTCAATGGAATTATAGGCGTTTACTATTATCTTCTTATCCGCCCTGACGATTCCTGCCAGGAACAATATGAATTCCTTCCAGGAAAGTTTACGTTCCCTGCATTCTTTTATTATCTGTTCAACCTCCATCTCCGTCGCCCATTTAAGGAGATCATGAATGTTCTTGAAATGGTAATAAAACGTCTGCCTGTTCACCCCTGCTCTGTCAGTTATGTCCTTTACGGTCAGTTCCGATAGAGCCTTCTTCGTAAGCAGATCTTCTAAAGCCATGGCAAGAGCTGTCTTTGTAAAGTCAGTCATAGTTGCACCCTCATGTAGTCATGAACCTCAAACACAGTAAAAGGAAATGGATAATCCTTATACCTCGATTATATTTATTTTTTGTTATTCTCACCAGAAGGAAAACAACCATACGAAACCGTAATAAAATAGGAGGACAGCCACACAGGGCTTATCCTCCAAGCTGCTTCTTTTCTATCTTCTTAATTCTTCAAGTCTCAAATTTGTTCACTTGAAAGGGATGAATCTTTAAAAAATCTCATAAAAAAGATAAATTCGTATTCATTATGAGTGATAACGCCACAATCTGGATTCCTGGCTCAAAAAGCCAGACGATAAGAGCCCTCCTTATAGCGGCATTCTCAAAGGGAGAAAGTGTAATAAAGAATCCACTACTCTCTTCGGATACGGAATCGACAGCCTCAGCCCTCAAGGCTCTTGGAGCAAAGATCGTCTATGACGAAGAAAAGTGCGAGTACTCCGTTGATTCGAGGAAACTGGGTACCGGTTTTGAAAAAGCGATACTGGACCTTGGTAACAGTGGAACGGGAACATATCTCCTTCTAGGACTTGCTGCATCACTGGGCAAGGAAATTACGATAAAAGGGGATGAAAGCCTCTCAAACAGGCCCATAGGCCCCCTCGTAAACGCCTACCGTTCTCTTGGTGCGGACATAAAGGATAACAATGGATTTCTTCCTGTGACAATAAAAGGTCCTCTAAAAGGAGGGAAAGCAGTAATTGAATGCAGGACAAGCCAGTATCTATCAAGCCTCCTGCTCGCAGCTGTGCTCGCAGAAGCTGATGTGGAAATCGAATGTCCCCTGCTCTACGAGAAACCATATGTCTCAATAACCCTTTCATGGCTTGATAGGCAAGAAATCGATTATGAGATATCAACAGACTATCTTAAGAGCAAAGTAAAGGGTATGCAGGCTTTCAAACCAGGAGTGTTCACAGTCTCTGGAGATTTCTCTTCTGCTTCATTCTTCTTTGCACTTGCCGCAATGACAGGAAAGAGCATCACAGTACTTGGCCTTGACAGAAATGATCCACAGGGAGATAAGAGGGTCCTTGAGGTACTAAAGGAGATGGGATGCAAGGTTGAATGGGTAACAGATGGTGTGAAAGTAAAAGGCCCAGATGAATTAAAAGGTGGAACTTTTGATCTAAACGATATCCCGGATGCGCTTCCCATACTTTCTACTCTCGCCGTCTTTGCTAAGAGCGACGTACATTTCACAAACGTTCCACAGGCCAGGATAAAAGAGACTGACAGGATAAGTGCGATGCACGATGAGTTGACAGCTCTTGGTGCCAATATAGAGGAAGAGGAGGATGGGCTCATGATCCATGCAGGGGCAATACTCCATGGAGGAAATGTCAAAGGATACGGAGATCACAGGATCATAATGGCCCTATCCATATTTTCTCTTATGGTAAGAGGAGTAGAGATTGATGATACAAGGAATGTGGATGTCACATTCCCGACATTCTTCACACTTCTTGAGAGTGTGAAAAAGGAGTGGAACAATGCTTAGCATAGTATATTCAGGAGATGAGGCGAAAAAGATATCTTCCGCATTCAAAGATGCTCAGTTGGTAGACGCTAGGAAATGCGAGGAGATAAATGGAGAAAGCGACGTGCTTGGATTCGTCATTCCCCTCTCCGGGTCATCTCTTCCTCTGTCGATTGAGAATTACATAAATACTATCATAGGAAACAGGGAAAACAGAAACCTGGGATACATCTTCGCAATATTCCTTCCTGATGAGAAGAAAGGTACGTGGGCCGCAAACAGATTAAGCTCACTCCTCTCTGACTCGGGTTGTGTCCTCTCCTATTATGCCTATTATGATGAGGAGAAGAAAAATGAAATCCTAAGAGACGTGGAAAGCGAGAAATTCAGAATCGCAGGAAACGGCCTGTTCTACAGATTATTCAGAAAGAATATGATGCCATATGAGGACTAGGAGGCAATATGGAATTTGATTTTGACAATGTGATAGACCGCAGGAATACGGACAGCGTGAAGTGGAATAAGGATATGATAGAATCCATATGTTCAAACAGGGATGCTGATGCGTTCTGGGTTGCAGACATGGATTTCAAAACCGCTCCTGCAATCAAAGCCACGGCAGAGAAAGAGGCAGAGACCGGAGTATTCGGCTATCCTGTGGAAGCCCCGATTACAAACATGTTCACATCCTGGACCAGACAAAGGCATGACTGGACTCCAGCGGAGGATGATGTGGTATTCGTCAGCGGCTTATTACATGGAATCGCATTGGCCGTGGATCTTTTCTCAAAAGAAGGTGATAAGATTCTAGTTCCTAGTCCCACATACAGGCCTTTTATGGAAATCTGTGCGGACAATGAGAGGATAATGCTCGACATGCCACTGAAAAAGGAAAAAGATGGAACATTCTCCCTTGACAGGGATCTTTATAAAGAAAAAGCAAAAGAGGCTTCCATCATCCTTTTCTGCTCCCCTCATAACCCATCAGGGCTTGTATTCAACCATGAGGATCTTCTTTTCGTTCTCAGTGAAGCAAAGAGGGAGAACAAGATCGTAATCTCGGATGAGATACATGCGGATCTTACCCACCCCTCTGTACAGCACATTCCGATGGGAAAAGCGAATGAGGAGATCGGGGCAGCCGTCATAACATTCATGGCTCCATCGAAGACGTTCAACCTTGCGGGAGAACATGCGGGATTCGCCATATTCTCGAACAAAGAGATGCTAGATAAATTCAAGAGGAAACAGAAGGCGTTGCGTGTGACGACCCCTGGTTATACGATCAAACAGCTGATGAGCACAGCTTATACTGACTGCCTTGAATACAATCAAGAATTATGTTCATACCTTGAGAAAACAGTAAGAGAGATGAGGAGATACCTTGAAAAGGAATGCCCTGAGTTGAGACTTGCGAATGCGGAGGCATCTTTCGTGACATTTTTGGACTGCTCTGCCGTATATGAGAAGATAGAAAAGAAGGTGCTGAATGATCCTGAACATTACCCCATAGCGGCAGGAGGAGGCATACTCTCCACATTTTTCGGTATTGATGCCGGGGTGTGCATGAATGACGGCACATGGTTCGGATCAGGATACAAGAAGTACGTCAGGATAAACTACGGTACGAGCAGAGCCCTTACGATGGATGCGCTGAAGAGGATAATCAAGGCGGTTAAAGCACTTTAACGACGGAGCCTGAGGCATCCCAGAAAGGCCCGTTATCCATGCTACGGAGATAAAGAAGAACTCCGTAGCATTTTTTTTCATATATGCTCTCTGCGGCTTTCATATAAGAGATGAGCTGTCCCTTGTGATAATCAGGATTCATCTCCCTGTCACTCTTGTAGTCTATAATCAGATTGTAAGCAGAACCGAATACGATAAGATCAATGGAACCCTCTGCGACAAGATCATCAAACGGCATATAGAACCGAACCTCGGAAGAGACGCTCTTTTCTTCGATATGACATTTATAAAATTCTGAGGAGAGGAAGAAATCTCTAACCCTTTCTGCCTCCTTGTTCAAAACCTCCTGTTCACTCTCACTCAATTTGGAATTTCGATAGTAAGGAGTGCTGATTTTCTTAAACGAAGCATCAAGAACATCATGGAGCAAAGTACCAAAATCCGAATAGATGCCATATTTCTCAAGAATTGAATCAACATCACCATCGAAATCATTCAATCGCCTAAAGCTTCCAGATATGGCATAGCTTTCGTCATTCTCATGAGACAAGGCCTTTATTCCAGCCTTATCTTCTTTGTAAGCACCTCTAACTAAGCATTCCTTTCCATAATACTCATCGTAGTGGTTCATCTCCTCCCATTTCTTCCCAATTTCAGATTCACTTAGGGTTTTAAAACTCATGTGTCTTACTTCCCCATCAGATGACGATGCACCATCATATAAGGCTGCAAGTGTATTGTTCCTTATCTTTTTTCCTGAAGCTATGACAATGAGATGGGTCTCAGCCCTCGTGAGAGCGACATACAGAAGGCGCTTTGCCTCGGCATCGAGCCTACGTCTTGAGAACTCATTGAAAAGCCTCTTTATTCCCTTCTGTTCACTCAGGTCAAGAGAGATAAACTCAGGGGATGTGCTGTGCATGAGAATAGAGGAATCAGAAATACGTGGTCTGGAATTCGTACCGGCAAGGATGACGATAGGAAACTCCAGTCCTTTCGACTTGTGGATATTCATAAGCCTGATACCGCTCATGTTAAGACGCAAAAGCTCTATATCGAGTTTCTCCGGGCTGTCCATCCTCTCTTTCAAATATGAGAGGAAATCGAAGATGTTACCCATCTTCCCTGCTATCTCCCAAAGATATTCATAATGTTCTTTATATGAGGAGAGGCTCATCTTCGACTCTATGTAACTGCTGTAACCTGTTTCGTAGTACAGCCTGTCAAGTATCTTTTCCGCGCTTAACCGACCGATGTCTTTTTTAAGATCCTGATAAAAGGCGCCAAGATCCTCCATCTTCCTCCTCTCATCAGGGGAAAACGTGGGAAGAATATGAGAAAACGGCTCCCCTTTCAACTCATAATCTGAAAAACTCTCCCTGATATCCATTATCGCCTCATCGCTTAACCGGACGAAGGGAGAACGCAGAAGTGCCAGATAGCTCCTCTTATCCATCGGATAGACGAGAAGGGAGAGGAATGAGGTCATATCGAATGTGAGCGCCTCCAACGTGATCGAATTGCTGGATATCACGGTGTATGGTATACCCTCTCTCCTGAACACCTTCTCAAGCGGCATCTGGCTTTTGCCTGTTCTATATAGTATTGCGATATCATCATAAGTCGCCACTCTTGAGCTTTCTCCTGACGGGATGGAGAAAGAGGGATCGCTTACAATCCTCTTAACAAGGGATGAGATGAACTCAGCCTCATTCTCAGCCTCGTTAAGCCTCTCCTCCTCACTCTCTGCACTCTCTCCTATATCGACATCCTCCCCCATCTCCTCACTTTTGGCGTAGGTTATGCTTCCCTTGACGCCTCCTCTTGCATCCCGGGCTATGATCGAATCGAATGATGCCTCATAAGAGGAAAGGTCTCGTCCCGCTTCTTCTTCAAAAAAAGCCTCTGAGGAGGAAGCATAATCAGAGAATTCCGTCCTTTGCATTATCGAAGGAAATATCTTATTGAAATGACTGATAAGCGCAGGTTCAGAACGGTAGTTCGCTCTCATGTTCAGGAACTTTCCTCCGATGGAGACGATCTCGCTTTTAAGATTGTTGAATACCGAGACATCGGCTTTCCTGAACGCGTAGATGCTCTGCTTGTCATCCCCGACAAAGAAGAGCTTGGTATTGTCAAGATTCTCCTTTTCTGGAACACCATATCCTGCTATATCCTCCTTCTCACTGAGGATGTATAAAAGATCCTTCTGCTCTGAGGAGTTATCCTGAAACTCATCGATCATTATATATCTGAACTTCTTCTTGTAGTAGGAACGTACCGTGGCATTCTCTTTCAAGATCATAAGGGCGAGGGCCGAAGTATCACTGAAATTGAGAACTCCCCTCCTTCTCTTCTCACTGTTCAAATGCGATATGAAAAGAGAGAATGCCTCAAGATAGTCGAAAGAATATGACATGTTCTCCTTTAGAGACTGCAAGAGCGGCAGAAGGGGCCTCCACTTCTCATTAATCACGTTTTTTATATCCGCATAGATTTTTGAACGAGCCGAATTAAGATTGAATCTTGGAAGCCTCTCATACTCCCTCTCTCGTATATATCCCCTTATTGAAGAAATGGATTCACTTCCATCCTTTTTGAAAAAGATGGAATCATCCATCTCCGCAGTCTTATATGATTCAATCTCATCAAGAATCGAAGTGGCATATGTTATAAAAAATTTTTCAATCCTATTTAGGAATGATATATATGTATTCTTTTCTATCTCCGCATTAAAATCCGTTAAAATATTGACTTCTCTGCTTAACGGGAGGAAAAGATCGGATGCGATCCTATCAGGATTGAAAACCCTGGAAAGGGGAAGCATAAGCGCTTTATGGTTCTCAAACAGAGATGAAACTATCTTCCTTACCAGTCTCTCCTCCCCATCATCATCTAAAATCTCAAAATCCCTTGATATCCCGTAACGGGCACTGTCCGTGCGGGCTACCTCGTTGGCAAAAGAATCGAGGGTAGAGATGTAAGAGGAAGCAAAGTTCTGCATCTCCACCTTGATAATCTCATTCTCCTTGCTAAGAGAGGAGAAAAGGGAGAATATCCTGTCATACATCTCAGCAGCCGCTTTTTTTGTGAATGTAAGCGTGAGTATCTCATCCACCCTTGCCTTCTCTTCCATGACAAGGCGAAGAAAACGATATGAAAGGACGGTCGTTTTTCCACTTCCCGCACCAGCAGAGACAACTGTAGCGATATCGCTTTTGACGACGGCCATCTGTTCATCGGAAAGTTTTTTCCCCCTTACAGCCAGGAACTCCTCGAATGTTTTCATCGTATAAAGAACCTCCTTCGACATATTCCCTTCGCATTACATGATTGACAGGTTTTCAGAGTATTTGCCCCATGGAAATCCCCGGAGGAGATTCCAATGGAGACGGAAGCGATGTCGGAAAGCACCTCTTCATCGTCTCTTAAGGTTTTCGGGCGTTTTATCTTTCCCTCCTTGATTATCGCATAGGAAGCGGAGGAGACGCTTTTTTCGCGAATGCCCTCATAAAGCATTCTATAGATATCGAACTGAATGCTCTCTAAGGGGGCATTCGTCGTTTTAAAATCTATTATCTCGACACTCTCACCATGGTCGATTACGCAGTCAAGAAAAGCGGTAAAGTGCAGACCCCCAATGAGACCGTCAAGATTTTCTTCAAGCAAGAACTCATTGCCTCTATCATTTAATGCTTTTAAAAGCTGAACAAGTCCTCTCTTGTAGCGGTTATGTATGAAAGCCCTCATCTCATCAGAGAGTGCGATTACATCCTTTCCAAGTCCCTTCTCTTCCAGATTCCTATCGAGTGTAAGCCGCTTCTGCCATAGGGAGAGGACGAGATCCAAATACTCCTCAACCTTTTCCTCCTCATCTCCCTTTCCGTTTTTAAAATAGAGTTCGATCACCTTATGAAGTCTTGAGCCGATCTCCATCGCAGGGTACGTGTTCACTTCGTACTCACGCTCTTTCGAAAGATGGAAAATGTTGTCAACAGCATAAAGGAATGGGCAGCGGAGATATTTATCCATCTGGGAGGATGAGAATACCCATCTAGCAAGATCAAACGAAGGCCACTCAAGACGGAGGGAGCCGGCCATGTCTTTTCCATCCTTCTTAAGCGAAAGTGATCTCTCCTTTGCTGCAACATATCCTCTCTGCTGTATGGGATAGAGGTCATATTCTATTGATTTTTCTTTCAATATGATATGTTCATCGGCTATCGCATCCCTCAAAAGGACGGGAGATACCTTTGAGGAAAAATCGGTGAGAGGAAGGCTGTACCCGTTATAGGTTGAAAGGGATGCTGAATATATCACGTTATCAGAAAGAGAAGCATAAGAGGAGAGCATATTCCGTGTGATATCCACCTCATTCCTTGATCGGAGGATCTCATAATCGGAAAGATAGCTTCCACTCTTTTTAAGCTTTCTCCCCTCATCCTCATTAAGGGCGATGATGAAATGATTTGGTATATATATTCCCACCGCTTCTGAAAGGGGATAGACTCTTACGCCTTCCTTTTTCTCCCTTGGGACATAGATCGTGGACTTGGCATACCTCAGAAACAGGGAGAAAAGTTTTTCTTTTCCAAAGAGAAGACCAAGGGAGCGAAGCTCCTTCACCTTGTCCGAAAAACGCATCAGACTGTCCATAAGGAAAGAGAGAACCCTCTCATCCTCATCATTTTCGGAGAACTGCTCATCTTTTAAAAGCTTCTGAAAAAGGCTTTTCACCTGATTTATAAGGTAATCAGGATTGCCTGTCTCGTTTATGCTGTCGATATAATGCGAAAGATCATGATAGATAAAGCCGACATCGGCAAGGGCATACCTGTTCTCTTCGTCCCGTTCTCTTATCCCCATCTCAAGAGCATTTAGAATGAATCTTCTTGCACCTTCCATATCACGAAGTGGGAAAGATGCGTTTAAAAGGAGCTTCTTCAAGCTCTCAAGATCATATGAGGAGGAGTATATCTCATCTATCAGGGAGAATATCTGGCCAGCAGGATAATCCAAAGCACTTTTCCCAAGCATGAAGGAAAGGGGGATGTCGAAAAGATACGCCTCCCTCTCAAGATATGGTTTAAGCCTCTCATAACCAGAGACGCTTATGGCAATCCTGTCAAGAGTCTCACCGCTTTTTATGAGTTCCTTCATCTGAAGAAACGTGTTCCTTATCTCCTGCTTCTCGTTATCGTAGACCGGAAGAGAAGGAAGGGGCACAGTCTCCGTGTCAAAAAGAGAAATGTTCCTCCTATCCTTCAGTCTTGAATAAAATGATGCCATCTCCAGAGATGAGGAGGCGAATACAAGGACATAAGGGGATGTGAGCCTATTTTCCTCCCCGTCCATGTACATCGGCTCATAGTAGCCTCCCAGGGAGAGAAAATCCCTGTACTTCGTCTTTAAAAGATCAACATCGCTCTTTAAATCATGGGAAAAGTCATCTTCCTCCTCAAGGGAAGGCAGAGCGGATGCGATATAGTAAACCATACGCTCCCTTATCTCTGGATATTTCCTATTCGGAATGAAATAAGAGAGTTGGTCGCCATAGTTATCGATGAAGCTCTTTGCAAAAAGAAGCCGGGTAAGTCCATCCACCTTTCTCAAAGAAGAATCCCTCTGAAAGAGTATCTCCTTAAAAGTGTCAAATGCTATCACGGAAGAAAAAGGAACCGCACGTCCCCTCTTCCTGACATACTCGAATAAAAGGGATCTTGCGGCCTGCTCTGTTGGCATCACAAGTGTCTTATGCTCATCTATTAAGGAAAAGAGCCTCTCGAATATTCCGACCATACAATACATATAGCATATAATCGGGATTCCTTGCAGAAGGCTCTTAAAAACCTCCGTTATCTGACGGATTTCCCAAGCTGGTAAGCCTCGTCGGGGAAACGGGTTGACCTGGTCATTGACGGGGAGCCGCATCCCGTTCCTAGAACCATGCCGATGTTTCTGAAATTCATGTATCTGCAAAGCGTGAGGTAATGGCTCTCTACATCCCGCATCGTCCAGTCTTTGTCATCCCATGCTGCAACGATCAGAGCGGTTTTCATCCTTTTTTCGGAAAGACGGGTGGTAAAGCTGTACCACCTGTCTATGGTGAGCTTGAGCTGGGATGAGAAGCCGTAGTAATAAAGTGGGGTGACAAATACCATCATATCCGAAGAGAGGATCAGCTTTTCAAGTTCTTTCATGTCATCTTTCTGGACGCACTCGCCATTCATACCACACTTACCACATCCAAGGCATGGATGTATTGTGCTGTGTCCCGCATCAAAAAAGATAACCTCATGTCCGCTCTCTTCTGCGCCCCTAATAAAAGATGAGGCGAGAAGGTTCGATGAACCACTCTTATGCGGGCTGCTTTCTATAACAAGGATTCTCATATTTTACACCTCCACAGACTCAACATCATGAACGTATGAACCTGCTCTCTCCCTCTTCGATATCTTCAGAGACATAGCGTTCCGCCTTCATATAGAGATCGTATTTCTCCCTGAGCCGGGAAATCTCCGCCATCATGGGTGATGCATGATGATGATCAAGCGCAGCCTGATCCTTCCATGCATCTATAAGAAGCACAGTCTCAGGATCATCAAGGGGAAGAAAGTACTCATATCTCTCATTTCCCTCTTCTCTCCTGATCTGATCCACGATGCCGCTCCCCAACATCTCATTGGCAAACCTACGGGCACTTCCATCCTTTCCCGTATAATACAAATTCATCACTATAGCCATCAGTTCATCTTCCCACATTGTCCGACATCTTCCCCCGTCACGAAATACTCATAGGTCGGGAACTCAAAGAGAACGGGTTTGAGCACATGGTAATCTATCTTCCCATCCGCATTCAAAACACTCTCATCTGCATAGGTTGCAAGGATCCGGCAGATGAAGTTATCAAAATGCTCAAGCTCGTAATTCCCATCAACCTCGCATTCGATAGAGACTTTCGCATCATCGATAAGAGGTGCGCCGTTCTCCCCAATAGTGAAAGCGAAGGCTTTTGATTTATCGACCTTGTTTCCGCTTACAGTCCCCATTCTATCGGCCTCTTTAAGCCATGACGAATCAACGACATTGACAGAGACCTTTCCCGTCTCCTTGATTCCCTTATTCACATAATGAGCCTGAACAAGGGAGAGCATAATATGGCTATGAGCCATGATTCCCGCATGGGCGACAAGTGTCCATGTAGGCTTTCCTTCAACCATCGCGCCTACAACAATCACGGGGGATGGATAGAGCGCAAGGGCTGGACCAATATTCTTTTTCATTTTCACTTCTCCTTCTTCCAAGCATTAAGAGCTCAGAATGTTAATCTATTCATCTTTTAATATTGCTTTCATTAGATCAGAGACACATTTCCGCGTTATATCATAAGTTGTCGTTCTCCTTTCCTTCATCCCCGCCTTTCTCATCGCAGTCATCTGTTTCACCGTCGGATGAACATAGGGGAATATCCCATACATGAAGGGAAAGAACTCAAGGATGAATCCATCTCGATCTGCTTCTGTAAGCAAGGGAAAGAACTTCTCAAGAGCCTTTTCGATAAATCCCATGGCCCTTCCATACAGGACTTTAAACTCCTCAAGTCTCTCCTCTCTGCTGTGCTCCTCTATCTCATAAAGGTTCATGCACTGTATCTTCAATAAAAGTTTCCTCTCCTGCAGGCTGGAGGCGATCCTCTCTGCAAAAAGATCACTGTTGAGGCTGTCATTCTCATCAACCATCTTTCCAAGATCGTCTCCCCAGAGGCGGTACTCATCCTCAAGGAGGGCTAGAAAAACCTCCTCCTTGGTCTGGAAGTAATTGTATATCGTCGGTCTTGAGATGCCGGCCTCTCTGCTTATCTCCTTGAAACCTATCTCCTGGAAAGAGAACGATTTATACAGCTCTCTACATGCTTTTACAATCTCCGAGGGACGGTTTTCCACGACCTCTTTAGACACTTTCGCCATGACAACTCCTTTTTTTCTGACAACTTGTCAATAAAATATATTTATACTGACATATTGTCAATATACAAATGTCAGATAATCACATATTCTCAGATTCGGCAGATCTATGTTATTTTCATCTCATGCAGAAAGAGAAAAGCATATACTACCTGATTCTTTTCATCGTCTCATTCCTGACAACGCTTATCGTGATCCCGCTTTTGTTACTGCTTCTCTTCCCATCGGCAGCGAAGAACGCGCTCTACTTGAGGCTCATGGTGGGCTATCCCATATCACTTGCGATAATTTCCATTGTAATGAAGAAAAGCAGTGGAAAGGGGATGAAAGCACTAATCGGCCCCGTCGACGTAAAACTCTTTGCCTTGATATTCCTCGTCACGTTACTTATCTCACTCATAGGGTGTCTCTTCGGAGGAGGAATACAGCCAAACCAATCAGGAGCGGTTGAAATAGCAATATCCCTTCTTATAAGCATTCTCTTTATTCCGATGCAGTGCTTTTCTGAGGAGCTCGTATTCCGTATCCTCCCTCAGAAAATAATTCTTCCATCCTCCTTTTCCAGTTCTTTAAGATATAAGATACTCTCGGCAGTACTCTCTTCCGCATTCTTTGCAGTTCTTCATCTTCCGAACAGTGAGGCGCTTCTTTTTAACAGCACAGCTCTCTCCTTCCTCTACTTCTTCCTCTCTGGGGTATTCCTATGTACCCTTACCTTTATAGAGAAAGGTTATACCGCGAATATAAGCTATCATATTGCAAACAATATCTTCATTGCGGTGTTAATCAACAGAAAAGATGGAGAAACCATTCCATCAGAACCTTTTTTCCTTTATGAGGGTAACTTTGATGTTTTTCACACGATTATCTCTTTAGTTTGGGCTATTATAATTATCATGGCAGTAGAGATGATCTACATAAGGCATTCAAGGAGAGCGCAAATTGGCAAAAAAGACAACTAAGAGAAAAAAGAGGATATTAAGGAAAATCATAATACTCCTGGTCATCATCGTAGTACTTTTCATCGTGATGTGCTTTGTCACAGAGCAGAGTGAGAGCGGCAATGGCTTAACCGCAGATACGGGAATCGGGAATCTTGAACTTCCTGCCCCTATTGAAGGAGAGCAGATCATAAGGCATACGGGTTACACGCTATCATATAACGAAGAAGCGGAGCAGCCGAGTTATGTCGCATATGAGCTTACAAAGGCGGAAGTTCTCAATACGAACGTCGAAAGGGATGATGATTTCCGTCCTGATCCAATGGTACGTACGGGTTCTGCAGAATTAAGCGACTACAGGGGTTCGGGCTATGACAGGGGACATCTGGCGCCTGCGGCAGACTTCAGATGGTCGGCAGAGGCGATGAGCGACACGTTCTATCTTTCGAACATGAGCCCACAGGATCCATCTTTCAACAGAGGAATCTGGGCTGATCTCGAAGCGGCGGTGAGGGTCATGGCGTATGAGAACGAAAGCATCTACGTCGTAACAGGCCCAGTCCTTACGGACGGCCCTTATAAGACCATCGGAGAGAATGAAGTCACAGTTCCAAATGAATATTACAAGGTAATTCTCGATTATACGGAGCCGGAGATAAAGGCCATCGGATTCCTGCTGCCTAATGAGGGATCATCAAGAAGCCTTGAAAGTTTCGCGACGACGGTGGATACAGTCGAAGAGAAAACCGGCATAGATTTCTTCCCATCTCTTCCTGATGATCAGGAAGAGATAATCGAATCTGATCTCGATCTCTCCCTATGGTCGCTTAGAACAAGCCTTCCAAGTGGAGCAGAGAGTGAGGATGTTGAGGAGATAACCTACGTCTCAGGAGGTAGCAACAAAATCATTGAGACGATATTCTCTCTTTTCACAGAACTGAAAGAACTCGTGTTTGAGTATACGGGAACAGAGGATATAGCAAGGCGGTTCGGACTATTATAGTTACCTTTTAGTAACTATATTACATATAAGTACTTACTTTACGCTATCCATGCTTTCTGCTATCTTATGAGGCATGGATAGCGATGATAGACTGACTTATCTGATAGATGCTTTAAAAGCCTATACCCCGGATTCAGAGACTCTGGATGGGATAACAGATCCACGCCTCCATCTACGGGCGCTTATGAACGTGACAATGCCATATGACCTTCCTGATAAGTTCTATGAGGTTCAGGATGAGCTTTTAGAAGAGGAGTGCAGGAATAAGAGGCTATACTCCATTGATGATATGGAGACATCCACTCTGGATAAGAGGCTGTTACTTTTCAAGGGAGATATCACAACAATAAGGGTCGATGCAATCGTGAATGCGGCGAATTCGGCCCTTCTCGGATGTTTCCGTCCCCTACATAACTGCATTGACAACATAATACACTCGGCCGCAGGACTTGAAGTGAGAAGGGACCTGATGAAAGTGATGAAGCGACAAGGATGCGAGGAGGAGACGGGAAAAGCAAAGATTACAAAAGGATACGCACTTCCATCCAAGTACATAATCCATACCGTCGGCCCGATAGTCACAGGAAGAAGGCCCGATGAGAATGATGAGGTGCTACTCTCTTCATGCTACGCATCGTGTCTGAAGCTTTTGACGGAGAATAATCTTAACTCGATAGCGTTCCCATGCATATCTACCGGGGTATTCGGCTATCCCAAAAAGGATGCGCCGAAAGTTGCGGTGAATGCTGTAATGGAATTTCTAAAAGAAGATAGGACGGTCAAGCATGTCGTTTTCAATGTTTTCGAGGATGAAGATGAGGAATACTACAGAAAAGAACTCGGATTATAAGAAGATAAGAGAGCTTCTCACAACCTCTGATGCGGTAATAATCGGAGTAGGTTCAGGCTTGTCTACGGCAGCAGGTTACACATATGAAGGAGAACGCTTTGATCGCTATTTCAGAGATTTCAAGGATAAATACCATTTCCTCGATATGTACACCGGAGGCTTCTATCCATATTCCACAGAGGAGGAGAAGTGGGCGTTCTGGAGCCGTTACGTTTATATCAACCGCTACATGCGGCCTCCGAAACCTGTATATGAACAACTATATGGACTCATAAAGGACAAGGATTACTTCGTATTGACCACAAATGTGGATCATTGTTTTCAGAGAATGGGATTCGATAAGAAGAGGTTGTTCTACACACAAGGCGATTACGGCCTTTTCCAGTGCAGCGTACCATGTCATCAGAAAACCTATGACAATGAGGATGTGATAAAAAAGATGGTTCTATCGCAAGGATATGAGATAAAAAGAAACGGGGATCTTCTGATTCCTGATGGCAAAAGCATCTCAATGTCCATTCCTTCCGATCTTGTTCCATACTGTCCCGTGTGCGGTAAGCCAATGGAGATGAATTTGAGATCAGATGATACTTTCGTCGAAGATGAGGGTTGGCACCGTGCAGCAGAACGTTATTCTGATTTCATCAGACGCCATGAAAGGATGAAAATCCTTTTTCTTGAACTGGGAGTCGGCTTTAACACCCCAGGGATAATAAAGTACAGTTTCTGGAACATGACATATAAGAACCCTGACGCGACATATGTCTGTGTGAACTACAAAGAAGCAGGAGCGCCAAAAGAAATTAGAAAACAGTCAATCTGCATAGATTCAGATATTGCTGATTTTCTGGAAACGATTCAGAAGAAAACGGTATAAATAAAAACCTCAAGGACCAAATCCTTGAGGAATTTTTTTCAGGATGCCCAAGACAAGACTCGAACTTGCACAGCCTTACAGCCATTAATACCTGAAACTAACGCGTCTACCATTCCGCCACTTGGGCAAGTTTTCTCAATGCCGTTATAGCTTACAATAAATTTTACTATCTTGTAAAGTTTTCAAGAACAAAAAAACATTCTCTTTACCTTGCCATTAGGAGCAAGAAAAGGTACTTTATTCTGTATGATAAACTTGCTTTTTCTTGGGGAGATAGTAGGAAGGGCGGGAATCCAGGCTTTGAAGAATGGTCTGCCCGCACTGAAGGAGAAATACCAGGTTGATTACACTATGATCAACGCGGAGGGAATGACCAACGGTTATGGAATCGGGAAAATGCACTCCCTGCAGCTTGGTAAACTCGGAGTGGATCTCTCCCTTGGAGGAGAAAAGCTCTTTTATAAAGTGGATATGGTTGAGCATATAAAGAAAGCCGGTTATATGCTCAGGCCCTATAATATGCCTCCTGACTGTCCGGGAAGGGGCTATCGGATTGTAACTCTGAAAGGAAGGAAATTCCTCATTGCAAATCTCATCGGGAATGCCGATTTCGCAAAGCTGAGTGCCCAGAACGCGTTTCTTGCCGCAGAGAGTTTGAGGAAAAAAGCAGAAGAGGAAAACGCGTCCCTTATCGTCTATTTCCATGCGGCAACGACAGCAGAGAAGAACACGATGCTCTGTTTTCTAGATGGCAAAGCCGTAGCGGTAGCGGGAACCCATACGAAGGTGCTTACAGCGGATGCCCATGTGACGGAGAATGGAACGGCATACATAACAGATACGGGAAGGGTCGGATCATTCATGAGCGTATCGGGATTTGAGCCTGAAACAGAGATAAGGAAGATAAAGGGAGGAATCCCGATAAGAAGCCATGAGGCATGGCTTGATGGCAGAATAGAAGGCCTTCTGGTCAGGATAGACGAGGACAGCCTTAAAGCCACAGAAGCAATCGCAATCGATGAGAAGGTCGAGATACGAAGGCCGGAGGAAAAAGATTGAAAAAAGAGGTTACCGTCTTAGAAAAAGAGAATGGGAAAATATTCGTAGGATGTGACAGGAACGCCTGCGAAGGATGCAAGGGCAGCGTATTCTGCCAGAGAAAAGATACGAAGATTGAGTTAAAGGATGATGGATCGGTACCTGTGGAGGTTGGAGAGAAGGTAATGCTCGATCTACCAGGAGGGAAAACAGTGTTCTCAGTATTCATGTCATTAGGATTTCCACTCTTGATGTTCCCCCTATTCTACTTCATCGGATCATTCTTTACGAAGAGCGAGGTATCACTCTTTTTCTCAGGAATCATAGGAGTGGCAATCGGATTTGCGATCTCCGCTATTTTCTTCCATTTCAAAAAAGGAGAATATGAGCCACGGCTCATAGGTAAAAGTTGATATCAAAATACGCCATACCACTGCTGATCCTCATACTCTCAATATCTTGCACTAACAGCCAGAGCCCAGAGACTACAGGCAGGGAGCTCATGCTGCCGGATATGATCCTCGACAAAGGGACATTCACGTTGTATCAGGAAACGGAACGCCCAATAGTGTTCACAGCAGAAAGAGCCTCCTTCTATTCAGCCGACAGCAGAGCAACGATAGAGAACATCTCCTTCACACAGAGCGATGTGGATGGAGAGATAATCCTGGAAGGAAGGGCTGACTATGGAGAACTAGACACAGAGACAGAGCGTCTTCACCTGAGGGGGAATGTCATGCTGAACAGCAGAAGGGATGAGATGATGATAGAAACAGATGGTGAACTGCTCTTCGATACACGGACTCAGGAGGTTGAGACGGACTCAGAGGTACGGGTGCAGAGCAGCGAGGGAGAGTTTTCCAGTCTATCATTCTATGGTAATCTACTTAGAGAGGAATACTCGTTTTCCTCTCTAAGCTCGGGAAGGATAGTAATATGAGGAAGATAATCACTCTGACTTTAGTTCTACTTCTAAGTATTCCCCTCTTTTCCGATGAGATTACATTCTCCGCAACAGAAAGCCGTGTCCGCCTAAGAAATGGTGCAGAAAGCGTCATACTTGCAGGAGATGCGAGGGTTGAGACAGGAAATCTTTCAATAAGTGCTGATAACATAACACTCTCAGGTGCAGAATGGCGTTACATAGAATGCTCAGGGGCAGTAACGATAGAAGATACGGAAAGGAATCTTACCATAAGAACAAGTTCAATATGGTATGACAGGGTTGCAGAACGCCTCCTTATCGCATCCTATTTTGAAATTGATGACAGGGAGAGCGAGATGAGCGCAATGGCAAATCATCTTGAATATGACATGGCATCTGAGCTTCTCCGTCTTTCATCAATGGTACGTTTCAGCAAGATAAATGGAGAGGACATCATAAGAGGTTCAAGCGAACAGTTAATATATGACAGAGGAAACGAGATGCTGACGCTCAGAGGAAGCTGTCGCGTAATATATAATGGAGATGAGTATACCGCAGAGCAGATAAATCTGGATATCAACAATGACAGCATAAATTTAAGTTCCGCCATAAGGGGGACGATCAATGGCTGACAGACTTGAATGCATCGCCCTCTCTAAATTCTACGGGAAGAAACATGTAGTAAAAGATGTGACATTCTCCATGTCCGGAGGAGAGGTCACCGGACTTCTCGGGCCAAATGGAGCGGGAAAAACGACATCATTTTACATGATAGTTGGATTCATAAAGGCAAATGGTGGTAAGATCCTCCTCAACGGAGAGGATATAACCCATATGCCGATGCATGAGAGAAGCCGACGAGGACTGGCCTATCTGCCTCAGGAGGCGAGCATATTTCGAAAGCTGACGGTTGAAGACAACATCCGGCTCATTCTTGAGGAACAGAGGATAAGCAAGGAGGAAAGGAAGAGGAAGCTAGAAGAACTTCTTTCCCGTTTTGGAATCGACAGGGTCAGGAAGCAATATGGGTATACGCTCTCAGGTGGAGAGAGAAGGAGGACCGAAATCGCAAGAGCCCTTGCAACAAGCCCTAAATTCCTACTTCTCGATGAACCGTTCGCTGGAATAGACCCCAAGGCGGTGTATGAGATCAAGCAGATAATCCGACAGCTTTCAGAGGATGGAATCGGTATCCTTCTTACAGATCACAATGTGAGAGACACCTTGGAGATCACCCATAGTGCACACATAATCTCAGATGGTCTGATAATAGTCTCCGGTACACGGGAAGAACTGATTGAGAACGAGATGGCGAAGGAAATCTATTTCGGTTCTTCATTCGAGGGGTAGAAGAATGGAAAATACCCTATCCCTTACGCTGAAACAACAACTCAGACTATCGCAAAGCCAGATACAGAAACTTGAAATGCTGGCACTGAGCTATGATGAGCTCGAAGCTGTGATAAGAAAGGAAGAAGAGGTAAATCCATTTCTAGAAGTAAAGGCTGGAAGATACTCAGCTGAGAGCACATACCGACCGATCGATTCTTCCTTAGACTATCTTTCAAAGGATGAGGAGGATGAGAAAGCGGGATGGATGGAAAGGGCAATAAGCGTAAAAGAGAGCCTTTATGAACATCTGAGGATGCAGATAGAGACACTGAATCTATCGGACAAAGAGAAGGAAGCGGCTCTGATAATAGCTTCTTCTCTTGACAGCAAAGGATTCTTACCACAACCTCTTGATCAGATTCTCCCCTCTAGATACGAGGATGTGAGAGAAAGTGCACTGAAAGTGGTGCAAAGCCTCGATCCTGCAGGCGTGGGAGCATCAGACTATAAGGAGAGCCTGAAAATCCAGCTGAAAGGGCTTGGTCTGCAAAAAGAAGATGAGAACAACATCTCCTACATGATAGACAATATGGAACTGATAAAAGGATCCCGCACTGATCTCATTTCCAAAAAGCTGGGAATAGATGAAGAGGAAGCCAGGCTTCTTATTGATGTCCTTAAAACACTTACCCCCTACCCCGGAGAAAAATACAACACTGAATTTGAGACGTATATCCATCCAGATATCGCAATAAAGAAAAATCCATCATCAGGAGAGCTCGAGATAACCGATTATGGTGACAATCTCCCGGATGTGAGACTCTCCGCAGAATACGTGGATCTGGAAGAGGAAATGAAAGATGATAAAAAGAAGAACAAAGGGGCTCTCGCTTTTTTGAAAACGAACAGGGATAAGGCAGAGGCGATCATAGACTCAATCGCATTAAGAACGACAAACCTACACAGGATTGCAATCTACCTTGTAAACAAGCAGAAAGACTTCTTTGAAAGGGGCATAAGCTACCTGTTGCCAGATACCCAGCAGAACATGGCAGAATACTTGAACTTAAGTGCCTCCACAGTCTCCCGTCTTTGTGCGAAAAAATACATAGAGACAGACTGGGGAACATTCCCCGTAAGCTTCTTCTTCTCCTCCACAAAAGGCTTTTTAAAAAGTGATGAGGGAGAAATGAGCAAGAATGCGATAAAAGCACGTATAAAAGAACTGATAGAGAATTATGATGGAAAGAAAGCCCCCTCAGATCAGAAGATATCAGACATGCTTGCAGAAGAGGGAATAAAAGTCGCCCGCCGAACGGTTGCTAAATACAGAGCAGAACTTGCAATCGACTCCTCCTATAACAGGACTTAATATCCACACTCCTCATTTACAAGAATCACTTCTATCCTATCTTTTACCATCTGCCGGGACATTATGGCAGTATAGGAGCAGATCGTATTCTTACAGCCCCTTACTCCTCTGTTAAGAAGATCATCATCATTAAACTCAGTATTTATACATCTTCCATTTTTTGCACAGAAAGTATCCTTGTTGAGCCTCTTTGCGTTCTTTGGGCATGCGATGGTCTTACACCTCAGCCATGCTTCTTTTAAATTACTGCATATCTTGTTTACAGAAACAATGAGAAAAACCTTCTTCGGACCATAGGTTATCGCAGCTACCCTATTCCCTCTTCCATCGATGAACATCAACTCCCCTTTTTCCGTGATGGCATTGGCACTTGCAAGGTAGTAATCGGCAGAAAAACTTTTCCTGAACACCTCCTCCACATCCACACCTTCCTCATACCTGTCATAGAACTCATAGCTGCCACATCGCAAAAGACTTAACACATCACAATCATCAAGACTCACAGAGCCTCCGACGGCACAGCTTGACCCCTCTTTCATGACAGACTCAAGGTATGCCCTCACCTCATCTCTTTTATCCAGATGGGTGACAGCATATCCATTTGCCCTCAGTGCTTTCATCGTTCTGTCTACAGTTTCTCTATCCATTTTGTACTCCTCCCCTTTTATTTTATCATGAAACAGGAGGAAAAACATTTTTCACAAGGAAAGAATAAATAGACCTCTTAATTAAAACTATAAATATTTTTCTATCATTCTCCATTTCCTCATGTTAGACTTAAAGTAAGATATACTTCGCGTAGAAAAGGAGGAGCGTGTATGAATCTAACTGTTAGAGGAATCAACTACGTGCCAAGCGAGGAAACGAAAGACTTCATTGACAAGAAGCTGAAAAAACTCTCTTTCGCCGATGAGTACCTGCATGATCTGGATATTGCAATAAAGAGAGAGACAAAAGGCATCGGCTACCATATAGATGCGATGATGCATTTCACATGGAAAAAAGAAAAAGTGGTAAGTCAGGACTGCTACGAACTATATGAAGGAATTGAACTGATAGCCGACAAGATACAGGCGGCTGCGAAAAAAGAGAAAGAGAAGACGATGGGTATATGAGCCATCAATGACAGGACCGGGAGAACCGGTCCTGTTCTATTTTATAAGGAGCAAGGTCTTTGAGATATCCCCATATAATGTCCAGGCTCGATAATTATGCTATAATTTCAGCATGAGTGAATTCACAGTCCTTGATCTTCTTGATCTTGATTTAAAAGAACACAATCATCTGCAGTTGAAATGTCTTGCAGGAAGAAGCGGACTTTCAAGGGCGATAACGACGGATAAAATAAGCCGTCCAGGTCTGGCCCTCGCCGGTTACTTCGTAGACTTCTCCGGAGACAGCATACAGCTATTCGGGCGCGGAGAGCAGTCCTATCTGAGCCAGCTTGAAAAGAACAATGACTGGAAGAACATAGAAAAGCTATTCAGCTATAACCTACCCTGCGTGATATTCATTGGAGGTGCAAAACCCTCAGAACACTTTATAGACATAGCGGAAAAGAGTGCGACATCGATACTTACAACTCCCCTTGATTCCGCAGTATTCTCCAGAAGAGCCTATCAGATGCTGGACGAGGTGTTCGCAGAAACGGAGACCATACACGGGGTACTCGTTGAAGTCTTCGGAATAGGAATACTCATCACAGGAGAAAGCGGAATAGGAAAGAGTGAGGCTGCACTTGAACTCATAGAACGGGGACACCGCCTTATAAGTGATGACACTGTAAAACTCAGAAGGCTCTCTGACAACTATCTGATAGGAAGCGGGGAAAATCCGATGCTTGCACATCACATGGAGATAAGGGGGTTGGGAATAATCAACCTGCACAACCTCTTTGGTGTCGGTGCGATCAGAGAAAAGAAACAGGTACAACTCCTCATACACCTTGAAAGATGGGATGAGAAGAAGAACTACGACAGGCTCGGCGATCAGGCGACGGAATCCGTCATGGGTATTACATTGCCTAAGATAACTCTGCCCGTGTCCCTTGGAAGAAACGTGGCCTCCCTTATCGAGATGGCGGCAAGGAATGAAAGGCTTAAAAAGCTCGGATATTACTCATCCAAGGAATTCGATCAGTCCGTACTCAAATGGCTTGAGAGTCAGGCAGCCAGGAAACTGTACTATAATACGGACGCATTAAAGGAAGGGAGCTATGACGACAAGAAATCTTGAGGTACTGACGAGAGCGGGAATACATGCACGGCCAGCATCCATCATCGCAGAGACGGCAAACAGATTCGAGAGCAAGATAGAAATAGAAAAAGAGAACATGAGGATAAACGCGAAAAGCATCATGGGAATAATAACGCTCGGGGCAACCTATAAAACGAGATTGACTCTCATCTGTCAGGGAGATGATGAGGTGGCAGCGGCAGATACCATTGAGGAACTGTTCAAGAACAGGTTTGAATGATGCAGTCCCTTACGAAACGGCAGAAAGAGATATTGGACTACCTTATGAGTACGTTCATATCCACATCAAGACTTCCGACCATTTCAGAAATTTCAAGACATTTCTCATTCAATAAGAGGGCATCATTCGAAGTCGTTGCGGCACTTGAGAAGAAAGGATACCTGAAAAAGAGCGAGGACGGCTCACTTCTCCTCTCTGACGGGGAAAGACAGGATCTCATCAATCAGAGGATTCCACACTTTGAAGATGAGGGTTTCAGTTATATACGGCTAAAGGATGTAGAAAACCGCCCCTGTTTCTCAATGCAGATATTCTCCGATGAGATGAAGAACATCGGCCTCGTTCCAGGGGATGAAGGGATATTCCAGAAAACGGATACGGCAGAGAACGGAGAGATAATACTGTGCTCCACCGCAGAACGGGAAACTCTTATGCTCCGCCGTCTCCTGATCCGACCCGATGGTCTCTATGACCTGATTCCAGAAAATGATACGATGGGAAAGACAACGACGAACAAGGTCACAATTCATGCCCGCCTCTTGATGAGCATAAGGAGATATTAAACATGGAGAAAGCATATCTGCTTTTAGGTCCTGAAGAGGGCGATAAGAGAGAGAAACTGGATGAGATAAGGAGAACGCTGAGAGAAAAATACCCCGATGCGGAGGATGAAAGCTATTACGCAGGGGATGATGCATCATCATCGATACTCGCAACACTCCGTCAGCCTTCCCTGTTCTCATCACACCGCATCATCACGGTTAACCATCTTGAGCTTGCGAAAAAGGACTCTCCCCTGGTAAAGGGATTGAAGGAATATGTCAAAACTCCAGAAGAGGATGTAAGCCTGATAATGATCTCCAGCGACAGCACGTCCCCCTTCTCCTCCGATGAGGAGAAAAGAATTGAGAAGACGATATTCTACGAGGAATTCGAAAGTAACAAGATAAACTGGATAAAAACCACATTCCGCCGGCTCTCATTCGCGGTTACAGAGGATGCGATAGAGGAGATCATGTCCTCAGTTGAGAACAACAAGGCTGAGATGAAGAACCTCATAGAGCTCATATGCTCATACTACAGAAGTAAGGATGAAAATAAGAAGGTGATAGACGGTGATGACGTATCATCGGTTATCACGAGGGAGAAAGGAGAGAACGGATATACCCTTTTCAAGGCCGTCGCAAAAAGAGATCTGGAAGAGGCTCTCATGATAATCCAGTCAATAGCGCTGAATGACCCCATGCGACTTATAGGAACGCTCTCCACGCTTCTTGGTGAGTTCAGAGTCGTAGAGAACGCCATCATGCTGAAAGAAAAAGGTTATACAGATAAGGAGATACAGAAGGAGGCCCATGGAATAACGACTTCGAGCTTTTCGCAGAAAGGATTCAATTTCCGCCGTCGAGACGGGATCTTCCTTGCGATGAGGAACTACTCGAAAGAGGAGATAGAAAAAATCATAATGTTCCTTATAATCTCTGACAACGAACTGAAAAAAGCAGGAAGTGACGCAGAAGCACTCTTTGAGGATATACTCTATACGATTATCATAAACGGGGCGAAAGAGAATAAGATAGAGCTTTATACCCCATTAGAAGTTAAGTTTGTGTAATACTCTTTTTGCAACATCGAGAGGAATTGATGCGCCCTTGCTGAGTTCCTCAGGACTTAGGGAAAGGATTCTTTCAACAGAACCGAAGGCCTTCATCACATTCTCGCTCCTTTTCTTTCCCATTCCCTCTATCGACTGCAGAAGAGAGAAAGAAGCCTCCTTACTCCTCATTCTCTGATTAAAAGAGGTAGCAAAACGATGGCACTCATCCCTTACTGCGATGAGAACTCTGAGCCCCTCATTTGAATGAGGAAGCCTTATCGTCTCCCCCTCTCTTGGAGGTACGAGCTCCTCATGCTCCTTTGCAAGTCCTATTACAGGAATCTTATCGGCAACCCCAAGAGCCTCCAGAATCTCGACTACTGCATTCACCTGTCCTTTTCCTCCATCGATCATCAACAGATCGGGAAGTTCCGCTCCCTCTGCGAGAAGGCGGGAATAACGTCTGCTGACAGCCTCTCTCATCGATTCAAAGTCATCAATCTTCCCTTCCAGACTTTTTATCGAGAAATGGCGGTACTCGCTTCTAGATGGATTACCATCCCTGAACACAATCAGAGAGGCAACGGTATATTTACCACTTAACTGTGCGATATCGAATCCCTCGATATGACGAGGCAATCGCTCTAGCCTCAGTTCCTTCTGTAGAATCTCCAGTGCAGGAGTGTTATCAGTCTCCTTCAGACGCTTCTCTATATCTCTCGTGGCATTCTCATCGGCAAGACGAAGAATCCTGTAGTGTTTACCGTCACGTGGAAGAAGAACACGTACCTTATGGCTGTAATTTTCACTGAAGAAACGCTCGATCAGGGCTGCATCTATCTCATGGGAGACATAGATCTCATGAGGAAGGCTCTCTCCATCTGAGTAATACTGTACGATGAAGGAAAATAGGGTCTCGGTCTCATCTCCTAAGCTCTCAGAGCGGTAAAGGGCCTTTCCAATGAGGCTTCCATGCCTGAACTGCATGATGGAGACCGTTGTAAGATAACTTCTCATCTCGATAGCGACATAGTCCCTGCTCTCCTCATCCTCCCAGTCCTGGACCATCTGATTAGCCTGCATTCCCTTCAAGGCCTCAAGAACGTCACGTTTTTTTGCAGCAGTCTCGAAATCGAGATTCCTGGATGCCTCATACATCTCCTTCTCAACCTGTTTTATAAGCGAGCTGTCATCTCCGGAGAGGAAGTCCTCACAGGACTTTATGTATTTCCCATACTCTTCCTTGCTTATCTTGTTTATGCAAGGTGCACTGCAGCGACCTATATGATAGTAAAGACACGCCTCCTTCCTCTTAGACAGAGGTCCGGAGCAGAGACGGAGCGGAAATGATTTAGACACGAGATCGAGATATGCGTTAAGTTCTCCGAGCTTGGCATATGGACCGAAATATTTTGAGCCATCTTTTATGATACGCCTCGTCTTATAAATACGAGGAAAATCCTCATTTGTTATCTTTATCACAGGATAACTCTTGCCATCCTTTAAGAGGATATTATAGTGAGGGGTATATTTCTTTATGAGGTTATTCTCCAAGATCAAAGCCTCATATTCATTACCCGTTATTATATAGTCGATGTGATCTATCTTCTCCACCAGGCATGTGGTTTTCAAGTCCCTGTTCGGCAGGAAATATGAGGTCACCCTGCGTTTCAGGTTCTTAGCCTTTCCGACATAGATCACCTCATCGTTCTTATCCTTCATCAGATAGCATCCGGGGTTATCCGGAAGACTTCTTGCCTGATCTCGTGCACTCATGGCAATAAGATATATGGACGAAAAAACTTTGGCAATATAGAATTTCCGTAATGAACGCGAAAGAAAGCCTTTTAAACAGCCTGAATGAAGAGAGAAAGAGGGAAACAGAGGAGCTTATCGGGCTTTTCAACCTTACGGAACAGAATCAGCTTGAATTGATAAAAAACGAAGTGGATCTGATGCTCTTTGCAGAAGAGAGCATAGGGGAAAAAGTGGATATCAATACGATTCTGAAAAAGGATAAGGGACAGAGAAGAAATGCGTTCATGACTGCGATGCGTGAGGTGATGAACAGACTTGAGAGGGAGGAGACCGATTACTCGACATTCCCCACGCTGAAGCCGGAAAGAGGGAAGATCGAGGTATTGCAGGAGGACATCACACTGGGATTCGGACGCTGTCCATGCCCCATAGATGGGGAGGAGACACGGTGCTGTAAACTGAGTACTCTTGATGTCATAACACAGTGTGCATTCTCCTGCTCATACTGTTCGGTACAGGCGTTCTACGACAAGAACAGAATAAAGGTGGTATCTAATCTGAAGGAGAAACTAGGTGCTCTCCATCTTGATGACAGTATATGGCATATAGGAACGGGACAGGCCTCTGATTCCCTATTTCTGGGGGATGAATATTCAACCCTCTCCGATCTTGCCGCTTTCGCCGAGCAGCACCCGAATCTTGTGATAGAGCTCAAAAGCAAAGCATATAAGGATGTATTCAAGAGAAAATATCCAAGGAATATGATATTCACATGGTCGCTAAACGCTGAAACGATAATAGAAAAGGAAGAGAGAGGAACAGCTCCCCTTCTAAAGCGGCTTGAGTGTGCCCAAAGAGCTAGGGACAACGGCTCCCTTGTTGGGTTTCACATCCACCCAATGGTCCATTTCAAGGGATGGAGGGAGGAGTATTCGAGAATCGCTGAAGAAATAGAGAAACGCTTCTCTCCCGCAGAGATCCTGATGATAAGCTCAGGCACGCTGATCTTCACCAGGGAGAACCTCCGGTTCATCAGGGAAAAGCAAGTAAGGACACGAGTCATCGAGATGGAGAAGAGGCTGACAGCAGGAAAGTACTCATATCCGTTCGAGATAAAAAAAGAGATGTTCTCACACCTCTTCTCGTCATTCAGCCCAGATTTCATAGAAAACATCTTCACATATCTCTGTCTCGAAGACCCCGCGCTATGGATGCCCTGCCTAAAGAGGGAATACAAATGCGATAAGGACTTCGAGAACGATATGAGAAAACACTACTTTGCGAAAATCAATTCAACTTAGCCAGGAAAATCTCAAGCTCTCTTCCACTTAGAGGATTCTCCTCTCCTGAGAGTATCTTCTTCACGGCGTCCTTCTCCTTTCCAGAGAGGCTTACACCGTTAAGCTTATGGTTTTCAAAGGCCTCCGCCGCAATAGGACATACCACTTTCACTATTTCGAATATCTGATTGGCATATACCCTTATCTCGTACTGTGCGTGACCATCCATTCTGAGCGCAAGGAAATGGAAGAGGTTATGAAGATCCATCTGCCAGTAGAACTCGGTATAAAGGGAGAGCGGAAGGTCTATACGGGATATCTCCCTAGCAATTCCCATATCCAACAGCTCATGATAGTTCCTGAATATCACATCCTGCTCATCCTTGAGAATCTGCTGTACTTTCAGAGCAACTTCCTCTTCTACAGCCTCTGCCTTCCTGCCCTGCTTATTATCCTCACTCTGCAGAGCTATATGATCCTTATCAGGGATGTAACACTCATCCTTCATAACCGAATAACGGCCAGATATCTCATTCATCCTTCCCATCCTATGACGTACCCACTGGCGGGCAACGAAGATCGGCATCTTCAGATGGAACGTGAACACGACCTGCTCAAACGGGGACGTGTGATCGTTTCTCAGCAGATAATTTATAAGCCCTTTGTCCTGACGATATGTCTTGGTTCCTTCTCCATAACTTACACGTGCGCTCTGTACTATTCTGTCGTCACTTCCCATATAATCGACAAGACGTACGAACCCATGATCGAGTACGGGAAACTCCTTGTCCAATATCTTTTCAGCTTCAGGCACTATTGAATGCATATGTCCTCCTAAATCAAATCCATCACAGAAAGGGCCATGGCGGTAGCTGTGACCGCCGCCGTCTCCGTTCTCAGAATCCTATTCCCCATCAAAGCGGGGATAAAACCATTTTTCAGCATAACATTTCTTTCCCTCTCACTCCAGCCTCTCTCAGGCCCGATGGCAATCGTTACGCTACCAGAGAGTCTCATTTTGGAAAGCCTTTCCCTGCCGATGACGTTATCAAGAAGGATCCTGCTGTCACTCGCAACGGCTTTTACCGCATCATCCAGGGAAGAGAAGAACGAGACGGGAGGAATACCGGTAAATCCGGATTGCATGGCACCATCTATCAGGATCTTCTTATACTCCCCGCTCTTATAAAGACCGGCATCGCGATAGCTCTTCTCTCCAAGATCACTGATCAGGAGCATTATATGCCCCACACCAAGGCTGACAGCCTCCCTCAATATCCTCCGCATTGATATCGGACGGACCTCCGCAAGCATCAGGGTAAGGGGGAAAAGATGACTCAGGTCATCACCTTCTGCGGAGGATACGAATATGCCATCATCCGTGATATCCTCAATAGTACATATCAGTTCCCTGCCATTGATAAGGCCAGCCCTGAACCTGTCTCCTTTTTTCATACGGAGTACGGAGAGTATATGCTTTGCCCTCTCATCTCCTATGGGGATAAGAGAGGGAATATTCTCAAACAAGATGATATTCAATTAATACCTTCCATAAAGTTTGATGAGATAATGAAGCCTGGACCAGTTTGGACTTTCAATCTCCCCTTTCTTAAGCTTCCAAGACCAGTTTGAAGAACCGCAGGTACTGGGAGTGTTCATCCTTGCATCCTGATCGAGCATCAAAAGATCCTGCATCGGTATGACAGCGTATTTTGCATTACTCATCATGATATGCCTTATCATCTGCCAAACAGCCTGATCATCAGGACATTCAAAATACCTTCTTACCAAATCCTTCTCATCTTCACTGAGCGCATTATACCAGCCGACAGAGGTATTGTTATCATGCGTTCCCGTATAGACGATAGAATTAGGCCCGATATTATGTGGAAGATACGGGTTATCAGCATCAAACTCCCCATCATCCTTCCTGGAAAACGCGAACTGCAATATCTTCATCCCCGGAAGATTGAAACCATCCCTGAGAGCTACTACATCGTCCGTTATCACCCCCAGATCCTCCGCAATAAGCGGAAGCTCATCTCCAAGTGCAGCCTTGACAGCGCTTAAGAGCTCTTTTCCTGGACTCTTCACCCATTTACCATTGATGGCGGTCTCCTCACCACTGGGGACCTCCCAACAGGCGGCAAGCCCTCTGAAATGATCTATCCTTATGATATCACAGAGCTTCAGCGTTTCCCTTATTCTCGATATCCACCAAGAAAATCCCGTCTTCTTATGCTCACTCCATCTGTATAGAGGATTTCCCCAGAGCTGACCCGTGGCACTGAAAGCATCTGGCGGTACTCCGCTGGATGCTTCCTGATTCCCATCCTCATCTATCTTTAAAAGATTCCGGTTCGTCCAAGCATCGACACTGTCAGGAGCGACGAAAATAGGAATATCCCCTATGATCTTTATCCCCTTCTCGTTGGCATACTCTTTCAAGGAGAGCCACTGGGTACGGAAGAAGTACTGAAGGACCTTCCATATATCAATCTCATCCTTCTTCTCCTTTTCTACCTTCGCTATGGCAGAAGGAACCCTGTTCTTAAGCTCCATCGGCCAGGAGGAGAACCATCTTGAATCGTTGAACTGATCACAGAGCACCTGATAGAGTGCATAATCGGAGAGCCACCAGTCCTCATTTTTCAAGAATTCCTGATATTTCTTATCCTTCTTGGCACCTTTGAGGAAATTTCTCGCCGCCTTTATCAAAAGAGGGAATTTCAAACTCCTCGCCTTACCATAATCGACACGTTCCGAGCGGTCATCCTCCCTCATGACATCCTCAAGATCCAGATAACCTTCAAGATAAAGCCCTTTTAGATCTATCAGGAGCTCGTTACCTGCGAAAGTGCTACGGGCCGCATACGGGCTATCTCCGTAGCCGGTCGGTCCGAGAGGAAGAACCTGCCAGAGTCTTACCTTGTTCTCCGATGCGATGTCGATGAAGGCGTGAGCCTCATCTCCAAGATCTCCTACCCCGAACGGGGAGTAAAAACTCGTAGGGTGAATAAGAATACCCATGTATCTATCTCTGCTCATGAGCCTAGTATAAATTCTCACAAGGAAAAATGGAAGGATAAGTGCCATTCTTACATCTGGTAAAAAAGAGTTATCCCCAAGAACGGAAAATATGGTACAATAAAACAACCATGGGAGATGAAAAAAAAGGATTTTCAATAGGCGAGAAAGTCGTCTATCCTACTCACGGAGTCGGAGTAATCAGCGATATAACAGAAAAAGTCCTTAACGGGGAAAGCGTGGAATACTATGTGATAACAATCCCCTCTCTTGATATGAACATCCTGCTTCCAAAAGCCAACGCGGAAACGTTGGGACTCAGAAGGCTCTCTAAGAAGGAGGATATGAAAAAAGCCATCCAGAGCCTGTCGGAGAAGAAAGACATCCATGGTTCAGACTGGAAGAGTCGGCAGCAGCTGCAGATGAACCTTCTGAAAACGGGCACGATAGGAAATGTGGCAGTCGTCGTGAACATCCTTTACAACAGGCAGAAAGTCAGGGATCTACCCATTCAAGAAAGAAGATTATTTGAAAATGCACTCACACACCTTGTCGATGAATGCTCTTATGTGCTAGGTATCGACTCAGATAGTGCGAAAAGAACGATATTCAGCCATCTAGAACGACTTAAAAGCACTACAATTTAAATTTGGAGAAAGAAGATGAATAACTTTCCATCATTTGCCGCGGTCATAACTGCAGCGGGAAAATCGGAACGTTTCAATAAAGGACATGAGAACACGGTAAAAAAGGAATATCTTAAGATAGACGGGCACACGGTGCTTTATAGGGCGGCAGAGCCGTTTTTTGAAATCCCGGGCCTGAGTGCAATATGCGTAACCTGCCCTGAAGGGTGCGAGGATGAGACCATAATAGCACTTGAAGATCTTGCAAATATAAACACCATCCCTTTTTTAATCATTCCAGGAGGCGAAACGAGGAAAGAGAGCGTTGGCAAGGCCCTCAATGCCCTTAAAGCGTTTGAGGACAGGATTGAATATGTTGCGATACATGACGGAGCCCGTCCTTTCCTGCGTCCGGAATTGATAATAAGCACCCTTGCCTCCGCAACAATCGCAGGGGCCGCCGCTCCTGCGATAAGGATAAATGACAGCGTAAAACGGCTTGCCAGTGATGGTTTCATAAAAGAGAGCATAGACAGGACGGGACTTGTAAGGGTACAGACTCCACAGATATTCCGCTTTAAAGAGATATTGAAAGCCCATGAGGAATCGAAAAACAGTGCAGCCACCGACGACATCGAAATCTATCTCGAGGCGGGATACAGGTGCATGCCCGTCCAAGGCAGCCACGAGAATAGGAAAATCACATATTTCAGTGACATTCCTGATGCGGAAAGCCAGATAGAACAATACGTAAAAGAGAGAGAGGAAGGAAGGAAAAGCGCTCGGGCCACAAGAAGGATGAGGGAACTGCTGTATTCCCTGGGAGGAGAGGAATGAGAATCGGATTCGGTTATGATAACCATCGCCTCATTGCAAACAGACCTCTCATGGTTGGAGGCATTGAAATACCATCCCTGCTTGGAGAGGATGCCCACAGCGACGGGGATGTCCTTATTCATGCGATCATAGATGCCCTTCTCGGAGCTATGGCAATGGGAGACATAGGATCTCACTTTCCACCAAGTGATGAACGATACAGGAATATCGATTCCAAAATCCTCTTAGCAGAGACCATGAATGAGACAAGAGCGGATATAATCAATCTCGATGCAACCGTAATTCTGGAAAAAATAAAGTTGAGAAAACATATTGAGGACATCAGAAAAAATCTTGCTAAACTATTGAATCTAGATATCTCCAGAATATCGGTGAAGGCAAAAACCCATGAAGGAGTGGATGCCACGGGGAGAAATGAGGCCGTAGAGGCATACGCCGTGGTACTTTTAGAAAATGAGTAACACCCCTACTCTTTACAAAATGAGTGGATTTAATTTATAAATCTATGTAAATGGACATGTAGCTCAGCGGGAGAGCACTTCCTTCACACGGAAGGGGCGGTGGGTCCGACCCCCACCATGTCCATATTTTTTTTTGCCAGACAATCAGGATATCCATAATTAGAGTAGAGATTCAGCTTGACATGAATACCCCCCCCCATTAACATTTATGCGTTAAGGGAGATGAATCGTGAAGAAAAAACTGATTGTAATTCTGTTAGCACTGATCCTACCACTCTCACTTATTTTCGCAGATTTCGACTACCAACTTGAATTGTTCTCATTCGATCCGCTCTATAAGGAATACATGGCTGATAAGAACAAGCCAGAACTCGCTTTAAACTTGAGCTATTATGCCGATGGATTTCCCGAATACATCCTGCAAGATGATTATAATGATAACGAAGGGAAGTATGTCATAGAAAAATTCCCCTTAACAAGACCTTTCGCAGGTGCTCCATTCATGGTTGAAATCAACTTAGGAGAGACGATATCCGTACTTCGCCATACATTCACGTTCGATCATTGGCTCAGCCCTATCTCCTTTGATTTCTCCTGGCAAGGCGCTATTAACTGGTACATGGAGGGGGAATTCGCAGATACCATCGGATATGATGGAGTATATTTTTTCGGCCTGACGATGAGAGTCGCTGACGTATTCTCCTTCAGATTCGGTGCCCATCACTATTGTTCTCACTATGGGGATGCTGTCTGGAAAAGGATACCTGGCGATCAACTTAAAGACTTCTGGGTAACATATAAATATGAAAGGATGGATACCCTGGATTTAGGGCTGTCTGTAGAACCTCTTGATTTCCTGAGAGTCTATTTTGACATCAATTTCCCTGTCCCGGGAATCACGACAAACCTCAGACCATGGATATTCGCACCCAGCTGGCTGGATCAGGATGGGAAGCCAAACAATCCATACCCTGATTCCTATAACGCATTGGTCATAAACTTCGGAATTGAACTCAGCTACCTTATTTTCAAAAATCTTGGAGATACGACAATCGCATACGACTGCCATTTATTCCAAGATGGAAAAATCAATTATTCAGATCCTGGTCATATATTCTATGACGAGAATAAACCCTGGGATGTAGATCACACTCTCACAATTGCCCAGGAATTCAATGAATGGATATCTCTAGAAATCTCATATCATAACGGGAGGGCACCATTTAACAACATGTATTTCCAACATGTTCAATATGTATCTGTAGGAGTGAGATACAATCCTGATGCCGCCTTCACGCTTTATGACAGTGCGAAATAAATAATTTTCAATCTACCTCTCATTATACGGAGTCTCCATCAAGATATAGTTTCGAGTATGGGACTCCGATTATTTTTGCAAAAGCCTTCAGCATTCATCCTCATAAAAAGATTAACATCCATCGATAGTTTAATCTCACATACTTCAGATATGAAAGGAATCCATGATGTGATATCCATATTCCCAAAACATGAAATCTGGACTGGAGAATAGGGTATTTATCAGTTCAATTAAAATTGAAAAAACTAGAATTATTAACAGTTATCAATTAAAATAAAATATAGGACAATGAAAGAATTAATTGAACAAGAAAATTTTTATTTTTGCACACATTATAAAGAAAATACGCCACAGGAAACTATTATAAAAATAAAAAGTATTCTTTCAAATCTAGGTATAGATACAGAAGAAACTTGGTACAACATTAACTCAAAAGACTTATACTCCGTCAGAGTAACAATAAAAGGATTAAACATAGGGCAAAACGGGAAAGGAATGACAAAGGAATTAGCTGAGGCTAGTGCCCTAGCAGAACTTATGGAACGGCTACAAAATAATTATCTACTTCCCAGCTATACAAAACAACAGACCCAAAAGCTTTATGGATTTGAATACTATCCAGATGAAAAGTTTTTAGATATTACAAGTTATGTGGAACAAGAAGATCCTTGGCTCAAAAACTTACGTCAAGATAAAAAATTATTAAGTATAGATCATTCATCTATTGAAAAATGGCTTATAAAAATCGGATGCGATGATTTTATAAAATATAAACGCCATGGTTTACTTTGTCTCCCATATGAAAGTATTAAAGAAAAAAGAACTTATTACCTCCCTTATTTAAAATTACTAGATTTAAATGGTTCCAATGGAATGTGTGCAGGCAACACAAAAGAAGAAGCTTTAATCCAAGGCATATCGGAGATTTTTGAACGCAAAGTTCAGAAAATGTTGTTGTCAGGGCCTAAAGAAATACCTAATGTCCCTCTAAGTTTCTTTAAGCCTTACAGGGAGCTGTATAAAATACTTTTAAAAATTAATAAAAATAGGAAATATAAACTCAGCATAAAAGATGCTTCCACTTTAGTAGATTATCCTGTTGCAGTTCTTATCATACAAAATAGGGAAAAAGGAACATATGGAATTCGTTTAGGAGCCCATCCCAAATTTTATATAGCAGTTGAACGATGCCTTACAGAATGTATGCAAGGAAAAAGCCTAAATCAATTTTCACAATATTCTAAAATTGATTTTAGCAACACTAATCTTTCTTATCAAAATTTTTTCAACTCGTATAAAATGGGAAAAGGCAGTTATCCTCCTGAAATACTTTTAGAATCATCTATACCTTATACCCCTTCTGAAAATCCACAAGGAGATAACAATACTTTATGCGCATGGGCAATAAAGAAAGTTTTGAACCAGAATTTGGATATATTAATACATGACGTATCTTATCTAGGTTTTCCATCATTTCATATAATCATTCCATCCCTTAGTGAAATGTTTCCATCACATATGACAGAAATGCGTTTCCGCATAGGAAATACTTATAACTACATATCCGAACGATGGCATAATAATACATTTACATCTATGCAAGATGCGGAAACTTTACTTTCATTACTAGATATAACTGCACCCCTTATTGGGCAAAATACGCCTTCGATTTTACTGAAACATGAATTATCTCTCAAAATTTTTCCTTTTAGTTCACCCATCCTTAACAATACATTCATTACGATAATGTGTTGTGCAAGGCTTAACAAATGGGAAGAAGGCCTCAGGCGATTAACACAGCTAAAAGAAAATCTAAATAATATAACTAAAGAATTAGACCTGATATTAACCATATGCATTTTATATTTTGATGCTCATTTACATAATCGTAATAGAAACTTTCTAGAGAATATATTAAGTTCTTTTA
This sequence comes from uncultured Spirochaetaceae bacterium, assembly GCA_944392965.1. Classification (GTDB taxonomy): domain Bacteria; phylum Spirochaetota; class Spirochaetia; order Sphaerochaetales; family Sphaerochaetaceae; genus Ornithospirochaeta. The sequence goes on along the minus strand of CALXYM010000001.1, from coordinate 205,120 downwards.
CAAATATTTCTGTAGTTAATTCCATTCTTAAAATTTTAGACGGACACACAAAAAAAATACCTTTTTTCCCTCAAATAGAGTGCAATCACATAAATTGCATCAATGAATGCGAATTAAATTCTTTTTGTTCATATCAAAAAATAGAAAAAATAAAATTAGTTTTAAAACAAAAAATGATCAGTTTCTTTTAGACATACTCGAAATCTTCCTTAACTAACTAAGCAACAAAAAAACCATGACAAAAAAACAGAAATCAAACCACTTACTAAATTGACCATGTCATTTGTAAAGAATTTAAAACCTCTAGCTTTCTTTCTAAATGAACCATCAGAATTTCGACTAATCTCACTTAAATAAAATACTCCGTTACTTTCTGCTAAATAATGAATTTGAAACGTAGCACCCAAAAAGCTATCAAGAAAAACTCCACATTCAATTATTATTATGATAATGAATGTATATTTAATATTAACATATGTGCTGAAAAATATAATGTTATATAATATCGCAAAAATAGTAGCAGAACAAAGACTAGCTATCGTTCCGAGAAAAGTTATACCTCCAGATTCTCCACGTCGAACAGGCTGAAGAGTAAAAATAGAAATTGGTTCTTTTGAAGAAAGAATTCCAATATCACTTGCCCATGTATCTGCGCATGCTTGGCCTACCGCTACAGTAAAAACAATTATAAATATATATTTTTCAGTATACGCATATAAACACAATGCAAGAAAAGAAGGAAAACCATTGGAAAAAACTTGAACCCAATCACGAGGGCCTGTTTTGGCTACAATTTGGGAAACATCGGAAGTATGAGATGTAAACTTTCCTGTGAAATAAGAAGAAATTAAAAAAAATGAATAAAAAATGATAAAAGCATAACCACCAATAAAAGAACTAAACAATAAAAGTAAAAAAAGAGCAAAATAGCCCGATGTTTTAAAACAATGTGCAAAAAATACAAACAGCATTATTGCTATAATCAAAATAAATGAATACATATTTGACAGATTTCCCATACATTATCCTATTAGCAAACACATAATAACCACAGTTAAAGGAATAATAAAATTATCAAATCCTTTAAAAGAAAAAGCTTCTGCAAGTGTCGTAACAACAGCGATAAGACAAGCATAAAAAAGACTGAATTGTAATAATATGCATATAATAAAAGATATGATAAAAAAACTCATAGAGCCTTCTATACTTTTAAAACCTCCGATACTCTTATATTTATGCTTACCCAGCCTTATCCCTAAAATACAGGCACATCCATCACCAAATCCTAAAATGAAAAAACTAGTTAAAAAAACCTGCATATCGATTCTTTTGGTATAGAGAAGAAACGTAAGAAAAAAAGCAGAAACAGGATATAATGAAAATCCTATATTTCTTCTCCTGTCGGAAAATCCTACATTTATACTGACATTACTAAATGCGAACCAAGTATTAATAATAATAAAAATTATAGGACCTATCAAAGCCCACCATATATTTCTAAACTCACACAGAAAAAGACACCAGAAAGAACTGAGAATATGAACCAACTTTCTAGCGACTTCTGTATCAAGTTTTCTTGTGCACATAAGCATAAAACCTACTAGAATAAGAGACGAAACAAATAAAACAGATGTAATTAAAAGTACGAAATCATGCATCATTTTTTTCTCCTCTCTTCAAGCCAAGAATTTGCAAGTATGCATTATGATATTTTTCTGTATCTGGATGAAGAATTCCTAATACATTCAAAGCACCCTCATAAGCTGATTTAAAAAAATTATAAGCATGAGAATATCTTTTCATTGCCATAAGAATTTTTCCAGATAAATAAGAAGAAGCAAAAACCATTGGATGAAGGCCTCCAAAAATCTTTTTGCGTTTTCTCAAAGTTGTTAGGCTAATGTGCCAAGCTAAGGAAAGAGCACCTGCTTTATAATAAGCAATCGCAATTTGATAATAAACAGATAAAACATCAGGATGCATTTCTCCTAATAATGAAATTTTATTTTCAAGGGTTTCTTGAAATATCTTTTGGGCTTCTGAAATATTTCCTAATTTTAGAAGGTCTTCCCCTATTCCAAAATAAGCAGAAATAGTATCAAAATGATTTCTTCCTAACACAATAACTCTCATTTCATATGCTTTCTTTTTGTATTTTAAAGCCTCTTTAGATTGCCCTAGCTTAGAATATTCTACTCCTATTCCATATAAAGAATTAATTGTCTGTGGATGTTTCTCTCCTTCAACCTCTCTTCTAAAAGAATATACTTTCCTCTTTAAATTAAGAGCACCTTTAAAATCTCCTAGATAGGAATGTGCAACGGCAATAGCATATAGAGAAGAATAAAATTGTGGGCTATTTTTACCAAACAAAGATTCCCTTATTTCCATTATTCTTTCTTTATAACTATATGCTTTGTAATAATCGCCTAATTGTGATAAATCTTCTGCTAATCTTTCAAGAAAAAGTAAAGTTAATGGATGGCTTTCGCCTAAACTTAAATAAGCATTGTTATAGCCATAACAATCAATATTATATGCTTGCTTGAAATTTCCCAATCCATATAAAGCCTTAGATATATTGCATAAAGAGGATAAAGTATACCAATGATTCTTTCCAAAGAGTATTTTTCGCATCTCATATCCATCTCTTCCTAATTGTAGTCCTTTTTTATATTCCCAAAGCGATAAGTATCCATTAGAAATTATTTCGTTTGCTATAGCCGATATTGAAATCAATCTTTCTTTATCCTGTATGACAATATTTTGTATTTTCATCCCATAATCAATAGCTTCTAAAAAACGACCTTTCAATAGTTCTTCATAGCTAATTGACATACATAAAATACATCTTGTACTCATGTCTATGTCCTGATTAGATAATGCAGAAATCATGAATGCCAAAGAATCTTCATCTATTCTTCTAGTTTTAAGATTATTATAAATATTGCGTAAGGCAAAAATAGACAAATATAATTCATAATTTTTCTTGTATTTATATATTTCGCTATTTTCATATATACACAATAGCTGATTGAGTTCATATAAACGTATATTTATTACTAAATCAATTAAATACTTTAAAACTATCGAGCAAAAAATTTCATAAGGGGTCTCTATTACCAACGTGAATTTTATAAGTTTATTTAATTGTTCATACGGCGAAGTGTTCCTATCCAAATTATTAGCATAATAATTCATTATAATTTGATAAACTTCTTGTTTTTCAGCTTCGTCCAAAACATTAGACGTAATATTTTTCAAATATGAAATAATAAAATAACAATCATTCTCCTTCGAATGTATAACAAGTATTTTATTGTGAATTATTTGTTCATAGATTTCTTGTACAAAATAAGGAAGCTTTTCCCTTATTTTTAATATCATTTCACTTGACCATCCCTCTTCAAAAAGAGCAAGGACACTTATTAATTTTTGTACCTTCAAGTCAAAAAGAGAAAAATAATATTTTAAAATCCCTGTAAAGTCGCATGTATTAGAAAAAAAACCTTCTTTCAATAATGTGTTAGGCTCTATAGAATAGAACAATTGAACTAAAAGATTTAAAAAAAAAGGAGAGCACTTTGAAATTCTAGAAAAATTTTCATCTACTTCGCAATCTGAAAGTCCTTCGGATTTCACCAATTTTATGGAATTATCTTTATCAAAAAAATTAATCTTTTGCTCATCGATTTCAAAACTTTTCCAAGAGTCTAACCCAACATTTTCTACTTTATCCAAACCACTTCGACTAGCAATCACCCAGATAACATTAGGTACAGCTAATATTATTCCATCATTATGATTTCTTAGCCACCAATCTTTCTCTTTTTGTTGAGTTTCATTTACACAAATATATTGATCAAATGTATCTAAAAAAATGACAAATGGTTTTCCTCTCTTAATAAGATTCATTTTTAAATCAATCGCAAAAAAGACATGAATTTTCTCCAATATATGAGATGCATTCATCTTTCTCATATAATTTACACTTTCTTTAAAAGCTTTATCTTGTAATTGTTTTTTTATTGTCCTTACAAAACCAATGTCATAATTTTTTTCAATATAATCGATAACGTCTGTTATCGTATAAATTATATTTCCCAAAGATGTTCTTTTTATAATTGTCCGGATAAGTCCCACCCCTCTATTATTTTGTATAACATCCCTAAAAGATCGAGACAGAGGAGCTGTATCTTTAAATTCAACCGAAATTTTCATACTAGCATATTCTGTTAATGGGAATTCAAACTTAAATTTTTTTCGTAAGTCTAAAATTAATTTTTGAATCAAATCATAAAGTTCTCCGGAAAAACCATGAAAATCAAAATACAAATAATCTCCTTGACCATTAGGACTTTGTTCATCCATTTCCTTTTTTAATTTATTAATCAAAGCTGTTTTACCAACGCCAGGATCTCCATAAAAATGTATAATGTCACATTTATTTTGTTCTACTCCATTTTCAATTTTGTTTTTCATTGGAATATAATGAGAATACCAAAAATCATTCCGATAGTTTTCTCTATCTACAAAACAGGAAAAAAAAGGAACTTTTGACTCTTTCAACTCTTGGTTCTCAAAAACATTTTTTATAGTATAATCAGTTTTTATTCTCTTTACTTTACCCATGTATTTTTCATCCTTTCCAATTCATTTCTAATGTATTGACAACACTTTTATGCATTAATAATTTATCTCATCAATTATTTGCAAATATTCACAATGGTTTTCGATCTTGATTAATTTTATTTGTCCATTCTTCATATGATATTGAAAAGAAAACTTCTTCACAGATCCAATTATCAATATTTAAAAGCTTACTTGCTTTTTCAAGCTTTGATTGCAAAATAGACAAGACATGTAAGATATCATTAAAAAGTATATGAAAATCCGAATTAAGAGATGGTAACTTTTTTTTTCGTTCATAAAAATTAGCGATTACATAACTCAGTGTTTTGGACTGTATATCCCATGCTAAATCATTTAAATCATCACTAATAAGTAAATAAGAGTAATAATCTTTAAGAAATTTTATTGAAAAGTTTTTTACTTTTTTCGGCAAATCAATAATAATTATTGGGAACAACAAAACAATTTGCTTTTTGTAATATTCTTCCGGATTGATATAAAAAGAACAATACTCAGATGGCATTTCCCATTGTTTTTCTAGAATCTGGTATTTCATTTGCTGATTATATAAATGAAAAAAAATAAGAACAAACCGTTCTTCATAATTACTTTTCATCCACTCTACATAATTATTGAACAAAATCATGGCACCAAAAGTTGCTTTAGGTATTTCCCAAGGATTAAATTCTCCAGAAGAAAAGGCATCCAAAGTTAAATCTGTTAAATATGCCCAAAGAAAAAGATCAAAAGTTTTAAATAAGAATTCTTTATCGTTTGAAAAACGGCCAAACAAACTAACATATTTTTTATTTATGTGTCGGCTAATAATAAGAACTCGGTGCTCAAAAAAACCACCACTAGCATTTATTCTAAAAAGAAAATCTTTTACATGTCTTTCAATTTCATTAAATGTAAGATTCATTTTTGTTGATTAAATGATGCAGAAAAACTCTGCATCATTATTTTCCAATCACCATGTTCCACTACCGTCATTGCAATCACAAGAACAATAACTAATTCTTGAGCAACCATCACTTGAGCAAGAAAGTAACACATTTTGTTTTTTGTGATATTGCAAATCTACTTCTGAAAGAATAAGGTTCTGTAATTCCTGTTCTAACCCGACATCAACAACTGCTTCCATATAAAATCTCCTTATTATTTAGTTTACTCAATAAAACATATGCTGCAACTTTCTTTGTGGCATCACAATTTATCATATTAGACACCCTTAAATCAGGGCAATCACCAGCACAATTATATTTGCAAAAACAATCTGCACACTCGGGATAATTAAATATATTCAAGTCACGAACTTTTTTTATTTTGTTCAAATCCAATTTTAATTTTTTTTCATTTCTATCATAATGCCCGAAGGAAAATATTTCCGGTAAGTTATCACGAGTACATGATGTTATTCTACCATCTGTTGTAATCGTCCAATTTGGAATACCTACAGAACCACAAAAAACAGTTCTTAATTGCTCATACTTTCCCACCCCTGCGGTTTTAATGCTAATTTTTTTCCGATGGGCATATTCATATGCCTCTAAAAGTTTATCTGCAAATATTACCGGATTAGGAGGCGATACTTTTGAATTGCCTATTGCTCTTCCATACAAATTCATTGCCTCAATACCAATTATTTTTTGGGGAAAATCTTTATTAAAAAAATCTAAAATTTCAGGTATTCTATATAAACTATAATCTGTTATTGTTGATCGAAACGCAAATGATAATCCCCTATCGTAAAAAAATTTTGCAGTTTCATATACTTTTTTGAAACTTTTTCCTCCACTCCTTGTAGGACGCTGAAAATTCTGGATATCTTCTGGGCCATCAAAAGATAAAGAAACTTGAGAAAAATGCTTTACTATAAAATCTCTGATTTCATCTCCAAAAAATCCATTTGTGGGCATATTAAAGCGTACTTTATATCCTAAATGCAAACATTTTTCCTCAATTAATTCTACAACATATTTCATAGTTTCAAACTGGCTAGTAGGTTCGCCCCCTCCAGCTATTGCTACATCTATTATGTTCGAACTATTTTTTATGGGATAATTTTCAATTCTATTGAAATATGCCTCTACATAGCTTGCTAGTTCTTCTTTGCTCTGGACTGTTTTTTTATCTTCATCTCCAGCTCGAAAATAACAATACTCACATCTTAAATTACACCCATCCGTAACCGGAATCGATAATTGAGGAAGAATATCGACAGATTTCTTATGCAATACAACTGGATCTATATAGTTTTTCTTCTTTAAATATGATAAAAACTTATTGGAAAAGTCCTGTGACTTCAACATTTTTTGCTTAAAATTCTTATTCACCAAAGCTAAATAACTTCGAAGAGGAACATATACTAAAATATTATCGGAGTCATCAATAATATCAACAAAGAAAATTTCTTCAGTTCCAAAATACACCTTACTTCTCCCTTTTTTTAACAAAGTTTAAAATAATTAGCCCAATATGTCAAATTTTATCTTCCAGATATAGTCTAAGAAATAAATATTTAATAAAAACTTCTACCACAATAAAATATGTGTCAATATTAGAAAATAAATAATTAAAATTTTATTATACGTAATTTTTCTAAAGGAAAAGAAAATAAACCTATAGCTTTGTTAAAATATGTTATATTATTAATATGAATAGCATTCAATATAACAAATACAAACTGAAGTAAAGTGTTATCATAAATATTTTCTAGTAGTTTGTAATATCCAAATCTTGTATAAAATGGTTCTGTCCACTATTCTTTAAGAAAGACTATACTTGAAGGAATGGATGGAGTATGCCGACAACAAAATACCTCATAGAACTGAATGATGAAGAACGGAATAAGCTGCTGGATATCACAAGCAAGGGTAAGGCTCCTGCAAGGACAATCCTTAGAGCGAATATCCTCCTTGCATCTGACAGAAACGGCAAGAAGCCTATGACGGTACAGGAAGTCGCAGCCATCTATCATACAACGCCTACGACTGTGCAAAACGTGAGAACGAGCTATGCAGAGAAGGGCTTCGAGGCAACGCTGTACAGGAAGAAGAGAGAGACACCTCCAGTACCCGCAAAAGTGACTGGAGATGTAGAAGCAAGGATAATTGCGCTGGCATGCTCAGCTCCGCCTAAAGGCTATGAATCGTGGACGCTGAGGCTTCTTGCGGATAGGATTGTGGAGCTTGGCATTCTTGAGAGCGTATCGCACACAACTGTCGACAGGGTATTAAAAAAAACGAGCTTTCACCTCACCTGAGGAAGTGCTGGACAATACCGAAAGATCTTGATGCGGCATTCGTCGCCAATATGGAAGACGTTCTGTCAGTGTATGCACGCCCATACAATCCGCTTATTCCCGTGATCTGCATGGATGAGAAGCCGGTGCAGATGCTTGCGGAAACAAGGCATGGCTTCAGGACGTCGAATGGCGTGATGCATTACGATAATGAATACATCGCAATGGAACAGCCAGCATCTTCCTTTTCACCGAGCCGCTTGCAGGCTGGAGGAGAGCCATTGCTCATGAGAGAAGGACAAAGAATGACTGGGCTGAGCAGATAAGGGAGCTCGTGGACATCGATTATCCCGGTGCAGATAAGATCGTACTTGTAATGGACAACCTGAATACCCACAGGATTTCATCGCTATATGAAGCATTTCCTCCCCAGGAGGCGTTTTGTATCGCCCAGAAGCTGGAAATACATTACACTCCCAAGCATGGCTCATGGCTGAACATTGCAGAATGCGAGCTTTCAGCTCTCGGAAGACAGTGCCTTGGAGATTGCCTCGAAGCTCTGCTCAGAGAACAGCTCAAGGCAGGTGTCTATCCATTCGCTTATCGGCTGCTTATGGTTCTCGAAAAGTGTTCCTGTAAGGATTGTGAATGTCTTTCCGCAATCAAGGCAGCGGTATCGCCTCAGGCCAGTACGCAGATAGCCATATCCCTTGTATCTCCCTTTCTTGCAGTATGGGCAGGCCGCTGGCTCAAATGTGTTGAGCAACTCGCTTTCCTCCGTATCAGATATCCGTAGATGCCTGCGGCTGTATTCTTCTGCCGCATGGTTGTCGAGAAACGACTCAAGCGGCGTCACTGACGCCTTGTCTGTCCAGGGGGTCCTTCTCCTTGAACGGGAATAGATATTTTCTTTCATTGGTGGAAGCCTTTTTTGCTCTGTCATCATCAGGCAAAGAGGCTTCCACACCGAACTCTGCTCTGATGGCGACAGAGCAGCATCTATCCTATATCGTCATCTGGCTTTTAACAACGCTGTGCAGATAGGAGTTTTTATTTAAAAATCCATTTATGAGTATCTTATCTGCCAACACACCTTTCCAAAAGAAGAACATATCCCGCTTCGAGCACGTTCTCATACAGCCTTTCTTCCTCCCTAAGATACGATGGATAGTGAACTTTATGGACTTTCATTAACTCTCTAAAATATATTTTAGACGTGGTGGGTGAACGTAGTTCATCAATCCACCGCCGACTTCTATGTGAAGACGGGGAATTAACAGAGGGGCCTGACGAGGCCTCTTTATTTATTTTAAACACTGTGTCCCCTGTCATATCGCTTACAATTACATCATTATTATTTTTCCATGTTTTAGATCTTTCGAGTAAATGCTTTTTAAATAACGCCTTATTGGTAATTCCTGTATCCGCTACCACAATAAAAATTATATCAACAATCGGCAATGAAGAATTTACATGCTCTCCAATATACTTATTTTTACAAAACTTAAACTCGACATATTTCGGGAAATCAGAATGTATTATCAAAGTATCGTTATAAGATCTCTTTTCTCTGAAAAGAATTCAAATACCGGTCTACCATTCCAGAAAGCCCTGTCAGATATGAAATGGGAATACTTACATTGTAGTTTTTTCAGTTCCGTATTTAAATCATTTCGCATATATTCTTTATGCGAAAACCCTTTAATTTGTTAATCAAAAAAAATGGGGATTACTCCCCATCAGTCATCGAAACTCTTAACGAATTCCTTTGTTCTCTTGTTCTGTGGATGTTCGAAAAGTGATACAGGATCACCCTCCTCCACTATGTATCCTCCTTCCATGAAGATTGCATGATCGGAGATGCCTTTCGCGAAGTTCATCTCATGGGTGACAACCACCATCGTCATCTTCTCCTCAGCCAGAGACCGAATTACATTCAATATGTCCCTTGTCAGCTCAGGATCAAGGGCACTCGTCGGCTCATCAAAGAAAAGAATCTCAGGATCAAGAGCAAGAGCCCGAGCTATTGATACCCTCTGCATCTGTCCTCCAGAAAGCTCACATGGATAGCTTTTTGCCTTATCCTGAAGGCTCATCCTCTTAAGAAGGGAATATGCCTTCTCCTCAGCCTCAGCCTTACTACGTTTTAAAACCGCTCTCTGAGCTTCCGTGATGTTCCTTAATACAGAGAAATGAGGAAAAAGGTTGAAAGACTGGAATACAAGACCCGTAAGACGCCCTATCCTCTTCTGTTCCTCAGCTTTAGCATAAACACCATTTTCAAAGAGTCTGCACCCCTTTATCTCAAGTGTTCCACCATCAGCCTTCTCAAGCTGCGTTATAATCCTGAGAAGCGTGCTCTTGCCACTCCCGGAAGGACCGATAATAGACAGGACATTCCCTTTAGTAAGGGAAAAAGAGATATCATGGAGAACCTCTAAAGAACCGAATGACTTGCTTATGCCCTCTGCTTTTACCATCAACTCTTCCATATCATCACCTGTAATAACTGAGCTTCTTCTCAAAGAAGTCAAACATCTTCGAGACGATGTAATTCATTATGAAATAGAAAACGCCGGCTACGAAAATAGGCATCGTGGAGAACATGCGGCTTGCCGCGTTCTGTGCCACTCTGAACAGCTCAGAAACACCTATCGTCTGTGCAAGAGCCGTGTCCTTGACGAGGGTAACGACCTCATTGCCAAGGGAAGGAAGAATTCTTTTCACAACCTGAGGAAGTATGATAAAGAAAAAGGTGTGAGTCTTGGAAAATCCCAGCACCTTACATGCCTCATACTGTCCCTTCTCTATAGATTGCAATCCAGAACGATATATCTCCGCGAAATACGCACTGTAATTGAGAACGAAAGCGACTATTACTGCCGTAAAACGGTCATAGGAAAACCCTATTACATAGTAAGGGGCGAAGTATACGAAGATGAGCTGAAGGATAAGAGGTGTACCCCTCATTATCTGTATATAAAGGTTGACAATCCCCCTGAGAAGGAAATTCCGGCTCATCCTCCCCTTGGCTACGATAAAACCGAGAGGAAGAGAGAATATAAGGGTGAGAACAAATACTTTAAGGCTGGTAACCGTACCATCAAGCATCTGCAGTAGAAGCTGCTGCATGTTATTTTCCTACTACCGTGATATCAGCACCGAACCACTTTATCGCGATCTGAGCAAGAGTACCATCATCTGCCATCGCATTTATCTCAGCCTGTACGGCATCACGCAATGCGACATCATGGAGACGGAAACCTATTGCATACTCCTCCTCTACAAGAGTCTCATCAAGAATCCTGAAATCCTTTCCGCTCCTGTTTATGTTGTCATTAGCAACAAGAAGATCCATCACAACAGCATCGCAGCCTCCGATCTCCAGATCCATTAAAGCGGTGAGGTTATCACGGAACTCGACAACGGATCCGATCGTATCTAAAAATCCCGGAGTGTCATTTATGGCATCTTGGGCACTGCTTCCTGCCTGAACTCCGATCGTCGCTCCCTCTAGATCTGAAATGCTGTTAACTGAGGAATCTCCCCTTACGACCAGAACCTGTGCATTATTTACATAAGGATCAGAAAAGAGCATCTGCTGTCTTCTTTCATCGGTAACGGTGAAGCCGTTCCAGATACAGTCGATATTACCTGTAGCAAGCTCCTGCTCCTTCGCATTCCAGTCCACAGGCTGACAGACGAGTTCCACGCCAAGTCTGGAACAGACCTCACGGGCCACGTCGATATCAAAACCTACGATCTCTCCTGATTCGTCCCTATATCCCATCGGGGGAAATGAATCATCCAGACCAAGGATGAAAGTACCTCTGGAGAGGACGTTATCAAGAGAGTTATCAACACCGTCATCGGATGATCCCTGGGCGAATACTGAAGTAAATATGAGTGTTACGAGTAATAAGAGAGATAATAGTTTTTTCATGGCACTTTCCTCCTGAACGATAGAAGAAGTATAGAACAAAACTGTTTTCATATTAAAGCTGTCCAATACATGAAAGATGCATATTTTCTGCTATAATCCAAGGCATGGAAACTACTAAACTTTACGATAATATCAGTGATGATAAGATCAAAGCCTTCAATGAAAAGCTCATTCCAAACCTGGACTATCCCGCATACGGAGTTAGGATTCCTGAACTGAGAAAGATTGCGAAAAACACAAAAGATATGGACTTTGAAATAAAATACCATGAGGATGTACTTCTACGGGGTTTCATCATAGCTGCTAGGAAATGCCCCATAGAAGAAAAACTGGAACTATTAAACACACAGCTGAACCTATTAAAGACATGGGATGAAACGGACACCCTCTCTGCATCCCTTAAATTCGGGAAAAAGGAGATTGAGAGAGCCTATGCCTATTTTCATTCTCTTCTTGCAGATGAAAGGGTCTATGCGCGCAGACTTGCCGTCGTCTGGATCATGTCAAACAGAAATAAGATCCCCTCTCCTATTGAGAGTCAGCTTGAGGCGATTGTGAAGGTAAAAAATGATGACTATTACATAGCGATGGCAATTGCATGGGCCATCTCTTGTTATTACATAACCGATCCTGATAAAACAGTTCCATACATCGAGAAAGTCGATGATGAAGTAAAAAAGATGGCAATGCAGAAGATAAGAGATTCGAGGAGGACGAGAAAATGCTGAGTCTGACAGTTGGAAGGAACGGAGAGGATTATTATACGATACAGGAGGCGATAAACGCCGTCCCCTATAACACAGAGGCAGAGATCCTGATAAGTAGTGGCAGATATGAGGAGAAACTCTTCTCAGATAAGGCTTTTCTCACGGTAAAAGGAATCGGGAATGTCGTGATAGCCTATTCAGATGGGGCAAGGGAAATTCTCCTCGATGGTTATAAGAGGGGGACATTTAGGACCTACACGGCATTTTTCTCCGGAGAGAGGCTCTATCTTGAGAACCTGAGAATAGAGAACAACGCAGGAAAAGGAGAAGAGGTGGGACAGGCTCTTGCCTTATATCTCGATGTTGACAGGGCATATCTGAAGAATGTTGAGCTCTACGGACATCAGGACACACTATTTCTTGCACCGCTTCCTGAAAAGGAAAGGGAAAAAAGAGGTTTTTACGGTCCCCGCTGTTTTTCAAGTAGGAAACTGAACAAAGTCTTATTTGAGAACGGTAGCATCACAGGTGGTGTTGATTTCATCTTCGGTGGAGCCGATGCCGTTTTCAGAGGAACAAGTATCATCTCCAATGAGGATGGGTACGTCTCTGCTCCAAGCGGATTTAAAAGGGATACAGGATTCGTTTTCCAGAACTGTTCTTTCAGAAACGACGGCCTTGGAAACGGAAGCGTGTATCTTATGAGACCTTGGAGGAAAGAAGGAAAGAGCACATTTCTTGGCTGTACATATGATAGCCATATAAATGATGAGGGATTCATTCCATGGCCGAGCCTTGATGGTGAAGCGGAAGAAGCATCTTTCAAAGTTGACAGCTCCCGATTTGGAAAGAGATATGAAATGACGGACGGAGAACACATGGCCATTCTTGAAAAGATCAAGAATCTTGAAAAAGAGATAAAAGGCTGAAAAGATCAAATCATAGTTGACTTATTGTTTCTCTAAATAGTATCATACCTTCATAAGGAGGTCATGATGCCTAATTTAATTACAAAAGGAATCAATACAGACAACATGCCCGATAAGAACGGGTATTTCGGAGAATATGGAGGATCTTTCGTCCCCCCTGCCCTTGATAAGGTGATGAAGGAAGTCGCTGCTGCATATGAGGAGATATCGAAGGATCTGAGCTTTTTAAAGGAACTCAAGGAGCTTAATGAGACTTATACAGGCCGTCCCAGTCCGGTATATCATGCAAAAAGACTCTCACAAGCCGTAGGTGGGGCAGAAATCTATTTGAAAAGAGAGGATCTGAACCATACCGGAGCCCATAAGATAAACCATGCACTGGGAGAAGTGCTCCTTGCAAAGAGGATGGGAAAGAAGAAGGTGATTGCGGAAACCGGTGCAGGCCAGCACGGAGTAGCACTAGCAACGGCAGCAGCTCTTCTAGGCCTCGACTGTGACATCTACATGGGGGAAGTCGATGTGAAGAAAGAGGCTCCCAACGTATCGAGGATGAAGATTCTTGGTGCAAAGGTAATCTCTGTAACAAGTGGGACAAGAACACTGAAAGATGCCGTTGACGAGGCATTCAAAGCATACCTAGAAGATCCTGTAAACCAGATTTACTGCATAGGAAGTGTGGTTGGGCCCCATCCATTTCCTGAGATGGTAAGGGATTTCCAATCTGTTATAGGTATAGAAGCTAGAGAACAGATGATCAGCCAGAGTGGACGCCTTCCCGATGCGATAGTAGCCTGTGTCGGAGGAGGAAGTAACGCGATGGGGCTGTTCTCAGCATTCCTTGATGACAAGGATGTCGAAATCTATGGAGTCGAACCTGCGGGAAAGGGATTGGATACCGATATGAACGCAGCAACGATAGCAAGAGGTAAGAAGGGAATTCTTCATGGCTTCAAATGCTATTTCATCCAGGATGAGAAAGGAGAGCCCCTACCTGTGTATTCCATTGCAAGCGGACTGGACTACCCCGGAGTTGGGCCACAGCACTGCTATCTGCATGATATCAAAAGGGTAAGATATGAGAGTGCGACCGACAGGGAAGCGGTAGAGGCATTCTATGCCCTCTCAAGGATGGAGGGGATAATCCCCGCTCTTGAGAGCAGCCATGCGGTTGCATATGCCGTAAAGCTCGCAAAAAAACTTGGCAAGGGGAAGAACATCCTGGTAAACCTTTCAGGACGAGGAGACAAGGACATAGACTTCGTAATGGAGAACTACCCTATAAGCGAATATGAACCAGAGGATATAAAGAAGGATGGATATGACGAGTTCCTCTCTCATATCCAGAGCAAGAAGATCTAATTAAGATCCTCTTTCGCCCTTTTTATCTCACTTAACGTATAACCTTTCGTCATCAAGCTACGAAGCGCCTTCTCCTCCCCTTTTCTGGAGGAGAGCGCTTGATAGCTCTTTTTCAGACAATCGAAATACTCATCACTCTCCCTATATACATTCAAAACCGCGTCCACCTTATCTCTTGAAACTCCACGTTCCAGAAGCTTCATTCTCATCAGGGTAACGGATTCCCCACCTTTTCTTGCCCTACTTCTCACATATGATTCTACATATCTCGCATCATCGATGGCTTTCTCAGCTACAAGCCTGATGATCGCGCTCTCAATCTCCTCCTCTCCATAACCTTTCGCTGAGAGTTTCATCATTATCTCCTTCGCAGTGTGTTCCCTCCCAGAGAGCAGATATAATGCCTTGTCATATGCGTTCATGAATTTTACCTCAAAATGAATAATACTAAAAAAATACAATCTATTCTCTAGTAAGAACAGCAACAAA
This sequence comes from uncultured Spirochaetaceae bacterium, assembly GCA_944392965.1. Classification (GTDB taxonomy): domain Bacteria; phylum Spirochaetota; class Spirochaetia; order Sphaerochaetales; family Sphaerochaetaceae; genus Ornithospirochaeta. Next base: position 189,817 of record CALXYM010000001.1, on the reverse strand, counting down.
AAACAAACAAAAGAGTTGTACTATATTAAGAGGAGAATTGAAAAATGGTGAGTTTACTTGTTGTTGAGGACGATGAGCTCTTATTGAAAAGCATGACGGCATTTCTTACTAAACATGGATTTGACACCTCAGGTGCCTCCTCTGCGGCAAAGGCATATGAGGAGATGGAGAAGAAGAACTTTGATCTTATAATCTCAGATATAATGATGGATGGTGAGGATGGTTTTGAATTTGCAACGACCGTCCGTCAAATTGACAAGGAGAAACCTATAATCTTCGTAACCGCAAGAGGAGATATCGAGAGCAAGGCAAAGGGCTTTAAACTCGGAGTCGACGACTATATGACTAAGCCGATCGATTTTGAGGAGCTGATAATGAGAATAAACGCCCTCCTAAGAAGAGCGAAGATAGCCTCGGAGAAGAAGCTTACGATAGGAAACCTCGTCATGGATTCAGAGGAGATGACAGCATACGTGGACGGCAGGGAGGTAAGCCTTACCGTAAGGGAGTTCAACATACTCTTTAAACTCCTTTCCTTTCCCAAGAAGACATTTACAAGGATGCAGCTTTTAAATGAGTTCTGGTCGATGGACTCATCGACAGGAGCCCGGAGCATCGATGTATACATAACAAAGATAAGGGAGAAGTTCGCAGGCTGCGATGATTTTGAGATCGTTACCGTGCATGGTCTTGGCTACAAGGCGGTAATAAAGTGAAAGGCTATCGTAACAGCATAATCTCATTCAGAAGCTACTTTACCCTGTTCATTGCAATAGCAGTCGCGATAGTGATATCGACAGTCGTAGTATATGAGGCATTGAAAGTCATATTCGATGTTGAGATATCGACAGAAATCGTTCTTCTAATATCCCGTTACACAACATTCCTATGCCTGACGATAACCATAGTGTTCATCGTGATAAACGCATTCACGAAACGTTATGTCGTCGATAAGCCTCTGAAAAGAATACTCAGATCCACGGACAGGATTACCGCAGGTGATTTCTCCGTGAGGATCACGGATGGGAATGAAGATCATATAAAAACAGAATTCGACCTGATAGCATACCGTCTGGACAAGATGGCGGAAGAGCTTGAGAACATGGAGGCACTGCAGGAGAATTTCATCTCAAACATCTCTCATGAACTGAAAACCCCGCTTGCCACAATCCAGAACTATGCGATGCTTCTGGAGACCGAGGATGACAAGGAGAAAATAAGGGAATACACGAAGGTCATCAGCATGACGACACATAAGTTCTCCTCACTTACGACAAACATCCTCAAATTGAATAAACTTGAGAACCAGACGATATTCGCGGAAAAGGAAAGATACAATCTTGCCGAGCAGATAAGAGTGGCACTGCTTGATTCAGAGGCTCTCTGGAGCAGTAAGAACATAATAATAGAATCAGATCTTCCAGACAGTCTATTCATATACGCAGATGAGGAACTTTTCAACATAGTATGGAGCAACCTCATATCCAATGCCGTGAAATTTACCCCTGAAGGAGGTAAAATAATCGTCAGGATAGAAGAAGCGGAAAACGGGACCAGGGTCATCTTCAAGGACAACGGCATCGGAATGAGTGAGACGGAGCTTAAACGGATATATGATAAGTTCTATCAAGCTGATAGCAGTCATAAAGTCGAAGGCAATGGACTAGGACTTGCACTTGTAAAGAAGATAATGGATATAACGGGGGCGAAAATTGAAGTCGAATCCGAAAAAGGAAAAGGAAGCACGTTCAGCGTCCTCTTTCCGGTGGACGAATATTATTGACATCCCGGCATGGGGCGTAACAGCCCTGACGGCACTTTCTACAATATCCCTTACCTACATATTCGTAAAAGGATATGATGGAAGTTCTTTCGCACCTATTTTCTACACAATCTCAGCATATACCCTAGCCGTCATCTGCTACAAAACGAGGAAACTCAAACCCTTCATAGACAAGGTAAAGAATAAAGAGATCGTACGGAATGTAAAGCTCAGACAGAAATACAGTCTGTTAGGTTCCCTCATCTTCAATGGAGCATATATAACACTGAAAAGCGTCGTCGCGATAGTATTCCATATTCCTTGGCTTCTCGCTCTTGCCGCATATTACCTGATAGTATTCTTAATGAAAACACTGATACTATTCGCAAGGAGAAAGAAGATGAACACTCCTCTTTTTCTTGGCGTGTTCCTGATTATCATGGCATTTCCTCTGACATTCATAGCAAGGGATCTTGTGAGAGAGAGTTTCGCATTCTCCTACCCCGGCATGCTTATATACGTATTCGCCCTTTACTCCTTCATCTTCCTCTCCACTTCGATCTATGGATTCATAAAGCACAGGAAAAGCGATGATATAAACTATAAGTGCTACCGTACAATGTCGCTATCGCTGTCGGTCGTAACACTTCTGACACTGCAAAGTGCGATGTTCTCATCTTTCAGAGAAGAAGATGATGCCATATTCGTTCCTATAATGCACGGTATCCTGTCACTTGTCGTGGTAGCAGTAGTCGTCGCATTGGGAATCTATCTCATACGTTTAGGGTTTTCTTCTTCTAATAAGGCAATATCCAAATAAATAACATCATTAATTTCAGCAAACAAAAACCGGCCACAAGGACCGGTTGAATATGTAATGGGTAATATAAGATTACCTCTTTGAGAACTGGAAGCGCCTTCTTGCTCCGCGCTGACCATACTTCTTTCTTTCGACCATTCTCGGGTCTCTAGTCATAAGTCCTGCAGCATGGAGAGCTGGCTTGTAATCAGCGTTCTCATCGACGAGAGCCCTTGCAACACCGTGTCTGCAAGCCTCTGCCTGTCCCTTGATTCCACCACCTACGACATTGATTACGAGGTCGTACTTGCCTTCAGTCTCTGTGACTTTGAAAGGCTGGCTTACAAGAGAAGCATTGAGCACGTCAACAAAGTACTCGTCAACATTCTTTCCATTAACGGTGATCTGTCCGTTTCCCTCTCTGAGGTAAACTCTTGCTACCGCCGTCTTTCTTCTTCCTACCCCATGTCCGAGGTTGGCAGTGTTCTTAACATCTTTCTTAGCCATCATCTACCTCCTTAGAGCTCCACCTTAATAGGTTTCTGAGCAATATGTGGATGCTCGTTTCCTGCGTAAATCTTCACATTCAGGAAAAGCCTTCTTCCAAGCTTTCCATGAGGAAGCATTCCCTTGATAGCATGCTCCATAGGGAAGGTTGGCTTTCTCTTAAGAACATCACCATACTTCTCTTCTCTAAGTCCACCTGGATACATGGAATGGCGATAGTACTTCTTATCTTCCATCTTGTTGCCGGTGACAGTTGCCTTTGAAGCATTGATGATGATGACATAGTCCCCTAAATCCTGATGAGGAACATATTCAGCTTTATTCTTACCCCTGAGGATGTTTGCAGCCTTTACTGCGACACGACCGAGGTTCTGGCCTTCCGCGTCGATAAGATACCATTTCTTCTCGACAGTCGCTGGCTTAATAAAAATAGTCTTCATAAACAAAACCCTTTAAGTTAGCGTTATTGCATATCTTACAGGACTCACCGGCTCAAAAGGACCTAAGAACTAACCACCATATTCTGTGGGAAGGCGAATAAGGTGTTTGACATAGTCAGAAATCCCTTAAGACTTCCTATAAGAGGAAACATTACAATCTCATCCACAGTTTAGGGAGACTCTGGAAAAGATGGATCTGTTCCTTTTATATGCAGGCCGGCAAAGCCGACCGAAAATGTATTATAGTTGAAAAATGACGGCTATGTAAATAGTGTAAAAGAATTTATTCTTCAAGTCTCAAAACATAAAATATAAGAAGAATTACAGTTTCAATTAGCTATGGAGTATTGCTAAGCTCATTCCTCCTATAAGATAATCTATCAAAAAGGAAAGATGATGTTAGAGAGACTTATCGCAGAAGCTACCGTTTGTGATTTTAAAGAAGTACTCGAGGTGAAAAAGCCCAAGAGCTGGCTTAAAAGTGTCAGTGCTTTTGCAAATACATCCGGCGGTACTCTCTTCTTCAGTATTGATAATGATCACAATATTGTTGGTTTAGCAGATCCGCAAAAGGATGCAGAAGATATAAGCAGACTTATCAAGGAAAGAATATCTCCAATTCCACGCTTCATTCTCACTGCAGAGAAAGAAGATGGAAAGAATCTCCTTGTTCTTTTTATTTCAAAAGGAAGCCATACCCCTTATTACTACAAGGCAGATGGAATCAGAGAAGCGTATATCAGGCTTGGAGATGAAAGCATAGTGCACCAGATCACATTCTTCATGAGCTTATCCTAGATGGAATGAATGAGACTTTTGATGCTCTTGTTTCAAAATATGATGCGAAAGATTTTGCATTCTCGAAGCTCAGGGAACGTTATAGGAAATGGACTGGTAAGAGTTTTGATGACAAGTTCCTTGCTTCTTTCGGACTAGTTGAAGAAGCTACGAACAAACTTACCAATGCTGGAGTCCTTATAGCGGATGATTGCCCGTTGAGGCAGTCGAGGCTCTTTTGTGTAAGATGGAATGGACTTACAAAAGCAGGAGGGCTCATTGATGCCATTGACAGTGCAGAATATACAGGAAGTCTGATTCTCTTACTTGAAGATGGTATGAATTTCATCAAACATAATAATAAGATGATGTGGAGAAAAGCTCCTACATCTAGAATAGAAATGCCAGAATATGCAGAACGAAGCTGCCTTGAAGCTCTCACAAATGTCCTAATCCATCGTAGCTATCTGGAGCTTGGTAGTGAAGTACAATATTGACATCTTTGATGATAGGCTTGAGATCTCATCTCCTGGTGGAATGGTAAATGGGAAGAATATTCAGGATCTTGACCTGAGCAAGAATATAATCTCGAAACGCAGAAATCCCGTACTTGCAGATGTGTTTGCAAGACTCGGTTATATGGAACGCCAAGGAAGTGGTATCAAGAAAATTATAGAGGGCTATGAAACAGAGCCTAATTACAGTAGTAACTTGAAACCAGAGTTCTTTTCTGATTCTTCGCAGTTCTCAGTAATTCTCAAGAATCTAAACTATGGGAAATCCATTGAGAATCTGGTGATTGATTTGAAAAACCAAGCTATTCAGTTTGAAAAACCGGCTATTGAATCCTCAAATCAGGCTATTGAGACAGCCATCAATAAAATGAATGCAAACAAAAACACAAGAAGTAAAGCAATGGCGCTATTCAAGACATATGGTACTGAAGGTGTTTTTGGACGAAGTGATATTGCTACGGTAACTGCAACATCATATTCATCAGCAGGAGAATTGATTGCTAAATTAAAAACTTCTAGTCTAATTGCAGAAGTCAAAGGGCAAGGAAAAGGGAAATATCGATTTAAGCAATAATCAATGATTTACTTCAACAATGAAGCATTGTAATGAATTCCAACTGAAAATACGGAACATCCTATTTCGCAAGATAGCAGATACTCCGAATTTTCAGATATTATATAAATTTCTTACAGTTTCTCAAGCTTGGAATACCCTTCCATAAGTTTAATGGTTTTATCAGAGGCAAAATGGACGGTGAGAACCCGTTTGCCGTTGATCTCAGATATATTCTCAATGACACCTTCCCCATAGGCGGGACTTTTCACCCTATCCCCTTTTTCAAAACGGGAAGAGGTATTTTTCGCATTGGAAGAAGATGAAAGGAGAGTAAGATTTGCAGTGCCCTCATTAAGTCGGACCGTACCAAGATTCTCAAACTTTATGGTAAGGAGACGATGTCCTATCTCTCCTGTTTTAATATCTAATATGGTTCCTTTCCCATAAAGGGGGCTGGAAACCTCATCATTCAAAGAGAAAAGCGGAATCTCCTTCTTAACCTCCTCCTTCTTTGGGATATTTATGTTCGCAGCCCAGGAAGGAATGTTGGTATAGCTACTCTTGCTCTTATACTCGACTTTCGCTCCTACGAATGAATAAGGGTTGACGGCTTTCTTGTAAAGAGCTCCGCTATAAAACTCTTTTGGAATCTCATCAAGATAACGGGATGGGGTTCTATAGTCCTTTCTTCCCCACATTGAGCGTATCGCTGCATATGAAAGATAGAGCTCCTTTCGTGCCCTTGTCGTTGCGACATAAAGTAGACGCCTCTCCTCTTCCAGTCCTTTCGCACTCTGACTGCTCCGACTTCCAGGAATGAGTTCATCCTCAAGCCCCGCTACGAATACATAGTCAAATTCAAGACCTTTCGTATTATGCATCGTTATGAGGGTGACTCCCGGACGTTCATCTTTTCCCGTTCCACCCACAGTTGTATTATCCAACGTGATATTTTCAAGGAAAGTCTCAAGCTGCCCCCTGCCCGCTCCGTATTCGGCAAGAGAGTTTGCAAGTGCGTTCAGGTTCTCCCTCTTTCCTTCCCTGATAGATGCATCCTTCTCCTCTTCGTAATAATCTTTCAGTCCGAAATAATCCAGGACCTCTGCCAGCAATGTCTCAAGCTCTATCCCAGAATCAAGTTCAGATGAACATTTCTCGTAAGCGGAAAGGAATGCCTGTGCCCCCTCCTTAGCCTTACCTTTCGCATTCTCTGAGAAAGAAGAAAGGGCGGACAAGACATCGACACTCTCTCTTCCTCCTATTATGTTCTCTACGGTTTTATCACCTAAGCCGCGTGCAGGCTTGTTTATCATACGGCGGAAACTGATTACATCATGCCGGTTACAAAGAAGGCGGAGCAGAGCAAGTGAATCCTTGACCTCCTCTCTCTCGTAGAACTTAAGAGCCCCAACGAGACGGTATGGAACATGACTCATGCTAAGAACCCGCTCAAACTCTAGAGACTGTGCATTCGTCCTGTAAATCACAGCTGTGTTATCATAATCGTCTATGCGCCGTATGCGACTGAGAATACCTTCTGCCTCCCCTTTTCCATCAATGTTTGAAATCAGCTCCGGCTTCTTTCCATGATGCCCGTCGAAACTGATGATATCCTTCTTATGTCGAATCTTATTATTCTTAATAACAGAGGAGGCAAGTGCCAGAATCTCACTGGTGGAACGGTAGTTCTTCTCGAGCTTTATCTCCCTTACGTTTTTAAATGACTTATTAAACGAAAGGATGTTTTCTATGTCCGCTCCACGGAAGGAGTATATGGACTGGTCATCATCTCCAACGACACAGAGCTGGGAATCTTTTGAGGAGATCAGACTTAAAAGTTCGAACTGCATCTTGTTCGAATCCTGATACTCGTCCACGAGAATGAGCTTGAACCGCTTCTGGTAATATGTTCTTATATCATCATATTTATTAAATAGTATTACAGGTTTAAGTATGAGATCTGCAAAATCACAGTTTCCCGTTCCTCTCAGGGCCTTCTCATATTCCTGATAGTAAGCACCAAGATCTTCGATATCCTTTGCAAAATACTCAAGTTTCCCGGAATTGGGGGCAATACCCCTGTCCTTCGCCTGAGAGATGGCATTATATATGCTCCTCGCCTCCTTCTTATCGATATCAGGGAATATCGAGGAAAGGAGGGTGGCAGAATCACTGTCATCATAAATCTGGAAACCACTAAGAAGGCCGGCCTCCTTGCTATGACGTCTCAGAACCCATGCCCCAAACGAATGAAATGTGCGTATTTCAAGAGAGGATATATCATAATCGGAGAGCATCTGGGCAAGCCTTGTACGCATCTCCTGTGCAGCCTTGTTGGTAAATGTTACAGCAAGAATCTGCCAGGGCTTCAATATCCCCGATTCTATGTAATAGGCAATCTTACTCGTTATCGTACGAGTCTTTCCACTGCCGGCACATGCAAGGATCAGAAGGTTATGTTCCGTATCAAGTACGGCCTCCCTCTGAGCCTCATTCAGAGTGTCTAGATAGGTCATAGAGCCACCGCATCAAGGTCAAATCCCATGGACTTGGTAATCCTGACATCCACGACATTCCCCTCTTTCAATTCCCTTGAAGAGGAGATGACCGTAAGCCCATCTACATCCGCAGCCTGAGCGTAGATCCTGCCGAAATAAAGCTCCTCGTTCTCTATCTTCTCCTCTATTATCGCCTTGTAAGTATTTCCGACAAAGCGTTTCATCCGCTCCTCGCTTATGCCGTTCTGTATTTCCATAAGCTCCTTCTGATAGGAAAGTGCTATCTTATGTGCCTTATCATGATCCTTCTTGTTACGCATCTTATATGCGGGGGTATCTTCCTCCCTTGAATAGGTGAAAGATCCCATCCAGTCAAACTGGCCTTCCATGATAAATCTCTTAACCTCCGCAAAGCTCTTCTCATCCTCTCCGGGGAAACCAAGCATGATGGTGGTTCTTATGACCGCATCAGGAAGGGCTGACCGTATATTATTTATAAGATTGAGATATATCTCCCTGCTACCAGTCCTTCCCATCTTACTTAAGATCCTCGGATCGGCGTGCTGTACGGGAATATCGAAATAAGGCAGGATCTTTTCTTTCTCCTTCGTAAGAGGAATCAGATCCATTGGGAAAGTATCTGGATGGATATAAAGCATCCTCAACACAAAATCCCCATCCAGGGAAGAGAGAGCGTCCATAAGCTCGGTGAACCTGCTTTTTCCATAAAGATCTAGACCATAGGCACCAAGATCCTGTGCGATGACCGATATCTCATAAATCCCCTCTGAAATAAGTCTCTTCGCCTCCTCTACTATCTTCTCAAAAGGTCTGCTTCTCAGCGGTCCCCTGATAACCGGAATAGCACAATATGAGCAGCAATGATTACAGCCTTCACTTATCTTCAGGTAAGCGGTTCTTTTTCTTGAGAGGAGAATCTTCCTGTCATCCCTTTCCCTGTCAGGATCAGGATATTCCGGTGTTTCAACGGGGTGTTCGCTATCCTCTACATCTTTAAGTATCTTTGGAAACTGAGAGAGATCATGGTTGCCGAAAATGGCATTGGCCTCCTCAAACTCCATCTCCGCACCATAACGCTGTGCGAGACATCCGGCCAGGATGATCTTTGCGCTGGGATAGAGCTCACGCATAGAGAGAACGGTCTCAATGGACTCCTTCTTCGCATCCTCGATAAATCCGCAGCTGTTGACGACTATCACATCAGCCACTGCAGGATCAGATGTCCTCTCATACCCGTTTTCAAGGGCATATGTTAAAAGTATCTCACTGTCTACCTGGTTCTTAGCACATCCTAAACTCTCTATGTATATCTTTTCCATAGCCATTACATTATCTTTTTAAGGAGATTTTAGCAACGAAGTTTTTACCGCAGAAAAATATTTAAAATTGCATAAATTTTCCATATTCATGCAATTTGTATGCAATTTGTTCTTGAATATCAGGGAATTTTTAATTAAAACATTTACCATTAGAGGAGATGCGATGACAAAATACATAATAAAGCGCCTTCTGGGAATGATTCCGACCATATTGATCATAATTACGCTCAGCTTTTTTATAGTCAGAATCGCCCCCGGAGGTCCTTTTGACGGAGAGAGGGTACTTACCGAAGCGGTCAGAAGGAACATTGAAGCGCGCTATCACTTCGATGAACCCCTTGTCAAACAATATGCAAGATACATGTTCGACGTATTGAGAGGAGATTTAGGCCCATCTTACAAATACAAGGATCATGATGTTAACTATCTTATAGGTAACAGTCTCCCGAATTCCATAGTACTTGGTTCAATGGCCATGGCCGTTGCCCTAGTATTCGGAATATCGCTGGGAATAACAGCAGCGGTAAAACAGAACACGATTCTCGATTATTTCCCGATGTGTCTTGCAGCACTCGGGCTATCGGTCCCGCTGTTCGTAGTTGCACCGCTATTACAGCAGATATTCTCAATGCAGCTGCACTGGTTTCCTACAACAGGATGGTTCATGACAACAGGAGGCGGAGGATGGAAGACCGCAGTACTGCCCACGATAGCGCTTTCCTTCGCATATTATGCGGATATCGCCAGGCTCACACGCTCAAGCATGCTTGAGACGCTCAGAAGTGACTATATCAGAACGGCAAAGGCAAAGGGGATGAAAAACAGCACGATCATCTTCAAGCATGCGATGAAAGGAGCCATGCTGCCCGTGGTGAGTTACCTTGGACCAGCGTTCGCGGGAATTCTTACGGGGAGCATCGTGGTAGAACAGGTATTCACGATCCCCGGTCTTGGAAAATTCTTCGTACAGTCATCCTTTAACCGCGACTATACACTGATCGTCGGAGTCGTCATCGTATATTCAATCATCCTCGTAATCATGAACTTCATCGTGGATATCGTTTATGCACAGCTTGATCCGAGGATCACATATAAATAGGAGGCAACATGAAACTGTTTAAGAAAAAAAAGATGGTTGCCACCAACGAATTCAATCAGACCGTAGAAGGAACAAGCCTTACAAAAGAGGCATGGAAGAGGCTGAGAAAGAATAAGATGGCCGTTGTAGGCATGGTCGTCGTAATTATATACGCCCTGCTTGCGATCTTTGCAGACGCTCTTCCGCTCTACCCCTACGATGAGGCGATCACGCAACATCAGAACCTCAGACCGTCCCTGACAAGGAGTGCAGGAGAGCTTATGCTTGAGCAAAGGCTCAAGAACATCTATTTCCAGGCATGGAGAAATGGAGAGCTGGCTGTAAGTGAAGAAGATGATGCAAGGATCAGAGAATGGGTACAGGAAAGCCGTACAAACGCAGTATGGGATCTGGTATACAAATATGGAGAGGAGGCAAGGGCAAACGGGACTTTCGAGTTCAGCAGATCCGCACAGCGTCAGATTGACAGGATGCTTGAGGACATTGAGAATGATATCCAGATCACAGTGAACCATCTTTATGCATATGATGCAGATGGAGAGCGCTATGAGGTGGCGAATGCAGACTACCAGACGCTTCTGAACCTTTATTCAACACTGCTTAATGTCGAGCCCTCTCTCGTGGAAACGACACTGAGAAATGAGGTGAGGACCTCGGTTTCCAATCAGGTGAGAGCAAATGATGAAACCCTTGAGGGTGAGGATCTTGAGGCGGCTGTAGAACTGGAGATGGATGCCCTTGGAGAGGAGGGCTATCAGGAGAGGGCAACTCAGAACCTTGTCGGGTACATAATGCAGCTTGCACGCAGAGAAGCGGAGCGTGACGTGTCCGCACAGAACAGTGAAGGCACGATCACTTTCCCATATAAGGGATCCTTTGAGCTTTCAAGTGGAATGACTGCTGAGATTGAGGCGTCAAAGATGCACGAGAGGAGGTATTACCTTGGAACCGATTACCTTGGAAGGGATCTGCTTTCAAGGATAATATACGGAGGCCAGATATCCATAGCCATCGGCCTTGTCGGTACGATAGCCTCATTTGTAATCGGAATCCTCGTAGGTTCTCTTGCCGGATACCTAGGAGGAAGAGTTGACTATTATCTTATGAGATTCGTAGACATCATGTACGGACTGCCCTACATGCTTCTTGTAATCATCTGTATGGCGATCTTCGGGCGCAACATACTGAACCTCTTCCTAGCTCTGGCATTGGTATCATGGCTTACGATCGCACGTATGGTACGTGGCCAGATAATGAGCCTCAAGAACCAGGAATATGTCGAGGCGGCACGGAGCATGGGAGCATCTACGTTCCACATAATACTTCGCCACATGATCCCGAACTCCCTTTCGGTCATCATAGTCTATTCTACGATAAGGATTCCGGCATTCATCATGCAGGAGTCGTTCCTCTCATTCCTCGGACTTGGAGTTCAGGCTCCTTATGCATCATGGGGATCTCTGATCGGAGACGCGGTATCGAGCATGACACTCTATCCATACAAGCTCATCGCACCATCAGTGGTGATGGTCGTATTCCTCTTCGCGATGAACTTCTTCGGAGATGGACTCAGGGACGCGTTTGATCCACAGAGCAAGAACCAGCTTTAAGGAGAAAAGATGAAAGATTTTGATAAAGAGAAGGTCATTTTAAACGTAGAAGGCCTCCAGACATATTTCAAAACCGATGCAGGCATATTAAAGGCTGTTGACGGAGTATCCTTCGTCGTCCACGAAGGAGAGACGGTAGGACTTGTGGGAGAGTCAGGATGCGGTAAAAGCGTCACGAACCTCTCTATCATGCGGCTTGTCCCCTCTCCTCCAGGAAAGACCGTTGGAGGAAAGGTAATCTTCGATGGAAAAGACATACTTCAGATGAGCGAGAAGGAACTGAGGAACATCAGAGGAAACAAGATCTCCATGATATTCCAGGACCCCATGACGAGCCTCAATCCATTTTTAAAGATTTCAACACAGATGATTGAGACAATCAGGCTTCATCAGGATGTCACAAAGAAGGAAGCGAGGGAAAAGGCCGTGGAGATGCTGCGTCTTGTCGGCATCCCAAAACCTGAACAGAGGATAGACTGCTACCCCCATCAGTTCTCAGGAGGCATGAGACAGCGTGTAATGATCGCAATGGCCCTATCCTGCCATGCAAAGATCCTGATTGCAGATGAGCCAACAACAGCGCTCGATGTGACAATCCAGGCACAGATACTGGAACTCATAAAAGCCCTTACCGAGAAATTCAATACGGCTGTAATCCTCATCACACATGATCTTGGTGTGGTCGCAGGAATGTGCGACAAGGTATGTGTGATGTATGCAGGGCGTATTGTCGAATCATCCCCGACGGAGGATCTCTTCGAGCATCCGATGCACCCCTATACAGAAGGACTGATCGCGTCAGTTCCAAAACTCGATGACGGGGGAAAGGAAAAGCTGTTCTCAATCGAAGGACAGCCACCAAACGTCATAGACCTGCCCCCCTGCTGCCCATTTCATCCGCGATGTCGGAAGAAAATGGGAATATGCCAAGCCATGTATCCGCCTGTGTACCACAAGGATGAGAAGCACCATGTCGCATGCTGGCTCTATGCGAGCAAAGAGGAGATCGACAATGCACTAAAGGAGGCCAGAGATGTCAGGAAATAGCACGATACTCGAAGTGAAGGACCTCTATCAGCACTTTCCTATCGACAATGGGGGAATCTTCAAAAAGCAGATCGGAGCCATAAGGGCCGTCGATGGGATATCCTTTACAGTAAAGAAAGGTGAAACCCTTGGTATCGTAGGAGAATCGGGATGCGGTAAAAGTACCACGGTCAGGAGCATTGCCCAGCTTTATAAGCCCACCTCGGGAGAGGTCTTATTCCATGGTGTTGATCTCTGCAAGGCTGATAAGAAAACCCTGTTAAAAGAAAGACGGAACATACAGATGATCTTCCAGGATCCATATGCATCCCTCGATCCGAGGATGACGGTGCGTACGATCATAAGCGAGCCTCTTAACATCTATAACAGAAGGGGGCTTCTTGACCACAAGTGGACGAAAGATGAGATAGAGGATCGTGTTGAGGAACTTATGGAGAAGGTAGGGCTTAACAAGCTCTACAAGAACAGATATCCTCATGAATTCTCCGGTGGGCAGAGGCAGAGGATAGGAATAGCCCGTGCCCTTGCACTCAATCCTGAAATCATACTTGCAGATGAGCCGGTCTCGGCACTTGACGTCTCAATTCAGGCGCAGATTCTCAATCTCATCATAGACCTGCAGAAGGAGATGGGAATAACATTCATCTTCATAGCCCATGATCTGGGTGTAATACAACATATCTCCTCAAGGGTAATAGTGATGTATCTTGGCAAAATCATGGAGATAAGCACGTCAGAGGAGCTGTATAAGAACCCGAAGCATCCTTATACGGAAGCTCTGCTCTCCGCAGCTCCCGTTCCAGATCCCAAAGTTGAGAGGAACAGAAAAAGGATAGTGCTTGAAGGAGATGTCCCCTCCCCCGACAAGGAAAGGCACGGATGTTATTTCTATGACAGATGTCCGCATAAGATGGAGTTCTGCTCATGCAACATCCCTCCGATGTTCAAAGCAGGAGAGAATCATGAGGTGGCTTGCTGGTTATACGACAAGGAAGGTCATAACTGATAGTAACAATGTAAAAAACGTCATAGGACAGGACATGTCTTATGACGTTTTCATTTTCTGAGAAAATAAAAGGCGTGCGGGCTCTGAAACATGCAGCATGTCCACACTTCAAAGAGGAATAACGAGTAGAGCCCTACTCCTCCACTACTGCCGTCTCCGTTTCCACAGGGATAGGTATTAAAGTTCCATCCTCTGCCAGCATATAGCCTTCAGGAATCTCCATAGTCGTGACCGTTGTCGTCTCCTCAGTTACAGTAGCAACAGTCTCCTCTCCTGCTGTGACATCATCTGCGAAACAGGCCATACATGTTATGGCTGTTACTACAAGTAAAAGAATTACTTTCTTTCCCATATTTTTTCTCTCCTATGCGAGTAGTATCACAGGGGAATTTGCATCTTTCATGTATGCTCTCAAAATAAGGAATAAAATAATGAGAAGAGCATATGATTATATATGGAGAAATGGTTTGAACTGTATCTCATCTCCATACAGACTTCTCTTGTACTGGATTATCAGGCATACTAATGGAAACAGGGAATTTCATCATGACTGGACTTAAGAGGGGAAATGTGAGGCTCATACCTCACCAGAGGGAATGGGAGGAGACGGCAAGGGAAACCATTTCCATTTTAAAGGATCTCCTAGGAAGAGAGGCCATTGACATACAGCATGTCGGAAGTACGGCCATAAGAGAAATCAAAGCAAAACCGATTATCGACATCGTAGTCGGAGTACATGAGTTAGAGGACATCCTTCCATATATCGAAATACTGGAATATCATGGTTTTCTCTTTCGCGGAGAGGTGGTACAGGGACAATATCTGTTCATAAGGGAAGCTCACGATGATATACGGACACATCATATCCACATCACCGTCTGGGCAAGCTCTGCGTGGAATAATTACATCAATTTCAGGGATTACCTGAATTTTCATCCACAAAAAGCAAAGGAATATGAGAAATACAAAGAGGAATTAGCCCTGTCTTTTCCTGATGACAGGAAAAGTTACACATCAGGAAAAGAAGAGATCATACAACGGTTATTGGAGGAGGCAAGAATCTGGAGAAAGCAAGAAAGGCAATAGACAAACAAGATGGCACAAGGCCATGATAAGCGGTCCAAGTGTCCTTGCCAAGCTTTTCTATCAATCACCTGCACGATCATCATCGAAAAGGTTATGAGGAGCAAAACAAAGACACTTTTCTCTGCTATGGGAATAACTGCGAGTATGAGTAATGCGAAACTTCTTGCGGCCATATATGAAAAAGCTTTATCATTTCCACCCTTACAGTTCCTTACGCCCCGAAGAGAATAAAGAAAACCTAAAAGCGCACTGATCAGCGTCATACAAGCAGTCACATGGTATCTCATCTTCTCAGCGTACGACCAGTATCCCTTACCTTATCAAAATGAAGGGCAAGACCGGTAAAGGAAGAAAGATAACTGGCATTCCTGTCAACTTTTCCACCACTTTTCTTATCTGACATGATCTCAAGATCGTATTTCGTCTCCTCATCATTAAGCCTTATTGAGAGGACTATCTGCTCAGGATGCTTCCAGCTGGGCTTCTTCACAAGTTCACTCCCCTCTTCTATCCCTTTAAGAAAATGTGTAACCTCTATCCATTTGATATCGGAATAAGGGATAGTCCTTCTTTTAATGAAGCAAGCAAGGCCGAATATCATTACCGCCTCCTTCTTCCCGTTATCGAAAACCCATTCATCCCTGTAAAGAAGGCTAAGAAGCAGGATCAGCATGATGAAGAAAGGAATAAGAAGTGAAAATGACAGCCCTTCACCCTGGATAGTAAGAACAAGTCCTACCAGGAGAAAAACAAAGAAAAGCGCACATACTATCCTGAAAGAAAGCCCCATGCTGTAATAGGCCTTCTCTCCTCTTATCCTGACATCATAGCTGAACATAGGAAAAGTATCAGATATTTCACTCTTTTTCTCAACATGCAATTAGGCTATCATCATGGAAAATGGAGATAAGAACGGTAAGCAGGAAAGCGCTAAGCGAGGTGAAACGCCTCAGCGCCATCATGGAAGAGAGATTAAGAAGAACAGATATCCAACTCCTTCTTCCTAGAATAATCTTTGCTCCCACGGACAAGGATGGAAGAATAGGTTATTTCGATCCAGAGCAGAACCTGATCGTCCTTGATGATAATCTGCTCAAAGAAGGAATGGAGGGGGATGAGGAAGCTACGTTTCTGCATGAACTTGCACATGCTGTAGATTTCAGCAGAAGAGGATACAGCCAGCATGACCATCTTTTCCATCAGATATGTTCCACACTCGGTGTCCCAGATGGATTTGAGAAGGCAAAAGTAAGATTAAAAAACGGAGAGAAAGAAAAAGTGAGAGAGAAAGTGAGGAAACTCATAAGGCTCTCAGAAAGCCCTTTCGAAAACGAGAGCATGTCGGCCTTGAAAGCAGCACAACGCCTTATGGCCGAGTACGGGATAAAAGAGGATGATGAAGAGGATATAAGACTCTATTCTGCAGAACTGGAGAGGAAGGGAAAGTTCTATTTTCATGAAAAGATGTTCATCTCAATAATAACAAAGTTATCAGGGGCCCTGATACTCAGGGAAAAAAGAGATGATAAAATAGCCTTAGTCGCCTATGGTTCAATTGAACAAGTTGAGTTTTCATACGAGACCTATCTTTTTCTCAATGATGCCCTTAGAGAGGCATTTAGAAAGGAAAAAAGAAAGAATGACAAGGATTTAGACTTTTTCTCCTTCTCCGCAGGGCTTTCAAGCAGACTCTATGAGAGGATAGAAAAAGAGAATGATGAAAAGATATCAAAGGCTCTGGTACTGAGTTATAACGACAACAGCAGAAGATTCAAGAATATATTCACCTCCTCAAGGATAACGGGAAGAAGAAATACCACTTCCTTTTACAGCCGTTCCTCTTTCGATAAAGGTGTGGCTGCATCAAGGAATATTGTAATACCAAAGCAGAGGGGAAAGACTGGAATCAAGAAAATTGAGCACAAAGAATAAATAATTAATTATGCATGATTATGCAATTTTTATACATTTTTTTGCAAACCGACTCCGTTTTCTATTGCTAAAGCCTATCAAAGCCATTATGCTAAAACGTAATTCCAATACCCAAAGGAGAGACAATATGAAAAAGATATTGGTTGCTTTGTTCGCCACACTCTGTATTTTCACAGTTGCGGTATCTCCGCTTGTAGCAGCTGATGATGAAAAGGTCGTATTCAGGATTGCCAACAGCGCGGAACCTGAATCTCTCGATCCATCTCAGATCCAGGGAGTTCCTGAGCACAGGATCTATGAGGCCCTCTTTGAAGGACTGCTCATCATTGATCCTGAGACGGCAGAGGGAATTCCGGGAGTTGCTGAAAGCTGGGATGTCTCAGATGATGGACTTACATATACATTTCATCTCAGAGAGGATGCACTCTGGTCTGACGGAGTACCTGTAACCGCACATGACGTCGTCTACTCGTGGCTCAGGGAACTCGCACCGGAAACTGCAAGTCCATACGCATGGTTCCCTGCTATGTTCCTTGAAGGAGCTGCGGAGTACAATGCGGGAGAAGCAGGTCCTGAAGCTGTCCAGATTGCAGCACTTGATGACCATACATTCCAGATGACGCTCATTGGACCACTTCCATATGTTCTTGGAGCACTTACCCACTATTCATTCGCAATCGTGCCTCAGCATGCAATTGAAGAGTACGGATCAGAGTGGATTCTTCCTGAAAATTTCGTAGGAAACGGTCCGTTCGTCCTTCAGGAATGGTCTCCTCAGGACAGGATCGTAGCAGTAAAGAACCCACTTTACTGGGATGCTGAGAACGTACAGCTTGATGAAGTCGTATTCTATGCCTCTGATGATATCGACACGACATACAACATGTATCTCTCTGGACAGATTGACTGGCTCACGAACGTTCCACAGGGAAGGCTCGAAGAGGCCATGATGAGAGAGGACTACCAGAGTGCTCCACAGCTCTCTTCCTATTACTATACGATCAACAACACACGTGCACCGTTCGATAATCCGAACGTGAGAAAGGCGCTCTCTCTTGCCATAGACAGGGAGGAACTTGTTGACACTGTAACAAGGGGTGGACAGATTCCTGCAGTAGGTATCGTACCTGAGATGGCTGGCTACGAAGGTCTCGGTTATCCAGAATTCGATCCTGAGGAGGCACAGAGACTTCTTGCAGAGGCAGGCTATCCGAATGGTATCGGCTTCCCAACATTCTCACTGCTTTACAACACAGACGAGACGCACAGAGCCATTGCCGAATACATCCAGCAGTCATGGAGAGAGAATCTTAACATCAACGTGACCCTTGAGAACCAGGAATGGGCCACATATCTTGCAAACAGGAACGCAGGCAACTTCGATGTTGCGAGAGCAGGATGGGTCGGAGATTACCAGGATCCGAACACGTTCCTCGACATGTTCATCACGGGTGCGGGAATGAATGGTGGTAAGTATTCAAATTCTGAATATGATGAACTCATCAACCAGGCAGCAAGAATGCCGGCTGGAGAGGAGAGAATGGATGTCCTCATGCAGGCAGAGGAGATCTTCATCCTCGAAGATCAGGGAATCATCCCACTTTATTTCTATGTATCCCAGAACCTTATCGATACGGATGTATGGGGTGGCTGGTATACGAACACGATGGATTACCATCCCACAAAGGATATCTACAAGAAATAAGAATGAGAATTTCATCTTATGGGCCATCTCGCAAGGGATGGCTTTTATAATAAAACTTTCTTATTCCCATATATGTAATTATGATAATTAAAAAGGAGGATGCTGTGTACAGAGTTCGGATCAAGGTGATAAGAAAGGAGTTATATAG
This sequence comes from uncultured Spirochaetaceae bacterium, assembly GCA_944392965.1. GTDB lineage: Bacteria > Spirochaetota > Spirochaetia > Sphaerochaetales > Sphaerochaetaceae > Ornithospirochaeta. The sequence goes on along the minus strand of CALXYM010000001.1, from coordinate 170,990 downwards.
GGAGCTTGCAAAGGAATATTTAAGCGATGAGGAAAACGTCACCTCCTGCCCTCTTCTCAATATAGGAGATGAGTTCATATATGAAAAAAGCGCTCAGATGCCAGAGGGATTCTGCCCCTGGGCCTGGATTGACATCTATGCTACAGTCAGTGCAATTTCAAACGGAGCAACTTATCGTCCCTGGTATAAGAATGATGGTACATCCATCATCTGCTGCGGAGATGGTATACGTCCTGTAATCTTTAAAATAGAGAGAATCAAGACTTCTACAGGTCAGGCTGATTAGCTTTGCCATCTTGTTTTTTTTCAGAAATATAAGAAAATTGGGATATCGGAGGCAATATGGATGACAGAGCAAGGAAATACCTTTCCTCAAGAGATGAGAACATTCTACTTATATATGGCATAAGAAAGAGCGGTAAGACGAGCTATATAAAGAACTCTCTGAAGGGAAGAAAGGAGAAGATTCTTTATTATGAAATGAAAAACACCAATGGAAAGGAGAATTTTCAGCTCTTAAAAGAACGTCTGCGTTTCCTCATCGGCATTGATTGCACATCAGAAGATTTTGAAAGTCTGTTTACAGCCATCACATCCTTAGATGAGAGAATCATCGTCATACTGGAGAACATCGAACTTCTGAGCAAATTCACCTCCACATCAACGTTAAGCTGGCTGAAAAAACTGGCAGGAAAACATAGGGTAATACTTACGACAAGGGATATCGCCTTTGCAGAGGAGGCGGAAAAGGATGAGGCTTTCATAGCCATAGAGAAAATCGTACCGAAGTATTATGAGAGTTTTGATCCCCTGCGCTCCCTCCCCTCATCCAAGCAGCTGACGTTCTTCCTGGTATTCGGATCATCTGAATTCGCAATCTCGAAAATAGACCCGGAAGAGTCTCTGAAAAGAAATGTGAGGAACCTCCTGCTCACATCAGAGAGCGCCATAAGTGAGTACATAGAACATGAACTATTTGAGGATCTGGGAAAGAAAAGCTACGCATTCCTCATCCTCTCTCTTCTGAAAGACAGGAGAATGAAATACGGTGAACTAGTAAGCCTCACAGGACAGAAATACAATGGCCTGCTTGATAAGCAGTTGAACATACTCAGCGAACTTGGACTTATAAGAAAGAGCTACCCGATAAATAAGAAAGTTGACAGGAAAAAAGTCCTCTATGAGATAAGCGATAATCTCCTTCGATTCTATTTCAGATTCATATACCCGAACAGAGATCTCGTGGAAATGATAGGAAGCAAGGCATATTATGAGAAATACATAGAGAAAGAACTTGATGACTATTTCAGGACAAGCCTGAGAACGGTACTTACAGAATATCTTGAGAAAGCATCATTGGATGGAAAACTCGGCAGTATAACCCTCATAGGAAGATATTACATAGATGATGAGAGAGAGGAGGAGATGGCTCTCATCACGGAAGAAGAAAAGAGGATATACTCCATATTCTATGACAAGAGAGTGGATGATGAGATGTTCTCAAAGGAAAGAAAGAGAATAAAAGATCTCACCGGAGGGGAAGCGGAAGTTGGACTTTTCTCCACGAATGGTTTCACATTCCCATCTGACGGTGAGACGTGCATTTCACTCAAAGACGTGTTCTCTTTAAAAGCCTAGAGCTCTATATTATCTATCATCTTGGCGCAGACCTTTTTAAAGGTCTCTATGTCCTTTGGTTTTATCCCTCTGCTTATATCGGCCTCCACGTTGTCGAGTCCATCCATCACCACATCCTTAAAGGATAAAGCCTTTTCCGTAAGGATAATCCTTTTAAGTCTGGCATCCTTCTCTTCGGGAACACGATAAAGGAGTCCTGCATCCTCCATCTTCTTTAACACCTCTGTGGCAGAAGACGGACGGAGAGAGAAATTCTCCTCGATATCCTTCTGATAAACATTCTCCTTTTGTGCCAGCAAATAATGCAACACCTTGCCCTGGGCTCCGGTATACGGTAAATCCGAGGCCATCTCCGTAATCCTGCGCCTGATCCTGTTAGACAGTTTTCCAATCAGGAAAGCTGCCGGAAAGTCATTCATATCATCCTCCTAAAAATAATCTAAAATACAACAAAGTGCAGGTCAAGAAAAGGTTTTCATGCTATATTAGTTCCTATGAAGGATAGTGTAAGAGAGAGCACCATAAAAGATACGGGATTCGGCTATGCCCTGAGAATAATGGGAGGAAATTTTCGTCTTCCCATCCTTTACACGCTGATGGAGTATGGACCGGTACGATTCAATGAGATGAAAAGATATATAAGCGACATCTCCTCCCGAAGCCTTACAATGACACTGCGTGAGATGGAAGAGGATGGTCTTGTCATAAGAAATGAGATCTCTCACTTCCCTCTCTGCGTCGAATACAGCCTTACAGATTATGCAAAAACCCTATGCAGAATATTGGATGAGATGACAGAATGGGGGGACAGAAATAGAAAAGAGGTGGACAGAGAGGAAGAATAAGTATAGAGTTAGTTAGAGCTAACAATATGTGTATAGATACTTCTTTTATATATGAATTTTTTTCATCTTACTCTTTCTCCTCCATAAAAGAGGAAAATGGGATCATAGAGGCTCATATAAGTGGAATCGGAGATAAAGGCGAGGGTGTGATGAGAATACACCCAGTGATGGACGGTATCGCGATATCCTACATTGACTTAAATTTAAAGAGTTGTTTTCAGAAAGTTGAACCGATAAGCGGCTTTTTAGAGATAAATTACTGCATATCCGGAAGCTATGAGGTGGTTCTATCAGATAACCAGGTATGCTATCTCTCTGATTCAGACATGTCGCTGAGCATGCCGGAGAAGATACGACTAACTGCAAGCAGGGTCCCCTCCGGATCTTATAAGGGAATTGCATTCATCATTAAAAGAGAGAAAGCTGATGTGGCACTGAGGAAGAATTTCCCATTTCTTGATCTGAATCTGGAAAGACTGGAATCATTATTTTCGGAAAAGAGCGTGTACTTTCTGCGAGGAAGGAGTGAGATATGCCATCTTTTTCACGAACTTGAATCAATAAACCCCAAGATCTCCGCAAGATATCTGCCTCTGAAAACCGCAGAGATGTTACTCATACTTCTTGAAGGGATGATTGAAGATGAGGAGATACTGCCTCAGTTCTCACGGACGGTAGTAGAGAGAACCAGAAGATGTTACTCATTCCTTTTAAATCATCCAATTGAACGTCATACATCGAAAGAACTGAGTGCCAAATATCATCTTGCGGAGACATCTCTCAGGCAGTGCTTCAAATCGATTTACGGACTTCCTATCGGCTCATTTCAAAAAGAACTGAGAATCAAGGAAGCAGAGAAGATGCTAAGAGAAGACAGCAGCATAAGTATCGGGGAAGTCGCATGCAAATGTGGTTATGAGAACCAGAGCAAATTCGCATCCGCATTCAAAAGCGTCACAGGAAAAACCCCTGCCCTATATAGAAAACACTACGCCACATTCTCCGAAGGCGAAGAATGAAAAAGGCAGAGGATGCCTGCCTTTTTCTCTTCAAATGATCACTTCTTCATTATCTTTCTGAACATCGCCTTGAAGTCCTCGATCGACGCCTCTTTAGGATTGCCTGGAGCACAGGCATCGGCGGCAGCACTCTCTGCGAGGAAATCAAGATCACTTTCCTTGATCGCTTCAATGACCTCTGGAATGCCTACGTCCTTACTCAGCTTCCTTACCGCGTCAATCGCTGCCTGACGATATTCATCCTGGCTCATCGAATCGACGTTCTTAACTCCCATAGCACGTGCGATCTCCTTGTATTTCTCACCTGTCGCATCCTTGTTGAAATCCATTACGATAGGAAGCATCATGGCACAGGCCACCCCATGTGGAGTATCATAAACAGCACCAAGGGTATGTGCCATTGAATGTGCGATTCCCAGACCAACATTTGAGAAGCCCATTCCTGCGATATACTGTCCGAGAGCCATGCCCTCCCTACCCTCAGAATCATTGGCGACAGCCTTTCTCAGACTCTTTGAAATGATCTCAATTGCCTTGAGATGGAACATGTCTGACATTTCCCATGCCCCCTTGGTGGTATAACCTTCAATTGCATGGGTGAGAGCATCCATTCCCGTCGATGCTGTAAGTCCCTTAGGCATGCTGGACATCATATCAGGATCAACAACCGCTATGATAGGCATATCATGGGGATCCACGCATACGAACTTCCTCTTCTTCTCAACATCCGTGATTACATAATTGATTGTAACTTCTGCCGCCGTTCCCGCCGTCGTGGGGACTGCGATGATGGGAGTACATGGATTCTTGGTTGGAGCCGTCCCTTCCAATGAACGGACATCAGAGAATTCAGGATTCGTAATAATGATGCCAATGGCCTTCGCCGTATCCATTGAAGATCCTCCGCCAATGGCGATTATGTAATCTGTACCGCTTTTCTTGAAAGCCTCTACGCCATGCTGTACGTTCTCAATCGTCGGATTCGCCTTGATATCTGAATATACCTCATAAGAAAGAGATGCCTCATCAAGGACATCCAGAACCTTCTTTGTCACTCCGAATTTTATCAAATCAGGATCGGAACATACGAAAGCCTTTTTAAAGCCCCTGCCTTTTGCTTCTGCTGCAATCTCCTTAATAGCACCGCTACCATGGTAGCTGGTCTCATTTAAATTGAATCTGTATGACATGATAACTATCCTCCTTCTCTAAATTAAACAAGATTGAAAAGATAAGTCAAATAAAAAGAGGTGGACTCGAGATCCACCCCTTTGTATGCGAAAAAAAACTATTTGGAAATAAGCATCGTCTTAGGATCAAGATTGACACCCATCGGCTTTGGAACATCCTCATGATGGGCTCTGACGACAGTCATTACTACCTTATCAATCTTATCATCATAGCGCAGTGCGACGAGCACATCGATCAAATCATAATATTTCAGGAGGGTATTAGGAACTCCATGCTCATCGTATACGACATCGGGACGTATAGGAGATACGCTGAACCATACCTCAAGCCCCATCTTCTTTGCGAATTCCTTAATCTTTACGATATCTTCCTCATCTGCGACAGTGAGTTTATAACCATCGAAGAGAACCGCATCGGCTTTGAAAGACCCCTGACTGATTAAAGACTCAAGACTGGAAAGAACCTTTTCAATTGGAACCTGTTCCTGAGAGAAATTCATTACTACCCTGTTTGCAAGAATAGAATTATAAACCATGGTAGCATCATCAAGGCTCTGCATCTCTGCGATCTCTTTAAATACTTCCTTATACCAGTTTATTACATGTTCAACATTTCCAGAGAAGGATACGTGGATAACGCTCTCACCTTTGAATAGCTTATCAGTTGCAAGATGTACGAGACATGCGGTCTTTCCTACACCGTGCCGGGAGACGATGACTCCGAGGTTCCCCTTTCCAAGTCCTCCGTTGATCGCCTCTTCAAAAACCCTAAGTGGGCTAACACTGTTGAGTTCTTTGATGTCCATTTTATTTTCCTCCTGTTTTTGCTTTTTCTAAGTATAACATCCCCAAATTGCAAAGACAAAGAAATTTATTTATTTTTAACAAACTCCAAGGAAACTGCAAATTTGTTAAAAAAACTGCCATACAGTTTCCTATGTGGCAGAATCTACAACTCTAATAACATATACGTTCTCTAAGTAAGAAGTTTCAGAGATACTGTACGAAAGACCCATCGGCTTCAACCATCCTGCAATGGAACTTTCTATAGGGGGAAAAAAGACGGCCAGTAAACCTGACCGTCTGTGTTCTAGCTTTATTACTTTATTTTCCAGCTTCCTTTTTCCTCTTCTCCTGATAGGCTTTCTTAAGCTCCTCAGAAACAGAAGAAGGAACCCTTCCATAGTGGGCGACTTCCATCGTGAACTCAGCTTTACCCTGGGTAAGGCTTCTGAGAACCGTGGAGTAACCGAACATCTCGCTAAGTGGAACCTCTGCGATAACCTGGCACTGGTTGTTATCCTCAGTAGAGGAAACGATGATACCTCTTCTCTGGTTGATAGAACCAAAGATGTTACCCTGGAACTCGCTTGGTCCTTCTACCTCTACCTTCATTATAGGCTCAAGAATACATGGCTTTGCCTTCTCAAAAGCCTCTCTGAAAGCTCCGATTGCAGCAGTCTGGAACGCCATATCGGAAGAGTCAACAGGATGCCATGCACCATCATTGATGCAAACCCTGACTCCGATTACAGGGAAACCGACCTGTGTTCCTTTCTTCATTGCAGCCTGGAATCCCTTATCACAGGATGGGATGTACTCTGTAGGAATAGCACCACCCTTGATCTCGTCGATGAACTCATAGTCCTTCGGCTGCTCATCATCGCTTGTAGCGGTAATCGGCTCAATATATCCGGCGACACGTGCATACTGTCCAGAACCACCCGTCTGCTTCTTATGGGTATAGTTGAAGTCTGCTCTCTGGCTGATAGCCTCTCTGTAAGCAACCTCCGGCTTACCGACCTCGACCTCTGCCTTATACTCCCTCTTCATTCTCTCGATATAAACATCGAGGTGAAGCTCTCCCATTCCTTTGATGATCGTCTGATTCGACTCAGGATCGACATAGGTCTGGAAAGTAGGATCTTCCTTTGTGAAGCGGTTGAGGGCCTTAGCCATGTTATCCGCAGCCTTCTTATCCACAGGCTTGATAGCAAGTGAGATAACAGGATTTGGAACATACATACTCGTCATAGAATAATTGAGGGAAGGATCACAGAATGTATCTCCGCTAGCACAGTCGATACCGAAGAGTGCAGCAATCTCCCCACATCCACACTCGGAGATATCCTCCATCTCGGATGCGTGCATCTTGATGAGCCTTCCAACATTGAACTTCTTCCTTGTTCTCGTGTTGTAAAGAGTGTCACCCTTCTTGATCTTACCCTGATAGACACGGATATATGTGAGCTGTCCGAACTGGCCATCCTCAAGCTTGAATGCGAGGATTACGGCGGGTTTATCAGGATTCGACTCAAGCACAACCTCTTTCTCGTTATTATCGAGATCGAGAGCTACGTTCTCAACCTCTGTCGGATTTGGAAGATAGCTGATGACAGCATCAAGCAGTGGCTGAATACCTTTATTCTTATAAGCAGAACCCATGAATACAGGGCAGAGCTGTAAGGAGATTGTTCCCTTTCTAACAGCATCCCTGATGAGTTCAGGTGTGACAGTCTCTTCAAGCATGGCTTCCATCAGCTCATCGGAGAACATGGATACGGCATCGAGCATCTCTTCCCTCTTAGCCTCTGCTTCCGCTCTAAGCTCTTCAGGAATCTCGGCCTCTCTTGCCTGAAGTCCGTCTGCTCCAGCATCGAAATAAATTGCTTTCATATCCACGAGATCTACAACACCCTCAAGGCGGTCCTCAAGTCCGATTGGAATCTGCATCAAAACAGCATTAAGACCGAGCTTGTCAACGAGCTGCTGCTTTACCTTATATGGATTTGCTCCCGTTCTATCACACTTGTTAACGAATGCGATACGTGGAACATGATATCTCTTCATCTGGCGGTCAACCGTAATCGACTGGCTCTGTACACCACCTACAGAGCAGAGAACAAGAATAGCTCCGTCGAGAACACGAAGTGAGCGCTCTACCTCGATTGTGAAGTCTACGTGTCCCGGAGTATCGATGATGTTAATCTCATGTCCCTTCCAGTTAACGTTAGTAGCGGCACTTGCAATCGTAATTCCTCTTTCCCTCTCAAGCTCCATGGAGTCCATGGTTGCTCCGACTCCGTCCTTACCACGAACCTCATGGATGGCGTGGATCTTGTTACAGAAATAAAGGATGCGTTCGGAAAGAGTAGTCTTTCCTGAGTCAATGTGGGCGCTGATTCCTATGTTCCTCATGCCCAGTAGGTCGTTCATCATATCTAACCTCGCAAAATCAATGTCTGTATATCCATCTAGGAACTTCTTCCTAACTTAATTGGCATAACAAAATAGTGACTGCAAAAATCACCAAGGATGTATAATATGGATTTTAGGGGTTTTATGCAATAGTCGATTATCCTTTTTTCTTTTAACCTATAGAATAGAGGGGAATTTAACCGCGTAATAACACATTTGAAACATCCGCTAAATTCTTTCTTACTTCATCTAAAGATGCTATACTCATCTTCAACAGGAGGACTTATGACTGTATTTGAAATGATAATCAACGGGGACATCCCAAGCACAAAGATATATGAGGATGACATCTGCCTGGCCATCCTGGACATAGCACCAAGATCAAAAGGACATACCCTGGTAATAAGTAAGAAGGTCTATCCGACACTCGCAGAGGCACCAAGTGAGACGGTCTCCCATATGATGGATATCGTAAAGAAGGTGGACAGAAAGATGAGAGAGGAACTGGGGGCAGACGGCACGAATGTAATAATCAACAATTCCCCCGCTTCCGGCCAGGAGGTTCCACATCTTCATATTCATGTGATCCCCCGATTTAAGGATGATGGAATATCATTCTTCCCTCCAAGCATGAAGTATGAGGAAGGAGAGGCTGCGGAATACGGAAGGAAACTCGCGTTATGAAAAAACTTCTCATTCCTCTGCTCGTTCTAATCTTATTATCATCATGTGCTGTTTACACTGTAGGACAGGGTAAGGCAAACATACATGTGCCTGAAGTCACAGGAGAACCTGAGACGAGATACAGGGTTATAATGGAGCGGAAGGAATGGGAACGACTGAGTGAGGAGGAAAGGCAGAAAGCGGAAGCTGCAGCTGAAGCAGAGAGACTTGAAAGGGAAGCAGAGGCTGAGAGGCTCAGGGATGAGTATATCAGGGCCACTGCCGTATATGAGTATCCTGAGAACATTGAAGGACTCACACTCCCCCATAATTACAGGCCACTGAGAGAACATCTGAGTATCGAAACAGAGAATACACCTCTTCGTCTTTTATTCATACCACTAGAACCGAATGCAGATCTTAACAGTGTCAAATCTTCTATCAGTTCCTTGCCTGTTGATTTCACATTTGTCACGGGAAGTACGGAACAATTAGTTGAATTCTCAAAGATGATGGGTAAGGATACTGTTCTAACAGAGGGTGGAATGGTTCTTTATAACACAAAGGTTAAAACCATTGACACAGACTCTTCTTCTTTCCTGCTCAACGATGAAAAAAGCATAGAGACCGTTATCCTGTCTACATATGAAGGATTGCCTGAATCATCAAACGAGATTAAGGACTATCTACCATATCTAGAGGATAAGACATCGATCTTAGAAGGAATAACAACGCAGGAGGACACAGTCATATTCGCCCTCTCCTCTTATGAGCCCAGCAGTACAGACTGGATTCCTTTCACAGCATATCCTTACAGAAATGAACACGAGTTCAAGACTTCCACCTGGTTTGAAGCCAATTCCTATATCGACATATATAGAACAACCCACTATAGCGCGGAGACAGATCCAGGGATAACAAGAAAAAATGACGATATCTATGAGAGGATGGATTTCATATATGTAAAGAACGCCCTTCCTTTGACCAGCACGACATTCTCAGTCGCAGGGATGGACAGCAGGGCGATATATGCGGAAGTACTTATTCCCTAAAAAACAAAATTCTTAATACAAAATATCAGATAGGCTACCAAAGCCTATCTTTTTCAACGCATTCTGTCGCTATTTTCTTTACCTCGGGAAGAAACAGGTTGAAACTCTTCGACACCTGTTCCGACGTCGCCAGCTTATCCCTTAGGATAGTCTCTATTGTTTTTTGCGTCCTTCCTTCATGCCGTGAGCTTCACCTTCAGCTATTCCGAATCCGGACAGCGGATGTCATGTATCATCCTCCCCTCCTGCGTTCTTAATGGTATAAGTCGAAGGTTTGTTCTCTGATTTGAAGAAATAAAAGAAATATAAAACGCCCCCGAATGGAGGCGCTATGCAAAAGCAATTCCTGCTTATTTTTCCCAGAGTTTTTCCGGGTAGTATCCAGATTCGAGTTTCGCTCTTATCTCAGACATAACAAGAGGCTTATCCTCTGGATATGTCATGCCAAACCAGCGATCCTGGCTCGTGAATACTTTTATGGTTCCTTTTCCACTTGTAACAATCTCAGAAGCCCCGTTTGGCAGCAGACACTCCTTCTTTGGCTCTGTGACATTCTCCTTGATAAAATCCTCCCAGTACTCCTCAAAACCTTCAAAGGCCTTTGGGGTAAAACCGAAGAAGTTCATCGATACAGGTTCTTTACCTGTAAGATAAAGGTCTTCTCCATTGAAATGGGATACGATTCTTCCATCCTGGGTATACTCAATCTTGGTATGCTCTACCATCGATTCTAGATTACCTTCTTTTACCTGACAGATACCACGGGTAACAGAACCATTTTTACTCATGGTATTCTCAAGAATAAAGCCGACCATGGCATGCGTCGTGTCATCAGGATTCAGCCCTGAAAGATACTTTCCAAGCGTCTCATATGCACTTCTGCCATAATAATCATCCGCATTTATGACAGTAAATGGTTCTTTAACGACGTCTTTTGCACAAAGAAGAGCATGAATGGTACCCCATGGCTTCTTCCTTTCCGCACTCAGCCTCACCTGTTCTGGAGTCAAGAGACTGTCCATTCCCTGAAACACATATTCTGCATCCATGTTTCTGGCGATACGATCGAAAAGACGCTCTCTGAAATCCTTCTCGATATCCTTTCTTATGATGAAAACGACCTTACCGTATCCGGCATTATGAGCATCATACACACCAAAATCCAAAAGGGTCTCCCCATGGACTCCAACGGCATCAATCTGTTTTACCCCGCCATAACGGGAACCCATACCTGCGGCAAGTACTAAAAGCGTTGGCTTCATTTTTCTCCTCCTCTTCTAAAATCCTACCACAAAGAATGTTGTATGGCAAAAGATTTGATACCATGTTACGAAGAGTTAACATCAGAAAGAATGAATAAGAAAAGCAGAAAAGATTCCATCGGCTTTACTTAGAACTTATTATCATAAGAGAAGAACAAAGAGAGACTTCCCTGTAGGCAATCGCTTCCTTATATTTTAATTAATAGGAGATAATCAAAAATGAAGAAAAGTCTGGGAGTAAAACCATATCTTTTTCCAATGCCGGTTGCCCTGATTGCAACATATAATGAAGACGGTTCTGTAAATGTCATGAATGCAGCCTGGGTTGGAATCTGTTCAGAAAACAAGATCGCATTGAATCTTGATGAGGAGCATGCGACAAGCAGAAACATTAAGAAAAGAGGTGCATTCACAATCACAGTTTCAAACACCGAGCACATGAAGCAAGCAGATTTCTTCGGAATAGCGACAGCTAACAAGATGAAGGACAAGTTTGAGAGATCAGGCTTGAAAGCGGAAAAGAGCGAGCTCGTAGATGCTCCAATCATCAAGGAATATCCCCTTTCTCTTGAATGCAAGGTCCACAAGATCATAAACGACGGAAATGATTTTACCGTAATCGGAGAGATCGTCGATGTCAAAGCGGATGAAAGCATCTTAAATGAGAAAGGAGATGTCGACATCAAGAAGCTGGATCCAATCGTATTCGATCAGGCGGGACGAAGTTATTACAAGATCGGGGAAAAGGCAGGAAGAGCTTGGCATGAGGGAGTTCCTTTGATGAATGCCTGATATATTGTTGCGGAAGGAGGTAGTGACGTACCTCCTTCTTCTTTGTGGGTTTATGGAAATATCCTTACGCAAAGAAAACTTACGTAAGTTTTTAATCCGTAAGATATTTTATTGCTATACAACAAATTATTTTAATTTTACTATTGATTTTATTCTTTGTTTCTTACTATATTTCATCTTATGAGAGCTAAAAATGATAAAAGGGGTTATCTATATGTACTACCTGCAGTGATCCTGGTAGCGGTATTCTCTTACTACCCTTTTTTGAAGGCTTTCATCTCATCTTTCTTCTTAAAGACGCAATCGGGAGAATTCTCTGCTTTCGTGGGTCTGGATAATTACAAGGCGTTATTCAGCAACGGTTATTTTCTAGAGAGTGTGAATACGACGTTCCTAATAACCGCGATATTCGTTCCTCTCAACACCTTTCTGACCTTGCTTGCCGCATCATTTGTAAGGAGGGAGAGCAGGTTCAATGAGATAACAGGTTCCCTTTACATAATACCAATGGCGTTTTCCATGTCCTTGCTTGCGCTGCTCTTCAAACAGATATTCAGTCCTACAAACTCGATAATAAATAGGATATTCGGTCTCGACATCGTGTGGCTAAATGACAGGATTAGCGCCATATTCGCAATCATCATACTATGTATATTCCTCGATTTCGCTCTTGACTACATACTCCTGCTATCTGCTTTCAGGAAAATAGAGAGGAACATAATAGAGGCAAGCCTGATTGATGGGGCCAATGAGATACAAAGATATTTCCTGATAGAACTGCCACAGATCATTCCGACACTCATAATGACGATATTCATCGCAGTAAAAGATGCCCTCCTGATATCAGCACCAATAATGCTGATGACAGAAGGAGGACCATTCCGAAGTACTGAGAGTGTCATGTTCTACTACTACATAGAAGCGTTCAGAGGACAGAACAGGGCTGCAGAAAGTACGATAAGTACCATAACGGTACTCTTTTCCGCTCTTCTTCTGATCATCTATTCAGCTGTCCAGAAAAGGAGGAGGCATGCTTAAAAAGATATTTGCAATCCTTCTTGCCTTGGTAATAGTATTTCCTCTTTTCTATAACATCTCACTCTCCCTGTTCTCTCCAAGGGATTTCAACACGAGTCCAGCACTCTTTTTCCCGTCTTCTCCCGCATTTGAGAACTTCTCAAGGGCTGTATCACACAGGTATTTCCTGCGTTATACGATAAACAGCCTGGTAACAGCGACACTCGCCGCTGTCATAAGGACGCTTATCGTGACACTGAGTGCCTATGCCTTCTCTTTTCTGCATTTCAGAGGAAAGAAGATCATACTGTTTTTCCTTCTTCTGAGTGCATTCATACCGCAGGATTCCCTACTCTATCAGAACTATGTGACAGTCTCCAGGATGAATCTTACGAACACATATCTCGGGATAATAATAACGAGCCTTTTCAGTGCCACACAGCTGATGATGCTGATGACAGCGATGAAGAGTCTCTCGAAGGATACCTTTGATGCCTCAAGGGTGGATGGGGCGAAGGACATCACGATACTTTTCCATATAATCGTACCCCTTACGAAGAGCGTGATAATAACAATCTTTCTTCAAAGTTTCATAGGAGTGTTCAATGCCTATCTATGGCCGCTGCTAGTGACGAACACTCCTGATATGAGAACGATACAGATAGGAGTGAGCCTGATGGGCTATCAGGAGAGCGGAAGAATGGGACCGCTATTCGCAACACTACTCATCATACTGATTCCTTTTGTGATCCTCGTAGTCGCTACGAGAAAACTTATAATAAAGGCCCTTTCTAACGGCCTGAGTTATTAGGAGGCACATAATGAAAATCTTAAGACTACTTCCTCTTCTCTTCCTGATTCCCGCCATGCTCTTTGCAAACGGGAATACGGAAAGTGGCGATGTCTCAACCGTGACCGTCTGGCATTCAAACAGCGGTGTGCTGGAAGATGCATTCAATCATCTCGTAGATGAATTCAATACAAACCATGATGATATAAGGATAGACGCGATCTATCAGGGGAGAGCAAATGACGTACTTACAAGTGTGAATGCTGCTTCTCTCGCAGGATCAGGTCTTCCAGATATCGCACAGCTGGATGCGACCGCAGGACTAGATATGATGTATGCCCCATACCTTGTAACGGTCGAAGAGCTTGGAGTGGACACATCGGCTCTCATTGCAAGCGCCTATGCCGCATATGACGGTATGAATGGACATATCGGAGTACCGTTTAATGCATCAAGCCTCCTCTTTTATTATAATGCGGATCTCTTTGAACAGGCCGGAGTGAATGTTCCCCGTACTCTTGATGAGTTCATAGAGATAGCACCTGTAATCCATGAGAAAACGGGGGTCTATGCGTTCAGCGGAGTCCCTACGACCTACGAACTCGTATCATTTCTCGGCTCACAGCAAGGTGGTGTATACATCAGTGACAACAGAAACGGACATGACGGGGTATCGACAAAGGTGCTCTTCGATGAGAATGGAACATTCAAAACCTTCCTTGAAAAATGGAAAGCCCTTTACGACACAGGAGCTGTGAATAATCTAACAAGCGGAGTATCAAGCGCATTCTATTCCGGGCAGAGTGCAAGTATGCTTGCCTCCTCATCAAACCTTTCCACCGCACTTGAGAATACCGACGGCTTATTCTCCCTTGGTGTCGCCAATGTCCCGATGGTTGACGATGAGGCCACGGGAGGGGTCAACATCGGAGGAGGATGCCTTGCGGCATTTACGAATTCAGAAGCAGTCAAAGAGGTAATCGAGTATTTCATAAGTCCATCTGTTCAGGCTTACTGGGCAGAGCATACAGGGTATATGCCGGTAAATTCCAAGACAGTGGAAAGCGAGGACTGGCAGAGTTTCATAGCTGAAAATCCCCTCTACTCGGTCGCGCTCGATCAGGCCCTTTCTTCAAGTGAAGTCGTCATAGGACTCTGGATTCCATCCGCATACCAGGTATATTATTCATTTCAGAGCACAATCGCATCGGTTCTGGAGGATGGAATGAGCATAGATGATGCAGTCAGAACGATGGCTGACATGATCAACACGAGTCTGGCAGAATACACGAGGCAGCATGCATAAGGAATTCTCCACAAATACGAACCTCATCGCATTCAACAGGGAACATATAAGCCGTGACATGGATGAGCTTATTCCGATCTATGCTCAATACGGAATAAGAAATCTTGACCTGAATTTCTGCGAGATGATGAGAGATGACTCCCGCCTTAATGATAAAAGGGCGAAAGACTACATAAAGCGTCTGAAAGAAGAAAGAGAAGAGTATGGGCTTGCTTACATCCAGGCCCATGCTCCCTATCCTATTAAAGGAAGCACTGTGTACGAATGGGATGCAAGGATAATCAAGGCACTGAACCTTGCACTTGAACTTGGTATTCCTCATATCGTGGTACACCCGGTGGGCAAGGATATTGAAGAGAACATCAGATACTATGATCGCCTCATCAGGGAAAGTGATATCACGATTGCGATAGAGAACATGGAGAGTGATGAGGAGATTTCAAAACATGAAGAGATAAACACGATAATAGAAAGTAATCCCAAAAGGCTGAAAGCACTTTTTGACACGGGACATGCCCATATGCGGAAACTGGACCTGGCAAAGGAAATCAAAGGCTATGGGAAAAACCTCGTGGGGCTGCACATCCATGACAATGATGGAAAGAGCGATCAACACCTTCTGCCGTTCATGGGTACGATAAACTGGAAAGAAGTAGTGAGAGCCTTGAGCGAAGCCGGATATTCCGGATACCTTACCTATGAGGCGATGTACTACTCACGCTCGCTATCCATAAACGATCAGGAAAAGGTTATCAAAGATGCGATCAACTCGTTTCTTCATCTTCTTTGAAAAACGTACATTTTTCTTTATATCGACAGCTTTCGCAGAGCCTTCCGGGACATTCCTGAAAGCTGTCCTCTGCCCCCTCAAGCTGATTTATATGCCATTCAAGTTCTGCTATATGGTCCTCTAGCTTCTTTTTTCTCTCAATGCTCTCTGAGAGTTTTGCCTTGTAAGCGCTAAGAAGTTCCTCTCTTCGTTTATTACCGCTTTCATCCTCCCCTTTCATTTCAATAATCCTTTTTATCTCATCAAGAGTGAAACCCAGTCCTTTCAGCTCCATTATCCTTTTGATATAGATTATCACCTCATCCGAGTAATAACGTTGACGATGGCTTGAACGGTATGCGCTTATAAGCCCCTCCTCCTCGTAATATCTAAGAGTCCGAACCGTAAGGCCTGTCAGTTTCGCAATCTCCCCTATCTTATAGCGCTTCATGGGACATATTATCTGAAATTTCTGAACAAAAGTTAAGGTTCTTCCATTAAGTAAATATGGAGGAGTTGAAAATGAACAGACAGAACATGGAGGGAAGAAAAAATACCAAACCGGTAGCAGAAGACAGGTTGAACTATTCTGGGATCAGAGGACTGAACGATAAGGAGCTCATAAGAAATCTCATCTCTCCATTTTCCATTGAAAAGGAAAAGGAGGATGCCATGGTTTTGGATATCATCAGGGTACTGGATAAGAACATGATGCTGAAATTCGAACACCTTACGAATATTCCAGGAGTAACTCATTCCATGGCAAGACTCATCCTGTCCGCATTAGAAAGTGGAAGACGATGGCCAGCTCGAAAACAAAGACAGATAAGAACTCCAGAGGATGCTTACAATGAAGTACGTCATTATGCGGACAGACCTCAGGAACACCTTATAGTAGTCGCGATAAACGGAGCACATGAGATAATGTTCACTGAGGTCGTCTCCATTGGAACGGTGAATATGAGCTATGCTCACCCAAGGGAGATATTCTCAAACGCCGTGAGAAACAGGGCTACAGGAATAATACTCGCACATAACCATCCGTCAAACATCCTGAAGGTAAGCACAGAAGATGCCGCCCTTACAAAAAGAATACTAGCCTGTGGTCAGATACTAGGAATAACGGTCCTGGACCATCTGATAATCTCTGAATCCGGATACATCTCTTTGAAAACCAAAGGGATCATTCCATAACAGTTTTTGAAGTCGAAGATGAAAGAAAAGAGCATTTGACAATATGGTATATATACCATATAACAAAGGAGTAGAAATTGTCTTTCGAAATTATCCTATATGAAAAAAAGAACGGAGATTCGCCTATCGATAATTTTATTCGAAAAATGCCTGATCAAAGCAGAGCAAAACTACACATGATTATTGATTTATTAAAAGAAAAAGGCCCTGATGTAAGAATGCCATATTCGAGATATCTTAATGATGGTATTTTGAGATTAGACTCCTAACAGGGCGGGATTCTTTTAGAGTTCTTTATTTTTTCATGGCTGAGAAGAAAATAATTTTCACAAATGGATTCAAGAAAAAAACGGAAAAAACTCCACTAAAAGAAATAAAAATAGCAATAGCCTATAGAGAAGACTACCTCAGGAGAAATTATGGGAAATAGATATGAAAAAATACTTGCAGAAGATTTATGTAATCCAGCTGTCAAAGCAGAGATGGAACGATTAGAACCTGAATTTCAGATTATCAGAGCAATCATTGACGCAAGGGAGGAATCAGGACTTACACAGGAAGAGCTTTCCAAGCGCTCAGGGATCAATCAGGCAAACATAAGCAAACTGGAACACGGCAATGCAAATCCTTCAATTTCCACGCTGCAGAAACTTGCAAAAGGACTTGGAAAGAAACTCGTCATCTCATTTGTATGAGTATGGTAGTGCGAGAACTGAAATCTCCAAAGGATTTAACATTCAGCTTTTCCCCTTTAAATGCTATCATCATAATCATGAGACAATCAGAGATTCCAGAATACTCAGCTAATCAGGATTCTTATATTCCACGAGAAAAGAGGAAAAGGAATAGATAATCATAAAGAGATGAAGATAACTTCACGTTCTATATAAGTCAGGAGAGGAAAGATGGATTATTCACATGATACCTTTATAAGCCCATATACATGGCGTTATGGATCAGAAGAGATGAGAAGCGTGTTTTCTGAAGTACATAAAAGGAAACTCCTCAGAAGGGTCTGGATAGCCCTTGCAAAGGCCGAGATGAAAGCAGGTCTTGTCTCAGAAGAACAGCTTGAAGAGCTCATAGTCCATAAGGATGATATCGACATCGACAGAGCGACGGAGATAGAGAGGGATATAAAACACGATCTCATGGCAGAGATAAAGACATATGCTGAACAGTGCCCGAAGGCAGGCGGGATAATCCATCTCGGAGCAACCAGCATGGACGCCCTGGATAACGCAGATGCGATAAGATTCAAAGAGGCTCTGTGTATCGTAGAAGAAAAAACAAAGGAACTTATTCAAGTACTTTCAGATAAGGCACTTGAATACAAAGATGTCCCGACAATGGCATTTACGCATATTCAGCCTGCAGAGATAACAACAATAGGCTACCGTCTGGCTCAGACGATACAGGACCTAAGTGATGACCTTGACGACCTAATCTATGTAAAGGAGAGAATAAGAGGAAAAGGTTTCAAGGGGGCCGTGGGAACACTCGCAAGCTATGCAGAGCTTTTAAAGGACAAAAAAATGAGTGCGGGGGATATGGAAGATGAGGCAATGGCAGAACTTGGTATCAAGGCATTCACCGCTTCCACGCAGATATATTCAAGAAAACAGGACATAAGGATAATAGAAGTACTGTCGAAGATTGCATGCACCCTTGCGAAATTCAGTCTGGATTTCAGGATTCTTCAAAGCCCTCCGATCGGAGAATTCTCCGAACCATTCGGGAAACATCAGGTAGGGTCTTCCGCGATGCCATTCAAGCGCAATCCGATAAACAGCGAGAAAATAGACTCCCTTTCCCGTCTCATATCCTCAGCATATATGAGTGCATGGCAGAACGCATCGATGACGATTCTGGAACGGAGTCTTGATGATTCTGCAAACAGGCGCATATTCATTCCCGAGAGCTTCATCGCCCTCGATGAGATGCTCATGACAGAGATAAGGATAGTGAAGGGAATGAATATCCACAGCACGGCGACAAAACGTCTGATGGCAAATTACGGGATATTCAGTGCCACAGAGCGCGTCCTGATGGAGACAGGAAAGAGAGGTGCTGACAGGCAGGAAATGCATGAGATCATAAGAGAACTCAGCCTGAAGGCATGGCAGGAAGTACAGAGTGGAAGGGACAATCCTCTCAAAAGGGAAATGATGGAGGATGAGAGAATCCTGCAATATCTCCAAAAGGATGAGATAGAAAACCTCCTTGACGCCTCATCCTACATAGGAGAGGCTGCAGAACGTACGGAGAAGGTTGTTCAGGCTGCGACGAGACCAAGATAGAACATGAAATAATATATGGCCATACGAAGTATGCGCGTCGCAGAGTAAAGGCTGACTTTGAAGAAGTTAAGCTTCATTACTCCTGCCGCCATGCACACAGCAGAGAAAGGAAGGGGGAATATGGAGGCAATAAGGACAAAAGCGGTTCCATACTTGTCGATATAGGTCCCCCATTTCTCATATGCCCTTATGACGGCACGGTTAATGAAGCTGACCTTATCAAGAAGGCGTCCTATGAGATAACTGGAAATTCCTCCCAGTGCCGATGCGATTGCCGTCGTAGGGATTGCAATGTACCATGGATATTGAATCAGCATGGGAAATACGAACATCGGGGAAAGAGGAAGGACGAACGTATCTGTGATCCAGATATATACACACATGGAAAAGAGACTGAACTGATCATTTACGGCATTCGCGAAATGCTCAAAATTCTGCCTCCCCATCTTCTGCATGAGGATGAAGAAGCCTACGAACATCAATACAATGGGAATAAACCCCACCACGATATAAAGTTTTATCTTCGGATTCTTAGAAATCTTATCTTTTAAATCCATTTATCACCTCTTCTGCCAGGGAACAGAAAACATCCCCTCTCTGGCTGTAGGAACCTTGGAACAGGGAGTTCCTGCCGCCTCCTTTTAAAGATAATAATTTTTTAAGAACAGTAAAATGTTCTTCACTTCCAATATACAAGAATTCCTTCTTTTCACCATCCCGGATTATAAGGACATCCTTCCTTTCATTAGAGACAAGGACATCTCTGAACTCCTCAAGTGGAAGATCGGTCATATACACAGAACAGTCTCCTGCGATCGAAGAGGCCTCCATGCGGGCAATTCTGGACGAAAGCCCCCTTACCTCTCTTCTTAACCTCTCAAGTTCATCAAGCCGTGCTTTTAAAGAAGGGACTATCTCATCATGAGGAGAAGATAAAAGTTCTGATATCTCACACACGGCTGTAAGATTTCCCCTACGGGTTCTCACCGCCTCATCATCCACTTTCCAGATAGTTCTGAGATGACCTCTGATAAGCTCTGTGGAATAGAATGATATCTCCCCTATCTCTCTCGTATTCGATACATGAACACCTCCACAGGCGACAGCATCCTGATCCTCAATAAAGACTACTTTCACAACCTCATCATCGACCTTTATGCTACGACGCATATGAAGCTCTTCAGCGTCCCCTCTCAAGAGATCCTTTTGCTCTATTATAAGGCCTTTTCGTACAAGTTCATTAGCCACGCTCTCCACTGTGAATAAATCCTCGGGGGAGACATCCTTTCTATCGAGCTCTATCGTCACGTGCTCATCGGCAAGATGGACTGCAAGGGTACCTATTCCAAGTGTCTTGAAGAATACGGAAGAGAGCAGATGCTGTGCACTATGGCGTTTCATAAAAGAGTATCGATGGCCCCAGTCAAGAATCAAGATACCCGTATCTCCTGTTTTGATTCCATCCGAGCTCTTAAAGATATGAGCAACATCATCCCCATCCTTCTGAGTATCAAGAATCTCAATGCCATTGAAAGTTCCCCTGTCCCCGGGCTGGCCTCCCCCTTCAGGATAGAATATCGTACTATCAAAAAAGACCTTGTTCCCATCAATTCTTGTTACCTGGACTTCAGCCTCTCTCTGATATGGTTCTTTATAGTATTGTCTAATCATCTCCTCTTCTCCTCTCCATGCATTCTTGCAACGGGAAGTTTAAAATGATAGCGGTAAGCGACGATTCTTAACCCTGATGTGAAAACTGCCGTTATGAACAGCAGGGCATTTCCACCAAGAGGTGTGAAATTATTAAGAATGACGTACATCAATGCACCAAAGATCGAGGCAGTGGCATAGAAATCCGAAGTGAAAACCATTGGTACCTCTTTTGAAAAGACATCTCGAAGTATACCACCACCGACAGCTGTAAACATACCACTCATTATCTGTCCGACGACACTCACTCCAAGCTCTGCGGCCTTTGCAACCCCGAGTGCAGTGAATACCCCGAGTCCTATCGCATCGCAATATACGATTATCGCCCATCGTCCAATTGCGACAGGAGAGAGGATGAAGCATAGAAGCCCTGTAATCACGCATATGAGGAAATACCTATAATCATTGAATGCCGCGACAGGCGTGCTTCCAATCAGAGCATCACGGATCATACCTCCCCCACAGCCTACAGTGATGGCAAAAAAAAGCACGCCAAGAAGGTCAAGGCGGTTTCGGATCCCCTTGACAGCCCCTGTTATAGCAAAGATCATCGTACCGAAAAGGTCGAAGAACAGAATAATACTCGAATCCATACCACGTAAGATTAAACAAAAGGAAAAGAGTAGACAATCGCTTATTCTCTTTTTTCCTTCTTATCGATATATTTTATGATATGGGAAAAATAAAAAGTGCATTGGAAATCGCGATGGAGAAAACCGAGAACATCGCGATAGATGAAAATAAGATAAGAATCAATCAGGAGAATGAGAGGATAAGGAGGATCGCAGGGGAATATCTTGCGAAGGAAGAAAGGGATGACAGCCTTCTGAAGGCTCTTGACGATTACAGTGAAGAAGTCCTGAAAAGAGCCTTGAAAAATCTCATGCTATCTTCCCTGACCCTCCCTAATTACGAGGTCGTAGACGACCGTTACGAACGTCTTCTTGCAATCATGAACTGCATTATGAGGGATGACAAGAATGCGATCGCACTCTATGAGAGGATCACGACGTTCCTCAAGCAGTACCCTCTACACAGGAAAGAACTCGTGGAGTCCCTGAAAAAACAGCTCGAGCCGATGCTTGAAGAGAAGTCAGAGGCAATGTCACAAAAATTTGGAAGAGCCATAAGGCTGAACATAGAGGATGACAAAGAGACGCTCGAGATTATAGAACAGAACCTCGAGCATCTTGAAAAACAATATAACGACAATCTGGAAAATGCTAAAAAGAGCCTAGAGGCCTCTTTCTAATCCCAGTATTTCTCCATCCTC
Organism: uncultured Spirochaetaceae bacterium; assembly: GCA_944392965.1. Taxonomy (GTDB): domain Bacteria; phylum Spirochaetota; class Spirochaetia; order Sphaerochaetales; family Sphaerochaetaceae; genus Ornithospirochaeta. The sequence goes on along the minus strand of CALXYM010000001.1, from coordinate 148,972 downwards.
TTTTTCAAAGCCAGGCGGTAAGCCTCAAAGTCTTCAATAGGCCTTGTGGCTACCCCGTCGAGGCATGCCTGCCTTGCGACGGCCACAGCCTCATACTCTATCACACGGGGATCAAACGGCTTTGGAACTATGTAGTTCCTGCCAAAGCTGAATTGCTGTCCCCCATACGCCTTTGATACTACCTCAGAAACGGGCTCTTTCGCCAGTTCCGCCAGAGCTTTTGCTGCGGCAAGCTTCATGTTCTCCGTTATCTTCTTCGCTCCGGTATCGAGGGCTCCCCGGAATATGAATGGGAATCCAAGCACGTTGTTTATCTGATTTGGGTAATCAGAACGCCCCGTCGCCATTATGATGTCATCCCTCGTCGCAATCGCCTTCTCATAGGTTATCTCCGGATCCGGATTGGCCATCGCGAACACGATCGGGCTCTTATTCATCGAGAGCAGCATCTCCCCGTCTACAACATTCGGCTTGCTTAATCCCATGAATACATCGGCTCCTTTCATCGCCTCCCGCAGTGTACGGACAGAATACGAGGTCGCAAACTCCTCCTTCTCCTCCGTCAATCCTTCTCTTCCCTCATAGATCACACCCTTGCTGTCGAGCATGATGATGTTCTCTCTCCTCACTCCGATGAGGGTGAACATGCGTGCGCATGAGATACCCGCGGCCCCGGCACCGCTCACGACCACCCGTAGGTCCTCCAGCCTCTTACCCGCGACCTCCGCTGCGTTCATAAGCCCCGCAGAAGCGATTATCGCCGTCCCGTGCTGGTCGTCATGGAACACGGGAATGTCACATTCCTCAATCAGTTTCCTCTCTATCCTGAAGCACTCGGGACCCTTTATATCCTCCAGGTTTATCCCCCCGAAGGTAGGCGCTATGGCCTTCACAATCTCTATAAGCCTGTCCGGATCCTTCTCATCGACCTCGATGTCGAACACGTCTATATCGGCGAACCTCTTGAAGAGAACGCCCTTACCCTCCATCACGGGCTTGCTGGCTAGTGCCCCCCTGTCTCCAAGACCGAGGATCGCTGTACCGTTTGAAATCACCGCGACAAGGTTCCCCTTGTTCGTATACCGATAAGCGTTATCCTCATCCTCTTCTATCTTAAGGACGGGCTTCGCAACCCCCGGAGTGTATGCAAGGGATAGGTCCTCCGCGCTTTTACATGGTTTCGTCGGGACTACGGAGAGCTTTCCCGCTACTCCTCCCATGCTATGGTATTCCAAGGCTTTCTTTTCTAATTCGTCCATCGTATCCTCCAAAGAGCAGTATAAACGAATATCCTTCCATCTAAAACAAGAAACTGATGCTTTTCCTTAGTAAGAGATGTTAGTTATCTGTCCTTACTTCCATTTTTGCCCGCTCGTTACCCTTTTTTATTATCGAACGGAGAGCAAATACAGCCAGAATGCACATCACGATCTCACTGCCGAACTGTGAGTATGGCAGGCCATAAAGTGGGAAGAGGGCATTAAGAATGAATATTAGAGGGATTTCAAGGATGAGCTTACGGAGAATGGCAAACATGAAACTCTTTGAGCCCATCCCCACAGCCTGGAAAACGCCGACGGCAAGAAAATCAATCGTTAAAAGAGGAATGGCAAGACAGAATCCTCTTAAGAATCTTGTTCCATAATCTATGATTATCTCATTATCCATGAAGAGTGATATCAACAATGGAGAACCTACGTAAAATAACACGGTAACAGCAAGCATGCTAAAAAGTATTATCTTAAACGCGAAATAGATCGCGTCCTTCATCCTCTTTATGTTTCCACTTGCCCAGTTATAGCTTACAAGGGGCATTATCCCCTGAGAAAAGCCCATTGCAATATTCATCGGGACATTATTTATCCTCTGAGCGATTCCCATCGCTGCAATCGCATCAGAACCATAGGCACTCGTAAAATTATTTAATATCGTCATGCCCGTGACATTTAAGAGATTCTGTATGCTTGCCGGAATACCAACAGCACATACACCAAGGACTATGATCTTGTTCAATCCGAAATATCTTGGATTTATGGTAACGAATGTATTTCCCCTTCTATGAATGATTAGGATCAGAAAATAGAGTACGGCAACGCAGTTGGAAATGAAGGTGGCAAGACCAGCGCCCTCTGCTCCCATGTCAAAGCCCCATGGCAGTACGAATATCGGGTCTAGGATTATATTCAGGAAACATCCACTCATCGTTCCGATGCTCGCATGCATCGCAGAACCTTCAGCCCTTACCATATACGCCATTACGACATTCAGAATCGCAGGAGCAGCTCCCAGGTTCACAGTCCAGAACAGATACTCCTCCGTCGCCTGAGAGGTCATTTCATCGGCACCGATCAGACTAAGAAGGGGAACGGAGAATACTGAACAGAGAAGGGAGAAAAGAAGTCCGAAAAAAATTGAACAATAGAAGCCGAAAGCACTACTCTTCCTTGCCGCCTCATAATCCTTTCTCCCAAGAGCACGGCTCATCATGCTAGAAGAACCGACCCCAAAGAGATTGTTCACAGCGTTGAATGCGAGAAGAACGGGAGCAGCAAGCGTTACTGCAGAGTTCTGTACACTGTTATTCAACATGCCTACGAAATAGGTATCCGCAAGACTATATAATATCGTGACTAAAGAAGAGAGCACCGTCGGAATGGATAATGCTGCAATAGCCCTTGGAATCCCCTCACTTTCAAATAATCTCACTCTCTCGTCACTTAACATCTTTCCTCCGTTGATAATCTGTAATCATGAAGGGGAAAGAAAATACAGTCAAGTAAGAAAAGAAATATTGAGAGCCAAACTTGTATGTTTTCATTATTAACAAAATGAACAGGATACAGGATTCTTCAAAAGAATCGATCTATAGAAAATAGATGGGTTATAATACGACAGTTGATAAGTTTTTGAAAAACAGTGTCTTTTCAGGCTACTATTATATAAAGATATGAAAGAAAGAGAGAGGACATACATCGCGATAGACCTGAAATCCTTCTACGCCTCCGTCGAATGCAAGGAGAGGGATCTTGATCCACTGGATACGAACCTCGTCGTAGCAGATGAGAGCAGGAGCGAGAAGACGATCTGTCTTGCCATCTCCCCTTCTCTGAAATCATTCGGTCTGCCAGGAAGAGCTAGACTTTTTGAAGTTAACCAGAAGATAAGAGAGGTCAACAGGGAAAGAAAGATGAAAGCTCCGAGGAAGAGAGCTGAGGGGAAATCCGTATTTCTTTCAGAATTAAATAAGAACAGAAATCTGGATGCGGATTTTCTGATCGCACTGCCACGAATGGCCCTCTACATGGAATACAGCAGGAAAATCTATGCCATCTATTTAAGATACATAGCGCCCGAGGATATACACGTGTATTCCATAGATGAGGTATTCATAGACGCCACAACATATCTAACCCTTTATAAATTATCCGCACATGATTTCGCAATGCGTCTCATACTTGATGTCCTGAAAGAGACCGGAATCACCGCCACTGCGGGCATCGGAACAAATCTCTACCTTGCGAAGATTGCGATGGATATCATGGCGAAACACATCAAAGCCGACAAGAATGGGGTAAGAATAGCATATCTGGATGAGATGGAATACCGAAGAAACCTCTGGGACCATCGTCCTCTCTCAGACTTCTGGAGAATCGGGCACGGCTATGCAAAACGCCTTGAAGGGCTAAGGTTATTTACGATGGGCGATATCGCAAGATGTTCGATAGGAAAGAAGGATGAATATTACAACGAAGATCTCCTATATAAGACGTTCGGAAAGAATGCAGAACTCCTAATCGACCACGCATGGGGGTATGAACCATGCACTATGGAGAAGATCAAATCATATAAACCGAAAGATAACAGCATAGGATCAGGGCAGGTATTACAGTGTCCATACACCTTTGAAAAAGCAGAAATCGTCCTAAAGGAGATGACGGATAGCCTATCTCTTGATCTTGTAGAGAAAGGACTGGTAACAGAACAGATCGTGATAACAGTCGGTTATGACACAGAGAATCTAAAGGATCCAGAGAGGATGAAGAACTTCAAAGGTGAGATAAAAGAAGATTACTACGGAAGGAAGATACCTATGTATGCTCATGGAACCATTCATCTGAAAACACCTACTTCATCCTCGAAACTGATTACAAGAGCATCAACTGAACTATTTGAAAAGATAGTGAATCCCCATCTTCTTATAAAGAGAATGTACATCACCGCATGTGGGGTGATCTATGAAAAAGACGTCACCCTCATGAAGAAAGAAAAGCAGCTCGACCTGTTCACAGATTATGAGGCTGAGAAAAGACAAGAGGAAGAGGAGAAGATAGAAAGAGAGAAGGAAAAGAATCTGCAGAATGTGACGATCGCTATAAAGAAGAAATACGGAAAGAATGCTCTTTTAAAAGGTATAAGCCTAGAAGAGGGGGCAACTGCAAAAGAGAGGAACATGCAGATAGGAGGGCATAGGGCATGAGACGGGAATACGATGACATCATCAATCTCGAGTATCCCTATCCCACGGAACGGGAGAAGATGAGCCTAGATGAGAGAGCTGCACAGTTCTCTCCTTTTGCAGCCCTTACCGGTTATGAGAGAGTGATAAAGGAAGAATCAAGGGATGTAGAGCGGAAGATACAAATCTCAGAAGAAGAGAAAGATGCGATCAATAAGAGTCTGAATAAATGGAGAGAAGATCTATCAGCGGAACTTGAAGTAACATATTTTATCCCAGACAAGGTGAAAGATGGCGGGGAATATATTACAAAGAGGACAAAAGTGAAGAAAATAGATGAGGAGAGGAAAATCCTCATTCTCTCCTGCGGTGAGAACATTTCATTTGATGACATAAAAGAAATTAAATGAAGCAATAATACCAAAGCTGACAAAAAAAATAAAAAGAGGTGCAGAACTTATCGTTCCGACACCTCTAGTAGGTGCGAATCGGATTCGAACCGATGAAAGACGGTTTTGCAGACCGTTCCCTTAGGCCACTTGGGTATCGCACCAGAATTGCTCTAATGACTTTAACAGAAAGAAATATCTTATGCAAGAGTATAACTGACTTTTTGAAGAATAAACCGGGCTAGGTTAATTGAAAAAGCAAATGCAGGGTATAAGGGGTAATGAGCAGCGGTTACTTTTTCAAACTCAAATTATTAGCACAGGCTGCATTTGCTTCTGCAAAATTAGATGTCCCCTGATCCTTATTCCTATCTCCAATGCTGTGTTATCATGCTTGCAAGCCCTGGCCCGCTGTTACTTACAAGGAGTAAAAAAATGGAAAAGAAGCATTTGACAAGAAGCCAGAGGATTCAGATTCAGAATTCGCTTACGGAGGGAAGAAAATTCTCCCAGATAGGGAAAGAGGTCGGAGTTTCAGAAACCACCATCTCAAGAGAGGTAAGGAACCATATACAGGTGGAAAAGAAGGGCGCGCTTGGAAGATCCTTCAACGATTGTAGGAAAAGGAAGCGTTGTCCTGTCAGCAGCGCCTGTTCCCGCAGCAAAGAATGCAGATACGCTGCCTGCCGCAACTGCAGGGAGAAATGTTCTCCCGGAAAATGCGAGGAATATGAGAAGGAGGTCTGCTATAAGCTGACGAAGGCGCCATATGTCTGCAATGGCTGTAAGGAGACGGCCAGGTGTACTCTGGAGCGGCATTATTATTACGCCGCCCATGCGCAGGTCGAATATGAAAGGACGCTCTCTGAGTCGAGACAGGTAATACACGTGACACAAGAAGAGCTGGAGGAGATGAACCACACTCTTTCCAAGGGCAGCAGGAAGAACCAATCCATCAACCATATCACATCCTATGCGGGAGATGCGTTCCCTGTTGTCGGAAGGACCGTATACAATTACGTGAATAACGGCTTGTTCCCCGATGTAAAGAGGATAGATCTGCCAAAAGCAGTCCGTTACTCAAAAAGGAAGAAGGAGAAGACCCGGAGGGTGGAAGAGAACAGGGAGATCTACAAGGGGAGGACATATGCCGATTACGCCATCAGGGTCAATGAGGATCCGTCCGTCCCTACAGTACAGATGGATACGGTTGAAGGACCGAAAGGCGGCAGCGGCGTCTGTCTTCTTACGCTCGAGTTCCCCGTAAGCAAGCTCCAGCTGGCATTCAGGTTGGAAGCTAAAACGTCTGGAAATGTTATTGCCTGTTTCAGGGAGATGAGGGAAATCCTCGGAGAGGAGACATTCGGAAAGCTTTTTAAACTGATCCTTACCGATCCCGGCTCCGAGTTCTCAGATCCCGGATCTATTGAAGATCTTACCGGAGGTGAGGTCTTCTTCTGCAAGGCAAGGCATGCCGAGCAAAAAGGCGCATGCGAGAAGAACCATGTGGAGATTAGAAAAGTCATTCCGAAAGGAAAAGACATGTCTCCCTTCTCTCAAGAGCAGATACAGCAGGAAATGATGAGCCACATCAATTCATACTCCCGCCCTACTGATGCGAATAAGACGGCGTATGAGATGTTCTGCTTCTATTATGAGAACGGAGAAGAGATCTTAAAAAAGCTGGGTGTAAAAAAGATTAATAAGGCCGACATCAATCTTACCCCAGCTTTACTAGAAAACTAGAAACAGACAAGCGGCCGGGGCTTAAAACATCTATACCTAGACATCCTACAGAAGGCTGCATCCACTTCTTCGAAAATTCAAACATGCAGGCCTCCTGCGCTTCGTTATGCCCCCACCTCGTCTATTTTTACATAATAACACATTTAACTCTTTATTTTAGTCTTTTTGACTTTTTCCTTCCGGGGAATTTTCAATATTTCCTGCATTCTCTTTTTCATATCTGCATTTACCCCTTATACCCTGCATTTGCTTTTTCAATTAACCTAAACCGGGCTAAACCCATGTCAATTATCTTCCCTGCCAAAGTCTAAAGGCCTGAAAAGAAGCCTCATCCAACGCGGTCTTTGAAGAGGGAAGGACAATCTTCGCAAGTGGATATCTCTCCTTCACCAGTCTTGAAAAATAATCACGCATTACAGACGAACCTAAAATCGTACTTCCCCATAATCCTATAGGAAAATCAGGCCAGTTCTTACTCATGGAAAGGATATGCTCCAGATCTGTTACTATAGAAAAGACGTGTTCTGCAGCCTCTTTAAATATGGCGATAGCCTCCAAATCTCCCTGCTCAGTGTATCGTGAAACAATCTTTCCAAGAGGAGGAAGTTCCCATGGCGGCTCCCCTGCCTTACGTGCTATTTTATTTAAATCATTCCGATTTTGGATATTTAAATATATGCATAATTCAGAAATCATCTCTGTTTTGCAGATAGCACCATCAAAATAGCGCGACAGCAACTGCATTGCCCTTCTTGATACCCAGTATCCTCCGCCCTGATCTCCTAAAATTGAGAAAAGCCAGCCACCGGCTCTTGCAGTCACACCTTCTCTTGTTTTGCCGAATGCGATTGATCCCGTTCCTGAGATTAGAAGAATCCCCTCTCCTCCGGTGACAGCACCAAGGGCAAGTTCTGAATCGCTGACAACAGAAACAGGACAGGAAAGGCCACACTGCGTCCGATAAATTTTAAATACAGGACCAGCCCGAGTATTTCGCCCAGAATGTGGAGAGCCTGTTAGATCACCTGCTGCAGCAGGCTACTGCTATAACGAACAAGGATCCGAAGAAACTCACGAAAAACGAAAGGTTGGATTTCCTCTCTTTCTTAGATGAGAAAGGCACGATGCAGATATCGAAGGCAGGTGATAAGATCTGCAAGGTTCTTGGAATAAGCAAATTTACACTGTACAACGATCTGGAATTGATAAGGTCCAAGACCGCGGCGGCAAACGAGTAATAGTAGAATTTACTTATTTCAATTCCATGAAAATGCTCTTATACTAAGGGAAAAAATAGAGAAAGCAGGAAGAAAAAAATGAAAAAGACAATTCTCGTGTTACTTCTCCTGATGGTAGTTTTGACGTCCGCGTTCTCCGCATCTTTCACAGGATTTGGAATAAATGGAATATATGATCAGCCATATAATTATTTTGAATTTGGATTCTATTCCAACTTCTACTACACATTTCCAATAGACAGCAGTCCGGTGAGTCTTGGATTCGGTTCTCGTCTTGATGTTTCATTCAGCATGCCGTTAGACACGTTCTCCATGGGTGTAATAAGCGGTTTTGCCATGAATGCAAATCTGAATAGCAGAACGGAACTTTATCTCATAATCGGCCCCCAGGTGACAGCGATAGTCCCTGACAGCACCACTTCAATGGTGGGAGTAGGAGGAGGTCTGGATCTTGGCATCACCTACTATTTCAACAATGAGAAAACCGTGGGAGGATCTTTTGGCGTAGTCAATTACTTCTCCGCCTGTCTGAGGGATGATTATACTCCCGCATACTTCGGTTATTACGGAGGAGCATACATCGGGTTGACGGTGAGATTTGAGTCCCCATTCTATGCACCCCTTCCTCTGGGATATTCATACATAGACTATATAAGCATTTAGAATTTTGTAGAAAGCCTTCAAAAGTGGTCTTATACTATCTTTGGAGGCTAATATGACAAAAGAGGAAAAAGAATATCTTGCACGATATGAGGACTGCGCCTTTGTTCCTTTTGATAAACTTGAAAAGTTCATGAAGGAAGCCCTTATAGGGGCGAAAGTACCAAAGGCGGATGCGGAGATAATTGCAGACGTTCTCATTGAAAGTGATAAAAGAGGCATTGACAGCCATGGAATCGGAAGGCTGAAACCCATATACATCGACAGGATAGATCTAGGAATATTGAATCCTGAGACAGAAATAGAAGTTGTAAGAGAGGAGAAAGCGACAGCGGTCCTCGATGGGCACAACGGAATGGGGCACGTGGTATCACATAAAGCAATGGAGATGGCGATTGAAAAGGCAAAGAAGAACGGAATCGCCATGACCGTTGTCCGCAACAGCACCCACTATGGAATCGCAGGATATTACGCGACGATGGCGACAAAAGAGGATCTGATCGGAATAACTGGAACGAATGCAAGACCATCCATCGCACCGACATTCGGAGTGGAGAACATGCTGGGTACAAATCCTCTGACAATTGGGCTCCCAACAGATGACCCATTTCCCTTCGTGCTCGACTGTGCGACAAGTGTAAGCCAGAGGGGGAAGATCGAAGTATATGGCAGAGCAGGAAAAGACATTCCCCCAGGCTGGGTTATAGATGAAAGCGGGAATACGAGAACAGACACCGACGGAATATTAAAGGATCTGACACTCGGAAAAGCCGCACTTACCCCGCTCGGAGGACTTGGAACGGAGACGGGAGGATACAAGGGATACGGATATGCGACCGTAGTCGAAATACTTTCAGCGGCATTGCAGGACGGCTCATTTTTGAAAGCCCTCAATGGAAAGGATGAAAACGGGAAACCAATCCCCTACCCGCTGGGACATTTCTTCATTGCAATCGATCCCGACTTCTTCATGGGGAGAAAGACGTTCAAAAGAATAGCCTCTGCGATATTAAAAGAACTGAGGGAAAGCAGAAAAGCTCCGGGCAAGGAGAGAATCTACACGGCAGGCGAGATGGAATACATCGCATACCAGATAAGGAAGAAATACGGCTGTCCGGTACCTCCTTCATTGCAGAAAGTGATAAAAGAACTCTCCGAACGCTATGGTCTTACGGATTCCTGGCCATTCTGAAACAGGGATTTTGACACCGATGCGATAGCCTCGAAGCTGTGATCGGCAGGGACGAAGATCGAACTCTTCGTCCTTTTCAAAAGAATTCCACCTTCTATGAATTCAACTGTGTAAAATCCTAAGTTCATCCTCGGGTTATCATAGCCGAGGAACGCATCAGCATAATAGAACACCTTCGATTTTCCAGTTTCAATCATGAAGTTCTTCGTATGCTTCGGACCATAGTTCATTCCGACAGAGAGGCTGTATACCTGACTTGTCGCACCGTCATAAAGCGACCACGGAGTATCCATTCGCCCAAGATAGTTCTCAACGAGAAACACATTCGGGAAACTGTCGAGCATATCAGCTGGAGTGAAGGAGATGAAAAGCTGCTGCAGACGTGGATTTATGACGCTTACCCACCCCGTTCGGGCCCTCTCGGGAAACTTACCAAGAAGATAGTCATATGTTCCCGTAGGAGCAGGTACATATGAGGCATCTGCCGTCCCTCCCTTTACAAGTGGGGCTTTTTTCAGATCGTCAAAGACAGGTCCGGAAAGAAAACGGTTAGAGGCAAGTTCTCTCACCGCAGTATGATAAGCAGAGAAATTTCGGGCATTCGTATCGATGAAACAGCCGGATTCAAAGAAGGGAGAGCCAAGCATCACAGAGTGAGAAGGTGATGAATAAAGAATCTCCTCCTGTAAATTGGTGATCCGTATCGCAGTATACAGCACGGGATGTCCGGGTATGAGGAGATCGACCTTTTCCAGCCGATAGCGATTCCCCTCTTCCCTGCTCTTCATCTCTGAAAGCCTCCATACCCCGCCATAATTCTCCTCCGTACCATATTTTCTCACGGTCCAATAGGTGTTATTGCTTGTTATGTGCTCTTCACTTGAAAAAGGAAACGTGAAATAGCTTCCACCCGCCTGATACAGGCTCTGTTTCATCTGATACCACTCACCATTGGCATCGGAGAGGACACCACTGCCAATTCCCCTGAAATATGGAAGACTGAGAGGGTTGACCCTTGCTCCTGTCACACAGGAATTGGAAAGCTCAAGACACACCTCCCCCTGATCTTCTATCACTACGTTAACGATATCATTGCTCATATAGGTGGCATTCCTGCCCTCCCAGAGTGGTATACGGCGAATATCCATGGAAAAATCCTCTCTCCTATAATATAATAGCACAGAAAGAGGCCTTTAATGATAGAAATAAATGATGGCAGACTGATACATCTCGAAGGAAGAAATACAAGTTATATATTCAGGGTCACGGATACAGACCATCTGGAACATGTATACTATGGGAAAAGGCTTAACAACGTAGCCCAGTCAGAGAGAGCCATCGTGGAAAAGAATCTTGCAAAGGCGGGACTTTCGATAGCCTATGACAGCGCACATCCGACAAGGGATCTGAACAATACCGCTCTTGAGGCCTCATTTGAAGGAAAAGGAGATTTCAGGATACCTCTAATAAGGGTGAAGGGAAAGAAAATCCTTGATTTCAAATATTCCGGACATAGAGTCTATGCGGGAATAAGGAGATACAAGAATGCACACCTTCCGATGGCAGTTGCGGAAGAGACGAACTCCGAGACGATTGAGATTCTTCTTGAAGAAAGGAAAGAAAAGATATCGATAATACTCTGCTACACTCTTTTCAAGGACTGGGACATCATAACACGTAAGACAATCGTGAGAAATGATGGTGACGAGGATATCGCAATAACATCCTGTGCATCCATGCAGCTTGATCTTTATGGAAAGGACTTCAATCTTATAAACCTCGGAGGTGCACCTCTCAGGGAATTGCAAAAAGAGAAGAGGAAAATAGATAACGGCAGAATCACACTCTCTTCTAGAAACATGAACACGGGCTTTGAATGCAACAACGTCTTTGCACTGCTTAATGAGAGGAATGAGTGTTACATTTCAGGCCTCATATATTCTGCAAGCTATGCGACGAATTTTGAAAAGAGTCCATACTCAAAACTCCATATTACCAGTGGAATAAACAGTGAGGATTTCGAATGGGCATTGAAAAGCAGGGAGGAATTTGAAAGTCCCGAAGCCATATTGAGCTATTCGGAAAGTGGACTGGATGAGGCGGGAAGAAGATTCAAAAAGGGCATAGAGAAGCTCGTGATGCGGGGACTATGGAAAGAGAGGTTTCGTCCTATCTCTCTGTCAACAAGGGACATATGCGGCCTGGATGTGAACGAGGAGAGAACCGGAGAGTTATGCAGAACAGCAAAGGCGATGGGCTTTGAGGCAATCATACTTGATGACGGATGGTTCGGAGTAAGAAGAGATAAGCAGACGAGCCTCGGAGACTGGTATGTCAACTCCATGAAATTCCCAGGAGGCCTGAAGATGCTCTCCTCTGAGATCCACAGGGAGGGGCTCCTTTTCGGACTTTACTTCGACATTGAGACGGTAAGCCGTAACAGCAACCTCTTCAAGGAGAAGAAGGACTGGGCGATATACACAGAGAAAAAGATCGGATATGCACAGGGGGATGATGATTATATCCTGGATTATACGAGAGAGGATGTGCAGGAATGGGCAATAGACACGCTCTCAGATGTGATAGAGATCGCAAAGCTCGATTATCTCAGATATGAAAAATCCAAACTTATCTCCGATCTTGAGAGGGAGAGTGCTGACGCATTCTCTCTCAGATACATCATGGGAATATATAACGTACTAAATACGATATCCCGTAAGTTCCCGAATCTTCTTATCGAGACAAGCTTCTCTGGCGGAGGCCGTTTTGATCTTGGAATGCTCAGCTATTCATCTCTGATGAGGATCACGGCTAACACGGACCCGATATCACGTATCCCCTCTATAGAGGGAGCTCGGCTTTTCTATCCGAATGCAGCAGGACTTGTCACGCTATCCACCTCTCCAGATAAGATAACAGGAAAAGATGTGGATGTGGAAACAAGATTCAACGTCTCTATTTTCAATGCACTGGAATACTCCCTGGATATAACAAAACTGCCTCCTCATGAGGTGCTTGCGATTAAAAACCAGATCGAGTTTTATAAACAGTACAGACAGGTGCTTCAGTTCGGAGATGTCCAGAGTGAGGAAAACGGGGAAAGGATAATCTGGTCTGCATCAAATCAGGATGGTTCTGTAATAATCGTTCTCTATCTGCAGAAAGAGCTCACCCCGAACGACATCAAGGAAAGGCTCTTCATCAGACAGGCTCGAGAAGATTATAAATACAGGATATATTCACGTACTCATGTTCAGAGCGAGGAGGATGAACTACGCTACCCGGCAGAAATCGAATGCTATGAGGCATGGGGAGATGCGATAAAATGGGCTGGAATCGCACTCTCAGAGAAAGACGGGGGTACAGGATACACAGAGGACATGAGAAAACTGAAGGACAACAGCTCAAGACTTTATATACTGAGGAAAATTTAATGAACAAGATCGTAATAGCAGGAGCGGGAACCTTCGGAACAAGCGTTGCAGAACGTCTCGCCTGGAATCAGGATAACAAGATATACCTACATACCATCGAAGAGGATGTGGCGAAGGACATAACGGAAAACCATAAGAACACGAAATACTTTCCTACCCGATTCATAAACCAGAGAATAGGAGCAACGACATCGTACGACGTATTCGATGATGCGGATGTCATCATGCTTGTGATACCATCAAAAGCTATAGTAAGCTTCTCTCTGGAGATGAGGAAACACACGAAGAAGAATCCCCTCGTCGTGAATCTTGCGAAAGGAATGAGTGATGATGGAGCATTCATCACGGAAAAGATACCGTTTGACAGAACTGCGAGCATGAAGGGTCCTTCATTTGCGATTGAGACACTGAACGGATTTCCCACCGCCTTCACCTTTGGAGGAAAGAAGAGCGACTATGATTATTTCAAATCGGAAATCATCACCGCTACCGGATTCTCCCTCGATTACAGCAGGGATGTACGGGCAGTAGAACTCGCAAGTATTCTTAAAAACATGTATGCAATAGCCATCGGGCTCGTCTCTGGAAGATACAACAGTCCGAACGTAGACTTCCTCGTATATACGAAAGCCGTAAACGAGATGAGGGGGCTTCTGCACCTCTTCAACTGTGATGAGGAGACGATCTTCCGCTACTGTGGAATCGGCGACCTCGGGCTTACAAGCCTCAACGACCTGTCAAGGAACAGGACATTCGGCATGCTCATCGGTAAGGGATTTTCCTATGATGAGAAGGGAGGCGCGACCGTAATCGAAGGTAAAAGGACAATAAAACTCATAGGAGAGATTGTGGCAGAGAACAAGAAGGAGGAGGAGTTTCCTCTCGTCATGTCCCTCTACCGCCTGATCTATAAGAACAGCAGTCTGAATGATTACATCACAGACGCGCTGAGCTAAGCCGTTTCTGGAAGTGGATGAAATAGATAAGGTTGATCAATATCCCGAAGATCGTAGCAAGAGGTGCAGCCATACCTATCCTCGTAAGACTCGGATCGGGTTCACTACTCATCAGATAAGCCACGGGCAGACGGACAAGCAATGTCTGCAGAAGCCCCTGTATCATGACGAACACGGTCTTCTGATGTCCGTTGTAATAGCCGATGAAGGAAAAGAGAATGCTCGTGACCACGGCTTCGAATGCGAATCCTCTGAGATATTCGGCACTCCTTGTAATCACATGAGAATCCCTACTGAAAACAGCACTTACAAGATCTCCGTGGAAGAACGTGAAATAAAATACGATCATTCCGATTGCCATACCTATCACCATGCCTGTGAGCATGGCCTTTCTAGCCCTCTCTTCCCTACCCGCACCTACATTCTGTGCGACGAAGGAACTCATCGACTGCATGATGGCACTGGGTATGAGCATCACAAAACTGACGATCTTATTGGCCACACCATATCCCGAAGATGCATCTAATCCAATACGGTTTATAAAAGCAACCAGTGCGAGAAAAGATATCTGGGTAAGAAGTTCCTGCAGCGCCACAGGTGTTCCTACTTTTAGAAGATCCCTGATCTGACCGGAAAGCCTTATATCTGAAAGTTTGAGGGAAAAAGGCAGCTTCTCCCTTCTGAGAATGATCAGGGAGAGGATGACGCTCACAGCCTGTGCTGCGACGGTTGCTAGGGCTGCCCCTGATTCATCCATGTTAAAGACCGCGATGAGTACATAATCTCCGATTATGTTCGTGATACAAGCGATAAGCACGAAGATCAGAGGAAGACGGGAGTTTCCAAGTCCGCGGAAGATACAGCTTATGACATTGTACGCAATTATGAAAAGAAGCCCCGCACCGCAGATCCTCACATAGTTTGCAGTCTCCTCGACGGCTTCCATAGGAGAGCGCATGAGGATGGCTATCTGACGAGCGAAAAACACAATCAGAACAGTAAGGATTACTCCGATAAGAGCGAAAAATGCGATGGCATTGCCTATTACGGAACCTATTCTCCCCTCATTCTTCTCACCAAGGCACCGTCCTATGATCACGGTGATACCCATTGCAAGACCGGTAAGGACGAAAGTAATGAGATTTATGATGCTTGAACCAGTGGAGACCCCGGAGAGCCCCTCTGTTGATCCGAACCAGCCGACCATCATCACATCGACGGCCCCATACATGGCCTGAAGTATCAGAGCACCAAGGATTGGGAACATAAAAGAAGTAAGTTTTCTAAGTATACTGCCAGAGGTAAAATCTGATTTGTCTTCCATGTCAGTTAATCTAAGGACTCTAAGTGATTTTGTCTACCATCTACTCGCATCTACACATTTTACCAGTTTCGGTATACTATTATCTTAAAGGGATACTGATGAAAAAAACTATTACTTATAGTATCATGCATAATGATGATCACAGCATGCACATATAATCCGGATTCACTGTTATACGGAGAGACAAGGCATGGAGAGCTGAAAAGCGGCAGATATATCGCCCAAATAGGAAATTTGCTCTATGAACTTAAGATCCAAGGAAGTCATGAGCATGAAGCGAATGTAATCCTCACGATTTACAAAGAAGATCCGATAACAGAAGAGAAATCTCCATTCGTAGAGCTGAATGGGAAATACAGACATGAAGGCAGGGTCAAGAGTGCAGGATACTGGGGTGGTTATGATTTTAATTCCTACCACATAGATGAACTGTTATTTGAGGATGGAGAGCGTGTGGAACCGGGATATGAGGCCGAAGATTTCAACGGCCTTATAAGAGTAGAAATAGTAAGAAATCCAGATATCGATGATGAGGATTACATAAACTCCGCCATATGGAATGTGAAGGTCGGCACAAGACTCCGCCTTGTTCCTGTCGATTACTATCCCTACGATGAGGTATACAGGGAACTACCTCTCTGCTGGCAGTGTTATGAGCTTTATAAATAACAAGGCCGCCAGAAGGCGACCTTTATAACATCAGTCTATCGTGACTACCAGATTAACGGAATCCGAACAGCTGAGATCATAACTGTAGAAAGTCGTGCTGTAACTTGCATCATCCGCAACAGGGGCAAATGCAGCTGCCTCAAGACGTAGGGAGTTAACCTTCGGCATCGGAGAACTTCCATCGGATATGGAAACTACATCCGTAACAGTCTTTCCTACTGCCGCGGCGTATGTGGATGCCTTCTCCATCGCATCTTCCACAGCCAGGCGTCTGGCTTCTGCGATCTGTGCAGATTTATCAGCCTTATCGAGGGTTATCGAGGAAATGGAAATACCGTTAATCTTCGAAAGGTCCTCAACAATGGAACCTATGATCGTTATATCATCAAGGCTTACATCTATGCTCTGATATCCCCTTTGACCTGTAAGAACCCTCTGATTATCCACATAGGCATATTCCGGACTTAAAGAAAGATAATTCGTCTTTATGTCCTCCGTCTTTACCCCGTATTTCTCCTTTAAGATGTTCACGGCCTCCGTTATTATACCGTCAATAGTATTCCTAGCCTCCTCCGTCGTTTCCTTGACGGCCTCTGCAGATACAGTGAACGATGCACTGTCGGCCTCCATGTAGACGGTGGACGTTCCGCTGACGCTGATTGTCGAGCTATCACCACCTGTGCTAGTCGCACATGATGAAAGAAGAAGGGCCAACGATAATACAATGATTAATCCCTTTCTCATATAATCCTCCATTCAGAGAAGAAATACTCTGTTTCATCTCATTCTCTTCTTAAACTATAACCTGAACTGAGTTTGAATACTCTATGTCTCAGTTGAAGATTTATGTTGAATTAAAGAAGAGAGGATCATCCCCTCCTCTTCTCCCTGAGATATGGATGACTTTCTGCATAACGGAGGAAATAACCAAGGGCCATCATCATCGTACCGTTATCAAAGATGCCCGTACCCATCTTCTCTACCGCCTCCTCTACGGGGATGGTGAAGACATCAATCTCCTCATTCTCATCCAGGTCCTGAGCAGAGACCAGAGTAAGATTCTCCGCAAGATAGAAGTTCTGCCTGTTATCCATGAAAGCGGCATTTGGACACACTTCTCCCAAGAATGTGATATCCCCTTTCAGTCCAGTCTCCTCAAGAAGTTCCCTCTTTGCAGCATGAAGGCTCTCCTCTCCCTCATCGACAAGACCTCCGGGGAATTCCCATGTCACACGATCATTTCCATGCCTGTACTGCTGCTCCATTATGAAGCGTGGCACACCCTCCTCATCCCGGAACCAGGGAATCACAACGATCCAGTCTGTTGTATGGAGCTTGACGAAGGCTCCTCTCTTACTGCCGTCCCTGCTCTTTCTCTCAACCCTCATGACATCGAAGATAGGTGTATGCAGCTCCTTCCTCTCCTCTCCTGATATCCACCGGAGCTCCTCTGAGCTCCGTGGTTCTTTAAAAAGATTCTTATCCATCATTTCTTCCTTGAGGGACAGTTGGAAGTGCAAGATGCACAGGCACTCGGCTTACAGGACGGGGTTCCCAGGAAAGACGTATCCCTACTTGTAGAACATGCAGTGCCATTGTTGATCGTATTGGCTATCTCATTCAGAGCCTTCTGTGAAGGATGACTCGCCCCCTCATGGCTCCAGTCTTTTCCCTCATCTTCCGCGATTCTTAAATCTATCTCCATGGGAATCTCGCCAAGGAAAGGAACATGCATCTCCTGACACATTCTCTTTCCTCCACCTTTTCCGAAAACAGGAATCTCCGTTCTGCAGTTAGGGCATATGAGTCCGCTCATGTTCTCAATCACACCGATTATGGCAACTCCCAGCTTCCGGGAGAAATTGACACTTCTTCTTGCATCAAGAATCGCAACATCCTGAGGAGTTGTTACGATTATCGTTCCTGTAAGCTCGGGTATCGCCTGACAGACGGTAAGCTGCTCATCTCCCGTTCCTGGAGGAGTATCTATCAGAAGATAATCAAGCTCTCCCCACTCGACATCTGCAAGAAACTGCCTGATGGCTCCCATCTTCATGCTTCCACGCCAGATTACAGGGGCATCTGGATCCTCAAGAGCAAATGAAAGGGATATCACAGAAAGGTTCTCCCTTACTTTCACAGGGAGAAAAGAGACTCCATCCTCACTTGTAAGACTCGCTCCCTCTACCCCCAACATCTTTGCTACGTTCGGTCCATGCAGATCGGTATCAAGAACACCGACGCGACATCCCATATCGGCAAGCTCATTGGCAAGGTTTACGGTAACGGTAGTCTTTCCTACTCCCCCCTTGCCGCTCATGACCATTATCTTTCTTCCTATCTTATCCATACGCTCACGAATGCGTTCATTCGTAAGCTCATACTCATCCTTGACTTGTTCCGCCATTTTAATAATCTCCCTTGATTATCTTTAATCTCATCTATCTTAATCTAACTAGAGGTAAAAAGAAAGGAAAGAGATCCGTCCTGATGACAATTCAGAGCAAAAACACCCCGCAAAGGATTAATTTTCTGAAACATCATTCCATTTTATTTTAACTGGTTTTCACATAAAAACCCAGCAATGTAGAATAAAAAGAGAATTTTGTTTTTCTTTTATCAACAAAGAGTTACAAGACACAGAACAAAAGCCGTTTTACCCCGACAAACTTATTGCACTTACTTGATGAAAGGGGTGCTTTTCGCTAAGATTCTATCTTGAATGACTTTTATTAGTATTTAGAGGAGATAGATGATGTTATCATTGTTGACAAATTTGCCTCGAGAAGTCCTTGTCCAACAAATCTATGATGGGCTTATATTGCTGGTTCTTGGAATGGGAACGGTTTTCATCTTCCTCGTTCTTCTCATCTATGCGACAAAGCTGATGAGTAAGATCTGTGCGAGGATCTCCCCTCAGACATCTGAGGTGAAGACCGTCGAAAAGAAACCAAGCGCGACAGCAACGCCAAACGTAGTTGCGAAGAGCAATGATGCGGCCATAGCAGCAGCTATCGCAGCAGCCTACGACAAAGAGAGATAAGGGGTATCAAATGAGCAAGAAGAAAGTTAATTTTATGTGTACGGCATTCCGTGACGGATTCCAGTCCGTTTACGGAGCTCGCGTCTTCACAAAAGACTTCATGCCTGCTGTTGCAGCTGCAAAAGAAGCGGGTATCACACACTTTGAAGCAGGTGGTGGCGCAAGATTCCAGTCATTATATTTCTATACGAATGAGGATGCATTCGAGATGATGGATGAGTTCAGAAGGGTCGCAGGCCCTGATGCGAACCTCCAGACTCTGGCAAGAGGTGTGAACGTAGTAGGACTTGACAGTCAGCCACGCGACATGATCAAGCTCCATGCCCAGCTTTTCAAGAAGCATGGAATGACGACTATCAGGAACTTCGATGCACTAAATGATGTCAACAACCTCATCGACAGCGGAAGATATATTCACGAGGCGGGACTCAAGCACGAGGTCACCGTAACGATGATGAGTCTCCCAGAGGGTGTGACAGGTGCTCATGATCCTGATTTCTATGAGAAGATTCTCCGCCAGATCCTTGATGCGGGAATCCCATACGACAGTGTATGTTTCAAGGATGCATCCGGTACATCGACTCCGCATAACGTATATGAGACGATAAAGAGAGCAAGAAAGATGCTCGGACCAAATGTGAAGATCGTATTCCATTCCCATGAGACGGCAGGAGTATCCATCCAGCAGTACATGTCAGCCATTGAAGCAGGTGCTGATCAGGTAGACCTCTCCATGAGCCCTTGTTCAGGTGGAACCTGTCAGCCTGACATCATTACGATGTGGCATGCTTTAAGAGGAACAGATTATACCCTCGACATCGACATCAACAAGGTAAGAAATGCGGAAAAGGTTTTCGAAGATTGTATGAAGGACTACTTCCTCCCGCCAGAAGCAACGATGGTAAATCCTGAAATCCCATTCTTCCCTCTCCCTGGTGGAGCTCTGACTGCCAATACACAGATGCTCAGAGATAACGGACTGATGGACAAGTATCCTCAGATTGTTGAGGCCATGGGTGAGACCGTTGCAAAAGGTGGTTTCGGAACATCTGTTACACCTGTCAGCCAGTTCTATTTCCAGCAGGCGTTCAACAACGTCATGTTCGGACCATGGAAGAAGTTCGCAGAAGGTTACGGCAAGATGGTTCTCGGTTACTTCGGAAAGACCCCTGTAGCACCGGATCCGGAGGTCGTAAAACTCGCAGCAGCGCAGCTTAAGCTTGAGCCGACAACTGAAAAATGTGCTGATATCAACGACCGTGATCCTAAGAAGGGAAGAGCAGCTGCTGAAGCAATGCTCAAGGATGCTGGACTTCCGATCACAGATGAGAACGTATTCATCGCCGCTGCTTGTAAGGACAAGGGTATCCTCTACCTCACAGGAAAGGCAAAGGTCAACGGAGTAAGAAAGATCAGCGAAGAGAAGAAGAAAGCAGAAGCAGCTCCTGCTGCTGCAGAGAAGAAGAGCTCCAATGGAGAATACACAGTCACTGTCAACGGAGCCTCTTATGCTGTTAAGCTCGAGAAAGATTCGGCGACGGTCAACGGAGTGAAGTATCCGCTTTCTATCGTTGATGGAATTAAGGCAGCCCCTGTTGCACAGCAGACAGTAACTACTGTGGTCACAGGAAGTACCGATATCACAGCTCCAATGCCAGGCCTTGCTCTCCGCTTCGAAGTCAAGGAAGGAGATACAGTCAAGAAGAACGATGTACTCATGGTCATGGAAGCTATGAAGATGGAAAACGAGATTTATGCTCCTTGTGACGGTGTTGTTTCAAAGATCTGTGTAAAGCAGGGCGATCAGCTTCAGTCTGGTGATCTTCTCATGCAGATCGGCGGAACGGTCGTAACCACGACAGCAGCTCCAGCTCCTCAGGCCGCTCCTGCAGCACCACAGGCAGCTCCAGCTCCTCAGGCCGCGACAGTTGTTACAGGCAGCACTGATATCACAGCTCCAATGCCAGGCCTTGCTCTCCGCTTCGAGGTCAAGGAAGGAGATACAGTTAAGAAGAACGACATCCTCATGGTCATGGAGGCTATGAAGATGGAGAACGAGATCTACTCCCCTTGCGATGGCGTTGTATCAAAGATCTGTGTAAAGCAGGGTGATCAGCTTCAGTCTGGAGACCTCCTCATGCAGATTGGTGGTACTGTGGTAGCAGCTCCAGTCGCACCAGAGCCAGAGCCGGTAAAGGCACCAGAGCCGGTAGCAGAACCAACACCTGTTGCAACAGGAGCGAAAGGAAGTGTTCAGGTTAACGCACCAATGCCTGGTCTTGCTCTTCGCTTTGCGGTAAAGGTCGGTGACAAGGTAAAGGAAAATGACCTGCTCATGGTCATGGAAGCTATGAAGATGGAGAATGAGATCTACTCTCCGGCAACAGGCACCATCATGAGTATCGATGTCAACCAGGGTGACCAGCTCCAGTCTGGCGACCTCCTTATGACAATAGGTTAATAGGAGCAAATAATGGAAGCTATTATTGAAGGCGCAAAATCGCTATGGAATACGACGGGAATCGTCGGATTCATGCAGGACGGGGGATGGGGCAATGCCCTGATGATCCTGGTAGGCTTCGTACTGCTCTATCTTGCAATCAAGAAGGGCTTTGAACCCCTGCTACTTATTCCAATCGGAATGGGATGTATTCTTTCAAACATCCCGTTTGCATATATCGCAGGTGTTGATCCCACCAGTGGAGATGCGGGATTCATCCAGATTCTTTATAATGCTGGTATCGAATCGGGGCTCTTCCCCGTCCTCATCTTCATGGGAGTTGGAGCAATGACCGATTTCGGACCGCTGATCGCAAATCCAAAGACTCTTCTCTTAGGAGCCGCGGCACAGCTCGGAATTTTCACCGCTCTTATCGGAGCACTGCTCCTTTCCTTCATCCCGGGAATCAACTTCGATCTTTTTGTCGCATCATCAATCGGAATTATCGGTGGTGCTGATGGACCTACAGCCATCTATGTGACAAGCCGTCTTGCTCCTGATTATCTTGGATCAATCGCAGTTGCCGCATACTCATACATGGCCCTCGTTCCAATCATCCAGCCACCAATCATGAAGCTGTTGACGACAGAGAAGGAAAGGAAGATAAAAATGCAGCAGCTCAGGCCTGTAAGCAGACTTGAGAAGATCGTATTCCCGATTATGGTAATCACGGTCTGTGCTATTCTTCTTCCATCCGCATGTCCACTCATCGGAGCTCTCATGTTCGGTAACCTTGCAAAAGAGTGCGGTGTCATCGGAAGGCTTTCTGATACGATGCAGAATGCACTTATGAACACCGTAACCATCTTCCTCGGGCTTTCCGTAGGTTCAAAGATGGCAGCAGACAGGTTCCTTAATCTTGAGACGCTCGGAATCCTCCTTCTTGGAATGGTAGCATTCGGAGTCGGAACCGCAGGTGGTGTCCTGCTTGGAAAACTCATGAACAAGCTTGATCCGAAGCATCCTACGAATCCGCTTATCGGATCTGCAGGAGTATCAGCTGTTCCTATGGCGGCCCGTGTATCAAGCAAGGTCGGTCAGGAAGCGGATCCTCAGAACTTCCTTCTCATGCATGCCATGGGACCGAACGTATCCGGTGTTATCGGAAGTGCGGTTGCAGCAGGTGTTCTGATTTCCGTCGTACCTACCATGATGGCAGCTATCTAAGAATTGCGATAAATCAAAATGAAGTGCATCCTTCGGGGTGCACTTTTTTCATGTTATAATAGACTTAATATGTTCTATCTTTTTATCATTGTCCTGTTAATCATACTTTTCTTCTTCTGGAATATAAGCCTTGTATTCTACAAGGAGGAATCCAAAGTGAAGCTCATAAGCGATGAGAGCAGATGCTTCTCTCCCCGTTGCAGATCAATAATATATGAAGAAGGAAATGATAAAGCAGCCCTCTTCATACACGGTTTTCCAACTACACCTCATATGTATGCATATCCTGCGAAGGTATTCAGTGAGAATGGCTATGACGTATTCGCCCCACTCATTCCCACATTCGGATCGGACTACAAGGAATTTGAGAAGTCAAACTTCTCTCAGTGGTTTGCATATATTGATGAATATTATCAGGATCTGAAAAAAAGATATAAGGATGTATATGTAATCGGTGTGTCAATGGGAGGTGCGATGACGCTTGGTCTTGCGGAGAAATATTCAAATACACCTCTCTCCCCTACACGGATCGCAGTACTCGCAGCACCTGTCGTATACAACAGCATCATAAAGGATGGCATAGTCACAAGCTGGGCAGCATATATAGGACGGACCATAGCGCTCTTCATAAAGTCAATAAAGGCGAAAAATATTGATGGACTTCCAGATGGAGAGGATGGTAATGAGGAATGGACGGGATACGGTGGAACATTTCCCCGTCAGGGAATCTCCCTCATATACAATCTGAAAGGCATACGAAGAAATCTATGCAGAGTCATCGTTCCCATGATAAGCATTCATGACCAAGGAGACAAAACGGTCCCATTCCGTAATCAGAAGATAATCCTTGACTCTGTCAGAAGCAGGGATATTGAGTCGCATAGTCCTAAAATGCCAAACTATAGGCATACGCATCACTCCCTCTTGATGTATGATTCATGTAAGAGGGAATACACAGATATGATACTCAAGTTTTTTGCAAAGGAGGATGACAGATGAGTTCAAAAAGAGATGATTATATATCATGGGATGAGTACTTCATGGGGATAGCGGTGCTATCAAGCATGAGGAGCAAAGATCCTAATACGCAGGTGGGAGCATGTATCGTCAGCCCTGACAAGAAGATCATAGGCGTAGGATATAACGGATTTCCCATCGGATGCAGTGATGATGAACTGCCCTGGGACAGGAACGGGGACTGGATAGAGACGAAATACCCTTATGTGTGCCATGCCGAGCTGAACGCTATCCTCAATTCCAGCCTTCCATCTTTAAAGGGTGCGACACTGTACGTGGCGCTGTTTCCATGCAATGAATGTGCGAAAGCAATCATACAGGTTGGGATAAAAAAAGTCATATATCTCTCAAACAAATACAAGGATACGGACGCGACAAAAGCATCTGTGAAAATGCTTACATCTGCGGGTGTGGAACTCGTCCAGTTAACCCCGGCGAAAAGGGAGCTTATTCTCAAGTTCTAACTTTCCATTGACAGCAGTCCATTAGGATTGGACAATATTTTTGGAGAACACGATGGATATCTTAGTTAACGGCATTCATTACCAAATAGAAAAAGATATGACACTTTTACGGTTTCTCAGAGACGTTTTAAAGCTCGAGGGAACCAAGGATGGGTGCTCGGAAGGTGCCTGCGGTGCCTGTACCGTAATCATCGACGGGAAGGCACAGAGGGCCTGTGTCCAGAAGCTCTCCAGACTGGAAGGGAAAAGCATAATCACAATAGAAGGGCTGACAGAAAAGGAAAAAGACATCTACTCCTATGCCTTTGCAAAGGCAGGGGCCGTACAATGCGGCTACTGTACCCCCGGCATGGTGATGAGTGCAAAAGCCCTTCTGGATGTAAATCCGGAACCAACAAGAGAAGATGTGAAAAAGGCCATCAGAGGTAACATATGCCGCTGCACGGGCTATAAGAAGATAGAAGAAGCTATTCTCATGGCCTCTACCCTCTTCAAGGAGGAAAAAAGGGATGAAGAGAGGGAGAGTGCAAGACTCGGAGAACGCTTCATGCGAATCGATGCTGTTGAAAAAGCCCTGGGAAAGGGAATATTCGTTGATGACATCCAGCTTGATGACGTGGTCTATCTCACTGTTCTCAGAACTCCCTATCCAAAATGCAGGATAATAAAAATAGACACATCCCTTTTGGAAAAGGATGATCGCTGTAATGGAATCATAAGAAAGAAGGATGTCCCGTTCAATCGGCATGGACACCTGACACAGGACTGGCCAGTACTCTATGGAGAGGGGGATGTAACATCTTACATAGGAGATGCGATCCTCATAATAGCAAGTGAGGATAAAAACGCATTGGGAGAGCTGAAAAGTCTTGTAAAACTGGAAGTAGAGGAATTGGAAGGAGTCTTTGATGCGGAAATAGCGCTGAAAGATGAGAATATCGTGCACTTCTGGGAAAAGACGAACCTCTATAGGGAGGAGAACATCGTACGGGGAGATGCGGAAAAGGTAATAGCAGAAGCCCCTCATGTCCTTCACAGAACCTATCATACTCCGTATACAGAACACGCATTCATGGAACCGGAAGCGGCTATCGCGATCCCCGTTGATGACGGTGTTCATCTTTATACAGCAGGACAGAGCATATATGATGAGAGAAGAGAATGTGCAAGAATGCTCTCCATTCCGGAGGAGAAAGTAAGAGTCACATCCTGCCTCGTCGGTGGTGGTTTCGGAGGGAAAGAGGATATGTCCGTACAGCACCATGCAGCACTCGCGGCGTATGTGCTGAAGAGACCTGTAAAGCTCACATTCTCACGTCAGGAAAGTCTCATCGTCCATCCCAAGAGGCATCCAATGAAACTTGATCTGACCCTTGCCTGTGATGAGAAAGGAAGAATATTGGCATTGAAAGAGGATATCATAGCAGACACGGGAGCATATGCTTCTCTGGGGGGACCTGTACTGCAAAGGGCATGCACGCATGCAGGAGGTCCTTATAACTTCCAGAACATCAAAGTCAGGGGAAGAGCCGCATACACAAACAACGTTCCAAGCGGTGCGTTCCGCGGTTTCGGAGTGACACAGGCATGCTTCGCAATAGAATCGGCACTGGATGAGATGGCAAGGATCATAGGAATCGATCCGTTTGAGATAAGAAAAATCAACGTACTACGTCCAGGAGACATCATGCCAAATGGACAGATAGCCTCTGATGATACTGCGATCTATGAATGCCTGA
The DNA here is from genome assembly GCA_944392965.1 of uncultured Spirochaetaceae bacterium. Taxonomy (GTDB): domain Bacteria; phylum Spirochaetota; class Spirochaetia; order Sphaerochaetales; family Sphaerochaetaceae; genus Ornithospirochaeta. The sequence continues at coordinate 122,978 of CALXYM010000001.1, read as the reverse complement.
TGGCAATAAAAGACGAATACTATAAAGCACGCCATAAAGGACTGGCTCTGGCATTCAAGAACGCAGGTGTTGGGATGGGAGTAAAGGATACAGGACGATGTATCATAAGCGTTGAGAAAGGAAAGATCCATATCCGTACAAGCGCCGCATGCATGGGACAAGGATTAAAGACCATGGCCTTGCAGGTTGCCGTGGAGACGACATCTCTTGATCCAAGCCTTTTCATCGTGGAAGAGCCGGATACTGCCCGTACTCCAGACAGTGGAACATCGACGGCCTCACGCCAGACAGCGTTCACAGGAGAGGCTGTACGTCTTGCAGCAGCTGAACTACATGAGAAGCTGAGAGAAAACACGCTGAGAGAACTGGAGGGGCTTGAAATATATAAGGAGTTCTCCCCTCCGACAGATCCTCTGGGATCTGAAAAGAAACATCCTGTAAGCCATCTGGCATATTCCTACTCTGCGCAGCTTGCAATCCTTTCCGATGAAGGGAGAATAGAAAGGATAATAGCAAGTTCTGATGCAGGAACCGTCATAAACAGGACAATGATAGAAGGCCAGATTGAAGGGGGTGTCGTCACGGGAATGGGATACGCAGTGAGGGAGAACTTCATAACAGAGAATGGTTATGTAAAGAGCAAATATGGCACACTCGGACTTTTAAGAAGCACAGAAGTTCCCGAGATTGATGTGATAATGGTTCATGGTAAAGGTAAGAGCGGCTCCACATACGGAGCGAAGGGAATCGGCGAATTATGCGCGATTCCCACAGCACCCGCAATCCGTAACGCATACCTCGATCTTGATGGGAAAGAGAGATACTCCCTCCCTCTTGATGACACGTATTACAGGAAAGGGAAATAATCAGGCGTAAGACAGGATCTCATCAACCTCTTCAGAAGTGAAATTAAGATCTGTCTCAAGAGTTCTTATGTTCTCAAGAAGCTGCTCGGTATTTCTCGCCCCGACAAGGACAGTTGTGACACTGCGCTGGGAGAGGGCGAAGGCGATGGCCATCTCCGCAAGACTCTGGCCCCGTAGGGAGGCAATTTTTCTAAGCTCCTCAAGACGGGCAAGCAGACCTGCCGTGATATCACTTTCTTTAAGATAAACGTTCTCATGAGCACGTGATGCTACAGGAACTTCACCTGAGAGATACTTATCCGTTAAAAGACCTTGTGCCAGTGGAGAGAATATTGCAGCTCCCATGCCAAGACCATTCAGAGTGAGGAAGAGATTGTCCTTATCTGATTCCCGATTCAATATCGAGTACCTTACCTGATTTAGAACCGGATGTATTCCATACTCCTTGAAAAGATCATAAGCCTTCCTAGTCTCATCCGCACTATATTTTGAAAGAGCAACATAGCGGGTCTTTCCACTTCTGACAGCATCACAGAGAGCATCCACAGTCTCTTCCAGAGGAGTCTCAGGATCAGGACAATGATGGTAGTATATATCAACATGATCAAGTCCCATCCTCTCAAGGCTCTGATCCAGGGAGGCAAGAAGATGCTTCCTACCTCCACCTTTTCCTGATGGCCCCGGCCACATCTGATAACCGGCCTTCGTACTTATCACGATCTCATCCCTATAAGATCTTAAGCCGTCTTTGAATATCCTGCCGAAGTTCAGCTCTGCCTCTCCTCCTGGAGGGCCATAATTATTCGCAAGATCAAAGCTCATTATACCGTTATCGAAAGCGGTATAGACCATCCTCTTCATCTCGCCATAATCCCCGTTTGCACCGAAATTATGCCAAAAACCTAAACTGAGGGCAGAAAGGACCAGTCCGCTCCGACCTGCTCTCCTGTACATCATGTTATCGTATCTGTCTTTCTGTGCTTCATACATGGTTAAAGAATAGCAGAAAGGGAGGAGTCATTCATCATTTTTTCCTTATTTTATCCCCTTCTCCTCGCACTCTCTTCTGCTCGATATAGTAGCTTTCAATACTCCGTCAAGCAGGAATCTGCGATATCTGGCTGGTGCTTTTTTCAAGAATTCTTTTATCTCTTCATCGGAAAGAGGAGATAACTTTGCAAGAGCAATCACATCTTTCTTTTCAAGAACGTTCACAGCAGGCGTATTGAAACGCTCTGCGATCCTCTCCCTTGCATTGAAGATGTTCTTCAGGTAGACACGCTCCTTAGCACTCAGCATACTGGTGTTGCATATCTTCATCCACCCCGGCTTGGAAGGCTTTATATCCGTAACGCTCTTCATCGTGTGAAGGACCTGTTTCAAAAGCTTCTTCTTTTCAACTTCCTTTAATAGGACATCTTTCAGATCAAAGAGATACTCAACATCTTTGAGCGCATAAGTAAGCATTCCCTCTTCTATAGGACGCTTCATCCAGTTCTCCCTCTGGTTCTTCTTTTTCCCCTCCTCCCGCTCTATTCCTAAGAATGTTCTGAGAATAGAATCGAGTCCGTGGATATCTCCTAAAGCTTTTGCAAGAACCCTCAGATCGAATACGTTCCTCGCCTTTATGTGATGTTTCTTGTATAGGATTGCAAGATCGGAGTGACACTCAAACCAAATCTTTTCAACATCTGAAGTAAAGAGAGCTTTTAACCCCTTATCGCTTATATCCTTGGAAAGGACATCGATTATATAGAAGTTCCTCCTGTCATAGATCTGGATTATCGAGATATGTTCCCCATATGCATGCAGATTACACTCCTCCTCGAAATCAACAGCGATTGAATCGCTCTTTTCAAAATCTGAAACAAGCTCTATGAGTCTTGAATCAGTGGTAATATATTCAAAATCATTCATAACGTTCAGCCATATCCCTGCATTTCATCTTATACTCGGCGACAAAATCCTCCGGTGCCCTGGGTTCCGCGGCATCCCCATAGAAAAGGATTCTGGACATGAGTTCTGTATGATTGCTTATCGGAAGAGAGAGCTCGAGAATTCTTCCCCCTTCTAAAAGCCTCATCTTCTGATCCTTCTGCCATACCTGATTGGAGACAATAGGTATAGCCCAGGAGTAGAACCATATCACATATTCCCTGCTATTCCTATCATCTGAATATATTCCATAACCATCAATCAGACGCCTCAGCTTCTCCTCGTCGGAGAAAGAGATGGGAATATCCGTAACGGTGACATCCGCGATACGGGAAAGACTGTAAGTGAGTATGACACCATCCACAGCGGCTAGAAGATACCATATCTCACCATAGTTTATCAAATGTAGTGGCTCAACGGTTCTCGTAGGATGTCTTTTTGATGTCGGATAAGAAATGACTATCCTTCTTTTCGTTTTCAGAGCAAGCATTATCCTCTCATAGACGGATGGAGAGAAATTCTCCTTGGCATAGCTCTTATAGGTTATGTAGGATGCATCGGAGAGGACCATGCTGCTTGAAAAAGAGGAGCTCTTTCCCTCCCCTTTTTCCTTTGCAATGTTTAAAGAAGACTCCGCCCTCCATCGGATAAGAGCATCAGCGGACTCAGGAGTAAGGACATAGGCTCTGAGCTTTCTGTCGAATATGATATCAAGGTTTCCACATGAGAGTGGGCAACGGTCACGAAGATACTCCTTATCTCGCCAGATCTGTTTCTCTGAAACCTCAAAAAACCTGGCAACCTCATCCCGACGGAAACTTCCCCTCTCCATCAGGAGATCCAGAATATGAAAAATCCTCTCTGTCTGGCTCATAAGAGAAGTATAAAACAAAAGGTACTCCTTCGAGTACCCGTAACAGCCTATTATAATGAAGAAGAAGCTCTGCGCTCTATAAATACGGGATCCTTGGCCATTCTTAGCTGGAAAGCCACGTACAGGCTCTTCCTATTTTTCCGCCTAAGGGATTCTCCTTTCAGCGCATCGCTTTCATCTTTTCTATGATAAGAATAACAGTGATAAAAGAAAAAACAATAAAGAATACGTAAATTCTTTGTGAAAAAAATCTCCCCAAGGCCGAAGCCCTGGGGATGGAAGTTATTTCTTAAGAGCTGCTTCAAGAGTATCGAGCATCTCTGAAAGCTCCTTTGGAAGGTGCTTTCCGAACTTCGGATAATGGTTGGTCCTGATGTCCTCAACTTCCTTGAGCCATCCAGCCTTATCGACTGTGAGAAGGGCCTTCATATCCTCTTCAGATACTCCCTCCGGGCGATCGATAGCATCAACTGTAGGCATGATACCGATTTCCGTATCAACAGTCTTTGCTGTTCCATCGCAGCACTCAAAGATCCACTTGAGAACACGGCTGTTATCACCGTATCCTGGCCATAGCCACTTGCCGTCAGCCGTCTTTCTGAACCAGTTGACATAGAAGATCTTTGGAAGAACATCCTCACTTGGAGCTGCCTTACCTACATCAATCCAGTGCTGGAAATAGTCACCCATGTTGTATCCACAGAATGGGAGCATTGCGAACGGATCTCTTCTGATTGTTCCAGCCTTGACATCGAGTGTTGCAGCCGTTACCTCAGATCCTACGATTGAACCGAGGAATACACCATGGTTCCAGTTGCGTGCCATGTGTACCAGTGGGATAGTTGAAGGTCTTCTACCACCGAAGAGGATTGCAGAAATTGGAACTCCTGCGGGATCCTCCCACTCTGGTGCGATACATGGGCACTGTGAAGCTGGAGCTGTAAATCTTGAATTTGGATGTGCAGCAGGAGCCTGCTCCTTATTGCCCTTGTCCTGAATCCACTCATTTCCGTGCCAATCGATAAGCTTGCCAGGAGCATCGTATCCGATTCCCTCCCACCATACATCCTTATCCTCTGTAAGAGCAACGTTCGTGAAGATCGTGTTCTTGCTTGCAGCCATGAGTGCGTTATAGTTGCTGCTTGCGCTTGTTCCAGGTGCTACACCGAAGAAACCTGCCTCTGGGTTGATAGCATAGAGCCTTCCATCCTTTCCAGGCTTCATCCATGCGATATCGTCTCCAATCGTCTCAACCTTCCATCCTGGGATGGTAGGAATAAGCATGGCAAGGTTCGTCTTTCCACAAGCTGATGGGAATGCACCTGTTACATACTTGCTCTTTCCCTCTGGGTTAGTAATCTTCAAGATGAGCATGTGCTCTGCGAGCCATCCCTCATCACGTGCAAGTACGCTGGCGATTCTCAGTGCGAGACACTTCTTACCAAGAAGAGCGTTTCCACCGTATCCTGAACCGTATGACCAGATCTCTCTTGTCTCTGGGAACTGGCTGATGTACTTGTGCTCCATTGGTGCACATGGCCACTTTCCATTGTCGCTCTCGCCCTTTGCAAGTGGCTTACCTACGGAGTGAAGACATGGTACATAGTATCCGTCCGTTCCAAGGAGGTCGAGAACCTTCACACCAACACGTGTCATGATCATCATGTTACATACAACGTATGCGCTATCCGTGATCTCAACACCGATCTTTGAAATCGGGGAACCGAGTGGGCCCATTGAGAATGGAATTACATACATGGTCCTGCCATGCATACATCCCTTATAAAGCTCCGTCATCGTAGCCTTGAGTTCTTTCGGATCAATCCAGTTGTTTGTAGGACCGGCATCCTCTTCCTTTTCAGAAGCGATGAACGTCCTCTTCTCTACACGTGCAACGTCAGAAGGATCGGAATGGAAAAGAACACATCCCGGCTTCTTCTCTTCATTCAGACGAATGGCAAGTCCGGAATCAACACATCCTTTGATGAGCTCATCATACTGAGCCTTGGAGCCATCCGCGATTACTACGTCATCCGGTTCACAGAGAGCTTTAATCTCCTCAATCCAGCTGACGAGCTTTGCATGCTTAAGATCATTAACCGTCATTAGAATTCTCCTTATATTAATCTGGAGTTATCCAGAATATTTTCATCTTTAAGAGTATCGGAATAACCCTTCTTTTGCAATATAGATAATCTATTATCTATTCAGTGTAGATTGCCATGTGTCCGGGTATAGCATGTGACATATAAATCAGGTGGGACATCCTTGGGAACATCCAGAAGGACATCCGCTATTCCCTTCAGCTTCTCCCTTATACTCTTCTTCTCCTTGCTCTTATCGCTCTCAAGCTCGGAGACTATCGTCCGCACGACATCCTGAGCGTTCTGAAGTTCCTCAGTAACGACTTTGAATCGTCCTGCGAGATCCTTTATCATCTTCATTCCAAGATTAGGGTGCTTCTCAAGGAACTCCTGGAAATGAGCCTCCTCCAACTCAATGAGAACAGAATCAGCCAAAGCGACCGCTGTCGCATTCCTCGGCTCTCCTTCCAAGAGTCCCATCTCGCCAAGGCTCGCTCCCTTGTCGGATAGGACTATGAGTGCGAACTGATCCTTCGTTCCGTAATTAAGATAAAGTCCCATAGCACCGCTAAGGAGGACGAACATGGTATTGCACTCATCCCCCTGATGATAGAGAACATGCCCTTTGGGAACATTCACAACCTTATTACCTGCATCGTATTCCATTTCAACCTCCTCAATTATTCTGATTATATGCTCTTTGACAATATTTTGATACACTTTAGTCATGATAGAACTCTCAATGCCCGCAGGAAATCTGGAAAATGCCGTATATGCCTTCTTAGGCGGAGCAGACTCTGTATATTTCGGCCTCAAAGATTTCTCGGCCCGGAAAGGGGCGGAGAACTTCTCCTTCAGCGATTACCGGAAGATAAGGAAATACGCGAAAGACAATGGCAGGAAGATATACATCACGATAAATACGCTCATCCGGGACAGTGAACTGGAAAGAGTATTTGATGTGCTGAAAGAGATAGAAAAATGCGGAGTTGATGGCATCATAGTTCAGGATCTTGGTGTGATAAGATTACTGAAAAATCACTTTCCAACCCTTGGCATACATGCCTCCACCCAGCTTGCGGTGCATACGAATTACGGGGTTAAGATGCTCAGAGAACTCGGAGCTGAACGCGTGGTGCTATCAAGGGAGCTCAGTTTAAAAGAGATAGAGAAAATAAGAAAAAACAATCCTGAGATCGAACTGAAGGTATTCATACACGGAGCGATGTGTTACGGCTTCTCAGGCCTTTGCATGGCATCTTTGGAGAAAACGGGACGCAGTGCGAACAGAGGAGAGTGTGCCCAGATCTGCCGGACATGGTTCAAGGATGAGGATAAAGATCATCTTTTCCCATTCAGCATGAAGGACATGGATGCAGGGAAAGACATCCTTACCTTGGAAAAGATGGGAATAGACAGCGTCAAGGTCGAAGGACGGATGAAAGGTAACGAATACGTTTATTATACCGCACGATACTATCGTTCCATCTTAGATGGTAAAGATGATGAGGACATGCACCCCTATACGTTCTTAAGAGAACACTCCGATGGATTCTTCCATTATAAGGGCCCGGGACACGACAACCTGATAACGGAAAACTACACGGGACATGAGGGAAAAGCCGTCGGTAGGATCACAGGACAAAGGGGGAAAGTACTGCAAATCGCACTCTCAGAAGAGATAAAGGACCGAGACGGACTGATGATACTGCAGAAAGATAACAGTGCATACAAGTTCTCTGCAAAGACCAGAGGGAAAGGAGAGGTGTTATTGAATGACGACATCACCTTCTCATACGGATTACCGGTCTATAAGATAAGTGACTCCTCAATTACTCTTAAAAAGATAAACACCGATGCTCTAAAAGAGGAAAAAGAGGAAGTAAAAGCCAAAGTAATGATTTCTCCCAATACGATAACCGTCACCACGGATATCCTTGAGAAAAGCTATCAAGTAGAGACGGAGAAAGCAGAGAGAAAAAACAACACGGAAAACATACGCAGGATATTCTCTCAGAGTACCACGGACAAGGTTCTTGCCATAACGGAAATTGAAAACAAAGATGGGCTATCGGTCAGGGAAAAGGAAGCAAAAGAAGCAAGAAGGAATTTCCTCTCAGCACTAGAGGAGATGAAAACGGATGAAAAGTATTATCGAAAAGAAGAATGGAATGAAGAAAGTATCTCTCTTCCCGAAAGATCGTTGTTAACTGATGTTGATACCCCGTGGAATGAAAATGGAGTCAAAATAGATGGAGTAACGTATTTCACGCTCTCCCCTATCACGTACAAAGAAGAGGAAAAGTACGAAAGGATTCTGGAGAATCTGAGACACACAAAAGGCCCTGTGCTGATTGGATTGAACAACATAGCAGACCTATATTGGGCAAAGCGTCATCCAGAATACTCATACTTCATGGACATCTACATGTATGCATCAAACAGGGAAAGCGTGGCTCTCGTAAGAGATGTTCTTGGTGACAATCTCAAAGGGGCGTATCTGACATTCGATTTCAACTCATACGAAAAACCATGGCCCGTCACCCCCACACCGTTAAACGGCTTTAAACCACCGCTGTTCCTCTCAAGAAGCTGCTATCGTCATGATTCAAAAAGAAAGAGCTGTGAAGGATGTGGGAAAAAACATGATTACCATATTCAGCAGAACGGAAAGGAATACCTTGTCCTCGTAAGAGACTGTCAGACGATAGTAAAAGAAGAGCCCTCCTAAGAGACTTAAGAGGGCTGGAGGAAACTGATATATTTTATATTAATCCGAATTTCTGAACAAAGGCCTCGGCATTCTGGATTGACCCGCCGGCAGCACCTTTTACAATGTTATTCACAAGAAGACAGAATCCAATCTTACCGTTCTTCTTCTTGAGTCTTCCCGTATAGACCACCATTCCTTTCGGATTACCCCAGAAAGCATATTTCGGCTGAGGAAATGTTGGCTCCGCAGAATACTCGATAGGCTGAGCCGGAGTCGATGGAAGATCTGGAACAGTATTGAAATTATGCCAATCCTCGATTATTTGCTCCTCACTCACATCCTGCTCGGTCTCAAGCCATACCGTCTCAAGGTGTCCGAACATAACGGGAACCCTTACAGTATAGGCATATACTTCCGGATCTATGGAGAGGATCTTCTTAATCTCCTTCTCTATCTTCTCCTCCTCTCCCTTGATGAAAGGAATACAGTTATCTGTGATATCAAAAGAGGAAAGACCTGGATAACCTGCACCGGAGACACTCTGATAACTGTTGATCGTAATGGTCTTTATTCCATATTTCTTAAGAGGTGCAAGAGCCATGGCAAGCCCTGTTGTAACACAGTTGGCATTCGTAACACAGAATCCAGTCTGAGGATACCCCTGCTTCCTTATAAGCTCAAGCTGCTCCACATTCGTTTCAGGAATCAGGATTGGAACGTTCGAGTCATAACGCATGGCCGCGGCATTGGAAAATACGTAAAAACCATTTGCCCTGAGCTGAGGCTCCGCTTCCGAGGCAACTGCGGCAGGAAGAGCTGAGAATACGATTCTTACTCCTGCCTCCTTCATCTGAGCGTAATTGAATTCCCTGACATCCATGTCCTTGATGCTCTCCGGCATCTCGAATGGCATGACCCAATGTACGGTAGCCGCATATTTCTGTCCCACCCTTGCGGCGGATGCGGTTACGTAACTCAACTCAAACCATGGGTGCTCTGAAAGCATCCACATGAAAACCTGGCCAACTGCACCAGTAGCGCCAATAACAGCGACTTTAATCTTTTTACTTTCCATTCCTTTTCTTTCTCGTCCTAATAAATAAGGTAAGGCAAGATTAATGCTTTTACCCCCGAGGGTCAACCTCTTTAATTATATATGGTTATAAATTTTACTTATTATTAATACAATAACGAACATCTGTTAATCTTTTTCTCCCTTACGATTATAAACTCAGAGAATGAAACATTTTTTCCAGAATGTAAAAACATATGAAAAAAAAGTAATTGATATTTCTCAAAAAATAAGATATTTTACAGAAGTTGAACGGGGCTGTAGCTCACCTGGCTAGAGCGATTGAATGGCATTCAATAGGTAGTCGGTTCGATCCCGATCAGCTCCAAAAAGTCCTGGTCCAGGACTTTTTTTATGCCTTCTGACTCCGACTACCTATTGAATGCCGGAAATGTACGACAATCCACCAGCATTTACAATAAAGACTTCTCAATTCAATGAACTGAATGGCATTAGCGGCTGCTAATGCCATTGCCAAGACTTACCATAGCTAGCATAGATAAGATGGCAATGTCTTGCTTCTATACCTATCGGTATATGGCATGCCGTTGACGCCTCTACTGCTGATAGCAGTTACCTTCAACATTTTCCTGGAATTACAGGAAAATGTATCACTTTTGGATGTGAGAGCATGCTCAAATCCTGATAATCGACAAAACCTCCTTTCTGCAAAACATACTTCCGATATATATTCCACGCCCCTACCGCATCCGCATTGAAGTTCGCTCCAGAATGATCCTGATACAGCCCTCTTTTAATTCGTCTTTCCTTTTCCGCATGCTCCTTGTCTATCGCCTTTGAATACGGGGAGCATTGGCTGGTGAAGGATTCATCGATCATCACAAGCTGCACTCCCATCATCTTGAGCTTGTATCCGAGCATCTTATAAAAACGGTCGTATGGAAAAGAATGGATCATCTGGTTTATCCTCTTTCCTTTGTCGTTGTTTATTCTTATACCGTTGAGGTTTCCGACAATCACGGTATTTATCGAATTATCAAGGGCATACGAAACAATATAACGCGTAACGATATTAAGTATCTCTTTTATCTTGTTGTTCCTCTTTTCATAAAGCCATGCAACCTTTTTGGAATTGAAACGTCTGCCATCATCCTTGTTTTTATCCAAGATCTGATATCTTGCTATCTGCTTTGCAAAATACTGCGAACACTCAAGCCATTCTCTTCCGAGAATCAATACCTCGTCGGTAGATGGCGAACACATTGTGACAGGATTCCTGATCCCAAGATCGATTGCAAGATATCTTTCGTTGTCTGGTCTAACCGGTTCCTCATTTTTTCTATAAAGCAGGTCGACTCTGCATGCACCGGACAAAGGAGCATGCAGTTCGACATGTGCAATATTTTCAGTCTCCGGGAAAACGTTGTTTTCCAATATCAAAGAAGAGACATCGATATTGAATCTTTTTTTCATATGATTTTTCAGAACCTGACTCAAGGCCACAATGACCGTATTCCCTTTGCATGAATAACAGCTCTTCGGAATCACACAGATAAAGTCATCACCTTTATACCTTGGAAGTCTTGCTTCATTTTCATTGATTTTCTTTCTCGCCAAATAGCTCTTCCATGCCCATTCCACCTTCTTGAGAACCTCAATTGCGATATCCATCCCCAACTGAAGGAAAAATATATTACTCTGCAAGCTGATTGTCTGGGAGTGAAGATCCGGAGCGATCTTACCGTGACCGGTGAGAAACCTGATTCTCTCATACAATGCGGCATTCTATACTTTTGCCGCAGAATAGCAAAGATGCCCGACAACAATCTCCCTCGCAGGGTCAAGCTTCACGTTTGTCTGTCTAACCAACCACATGCAATAACAGTCATAAAACAGAAGCATTCGTCCGAAATGCAAGAAAACAATTCCCCCGCGGTGATGATTATCACAAAACATAACCGGTTTCCCACGGAGGTACAGATACGTACGCCACCATATAGGTAGACCAATCGACAGTGTTCACCGAATCTGGCCATGATTGCAATCTATCCTATATAATCAGCGCCGTCACTGTTTTTTTCTGAAAAAGGATAGGAAGGACGGGAATGATTGTGTGAGCTTAGCGCTTGTATAAGCATCGACAATGTAAAACAATTGACCATACCAAAGTTATTGGGTTTAAGATTTGATTAAAAAAATGGGTAAGACATTCGAATATACTTTGACAATCAGATTTCAGGATGGCCTGGATTCCGAAAAGATCGAGGTTCTATCAAAGGCCGTCAAAAAAGCCTTCGACAACAGGCTGGGACAGATGATAGACTGCCCGGAGGAACCGGGCATACATGTCTTTGAGGGCAATGAAATCTTTTACAACTGCATGTATTAAGGACTCATGCTCATCGGAACAGATTCCGAGGTGTTTCCATCGATGAAGAAATGGTATAACAAACTGTCGGCTGAAAACAAAATCTAAACATCAGGCTGCCAGATGCCTTTCTTTCTCAAAAGTCCGAATTTGTCGAACACCTCCAAAAGGATGCTCTGAGCCTGTCCTTACCAATCAAATCGTCATGCTACAGGGAAATCAGATAATCGAAATGCTTTGACCCGCTCCTGGTAAAAAATCGGATAGAAACAGATTTGTAAAGATCATCAGCATGCGGACATATCGCGAATTGAGATAACTACCTATTTCTGCAGTTTCTGATAGCATTGAAATAGCCAGCCCCAAGGAAAGACCAACTCGTCAGGCATCGAAAAAAACAGCCGCTTACCTCAAGGTAAACGGCTAAGAGTCCTCAACAGGAACTATACTTATACATCGTCGATATTGTCAAGCGTGATGATCTCTACACCAGTATCGACATAGTAAGGATCAAGTTTCTTTCCATTGAGAACATCGACTGCGGAATACATTCCTTCGTATCCCATAGCATATGGATTCTGCCCCATGATGCAAAGCAGGGCGCCACTTCTTACGAGAGAAAGATTCATGTCGGAAGCATCGGAACCACAACCGATCACATCGGATCCTGCTTCCATGACAGCATTTCCAACACCGACCGTCGAGCCTTCATTGGCGCCATAGACAGCTACACAGCCCTGGGCAATGAAGTTCGCTGCCATATCCTTTGCCGTTGCGGCATCTCCCTGGCAGTACTGAGTCTCAAGAAGTGTGAAATCAGTTCCCTCAAATGCATCGCGGAAACCGAACTCACGCTCGTTGCAGCTTTCCGTAGCCGCATTGACACCGATTATGCCGATCATGCCGCTGGTGATTCCTCTTTCTGTAAGTTCGGCAAGCAGAGTCTCTCCAACCTGACGACCACCTGCTCTGTTGTCCGTTGCAAGAAGTCTCTCACCAGGGAAGTTGGCCGCAGAATCGACGTAGACAATCTTGACTCCGGCGTCCACGGCTTCCTTCAAGGAGGCTGTGATTGCATCAGGTCCGTTTGGTGCGACAAGAATGCAGTCCGCACCAGCAGCGACTGCGTTGTTCACACACTCTATCTGCTTGGCATCGTCCTTGACATCCGGTGCGCTCCAGGTATAATCAATATTTCCGAGCTCTTCGGCAGCTGCACGTGCTCCTTCATCAACCTTGACCCAATGCTGGTCCATCTGGTCCATGGAGATGAGGAATACCTTGTAGTTGTCGGAGGTCTCTTTTTGCCCCTGTGCGAATGCAGCCATGACTGCAACCAAAGCTACTAGCAAGCAAACTAATAGTCTTCTCTTCATATTTTTTCTCCTTTATTTTTTTGCATCGCTAGGCAATGCATTATTTCGCTTTTTTCCGAAAGGTCTTTGCCTTGCCGGTTCTGACAATGATGTCAAGCAGAACGGAAACAATGACGATCAGACCGATGACAATGTTTCTAATCGCGACCGGAGCACCTGCGAACTGCAGCCCATTCTGAAGAACAGCCCAGATCGAGGCACCGACGACCGTTCCAAGCAATATTCCCTGGCCTCCCAATGTGGAGACACCGCCGATGACGGAAGCAGCGACAGCATACATTTCATAGGAATTACCTGCATCCATTGCGCCCATTCCAGCACTTGCACACTGTGTCAAGCCGACAATGGATGCGCAGAATGCCGATACCGTATAGACAATGACGGTAGTCTTGACAACATTCACGCCGGACAATCTTGCAGCCTCCGGATTGGACCCTAGCGCATATATGTACCTTCCGCTTCTGGTCCGTCCCAGGAAAAAGTTGAATACAAGGAATATCGCAATAGCTATCCAGATGGCATTGTACAGGCCAAGCGTCTTTCCATAATAGAAGAAATTCCTGAATCCTTCCGCCGCAGGCCCGATCGCATTTGTATTGTAGTTCCCGTTCGAAATCTGCGCTATGCCACGAGCTATCGTCATCGTACCCAATGTGGCGATGAACGGAGGAAGTTTGAATCCGGCCACGAGATATCCATTGAACACACCGACCGCAAGCGCAGCAAATATTGTCAGTATCATTGCCAGCCAAGGATTGACGTTCTTCGTCATCATGGTTGCGCTCAGCATCGTAGACATGCCCACTATCGAGCCGATGGACAGATCTATATTTCCCGTGATAAGGACATAAGACTGACCTATTCCAATCAGTATGAAAGGTGCAATCTGTCTCAGGAGATTACTAATGTTTCTCTGAGAAAAAAACGTCGGGTTGATCAAACCGAATACCAAGACAAGTACAATCAGACCTATGAAAGCCGTGATTACCTGACCCATTCCAGGACGTGATATCAACCTATGCATCACTCCATTCTTTTCCTTGTTGTCCATCATTCCTCCATTTTGCTTTCGAACTGAGTCGCAAGTTTCAAGATTTTTTCCTGCGTGGCTTCCTGCCGGGATAGTTCTCCGGTCACTCGTCCATCGCACATGACGATTATCCTATCGGATACTCCTAGGACCTCAGGCATCTCAGATGAAACGAACAGTGTTCCGATTCCCTGTTCCTTCAAAGTATTCATCAGGTTGTATATTTCTACCTTTGCGGCAACATCTATACCCCTCGTAGGTTCATCGAATATGACAATTCTGGCATCCCTAGCAAGCCATTTGCCGACAACGACTTTCTGTTGATTGCCACCAGAAAGATTCTGGGCGTTAGTATCGATGCTGGGAAGTTTTATGTTCAAATCCTTGACGGACTTGTGACTCATATCGTCTTCCTTTTTCCTGAATACTCGCCCAAACCTGTCGGAAAGCAAATCCAGATTTGGAAGGGATATGTTGGACCTTACCGGCAACTTGGTACATAGGCCGTCCTTCTTCCTGTCTTCAGGAGCAAGGACGATACCGGCTTTTATCGCATCGCGTGGAGAATTTATCTTAACTTCCTTTCCGTCGAGGATTATCGTTCCTCCATCTTTGGGATCTGCACCGAAAATCGCTCTTGTGGTTTCGGTCCTGCCTGCTCCCATAAGTCCTGCAATTCCGACGATCTCTCCTTCTCGCACAGAAAACGACACATTCCGGACCTGATGCCCCGCATTCAGATTCTTCACCTCGAAGACCACCTTGCCGACAGGTGTCTCGATATGCGGGTATTTCTCCTTGATTTCACGGCCTACCATAGCCGTGATTATGTCTTCCATCGACATTTCGCTGAAATCCGCGCTTTTAATGAAGTGGCCATCCCTCATTATGGTAACTCGATCGACAATGTGCCTAAGTTCTTCCAAGCGATGCGAAATGTACACAATACCGCATCCCTTGGCCTTGAGATCCCTTATGATCTTGAACAGATCGTCGATTTCCTTTGACGTCAGAGCACTGGTAGGCTCATCCATGATCAGGACCTTGGCATTCATGGACAGAGCTTTTGCAATCTCGACCATCTGCTGCTTCGAGACAGCCAAACTTCCTGTCAACGCCGTAGGAGAGATATCGACACCGAGAGAGGAAAGGATTGCACTGGCTTCCTCATTCATCTTTTTCTGATCCACCAGGCCATGCTTTAGCGGCTCCCGCATGAGAAACATGTTCTGACTGACAGTCAGATGCTGGCACATGTTGAGTTCCTGATGGATGATCGCAATTCCTTTTTCTCTGGCAATCTTCTGCGAATACACATCCATCTTGTCTCCAAAAAGCCAAATCGATCCTTCGTCCTTCTCATATATTCCGGAAAGGACCTTCATGAGGGTACTCTTTCCAGCCCCATTCTCTCCTAGAAGAGCCATGACCTCCCCGCTTCGGAGGGAAAAAGAGACATCATCCAAAGCCTTTACTCCCGGAAAAGACTTGGAGATATGTTCCATTCTTACAATTTCCTGACCTATCATTTCGCCTCCTTCTGCAAGTATTCAAGTCGGCTTATGCATTCGGCAAAAGCTCTTCCAGTATGATATATACCCTTCCAAGGATTTCCGATGTTTCCTACGATCACATTTCCTTCCTTGTCCAGAAGCTGACGGGATTCCCCTACCTCATAATTCATGAATCTCGTCTTTACGAAATCCCAAAGCTTGGCATATGCGTCAAAATATTTTTCGTTGCCGGAAAGAAGGTATCCATTCAGGAAACCTGTCATAGATTCAAAGTTCTGCCACCACTCTTTATCCAACACAAGAGCGGGACCATCGGCGATTCCATCACGGTATATTCCGCCATGTTCATAGTCATAGCCATGTCTCAATGCGTGATCCAACAACCTAAGCAGGAGGGCAGAATCCTCTTCCGTGCGACTTCCTATGACCTTCAAAGCAAAATCAGCCAGCCAGCTCAACTCTACATTGTGGCCATAGCTCGTCGTATCTTCAGGATTCGCAATCTTCTCGTTGCTTTCCCTTTCAGCATTCCATGTACGAAGAATCGCAATGGCAGGAATCTTATTGAACTTTACATCGAACTGGTTGAAGCCATATCCGATCTCATGATTCACCATATGCTCTGAAATGATTCCATATACTTCCTTCAACTTTCTTTTATGGATTTCCTTGCCGGAAGCCTTGGCCAGAACAGAGAAAGCTTCCAACAGATGCATATGGATATCCAGACTCTTCCTATCCCCTGCGTATGCCCCTGCAGGAGAAAGCGTCCAGTCTCTTTCGATATTCTCGAAGTACCCTCCGTTCTCAGTATCGGCAACATACACCTGAAGCAAATCGAATATCTTTTCAGCATATTCCAGAGCGCGCGTGTCATGATATGTCAGGTAATATTGGGCAAGAGCATAGATCGCAAAGCCCTCCCCGTATGTCAGTTTGGCAGGATCCTTTACCTGGCCATTCCTTTCCAGAAGCCAATATACCCCTCCGAATTCGGAATCCCAGAACTTTTCCAACAGAAAGTCGACACCCTGCTTCGCAGCCTCCTCCATGCGCTTTCTGTCTTCCGTTTTCGCATAAGGCAACAGGGAGGAGAATCCCCAGATCATTCGGCACTGCGTCACGACATTCTTTATACCATTGCCGTCGAATTTTCCTTTCTCATCGAAGCATGTCAGGTACCCGCCATATTCCGAGTCCACGGATCTATCCAACCAGAACGGGATTATATAATCTCGCAATGTTCCAAGCATTTCATCCTTAAGTTTTCCGTAATTCATATACTTCCTCCTATTTTTGAACCGTTTCAACAATTGCAGAAATTTTTTACAGGATTGTTTCCTCTGTCGATTTCCTCAAAATCAGTTCGACAGGAATCCTCACCACGCCTTCAGGCTCTCCTCCCTTAATCAGACGGAAAAGCATGGACACAGCTTCACTTCCCATGGCAGCGAAATTCTGCTTCACGGTAGACAACGGAGTTTCCTGGATGGCCGAAATGGTCAGATCGTCATAACCGGCGACAGACACATCAAAAGGCACCCTTATGCCATTTGCCTTCAACTGCCCGATGATTCCCATGGCCATTACATCATTGATAGCCATTATCGCATCGGGTTTTTTCTCTTCGTACACTCCTTGAACTGCATTGTATCCGCCCTGGTATGTAACGACATCCGACTCAATGATCCAAGATCGATCGAAATCCATGGCGGCTTCGCTGTAAGCATCCTCGTATCCCTTTATCCGTTCATCGAACTGCACGAATTCCTTGTTGCCGGAAACCAGAACTATCTTTTTCTGCCCTATCGATATGAGATGCTTGGCCATCATATATGATCCTGTCCGCAAATCCGACATTACGGTATTGACCGGGAACTCCGAATAATTCGAAGAAATGAAGGAGAGAGGAAACCTGTCGGACAATAGTTTTTCGATGACCCGGAGATCGCGTTTCGTATCCGTTGAAGGAACCATCATGATACCGTCGACTCCCTGATCTATGAACTTGTTTATCAGCTTGTTCTCCGTATTGCTTTTCTCATTCGTCAATCCGATGAGAAGCGAGTATCCCTTTTTCTCTACTTCCCCCTGGATAGATTCAAGAAGCTGTCCGTAAAACGGATTTGTAAGATCGGGAACAAGACATCCTATGGAGAGGGATGTATTCGTAGAAAGAAAACGTCCAAACGGATTTGCCCTATACCCCAACTCCGTTACTGCTTTTCTTACCGCTTCCTTGGTTTCATCAGCGATCCTGGAGCTATTGTTCAATGCCATGGAAACTGTCCCCACAGAGAGGCCGGCATGTCGTGCAACATCCTTGATCGTCACTGTCTTCTTCATGCAGGGCCTCCTTTGTTGAACCGTTTCAACAACAATAATTGTACCACACCTTCACTATCTGTCAAGTTTTTTCGAAATCGCTGCGTAAAACGGAAACAAAAGCCGAACGGTCGATGTTTCCAAAGAAATAAAATAAAAATGCCTGAATGCAGTTTAATATTGCAATTAATATCGAATCCATGATTCCATATTTCGCTATGCCAATCGGTGACTGCTTCAAACAAAAAAAGCATGCAAAGCCTCGGTACATCCGGGAAAACACCGGATGTACCGGAGAATAGGCCAACAAGTCTCTAAGGGAAAGATTCGGCCTTGCAGACACTTACTCAGCCAGCATATCAAGGCTGATCAAAGAAGCAGTGAAGGAACAGATAATCAAACCGCTGGATGACTCGACTTCAAACAGATACATCAGGTACATCCCCTCCTGGGCATGACAATTTCATTTGCTGGCCATTTGCTCGTATAGTAATCACACCGTCATCCAGTACTATCATTTTCATTGAGCGTATGTGCTCTCAGAATTGCAAATCAATACACATATCAATAGAGGATTTGAGCTCTCCTGAATTGTTTTGCAAAATGTACTCCATCGGTAAATTTGCATGTAAAGAATTGTAAAGGTTTGATAAAAGCACGGAGAGTGCAACATCCATTCGATCCCGATCAGCTCCACTCAAAGCAACTCCCTCAAAGTCTGGGAGTTGTTTCGTTTTTCAGAGCTTCCAGGAATAGAGAATCACCGTAAAACAAGTATTTTGCCAGATCCGATAGTTACCCACCCCATCACGCTGAAAGCAAATTCATAAGCAGAGAAACCATTCATCTTTTTCATCGGGTATGGACTCTGCAAGCATCAAGGTAATCGCAACAAGGGTACTGTTTGAAATCACCTGCTTGCCTGCATCTGTGTAAAGCTTTCCATTTTTCTGAAGAAATGCAAGGAAGAGCGCAGCTCCAATCCTCTTGCATCCATCATTGAAGGGATGATCCTTTACAAGGAAATATAGAAGCGATGCCGCCTTCTCTTCTATACTCGGGTACACATCCTTACCAAACACTGATTGATATACAGCTCCAAGAATACCTTCAAGTGCACCTTCAGTCTTCTCTGTTCCGAATACATCAGATGACAATGAGAACTTCATTGAATTGATCAAAGACCTGCATTCTTCTATTTCAAGAGGTACATAACTGCTTTCTCCTTTGGGCCGCCTCAGGCACTGATGATCATAATCATCGAGAAGATCCAATGCTCTGGTATATTGATTGATGACAGAAGTCATCTCGTCTTCCTCGATCTCTGCCATATGGGCAATGATCCTGGATTGCAGCTCGATTGTCTTTCCAAGAGCGTGAAGCCGCTTGCTGTTTTCTGCGTACCCTTTGAGCATGTAGTCAGCAAGTATGCTTGTAGCCCATTTTCTGAATGCAACGCCTCTCTTTGACTTTACCCTGTAACCAACCGAGATGATTACATCGAGATTGTAGTATGTTACATGGTATGTTTTCCCATCTGTAGCAGTTGTTGCAAATTTTGCAATAACTGCCTTTTCTTCAAGCTCTCCATCAGAAAAAATGTTTCTTATGTGCCTTGATACCGTCGATTTGTCCTTTTCAAAGAGAGTGGATATCTGATCAAGCGAAAGCCATACGGTATTTTCACTTGAAGAAACAGCTACATCAAGATCAAGCGAACCATCATGAAATGTTACCAATGCCGTATTGTCTATCATCTTGCTGTCGCCCATCATAATCCTCCTTGGTGGCAATATTATTTCTATTATATATAGCATTGCATCCTTCATTCTATCAGAACTCCTCACCCTTTCCATTTCCATGGTCTCGAGGCATCTAACCATCCTTGGGATGCCCAATATTTCCCATCTAGATAGTCAGGATCATTTCTGTGAAGGCGCTTCTGGATTTCTCGGCAAAATAGAAACTTTATCTTTGTTTTGTTAGAGTCGGTCATCAACAGCCAACCGGTGGGGATGCAGACGTTTTCTTGGACTTGACCTACCTCCAGATTATTTAAGTTTTCTTTTCTGAATTCAAGAGGTTGATTTGCGTCCCGGACAGCCCGAGCCCAGTGAGAAAACCGACGATGTTCGTCTGCACTTCCATGACTTTTCTCCTTCTGACAGGGCCAGTATGGAACAACCACCAGGATATATAGTGTCCTAGTGCAATCAAAAGTCACCGATTCTCAAATATGGAGAGTTCAAATGATTGGAAGCCCCAAACTCAGGAGATACGAGGAAAGCACAAGAGTTGTTCTTCATTCCAGCATCCCATATCTCAAGGCTCATCAAGGAGGCTTATGAAGGAACAGATGATAAAGCAACTGGATGAGTCAATCACGAACAGATACATCAAGTATATTCCCTTCTGGGCATAGGCAATTCATTTGTTGCCAACTTGCTGGAAATTTGCTGGTAATTTGCAGAAGAGAAGATTCATACGCAGTTTCAGCATGGAGACAGAGACTGTTAAGAATGGTTTTTAGAATGAATAATGGCTGAGAAGTTTGTGCTTATCGGTAAAGTTTTCCAATTTCTGTAAAGTTACAAATAATTGTAATAGCTATATTTGTTTAAGATTAAACACAAGTGGGAAAAACTACGAATCCCTTCGATCCCGATCAGCACCAACTAAAACAACTAATTGATTTTCATTGAGTTGTTTCTTTTTCTGCCCTTCAAACAGGATGTTTCGAGCCGATTATCATACTTTATTATCAGTTGTTAACTTGTATTAAATATAACAAAATGTAAATCTTATTCTTAATGATGTTTATACTCCTCTATAGTATCTAAGCCGCAAAAACAAATTATCTTTTTTGAAAGTTTCTTTGCAATTTCTATTATTAAGGAAAGGCTCTTTTCAGGAGAAGTATCAAATGCCTCTTTAGCTTTGACACCTAGCCTCTTTATCTCTTCATCTTCTATATTTTCAAATCTAACATCTTTATCAAAATTTTCAATCATTGCACGCTTACCAACAAATACCATAAAAAGGATTTATAAATGATATAATAGCTAGGACATAGGATAACCTGTTTCCTAAAGTTATAGCTTCTATATCATTATAACTGAGAAAAAGATTATCATGGCTACTGCTTATTCTCAATTCTTAATATTGATTTGGAAATTAACTTTTCATCTGGTCGAAAGAAAAAAGTAAAAGTAAATGATTAATTCTCTATACGATTCATTCCTTATTAGGGAATCCAAACGTCATGATATCAAAGGAAGGAAATATATAGACATCCCACTGAAGTATTATTTTCCAACACGGAACTCAGGAACTTTAGCTGGAACTTGCTCTATTGAATTCATACCAGTCCCTATGTCCTTCTAACAGGGATCTTCTTTTCGCCATTACTATTGTGGTATGGGTACCATCAATAACATTCATTATTCAATAAAGTGTAAGATATTCTCCTCATTAAGCAACCATGCCGCATAGAGAGGAACAGATAGAAGCCCATCATCAAGCCCGAAATTCCTTGTAGATAGCCTTATGCTCAATAGCGGATTAAATCTCTCACGATAGACAGAAAGACTCCGGGATCTAACATGCTCATTCGCTTTAACCTCTATTGGGACGACTACAGTCCCTGCCTGCATGAGAAAATCCACCTCGGCCTGTCCTGTCGACTCCCAGTAATAGAGCGGTATGTTGCTGGATACAAGACTGGAAGCGACATAGTTCTCCGTTAGACCACCCATGAAACGCTCTCCAAGCTGATTCAATATGACCTCCTTCGGCAGGCCAGACATCTCAACAAGCAACCCCGGATCAAGTAGATACAGCTTGAACGAGGAGACATCCTCATAGGCTTTGATAGGCATATCCGGTGTCGTGACTTTAACACATCTGAGAGTAAGCCCCGCAGCACATAGCCATTCAAGTGATTTCCCAAAAATTGCAGAAGTTGCCCCCTTCCTAATGAGGTTGTACTGAAACTTTCTATTCTCCTTTGCAAGCTGCATAGGTATCGTATCAAATGCCCTCTGGGCGAGGACCTTATCCGAATCATCCGCGTATTTTGCGATATCGGATCTGTAATCGAAAAATATTCCAGCCTGTACTTCTTGAGCAGCGATGTAACTCCCCTCTTTCAGATAAGTCGATACAACCTCAGGCATTCCTCCTATCACCAGATAAGTCCTATACAGAGAAAGAAGCTCTTCATGTACCGCAGAAGGAAGGGGGGAAGCTGAAATGAATGAGGATCTGCATGCCTCAAGGATGATCATCTTATCCATAGCGATAAGGAATTCCTCAAAATCCAGAGGAAAAAGCCTTATCGTCTTCACCTTGCCGACGGGAAAAGAGAAGTCGTCCCGTCGTATGGCAACACCAAGAAGACTTCCCGCTCCTATCACGTGGATATCCAGGCCACTGTCATAAAAGTATTTTAGTGCCGTTATCGCACGGGGACATGCTTGAATCTCATCAAAAACTACCAGCGTCCTGCCAGCGATAAAACGTGTTCCCGTTATTGCTTCAAGCTGTGGCAGTATAATAGATGGATCAAGATCCCCTTCAAATATGGCCTTCGCCTGCGGCTTTTTCTCAAAATCAATGAAAATGGTCGAATCGAAGGATCTTGAACCAAAGTCCTTCATGATATACGTCTTACCAGTCTGCCTTGCTCCTATGATAAGTAAAGGTTTCCTCTGTTTTGTAAGCTTCCATGACTCAAGCGTCTTCTCTATCTTCCTGTACATACCTATATATTATGATTGAAATGATTTTTAAGTCCAGAAAAATCATAATATAAGTGATTTTTATTGAGTTATAGTTAATTAATATTCATTTCACGAGTCATGCAAATGTCTATAATCCTAAATGTAAAATACCACACAGAGAGGTCATAATTCGATTTCTTGTCATCAATGCAACAGTACCTAGTCAGGTTTATTGTTCTGTATGAAGAAAAACAATATGTCATTTCTTATAGTATTTCTATAAGCATAAGAATAAACTTAAAGTATAAATTTTTCTTGTATTTGTAAGGTTTTTATCATATCCATTATAAATGGTGTGCTGTTATTAGACACGAATCTGAGATCTAAGAATACAAATTGTTCGCCCTCATATGGACAGAGGAAAAAAGCCTAATAGATATTTAGTATGATTATGAAGCAGAAAGAGAATTGTAAAATGAAATTAGCAGAAGTCCCACCAAGACGAATATGAGGATGAGGTATCGGAAATCAGAAGCTGACCATCGATTTCCATAAAGACTGGCAGAAGGAAATAGAAGCATTGTTATCAGAAATCATTAACACCGGATACTGACTGTAAACGCGAATGTGAGATTGGGAAACTCATGATATTAGTGATTACCTTATTTAAGGTATTAAAACAGTACATCATTTATAAAAGGAGAATTGCATGACATATTTTACTTCCGATCTTCATTTTGGACATGAGAACATCATCAGATTCTCCAATCGTCCATTCTCCTCTGCTGAGGAAATGAACAGGACTCTCATCGACAACTGGGACAGCAGGGTCACAGACAGGGACGACATCTATATCCTTGGCGATATGTTTTACCGATAAAATCGGCAAGAAAGATCCATCCTCTATAGGGTGGAGATGAATTGCCTGGTGTACATGACTTGTTGATGGAATTAACATGATATGGTAGAATAAATTATGGATGGATCAGCACGCATCGAGAAGAATAGTGTCATCAAGGAGCACGGCAAGGAAACCCGTGCCCGTCACGCTTCGCTGCGTCCTGCTGTCATTGAAATGAAGCTTGACCTGAAATGCCTTAACAAGGCAGAGCAGGAAAAGCTCTGGCATTACTTCACCCAGTGCCGCTGGTTATGCAACTACCTCATTTCACTTTCAGGTGACGATTTCAAAACATTCAATACGAAAGCAAGAGACATCACATCCCTGGATAAGGAAGGCAATCCTGTTGAACGTCAGCTTACAATGCCTGCCAAGTTCATCCAGGCGGTATATTCATCCATCAAGCAGGATATGACATCCCTTGCCGCAAAGCGTGAGAAGACAGGAAAGAAGAACGGTAAGCTGAAGTTCAGAAGCGAATACAATGCAATAGAACTTAATCAGTATGGGAACACCCACTGGATCTGCTATGGCAATGATGGAAACAGGAATGGGAAGTACCGGAATACAGTTCACATCTCAGGTATCAAACGGCCCATAAGGGTGTTCGGAATGGAACAGATTCCTCCAGATGCGGAATTCGCAAATGCAAAGCTTGTGAAGAGGCCGTCAGGGATATACCTGATGCTGACATGCTATATACCGGAAAGCAAAGGGAAATCAGAGTCAGAGGATAAACCGTCAATTGGTCTCGACTTCGGCATCAAGACGACAATAACGACCTCCGAAGGAGAGAAGATCGACATAACAGTCCGAGAACCGGAACGCCTCAAGGGCCTGCAGAAGAAGTTCGCCCGCCAGAAGAAGGGTTCCAGGGGCTGGTATGATACGAGACATCTCATCAGGAGAGAATATGAGAAGCTTGCCAATAAGAGGAGGGCAAAGGCCAATCAGGCATACCATGACATCACGAAAGGGAGAAAGCTTATCGTCATCCAGGATGAGAATATCAAGGGATGGCATAAGGGGCTGTTTGGCAGACAGGTACAGAACAGCGCGCTCGGGACTCTGAAGGCGAAGCTCATTGCAAATCCCAATGTGCTTGTTGTCGACAGGTTCTTCCCTTCGACGAAGATGTGTCCGGGCTGTGGAGTCATCAATGAGGACATCACGCTTTCTGACAGGATATTCACCTGCGGGTGCGGATACAGTGAAGACCGTGATGTAAAGGCTGCGAAAACACTGCTTCTTGCAGGTGAGCATAAACGAGCCTGCATCCGTGCGGAATACACGGATACTCCGGAGGAGCGGAAATCAGACTTTTATACCTCGTATGAGATATGGGAGCATTCTGCGAGACGCCCTGGGAAGGGAAAGAGCCCGGAAGCTCCATCCTCTAAGCATTAGCGAAGGATGGAGTGGTTCACACAGGTAATAGTTCCTCATACATTTCTGAAAGTTTTTTCCCTATCATCTTCAGGTCCCTCTCCTCTGCCGTTTTTCTCCCATTTGAGACGATAAGATCATTCTCAGAAGAAAGAGCTGCAGAAAGGACATCATCGGCGTTTGACGGATTGCATTTCAACACATTCTTTCCATCGGTCAGCCATCCCCGATATACAGGAATATCATTGACTATTACAAGGCAGGACGTGCTGAGAGCTTCAAGAATGACAATACCTTCAGTCTCCTCCCTGCTAAGGAAGAGGAAAACATCCGCACCTGAATAGGCGTCCCTCAATTCTTCCTGGGAGACAAACCCTGCAAGTATGAGATTCTCTGGAATATCTTTCAAGGCACTCCTGACCTTTTTTGTTATCATGCCATCGGGAGTATGGCCGAACCATATGAAAGTGACAGACTGGAATTTCCGTGCAATGCGTATGAAATCAAGAATACCCTTGCGCTCTATCATGTGACCAGCGGAGATTACAACCTTATCTTTTTCCGTTATTCCATATCTTCTTCTAAAACGTAATGCACCGTCCCTACTCTTTTTAAAGAACTCAGTATCAACACCATTTGAAAGTGTATAAAGGGGTTTTCTCATACCATACCCGGTTAATAGATCTTTCGCATATTCAGAAGGAGTTATTATGATATTTCCAAGATTATAGCAGAACTTTATCCAACATTTGAAAAGAGGTGCGATGGCATTTGAGAGGAAGAAAGAGTTCTTGAAATCTTCCTTCGTCGAATGTCCATAATACACGACTTTCTTTCCTTTCATCCTAGCAAAGATGGCAGAGGCTACGGAAAGTGGGAATACGGTGTTTATATGAATGATATCAGCATCCCTGATCTTGGAAGAAAGCGTTACCCCTGCCCTTTCCAGAGCTTTACGCTGATGGCGTATGGCAATCCCGACACCACTTCTCCTGACAATCTTATAGTCTCCTTCATATACACATACGACCATATCATCCTCCAAGAAAGGAAAGAGCCTTATCCCATCCGATTTGCAAAAAAAGACTATAAAGGAATATGGAGAACGGCTTGCAGAAAAGGATTATGCATAGGAAGCTGTTAAAACTCATACGGGTGGTTCCCGCAAGATAGCAGAGAAGATCATCAGGAGCGAAAGGAAAAAAGATTGCGAATGCGAAGAACATGTTAAACGTCTTGGATCTAGTCTTATCATCATATTTTGCTATCTGCTCATGATCAAATAAGTTTTCTATCACTCTCCTTCCATATCGACGTGATAGAAGAAATGCGAACACGGAACCGATACAGATTCCGATATAATTTAGGATGAACCCCTTCAGAGCTCCAAAGGCAAGGACTCCGGCAAGACAGCTTATCCCTCCGGGAATTATAGGAAGAACGACCTGTATAATCTGGATGAGGAGAAATAGTATAGGACCTATCATTCCATATCCTTTTACCAGGTCGATAAGCCGCTGCTGATCACTGAAAAACCCCTGCCGAAGAAACACAACGGCCGCAACGACTATCGCTAATAACAACACAAGGCTGATAGAAGTTATTATCTTCTTTATCATAACCAAGTTTTACATGATAGAGATAAACTATATATAAACAGCAATTTAATCAGCAATAAATAAAAATGCTTCCGAATGAGACGTCCGGAAGCAATGAAAATGAAATCGTTTAAAGAATGTTATAAATATCCATTATCAACATTTGAATGGAACATACAAAGCAGAAATACATCCCTCTTAGGAAAATTCCATAATCAGAACATTTCTGTGAAATGATAAACTTTCACGAATGTCTTTATAAGGGAATCCAGATCAAAATCATCCCTGACATGCCCATCCACACTTAAGACAGGGGTAAAGCACATCGTGAATGGATCAGTTGAACTCAACCGGTAATCCTCTGATGCCATGATTATGAAAGTGAGGGCATCAAGGATATCAAGCATGTTCCTCTCTTCTAATATTGCAATCAGATCATCAGTGCTGACAGATGAGATATCAACTCCGACAAGCATTGAGATAAGCTCTGGAGCGAACTCTGCAGAGAGCATCTCAATGATATAAGGTCTCAATTCTGAAAGAGAATAACCGGAGCTATCAAGATACGCGTTCAGGGTATCATAATCGAGGAAAACATCAATGGAAACATCTCCCTTGCCCGAGAGCGTGGTATCAGCATCAACAGAAAGGGTGAATATCGAATCATCTGACCAGATAATGGAAATAGCAGATGTTCCATCAATAGATGATGCCTCACTATAACCGCCTGCCTGATAGATCATGGAGACATCATCATATCCGATCTGGAAAGAGAATATCCCATCCTCGATTGTAGACATATCTGGAGAAATGGTAATGGAACCAGAACCGCTTATAGCATAGAAATCACTAAATGATCCGGCAAGGACGATTGCATCAACTACAGCTTGAGCGACCTTGAATGGATTATTTGAAATCAAGTCATCAAAACTGAGACCAGAATCTCTTACAATAAATGGAATTATCACGGGCTGGGCTGAATAGCCATAAACAGATGAAATATCCATGCTTTCGCTTTCCATGCTTCCGGAATAGAGCATCAAAGGAGCTGCAGTTGAGATTGTCACAAACGGCTCAGAAGCGAAAGCTGAGAGGCAAAGCATGATAGAAAGAATTGTTAAAAATGTTTTCTTCATGCCATAAGCATAACACCAGGAAAGAGATATTCAAAACCTTTTCTTTTAAAGAAAGCACCTCCCATCTGAGAGGTGCAGTAATCATTTTAGTATTTCCTTTATCGCAGTGCCATCTGCACCGGGAATCTCAAAGCCCAATATGGATGCGTATGTAGGAGCCTCATTTACTATGTGGCTCTTTTCTACCACTATACCGCTTTTTATATGAGGACCCTTTGCAACCAGAAGCGGCTGAGGCCCCTTCTCTGGCAGATAGCCATGGGTCGCATTACCGAATCTGTAATCAGAATTATCAAGAGGTTTTACAAGTGGCCGTTCATATGAGTCAGCAAATGCGGTGTAGCCATCCGTCTCAAGCACAAAGGAAAAAGGTCCTCCATAGCTGTAGATCTTCATCGCCTCCTCTTCCTCGAATATGCGTGAGAATCCGTAAAGACCCTCTTCAAGAAGATCATCGAGAAGAGAACGTACCCTGTCATGAAGATCCTTGTCCCTCTTATCTTTGAGGAAAACGATTGCGGACATGCCGTTTGAAAGACACCAGGCCTTCCAGTCTCTGATGCTTCCATCCTCAGCTACATCGATAAGACCATTCTCCCTGAATATCACATTCAACGCTATGTTTCTTCTGACATCAAGTTGTCCATGATCACTTACAAGGAAGATATCCGTCTCTTCCAGGATTCCTCTCTCCTCAAGGGCATCGGCTATCAAGAGCATCCATTTATCAAGATCTCTCAAAGCATCCTTGATATGAGGCCCGAATACCCCGTACTTATGCCTTGCATCATCGATGTTCGCAGGATGTACCATAAGAAGATCAGGAGCAAACTCCCTGATGATGTCCGCAGCACAGTGCATCCCGAAATCATCCCTGTACGGATGTATCCTCTCTCTGCCTTCAAAGAGAGGCATATGTCTCTTAATGATCTCCATGACACTGTCACATGCACCAGCCCTTTTAAATGCTTCCAGGGTGGTATCGCCATCTCCCTGGGCCCAGTAATCTGCAATATGATAATCGATTGAGGGATTGAAAGCAGTGACAGGCCAGAGGACTGCGGCGGTTGTAAGCCCTTTCTTCTTTGCCTCTTTGAAAATGTCTGTACACTTAAGGAAATCACTGTTCCACTGCCATGGTGTGGGATCGCTTCCTGGGATGAGCTGCATGTTCGAAAAGATACCGTGTCTTCCTGGATAGAATCCACTCATCATCGTCGCATGAGCAGGAAATGTCACAGTAGGATAGATCGAGGAGACCTTCTGGACCCTCGACCCACCTTCA
This sequence comes from uncultured Spirochaetaceae bacterium, assembly GCA_944392965.1. Classification (GTDB taxonomy): domain Bacteria; phylum Spirochaetota; class Spirochaetia; order Sphaerochaetales; family Sphaerochaetaceae; genus Ornithospirochaeta. Next base: position 93,833 of record CALXYM010000001.1, on the reverse strand, counting down.
AAGAGCCTTTTGTAGCTTGGCATCTCCTTATAGATTTCAAGATCCTCTCCGACCATTGCATCAGAAGAGACGACTACGACCTTTCTCATTGTTCGACCTCCAGGACCTTCTCCTCAGCATTGTCTGAATAGATAATCCTATATTCCAAGTTCTTGAAGTTCGCATAAAGCTCTGAGTACTCGATGCCGTTCTGCCAGCGGATTCTTACAGAATGCTCGTCAGAAGAAAGGAGGGAGAACGTTCCATTAAATGAAGGATGGTTGTTCCTGAAGAGCATCAAGCGCTTCAATGCTTTTACAACAGGACGTTCCATCTCCTTCTCAACATCCTCAAGGGTGTAATAATGCCTGTTGACATTTCTCGGCTCCCCTGTCTTATGGAAGAGATCGAAATCATTCTTGCTTGCGAAGAGACCGCAGTAATAGACCTGAGGGATACCCGGTGCAAAGAACTGTACGGCACGGGAGATCAGGTATTTTTTCTCGTCCTCTCCGAGGGCAGAGAAATATGTACAGTTGATCTGGTAAGTATCAAAGGATGAGAACGTGATCGCCCTGTTCGTCTTCGCATATACCTCCGTGATATTCGGATTGATCTCAAACACATGCTGTTTCGTTTTCAACAGTTCATCATCAGGAAGAAGATAACGTACATCGACAACTCCTATACCGTCATGCGTATCAAGAGTCGTGAACTGCTTTCTCGGACAGAATGTCATCCAGTTCTTAAGATAAAGGGTCCGTCCGGTAAAGAACGCGTTGATTATCAGCATCGGAAGCTGGAAATCATAAGTCCAGTAACCTCTTTCCTCAAGCTTCTTCTGGATGAAATAGTTCTCATGGATCTCTGGGAGGACCTCCACTCCATAGGGCGCGAGGAATTTTCTGCATTCATCAATCAGGTCCCAGACCTCCGGCTCTACGAAGAAGCAGTCGGTTCCGGCCTTCTTCGTCGCGTATGCGAACGCATCGAGACGGATCAATGCAGCACCATGCTCCCCAAGGAAGCTGAGGTTCTCCTTCATAAAGTCCTTTGCGACCGCTGAGCGCTGTATATTGATATCCATCTGATGATCACTGAAAGTGCTCCAGATCCTCTCAACAGAACCGTCTTCGAATTTAACGTCGACATATGGATGCTCCTTTCTCTTGTAAAGAATGGCATCTTCCTCTTCCGTCGGGTTTCCGTTTTTCCAGAAATCCTTATACTTTATGAAGAAATCCCAGTATTTTGATTTATCCTTATTCTTTACAAAATCCTTAAACACTTCGCTCTCATCAGAAATATGATTGATCATGTAATCGTACATCAGATAGTATTTCTGACTGAAATTCATTATGTCCTTCCATGAACCGAAAGAGGAATCCACCTCCTTATACGTGATGGGAGAAAAACCCCTGTCCGCAGAGGATGGGAAGAACGGAAGGATGTGAAGCCCTCCAATCGCCCCATCATAGTAACGGGTCAAGAACTCATCCAGATCATGGAAATTATTTCCGATGCTGTCCGGATAGGTGATCAACATTATCTTGTTTGCAATCCTCTGTTGCATCAAAACCTCCTAAGTAGTCTTTCTTTCTACTAACGAGACGGGAAGAACCTGTTTTTCAGGAACTTCCCTCCCTTCTGCGATACAAAAAAGTGTATCCAGCACCCTCTCAGCAATCTTATCGATATGCTGATGCACTGTTGTCAACTGCGGATATATGAGCGTGCAGAAATCCACATCGTCATATCCCACTATCTTTATATCTTCAGGGATCTTATATCCCATTGAGTACGCCATGTGTATGCAATGGATGGCAAGGACGTCATTACTGGCGAAAACTCCGTCAAAGTCCGTATTCTCATAGAAAACCTGACTTATGATCTGCGAGTAATCGAGATTCCTGGTATCCTTCTCACTCACCTCATACACCTTGTATTTTATTCCGGCCTTCTTACACTCCTCAATAAAAGCGAAAGACCTGGCATTACCGGAACTTCTTCCTTTTAGATTTCCACCAACATGGATGAGATTTCGACAGCCTTTTGCTATCAGATGACGGGTGGCAAGGACTCCTCCCTGATAGTCGTCAGAAGCGACAGATGGGCTGTAGTTCGTGTTTGCCCAGATGACCGTCGGTACGGAGGGTTTGCTGATGAAATCCTCCGTATCATTTATATAGGAAGTCACTATTCCTACCGGCCTACTGGCTTCCAAGGAGGCATATTTCTTCTTATACAACTCGGGATCATCTTCTGAAACCGTAATCATTACCGTATATCCCATTTTCGCAGCAACCCGCTCAAGCTCATTGGCCACCAAAGCCCAATATGGCTGCTTAAGAGAAGGAAGGATAACCCCGATACAAGTAGAAAGCCCCTTTACAAGAGATCTCGCAAGACTGTTAGGGCTGTAACCTAGCTCATTCATAGCCTTGTTCACCTTAGCTATTGTCTTTCCACTTAAGGATCCCTTATTGTTTATGACCCTTGAAATGGTAGCAGTTGAGACCCCAGCCTTCTTAGCAACATCCTTGATGGTAACCATATCAAACACCTCTTTAAAATATCATGCTTTCACAGCACCTGATATTATACCCGCGGTTATATGTTTCTGGAAGAAGAGATAGATCACGATGATCGGAAAAACAGACATAACAAGGCCTGCCATGATGTTACCGTAATCATTCGAGAAACTTCCATAGAACGTCCTTATGGCGATTGGAAGTGTATAGAGCTCCTTATGTGTAAGAATCAATGATGGAAGGAGATAATCATTCCAAAGCCCGAGGATCTCTAGGATCGCAATGGTTGAGAGTATGGGTTTCATCAGAGGAAAGACAATCCTGAAGAATACCCCGATCGGAGAGCTTCCATCGATACGTGCAGCCTCCTCTATTGCCATCGGTATGTTGCTTTTTATGAATCCATGACACATGAACGTACACATTGCCGTTCCAAATCCGAAGTTCATCAGTATGAGAGTGGTCTTCGAATTAAGGATCCCGAACTTTGCTCCATAGATTGACACGAGAGGAATCATGATGACCTGGAACGGGATAACCATGGATGCGACCATCACGGAAAAGCTTACTTTGCAGATCTTCCAGTCTGTGCGGACAAAAAGATATGCAGCCATGGCGGAGAAAACCAGAAGCAGTATGATACTGCAGCCGGTTATAATGAAGCTGTTCATGAATGAACGCATGAAAGCCATATCCACCCATGCAGTCACATAGTTTCCCCACTGAGGCCCGTTCGGATCAATGATTTCAAGCGGATAGCGGACAATGTTGACCTTGCTCTTTAATGAGTTGATGAGAACGAGAGCGAACGGCACCATGTAGAGAATCAGTAAAAAGTATACGAATACCGTCTTGATGACGGAGAGAATTTTTCTTTTTGTCATAGTTGCGTCCATAATCACATCTCCACTTCTCTTTTCTTACCGATATATGTCTGGGTAAGTGCGATAACGGCTATTATGACGAAGAATACAAGCGCCTCTGCCTGTCCTATGCCATAACGGTACTCCTCAAAAGCCTTTGAGAATATGTGCATTGCCGCCATCTTAGTAGTACCATAAGGTCCTCCTTCTGTGAGGGAGAGGTTGAGGTCATAGACCTTAAACGTCCTCGTTATCGAAAGGAAAAGACAGATGACGATGGAAGGCATCATAAGAGGAAGACGGATACGTCTTGTAATCATTCCATCAGTTGCGCCATCGATACGTGCGGCCTCAATGAAATCCTGTGGGATTCCGACGAAACCGGAGATATAGATAAGCATCATGTATCCTGAATACTGCCATGTCGTGACAATGACGAGAGCAGCGAATGCCAGCCCTGTCGACGAAAGCCAGGAACGACGGAATATTTCAAGTCCGATATAATCATAGAGGTTTACAAGGACACGGCTGAAAAGGAACTGCCATATGTAACCCAATATGATTCCTCCGATCAGGTTCGGAGTGAAGAATCCAGCACGAAGCAGGTTCTGCCCTTTTATCTTCGATGTGAGAAGATAGGCAAGACCGAATGCAACAAGATTCGTCGTGACAACGGCAACAGCGGAATAGAGAACGGTAAGACCAAGTGAACGCCAGAATACAGTATCATGGAAAACCTGTCTGTAGTTCTCAAGTCCTATGAAATTCATATCAAGAGATATTCCATTCCAGTCGGTGAATGTCAGATAGACACCATAGACCAGAGGAACAAGAACGACCATGATGAAAAAAAGCATTGCAGGACCTGCAAAGCCCAGATAATAAAGGGCTTTCTGTCTTGCCTTCAACTTTCCCCACATAGCATAACCTCCTTATTTAAAGATGAAGGATGCCTCGCGGCATCCTTCCTGAAAGCTCAATCACTCTATAGGAAGATTTGCCTTCCAGTAGTCATCAAGCGCTGTCGCGAGCTCTGCTCTAGACACCTCTCCTGCCGCATAAGCCTGCATTACAGGAGCAAGTACTGTTCTGTGATCAGATGGCATATAAGAAGCACCATCAACGGTCATGCCTGCATTGATATACTCCTGAAGTCCGAGGTTGAACGGGTTCGTAGGAGGAAGCGTGATATTGGAGAATGCTGTTACGATCTGACACTTGTTGATGAGCACATCCTGTCCTGCAGAATCAAGGACGAGCCAGTTAAGGAACATCTTGGCAGCCTGCTGCTGTTCTTCAGAAGCGTTGATGATATCAGCAACGATATACTTTGTGGAGTCTACAACGACCTTACCCTGTCCAGGGTTGTCATTGATTGGGAATGGAAGGATTCCATACTCAGATCCTTCAACAGCATATGGCTCGAAATCTGGCCATGCCCATGTTCCGTTTACCCAGAAAGCAGCATCCCCTTCTGCGAGATAACTTGCATTGAGGTCATAGTCTGCTGCGAGAGGATCGTCACGGTTGATGTTGTACTTGATGAAGAGGTCAAGCGTGTCATATACATCGTTGAATACCTTGTTGTCCTCGAATGTCGTATTTCCATCATGGACATCCTTCAGGAATGCGATTGCACCAGCCTTGGTTCCATCCTGATAGTCATAAACATACTGGATTGGCTTATGGCCGAGAGCCCAGTCCTCAGAACAGAGGATAACAGGTGTTTCCATTCCCGCTGCCACGAGTTCTTCAACAAGAGCTGTGAACTGATCAAGGGATGTATAATCAGCCGGAACGAATTCTCTTCCAAGAAGATCCTCGATGACTGTCTTGTTATAAAGGATACACATACTCTCGATCGTCAGAGGCATTCCGTATACCTTTCCATCTACCTTGTAACCCATGACGTCTCCACCATACTCGACCCATGGCTCATTGGAGAGATCTGCGATTCTCTGTCCTGCGAGCTCCTTTACCTGGGCTGAATCAACGATGGCGATTGTAGGAGCATCACCTGATGCATAGCGCTGGGCGATCGTAAGGCCAGGATTGTCGGTCTCGACGACCTCGATATTCACGTTATACGTGCTTCCAAAAAGAGCTGCACCCTCTTCAAGAGCATCCGTGATCTCAGGCTTTGAATTCATAAGAGAAATATTCACTGTCTGAGCAAAACGTTCTCCAATAGCAGGATTCACTTCCGCCGTTGCGACGGGAGCGGAGGCAGTCTCACTGCTGCCACCTGCATAGAGGACGAAAGATGAAAGAAGTGCAATAAGCAATACCGATAAAAGTTTTTTCATATCTACCTCCATTTGTTCAGGTTTAAATCATTACATATAAATCATAAGCCCACTTTTCAGATATTGTCAAACGTTTTTATTTTAATAAAATGTTTTTAACATTATTTTAAAGTAATACTCTATAGTAATTATATATTATATATAGAATTATTTTATACTAAATTTTAAAATATTTTTATGTAAACGTTATCATTTTTAATTAAAACTAGAAAAAAAGTCGCAAATAGCAATACAAAGGAGACAGAGAAAGCACAATACGAAAAAGATAGGATAAAAGGGATGAAAAAAGGGCGGTATAATGAAAAATCTTCCCGCCCTTTTACCCCTTAAGAGGTCAAATCATGTCCTTATTTCCCTGTTAAACGGCTTTCCAAGGGCCGCAGGGCTCGTGGTCTGATTCTTCGACGTGAAAGCCAGAACAACGACAACGACAACATAAGGGAGCATTACGAAGAACTCATACGGAATGTTTATACCAAGTCCCTGCACGTTATACTGTATCGTCTGGGTAAATGAGAAGAGAAGCGCTCCTAGCATGATCCTCACAGGCTTCCAGTGTCCAAAATATACGAGTGCAACCGCGATGAATCCCCTTCCCGCGATAAGCTCATCGGAGAACATCTTTATCTGACACACAGAGAGATAAGCACCGGCAAGACCGGCAAGTGCACCACCTACGGCAAGAGCCTCATACCGTATCCTGTTGACGTTTATTCCCATGCTGTCAGCAGCCCTGGGATATGTACCACAGGCCCTTACTTCCAGCCCCCAGCTCGTTTTCTGCAATATGTACCAGGCTACAGGAACGAAGAGGAACGCCAGATAGACGATGATGTTATGGGAGAAGAATATCCTCCCGACTATCGGTATATCTGACAAAAAGGGAATAGGATTGGATGATAGGCCAGGGATGGACTGCGTTCCTCCCACGAAATGCCTGAAAAGTGTTCCTGCCGTTCCAACGCCGAACATCTGCAGACCGATTCCAGCAATTCCCTGGGGTGCGCGGAACGTGACAACAACTACTCCGAAGAAAAGCCCTAGAAGAGCACCGACGACGGCAGCCAGAAGGATTCCCAGATAGTTCCATCCTGCTGCGACAGCACCACCTCCTCCGATTGAAAACGGGATGAGCATCCCCACGAAAGCACCCATGGCCATTATTCCCTCACAGCCGAGGTTGAATACACCACTTCTCTGATTGAACATCTCTCCAAGGGATGCAAGAAGGAGAGCCACGGAAAACGGTACGGTCATTGAAAGTATGTTTATGATGATGTTCATTTCTCTTCCTCCTTCTTGAATCTAACGGAATACCAGTGCCATACCTTATCCTCAAGGTAGGAGTTCTGGAGTATCATCTGGACGGTGACAATAACGATGATTATGAGGCCTTGCATCACATCCACGATATTCGCGGGTACTCCGACTGCACGCGGTGTCAAAGTGGAGCCGTATATCAGGAGAGCGAAAAAGAAGGATGCGGGGATTATTCCAAATGGATGAAGCATGCCGAAAAGGGCTACGACAACGGCACTGAATCCATAGTTGTTCGTAATGCCTTCTATCGCCCTTCTATGGACAGCAGCAAGTTCCACACCACCTGCAAGTCCTGCGAAAGCTCCTGATATCACCATGGCAAGCGTTATATATGACGGCACGTTGATTCCCCCATAACGTGCAGCGCGCCGTTCTGCTCCACTTGCTCTCATCTTATAACCGAAGCTCGTCTTCCATAAGAAGAGATAAACGAGTACGGCAAGAACAAGTGCGATGAATATGCCATAATGCAGACGACCAGTGATCCTTCCAATTTCTATATTCGTCGTAAGACGGGCCGATTGAGGAGTTCCTGCCCCAGAGAGAGCCTCCACAGGATCGAGCATGGGAACGCGGAGACAGAAGGAATAGAACTGAGCTGCGATATAGTTGAGCATGACAGTTGATAGCAGTTCCGACACCTGAAGCTTTGCCTTCAATATCCCAGGAATGAAGCCCCAGAGACCACCGGAGACGACAGCTGCAAAGAGGGCAAATGGAAGCAGTACAGGCTTGGGAAGATCAGGAAGGGTAAGTGCGACAGTGGTAAAACCGAGAATACCCATCGCCATCTGCCCCTCTGCTCCGATATTTACAATGCCTGAACGGTACGCGATCGCAACCCCCAAGGCTATTATACATAAGGGAACAGCACGGACACATACCTCAGTAAGATGGCCAACCCTTGTCAGCGGAGTGATCACTATCGTGTAGAACGTACGCCAGACATCCGCTCCGAGAATAAGGAGGATGACAGAGGAGAGAAGAATTGTTGCAAGGATGGCAAGCAGTATTATCACCACCTTATAGGCTATCTTGAAATTCCTAGTCATTCTTTTCCTCCTCATTTCCCAGTCCAGCCATCAGTATTCCAAGGCTCTTCTTTGTGGCCTCTCCATGATGAAGAATGCTCTGTATGGCACCTTTATAAATTACGGCGATCCTGTCTGAGAGGTTCATGATCTCATCAAGCTCCTCACTTACCAGGAGTATCCCGATTCCTTCTCTTCTCTTTTTCAGAAGTTCCTGATGGATGAATTCTATGGCTCCCATATCCAGACCTCGCGTAGGATAAACGGCGATAAGGAATTTCGGAGCCCTCGTTATCTCCCTTGCAAGTATGACCTTCTGTATGTTTCCTCCTGAAAGGGCACCTGCTGCGGTATTGGTTCCGGGACACCGGATATCGAAATTCTGTCGAAGAATCTCCGCATTGCTGTTGATCTCCTTCTTCTTAAGAAAACGATGACGGGCGAATTTCTCATCATCACTGTCTTTAAGGATGAAGTTCTCTTTTATCTGGAAGGATGGGACAATTCCCTCGATGTTCCTCTCCTCTGGAATATATCCCATTCCATGCTCGATGACATAATAGGGAGTTTTATTGGCGATATCCTCACCGAAGAATTCTATCTTACCCTTCTCTATCGGCCTTAATCCATTTATTGCCTCCGCCAGCTCTTTCTGTCCATTTCCGGAGACTCCGGCAAGACCTACGATCTCACCTTCCCGGACTTCGAGATTCAAACCGTTGACGGCAAAGAATCCCCTGTCAGAACGGACATATAGATCGCTTATTGCTAGAGCGACATCTCCATGCATGTCAGGTTCCCTGTTCTCAGGGAGAACGATCTCATGTCCCGTCATGAGTGCTGCAATCTCACTGGGAGAGTAATCGGAGGTGTTTCCAGAGAAAACGACCGCCCCATGGCGAAGAATCACGACCTTGTCACTCAAGGCTTTCACCTCATTGAGCTTATGGGAGATGAAGATTATTGAAAGCTCCCTCTTCATCTTCTTCAGCAGGTCTATCAACTCATCCGTCTCCTGAGGAGTGAGTGCGGAAGTAGGCTCATCAAGGATAAGGAATTTCGCACCAAGGCAGAGTGTTTTCACGAGCTCGACCCTCTGCTGCTCACCGACCGAAAGCTGCCATATATAGGCATCAGGATTCACCGCCAGGCCATAACGGGAACTGATCTCCTCCACCCTTTCACGGACCATCTCAAGATCAAGACGGAAAGGTTTCCATGCCTTCTTATACCCCAGGGCAACATTCTCCGTAACGGTCATGTTCGGTACCAGCATATACTGCTGATGAACCATACCGAGACCAGCCTTGAAAGCATCCTCGGGTCCGCGGAAACGCACCTCTTTCCCGTTTATGAATATCCTGCCCTCATCCTGCTGGTATATTCCCATCAAGATATTCATAAGAGTAGTCTTACCCGCACCATTCTCACCTACAAGAGCGAGAATCTCCCCTTCTTCCACGTTAAGAGAGATATCGTCAGAAGCGAGGACACCGGGAAAGCGCTTCGTGATATGTTCCATCTTCAATGATTTAATCTTATCTTCCATATACTTCCTTAAAGGTAAAGATAAGGGCACCAGATCCCGATAGGAATGATGCCCTTTTGTTATATACTCAGATCTGAACGTCTGCCCAGTTGGCAAGAACACCAGGTGCTGCCCTGAATGAGGCAATGGCCTCATCTACAGTAGCTCTTATCTCATCTGTCACAACGCTCTCAAGTGCAGGATTGTAATCAAATACGAACCCGTCATTGTTGAAGTTCATAGGAATACATACTCCACCCTTCACACCTTCATCAAGACTCTCGATAAGACCGACCACGACAGCCGTATAATTATATGCGGAAGCCGCAACACACTTTGCCTGTCCCTCCGGGGTATCAAGCTGAGCAAGATCCTGTCCGAGCCAGAGGACATCTGGATATTCGGCACATGCCCTGAGAGCTCCAATCGCCTGCTGAGAAGAACCTGTGAGGACATCTGCTCCTGCGAGGATCTGTGTCGTTGCAAGCTCTCCGGAACGGACATAATCAGAGAAACTACCGGTATAGGCGACATTAACCTTCGCATCCGGATTCACAGCCTGTACACCAAGAATGAATCCCCTGTTGTAACGAGCGGCATCTCCACTGTCCACAGGGCCAACGAGTCCCACGTTATTAGCCTTCGTCAACATTCCGGCAATCAATCCTGAAAGATATCCCGTCTCTTCTGACTCTGGCATGTAGGTGAACACGTTATCTGCTATGATATCACTCGATGTTCCAAATGCGAATGAGACATCAGGGAACTCGGAAGCAAGATCTGAAACCATGTTCCTGTACTGGGAACCGTGGGCAATGATGAGATCGAATCCATCAGCGATGTACTGCCTTGCGATCGATTCAGAATCCACCGTCGTCATCCTTTCAGAATACTCATAATGGATCTTTCCGGGAAGCTGCTCTATAGCCCCCTGAATTCCCTCATGCATGGCCTGGCACCAGCCCCTGTCGTCAATCGTATTCTCAATTATGAGAGCAACTTTATACTGACCTTCATCGGATGATGTGGCAGTCTCACTGCTACCTCCGGCAAAAACGACTGCGCACGATGCGACAAGAACAACGAGAGCAAGAAATAGTCTCTTCATACGCTCTACGCAAGGAAAACAGGCATGTCTCCCCTGCTTCCTCCTTAAAATAGATTTGAGGACTTGAAAAAGCTAAGTCCTTCTTTAATTATGAAGAACAAGTCAAGGTAATGTCAAAACAATATTTAGTTTTGAAGAACAGGAAGTTAAAAATCATCTATTCACAGCGTTTTCCGGTGTTAGAATGACAACCTCTGCCCCATACTCCATCCTCGTGTCTAGCGTACATTCCTCAACTTCTAATACCCTGTCGAAACAGTCCCTAAATGGCTTCACGGTACTTAATACATCGAAACCAAATCCCTTCTCTACACTTTTAAAATGCATGGGAATGGCAATACGAGGCTTTATTCTCTTAATCAGTTCTGCAGCCTTCACTCCGTCTATGGTATAGTAGCCCCCGACGGGAATCAGAACAGCATCCAGACCCTTAAATAGCTCAAGGTTCTCAGGAAATGTCCCCAGATCACCGAAATGCGCAATCCGCTCTTCTCCGTCAGAGATGATGAAAATCCTGTTTTCTCCCCTCTTCTTTCCATTCTCATCATCATGGAATGACGCGACTTCCTCCACTAAGAGAGGTCTGCCCTCTCCATGTACTATGCTGATCCCCTCACGGAAGTTGTGGTCAGCATGCTCATGCGTACAAAGCACCCTGTCCGCCTCAGTCCTTACAGGTTTCAGCCCTGGAACATAGGAATCCTTATAAGGGTCTATTACAATTGAAAAGCCTTCCTTTTCCACTTTGAAACATGAATGTCCGATCCATGTGATCTTCATCCGAGCCTCCTATAATATAAGAATAGATGTCATAATTAGATTCTAAGAAAAAAAGAAAAACGGATAAAGGAAAATATTCTAATTTTAGTTTGTTATAATAATAACATCAAGTTTTCTTGATAACTTATTGACATTATTTTGTTTTTACATTTTAATACTCAGCATAATACTCAGGAGGCAGTTATGAGAAACAAGAGAATCGTTGCTTTGGTTTTGATTTCAATATTCGCAATCATGTTCGCTTTCGCAGGGGGATCCTCTGAGAGCGCTGAAGTAAGTACATCCGGACGCCCTGTACTCAGGGTTGCTATGGAATGCGGTTACGCTCCATATAACTGGACACAGCCGACAGATGCAAATGGTGCTGTTCCCATCTCAGGTTCACAGGATTATGCATATGGTTATGACGTGATGATGGCAAAGCTCATCGCAGAGAACATCGGATACGATCTTGAGATCGTACGTCTCGACTGGGATTCCCTCGTTCCTGCGGTCCAGAGCGGTACTGTAGACTGTGCCATTGCCGGGCAGTCAATCACCTCTGACCGACTGCAGATGGTGGATTTCACAAGCCCCTATTACTATGCGACCGTCGTATGTCTTACAAATAATAACAGTCCATATGCATCTGCTCAGGGAATAAGCGATCTAGCAGGAGCCACGTGTACAAGCCAGCTTGGAACTATCTGGTATGATGTATGTCTTCCTCAGATTCCAGATGCAAACATCCTTCCCGCGCAGGACAGTGCCCCTGCGATGCTCGTAGCGCTTAACAGTGGCAGAGTCGATCTCGTATGTACGGATATGCCGACAGCACAGGCTGCGCTGATGGTTTATCCAGACATGACGCTTCTCGACTTCTCTGGAAGCGATGATGACTTCCAGGTAAGTGAAGAGGAAATCAATATTGGAATCTCCGTAAGGAAGGGAAACACGGAACTTCTCAACGCCATCAACAGCGTGCTTGACACACTCACGGTCGAGGACTTCAACAGGATGATGGATGAGGCAATCCAGGTCCAGCCACTTAACCAGTAACTGAGGTTGAAATGACACTTGCAGAGATGAATTTCTTTCAGAGGATGCTCTACATCCTCGAACGTTACAGCGGCTCCCTTTTAAGGGGAGCTGCTACTACGATGGCCATTGCGATAATCTGTACAGCACTTGGCTGTGTAATCGGATTCGCAGTAGGCCTTGTTCAGACCATTGAACCGAAGAAGAAAGATGGTCTGTTTAAAAGAGGGCTGTTGAAGGTTGTAAAAGCAATTCTAACGGCTTATGTCGAGGTATTCAGAGGAACACCTATGATGCTCCAGGCGGCATTCATATATTATGGAGCTAGTTCCCTTTTCAATATAAACCTCGGAATGTGGACAGCGGCAATCATAATAGTGTCCATAAACACGGGAGCCTACATGGCTGAGACAGTAAGAGGTGGTATCCTCTCCGTTGATCCGGGACAGAAGGAGGGAGCGAGAGCAATCGGACTCTCACAGAGCCAGTCGATGATGCTTGTGATACTTCCACAGGCCCTGAGAAACGTAATGCCTCAGATTGGAAACAACCTGATAATCAACATCAAGGATACATGCGTACTCTCCATCATAGGAACAGTTGAGCTCTTCTTCACGTTCAGAAGCATCTCAGGAGCGCTCTATACATACTTTGAAGCGGCCACCATCACTATGATAATCTACTTCATTCTTACATTCGCATGTTCAAGAATACTCAGATGGGTTGAATCGAAGATGGATGGTCCATCAAATTTCGATCTTGCGACAACCGATATGCTTGCATTCACAAGCGGTCTTACGAAATATGATGAGAAGAAGGGAGGAACACACTGATGGAGGAGATCCTGAAAATAGAACATCTTGTGAAGGATTTCGGCAATAACAAGGTCCTGAAAGACATCGACTTCTCAGTGAACAAGGGGGATGTCATAAGTATCATCGGTTCTTCAGGAAGCGGGAAATCCACCCTTCTCAGATGTATAAACATGCTCGAAGATGCCACAGGAGGCAGCATACTATACCATGGAAAAGATATCCTGAAGGGAGAAGTGAATGAGGATGCGTACCGTACAAGGGTCGGCATGGTTTTCCAATCATTTAATCTATTTAACAACTATACCGTTCTTGACAACTGCATATTAGGCCAAACTCACGCGTTGAAAAGAAACAAGACGGAAGCGAAAGCAAAGGCTATGCAGTATCTGACGAAAGTCGGCATGGACCAGTATATAAACGCGAAACCACGTCAGCTCTCAGGGGGACAGAAACAGAGGGTTGCCATCGCACGTGCACTCTCAATGGATCCAGAGGTGCTGCTCTTTGATGAACCTACATCCGCACTGGACCCAGAGATGGTAGGAGAAGTACTTGATGTAATGAGCAATCTTGCCCGGACAGGAATGACAATGCTTGTTGTCACGCATGAGATGGCATTCGCAAGGGATATCTCAAGCCGCGTGATGTTCATGTCAGACGGAAAGATCGAGGAAGAAGGCTCTCCAAAGGAGATCTTCTATAATCCGAAAAGCGAAAGGACAAAGGAATTCCTTTCAAGGTTCACTAACGGATAACAAAAACAGAGAAGAACGGTTTGTTTTCAATGGCAAGCCGTTTTTTATTTTATTATAACATTTGGTTGCCGAGACAATAAGAACCTATCAATAGAGTTTTTACAATACCCCTACTTAGTTGGATATGGAGCAGGAACGCTCACATTCGAAAAGCAATAAATAAAAGTAAAAGGGGCTCAAAATGGGTTTTGTTTTGATTATTATTGGACTAGTTGCAATCGTATTTGGAAAAGTCATGCACATTACGGATTCAACAGCAAAAGCGGTAGGTTGGATTGTCCTGAATTGGGTTCTACGTGTTATTGGCGTAATTTTAATTCTTGCCGGAATAGCAAACATAATAGGAATCTAAATCCAATAAACCGTACCTATGGGAATAAGGGGCAGTTGATGAGCTGCCCCTTATTCATTGATTAGTAAAACGCCACCGGAAAACTTGCGGGAAGCATGACACCAAAGAGCACCGTGCAAAGCATCACTCCGGGCCAAATTGTCCCACTCTTCCTATAGAGTACTGTATTTATGATCTGGGCAAGGGCCGCAATCATCATGAAATTATAGAGATAGTATGTGTTTACACCTTCAAAAAGGCGGATGAAAATCTGCTGGCTGTTACACCACATATTGAAGAAGAACATGAGGGTGATGACAAGAGCACTTACTATCGTATTCACAACGATATCCCGAAGCATACTTAAATTCTGGTTTTCAAGAGGTTCCAGACGTCTTGTGATGTTACCTCCCAGATTTACCCCGATGAATAGAATAAGGAATATCGGGATGTAGGCAAGACTTATCATCTCACGGGCAAGGGAAGGAACACGAAGAACCATCCATCCACAGGTGAATGCAAGACCGAATATGATATCAAGAAGGTAAAGAAAGGTTAGCATTACCGCCCCTGTAATTACAGCAAGCGCAACCGTCTTTATGATATTCTCCCCATTCCTTTCACTCCATGATAGCCCGCACTTTTCCATCGTGAGTTTTTTAGGTCGGAAGAAGAGAAAATAGAACACAGCAATTTCAAATAATCCAAGAAGAAGCAAGAATCCGATGTAACGATTCATGTTTCCAATAGGAAGAAGAGCATTTCCATCCTTTAGATCCGTACAGCTAATTACGAACCAGCACCCAGCAAGGAAAATCGGGATTATTGCAACCATACCAATTGCCGCTGATATGATCCACTTCTTCCCCTTATTTGCAACAAGGGGTGGCATCTCCCTATGAATACTACTGAAGAACGGATGTCGCATTAGTGTTATGAATAGGGATACTGCAACAGAGGCAAAAGCGAACATGCCGATAAATGAGACGAAACTATACCATTTATACATCTGTGATGACGGAGAAAGAGTCGTATCAGTCGGGGCAAAAAGCTCTGCATGATAACAGAGGTATTCAATCACATCGGAACTATAACGGGCCGCACTATGATTGGATAGAAAGCCATCATAAATTGAGAACATCCTATAGTTATTGTCCTCAACGGAACCATAAACAGTATCAAGTTCAGGAAGCCAGTCCGTACCAAACATCTGTCTTGCAAATGTTGAGAATGACTGCTCTACGAACCTTGAAGGGGGATCAAACTGGTTCTTCTCATCCCCTTTTCCGATAATGAATGCCATGTTACCAACCGCACTTTCCCCGTCTTCCACAGGAGGAATAATAGCGGAGACGGAAACACAACCTGCGACATCCAGCTGTTGCGTAATTACCGTCGAGTAATTTCCTCCAAGAGAATGCCCACTGACTACAACATCGCTGACAAATGGAAGGTCTATGATCATCTGCGTGAAATATAAGGAGAATTCAGTATTATCCTCCCACCCCCAATCAGAAAGTCCAACACCATCCTGATCTGGGATAAAAACATTATAACCACGGCGGGCAAGCTCAATTGCCCAACCGGAGAACCCCTGTGCGTTATCATTATTACCATGTAGGATAACGACAGCAGGCATTCTGTTCTCACTTGTCGCATCCTTCTGTACATAAGAGATATAACTGTATCTCTCCCCATTCTTATATAACCCGGTATTTCTTTCAATCTCCACGCGTCCCCATGAGGTCGCAAATCCCCACATGAGAAAGACACATGCAAAAAGAACTAATGACGACACGATTAATGCGGGTATATGTACTTTTCCTTTTTCCCTCATATTTAATCTCCCTTTTGTTTTGTTTTTCTTTATTCTGAAAGTTTTCTTACGACCTCATTTCCTACATCTGATGTGCTTGCACAGCCTCCGAGATCGGGTGTCATGACCTTCTTCTCCTCAAGAATCTCCTCGATAATGGTAATCAGTTTATCTGCCCACTTCTTATATCCAAGGAATTCAAGCATCTGACTTGCAGACCAGATCGAGGCTAGAGGATTGGCTTTCCCCTGTCCTGCGATATCAGGAGCAGAACCATGAATAGGTTCAAACATCGAGGGAAATCTCCTTTCAGGATTAAGGTTTGCTCCTGCGGCAAGCCCCATTCCACCAGAAATCGCAGCACCAAGATCAGTAAGGATGTCACCGAAAAGATTTGATGTCACGACAACACCAAATCTCTTTGGAGCTTTGACCATGAACATACTTGCCGCATCGACTAAAAGAGAATGAGTCTCGACATCGGGATATTCTTTTGATATCTCCTCGAATATCTGATCCCAGAAAACCATTGAGTAGTTAAGCGCATTACCTTTACTTATACTTGTGACACTCTTTCCTAGAGTCCTAGCCAGATTGAACGCATATCGAATAACCCGTTCACATCCTTTACGTGAGAATACGCTATCCTGAATAACCACCTCTTGGGGGCTATCCCTATAGAGCCAAGCTCCTGTACCGTAATACTCTCCTTCACTGTTCTCTCTTATGAAAACCATGTCGATATCACTCTCAGATACCCCTTTCAAAGGACACGGAGCCCCTTTTAAAAGTTTTACTGGACGTAAGTTAATGTATTCATCAAAACCTTTTCTTATAACCAGAAGAAGATCCCGTAATGAGATATGATCAGGAACCCCGGGATAACCAACAGCCCCAAGATAAATCGCTTCAAAATGAGAGAGCCTCTCCATCCCATCCTCATCCATCATTTTTCCATGTTTGAGATAGTACTCACATCCCCATGGGAAAAAATCAAATTCAAAGGATATGGTATCATCCAGTCTCTCTATTTCTTTTAGAACTTTAATACCTTCGCCTATGACCTCCGGTCCGATTCCGTCCCCGGCAATAACAGCAATCTTATGAGCCATATTTTTCCTCCAGTTTCTAAATGAATCTTAAAGGACGAAAAACTATATGTAAAATATATTTTTTATTGAGTATTATAGGTAAAATTAATAATATTGGAATAAAGATGAATTTACTGCAACTAAGATATTTTCAGGCTGTATGCCTATATGGGACGGTTACTAAAGCTGCTGAGGCTATGAATATCTCCCAGCCCTCCATATCTCTTGCAATAAAAGAACTGGAGGATGAGTTCTCCCTTCCCCTGTTTAAGCGCCAATACAGAGGAATGACTCTTACAGAGCCAGGGAGAAAACTTCTTGAACTATCAAAAGATCTGCTTGTCCAAGCAGATTCACTGAGCAGGGTCATGGAGGAAATGGGAGAAAAACGGCATATCCTAAGAATCGGAATCGGCCCGATGATTGGATCCGTTTTGTTACCTTCACTTTTCAAGCATTATTTCATAAAACATCCAGAATTGAATATCCAGATATCAGAAAACGCAAGAAGCATATCTTTAAATCAATTAAATAATGATGAAATCGATATGCTGTTTCTCGCTCATTCAGGAGCTTTGGATGAAGAACTTCATTCGATAAAAGTAATGAGTATCGATGTCGTATGCTGTCTCTCCCCTCAACATAGATTGGCAGAGAAAGAAAAAATATCTTTTAAAGATCTTGAAGATGAGAATATCGTACTTTTCTCCGACAGCTTTTATCAAACAGAATTGATAAAATCAAGATTCCATGGTGCAGGAATAAAACCTAACATAATATTCCAATCATCACAAGTTTCAACGATAATGAGCATGATTAAAAGCAATCTTGCTATTGGTTTTCTGCTCAGTCCAATGCTTAAAAATGAAAAAGAAATAAAATCGATTGTTCTGTCTCCTCCATTAAAAGAGGAGGTAAGTCTGGTATGGAAAAATAATAGTTACCCATTTAAGGAAAAAGAACGGTTTATGAAATACATAAAGACATTCAAACTGTAAGGTGCGAAAACATTCATGGCCTACAAAACAATAGGCCATGATTATAATTCTTTATTCTTACAGGCTATCGCCGAAATCCTCTTTAAATTTCTTTACAAGTCTATCCTGCCAGTCGGATGTGGGCTCAAGACGTCCGAAGAAGAATCTCAGAGATGACGGTTCTTCTACGAATTTAAGTCCGCCAACCAGATTCCTGTTGTCATAGAGCCATTTGATCCTGTCAACAGCATATTTAACCTGTGAAAGGGTGAATACCCTCCTCGGCATAGCCAGACGTAAAAGCTCGACCGCCGCAAGATGTTCTGACCCATCTTCTTCCCTCTGCTCTGAGATGGTGCCTCTTTCCATTCCTCTGATCCCCCCTGCGATGTATACAGCTGCAGCTAGGGCTCCTGAAGGATACTCCTCCTGTTTTACATGAGGAATGAATTCAAGGGCATTCAAATGACATCCGAGACCTCCTGCGGGAGTGACGACAGGGACTCCGTTCTTGATCAGCTCATCAGTCATATATTCGATAAATAGAGGTCCTTGAGAGATGACATCCATATCCATCGTCTCCTCAAGACCTACAGTCATTGCCTCCATCTCCCTTACGCTCATTCCACCATATGTTAAAAAGCCTTCAAACATCGGAACAAGCTCCCTCATCTTCAAGTAAAGATCCTTTCTCTTTGTTGCGATGCCACCACCACGTGCGAAACCGAGCTTACGCGCAGAGAAGTATATTATATCCATCGCATCTGAAATTTCCTTGGTGATCTCACGAATGCTCTTATCCTTACAGCTTTCCTCCCTTGTCTTTATGAAATAGAGGTTATCCTGCAGAAGGGATGCATCCATCACGGTAAGGATACCGTTCTCCCTTGCCATTTCGGAAACAGCTTTAATATTCTCAAGAGATAAGGGTTGCCCTCCAATGAGGTTTGTTCCCGCCTCTAATCGGATAAAGGGTATGTTATCCCTCTCCCTCTTTATTAATGATTTAAGCTTATCCAGATCGAAATTGCCTTTGAAAGGATAACTGCTCGTAGTCTTTACCCCTTCATCTATCACAAGCTCCTCAACCCTTCCACCAAGTCTTGTGATATGGGCCTTAGTTGTCGTGAAATGGTAGTTCATCGGAATGATGGTTCCCTTCTGGACAAATGTCATCGCAAGAATGTTCTCAGCTGCCCTTCCCTGATGGGCAGGAAGGAAATAATCGGTATCGAATATCTCCTTGAGTTTATCTGTAAGCCGAGTGAAAGTAGCGCTTCCCGCATAACTGTCATCTGCGATCATCATCGCTGCAAGCTGCCTGTCACTCATGGCATTAACGCCGCTATCTGTGAGCATATCAAGAAAGATATCCTTATTCTTTAACAGGAATGTGTTATTCCCTGCTTCTTTTATAGCCTCTGCTCTCCTGTCGACATCCACAAGATCAAGTTTCTGTACGATTCTGACTTTATGGAGCTCTAAAGGAATATTTTCTCCTGAGTAAAACTTGATTTCAGCCATTCCAAACCTCTTTTTGAATTTAAATTAGAAAAAGTTTCCCACTTCTGAATGGCATATTCAAGCTTTAATATACATTTTTATTAATTTTTTTTGCAAATTTATGCAATTATACGGTATTATTCTCTAAATTCAGGTCTCTTAGGAGCTCTTCATTCATCCTGTTTATCTCCTCTAGCTCCTCAGGACTGCCATCCCAGTCCTTCACATCTTCATCATCTATCTCATAATCATCGCTATAAGGCAGAATGACATAGGTAGGCCTGTTGTGCTTGTAGACTACCGCAACCCCATCCTTATCAACGGCGTTGAACACAGCCCTGCACTCATTTACGACCTCACTGAAATTGAACACATCTCTCAAATCTACTTTCATAGAATTGATTATAACATAGAAATGGAACACAGGATCATCTAGAGATATTACCTTGTTTATCTTTTGGATCAAGAATCTTGTCTAGTTCTTCCTTTACGGACGATTGTATGATCATAGTTACCTGCCTACCGACTTCTTTCGCTATGAGACTGCCATCCGTGAAGAACACACAGCAATCGACATCAAGTGCATCCGACAGTTTGACCAAAGTCTCTGCAGAAGGGAACTTGGCTCCCGTCTCAAGCAGACTTATATAGTTTTTTGACAAGAACAGCATCTCAGCCAGTTCCTCCTGGCTTAACCCCTTGCTCTGCCTGAGCCTTTTTATATTAGATCCGACAAGTTTTGCCAAGTCTTCCTTTGTTCTTTGTCTTGCCATACTAAAAGTATGATTTCTTATCCAGTTTAAACCAACATACTATAAGTGTTTACAATATAATATTTACAACTTTTAGTACATATAAACATAGTAATAAAGGGGCCTGCGAACAGACCCCTTATAGAAGAACGGTTGAATATTAGAAATCCATCATAAGTCCGGCACTGTCGTCCGTGACGACCGCAGAATCACTTGAAGAAGGACTTACGGTAACTGCCTGACTTTCAAAGTGCTGGAGCCATTCCTCCTGTGGAGAATCAGGATTCTCCACCAGATATGGAAGATAGATGATCATCATGTTCTCTCCAAGAGGGATATCGATGTCCCTTACGATCGTATGCTCCTCCCAGGAAGAATCGGTATAGGTGACACTGATTGTATGTCCCTGTCCCGTAACAATCGCCTGATCCCTCATTCTGGAATATAGGTCGATATCTTCCCCTCCGTCAACGCTTACGGCAACCTCGTCAAGTGCCCTTATCTCCTCGTATCTATTATTGTCAAGAAGAATGGTATGCTGCTTGCCGATGAAGAACATCCATACGCCAAGGAGAATAACAAGTATTATTGCGGCGATACGAATATAAAACGATCTTCCGATTTTCATGCTTCTGCCTCCTCAAGCGCTTTCTTAGCCTCCCTCTTCTTTCTGATCTCATAAAGGACAAGGGAGAATGTGATGACACCGTAGCTGACGAATACGCGGAAGTACTCACCCAGCTGAGCCTCTCCGATAAGGTTTCTTCCGACCGTAGGTGCGATCGTGAACATCAGGTGGAACAGGATGATACCGATGAACACGTTCCTGATATTCGCCTTATCTACACTCGCTCCACCTACGAGAAGGGCAGCGATTGAGAACATACCGATCTGGGAGTGGCTGTTATAGGTGTTGAGCGTTCCAATGTTCTGGAGATATATGATCATACCGAATCCAGCGAAAACAGTGGAAAGGATGATTGACAGAAGTCTCGTCCTCTCGACCTTGATACCCGCCTGACGGGCAACCTCCATATCCTGACCGACCGCTCTCATATCCTGTCCGAGCTTCGTTCTTCTGAACCAGAGTATGACAACACAGAACACCGCAACAAGGATGAATGTTGCGACAGGTACACTTGCACCGAAGATGTTGAATGGGATGAGGTTATCAAGGGATTTCCTTATTCCCTCTAGGTTCACCGTGTTCCTGATACCGTATCCACGGGGAAGAACGAGAGCCGATGAGGCGATTGGAATGATCGAACCCATGAAATAGAGAACTACCAGCTGATAGACACCGTTCATGAAGAATCCAATAATGTAGCTTGTGACCATCTCCCTGCCTTTTGCCCTGTTAAGAATCGTTCCACAGAGCCATCCGAGCAGAATCGAGATCGGTGTTGAGATTATCGCGGCAAGAACCATCGCAGGAATTCCCACGATATTCCAGTCCGTGACGAGGATAAGTCCGATCTGTCCAGCCATAGCACCAAGCGTCATACCGAAGTTCATTCCCATACCTGCCATTACAGGAATAAGAAGAGAGAGAACAAGGAATGAGTTCCTTCCCAGACGGGAGAGTATTTCATTCAAGAGGTAAGAACCTGAGTATCCTGAGATTGGTATACCGACGACACAGATACAGATGAACATGATAGGAACAAGGTTGTTTATAAGAAGTTCCTTTGGTGAAATCTTAAGATTATTCATTTCTAGCTTCCTCGTCATCTTGTCGCCTCCTGCTTTCTGGTAAGAGCATAAAGGATCATACCGTTGGAGACGATAATCCTGATGACCTCGGAGACGTCCATCTGGATAAGTCCGTTCATAACGCTTGGAGTCATTGTCAGGATTCCCTGGAAAAGAAGGGTTCCGATAACAACATTGGCAATCGATGCCTTATTGACACTCGCACCTCCGAGAAGGATTGCACTTACAGCAGGCATGGCCATGTTAAACGGACCCATATAGAGCTGGATGAATCCGAAAGACTGCTCATATATGATGATACCCACGGCACCAAGCCATGTGGAGAGAATTACGGAAAGAGTTCTCATCCTGTCAACACTTACACCGCTTGCAGTTGCAAAGATAGGGTTTGATCCTACTGCCGTCATCGCAGTTCCCGTCTTGGTTCTTAAAAAGAGCCACATGAGAAGAGCAAGGAATGCAAAGAAAAGTATCGTTCCTGTGGGAACGGCGAAATGACCGATCTGGATCCTGAGGAAATTATCAAGAACACCAAGATAAGCCCCCTCTACCGAGATTGTCGTCCTTAATCCGGTTCCCGCATATCCCCATACCATCGACGGATTATCATAAGGTAAGAGAAGCCACATTATACACATGAAGGCAACGGAAGAGAATCCGACATAGGTCGCGATCATCATCTCTCCACCTTTTACCCTGTTAAGCAGGGCTCCATACCCTGCACCGAGAATAATGGCAAACGGGGTTGCAAAGAGTATTGCCATCATAAGGCTAGAAAAGCCGGTATAACCGAACTCAAGGGTAAGCGTGGCACCCAAAAGGCCGGAGATGATTCCAAGTGGCAACCCGAAATTAAGGCCGCATCCAGAATGTACCATTGGAACCATAGCAAGAACGAGGACGGCATTCATTCCGAATCTCGTAAGCATATCAGAAATTCCTGATGCGATATTCACGTTTGCAAATGGTGCGATTATGAATAACAGCAGGAGGAATAGCGTTATTATAAGTCTGGGCAAGCCGAATGACTTCACAGCGTGCAGAGACTTTTCTTTCAGTACTGTCGCATCCATGATCAAGCCTCCTTCATCTCACCGAGCATGAGAATACCGAAATCCTCACTCGGGCGGGTCGCATCGAGCGTACCGGCAATCTTCCCATCGTGTACGATAGCGATACGGTCACAGATGCTCCTGAGCTCTTCAAGCTCGCTGGAGATCATGATAATAGTCGTGCCGTTTTCCTCGTTGTACTTTCTCAGAGCATCAAGAACAAGGGCTTTTGCTCCTACGTCAATACCCCTTGTCGGCTCGGAGACGAACAGAAGCTTAGGATTGAGTGCGAATGCCTTTGCCAGACATATCTTCTGCTGGTTTCCTCCAGAGAGCTGACGTGCCTTCTGCTTCGTAGATGTACATCTGATCTGTAGCAATTCGACATAATCCTCCGTGACTTTCCTGATAGCATCGTTGTCTCTGAACTTTACCGGACCAATCTTCTTCAGGAAGCTGTTATTAACCTGCATCGCTCCAAAGGAGACGTTCCACTCCAAAGACTCATCAAGCAAAAGCCCTACTCCACGGCGATCCTCACTTACGAACGCTATTTTGGAATTCAGAGGCTCAGATGGGTTATTGAGTTTTATGGATTTTCCATCAAACTCCACATCTCCTTTCGCAAGATAGAGCCCCATTACCCCATTAGGAATACCGATCTTTCCCTGTCCTGCGAGTCCGCCAAGGCCGAAGATCTCACCTTTCTTAACCTCAAAAGAGACATCCTTGACCATCTCACCGGGCATGTCGACACGCAGATGGGAAACCTTGAACACCACATCATCACTCACATGGGAAACATGGCGCTCGATCCTATCCTGCTTTACAGAGCGACCGACCATCCAAGAGGCAATCTTCTGAACGTCCGCCTCGCTCTTATCAACATGCTTGATGATAAGGCCATCCCTCATGACCATGATCGAATCACATACGTCAATGATCTCCTGCAGGCGGTGAGAAATGAAGATAATCGCAATTCCCGCCTCCGAGAGCATCTTCATCGCCTTCAAAAGGGCAAGTGCTTCATGCTCTGAGAGAACGGCAGTCGGCTCATCCAGGACAAGAAGCCTGATACCCTTTGTATCAGCAGTCCTCTCATCATCTTCCTTGCTGAGCTCTCTCGCAATCTCAGTAAACTGCTTATAACCTACAGGAAGTGTCGAAATCTTTTTATTTGCATCGAGTTCAACTCCAAGGCGCTCTATGGCCTTTAAAGCCCTTCTCTGCATTTCTTTCGCATCAAGAGTGTTGAGTCTCTTTCCAAAAATCTCACTTACAACACTATATTTCTCTGGTTCTCTGTTTAAAAGAATGTTCTCGGCAACAGTGAAATCCGGTATGAGAGAGAATTCCTGATGAACCATTCCAATACCTTCTTTGATGGCATCCTCGGAAGAGGCGAAGTTCACCTTTTTCCCATCAATGAGGACATCTCCACCATACCCACCGGTATCCCTTATCTCATCCATACCGAAAAGAATCTTCATGAGCGTGCTCTTACCAGCACCATTCTCACCGACAAGCCCGAGTATCTCCCCCGGATAAAGTTTGAAATTAATGTCGTTTAGAACTTTGTTGCCAGAAAATTCCTTGCTGATTCCCTTCATCTCTAGAAGGGGCGTAGAAGAATATTCCATTACTTTAATCACCTTAATCGGAAACAAAATGCAAGGGGAGGCATCCCTCCCCTTTGAAAATTAGACTATCAGATAGACTATCTGACTGTATATGCCCACTCAGGTACCTCGACCTCTGTAGCATGCATATAACCTCTACCCATGACATATGTATCCTGGTATACGAGGAAGAAGTTTCTCAGTCCTACGCCTGTGTCTACGTTAACGTAGTTGGCACCGTTCCAGTTCGCACCTGGTGAGAACTGAGCATAAGCGCGCATGATATCTGCCCTGTTGAGAAGCTCACTTTCACCGCGGATGACGTTGATAGCGTGCTGTCCGAGACCAGCAGATACTGTGTAACCATAGCTATAAGCCCAAGTTCCGAATCTTCCAGCACCACCGCGCTCTACAACTGTATCCTCAACTCTCTTGAGAATTGCAGGGAAATCTCCTGAAACATCATCAAGCTGAATACCAAGAGCTCCAGGATAACCCATGAGAGGAGAAGGAAGGTCTGCTTCGATGAAGTAACCTGCTCCAAGATTGATGAGCTGGCGAAGAAGCGGCTCTGTGTGAGCATCGTTCGTACAGAAGAATGCTGTGTTAGGTCCATACTGCTCAAGCCATGATGGTGTCTGCTCGAGGATGTACTGCTGTGCACCTGCGATACCGACATCGCTTGTCGGATCTGGAGCGGATACGGATACGAACTGCATTCCAAGCTCTTCACATGTTCTCTGCATGATAGCCAGACGGCGGCTCATTGTCTCCATGGAGAGGTGGCGAGGGAATGAGATATGTACGAATGTGTCACATCCAAGCTCGTGAGCTGTGTGAATGATGAGGTAGCCACGGGATACGAAGTCGTTGTTACATACGAGATCAGCAGCAGATGCGATTACACCTGGATCCTCGTGAGCCTCTCCTGCGATGCAGAGGATATCAGGTCTTACTTCCTTAATCCTTCTGAATGCCTCTGTCGTTCCAGGAACAGCCTGGTTTACGATAACAGCCTTCATAAGAGGATCGTCTGCGAGACCTGCGATAATACTGATTGTCGTCTCCTGCTCCTCCATGAAGTTGTCAGGATAGGTAAGGTGCTGAATCATTCCACCGTTGGAAACTGAACCATACTCTTCAATAAGAGCCTCAGCTCCACGGAGGTCATCCTCGCTCTGGCTGACCGTTCCGGTTACGATTCCGATGTGGAATTCTTCTGGAACTGTAGCCTGGGTATCGGTACTAGTTGCTGTTGTCGTACTTTCTGATGCACCACCTGCGAATATGAAGGAAGCGCTAAGAAGCACTAAGAGCAATACTAATGCTTTTTTCATCAAATTCCTCCT
The DNA here is from genome assembly GCA_944392965.1 of uncultured Spirochaetaceae bacterium. Lineage (GTDB taxonomy): Bacteria > Spirochaetota > Spirochaetia > Sphaerochaetales > Sphaerochaetaceae > Ornithospirochaeta. Next base: position 67,597 of record CALXYM010000001.1, on the reverse strand, counting down.
GAATGAAATTAGTTAATCTATCTTATCGGGATTATTAACGAGGGTCTACATGATAAAAAGACAGAATTGAATAAAAAACGAGAAAATATTCAATAAAAATTTAAATCTATACTATTAGGCAAACACCACTTTGTCCATTTGTATGTTTGATTATTAATACAAACGAACAGGAAAAAAGGTAAAAGGGGCGGAAAAAGCACACAAGAGTAATTCCACCCCATCTTTTTCACAAAAAAACAATCAAAACAAAGTGAATATCCCTACTTATACAGGTCCTTAATTATCTTCTCATAGAAAAGAACTCCATTTTCCAGGCAGGAGATGGAGATGTTTTCATCGATTCCATGTATGCTCTGGTACTGCTGTTCGTTTATCTCAAGAGGTGCGAAACGTATCACGTTCTCCGAAATTGCCGAAAAATGCCTGCCATCCGTTCCTCCCGTCATCGCATATGGACATGTTATGACGGAAGGAAACACCTGATGGACAACATCCTCCACGAAATGGAACATCGGCCCATTGTGATCCACGACAGGACATGCAGGATGTTTCATTATCACCTCGACTTCGATATCATATTTTTTTGCAATCTCTCTGAGCTTATTCTCGGTGAAATCAGCATCCTCATGGTGTATCACCCTGCTGTTTCCAGTAACGAAAGCCCTCTCAGGAAGGACATTAAGGCCATTGGAGCCTCCTGCGGTGGTAAAGGCGAGTGTAGTTTTTATCATTGCGGTAGCAAGAGTGTTTATCTTTGGAAGAAGTACGTTAAGTAATGGAGAGAGTCCCTTGTTATGCCTCAGAATAAAGCCCATCGCACCCGGAGTATGCTTTCCAAGACGACGGAACATCTCACTTGTAGTTTCGTTCATCCTCGCTTTGAACGGATCATGCTTCTCAATCTCACTCATGAACATACCAAGCCTTACCAACGGTGTGTTTCTCCCGGGAGCAGAGGCATGACCTCCCCTTCCTTTCGCGATGAAACGGAAATTACATGTCCCCTTCTCCAATGTCCCCATCATGGCAAACCGCCCTTTAGCACCTTTAAGAGGTTCAGCTTTTATCATTCCCCCCTCATCGAGAACAAGAAGCGGCTTTATTCCTCTTTCCTGAAAGTATGCGACAGACCACTCTGCTCCTGGCCCAGATATCTCCTCACTGCTGGAAGATGATATGTAAACATCCATCTCTGGCGTATAACCTGAATCTATCAAGCGTTCACATGATTCGAAAATAGCACATAAAGACCCCTTTGTATCCACAGTTCCCCTACCCCAGACAGCTCCATCTGCGATAGTACCTGAAAACGGAGGGTATCTCCACTCCCCCGTGGCTTCAACCACATCCTGATGGCTCATGAGAACAAGTGGACGCTTCGACGGATCCTTTCCTTGCCATCGCAGGAGCAGTGCTCCATCGAAAGAGTTGAATTCAAAAGTCCTGAAAACGGAGGGAAAGAGCTCCTTCAGCCGTTTCTGAAAACGCTCAAACTTCTCAAGGTTGTCCTTCCCAATCTCACTGACCGTCTCTATTTTTATCATCTCTGAAAGTTTTTCTTCTATCCTCATATCATTCCTCCTACTTCAATATATGCTTTTTCCAAAGAATCCATGACAGCCCTATGCTTAACGCGCCACAGGCTATGATCATGATACTCGTCTGACCCATGAGAGAAGGGATAAGTGTGCATATCAGGACCATGAAAGAGAGTGGGAGGACCGTTATCTTCAGGCTCTTTCTGAAATACTGGTAGCCTAATGCTCCGAAAAGAGCGGGAAGGACATTATCGAATGCCGGTGCAAGGGTGGGATTCTCAAGTATGGGTGTAAGGGGGATGAGAAGAAGCACTCCTATGAAAATCACAACCATCGTGACAAGGGATGATGTGGCCACAGAGAGCGTCGATATTATCTCATTCTCCTTACTCCCTACTTCCGCATGGGCAATTTCTCTGGCATTTGCGGCACATGGAAGTTTCAAGTTCGTGATGTTACCAGTTATGAAAGAAAGATAACTTGCTCCCGGCCCCAGAAGAGGAACATATATAAGGTACTCAACGACGCAGGATGGCACATAGACGATCAGGACAGACCATATCGAGGAGAAGAAGCCATCCCATTCGATTGACGCATCCAGAAACCATGCGAAAAGGAATGGGGCAGAGAGAAGCATAAGAACACCAATTGATAGCCCTATCCGTCCTGCCCGATGAATAGAATCATTGTATTTTCCATAGTCAAAAGTATCGTTTTCCATATCCAGCTCCTAGATGAAAAGAGAAATGACGACAGCTCCCGTCATGCCAAGGAACATTGAAAGCGCCAAAGAGAAGTTTTCAAACACCTTGAAACGCTTTGAAAGCAGTTCAAATAAAGCCATGAACAAGGCAGAGATCAAAACGGTGAAAAATGGAACAAAATCCTTAGTAACCACCGCATCCGCAACATAAGAACCGACGAATGTGGAGCAAAGTCCTATCATCATCGCGACCATGGCCCATGAGGCATAGCCACCTCCACTTCCGTTTCCTCCTCTTGATCCCAAGGAGAGTTTTGCAGAGTACTTCTTCATCGTAAATATGGAGAGCAGGCAGCCCCATATTATGCCGACGGTCATCACGAGGAGAATCGTGGAGAGCGCCGAGACATCGAGGGAGGATGAATTAAGGCTGAGGCCCATGCTGTTAGCCGCAATTTCTGCGACGGTTGCCTCATACTGCAGGTTTCCCACAACGGAAAGCCTGAGCCAGGATGCAGGGATACCCAACGATCCCGAGAGCGCGATCACTCCAAGAAGAATCGAAACAGACGGCAGGACGGTAAAGGTTGCAGAACTTGTTATAGCCCTCCTCAACACCTTCCTATCCATTCCTATTCTTACCCCGGCCCTATAGCTTTTGACGATGAAGAAAAGACACATAAGGGCTATAAACAGAAGAATGGCCCCTACAATGAGATATAGAGGCAGGGAGTTTGCAGCTTCCAGATAACTCATAAAATAATCCTCCTACTTCAAGGGCATGATACAACATTATACACTTTAATAGGAGAACCAAGTGGAATATTCAGTCCCAAGGATGGATTACGACCTTTATCGAGTCATTAGACATCTGCATCCTAATTGCGTCCTCAAGCCTATCTTTCGGGAAAGAATGGGTAATTAATGGCTTCAAAACCAGTCTGTTGCTATTTATAAGATTCACAGCCCTCTGATAGGTATCAGGGTTGATCATGGATCCAATCACCTTCAGTTCCTTCTTATATACATCAAACAATGGAAGTTCAACGGTTGCCTCTACCCTCGGTACGCTGAAAAACAGTATCGTTCCTCCGAGGTCTGCACATCTTACAGCATCCAGTGCGGCGCTCTTGTTGCCCACGCACTCTATGACCTTATCTACACCGGGACGTCCTGTAATTTCCACTATCTGCGGGATCAAATCGGAGCTGAGAGGATCCAGAGCCGCATCCACGCCCAAGGAAAGAGCAATCTTCCTTCTCATCTCAACGGGCTCTGAGATAATCACAGCCCCCGCTCCAGAGAGTCTTGCGACCTGCGCCATGATAAGCCCTATCGTACCTCCACCTATTATGAGCACGCTTTCCCCACTCCTTATACCGGCAAGATCGACTCCATGGAGTATACATGAAAGCGGTTCTGCCATCGCCCCATAATCAAAAGGAATGTCGGCATTAAGTTTGAAACACTGTGTATCGGGACATATGGAATACTCAGCAAACCCTCCGTTGACATTCACTCCCAATGCAAAAAGGTTCTCGCAGTTCTGCTTATGTCCCATCCTGCAGGGTATGCACCGTCCACAGTAAATGTTGGGATCAACCGTCACATGATCGCCTACCTTCACTACAGCAACTTCCGCACCGACCTTCTCAACTATTCCCGAGTATTCATGTCCAAGGACAACAGGAGGTGTTACTTCCGCAGACCCTTTTTCTCCCAAATAGATGTGGATATCAGTTCCACATATTCCTGCTGCCATATTCTTGACTAACACCTCATGAGGGCCTAAAGAAGCACCTAAATCCCTCATTTCCCGCACTTCAAATTTTTTCGGGCTATCAGAGCCTAGGAAGAACGTACCTTTCATTTATCCTCTTCATTTATCCTCCTTTGAAGATGATTATATCATCAAGTGCTAAAAACGATACCCTTTTCTTTTTTCCTTTCTTAAAACTTATTGTTATAACAGAGGAACTAATTGAAACTTCTCCCAGAGGAAAATCATCCTTATATTTCTATTATGAAAGGAGAAAATATAATGGAATATGCAGTTTTAAATAATGGGGTGAAGATGCCGATGGCAGGAATCGGAACATTCCTTCTTACCCCGGATGAGGCAGAAGCATCGGTATTAAGCGCACTTCAAAACGGCTACAGGCTTATCGATACCGCAAACGCCTATATGAATGAGAAGGCAGTCGGCAGAGCCATGAGAAAATCTGGGGTTAAGAGAGAGGACATCTTTCTTGAGACAAAGCTCTGGCCCTCATTCTATGAGGACGAGGATGCAGTTGAGAAAACCCTTAAGAGGCTGGATACAGAGTACATAGACCTGCTTCTGATACACCAGCCGGCAGGAAACTATATCGCGGGATACCGCCAGATGGAAAAAGCCTACAAAGAGGGAAAAGTAAGGGCGATAGGCCTTTCAAATTTCACGGAAGACGGTATAAAAGAGATACTTTCCATCTGTGAAGTGAAGCCTGCGGTTCTGCAGACGGAGGTCCATCCCTATTCACAGGAAAAGGAGTTGAAGAAATTCCTCAGTAAGGAAGGTATTGTGATTCAGGCTTGGTATCCACTCGGACATGGAGATAAGGCCCTGATAGAGGAACCCCTCTTCTCAGAACTTGGGAAGAAATACGGGAAATCGAATGCCCAGATAATCCTCCGCTGGCATATTCAGGATGGGAACATCGTAATCCCGGGATCAAAGAACCCTGAGCATATAAAGGCTAATTTTGATCTCTTTGATTTCTCCCTCACAGATGACGAGATGAAGAGAATCTCTGCAATGGATAAACAGAAAAGATACTATACAAGTACTCCCGAGATGCTTAAGAAATATGCGGAAAGGGTTCCCCCTGTTGATGAACAGAAATAAGATCAGATGCGGTCAGAAATAGCCGCATTTTATATGACATCTTCTTTCCACTCGGTAATGTTCCTCTCCTTTGAGGAGAAGTTTATTCCTAGAAGATGTATCTTGTTCCCTTCTTTTTTATATTTCTCGTAATATTTCTTTTCCTTTATCTGCCTAAGCGCCTTATCCGCACTATCATCCAGCTTCAGCTCGATTATGTATATCAGACCTTTCCTCACGGTTACAGCTATATCCATCCTCCCTATGTTCGTCCGCTCTTCGGCTTCTACCTTCTCAAACCCCAGAAACATCAGTACAGCGTAGAACGCTATCTGATAGTTGTTCTCCTTCTCTATGAACATGTCGTACGGGATGTTCACGAACGCATCATGGAATATGGATACCATATTCTCCGTATCCTCTCTTAAAATGGATGTTCTCAGATATGCGAGGCTGGAGGAATCTACTCTTAACCCATATGTTCTCAGAACCTTCGCATTCATCGTCTCCCTGACTTCCATGTTCGGATAATCAAGTACATACCTGCCGTTCCTGTAATCCCTTATCGTAAGATAACCAGATTGCAGAAGATATGAGTATGTTGCCTCTGCATCAGAGAAAGATGAGAAAATATCCTCCACCTTGAACATTTTCATCATTTCCGGGGATATTGAAAACTCCACCCCTTCTCTAAAAAATTCTGGGTGATCAGACACTATCTTATCAACTAAACTCTGAGCTCCAGTGCTTATCCAGTAGTTCTCGAAATAGCAGCCGTCCATGAAGAACTTGCCTATCGATACGGGGTTATAAAGCGTCTCTTCACTTTCTGCACTGAAACGGTAACCGTCATAGTAATCTTTTATCTGGGAGCGGAATGTTTTCCTTTCTTCATCCTTCATGATCCCCTTATCTTCAAAGTATTTCTCCATGTATGGGCCGAAGTATTTATCCAATTCCTCATCGGTGTAGCCGCAGATCGAGGCATATCTGGGACTATTCGTTATGTCTATCAGGTTGTTAAGTTTTGAGAATATTGAAACATGAGGGAACCTTGTTATCCCTGTAAGGAAGCAGAACCGTATATCATTCTCCATCGGTTTCAAAACACTGTAGAAGTCATTCATCTGGATCTTCATCTTTCCATAAAGCTCCCCATCTACAGAATCCAACAGCGGATAATCATACTCATCAACAAGGACCACGACCTGTTTTCCATATTTCTCAGAAAGAGCTGTAATCAGATAGCTCAGCCATGCGGATGGAAATGGAGCATCCGTAGGAAATGAAGACTCTACACCATACGTTTTTGCTATCGGAAGAAGGAGACTGTTCTTCATAGTGTAAAGTAATGCCTCTTCGCTCAAAGTAGAGACCATGTTCATGTTGAGCCTTACCACCGGATAACTCTCAAAAGAGCACTTGTCATAGATGTAAGTATCCTTGAATAGTTCCTTGTTACCTGAGAAGATGTTCGCAAGGGTATCAACCATAAGGCTCTTCCCGAATCTCCTCGGTCGGGAGAGGAAGAAATACTTCCCCATCCTTATCATATCTAAAAGATATCTGGTTTTATCCACATAGATACGTTCCGTCTCAACAATATCTCTCAGCGAACTCGTATCTATCGCTATCCTTCTCAGCATCTCCGCCATGCTCATATTATAGCACATCATCCTTTTTCCTCCATTGCTCAAAAAATTCTTACATCTATTAATGAAGGAAACCCTGCATTTCGTTCATAAAAAAATTAAAATCTAAGATAATTCATATACGAGTAATTTTTCATAATAGAAAAATGAATTTCCAACACGGAAATATAAAATCTTTCTCTTTCTTTTTCGTACTCTGGAAGGTAAAATAATACTATCTGACTATTTAGCACTAGAAAATCTGAAAAGAGCTGATATAGTGAAAAAAGAGGAGGAAAGAGGCATGAAAAAGATTCTTTTCGTCACTAGTGAATGCGTCCCTTTCATCAAGACAGGAGGTCTTGCTGATGTATGTGGTTCCCTTCCTAAAGCATTTAATAAAGAGGATTATGATATAAGGGTCATACTGCCTAATTATCATGCCATAAAAGAAGACTTCAGGAATCAGATGGAAACCATCTACTATTTCCAGATGGATAACAGAATCTATGTTGGAATTAAAACATTGAAACTGGATGGGATACAATACTATTTCGTCGACAATGAGATGTATTTCGGAGGTCTCGTCCCCTATTACGACATGTTTCAGGACCTGGAGAGATTCGCCTATTTCTCAAAAGCGGTACTCTCTGCCCTTCCTCTTATCGGATTCAGACCGGATATCATACACTGCCATGACTGGCAGAGTGCCTTAGTTCCAGTATATCTTAATACGGTATTCCAGGGGGATCCGTTTTTCCGGGGAATAAGAACGGTATTCACCATACATAACATCCGTTTCCAGGGAACATGGGATGTTGGTCACATTCAATGGGTATCAGGACTTCCATGGGAATGCTTTGAACCTGGAAGGCTAGTATCCCCCTATCAGGATACATCTATTCCAAAATCAAGCTGGAACTGTTCCATGATGAGGGGAGCCCTGGTCTATTCAGATTACATCACTACGGTATCAAACTCGTATGCGGAAGAGATAAAAACCCCCAATTTCTCGGATGGTCTTGATGATATCCTCCGCTGGCGCGCAGACAGGCTGTGGGGAATAATAAATGGTATAGATTATGATGAATGGAATCCGGGTAAGGATAAGAAGATACATAAGAATTATACGCTGAGAACGGTGAAGAACGGAAAGAAGGAGAATAAGAGGAATCTGCAGAAAGAGCTCAATCTTCCAGAGAATCCGGATATACTGACCCTTGGAATAATCTCCCGTCTTACCGATCAGAAAGGCCTTGATCTTGTAAACATCATAATGGATGAGCTCTGTACGAGGGAAATAAACCTCATAGTACTGGGAACAGGAAGTGAGAACTATGAGAACATGTTCCGCTATTATCAGAGCAAATATCCAGGAAAAGTAGCGGCCAGGATAATGTATTCAGATGATCTTGCTCATAAAATCTATGCAGGAGTCGATGCCCTCCTCGTACCATCCGCATTCGAACCATGTGGCCTGACTCAGCTCATATCCCTCAGATATGGGACCGTGCCAATCGTACATGCTGTAGGAGGACTGAAGGATACCGTCGAGCCGTATAATGAATACGAAGAGACGGGAACAGGATTCGCATTCAATGAATATACCGCATGGGGACTGATGGACAGGATAAACCATGCATCATGGCTTTACTATGACAGGCCCGAAAGCTGGCAGAAACTCGTGAAACGCGGGATGGAGAAAGACTGGTCATGGACGAACAGCTCAAAGATCTATGAAGATCTATACAGCAGGATGTAAGCAATCTGGCCTCCCTGAAAAGGGAGGTCAAATTTTCTATGCAAGGCTCTTCTCCATCTGATTCAATTCTCTGAATACGATATGATGCATCGTGATGTAAGCGGCAAGACCGCCTATGACATTGCTTATCGGTTCTGCTATGAGAACCCCGTTCATGCCAAGAAAATACGGCAGGACTATAGTAAGAGGAACGACTATTATGACTTTTCTGAAAAGAGAGAAGAATATAGCAGGTTTTGCCTTCCCAAGAGCTACGAATGTCTGCTGCCCCGCAGTCTGGAAAGACATGAATATGAAACCGAAGAAATAAATCCTTAGAGCAGACTCAGAGGCATTCAGTAAAGCCTCTTCCGTCGTAAACAACAGGGATATTTGACGAGGAAAGAGTACGACGACAGCCCAGACGAAGGAAGAGAATACAAGGGTTGCAAATAGTGCGAAATTACTCGCCTTCTTAACCCTCTCTGGTTCTTTTGCCCCATAGTTGTAACTCATGACAGGGCTTGCACCGCTTGTAAGTCCGTTTATCGGAGTTGAGAATATCTCTCGGACGGAATTGAGAATTGTCATGACACCAACATATAAATCCCCACCCCAGATAAATGCACATTTATTGCATACGAGCTGGACGATTGAATTGGTTGCTCCCATCACGAAACCACTTGTTCCAAGCCCCACTATTTTGAGACATCTTTCCTTTTCTAAACGCATCCCCTTAAAAGCTATCTTCAAAACAGCATTCCTACCCCGCAGGAACATGAAAGCAAAAGCAGCAGAACAGGTCTGGGAGAACACCGTTGCGATAGCAGCCCCTTTTACGCCCATATCAAAGATGAATATGAGGACAGGATCAAGTATTATGTTTATGACGGCTCCTATCAGAACAGTAAACATGCCGATTGTCGCAAAACCCTGGCTGTTTATGAAAGCATTCAGCGTAAGGGTGACGAGAACGGGAATCGAACCAAGGGCGTAAATCATAAGGTAATCCCTGGCATAACCGTATGTAGAATCACTTGCACCAAAGGCATAGAGAATCGGACGGATGAAAAAGATTATTATAAGAGTCAGAACCAGACCTGTTATCACGGAAAGCATGAAAGAAGAGAACAGGACCTTCCTTGCTTCTTCCTCATTCTTCTCCCCAAGAGCCATTGAAGCAAGAGGAGCCCCTCCGTTGAATCCGAACAGACGTGCGAATGCACTCACAAGTGATATTATTGGAAAGCATATGCCCAGCCCTGTTAAAGCTATACTTCCTTCATTCGGGATATGCCCGATATAGATGCGGTCAACCATACTGTAAAGGAGGTTAACAAGTTCTGCTATGATCATTGGAAGGGCCACTTTCATGACAGCACTGGATACGCTTCCCTTGGAAAAATCAGTATGGCTTATCTTCATAACACACCTCTTGAAAAATTAGATTATTCCTATTCCCTCTCTCTTTCAAGATATGTTTTTCAGCGTTAAAATCTACATATGGATCAAAAAACGCTTACAGAGAAAAGCCATCTGAATACGATAAAACAGGAAGAAAAAGATGGTACGGTGAATAATAACGAGAACTTCAACGGCTCCGCTTACGACCCGGATGATGATATCACTTTCGAATGGGCGGGCAGAGCCGAAGGCATGAGTTTTGATTAGTGACTTACTCTCCACCCTGTCTCACATTACTGTGAGCCTGAGGATGTAGCTTCTTCCCGCTCAAGACCCCTGTTGGAGCCAGTATCAACGAGCTATCCCCGCTAGCCCAGCGGTTCAGGATGTCCTTACCCTCATCCAGCAGGTTTCTTGTCGCATTCTTGTCCCGGTCGTGGTACGTCCCGCAGCTCTTGCATGTCCATTCCCTGTCTTGTGCTTCTGCTCCCAGTAGCTGGCAGAGCCGTACTGCATCCGTGAGAGCTTCCGCTGCTCCTTCGCAATCTTCTCCTCAAGACTGCGATACCAGCGGATGTCGTCGGACGAGATGTCGTTATCTCCGGATGCGGAGACGACAAGCGACGGCATCGAGTAGTCGAAGGCTTCGACCTTATCGAACTCCTTCCTCGTCTCCCTCTTCTCCTCCTCAACGTCGAACGTGAGGGAGATGAAGAACTTCCCGTTTGCAGTCTCCTTGACCGTCGCATTCTTTAATCTCCACCCGGTCGGTATGTCCCGGTGAAGAATTATCCGCATTTCTGCGGATAAGAAATAAATATTATTGAACAGTAAGAATATCTATACTCTTGAATTTCCCGATCTTCTCTATATCGGCAATTCCTTCTTCGATACCCTTATGGCGAGGGAAGATAAGAAGACATGAGAAGTGTAATCTTCCATCCTCTCCCCTCTTTATGCTTGCTCCCCTGATGATGAAATCCTTGTTTATGAAGTAATTCTTTATCTCCTCGGCATCCATTCCCGTTGAGTCCATATCGATTATGGTCTGAGAAGAGACCATCTCAACGGATTTGAATTTCATATGATGAAGCATCAGCTGGATAAGAAGAATAAGCACTGTCGTCGCAATACCCGCAAAATACATGCCCGCACCCAATGCGATTCCAATGCCGACAGTGGCCCAGAGTCCTGCGGCGGTAGTCAATCCAACAGTGTTCTCTTTCCTCACATATATGACACCAGCACCGAGGAAGCCTATTGCCGTAACGACTCCAGCGGCGATACGGGAGGCATCTACGGATATGCTTTCATGTCCTACAACATCATAGAAGCCGTATTTACTCACTATCATCATAAGACATGCAGAGACTGCAACGATTATGTGAGTTCTTATTCCTGCGTTCTTCAGCCTTTTTTCCCGTTCCAATCCTATGAAGAAGGCACAGACCGCACTAAGCACGATGCGAATAACATAGTAGAAATCTGTAAGTATAGTCTCGTCCATAGCCCATTCCTATTTGAGCAACTATGATACTCCAACATTTCTAAGAAGAAAAGATAAAATTATCTTTTTTTTTCACTAAGGAAAGAGCCTGTCATTTAGGACAGGCTCTCAGGGATAACATAGGCAATTATGTATGCGTCACTATTTGATTTTATATATACCAAACTTGTATTTGGGAAAGACTAAACTATTGTTAAAGTTTTATTAAAGTCATTTTTTTCAGTATGTTGCTGTACCTTATGTATCGTAGGCTATCAGGCTTGACAAGTAATTCAGGAACAGCCTGATATACTTCCAGTCGCCCCTCTGTAGAAGAGGAGAACTGCTAACATTCGAAAGTCTCAGCCCAGATAGATTTTTGACAGGATTGACCATTCATACCAGTTTATAACCCTCTTGATTGGAAATTCATGGACAGTTCTTAGCAAACTGCAAGAAAGCAAAAAATAACAGCAGGAGCATCCACAATGCTGAATATTAAGCCATTTACGATTGCTGGCCAACAATTACGAAGTAGCCCTGTAACGCAACTAAATTTCAGTTGAGAAATAACAGTCTTGATATAAAATATTAGAAACTACTTATTCTCCTTGTTTTTAACAACTTTAGGCAAAATTTTTTTTGGGAGGGATCATGAATTCAGAGATGATCTATCAAAAGGGATTTTTAGAGAAAGATGAAATAGATTCTCTATATTACCAAGGCGTTTGTTATTCGTTTGGTTATGGCGTAAGTAAGGATTTAGAAAAGGCCAAGAATACATATAAAGAAGGTACAGAAAACAAAAATGCAAAATGCATGTATGGACTAGCGATTCTTTTATCAAAATCAAAAAAAAGATTAAACAAAAATATTGCTCAAAGATTATTTGTCGAGGCCTTTGAAGATTTGTATCAACAAGCAAAATTAGGAGATCCTGTAAGTCAAAGAATGATTAGTTGCTATTTTCTATTTGGAAACCGTGGAGTACCTCAAAACCTTGATGATGCAAAAACATGGTTGTTGCTAGCAGCTGAGAATGAAGATGCAGAGGCACAAATGAATTTAGCTCATTGTTATGAAACAGGTAATTTATTTCCGTTGGATTTACATCTAGCACATGAGTGGTATGTAAAAGCAGCTGCCCAAGGAAATTGCAAAGCATGTGAAAAACTAGGAGAAATGAGGAGCAAAGAAGATGAATAGATTTACGTATGCAAATCATCCTAATTATTATGTAAAAACTCCAAAACTAATTTATGTTGATCGTTATGGGAATATATATCCAGATTGTAAAACATATAAAACGAGACCAATTTGTCATATTACAGAAAAGAATGCTGCGGCTATTGTTTATGAACAGGCATTTGACACCATGGATAGAGGTATTTTCAATATGATTACAATCGAAGTTAGCAGCGTTTGTCAAGCCAACTGCCTATACTGTTTTCAGAATGATGCTCATCGAAATGACAAATATGCATTCTATGATTATCTTCTTTCCTTTCTTGAAAGATTAGAGGCTTATTGGGTGTTTTTCTCAGGAGGAGAAATTCTAATACAAAAAGAAGCTATGGATTTTATGCGTAAGTATCGTGCATCTAATCCAAATACATGGATTCATTTAAAGTCAAATGGTAATGCAGGGGAAGTAGAAGCGAAATTTGTGTCGGAAGTCTGTAATTCAATTATGATTTCATTCAATGGTTTTTCTACTTCTAGTTACAGAACAATTATGGGGTTGGATATAGAGAAGACGAAAAGATTTTGTGAAATCATAAAGAAAACCGGGAAAACAAACTTGGGAGTAAAACTATTGAATTCTCCTATCTCTATTTCAGAAACCCCAGAATTCTTGGAATGGGCTTTTTCCATTACTCCAAAATGCATTGTGATACAAAATGCATTCAATTATACAATAGATTCCTCCGGAAAAAGTATAAGGTTAGAAAGTACTTTGCCTGAATGTGATTGCTCGCCCTATTGGAAGGATGTTTATAGGGCTATTGGATTAAGGTGCGACTGTGTTTTAGATAAATGGTACGATAAAATTAATAAGGGAAGTAACTATTTAACCGCCGATAAAGATTTTCTCAATCTTGTCGTATTATCTCCAAGGAATAAGGCGTTATTTAGAACAGATGGGATTTATGTAATAGAATAACGATTTTTGTCATCAAAGAGTTGACATTTAAGAAAAGGAGGAAAAAATCAGAGTTTCGTTATTTTGTGGAGATCATTTTGGTTGCTTATCTCAATGTTTGAGTATTACATCAACTTTTGACAAAGTTTTCTTTCTTATATCACCTGCAGATGAAGAGCAGTTAAAATGTTTAAAACGAATGGAAGGAAACAGCTTATTCTGCCTTATTCTCTATGATTATAAGTATTTAGCAAATTTACAGACTTCGTCTTTTTTGCTTTCTTCAAGAATTAAGGAATATTTTGTTTCTTTGTTTGACGAAAATGGAATTGATATAAATGCTGTTGATGAGGTTTTTGTCTCTAACAGTGGTGCATACTGCTTGTTTGAACTGTTTCTTATCATAATGAAAGTACCGTATTCTCTAGTAGAGTTTTCTAAAAATGAATTTGCCAGCAAACGATTATTAAAATCAATCAATCAATACGAAGAAATTTCATCTTCTTATTGTGATTTAGTTTTCACTTATGGGGCTGTTATAGGAAATAATAGGTGCTGTAAGAATCATATTTATTATTCAGAGTCTGATGTGGATGGATCTCTTCCTGGGCAAATGTGCTACTTTGATCCAATTGATATCGCAAGCCTTAGCAAAGATAAAAAAGATAAAATTTTGACATCTTATCTGACAATTGATTATAAGAAATGTTGTGAAGTCTTAATACTACTTATCCCTAATTCTGAGAGTCTTACAAAAAGAGCCCTTGCGGTTTATGGAAAATATGTAAAAGATATTATAGCCCCTTATACACTTTTGATAGATTTGTTGGGAATCCCTTCTGAACGCCTGATAATTAAACCGCATCCGCATGGGGTGTTTTCTTTCGATTTATATTTTCCACAATCAATTTTGCTGGATAAAACTTTTCCAATTGAGTTTTTACAATTAATTCCTGGCTGTAGGATAAAAACATTAATTTCGATTGAAACAAGTGCATCAGATAAGATTTACAATTTGGTAGAAAAGAATATAGCTGCTTCTAGATATTGGATGCTAAGGATTTCTGATATTATTCCATTATATGTGTCATTGAAGTTAGAAAATACTCTTTTAAATTATAATATTATTCATTTTTATTCTAATGTTGTAGGGATAAAAGAAATAGCTTATGTTCTTTCCAAGCATTGGGAAAAAAAAGGAGTTGTAATAACTGATCAAAAAATACATCTTAACTCCAATGACCTTGCTGTTACACTTAATTATGAAGAAGCCATCTGGTTCAGCTCTTGCTTACATAAATATAGCATAATCATGAAAAAAAGTTCTGAAAGCCCTGTATTGTTTTGCAGTAGAAGTAATTTGTATCTTGCAGGCCAAATTAGTTCGACAGAATGTAGAGAGGCCGAAACAACATTTTGTCTTTTACATTCTGGCTTAGAAATCATACTAAAATATGAAGGAGAATGCTAAAATGCTAAAAGCTTTAATTGCTGTTCGCTCAGGTTCAGAGCGTGTAAAAAATAAGAATATCCGAAGGTTTGGTAATAGTTCTCTGCTAGAAATTAAAATTAGGCAATTATCTAGGATAAACGGTATAGATGGAATTGTTGTGAATTCCAACGATTCTTCAATGTTGGATTTAGCTCGTAAATTAAATTGTGAAACTGTCAAAAGAGATGAAAAATATGCAACTTCTTATATTTCGATGAATGATGTATACGTAAATATGGCAGAGAATTTTCCTTCTGATTATATTGCTTATTGCAATGTAACAAATCCGTTGATAGAAGATACTACTATATACAATGCAATATCATTGTTCAAAGAGCATATAAAAAACCAGGTATCAGTTAATACAGTACATCTGATAAAGGAATTTATGTATCTTGAGGGATCTGCCATTAATTATAATCCAATGAGCCAGCCTCGAAGTCAGGATTTACCAAACATTTATGCCCTGAATTTTGCAGTAAATATTATATCTAAAACAGATATGATAAAATATAAGAATATTATTTGTCCCAAACATCTATTTCTTCCTGTAAATGAAACGGAAGCTATCGATATTGATTCGGAGTTAGATTTTGAGATTGCTGATTTCCTTTTTAAACGTAAATTGGGAGAAATAATATGATAATCTATACATTAGGTTATATTAAAAATTTATTCCTATCTGACGTGTCACTTGATGTTCGTTGCGAATGCGGAAAAGACAAATACCCTAACCAAGTAAGATTATTCAAGTGTATGGGTTTAGATTAATAAGGATTTGAAATGATTATTAGACAAGCTAGCACAAAAGATATCGATCAAATTTTACAATTGACAAATTTAGTTGCCGATAAGCATGGGCAAAATCGGCCAGATATATTTGTTGAACATCCATATCACATTACACGCAAGAAACTCGAATATAATATATTATCATCCAATCATTTAATTGTTGTTGCTACTAATAGCGAAAAGATTATAGGCGTTATCCTCTGCACAATTCATACATACACTGATGATATAAAGTATCGAAATGCAAAAGTAATTAGTATCGAAGATACTTGTGTTGATCTGAATTTTAGAAAAAATAAAGTTGGAAGTTCGATGCTTGCATATGTCAAAGACTTCGCAAAGTCAATTGGATGCAGTCGTCTTGAAAGTAATGTGTGGGCATTTAATCATGAATCAGAAAAGTTTTTTGTAAAAAATGGCTTTTGTCTTCAGAAAATGAGTTTAGAATATGGTATAGATGAATAATGAAGTAAAACGAGTTCAAGAGTATTACGAAAATGACGATGAAGAAAATAGATTCATTGATCCCCGCAAAAAGATTGAGTATATCAACACATGTAGAATCATCAAACCATATATATACCGTGGTTGTGATTTGTTAGATTGTGCCTCTGGTCCAGGTGCATATATTGACTTCTATTTGGGAAATGGATGTAACAGAATTGTGGCCTCAGATCTTTCTCCTCGAAATATTAAAATACTCGAAGAGAAGTATCCAAACAAAATTGAAGCTTATGTGGATGATGCTCTGAATTTAAAACGTCACGTCGATTCATCTTTTGATGTTGTGTTATGTCTTGGTCCAATGTATCATTTGAGACCTGATCTTAATGCGAAATGTATTGAAGAATGTCTTCGGGTTCTGAAAAATGATGGAGTATTGATATTGGCCTATATGCCTCGGCATTTTGCTATGTGGAATTTGTTAAATAATTCTGTTTACAAAATTCCGTTCGGAGAGGTAATGTATTTAGCTGAACATGGTTATCTGCCAGGCCAACGAAGAGGGTTCTGGGGGTGTACATATTTCTCTTCTCCAGAAGAAATGGAACGCCTTGCAAAAGATTTTAATTGCTCTATTCTTTCCCATTGTGCTGTAGATTTAGAGCTGGGCTATTTTTATGATAAGGTAGCATCTTTGTCTCAAGAACAATTAGATGTCCTTTGTGACTATTTATATGAAAAATCAACAGAAAGATTTATCTTGGGGGCTTCTAAACACAATGTTATAATATTGCAAAAATAGGCATTTGTTTTGTTGTTGCCTTTATGGCAGTATGTGGTTACGAAAAAGGAGGGGATATGAAAAAGAAATACATTTTTGCAAATTCTATTTCAAAATTGTCAGGCAAAAAAGTTATCCGTTTTAAGTGGTGTACTTGAGATTTAAAATATAAATTTGAAACTTATTTAACCAATCGTACTGTATATGGGGTTTATAACCTAATTCTGATTTTAATCTTTCACATACTGCCTTAAATAGAACAACATAATTGAATGGAGTTTAGTATGGAAAGGTATGTTGTGCGACATGAGTTTTTTGGTGGGTTGGTCTATGACCGCCAAGAAGACACAAATATTTTGATAGACGAAGAATTTTACAGTGCACTTGCGTATTTAAAAAATATTCCAGATACAAAAATTTTGCAGACCATTGGAGAAGAAGATGCTTCATTCTTAGAAGACGAAGAATTTTTAGTTAACTATCATCCCAATTATAGGCTAATTGATTCTGGATTTACAAACGATACACTTTCTGCTCCTGGGCGTGTTCATTTTTATTACACTTCATCGTGTAATTTGAATTGTGCTCACTGTTTTTCTAAAAGTGATTCATCTTCGTCAGAAATGACATTTGAAGAGAAAATTCATATGCTGGATCAGATGTATGAATTAGGTATTAATGAAATTTTAATTGGTGGAGGTGAGCCTTTTACAAAGAGTACTTTTCCTGATTTTGTAGAAGCATGCTTAGAGCGCAATATTGTAACTAAGGTTTTCACGAATGGTCTATTATTGACTGATGAAAAACTTGTACAACGTATGGCAAAATGGAATCTGAAATACTTGTCAATCAGTATTGATGGCTCAGACGAGTCTGAGTATGAAAGAGTGCGGGGTGTAAAAGGACTTTCTCTAATTAAAGATAATCTTAAATTGTTGAAACAGTATTGTAGATTTACAATTGCAGCAAGTATTACAATTAATCCATACAATTTTCAGACTGCTGAGAAATTACTTGCCTTAATCAATGAATTTGGATTTGACCGTCTTAAAGTACGACCAGTTAAACCAGCAGGAAATGTTATAAAAAATCGCGATGTATTTCTTACCGCAGAGCAATATATCTTTTTTATAAAAGAAGCTCAAAATATTTGGAATAAAAAATATAAGGACAAATTTACTTTGGATTTTTCATGGGGAGATACACGACTTGTATATAATTCAGACGATAATATCATAGTTCCATTGGATATAGTATACCCATATGAAGGCTATGGATGTTTCGCAGGCAAAGTGAATATAGTGTTTGACGCTGAGGGTAATGCCCTTACTTGCGGTTTTCTTCCAGATGAATTGAAAAAATCCGAAAATGATAATTTGCGAAATAAAAGCATTAAGAATATATGGGAGAATGGCATTAAATTTCTGAGTTTAAGAAAATTAGAGGGAAATGCAGCTTGCTTAAATTGTAATTATTACAATGTTTGTCGAGGAGGATGTATGGCACGCAATTTATTCTTCGGGAAGGATATCAATTATCCTGATCCTTGGTGCATTAAAAAGCATTTTCCAATCGTTTTATGACAATACAAGTAGTATGTTGGTTTGAATAAAACTATACCTTCTGAGTTTTAAGGATCAAGAAGTGCCTCAAATTGAAGTGTTGAGGGCCTCCAGAATACCCTAAATATCGACATCGAACTTGACCAGAAAAGACTTCCGTTTCTCAGTGAGTTTCTACACTTTCCGCTCTCCTATGCTCTTGCATGTGGCAGTTGACAAGAGTTTTACTCTGAAATCCTTGAAGAAGAGTTTTTCAGCATGTTGCTGTCTCTTTGTCATATAATGGAATCATCGTAGGCTATCAGGCTTGACAGGTGGTTCAGGAACAGTCTGATGTGCTTCCTGTCCATGTCGCCCCTCTGCAGAAGTGGAGAAATGTCATCATTCGAGAGTCTCAGTACCAAATAGATTTCTGACAGGATTGAACATTCATACCGGACTGCATCCCTCTTGGGTGGAGATTCGTAGACTGCTCTTATAACTACGATGGCAAACAGCTCCTTTCATTAATCGGAAAATATACCTGCAGTTGACGGAGGAGGTACGTGCCCTATTGTAGAAATACGAGGTGTACCTACCTCCTTGTCCTAGATCTCGATATCTGCGGTAGGCAAATTCGCTCTCCTCTTGGGATATTTCTTTCTCAACCTCTTTGTCTCCTGTCATATTCGCAGCTTGTCCGGTAGTGATACTACTTGCCGCTAATGAGCTTGATTTCCGTGCTTGGCGGCTTCTTGAACGAATCGACATAGTCCGTTTTCTATGTCATAATCCATATTCATTAAATTAGGTAATATGATTCGAGCACAACAAAAGGGCCCGCACAAGGCCCAAAACATTGTTTCTCCAAGAATTACTTACCTCAGACGGCAGCCATATACCTCAAACCCAGAAAATACGGATTAAAGTGGCATTCATACACTCTTTTCCTTATTATCCTTGTTAAGAATGTTCATGAACTCCTCTCCTGTTATCGTCTCCTTCTCAAGAAGATAGGATGCGAGCTCATGAAGTTTCTTTTCATTGTCCCTTATGATATCGGATGCCTTCTTATGAGCATCCTTTACAATTGAGAATACCTTCTCATCAATCTTCGCCGCAGTGTCTGCTGAGCATGAGAGGCTCGTATCCCCTCCCAGATACTGGTTGTTCTGTGTCTCCAGTGCGACCATGTCAAAATCATCGGTCATACCATAACGGGTAACGAGTGCTCTTGCAAGTTTCGTCGCCTGCTCGATGTCATTGCTGGCTCCTGTGGTCATATTATCCTTTCCAAATATGAACTCCTCTGCGGCTCTTCCCCCAGTAAGGGTCGCTATCTTATTAAGAATCTCGACCTTGCTCATGAGAAGCTTCTCCCCCTCATCCACCTGCATGGTATATCCGAGGGCTCCACCTGTTCTCGGAACTATGGTTATCTTCGTGACAGGAGCGCTGTTGTTCTGTTTTGCCGCAACAAGAGCATGTCCTATCTCATGGTAGGAGACGATCCTCTTATCGCTCTCGCTTACAACGGCACTCTTCCTCTCTGCTCCCGCAATCACGGTCTCAACACTGTCCTCGATATCCTTCTGGATAACGGTATCACGACCTCTTCTGACAGCAGTAAGAGCTGCTTCATTTATTATATTCGCAAGCTCTGCGCCACTTGCACCGGCTGTGGCACGTGCGATGATATCCCAGTCTATCGGACCTTCCATCTTCACATCCTTCGCATGAACAAGAAGAATCGCTTTTCTTCCCAGAAGATCAGGCAGCTCTACAGGAACACGACGGTCAAAGCGTCCTGGCCTCAAAAGTGCCGGATCAAGGCTCTCTGGACGGTTCGTAGCGGCAAGAAGGACAACACCTTTCCTGCCATCAAATCCATCCATCTCCGCAAGAAGCTGATTAAGAGTCTGCTCCCTCTCATCATTTGAGGAGAAACCGGAGGTGTCCCTCTTCTTTCCTATGGCATCGATCTCATCGATGAATACTATGCAGGGAGCCTTCTCATTCGCCTGTTTAAAGAGATCACGCACCTTCGCAGCTCCCATTCCCACGAACATCTCGACGAACTCACTGCCGCTGATTGAGAAGAACGGTACTCCTGCCTCTCCAGCTACAGCTTTTGCAAGAAGGGTCTTACCGGTTCCGGGAGGACCCACAAGGAGAACACCCTTTGGGAGTTTCGCACCTATCTTTGCATATTTCTCCGGCTCATGGAGGAACTGTACGACCTCCTTCAAAGACTCCTTAGCCTCATCTTGGCCTGCGACATCTGAGAAGTGTACCCCTGTCTGGGCATCCTCGACATAGACCTTTGCCCCCGATTTACCAAACTGCATGGCATTGCCGAAGGCACCCATTCCACCTCCTCCCATCCGTTTCATCATATACCGCGAAAGGAGATTGCCAATTACTATGAAAATTATGATAGGCAGAACCCAGTTTGTGAGGAATTCCATGATAGGATTGGCCTGAGTAGGGATTGAGGCGCTGAATGTTATATCTGGATTGTTTCTCAGCTGTTCAAGAAGTCTCTCCCCATCATTAGGCCAGACACCGGTGACATATACCCCGGGAGTGCCGTTCTCATTCGCAATAAAGGCATATTGGCTGTTCGCCTCATCATAAGCCACCTGTACGACCTTACCGGCATCTATCATATCCAGAAACTGGTTATATCCTACTTCTGTGACTCCTCCCCTGTTTATTGAAGGGAAGAAAACCGCATTTAAGAGAAGGAGGATACACATTGCTATTAAATAGTAGTAAAGCAACGATTTCTTAGGTTGCCTGTTATTCTCATTATTATTAGGTTCTTTTATTTCCTGCATCATCTGCTCCTGCCTTTAAGGTAAAAAGAAAAAAAAGTTGAGGCAAGAAATAATTATGGAGATTATGTCAAAGCAAGAAAAAAGCCCGGGCAAAGCCGGGCTATAAAATATCTATTAAACGTTTCTCTTCCTCTCTCCTGCACGCTTGAAAATCTTCTGGATTTCAACGACAGGAATGATCATGAACGCAAGGATGAGAGCAATCGCAAACTCAAAGAGTGAGATGTGCTGGAAGCTGAAAGCATTTCTCAGGAACGGTACATAAAGAACAAGTACAGTAGCCACGAAGCTTCCGATAAGTGACCAGTAAAGATACTTGTTATGTCCTTTGAGCTTGAAGAGGCTCTTATCGAGACTTCTCATGTTGAATGAGTGGAAGATCTCGATCATCGAGAGCGTCAGGAATGCCATCGTCATACCATCTTCGGAGTTCACGATATGGAAAGCACCATTCTCTATATACTCGCCTATGAAATAGGAAAGAAGCGTGAGAGCGGATGTGACAACGCCTTGGAACACGCAATCAAATCCCATTCCACCAGCAAAGACCCCTTCGCTCTTCTTCCTAGGAGGTCTCTTCATGATATCCTCTTCCCCTACTTCCATACCAAGGGCAATCGCAGGGAAACAGTCGGTGATGAGGTTGATCCAGAGAAGATGCGCAGGACGCAGGATCGTGAAGCCCATCAGGGATGAGAAGAAAATTGAAAGAACCTCTGCGAAGTTGGATGCAAGAAGGAACTGGATGGCCTTACGGATGTTGTCGTAAATCCTCCTACCTTCAGCAACAGCCTCGACGATCGTTGCGAAGTTATCATCGGCAAGAACCATGTCCGCAACGTTCTTCGTGACATCGGTTCCCGTGATACCCATACCGACTCCGATATCGGCATTCTTAATAGAAGGAGCGTCGTTTACGCCATCACCGGTCATTGCGACAACCTTACCCTTCCTCTTCCATGCCTGAACGATCTTTACCTTATGCTCTGGCTGTACACGGGCATATACTCCGTAGTTTTCAATGAGCTTATCAAGCTCTTCATCGCTGTACTTATCGAGCTCACTTCCTGTGATTGCCTGAGAAGCCTCTGTGATGATGCCAAGTTCCTTAGCAATCGCGATTGCCGTATCCTTATGGTCTCCTGTGATCATCACAGGGCGGATTCCCGCAGAACGGCACTCCTCGATGGCAGCCTTCACCTCAGGGCGCACAGGGTCGATCATGCCTGCCAGTCCTATGAAAACGAGATCCTTCTCAAGATCCTCAGCCTTACAGCTGGATGGCATGCTGTCATATTTATGATATGCGGCGGCAAGAACACGGAGGGCCTTATCGGCAAAGCCCTTGTTAGCCTTCAGGATTTCCTCTCTGTCGGCATCCGTGATATCACATTCCTCTCCATTCTTAAGGATTCTCGTGCACTTCTTGAGAAGTTCATCCGGAGCACCTTTCGTGTACTGGATGAAACTGTTTCCACTTGTGTGGACAGTACTCATGAGCTTACGAGATGAATCGAATGGAGCTTCTCCTACCCTCTTATCTGCTCCCTCTTCTGCATCATTCTTGTTGAACCCAAGCTTATATGCCCAGTTCACAAGAGCGCACTCGGTAGGTTCTCCGACCGCGTTTGAATTCTGATCAAGTTTTGCATCCGAACAAAGAGCCATCGCTTTTGCAAGAAGAGCGGTATCATCAGAATAGCTGTCAACGACAGTCATCTTATTCTGAGTAAGTGTTCCAGTCTTATCAGAACAGATCACCTCGGTACAACCGAGAGTCTCAACTGCCGTAAGTTTTCGGATGATTGCCTTGTTCTTACTCATCTTCGTAACACCGATTGAGAGCACAATGGTTACAACAGCCGCAAGACCTTCAGGAATTGCAGCAACAGCAAGGCTGATTGCAATCATGAACGTATCAAGAATACTCTGGAACGTAACGACATCGGTAATCGCATTTCTTATGATATCTATTGCGAAGATGACAGCACAGATACCCAGTACGAGATATGTAAGGATCTTTGAAAGCTGATTGAGCTTTATCTGTAAAGGAGTCTCCTCCTTCTCTGCAGTCTCAAGGGCTGTAGCGATCTTACCCATCTCGGTGTTCATTCCTGTATCGCATACACAGACAGTAGCTCTTCCATACACGACAGTAGAGCCCATGTATACCATGTTCTTCCTATCTCCGAGAGGGACATCGGATTCACTCTTGAGCTCTGCCGACTGTTTCTCAGATGGAACGGATTCTCCTGTAAGAGCAGCCTCTTCTACTTTCAGCGAAGCCTCCTCTATGATACGGGCATCAGCAGGAACGCTGTCTCCCGCTTCTAGGATGACAATATCACCTTTTACGATCTCTTCTGATGGAATCGTGTGCTGAAATCCGTCACGCATTACCTTGGATTGGGCCGCTGCTATCTCCTGAAGAGCCGCAATTGCAGCCTCCGCCTTGGCCTCCTGAGCCACACCAAGGACAGCATTGATAAGCACAACGATCAGGATGATGATCGCATCCGCCCATTCAGGCTCTCCCGAAAGATATGATGTTCCAACAGAAAGCACCGCTGCCACCATGAGGATGATGAGCATCGGCTCGCTCAACTCATGCAGGAACTTCTTGAATAATGATTCTTTTTTTCCCTCTGCAAGTTTGTTCGGACCATCAGATGCAAGCCTCTTCTTCGCTTCTTCCTGACTTAATCCTTTTTCTGTAGTTCCGAACTCACTCAAAACACTGGAAACTTTCTCCAGATACGGTTTCACAGTTTTTTCCTCCTAAGTTAGTTTCTCATCAAACTATTACCACAAAAATTAATGTGTATTAAGGCCTAATGAATATCTAAATTAAAGATTTTATACATTTCTTTTTAATTGTAGCAAAAGAATTTTTCCGTAATAATGAAAAACATGGAGAATAGAGAATTTATCAGCGTAATAGAACAGAGAAGAAGTATAAGAAGTTTTGAAAACCGTCCGGTGGAAAAGGAGATTCTGGATAAGCTAAAGGAGCTCACCTTACGAGCCCCAAGCGGAGGGAACATGGTCATGTACTCCATCGTGGAAGTAAATGATCGGCAAAAGAAGGAGTGTCTTGCAAAGATCTGTGACAATCAGATAATGATCGAAAAAGCCCCCATCGTATGGGTATATCTTGCGGACATGCAGAAATGGGTCAACTATTTCATGGAATCTGGATGCAAGGAAAAATCAGGTATCGATGTCAGAAGACCGGGAATCGGAGACTTCCACCTTGCAATGCAGGATACGGTGATTGCTGCCCAGACCACGGTTCTCGCAGCAGAAGCACTGGGACTGGGAAGCTGTTATATTGGAGATATCATAGAAAATTATGAGCAATTACAGGCTCTTCTGGATCTGCCTCCCCTTGCAGCTCCCGCCTGCTGCCTGATAATGGGTTATCCCAAGCGTCCGACATCCCCGATGCAGAGAAGGCCCCCCAAGGAGAGCATATTCATGGAGAACAGCTATGCCGAGCCCCATCTTGAGGAATTGGAGAAGATGTATAAGGATCAGGAGGATTTCCTGAGGGAACACAAAACACTCCCTTATGATAACAATGGAACTATCGCAGACTACTATTACAACAGGAAATATACTTCCGCATTCATGAAGGAGATGAACCGCTCGACAGAAGTATTTCTAAAACGATGGGTCGAGGGAAATTGAACCCTTTATTCTCACAATCATACGAGACATATGGTGTGTTACGTACTCCCATACAAACACTATATGTCTCACTAAGCTCTCCCCTCTCAGCGGTTTTAGAAACTTTTGAAAGGAAATCATACTATGCCCTTTCAGAGTGACCAAAAAGCGAGGATCCCGTAATCAAGGTCAAATCAGAGCGTTTCTCAAAGAGCTTTAGCAGTTCTTCTTCAAATCCAGAAAGGGAGAGGATGAAATATTTTACCTTTTCCTCTTTTCCTATAAGCTGTCCGGCTCTATCCTCCAAACGGTAGAAAACACTTGAGGACACCTTTTCATTCAACCATTTGCACTCCCCTAGAATGTATGTATCTCCAGCTTTTCCGAATAAATCAACCTCCTCATTCTGCCTCGTCAATGGATTCGCAAAATCTATAGAACCGATATCTGTAATCAAAAGCCCAGAATTAGTCAGGACATAATCCTGAAAAGAATTCTCCATCTGCTTTCCAATGAAAGCATCCATAGAAGAAATGGCCTTATTAAACGGAGCCAAACCTTTATTTCTCTCAATTAGAGAGGCATACGGAAAAATAAAATGATAGAAAAATGCGAAATAACCATCCCTGATCTTCCAGCCTTTATTATTACCACGATTCAGAATCTTATGCCTCTTCTCTGTAATCCCCTGATATGAAAGGGATGAGAGCATCTGGCTGACATTAGAATCAGAATATCCTGTCTTATCCCGAATCTTCGAGACATCAGTTACACCATCAGCAAGTTGGGAAAGAACGGCTTCATAAGCTCCTACCGACCGGTACTCACTCATGAGAAATAATCTGGCTTCTGTAAATAAACTACTGCCGGGAAGGAAAAACTCGCTATAAATAGCATCATTTATGTTCTTATGCCGCTTTAGGAAATTTTGGTAATATGGGATTCCTCCTGTTATCACATGAGCTATTGAAATATCCTTTATAGACCATGAGGGAAACATCTTTGCCGTTTCAAAAGTAGAGAAAGGAAGAAGTTTTATCAAAAGCGTCCGTCTATCATATAACGGACTTTCGGAACTCAATATCTTCTCCTCAATAAATCTTCTTGATGAACCGGATAGAATCAGCATCAGCTTTGTTTTTCTGAAAACAATATCAACATAATGCTGTAAAAGACCGATTATATCAGGAAAAGATTCACTTAAATATGCTATCTCGTCTAAAACGAAATAGAAACGTTCCTTTTCTGCCCTCTTCGCAATATCATCAAAAATATCGATGAAGGACGAATAACTTAAAGAATCATTACCATAAAGAGAAGCAGAGACAGCACGGGAAAGTAAAATCAGATTGTTTACATTAGATTTCTGAACAGCTTCAAAATATACTCCCTGTTTATCTTTTATGAAATTCTCAATAAGAAAGGATTTACCAACCCTTCTTCTCCCATAAACGACAACAAATTCAAACTCTCCGCTATTCCAAGCGTACTCAAGCCTTCTTACCTCATCTTCTCTTCCGATAAATCTTTCATTCATATGCAAAATCTAAACCAGATACATAGATTTGTAAAGTTACGATTAATTAAATTACGATTTAATAAATCATAATTTGATATTTTACTGTAAAAGAACAAAGAAAGAAGTAAACTCCTCATAATACAGGATTGCTTTTATCCCTGCTGGAGAAGGAATCACAACAAGATTTCAGAACAAACAGGAACTTTGGCATATACAAAGGTAGACTTTGCAGCAGAGGCTATATATAAATCAGGAAGGAATCTCTATTGCTTCAAGAAAGACAACTCGACTCTTGAAGAGGATTTCTTCCTATGAACAAAAGATAGTGTGGTACCTATTGAGGTAAAGGCAACTAATGGTAATTCAAAGTCATTAAAAACATTGATAGACAGCGATACATACAAAGAGATCAAGTTCGGCATAAACATAAAGCTTATAAACGGCAATGTCGGATACAACTCGAAGTTCTATATTTTTCCACATTTCTTAGCCTTCCTTCTCACAAGGTTTCTTGAAGAAAAATGAGTATACTAAGCACAAATAGTACAGTGTGTATCATCAACACATGGCAAAGGTTTCCACACTGTATAACAATCAGATAGATATTGCCCGTCGTCCAATCACGCGTGTTTTTATAATAACATATTGAAAATCTTACAGATTACAGAAAAACTGCTCAACACACCTTATAGAACCTTTCTTCTTCTCTGAAAATTCACGGCTCTTACAGCTTCCGTCATTCCTTTTCCTTCAACACATCTTTCGCCCTATCAGGATAATTCGTAATGATGCCATCAACTTTCAAGGAGATCATCGACATGATATCTGCTTCCTCATCTACGGTCCAGACATTCATTCCCACCCCATTTGCGTGCATATCCTTGACCATCTCAAGATCTACGGTCTTGAACCAGGGATGGAAGTACCTTATTCCGGATTTTCCGATAAGGGAGCCCATCTTAAAAAGCTTCGGTTCTATGAGCAGACCGGATGGAATCTCCGGTGCGATCTCCTTTGCTCTTACGATACTAAGCCAGTTGAAGGAAGAGAAAATCACCTTCTTTTCAACCCCTGCCTTGTAAATCATGTCTATGACCTTATATTCAATCCCTTCATAATAGACAGGTGCCGTCTTCAACTCTATATTGGTAATCATCTTCCTGTCTTTCATATAATCAAGATATTCCTCAAAAGAAGGAACGGGGGTGAAACCAAACTCGTAGTTCTTACTTTTTCCGGCGTTGATCTTCTCCAGCTCACTCCTCGTATAGTCGAAGATGAAACCATCCATGCCGGTAGTGCGCCTCATCGCCTCATCGTGCTGGATCATGATTTCCCCGTCTTTTGAATAATGGATATCAAGCTCTATACCGTCACACCCAAGTTCGACAGCCTTCTCAAATGCAAGCATGGTATTCTCTGGATAACGTCCCGAAAATCCCCTATGTGCATAGATTTTTACCATCTTCTCATCTCCACGGCATTCATTATACATCTTCTGAGATGGAGAAAACTGCTCATTCATCGGCGCTGATTGCTCTCTTATAGTCATCACCCCACTCCTTCATCGCATCTAAAACCGGTTTTAGGCTCATGCCTAAATCGGTAAGGGTATACTCCACACGCGGAGGTACTTCCGCATATACCTTTCTAGAGAGTAATCCATCACTCTCCATCTGTCTCAAATTCTCAGTAAGCACCTTCTGCGATATACGCCCTATGGCCTTCCTGAGTTCTCCGAATCTCTTGGTTCCGGGAAGAAGATCGCGAAGTATAAGGACCTTCCATTTATCCCCGATTAAAGAAAGTGTCGTCTCAACCGGGCAGGAAGGAAGATCGTCCACAGTCATTCTATCCTCCTTGGTTTCTATTGTATACCATGTTACTGAAAAGTTGTTACTTTTCAAAGATAAGGGAAGAAAGTAATCTGACTGCGTAATGGAAAAAGAATATTATTTGAACTATCTGGTTGAAGAGATGCATACGACCGTTCTTGCCACCGTGGATGAGGAGGGAAAGCCAGTAACGGCCGTAATAGACATGATGTATACGGACGGGGATGACCTCTATTTCCTCACCGCAAAGGGCAAGGGGCTATATAAGAGACTGAAAGCTGACGGGCATATCGCACTTTCATCCTGGAAAGGAGAAAAAAGCCTGAACTCAAAGGCGATAAGCATAAGGGGAGTGGCCGTTGAGATGGGAGAGGAACCGCTTTCCCTCCTTTTTGAAAAGAATCAATACATGTATGAGATATACAAAACGAAGGAATCACGAGGAACTCTGACGGTTTTCAAGATTGAAGTTAGAGAAGGAGAGTTCTTCGACCTTTCAGCAAATCCCATATTCAGAGAGGTATTCGGAAAGGGAAAGCATATGGGATATCATGTCACGGAAAAGTGCATCGGGTGCGAGAGATGTATACAATACTGTCCGCAGAGAATAATAAAGATGAAGAAAGGAAAAGCATATATAGAAGAACAGCACTGTCTTAACTGCGGTTCCTGTCTCTCAATATGCCCTGCAAATGCGATAGAAAGGGTTGTTTAGTGCCAAAAGAGGGGAAATCCATTTGACTAAACGTCGTTTTCTCCTGATATTTAAATTATGCTGAATGGAAGAACAGGTTTTGATGCACTCTCATTTACAACACTTATCCTGGCAATAGTATCTGCCGTCCTTGCCAGTGTGATAGAGAACCAGCTTTATGCCATGATTCCTGCTGTGATTGCGGTAGCATTCATAGCTTACACCATCTTCAGGGTGTTAAGTACGAATGTCGGGAAAAGGCGTTATGAAGCGGAGAAATTCTCCTCCCTATTTAAGAAGGATCCGTATAAACGTTTCAAGTGTCCTAAGTGTAAAACACTGTGTAGAGTACCCCGGCAT
Source organism: uncultured Spirochaetaceae bacterium (assembly GCA_944392965.1). Classification (GTDB taxonomy): domain Bacteria; phylum Spirochaetota; class Spirochaetia; order Sphaerochaetales; family Sphaerochaetaceae; genus Ornithospirochaeta. The sequence goes on along the minus strand of CALXYM010000001.1, from coordinate 38,118 downwards.
AAAGGAAAAATAAAGATCCACTGCCCTTCCTGCGGGCATGAGTTTGTAAAAAGGACGTAAGCCATGTTCGGATTCATCACACCAACAAAAAGCAATCTCTCAAAATCTGAGATAGAAAAATACAAGGCCTATTACTGTGGGCTGTGCCATGAACTGAAAAAGGGATATGGTAAGGATGGAATCTCCGTTCTCAGCTATGACATGGTGTTTCTCACCCTTCTTCTGACAGATCTCTACAACGTGAACATCTCAGGTGGTTTTGAGCGCTGTGTGGCAAAACCATTGAAAGAACATAAATATATCACAAGCCAGTATTCCGAATATGCAGCGGATATGCAGATGCTCCTCAGCTACTACTCGGAACTTGATAAGGTCACAGATAAGGATGAGGGTGCAGACAGCAAGAAACTCAAGGCACTCTCCTCTTACATGAGCAGAATTGAGGAAAAATATCCGAGGCAGACCAAGACACTCAGAGAGGGACTTTCTCTTCTATCAAAAGAGGAGGCGGAAGGACAGGAGGATGCTGTAAAGATGTCTTATATCTTTGGTTCCACTCTCAGCGAGGTGTTCAATCCCATTGAAAACGACTTCTTTTCTCCCCATCTTCTGGATCTGGGAACCGCAATTGGAAGGTTCACCTACCTGATGGATGCGTTCGTAGACAGGAAGAAAGATGAGAAAAAAGGCGTATATAACCCACTCGTTGGATTCGATGATGAGCACATAGAAGGAATGCTGATGAATGCGGCGACAGATGCAAGCGTCGCTTTTGAGTCCCTTGCCCTTGATGACAACCTTGCCATTCTTAGAAACATAATCTATTCTGGCATCTGGAAGAACTACGATAAGGAAAAGAAAGATGACTGATGATCCATACAAGATCCTGGGGTTAAAGCCGGGAGCTACGGATGATGAGATAAAGAAAGCCTATAAGGAGATGGCGAAGAAGTACCATCCCGATCTTCATGGCAACAGCCCTGAGGCTGCGGAAATGATGAAGAAGATCAATGAGGCGTATGACATACTCATCAACCACAAGAACACCTACTCTTCTTCCTCATATTCCTCATCCTCGTCGAGTTATCAGAATGGATATTCTCAGAGAGGTCCTTTTGAATGGTACTCAGGCTTCGGTTCCCAGGGGTTCAACTATGGATTTGATGAGAACAGCTTCTCCCGTCAGTATGGGATGGGACCTTCCATAACAAGAGCCCGTGCCTTATATAACATGAGAGAATTCGGAAGATGTCTGCAGGAACTGAACAGAATCCCAGCAGAGCAGAGAAATGCAGAATGGTACTTCATATCATCACTTGCCAAAAGGAGCACAGGAAGCAATGCCGCGGCAAAAGAAGATATAAACAGGGCATGTGAAATGGATCCAGGCAACGCTGAATACAGAAGATACCGTGACTATTTCAATGATAGGAGTGCTCAGTATCAGAGTCAGAGGAGCTTCTATGGCCCGACATCGAGTTTCATCGAATGCTGTCTTTCTCTGCTTTTCTTCCGATTCTGCTGCTGCATTGTCTAGCTCATAAGTATCTTAAGAAACTCGGTTGCCCCGTTCGTGGTACTCATCGAGACCATTTTGGAGCAGAAGGATGGAACCTCATCAAGGCGGAGGGGGATTTTCTCAAGTACTACATCATAGAATACATTGAATACCCCACTTACCCAGAAATCGAGCAAGGCTATGAATTCCCTCTTCTCCGTCTTTCCTTCAAGGGATCTTGCAACATCACTATTGAGGAAATAATTGAAAATCCTACCCTTGTTTTCCGAGAGATATTCAGCAATTCCCGCAACTTTAAAAAGCATCCTGTAATATGCGATATCGGAGATGAGAAATTCTGAGACCTGTTTAAAAACGGGAACAGGATCCAGCATCACGTCATCGGGTGTATACTCATTCAAAACGGTGGTAAGCTCAGAAAACATGTCGTCCTGTATCTTTAAAAGGACATCATGAGGATCTCTGAAATGGGCATAGAACGTTCCCCTGTTGATGTCAGCCTTTCTTACGATGTCAGAGACGGAGATTTTCTCAAAAGCTTTCTCCTGCATGAGCTCAAGAAGTGCCCTTTTTATCAAGGCTTTACTTCTTAGCGAACTCCTGTACTCTACCTTCTTCCTCACCTCGTCCATTATTGCCCCCTTGAAGTGCATAGAATATGGCGTTCTTTATACCGTCCTTCTCGATATCCGTGGTGACATAATCAGCAACCGCGATCAGGTCGGCACTTGCATTACCCATAGCAATACCTATATTAGCATATTCTACCATCTCGATATCATTTGAGCCATCCCCGATTGCAACGGAATCCTCTCTTGATGCACCATAGTAAGAAAGAACCTTCTCAATTCCCGTAGCCTTACTTATGTCACTGAGAACAATTTCCGCCATCAGATCCTCTGGAAGCCCCACGGTGTTGTTCACAAGAGTGAAAGATGGATCAAGATCTTTTATCACACTTCTTACACTAAGGCTGTCACGGGAAGAGAGGATAAGCAGCTTTTTCACATCTTCATTTTCAGGAACAGATGAGGAGATTACAAGACCATTGAGCTCCACGACACGTCCGATATGAATCATGAGCTGCCTTTTAAACATATCTCCTGCTTCCTGCGTCAAGTAAGTCGCGCTATCCGTCTGAGTCAGGACATAAAATCCCCTCTTACTAAGATAATTAAATAAATCGTTGAAAAGGGGACGCTCAATATGTGCACTGTATATGCGCTCTCCATCAATCTCTATCGTAGCTCCTGCCGAACAGATATAACCATCGAACTCCAGACGCTCAAATCTCGGAAGTTCCGCCTTGCTGCGGCCAGTTGCGATAAAACATCTTGACCCCAAGGCCTGAGCGGCCTTTATCGCATAGACCGCACTATCCGGCATGGGTTTTCCGAAAGGAAGAAGGGTACCATCCACATCGAAAAAGAAATACTTTCCCACTATTCAAGCTCCGCTATAATCTGATAGCCCGCAGCCTTGACGGCATCCTTGATCTCAGTAACATGCTTATGATCCCTCGTTTCTATGGTAAGACGAAGCGTACAGGAATTGAGATCAGTCCCACTTCCACCTTTCTCATGGAATACCCCGACCACGTTCGCACCATGCCTTGCCACGATGGAGGAAATCTCTGCGAGCTGCCCCGGCTTATCCTGGAGAGCGATTGTGAAATCCGCATATCTGCCCTCTCTTAAAAGGGCCCTGTTTATGACTCGAGAGAGGATGGTTACGTCGATATTTCCTCCAGAAACGAGACAGACTGTTTTCTTACCCTTTATATCCACCTTATTGAACATGGCAGCTGCGACAGCGACAGCTCCTGCCCCTTCGGCGACAAGTTTCTGCTTCTCCATCAGATCAAGAATCGCACATGCCACCTCATCATCGGTAACGGTTACAACCTTATCGACATATTGCTCCACATATTTATAAGTCAATTCTCCCGGACACTTCACGGCAATGCCATCAGATACGGTCGAAACGCTGGCAAGTGTTTCAATCTTATGATGCTCAAGGGAGTAGACCATACTCGGTGCTCCTGCAGCCTGGACACCATAGACCTTCAACTCTGGCCGCAGCATTTTCAGAACATAAGCGACACCGGAGATGAGGCCGCCGCCTCCGACAGGAACGATTACAACATCGACATCAGGAAGCTGATCAAGTATCTCAAGTCCAAGAGTCCCCTGTCCTGCTATCACATCCTCATCATCAAAAGGATGGATCATCGTACGCCCGGTTTCCTCACAGATCTGATGTGCCCTGACATAGGCATCATCATATACACCTTTCACAAGTTCAACCGTAGCCCCAAGACTCCGCGTAGCCTCAACCTTGGAAATCGGTGCACCTTCGGGGATGCAGATTATTGCCTCTATTCCCAGACGGGATGCTGCAAGTGCAACTCCCTGGGCATGATTTCCCGCACTGCAAGCCACAACACCCTTTTTCTTCTGCTCCTCAGTTAAGCGGCTCATCTTATAATAAGCACCACGGAGCTTGAATGAACCCGTCACCTGCAGGTTCTCTGTCTTTAAATATACTTCGCTATCAGGGAACATCTTAGGTGCCCTGATTAAATCCGTACAACGCGCCACCTGTTTGAGAGTGAACGCGGCCTGGTAAACAGTATCCAATGTAAGCATAGGAAAATAATACTCCCATGAATTAAGATAATCAATCAACGTACAATCCCTTTTTTGTACACAGGAACAGCTTTTGTCTCATGAAAAAACAATGTGTTTGCTTTTTGTCATGGAATAGAGTATTTTCTTATCGATAAGGAAAAAAGTATGAAAAAACTATTTACATCAGAATCGGTCTCAAAAGGCCATCCAGATAAAGTATGTGACCAGATCGCCGATGCGATTCTAGATGCCCTCCTAAAAGAAGATCCCGATTCCCGTGTAGCCTGTGAAGTGACCGCAGAGCCTGGACGCGTCCATATCATGGGAGAGATTACGAGCAAGGCAACTGTTGATTATAAGGCGATAGCAAGAGAAGTCATAAGGGAAATCGGATATACCGATGAAGCACTTGGATTCACAGACAAATGCGAGATCACCTCAACCATACACAAACAGAGTCCGGATATTTCCATGGGTGTTGATTCCTCTTACGATGAGAAGGACTCAAGCGGCGCAGGCGATCAGGGTATAATGTTCGGTTATGCGATCGATGAAAGCCCAGAGGAGATGCCACTGGCACTCATGCTTGCAAGAAAACTGACCTATGCACTTACCGAAAAGAGGGAATCAGGAGAACTAAGCTATTTGAGGCCGGACGGCAAGAGCCAGGTCACGGTCGAATATGACGGAAGGACTGTCACGAGGATTGAGGCCGTGGTAGTCTCTGCACAGCATGATGAGAACGTGAGCATGGAACAGCTCAGGTCAGATATCAAGGAGAAGGTGATTCTCGCGACACTGCCAAAAGAACTTATTGATGAAAATACGAAGTTCTACATCAACCCGACAGGACGCTTTGTATTCGGCGGACCTGCTGCGGATACAGGGCTCACAGGAAGGAAACTCATAGTGGATACCTACGGAAGCAAGGCACACCATGGAGGAGGCGCCTTCTCCGGCAAGGATCCTTCGAAAGTAGATAGGAGTGCGGCCTATGCATTGCGCAACATTGCGAAATCCATAGTCAGAAGCGGAATTGCGAAAGAGGCGGAGCTGCAGGTTGCATACGCCATCGGAGTTGCAAAGCCGGTATCACTTGAGCTGGATACGTTCGGAACAGGAAAGGTAGATGAGGATAAGATCCTCAAGGTCGTTGAAAAGCATTACGATCTGCGCCCCGATTCGATCATCAATCGCTTTGAACTGAAAAAACCGCAGTACCTGAGAACCGCAAAATACGGACACTTCGGCATAGAAGACTACACATGGGAAAAGGTCGATGATAGCTTCATAGAAGATCTAAAAAAACTTTTTTAAATCACAGATAAGGGGACTGGCAACAGTCCTCTTTTTAGTCTTTCAGACAACATAACGGTACAACAGCAACCCCATCCTCTCTTCGAACAGCATATTTCCCTGTTGCTGTAAGGACCAGAAGGAAAGAAGGTGTACCCATTACATCAGTATCGATCCTCGATGCAAGTTTTTTTAGATTCTCAGCACCCTCTTTTATTAGTTTTTCGCCTCCCAATTTAATTTCAATAAGTCCATACGAACCATCATTCAGGCATACGACAGCATCGCATTCCAACCCCGTCTTATCCCGATAATGAAAAACCTCCCCTCCAAGAGGAGTAACATATACACGAAGATCCCTGATACACATCGTTTCAAAAAGAAGCCCCATAGTATTAAGATCCTTGATAAGAACGTCTGGACCGACTCCAAGTGAAGCAGCAGCTAGCGAAGGATCGACAAAATAGCGGGTATCGCTAGTACGTATTGCTGTTTTTGATCTTAAATTAGGATTCCATGCAGGCATATCCTCTATGACAAAAAGTTTCTTCAAGGCATCAACATATACGGCTATCGTATCTTCACTAAGAGAAGAGGAATCATTTGATTTCATATCATCCCGGATTGTTGTCAAAGGAGCCTGTGCACCTTGAAGTCTGGCATATGAACGCATAAGCAAACGTGTCCGTGCAGGACTCTTCTGTATTCCATCAACCTTGCTGATATCAGCTTCCACGACCGCTTTTATGTATTCGTATGCCCTTCGCAGTGCAATTTTCGGAGATTGTGTGATTGACCTCGGCCAACCTCCACGACAAATGTAATAAGCAACATCTTCTATCGACTTATCACTATAACCCTCAATCTTTTCTATTCCATTAAAAAGACTAGAAAGACTGACAGTTCCAGAAGATTCTCCAGCTTCCCAGAGACTCATGGGGCGCATGGTTATACGACTTATTCTTCCTGTTCCAGAATGTATCGTTTTATCAAAATTAAGAGGAACAGAAGATCCTGTTAAAATGAATTGACCATCAAGTTTGCGCCTATCGACCGTATAGCGAACCGCATCCCAGAGTTTGGGAGCAACCTGCCATTCGTCAATAAGGCGAGGCACAGGTCCTTCTAAAAGAAGAGAGGGATTGATGGAAGCCGTCAAAATATTGTTTTCAATTTCATCAGGCTTATCCATATAGATGACGCTTTTTGCCACTTGTTCTGCAGTCGTAGTCTTTCCACACCATTTAGGACCCCTAATAAGGACTGCCCCTGCCCCTTCAAGCTCTTCTTCTAGATATGTATCGATAATTCTTTTTTTATAATTAAAATTAGTTAAATCTTCCATCAGGTACTCTGAATTTAATTATACATATAAAAATGAATTATTCAACAAAATAAAAAACATTCGGCGTATTGGACGATTTTTATTCGGCGTATTGGACGATTTTTATTCGGCGTATTGGACTAAAAAAAGGACGGTTTCCCGTCCTCTCAAAAAAAATCACTCCTTTAGAAGGTAAGCCCTAAATGCAAACCAATATCATGGACATTCAAAGAGTCTACTCCGCCAGAAGAGAAGAAATGTTTGAAATAATAGGAGATTCCAATATGGAACATCTGTCCAAAATATCTATCCAGACTCGCTCCCGCCTGGACATAGGTTCCAAAACCATATGAACCGATTGAAAAGAGGGATGGCAGACTGTCATTTAGCATCGTAAGCCCACCGCCTGCGGCAACCGTAAGATCAACGGAATCTGCAACTATGAAGCTCAATGCAAGCGATGCATCAAGATAGATACCTTTATCGAGGTCAGCAAAACCATTACCCTGTGTGAATACCGTTATTATATTCCCGTTTGTCGGCGTAAAGGATGCCCCCCCTCTGACCCTCAAACCAAGACCGAACCAGTAGGTGGGAGAATAGATGTTTTTGAAATCAAGAACACCTCCCAGATACGGGGCAACGTTCAGATGATCCGAGTAGAAGGTATCGAATCCCAGATCGATATCCATTGAAAACTCGAAGTTCCTGTTTCTCCTCATATCCTCCGCACTTGTAATGGTAGGCCGAGCAGGTGGCGTACTCACATCATCATTCCTCTCTGGTACGTATGTGGCAACTCCTGAGGGGCTCCAGTTAATGCCATCAAGGGAGAGCTGTACATAAAGTGTCGTGTTATCAGGAACGTTCTCAAGAGTCAGACTGGTGACATCGGAACTTACATAGGTCCAATTATCCTCCGTATCTGTATTGAGCTGATATCTGAACCCGTGCGTGTTCCTGTACGGACTGGACCATGTCCATGTAGTGGCACTGAAAAGGGAGAATACTGTGAAAAATAATATGAATACTCCCGCTAATCTCTTCATTTTTCCTCCTCGTCCTTCTTATCATCTTTCCACGTCAGGATGAACCTTCTCAAGAAGGATCCCTTGGATTTTCCGATAAGATAGAAGAATCCAAAAAAGGAATATGTCACGGACCCAACAAAAGTGACCGCCATATCTTTTATAGTATCATATAATCCAATATCCAGATAGCCGCCAATCCCCAGGGACATACCGTTCACAGAAACATCACTTATATTCCACAAATGCATTACCTGATTATGGTTCTCAGGATCCAGCGATACCGAATGGAGCGAATGGAGTATCGTATCCTTCTGCATATCAGTAAGGAAGAAGTAATCCATGCCAAATTCGAAGAATTCCCAGAGGGCGCCTATCGTCATCGAGAAACAGAAAGAGAAGAAACACACAAAAAACGGGGAAAGGTTGACCCTGCTAGAACTGCGGTTCATAAGCTCAACGATCGAGAACCCTACCGCAGCGGTAAGAAATCCAGTCAGAGTATGAAGCGCAGTATCCCATCCGGGATATCTCGTGTAGTATGCGTTGATCTCTCCAAGGATCTCCGCAGAGAAGATCATTATAAGGACTATGATTTCCAGCGTGTTCGGGATATCTATTTTGAAGCGATGCTCTATAATACTAGGTCCCATCAACAATATGAGGGTAAGTATACATAGAAAGACATTATAATAATTGCCATTAAAGAACTGTAAGACCAAAACGGCAATGACGATGAGTCGAAGAAGAAAATATACCGTTACAAGAACAGGCTCCTTCTTCATTCTGGCTTTCCGTGCGGCAAGAGCTTCTTCCCTATTAGTTATTTTGTTGTTTTTTCCCTTCTTTTTTTCTGACATAAATTTTAAGATACATTATTCATCTTTGTTTTTCCACTAGAAACCGTACTATTAAGAGTTATGGAAATACAATATAATCATCAACTATCTAAGGAGGACTGGAAATGTCTGATACTGTAAAGAACTATATCAAATTCATTTCTGAAAATAAAACAGAACGTGAGTGCGTTAAAAGCGCTATACGCATGGCAGAAAAAGCCGGATACAGGAACATCGAGGAGTTTGAGACCCTTACTGCGGCAGACAAGGTATATACGACCGTATATGGGAAAGCGATCGTGCTTTTTGAGATAGGAACGAATCCCATAGAAGAGGGCATGAACATCCTCTGTGCACATATAGACTCTCCAAGGCTGGATCTTAAGATGAAACCGCTTTACGAGAAGAACGGCATCGTATATCTCAATACGCATTACTATGGGGGAATAAAGAAATACCAGTGGGTGACGATGCCCCTTGCAATACACGGGGTCATTGCAAAAAAGAACGGCGAGGTGGTGGAAGTAAGAATGGGAGAAGAGGATGATGACTACACATTCGCCATCTCTGACATCCTACCGCATATCGCACAGGAACAGATGAAAAAAAGTGCAAGTGAGTTCATTCCAGGAGAGAGTCTGGATCTCGTGATCGGACTTAACAGAGAAGAGGAGAAGGATGCAGGCAAAAATGCCGTTCTCTCCGTACTTAAAGAAAAATACGGAATAAGTGAGGATGATTTCCTCTCTGCGGAGCTGGAGGTAGTACCTGCAGGAAGAGCGAAATACCTCGGACTGAGAAAGGACATGATTATTGGCTATGGACAGGATGACAGGGTGTGTGCATACACGAGTTTAGAGGCTGTACTGGAGCATAAGAAAGCAAAAAGAACATGCTGCTGTATTCTCGTAGACAAGGAGGAGATAGGTTCTGTTGGAGCAACCGGCATGGACAGCCTTCTTCTCGAGAACGCGCTTTCAGAAGTTCTTACCAGATTCGGAGGATGTGATGAGATGACAAGGATACGCAGGACTCTGAAAAACTCCTACATGCTCTCAAGCGATGTGAACAGTGCATTGGACCCTCTCAACATGGATCTGTATGACGAGGCAAACTCCTCGAAACTCGGAGGAGGTATCGTATTCAACAAATACACTGGATCCCGGGGAAAGAGCGGGGCAAGTGATGCGAATGCAGAATACATCGCAAAACTGAGAAAAGCCATGGATGATAATAAAGTCGCATTCCAGATGGCTGATATGGCTAAAGTTGATGTAGGTGGAGGTGGAACGATTGCTAAGTTCGCCGCATGGTACGGAATGAGCGTGATAGACTCCGGCGTGTCGGTATTGAGCATGCATGCACCGTTTGAAATCACATCCACATTCGACATCGAGACTGCGAAGCAGTGCTATCTCGCATTCCTGGACATGGAGTAATATAAGGATCAGGTCTTGAGAAGATTCTTTATAGAATCCTTCTCCAGACGGAATGTGGTCCAATCTCTCATCGCCTCGGCTTTAAGACCTTCCTCATAGAAGGCAACAGCCGGGGTATTTTCATCCAGACACCACCACTCCAGCCTTCCACATCCATTCTCAAGAGCGATACGAGAGAGCTCTTTCATCGTCCTTTTTCCATATCCTCTGTGCCTGTACTCGGGACGGATATACAGGTCTTCTATATAAAGGCCAGGTTTTCCCAGCCATGTAGAATAATTGAAGAAAAACAAGGCAAATCCTATCTCCTTGCCGTTTAAAAGAGGAAACAGGACCTTGGCATACTCTTTCTCAAACACATTCTTCTCAATATCTTCTTTGCTTGCCTCCACCTTATCAGACATTTTCTCATATTCAGCTAGTTCTTTGATGAAAGTAAGTATGAGAGCTGCATCTGAGGACTTGGCACTTCTAAACGACAGAGTATCAACATTATTCATGAGAAACCTCCTCTACCCCGCTCCTTCCTAATAGCAGGCCAAGAGCCTCTCTGACGAAAGGATAATACCTTTCCCTGTTATTCGCACTGTAATAACAGTACCAGGTGTTCTCACTCTCCATGTATTTGAGATCCGAGCTGGTTATCGCCCTGCTTGCAAAGCCTTCTTCACTCTGGGTATGCATCACTTTCACAGGCTCGAACATTATTCCGTCCGTACTCTTTAAAAGCAGCATTATAGATCGGGAGCGGTTATTATCCTTATCATATACGTATGCACACTCGATAGCACAGACAGCATCAGAACAGGGATAGACCCTGAGTGAACCAGCGGCAAGACTCCTGTACTCTCCATCCGGTTCTATCTCAAGAACGGGCTTGTTACGGACCTTATACGGACCTTCGAGGAAGTCTGATTCAGCATACATGAAACGGACAGAGGTCTTCTGATGAGTATCGAACATCCTTCCTTCTCCAGCTCCGAAATAGAGGATGAACTTCCCCTGCCAAGAGATCAGCTGTGGACGCGATACCCTACATGGTCCCATTCTGTATGAGGAGGCAGAAATTCTCGTAGAATCGAGTATCACCTTCTCCTCTGACCAGGAAAAAAGATCATCAGAGGATGAGATGAATATCCTGCTGGCATTCTTGGTGACATCCTTCTCCTTCTTATTAAGACTATGACGCTCAAAGAGCATATAATATCTTCCCCCTTCCCTATAGATGAAAGGAGAATGAGAGCGCAGAAAAAGGACCTTACCCGTATCCTCCCAGTTGAGTCCACTGAAAGACACGTAGTGATGTATCCCAAGCCATGTATGACAGAAGAGATGCCATTTTCCATCAGGACTTTCTGAAGGCAGAAGAATGCTCGGGTCACTGAGTCGGGGAAGATACCATTTGCTCCGCTCGACATAGGTATCATTGAAGGAATACCAAGATGCACTCTCTAAAAGAGAGGAAGGATAGTACCTCATCAGTCCCTCTTATCCCGTCTGTTCCTTTTTGGAGTGAGAAGTGGATCAAGTTTATCTTCCAAGTTGAATTTTACTGTTGCCCATTTAACAAGCTTTGAATAAATGGTGAATGAAATCACTATTCCAAGCAGGAATACGACGAATATCCCAATTGCATAGGCATTCGGACTATCGCTTATTGGAAGCAGGGAGAGGATCACTATCCCTGCAACAAGAGTTACAAACAGCAAAACGAGGTTCACAAGTGTTGCGACCGCCATGAAGATAAGTGAATTAGTTTTCTTACTCATTGTTTTTTCCCTTCTTGAAAAAGAGCATGGAAATCAGAAGCAGGATCATACAGATGACCACGGAGGCATCGGCTATGTTATAGGTAGGAAACCTCTCCATGCCCAAAAGCCCATAGTTGTTCGTACTTATGAAATCCACGACACTCATGCCACGGAATATCCTGTCTATGAGATTACCACATCCACCCCCGACAAAGCCTGCAAGCATGTATTTCTCGAAGATGGAGAACTCCTTCTCATCCTTAATAATGTAATATGATACCGCGGCAATGAGAATAATCGGAACTATGATGAACAGTATGATTTTCAACGGCATCGCGAAATCCTCTCCCAGAGAGAAGGCTACCGCGGTATTACGCACATGTACTATGCGCAGGAAATCGTTGAAGAATGAAAAGCCGACAGTATTCTCCGGTATATACGCCACGATAAGAGCCTTGGTAACCTGATCGATTATGACTATTATCAGGGACAATATGAAAGGTTTAAATCTTCTACTCATAAAAGAGTCTCGGCATCAATGAAGAAACTCTCAATGCCAAGTTCCTTCTCCGTATATCTCATCATCGCCTTTACCCCGAAGACCTCACTACGATAGTGTCCTCCAGCGATCACGTTCATATTACTCTCTTTCACAAGATGGAAATCAGAATGTTCAATCTCTCCCGTTATATAGCAGTCAAGATCCTCGGCGATGGCATCCCTCACATCCCCGGAGGCACCACCGCTTATTATGCCCACACTCTCAATCATGTCCTTTCCAAAACAGACCGTTCTTAGTCCATGCTCCTCATCGAAGCCCAGAATCCTGGATATCTCCGCTGCCGTCATGGGAAATGGAAGCCTACCCTTATAACCGACAGTCCGTCCACGGAAGGTCCCGAATGGATCGAAAGCTGTCATTCCAAGCCGGAGCGCCATCTGGGCGTTATTCCCATATAAAGGATGTGCATCAAGAGGAATATGACAGGCAAAGAGCCCCATGTCTGCATCAAGTGCTTTCTTCACCCTGTGGTAATGCATCCCGTTAATGGCGATGGGGGCACCCCAGAAAAGGCCATGATGTACGAAAAGAAGATCAGCCTTCTCATCAGAAGCTATCGTAATTGAGTCCATTGAGGCATCAACTGCGAAAGCGACCTTCTTGACCTCCTTGTTACTCATTGCAATCTGCAGTCCGTTAAGGGAGATATCATCAAAAGACGACATGTCTAATAAATCAGAATAATGCTTTACCAGTTCATCTCTAGTCATAGCTTCAGATTATATAGCGTTGACAGATAATAATCCACAACTTACATTATTTGTCATGGTTAAAGAGATACGAAGAGAGGATCTGCAGCTTGAATTTGAGGACCTCGATTATAAGAGCATAGATGAACCTGATGAGATAGTCGGACAGGAGAGGGCGCTTGAAGCATTGCGCCTGGGCTTCACAATAGACCGCAAGGGATACAACATATACGTCTCCGGTGACGAGGCGACAGCAAGGATGAGTGCCGTAAGACGGGAGATTGCGAAGATAGAAGGAGACACGAAGTCCCTTTTTGACGCCGCATACGTATTCAACGTGACAAATCCGAAATGCCCGATATGTCTTACCTTTCCAATGGGCGAGGTTGATGCCTTCCAGAGGGAACTCATAAGACTGGGAAATGGAGAGATTACAAAAGAGGAGCTGAAAGAAGCCTTTCCATACCCTAAAGTGAAACATTTCATCGACAATCTGCCTTCAAAAGAGAAGAAGGAGAGCGCTTACCGGATAAACATAGTCTTGAACAGAAAGGATGCCAAGCGCAGACCCCTCGTGATAGAATCACATCCTTCCCATGATGCCCTCTTCGGTTTTGCAGAAAAGGATGAGAAGGATGCACATCTGGCATACAATATCGGAAGTTATCAGATGGCGGCAGGAGGGTTCCTGGTTCTCAATGCAGAGGAGCTTCTTGCAGAAAAAGGATTATGGACAACACTAAAGCGCTACATGAACATGAGCGAGGATGCAATGACATCATCGGCTGTCCAAGGAGAGCTCATAGGATCCATCAGGCCCTACCCAATAGCCCGGAGAACGAAGGTGATCCTGATTGGAAGCGATGAGACATACGATATGCTCGCAGAGAAGGATGAGCAGTTTCTTCGTCTCTTCAAGATATGTCCCGAGTTCGATTACCAGATGGAAAGGAACGAGAAGAACATAAAAGGGACCGTCGCATATTTGAAAAGGAATGGAAAGGACCTTCTGCCTCTTACGAACTCCGCATATCAGGAGATACTCCGTTACTCCTCCTGGTACAGTGAGAACAGGAGAATGCTGACGACGCAGCTTTCCATTCTCGGCGATCTTGAGAAAGAAGCCGACATCAGTGCAAGGAGAATGGGAAAAAGCGAGATAGACGGAGAAGCGGTAAAAGAGGCAATTGAGAAGAGAGGAGAACTTGCAAGCCTCACCGAGGACAGGATAAACCGTGAGATAAAGGACGGAGAGATCCTAATATCCTTGGAGGGAATGCTTGTCGGAACACTCAACGGTCTTGCAGTAATCGACAGGGGGCTTGCCTCCTTCGGGACACCTACGGTAATAAGTGCCACCGCCGCCCCAGGAAACGAGGGAATAATAAACATCGAGCATGAGGCGGGACTCTCAGGAGGCATACACGATAAAGGACTTTTAATACTCGAAGGGTATCTAAGGCACCGGTATGCCCGATCTTTTCCATTAAGTCTCTATGCAGGAATCTGCTTTGAACAGAGTTACGGGGAAGTTGACGGGGATTCAGCAAGCTCGGCTGAGCTCTTTGCCCTCCTCTCTGCGATAGGAGAAATACCCTTAAGACAGGACATCGCAGTAACAGGGTCAGTGAATCAGATGGGAAAACTTCAACCTGTAGGGGCAATAAACGAGAAGATTGAAGGCTTCTATAATGCCTGCAAGACATCAGGGCTGACAGGAAGACAGGGTGTCATAATCCCTGTACAGAACATACAAAGTCTCATTCTTCCATATGAGATTGAGGAGAAAATAAAAGAGGGGCTCTTCCATATCTATGCGATTTCCTCCATAGATGAGGGCATGGAACTCCTTTCTGATAGGAAAGCAGGAGAAAGAGGTGCTAAAGGTCTCTTTCCGCAGGGCTCAGTGAACAGAGCCGTTGAGGATGGTCTTAAACGCCTCTATGCCTCATCTCAGAAGAATTAGCCCAGTAGGAGAGCATTATTGCAGTGGCGGAGGCGACGTTTATGCTCCCCTTCGCCCCATACTGTCTTATAGACACCCTGCCAAGACTGTCATCCGCTATTTTAAGGGCACCGGGGCTTATCCCTGACTCCTCATTTCCGATTATGCATATACCCTTCTCAGGGAAATCGAAATCCCTTATATCCACGCCTCCGACCTCGAGGGCAAAGACGGGAAGATCTAGATCTATTTCCTCAAGTTCCTCAAAGCAATATGGAATGGCATCTACACACCCCTTACTGCTTTTCAGTGATCGGCTATGCCTTGGGTCGGCAGAGCCGGGACGGAGGATTATCCTCTCTACACCAAAGGCCTCTGCAGAACGGAAAATAGAGCCGACATTGAACGGACTTCTCAGGGAATCCAGATAAAGCTGATGGGGAAAAACCATCCTTTTTGAGAAGTCTATATCCCCACTCTCATCAACAAGATCCCAGTCCGCAGGGCTCTCTCCCAGAGCATTTATCGTCAGATAATAAATATCATCATACCGGCCTCGTGAGTAAAAATACTCAGCCTTTTTCCCCTCTTCATCATTCAAAAGTGTTAAGAGGTAGGAAAAAATACCATCCATCTCATCGCATTCCGCACCTTTTGAAATCAGATGGAAAACCTCTCCGCACTTTCTAAGCTGTACCCTCTCTTTAAGACTCTTGATCTTCTTCAGTCTTATCATGGAAATCCTTATAAAGGAGAATTGCAAACTCCCCTTTTACCGTACTCTTGCCCTCTAAATACCTGATGAGCTCTGCAAGAGGCATCTTCTTTATCTCTTCAAACTGCTTCGTCAGTTCCCTGCCCATGACAGCATAAAGATCCCTTTCTATCTCGAAAGCCTCCTTAAGCGTCTTAATCACCCTGAATGGAGACTCATATATGAGGAACGGTTCATTCCGGGCTATAAGCTCTGTAAGCCTTTTTTTTCTCCTACCACTCTTCGGTGAGAGAAACCCCTCAAAGGTAAAGCTACGCCCCACCCTTCCAGCCACACTTATAAGGGTGATCGCTGCCGACGGCCCGGGAACGGGAATGATCTCATGATCAGAATTCTCCCTTATATAATCCACGAGGAGCTCCCCAGGATCACTTATCCCGGGAGTACCGGCATCAGAGCAGTATGCGATATCCTTCCCCTCATCCAGAAGAGAAAGAATACCTCTGCTACTCTCCCTCTCATTATACGAATGTGTCGCAATGAGGCGCTTCTTAATCTCATAATGATTCAAAAGCATGCTCGTATGCCTCGTGTCCTCACATGCGATTACATCCACTTCTCTCAAGATCCTGAGAGCCCTCAGTGTCATATCTTCCATGTTCCCTATCGGAGTTGCAACGATGTAAAGCCTGCTCATGGTTATAGTCTATACAGAAAAGAGGACAAATGAAAGATAAGACAATTGGCGAAAATTACCATAATCGAGGTAAAAATAACTAAAAACATGTGAAAAACATGGCATTTTCAAACTTGGCATGCCTTTTGCTAATTATCTAGTGTGGAACCACAAACTACTAAGGAGAAAAAAGAATGAATGTTTTTAAAAGACTATCAGACATAATAGAGGCGAATGTGAACTCCGCTCTGGACAGAATGGAGGATCCTGAGAAGATGATAGATCTCTCGATAAGAGAACTTGAGGATGCGATTGTGAAGATGAGGGCGAACCTCAGGGAGAAAAAGGCGGAAACAGCGAATAATGATGATTTAATCAGAGAACTTAAGAGCGGAATTGAAAGATGGACGGAGAGAGCACGGCTTGCGGCGGAAAAAGGTGAAGATGACATGGCGAGAGAGGCCCTCTTGGAAAAAAGGGGATTAAAGGAAAAGCTGAGTCTTGCAGAGGAAACGAAAGAAACGCTCTCCCATCTGTTGCTGGTAACGGAGGAGAACATCAGGGATGCGGAAGAAAAACTGAGTGAGATGAAGATGACATCAGCCACACTGAAGGCCCGTGCACGCCTTGCAAAGGACAGGATGGAAGTGAACAAGGCGGCAAAAGAGAAGGAAAACTCAAGTTATGCGAGAAGGATTGAAGAACTGAAACTTAAAATCGAGAAATGGGAAAGCATAGCCAACATCTCACATGCCGACATGAAAAGAGAAGAGAGGCCGTCATTTGAAGATCTTGAGAAAGAAAATGAGATAGAAAAGGAACTTGAGGCATTGAAGAAGGAAAAGAAAGATAATGACACTAAGACGGAGTAAAGATGGCTTGATCTTTGGAGTATGCAAGGGTATTGCACAGAGCCTCGGCGTGGGGGTTACCTTCGTGAGAATACTTACCCTGATGGCGTTCATCATGACAGGATTTTTCCCGACTGCGGTAATCTACATATTACTTGCACTTATCCTTGAAACAAACTAATAAGAAAAGACCGTCCGATGCTGTGACAAGCAAGGACGGACTTTTCCATACCCTGTTCAAATAATGCACCCCTCGGCAAAATCTACAGAAACCAAAATCCGAGGGGTACAAATAAAATGAAAGGGGGTTATGTATAACAATTAAACATTAACATCAGAATCCTCAAGACACAAACAGAAGTGGAGAGGCAACGAATATAAGAAAATTATTACATATGTTGTATATGATTATGTGAAATAAACCAGCAAGATCCAATATCTATTTCAGCCGATCCTTATATTTCCGGTAAAGACCTCTGAACTGATCGTAGGTAAGATCAAGGCTCTGAGCTGCAAGACGTTGATTACCACCGGAGGAGTCCAAGGCGCGAGAAAGGTAAGAGATGTCCAGATCCTCATGAGCTTTTGCAAAATCCTTCAAGTCATATTCAAACTCCCTCAGCCCGGACTTTCTATCGTCCCCTCTCTCTTTTTCAACGATATCATCCTTATATGGATTCTTAAATGGATTGAAATCAACCTTGCTTATTACAGATGAATCCGAGCGGTATACAGCACGTTCTATGACGTTTTTCAACTCCCTAACATTTCCCGGCCATGAATAACTTTCAAGTTCCCTTACCACATCATCAGTGAATGTAGGTGTTTCCGTCCATCCGCATTCAAATGCCATCTTCGAGGCGAAAAAGGATGCAAGAAGCATGACATCACCTTCCCTTTTCCTCAGAGGAGGAAGGAACAGGACTTCAAAAGAAAGCCTATCGAGCAGATCCTCCTTGAACACCCCTTTACGGCAAAGCTCCGGCAGATCGACATTCGTGGCTCCCACGATGCGGACATCCACCTCATGAGTGACAGAGGACCCCACGCGCTCATACGTGCCATATTCAACCACACGAAGAATCTTCTCCTGTACCTCCATCGGAATAAATCCGATCTCATCGAGAAAGAGAGTTCCACCTTCGGCCTCCTCGAAACGTCCTTTCCTGGTCTGATTCGCTCCTGTGAAAGCTCCTTTCTCATACCCGAAAAGTTCCGTTTCTATCAGGAAAGAGGGAAGAGATGCACAGTTTACCGCCACGAGAGGCCCTTTCCACCTCTCAGAGAGATAATGGATTCTACGTGCACTTATCTCCTTACCCGTCCCCCTCTCTCCGATTATGAGGACATGTCTATCTATCTTCGCGACCCTGCTGAGCCTGCTAAGGAAATCAAGATACTCAACCGACTCCCCTATTCCACTGTTACCCGTTTCTAAAGTATTGCCCATATGACAAGAAAATAATACCGTATTGTGGAAGCAAAAACCAGAGAGGGGATAGGTAATTTCGACCATTTCTGGTTTTATTTACCAAAGGCGAGAGAATACATGAATTCATTGGTGAAATATATTTTCAGTCCTTGGAAGAAATTATAAACTGTATTAAAGTTGGCACATTCTTTGCTTAATCATGATTGAGGTAAGACATGGGAATATTTTCAAGATTCAAAGATATCGTCAATGCAAATATAAACACCCTTCTGGACAAGGCTGAGGATCCGGAGAAGATGCTGCGCCTGATGGTACAGGAGATGGAGGATACCCTGATAGAACTGAAAAGCAACTGCGCATCAATGATGGCGGAGGGTATACGAAAAGAAAAAAAACTTGAAGAAGTGAAGAAGACCCTTACCAGATGGGAGAACAGAGCCGTTCTCGCACTTGAAAAAGGAAGGGAAGATCTTGCAAGGGAGGCTCTTGTCGAGAAGAGGAGCGTCCAAAGTGAGATCGACAGCTTGAAAGAACAGTTGAAGGATAACATCAAGGCAGTGGAAGAGTCGAAAACGGAGATGGAGACACTGGAAGCGAAGCTGAAGGAAACGAAGGAAAAGCTCTCCATTCTCAAGGAGAAGAAAGAAAGAGCGGAGATGGAGAGAAAGGCGAACGATGCGATGAGGGGAAACGTTAATGCGCATTTCGACGCCATGGAAGAACGGATTGATCGGATGACAAGCTGGAATGATTTGAACAGAAAGGAGAAATCGACTGAGGATAAGTTCAAGGAATTTGAAAAGGATGATGAGATAGAAAGAGAACTTGCAGAGCTTAAAAAGAGGATGGAAAAATAATAATGGGTGTCATAGCGATTGTATTCTTCTTTGTAACCATCATCATAGTAATCAGCAACATCCATGATGAGAGGATGAAGAAGATGAAAATAGAAGCAGCTCTCCGGGAGGCAGAGATGGACAGGGGATATGCCCCAGGGACATATTCAAGGACCTTCTCTTCCAGACAGTCCTATAAGGAATTCCAGAAGGAGATGAAAAGAAGGAAGAAAAGTGGAGACGACGGAGCGGCGTTTAAAAGTGAAAGAGAAGAGAGAGAAGAACTCGAGAAAGGAATAAGAGATCTTGAAAAAAGGATAGAGAACATAGATCTGATAATGAAGGAAAAGAACAGAAAGAGGGAGGGAGGCAATGACTAGGAGATGGACAAGATCACCAAGAGGAGAGATTTTCGGTGTCGTAGCAGGCTTTGCTGAATGGAGGGATCTGCCAGTAAAAGAGACAAGGCTCATAGTATTCCTCATAATATTATTCACATCCATCTTCCCCGGCCTCATAGTCTACCTTCTCCTGGCGCTCATCCTTCCGATGCAGAGTGCGGAGGATGTAAGTTCTCCATATGAGCCGAAGTCATTCTCAGAACGCAGGGAGAAGAGAAAATACCGCAATGCGGAGGATGCGACGTGGAGTGAGAAGAGCACCGAGGACCTGAAAAAAGAATACGAGGATCTCAAGAAAAAGGTTGAAGAGATGGAAAGCGAGATGTTCGACAAAGAAAAGGACTGGGATGAGCGATTCAGAAAAGAGGAATGATGGAGGATGGTTCTCCCGCTTCCATCGAGAAGGAGAGGAAAGATCCCATCTGAATAACAGGACGATTCTTACGGCACTGATTACGATAATAATCATCGTATCTGGCGCCTATTTCTGTATTAACCTCTATTTGAACAGCAGAGGAAAAAACGGCTCCATCCCCATAGAAAGTACAAGACTCAACATCTATTCAACAGATGCAAGCATATATGTCAGTCAAGGGGACGGGGATACGATCACATATTCGCTTACCCGTAGCAATGACATGAAAAGCGAGAAAAGAGATTCTGAAATGAGTATGATAGTTCCATATGGAGTCTTGATAGTAAACATTCCGCCTAAGATACGCAGTCTAAACATCGAAGCAGAAAACAGCTCCATCGACATATCTCCTTTCTCTCTGGATGAATTAAAAATAGAGAACGGAGGCACACTCAGCATTGAAGGCTTGATGACGGATAAGCTGAAAATCAGCAATGAAGGAGATGCCCTTATAAGCAATTCATCCATCCGGTATGGCCTTATAGAAAGCCGGGGCGTAATAACAAGTGCGGAAAGCAGTTTCGAGAATCTATCCATCTTATCAGGAAAAGAGGATGTAAACCTTCTCGGAGGGAATATAAGAGATCTTGATGCCTATTCAGATGGGGTGATTTACCTTGAGACGGAGAACGGGATAAGAGAAATCAACACAGAAAGTCCAGGAGCAATTATTATGGATGGAACCTCTGTATTCCTCTCTCATTTTGAAGGAAAGGATGAGTTTGGCGTAAATGCTCTCATCAAAGGAAATCTTGTAACGGTAAAAATTCCATAGGAAGGTAAAAACACCGAAAAACAACGTTTTCTGCCTGTTTTTTTCTAGTTTTCCAACAATCTTTACGATATATTCTATATGTATGTATTCCCCAAGACTTGAAACATTCATACGAGTTGCAGACACTGGAAGCTTCAACAAGGCTGCGGAAGTAGGCTATATAACGAGCACTGCCGTGATAAAACAGATGAACCTTCTGGAAGACGATGTGGGTGTTCCTCTCTTTGTAAGGACACATAGGGGACTGAAACTCACGAAAGCGGGAGAATCCCTCTACAAGGACGCGAAATACATAATCCAGTACTCGAAGGATTCCATAGAAAGGGCGCAAAAAGCTCAGGGTGAGGAAGAGAGCGTGATAAGAATCGGAACCTCCCCTCTCACACCGCCAGAGGCTCTTCTCTCCCTCTGGCCAAGGATACATGAGGCATTTCCGTCTTTGAAATTCAGACTGGTTCCATTCTCAAACACACCTGAGAACGCTTCAGAGATTCTTGCAAACCTGGGACAGAACATAGACGTGATATTCGGTATTTTCGACGAGGCGATGCTCAATTTACGTAAATGCAAAGGGCTTATCGTGGATTATCTTCCCCTCTCAGTCGCGGTTTCGATAAAGCACCGCCTCGCAGAGAAAGACAAGATAACGATAGAAGATTTAAATGGAGAGAATCTTCTACTGATGCACCGTAATTGGAGCTCATATGTCGACAAGCTCCGTGATTTCCTCGTCGCTGAGCACCCTGAGATACATATCGTGGATTTCGATTTCTATGATGTTGACATATTCAACCGTACAAGTGAGAGTGATGATATCCTTCTGGCGACGGGAATGTGGAAGGCTGTCCATCCCCTGTTGAAAGTTCTGCCCGTGGAATGGGACTTCTCCATTCCCTATGGAATACTTTATTCCACAGACCCTAGTGATATGATAGTCAGGCTTCTGGATGCTCTGAGAGGCTTGAAGCCGGATTCAACCATCTTTGAAAATCCCTAAAAAAGGGAGGAGCGGGCACAAGAAATAGATATGTAAGAAAACAGAAAAGAGTATAGCCGCCCCTCCCGAAAGAAAAGACGTGAGAGCATATGAGCGTTATGAATTGATCTGAGCCGCGACTATTCTGGGGTCACGCTTCTTATATGCAAGCACTTCTCTTCCTCCAGCTTTAAAGATAGCAATACTCATAGCATTTAAGAAGTCTTGTTTTTTCACCTACCTATAATCAAAAGTTATAACTAGATGAAAAAGTGAGACTTCCCTCCCCTCTTGCAAATGGGTTCCTCACAGGACTGATTCACAAGAACACCCAGGATGACAGGGACTATCGTAACAATCTTCCTCAGTTCACGAAGGAAGGATACGAAAGTGGAAGGGTGCTGCTGGAGCTGTTAACCACGATGAGCAGAGAAAGGAGAATCACCATTCCGCAGCTCTCCCTTGCATGGATGATGAGCAAGAGACCATATATCGTACCGATTCCAGGGACAAGAGAGCCTGAAAGGATGAGAGAAAATGCCAACGCCGCGGATGTAAAACTTACGAAAGATGAAATTGATAAGATTGACAATGCCCTCTCCTTAATGACATTCATCGTGTTCAAAGGACACGGTTCCAGACAATAATCAAAAATATACCTGGAAGCACAATACAAAGGGTTTACAGCTTGCCCCCCCCCCCCGTGCTATTATAAGAATATAAGAGAAGAGGACTATAAATCCACAAAGGTAGGAGTAACCAGACGGAGATGGAAACACCGTCTGGTTTTTATTTTCATGTTTCTTAAGTTATAACTTCAGGTAATAAGTCCCTGAAAAAGTAAGACTTCTTCACCTACTTCTGCTGTTATATATTTTTGCTTAGTAAGAAGAAAGGAGTGTAAGAAGACATGAAAGTCCTTTTAGTAAATGCAAGTCCTCATAAGGAGGGATGCACCTATACGGCACTGATGGAATGTGCGAAAACCCTCAATGAAGAAGAAATCGGAACCGATTATTTCTGGGTCGGGAACAAAGCCCTGAACAGCTGCATTGCCTGCAAGAAGTGCAGAGAGACGGGGAAATGTGTTTTCTCCGACAGGGTCAATGAATTCCTTGATATCGCAGGATCCTATGACGGCTTCCTTTTCGGATCTCCCGTACACTGGGGAGGTGCAGATGGAGCTCTTACATCATTCTTAGGAAGAGCGTTCTATGCGGATCTGAACGCGGGAAGCGGAAGATTCACATACAAACCGGCATCGGCTGTGATCTCCGCGCGTCGTGCAGGGTCAGTATCCACTTTTGATCAGATCAACAGATTCTTAACCCTCATGCAGATGCCGATCGTCACCTCCAGATACTGGCCGATAGTATTCGGTGCTAAACCAGAGGAAGTCTTACAGGATGGGGAGGGCATGCAGACGATGAGAATTCTCGGCCGTAACATGACATACATGCTCAAATGCCTTGAGGCGGGAAGAAAAGCGAAAATAGAACTTCCTCGGCAGGAAGAAAAGACAGAATTTACAAACTTCATCAGATAAGGAGAGAGAAAAATGGAGAATTTCATCTATTCATACCCGACAAAGGTATTCAGCGGTAAGGGATGTGTGAAAGCACACCTGAAAGATGCGATAAAAACATTCAATAAAAAGATCATGGTCACATATGGCGGAGGCTCCGTCGTCAAGACAGGAACCCTGAGCATAGTCACATCCATTTTAAAAGAAGAGGGGAAAGAGGTCGTACTCTTCTCTGGAATAATGCCCAATCCTACATGGGAGAAGGTAAAAGAAGGTGCAAGAAAGGCAAAGGAGGAGAAGGTCGATGCCATCATCGCCGTCGGAGGAGGATCTGTAATCGATGCATCGAAGATAATCGCATTACAGGCCAGAACGGATGAGGACATATGGGATCTTGAGATAAATAAAAGAGGTGTTTCAAGCGTAGCTCCCCTACCCTTGGGAGCCATCGTCACAGCTACGGGCACAGGAAGTGAGATGAACGGAGGCGCAGTAATAACAAATGAGGAGACAAAGCAGAAAAACGGGCTTTTCGTATCTGCACCATCCTTTGCATTCCTCGATTATGACATCATAAAGACACTTCCAAGAAAACAGGTTCTCTCAGGCGCATTCGATACGCTCTCCCATGCGATGGAAACATATTTTGGCACATCTTCCACACTTAACCCATCGGATGACATCGCACTTTCTGTGATGAGGAACACCGTGGATAACATAAACGTGGTCATCAATGACTACCTTGATAAGGAGGCAAGAAGTAACCTTGCATGGGATTCAGCAATGGCTGAGAATGGAATTCTGAAAATAGGAAGAAAGACGGATTTCCAGGTTCATATGATGGAACATCAGCTTGGAGCCTATACCGATTGCAACCACGGAGAGGGACTTGCAGTCCTCCAGCCGATCTATATGAGACACGTATATGAGAATGTACTAGAAAAGATGGTACGCTTCTCAAAGTTCGTATTCAATGTAGAAGAAAAAAATGATGAAGAGACCGCAAAAGCGGGACTGAACGCTCTTGAGGATCTTATTAAAAGAATGGATCTGCCTACACACCTGATGGAACTCAGGATGAAGGATGAGCCAAGCAAGCTAATCACTGAAGAGAATCTCAAGAAGATAGCAGAGAGTACCATTCTTATTAAAAGTGGAGCGAAAGCACTTACACACGAAGAGGTTCTTGAGATTTTCAAGGAGGCGATCTGATGAAAAAGATACTATCATTACTTACATGCCTGATTGTGGCATTTTCCCTTTTTGCCACTGTTGAGGCCGGACCGGGAATCGCGACAACGGAGATATCATCAGGAGTCGTCCAAGGCTATATAAGGGATGGAGTCTATACATTCCATGGTATTCCATATGGCATAGTAGAAGAGAGATTCATGCCCGCAAGGGAGGTTGAGCCATGGGATGGCATATTTCTTGCGAACGCTTATGGCCCGATATCTGAACAGGCTCAGAACATCGGAGGTACAGGTTCAAGCTGGGAAGAACCTGCCAGAATCTATGCGACAAGTGAAAGTCCTCTGAATCTGAATATCTGGACAAAAGGCCTTGATGACGGGGCGAAAAGACCTGTGATGGTATGGCTTCACGGAGGTGGATTCAGTACAGGATCAGCGCAGGAGACAGCAGTCTATGACGGAGCATCCCTTGCCAGGGAAGGAGATGTCGTAGTCGTATCCGTGAATCACCGTCTCAATGTTCTTGCACACCTTGATCTCTCCGCATATGGAGAGGAATACAAATACTCAGGAAACATTGGAATCGTGGACCTCATCGATGCTCTGGAATGGATCCATGAGAACATAGAATCATTTGGAGGAGATCCGGAGAATATCACGCTGTTCGGAGAGAGCGGAGGAGGAGCGAAAATACTTGCACTCATGACGAGCCCTTATGCTTCAGGTCTATTTGAGAGAGGGATTGTTGAAAGCGGAGCTACAGAAATGATGGGGGTGCACTTCATGGATAAAGATGTCGCAGCCCGTGTCGCGGAACTAACGATGGAATACCTCGGCGTTACAGATCCAAAGGAACTTGAGACCATTCCATATGATGATCTTTCAGCAGCCTCCGACAGAGCTCTTACAGCCACTGTGAATGAGTTTAAAATCCCTGCTGCACTCGGTGGTGGATACGGGCTCTCTTGGGAACCTGTAGTCGATGGGGATTTCCTTCCTACCGATCCTGTGACAGAGGATGGATTTGCAGAAGGTGCGGAGGATTATGGCCTTCTCATAGGGTCTAATCTTACCGAATGGTCCGCGATATCCCTTCTGGGGAATATAACAGAAACTCAGTCTGATAACCCGAACACATGGACTGAAGAGGAGCTTGATGCGCACCTGAAAACCATGTACGGGGATCTGGCAGATGAGGTTGTCTCAGAATTTCTGAGAGCATATCCGGGAAAGGAGAAAAAAGATGCATCATTCATTGACTCTTCCACGATAAGAATTCCGATGCTTGAGATCATGAACGCGAAAGTAAAGAACGCAAACGTACCTGTATACGCATATGTCTTTGCCTGGACCTCACCCGTGATGAACGGAATATATACATCCTACCATACATCAGAGATTCCATTCGTATTCAGCAATATAGAAAAAGCAGACACGACGATCGGAGGTGGTGAGGATGCAGCAGCGCTGGAAAAGAGAATGAGCCAGGCATGGATAAACTATGCCCGTACAGGAAATCCTGGATGGGAGGAGTACACTCTTGAGGATGGTGCAACGAAGATCTTTGACAGTACTGACAGCATGGGTTATCACCATGACCAGAGACTCATGGAACTCTTACTGAGCGCGGAGGAAAATTAAATGAAAAGGATTACGACACTTGTATTCATCCTCCTAATCACCATTTTCACCATCACGGCCGAAAAGGCACCAATAATGCTTTCTGATCAGGGAATATTCTCCGCCGGAGGCATCACGGTAACCTCCGATGGAGTATTCGATCCTGAGAACCACTGGGAGGAAACAGGAGCAGGCCAGACGGCACATGTTGATCATGCCAACGTACTTTATCAGATACCATATGAGGTGAAGGGATTGCCAATGGTGTTCCTCCACGGATATGGACAGTCCAGAATGGGCTGGATGACGACACCTGATGGAAGGGATGGATGGTCAGATATCTTCCTCTCATCAGGACATCCAGTATTCCTGATTGATGAACCAAGACGTGGAGAGGCAGGAAGCACGTCTGTTGCGGGAATAATAAGCACGAAGACACTTGATCAGAGATGGTACACGCAGTTCAGGATTGGAAGATGGATAAACGGGGAAAGCGTCCCAAACGAGGGATCGCAGTTTCCAAACGATCCAGAATCAGTGGATCAGTTCTTCCGCCAGATGACGCCGGATACTGGAATGCGATCGGACATGGGTTCTGACTTCGATAACGACACGGTTGCACGTGCACTTGCAGCAACAGTAGACAGGGTATATGAGATGACGGGAGAAAAGAGCATCGTTGTAACTCACTCGCAGGGTGGCATGCCAGGATGGACGGCAGTCCTCTACACCGACAACATCGCTGCGATAGTAGCCATAGAACCAGGTGCGGCTCCTGCTGTAGGAAGTGATGAATATAATGCAATCACGGAAAAGAACATTCCTGTCATTTTCTACTATGGAGATTATATAGATAACGGAGATCCCGCAATCGGAGCAACTGCAGCATGGCAAGGTATGAGAAGTTCTGCATATGCGTTTGCCGAAGCATATGACGGAGCAACGGTAATCGATCTGCCGAAGATCGGAATCTATGGAAACGATCACTTCATGTTCCAGGATCTGAACAACGAGGAGATAGCCATGCACGTTGAGTCATGGATAAAGGAGACATTATGAGAAAAACTTTAACAATACTGACAATACTGTTATTAGCAGTAAGCGCCGTCTATGCGGATACGGCAGTCGTATACTTCTCCGCGACAGGAAACACGGAGAGGGTTGCAAATGTAATTGCGGATGAACTGAGGGCAGACCTTTTTGAACTCCTTCCCGCAGAGCCCTACTCTTCCAGTGATCTTAACTGGAGAGATGAGGGAAGCAGGGTAAATGAGGAGCACAACGATCCATCATTCAGACCGGAGCTTGCATCAAGCCCGGACCTCTCTGCTTATGACACCGTTTTCCTCGGTTATCCACTATGGTGGGGAGAAGCACCTCATATCGTATACACGTTTATCGAGAACTCGGATCTTTCGGGAAAGACGATAATCCCATTCGCAACATCCTCATCCTCTCCCCTCGGGAATAGCGCGGAGAATCTTGAAGAGGCTGCCCCTTGGAGTGCCACATGGCTGGAAGGAATGAGATTCAGAAGCAGGGCAAATGAGAATACGGTAACATCATGGCTTGATGACCTGAATCTTTAGTCAAATCGATTAATACTTCAAAACCGGAACCTAAGCCCTGGTTCCGGCTTTTTCATACAAAACAGCTTATGGAACATACTCCCCACCTCTGCTACAATAAGAAAAAATTAAGGAGAAGAAAATGCTGGAAGTTGGATCAATGGCTCCAGATTTCTCCCTTCCTGATCAGGATGGAGTTACGAGGAAGCTGTCAGACTATAGAGGCAAGAGGGTGATTCTCTATTTCTACCCGAAAGACAATACCCCGGGATGTACGAAAGAAGCATGCTCTCTAAGGGATGAGAAAGAGAATTTCGAGGGAATCAACGCGGTAATCATTGGAGTAAGCAGGGACAGTGCAGAATCCCATCAGAGATTCATAAAGAATCAGAACCTGAATTTCACCCTGCTCTCAGATTCTGATCACAGCGTCATGGAGCAGTACGGAGCCTGGGGAGAGAAGAAAATGTATGGTAAAACCACTCTGGGAGTGATCAGATGTACATACATCATAAATCCCGAAGGAATAATAGAGAAAACATTCCCAAAGGTTATCACCGCCACCCATGGGGAGCAGATAAGGAAGTATTTCGACAGCCTCAACAAATAATTCAAAAGCGGTAAGTCCTCTGATGAAATTCAATAGGACTTATCGCATTGAATATCATTCTTTCATATTGAAAGCAGGAATGTATTTCTCTTTTTCTGCAAAGAAAGGTGCAATATCCTTATAGTTGATATAACGCACACCATGAACAGGCTCTAAAAGCGTCTCGCCAGAATAAATAATGTTTTTCCCTACCTTATATCCCGGATGAAGATTTTCAAATCTGTTCAGGTTTCTCGCAAAATCCTTTGAGACCGAATATGCCGCTTTTATTTCAAACAGTTCAACTTCCCGTATTCCTTTCTCTAAAATCAAATCCACTTCCGCACCGTTATTATCCCGATAAAAATAAAGATTCGGCTCAGAGCATGAATTATATCTTGCTTTTAAAGCTTCCATTACAACCATGTTCTCAAAAATGGCACCGGTTAAGGATGTTATACCTATCTCTTTAGGTGATGATATCCTAGCCATCGATACGAGGAGTCCGGTTTCAATGAAATACATCTTTGGAGATTTTACGGCCCTGCTCGTCAAATTCTTACTCCAAGGAGGAAGGAAATAAATAATATAAGCATTTTCAAGCAGAGATAACCATTCTTTTATCGTCATAGAACTTACCCCGACATCTCCTGCTATCGCCGTATTAACTAACGTTTGAGCTGCTCTCCCCGCAAGGACTTCCAGAAAAGTATGAAAGAGTCTCACATCGGCAAAACTTTTTTCTTCCCTTATATCCTTATCAAGATGAACAGATCGATAATATGAATAGTATTCACTAGGAACAATTCCCTGTGTGCTGTAGATATTAGGCATAAAACCTGTAAACATCTGCTCATTCCGAGGAAGGGAGAGGCCTGCATTCTCTAATTCCACAAACGAAAAAGGTAACAGATGTACAGTCGCAGTTCGTGTCGCAAGAGACTGGGCTACAGTCTTTTTCACTTTTTTCTGATAACTGCCGGTTAATATGTATTGCCCCTTACTGTCTTTTTCATCAACATTAGCCTGTATCTGACTTACCAGAGCCGGTACTCGCTGAATCTCATCAATAATAAGGGGCGAGGCATGATTTATAAGAAACCCTTTAGGATCCTCTTCCGCCTCCCGCTGCAATGATGAATCCTCAAGGTTAACAAAATCGTAGTCAGGAAAAACATTTTTCACTAAGGTGGATTTACCTGTCTGCCTCGGCCCAAATACGGTTAATACCTTATATGTAGCAGAAAGCCGCTTCACTTCTGGTGCTAATAACCTCTCAATTATCTTTTCCGGCATTATCATATCCTCTATGATTATTTTAATAAAAGTTATACATTTTTCAAGTTCAACTTTAAATTTGTATGAAATATATAAAAATTGGCTCAATGTTTCCAGATTTCTCCCTTCCTGATCAGGATGGAGGCACAAGGAAGCTATCAGACTATAGAGGCAAGAGGGTTATTCTTAAACTTCCGATTATCATGATAAACGGAAGTAGGAATTCCGAATATCACAATACCACAAAAGCCAAATATCTCTTCAAAGATTAAAATTAAGAGCCAATTCTTATTTGAACCTGAATCCACAGGAAAACATCATCTGAATAAGAAGAGAGAAAAAGATTCGTAAATGATATGTTTATCTATGGAAAGGAAAAATCATTTAAACATGTAGAATTCTGCTTCATATATAAAGTAGAAAGAATATTCCACTCCGTTTAGATTCCATGATTATTCTTAGTAATCTATTCATTTGATTTTGAAAATCACAGTCTCATTTCATCTAAACATTTGACAGTTTCTTATTTCCTTTCCACTCTTTCCTTGTAAATTTTTCCCCAAGCCTCCATAGAGGCGATGATCGGTCTCATGCTCTCCCCCAGTTCGGAAAGAGAATACTCTACGTGAGGGGGAACTTCTGGGAAAACAGTCCTGATTACAATTCCATCTTCCTCCATGGAACGGAGGCTAAAAATGAATGAATATAGATTCTTATCAATCATCCCGATGATTATTGTCCTCATCATTGCATTCTACAAGAGAAATGTGTTTCTGGCACTTGCTGCAGGACTTGCGGCTTCATCCGTTGTTGTCGGGGCCGTCACAGGAGACTTTCTTTCCAGCATCAATGCGATAGCGAATGTTTTTACATCGTCAGGCACCGCCGCTACAACCTTCTTCGTTCTCATCATGGGAGGCATAATGACGGCAGCATCGAGATCTGGAGGCGTCGAAGGGCTGGTCAGATATGCCACAGAGAGAAAGAGGATCATAACGACAAGGCGAAGAGCGGAAATGCAACCATCGGTTCTCGGACTTCTTCTCTTTGCTGACGGGACAAGCTCAATTACAGTCACATCAATGTCAGGAAAGCCATTCTTCCACAAGTTTGGAATACCGAAAGAACGACTCGCATTCATTGCAAACTCCACAGGCTCTGCAGTTGCATGGTTCGTCCCTTTCGGAAGTGCCGCAGCAGTCCTCGTCTCCTTTCTCACCCCAGTCATGACAGATCTTGGCATTTCCGATAATCCATTTTCCATCGTGCTCAGAGCTGTACCCTTCCAGTTCTTTGCAATAGCCCTGATGATCGTCCTCTTTACGACAGTCATCACGGGAAAAGATATCGGGCCAATGAAAAGAACCGACACAGAATCCGATGAGGATAGTATTGTAGATGTCTATGAGAAAGACATTCCTGCTGATAAAAAGCCCCTTGCAAGAAATATGATCATTCCTCTTCTTTTTCTTGTTGCATCAATCTTCACTCTTCTGCTGATAAGCGGAAATGGAAACATCGCAGATGGAGATGGATCCTCATCCGTATTCTCAGCAGGCGTGCTGACACTGCTCTTTGCAGGTATTCTTTACCGTGTACAAGGACTCTGTACTATCGATAAATATATCTCATGGTGCATTGATGGGATGACAGGCATGTTCCCCCTGACGATGATACTTGTTCTTGCATACTCGTTCAGCTCAATGCTTTCCATACTGGGAACCGCTTCATACATCGCTTCATTCACAGCATATCTTCAGGGAGCGTTCCTCCTTCCAGCATCCCTTCTGGCAGCAGCTGTCATTTCCTATGCAACCGGTACAAGCGGAGGGACTGTCAGCCTGCTTATCCCGATCATGATTCCTGTCGCTTATGCCTCTGGCATCCCTCTTGAGTACATGATCGGCGTAATAATATCCGGAGCGGTCTTCGGTGACCAAAGCTCCCCGATATCAGACAGCGTGATACTATCTTCCTCAATGACGGGAACAAAGATAATCGATCATGTCAGAACGGAGCTGCCTTATACGCTCATTGCACTTCTTATGGCTTTGATAGCTTTTACAATACTTGGTTTTACTATTTAGGAGGAAAGAAATGAAAAACAACATACTTGATAAACACTTAATAATCGATAAAGAGAAATGCATCCACTGCGGGCTATGTGAGAAAACGTGCTGAAATGGAGCCCTCAAGCTCGGAAAGGACAGAATACCAGAGATGAACATAACAGAAATCACAGATGAATGGAACATGTGCTGGGAGTGCCAGAGATGCCTCGCAGTCTGTCCTACAGGAGCATTATCGATCCTTGGAAAGACTGCTGATGACTGCATGCCACGATCCATGATAGCAAAACCAGAAGCTATTGAGGCTCTTATAACGAATAGGAGAAGCTGCCGATCATACAAGGATCAGAATGTAGATAAAACACTTATAGACCACATCCTGCATATAGCAGGCAATTCCCCTACCGGTAGCTGCAATCAACTGGTTGAATACACCGTTATCAATGACAAGGACACGATGAAGGAGTTCGCAGAGCTGTTCCATAAAGAACTATTCGATGCTGCTGACAGGGGAATTTATCCAGGACGTTTTACAAAGGAAGACATAGCATTCTTTCGTACTAAATGCGAAGCGGGAGAGAGTTTCATGTTCAGAGGTGCTCCTCACGCGCTCTTTGTTCATGCACCTATCGGAAAAGGTGAATGGGTGTATGACACGCAGATCGCCCTAACCTATGTTGAACTGATCATGGAGTCATACGGAATCGGAACTATCTACGTCTCAACTCCGGGAGCGGCTTTAGACATCTGTCCGAAAGCGAAAGCATTCCTCTGTATCCCTGAAAACCATTACATCACAGTTCCCATGGGATTTGGTTATCCAGAGTATACATTCAAACGTGGGGTATCCAGATCGGACGCTCTTAAAATTCATCACTTAGGGGGAAGAGAGATTCAGAACAATTAGAATCAGGAATATGCTGGCCGCTTTTCCAGAGAAAACAAAGCGGCTTACATTATGATATAGCCTCTTATCTGATGAAGTTCATGGACAGTTTCTTATTCTCAGGAGCTTCTATCCCGAGCTTTTTTCCACAGTCGATACATTTCAAAAGCCATGCCATATTAAGCCCTATGTTCCTCATGGTACCATGACCTTCCACATCCCTCTCACTCTCATTCTTATTGTTGCCGAATCCCTGATTCCAATACGTAGAGGTGACTATCGGCATTGATGTGATACCGAAATACTTGTTTATGACATCATATGAGGCAACGCACCCTGCCCTGCGAGCAGAGAGGACTGCAGCAGCAGGCTTATGGAAGAATGCAGAGGAACCGGAATAGAAAGCTCTGTCCATGAAGGAAAGAAGACGTCCAGATGGATGTGCATAA
Organism: uncultured Spirochaetaceae bacterium; assembly: GCA_944392965.1. GTDB lineage: Bacteria > Spirochaetota > Spirochaetia > Sphaerochaetales > Sphaerochaetaceae > Ornithospirochaeta. The sequence continues at coordinate 4,842 of CALXYM010000001.1, read as the reverse complement.
TATACGGGAGATCCGAAGACAAAGCCATCAGCCCCTTTTGCCATCTCCACGAACTCGTTCACTTTATCAGAGAATACGCACTTGCCTTCTTTCCTGCACCCTCCACATCCGATACAGTCTGTAATTGGTTCATTTCCGATGAAATAATCCTCAGTCTCTATACCTTCCTCATTCAATGCTGTAGCGACTTCTTTTAAGAGGCTTGCCGTCGCCCCATCCTTATGGCTGCTGCCATTTACGAGAATAACTTTCATATGCTCCCTCCTTTCTAAAAGATAGAATTAACATCATCTTTCGTCCATATCGGAATTTGCAACATTTTTGTTGCAAATTGATGTATTTTCATCAACCGTGTTGCAACAGACAGGGGATTTCCATAAACTTCTAGCAGTTTGGACCTATGAAAAAAGCAATATTGAAACTCAAAGATGGAAAAGAATTCAAAGGTATCGCATTCGGTGCTCCGATCAGCTTAAACTGTTCAGAAGTCGTATTCAATACGGGAACACCCGGCTATGAGGAGATATTAACAGATCCCTCCTACTCAGGGCAGATCGTGGTTCTTACCACTCCCATGGTAGGAAATTATGGAATTACAGTTGTTGATGGAGAGAGCAGTGGTGTTAAATCTACTGCTCTTATTATAAAAAAGCTTTATGGAGGGAAAGTGATGGATGGACGACTTTCCTTGGATGAATATCTGAGGAAAGAGGGAATCCCCGCCCTTGAAGGCGTTGATACGAGGGCTCTTACGATCCACCTTAGAGAAAATGGAAGCCAGAACGGCATACTCTTCTATGAAGAGGACAGAAGAGAAGCTGAAGAGAAGCTGAAAAACTATCCAGAGATCACCCAGATAGATCTGATAGATCAGGTGACAGTGAAAGAGAACACATACAATCCCTCTCTTGGAGAAGGAAGGGTAGATCCTCCAGAGAATCCGGACAAACACTTCGTCCTCGTGGATTACGGTTTGAAAAAGTCCATAATAGAAAATTTCTATAAGAGGAACATTGCAGTAACACTCATGAAAGCGACGACGAAGGCAGATGAGGTGCTATCACTGAAGCCAGACTGTCTCTTTCTTTCAAACGGTCCGGGAGACCCGTCACTCCTTACCGATGCTGTCGCACTCGCAAAAGGATGTATAGGAAAGATCCCTGTAGAGGGAATCTGCCTGGGTCATCAGATAATAACACTTGCCCTCGGAGGAAAGACACGGAAGATGAAATTCGGACATCACGGATCTAATCAGCCGGTAAAGGACATGGATACGGGAAAGGTGTTCGTGACGGCACAGAACCATGGATTCATGAGTGATGAGGAGAGCCTTCCAGATGATGTTAGGATCTGGATGAGGAATGCCAACGACAACACGGTTGAAGGTCTTTATGACGAGAAGAAGAGGGTCTATTCGGTGCAATTCCATCCAGAGGCAGCTCCAGGACCGGAGGATGCTTTATGGATATTCGATTACTTCAAAGAGAGGGCGAACTAATGAGAAGAGATGATATAAAGCACATACTTGTGATAGGAAGCGGCCCTATCGTAATCGGGCAGGCATGCGAGTTCGACTACTCGGGAGTACAGGCGGTAAGAGCTCTTAAGGAAGAGGGATACGAGGTGTCCCTTATAAACCCGAATCCGGCAACGGTCATGACCACCCCGGGGCTGGCAGACCACATATTCATGGAACCTCTCACCCCGGAATATATAGAAAAGATATTTGAACAGGCAGGTCCTGATGCGATCCTCTCTACGATGGGAGGGCAGACGGCACTTAATCTGACCATGGATCTTGAGAGGAGAGGCATCCTTGGAAAATATGGAGTCAAAGTCATCGGAGCAAGTGCAGAGGCCATCGAAAGAGCTGAGGACAGAGGCAAATTCAAAGAGATAATGACCTCCCTCGGACTTGAGAGTGCTAAAAGCGGAATCGCCCACTCAATAGACGAGGCTCTGAAGGTAAAAAAGGAGATAGGACTGCCTCTCATCATCAGGCCATCATTCACACTCGGTGGAATGGGTGGAGCGATTGCAAAGACCGAAGAGGAGTTCATCCCCCTTGTTGAAAATGCCCTCGATATAAGTCCTGTCCGAGAAATCCTTCTCGAGGAATCTCTCATCGGATGGAGGGAGTTTGAGATGGAGGTCATGAGGGACAGGGATGACAACGCGATCATCGTCTGCTCCATTGAGAACATAGACCCCATGGGGGTACATACGGGAGACAGCATAACGGTTGCACCCATCCAAACCCTCAGCGATGCGGAATACCAGAAGATAAGAACTGCTTCGATAGACATTCTAAGGGCCGTTGGCGTGGACTGCGGAGGATCGAACGTGCAGTTCGCAATCTCTCCTGACCACAAGAGGATGATAGTCATCGAGATGAATCCCCGCGTCTCCCGCTCTTCTGCCCTAGCCTCCAAGGCCACAGGCTATCCGATTGCGAGAATCAGTGCAAAACTTGCCGTAGGCTATACCCTCAGTGAGATACTCAATGAAATTACAGGAGAAAGTGTAAGCTGTTTTGAACCGGCTCTGGATTATGTGGCGGTAAAAGTTCCCCGCTTCGAGCTTGAGAAATTTCCTCTTCCTGCCTCCGCACTCGGTACACAGATGAGAAGTGTCGGAGAGGCACTGGCTTTAGGAAGAACACTCAATGAAGCATTGAACAAGGCATTCAGGTCATCAGAACAGAAACTTGAGGGAATTGAGGAACTTAACAGAAATAAATACGATGTCGAACTTCTCGCAAAGAGCGCACACCCCATGCGCTATCTCGCACTTTATACCCTTATAAAAGAGGGATACAAAGACCTAGAGAAACTGAGTGAGGAAACGGGATATGATATCTATTTCCTTGAAGCACTGAAAGAACAGGCGGAACTTGATAGGCAGATTGAGGGACAGCTAGACGAGGAGATCTACCAGAAAGCCAAGATGAACGGCATGAGTGACAGAAGGATCTCAACACTTTCTGGTGTCACACCTCTACCCTACCACATGAACGCAGTCTCACACTATGTAGATACCTGTGCAGGAGAGACAAAAGCCAAGACCCCCTACTGCTACCTCACATATGGAGAGGAGGATGAGGGTGCGGCGCTTGGAGAAAAGGCTGTCATCATCCTTGCCTCCGGCCCGAACAGGATCGGGCAAGGACTTGAGTTCGACACCTGCTGCACCCTTTCAAGTCAGGCATACCGGCGTCTTGGAAGAAAAACGATAATGGTCAACAGCAATCCCGAGACCGTCTCTACAGATTACAACACCTCAGACAGACTCTACGTGGAACCTTTATCTCCGGAATCTGTACTTGAGATAATGAGGAAGGAAAAGACTAAGGATGTCGTGGTCCAACTTGGAGGGCAGACACCTCTTAACATGGCAGAGACACTTGAGAAGGCGGGAGCGAACATCATCGGAACAAGCCTCGATTCCATCAACAGAACCGAAGACAGAGAACTCTTTTCAAACCTTGTAAGGGAGCTCGGACTCCGTCAGCCAGAAAACAGGATGGGTCATAGCAGAGAAGAGGTATTTGAGAAGGCAAATGAGATAGGTTTTCCTGTCCTGCTCCGCCCTTCGTTCGTCCTCGGAGGCCGGAGCATGTTCATCGCCTATGATGAGGAGAGCCTGGATGAATTCTTCACGAAGATGAATGTGCAGGTGTCTAAAAGTCACCCAATTCTCGTAGATCAGTTCCTTGAAGATGCGTTTGAATATGATCTTGATGCCGTTTCAGATGGAGAGAGGATCTACATCGGAGGCATCCTGCAGCACATAGAAGCAGCTGGAATCCACTCAGGAGACAGTGCAGCAGTATTTCCTCCCTACAAGGCAAAACCCGAGATACTCAATGAGATGAGAAGGTGGACACTCAAACTTGCGAAAGAACTAAAAGTAAAGGGACTGATGAACATACAGTTCGCAGAGAAGGATGGCAAGCTCTACATAATCGAGGTCAATCCAAGGGCAAGCCGTACAGTTCCGTTCATATCAAAAGCAAGCGGTGTCAACCTTATCGATGTCGCAGTAAGAATATTCGAAGGAGAAGATCTTGTAAAACAGGGACTGCTTGAAGAAGGAGAAGATATCCGGGAAGGACGATGCATCACAGGATGGGCGATAAAGGAGGCCGTATTCAGTTTCGATCGTTTCAGTAACGTTGATCCTGCACTTGGACCAGAGATGAGAAGCACCGGAGAGGTCGTCGGAATGGGAAGGTCGTTCGGAGAGGCCTATGCGAAGAGTCAGGCAGGAGCGAACAACATCCTTCCAACAAAAGGGCGCGTGATAATAAGCGTCAACAACCGGGACAGAGTCACTATCGCCCCCATTGCGAAAGCCCTTCAGGAAATGGGTTTTGAAATCCTCTGTACAAAGGGAACTGCACGAGATCTCTTTAATCTTGGAATTCTCACGGATGTCGTATTAAAGGTGCATGAAGGGCATCCGAACATTGTGGATTACATAAGGGCGAAGAAAGTCGATCTCATCATCAACACTCCAATGGGATTCCATGCACGTCGCAGTGATGATGACATTAGAACAGAAACGATAAGAGCCCACATCCCTTACACAACAACCACCAGTGCAGCAAATGCCGCTGTGGAGGCTATCAAATACCTGCAGATGGGAAGGTATACGGTAAGGGAACTTCCCAAAAAATAAAACTCTATGGCCTCGAAAGAGGCCGTTTTAATTACAAGTTAAAATTACTATTCCCTGTGATCTATTCGTCAACGACCTTCAGGAGAAGCCCAATGCCATTAAGTTAATTAGCATTAAGAGGAATTGTCCACGGTAGTTGGCCGAAGTTTTAACATTTCTGAC